>NZ_CP013987.1:475000-1675000 GCF_001518815.1 Pseudomonas oryzihabitans
TGGCTCCACCATCTCCACCTAACCGCTAACGCAATTGCTTGAAAAGCTCAGACATGAGCGTTTGATGCACCATCCGGTGTAGCCCAAACTCTGATGTCTGGTCTTTGATCAGAACTGTTCTTTAAAAAATTGGGAAAGTGATAGAAGTAGACTGCATTAACTGTTTTCACTGGCAGTTAGTGTCGTCAAGGTAAAATCTTGCGAACTCAAGCGCAAGTTTTCGGCGAAATGTCGTCTTCACTCATCTAACGCCCTGCAGATCGGTAGCGTCCTTGTGACGCCGGCGAGATTGCTTGGGGTTATATGGTCAAGTGAAGAAGCGCATACGGTGGATGCCTTGGCAGTCAGAGGCGATGAAAGACGTGATAGCCTGCGATAAGCTTCGGTGAGGTGGCAAATGACCTGTGACCCGGAGATCTCTGAATGGGGAAACCCACCTAGCATAAGCTAGGTATCTTAACCTGAATCCATAGGGTTAAGAGGCGAACCAGGGGAACTGAAACATCTAAGTACCCTGAGGAAAAGAAATCAACCGAGATTCCCTTAGTAGTGGCGAGCGAACGGGGACCAGCCCTTAAGTTGATTTGAGAGTAGCGGAACGCTCTGGAAAGTGCGGCCATAGTGGGTGATAGCCCTGTACGCGAAACGCTCTTATCAATGAAATCGAGTAGGACGGGGCACGAGAAACCCTGTCTGAATATGGGGGGACCATCCTCCAAGGCTAAATACTCCTGACTGACCGATAGTGAACCAGTACCGTGAGGGAAAGGCGAAAAGAACCCCGGAGAGGGGAGTGAAATAGAACCTGAAACCGTATGCGTACAAGCAGTGGGAGCCCACTTTGTTGGGTGACTGCGTACCTTTTGTATAATGGGTCAGCGACTTATTTTCAGTGGCGAGCTTAACCGAATAGGGGAGGCGTAGCGAAAGCGAGTCTTAATAGGGCGTCTAGTCGCTGGGAATAGACCCGAAACCGGGCGATCTATCCATGAGCAGGTTGAAGGTTAGGTAACACTGACTGGAGGACCGAACCCACTTCCGTTGAAAAGGCAGGGGATGACTTGTGGATCGGAGTGAAAGGCTAATCAAGCTCGGAGATAGCTGGTTCTCCTCGAAAGCTATTTAGGTAGCGCCTCATGTATCACTCTGGGGGGTAGAGCACTGTTTCGGCTAGGGGGTCATCCCGACTTACCAAACCGATGCAAACTCCGAATACCCAGAAGTGCCGAGCATGGGAGACACACGGCGGGTGCTAACGTCCGTCGTGAAAAGGGAAACAACCCAGACCGTCAGCTAAGGTCCCAAAGTCCTGGTTAAGTGGTAAACGATGTGGGAAGGCTTAGACAGCTAGGAGGTTGGCTTAGAAGCAGCCACCCTTTAAAGAAAGCGTAATAGCTCACTAGTCGAGTCGGCCTGCGCGGAAGATGTAACGGGGCTCAAACCAGGCACCGAAGCTACGGGTATCACCTCTGGTGATGCGGTAGAGGAGCGTTCTGTAAGCCTGTGAAGGTGAGTTGAGAAGCTTGCTGGAGGTATCAGAAGTGCGAATGCTGACATGAGTAACGACAATGCGAGTGAAAAACTCGCACGCCGAAAGACCAAGGGTTCCTGCGCAACGTTAATCGACGCAGGGTGAGTCGGTCCCTAAGGCGAGGCTGAAAGGCGTAGTCGATGGGAAACGGGTTAATATTCCCGTACTTCTAGTTACTGCGATGGGGGGACGGAGAAGGCTAGGCCAGCTTGGCGATGGTTGTCCAAGTTTAAGGTGGTAGGCTGACTGTTTAGGTAAATCCGGACAGTTAAGGCCGAGAACTGATGACGATCCTTCTTTTAGAAGGAGAAGTGGTTGATGCCATGCTTCCAGGAAAAGCCTCTAAGCTTCAGGTAACTAGGAACCGTACCCCAAACCGACACAGGTGGTCGGGTAGAGAATACCAAGGCGCTTGAGAGAACTCGGGTGAAGGAACTAGGCAAAATGGCACCGTAACTTCGGGAGAAGGTGCGCCGGTGAGGGTGAAGGGTTTACCCCGTAAGCTCATGCCGGTCGAAGATACCAGGCCGCTGCGACTGTTTATTAAAAACACAGCACTCTGCAAACACGAAAGTGGACGTATAGGGTGTGACGCCTGCCCGGTGCCGGAAGGTTAATTGATGGGGTTAGCGCAAGCGAAGCTCTTGATCGAAGCCCCGGTAAACGGCGGCCGTAACTATAACGGTCCTAAGGTAGCGAAATTCCTTGTCGGGTAAGTTCCGACCTGCACGAATGGCGTAACGATGGCGGCGCTGTCTCCACCCGAGACTCAGTGAAATTGAAATCGCTGTGAAGATGCAGTGTATCCGCGGCTAGACGGAAAGACCCCGTGAACCTTTACTGTAGCTTTGCACTGGACTTTGAGCTTGCTTGTGTAGGATAGGTGGGAGGCTTTGAAGCGTGGACGCCAGTCTGCGTGGAGCCATCCTTGAAATACCACCCTGGCAATCTTGAGGTTCTAACTCTGGTCCGTTATCCGGATCGAGGACAGTGTATGGTGGGCAGTTTGACTGGGGCGGTCTCCTCCTAAAGAGTAACGGAGGAGTACGAAGGTGCGCTCAGACCGGTCGGAAATCGGTCGTAGAGTATAAAGGCAAAAGCGCGCTTGACTGCGAGACAGACACGTCGAGCAGGTACGAAAGTAGGTCTTAGTGATCCGGTGGTTCTGTATGGAAGGGCCATCGCTCAACGGATAAAAGGTACTCCGGGGATAACAGGCTGATACCGCCCAAGAGTTCATATCGACGGCGGTGTTTGGCACCTCGATGTCGGCTCATCACATCCTGGGGCTGAAGCCGGTCCCAAGGGTATGGCTGTTCGCCATTTAAAGTGGTACGCGAGCTGGGTTTAGAACGTCGTGAGACAGTTCGGTCCCTATCTGCCGTGGACGTTTGAGATTTGAGAGGGGCTGCTCCTAGTACGAGAGGACCGGAGTGGACGAACCTCTGGTGTTCCGGTTGTCACGCCAGTGGCATCGCCGGGTAGCTATGTTCGGAAGAGATAACCGCTGAAAGCATCTAAGCGGGAAACTTGCCTCAAGATGAGATCTCACTGGAGCCTTGAGCTTCCTAAAGGGCCGTCGAAGACTACGACGTTGATAGGTCGGGTGTGTAAGCGCTGTGAGGCGTTGAGCTAACCGATACTAATTGCCCGTGAGGCTTGACCATATAACACCCAAACAATCTGACCGCAGGTCAGAGCGTGAGGAAGACGACGCCGAAAACAGGCGCGTGGGTTCGCAAGACCCAAGACGAATTGTCTACTTCAATCACAGACCCAATTGGGCCAGCCAGGCAGCCCCATCGCCTGGCCAGCCAACCGAATTGCTTGACGAACATAGAGCATTGGAACCACCTGATCCCTTCCCGAACTCAGAAGTGAAACGATGCATCGCCGATGGTAGTGTGGGGTTTCCCCATGTGAGAGTAGGTCATCGTCAAGCGCCTAACACCCAGCACCCCCGCTCAGATCACTCTGGCGGGGGTGTTGTCTTTGGGGCGGGAAAAGTTTTGGCGGGGTGCCAAGGGACTTGGGCGGAAGGGCCTGCAGGCGGAAGCTGGAAGGCCGGTAAGCCAGAAAGCCATGCGGTTGAGGCTTTCCTCACCCTAACCCTCTCCCAGGGGGAGAGGGGGCTAGAGCGGTGTTGGGAGTATGGCTTGCCAGCTAGATGCTTCTGGAAGCCAAAAGTGCAAAGGCCCCAGACAGCCCGGCTACGCCGGGCTGTTGTGTTTGAAGATGAAGAGATGCACGCGGCAAGAGACGGTCGTAGGTTGGCGCTGAGCACAGCGAAGCCCAACAGGCGAACGCTGGGTGTGCGCAGTGAGCTTTGGAAAGGAAGCCTGTGCCGAGCAGCGGGGTGAGGCCTGGATGTTGGGCTTCGCTTCGCTCAACCCAACCTACGAGAGCAACAAAAAGCCCGGCTTGTGCCGGGCTTTTTGCGTTCTGGTCGATACTCGGGACTACTCCCGATCACGCTCCAGCAAGGGCTTGAGGAAGTGGCCGGTATAGGACTTCTTGTTGGCCGCAACCTCCTCGGGTGTACCCGTAGCGATGATCTGGCCACCCTTGGAGCCACCTTCCGGTCCAAGGTCCACCAACCAATCGGCGGTCTTGATGACGTCCAGATTGTGCTCGATCACCACCACGGTATTACCGTGATCCCGCAGTCGATGCAGCACGTCCAGCAGTTGCTGGATATCAGCGAAGTGCAGGCCGGTAGTGGGTTCATCCAGGATATAGAGCGTTTTGCCGGTATCCCGCTTGGACAGCTCCCGCGCCAGCTTCACACGTTGGGCCTCACCGCCTGACAAGGTCGTAGCGCTCTGGCCCAGGCGGATATAGGACAGGCCCACATCCATAAGCGTTTGCAGCTTGCGCGCCAACGCCGGGATGGATTCGAAGAAGGCATGGGCTTCTTCGATGGTCATGTCCAGGACCTCGGTGATGGTCTTGCCCTTGTACTTCACTTCCAAGGTCTCGCGGTTGTATCTCTTGCCCTTGCAGACATCACAGGCGACGTAGACGTCAGGCAGGAAGTGCATCTCCACCTTGATGACTCCGTCACCCTGGCAGGCCTCGCAGCGACCGCCCTTGACGTTGAAGGAGAAGCGCCCCGGAGTGTAGCCACGGGAACGGGATTCCGGGACGCCGGAGAACAGCTCGCGGATGGGAGTGAAAAGGCCGGTGTAGGTCGCCGGGTTGGAGCGCGGTGTCCGGCCGATGGGGCTCTGGTCGATGTCCACCACCTTGTCCAGGTGCTGCATGCCATCGAAGCTGTCGTGAGCTGCAACTTCCAAGGTCGTTGCGCCATTGAGCGCCGTGGCGGTCAGCGGGAACAGGGTGTTATTGATCAGGGTCGATTTGCCTGAGCCGGATACTCCGGTCACACAGGTCAGCAGGCCTACCGGAATCTCCAGATTCACGTTCTGCAGGTTGTTGCCTCGAGCGCCTTTGAGCTTCAGCAGCTTTTTCTTGTCACGCGCCGTGCGCTTGGCAGGCACGACGATCTTCTTGCGACCCGATAGGTACTGACCCGTCACCGAGTCAGGATGCTTCATGACTTGGTCAGGCGTGCCTTCCGCGATGATCTGGCCGCCGTGTATGCCAGCACCGGGGCCGATATCGATGACATAGTCCGCCAGGCGAATGGCATCCTCGTCGTGCTCGACAACGATGACGGTATTGCCTAGGTCGCGCAGGTGGGTCAGGGTGCCCAGCAAGCGCTCGTTGTCGCGCTGGTGCAGTCCGATGGAGGGCTCGTCGAGGATGTACATGACGCCCACCAGGCCTGCCCCGATCTGACTGGCCAGGCGGATACGCTGGGCTTCGCCACCGGACAGGGTGTCCGCACTGCGATCCAGCGTCAGGTAGTCCAGGCCAACATTGACCAGAAACTGCAGACGCTCGCGGATCTCCTTGAGGATCTTGTCGGCGATCTGTTGCCGCTGACCCTTGAGGCTGAGGTCCTGAAAGTATTGGGTGGCATCGCCTACCGGCAGGCGGGTGACCGCTGGCAGGGTCTTGTCGCCAACCCAGACATGCCGGGCTTCGCGCCGCAGACGAGTCCCGTTGCAGTCGGGGCAGTGCTGAGTGCTTAGATACTTGGCCAGCTCTTCACGCACGCTCTGGGATTCGGTCTCGCGGTAACGCCGTTCCAGGTTCGGCAGGATGCCTTCGAACGGATGGGCACGCTTGACGATGTCGCCGCGATCATTGAGGTAGCGGAAGTTGACGCTCTCGCGCCCGGAGCCGCTGAGTACCGCCTTGCGATGCCTGTCGTCCAGGCTCTTGAAAGGTTCGTCCAGGCTGAAGCCATAGTGGCTCGCCAGCGAGCCGAGCATCTGGAAGTAGTAGACATTGCGTCTGTCCCAGCCACGAATGGCGCCCTCGCTGAGGCTCATCTCCTCGTTGACCACGCGGCGGGCATCGAAGAATTGCTTCACGCCCAGGCCGTCGCAGGTAGGGCAGGCACCGGCGGGGTTGTTGAAGGAAAACAGCTTGGGCTCCAGCTCGCCGATGGAGAAGCCGCAGATCGGGCAAGCGAAGCGTGCAGAGAAGACGATCTCTTCGCCGGTCTCCCCCTCCATGGGCGCGATGATGGCGATGTCGTCAGCCAGCTTCAAGGCGGTCTCGAAGGATTCCGCCAGGCGCTGCTGCAGGTCTTCACGCACCTTGAAGCGATCCACCACCACCTCGATGGTGTGCTTTTTCTGCTTGTCGAGCTTGGGCAGCTCGTCCATCTCGTGCAGACGGCCGTTGACGCGCACGCGCACGAAGCCCTGGGCGCGCAACTCCTCGAATACGGACAGGTGCTCGCCCTTACGCTCGCGCACGATGGGGGCGAGCAGCATCAGTCGCTGACCCTCCGGCATGGCCAGTACCTGGTCGACCATCTGGCTGACGGTCTGGGCTTCCAGGGGCACGTCATGCTCTGGGCAGCGCGGGGTGCCGACTCGGGCATAGAGCAGGCGCAGGTAGTCATAGATCTCGGTGATGGTACCCACGGTGGAGCGTGGGTTGTGCGAGGTGGACTTCTGCTCGATGGAAATCGCCGGAGACAGGCCTTCGATGGTATCCACATCGGGCTTTTCCATCATCGACAGGAATTGCCGGGCGTAAGCCGACAGGGATTCCACATAGCGGCGCTGGCCTTCGGCATAGAGGGTGTCGAAGGCCAGTGAGGATTTGCCGGAACCGGACAACCCAGTGATGACGATGAGCTTGTCCCGGGGAAGGGTAAGGTCGATGTTCTTCAGGTTATGGGTGCGGGCCCCACGGATGAGGATTTTATCCACGTAAACTTCTGCCTCGTTTTGGCGGCGCTTCAATAGGACTGGAGCCTCGTCCTGGGCTGCGGCTATCTGCCGCGCCTGTGAGAGAGGGGGCAAGGCTGGTAAAATTGCTGGCCCGATAGCGGTGATCGGGCGTTCGTGATCCTGGCGGTCGGGAACGTTCGGACGAGCGCTCGGCTATCTTCACCGCTTCCTCCCTAAATGGTCATTGTCACGACTGTTTTAAAGCTGTTTGGCGACGTAAAAGCCTGTCGCCGACGAGAGGATTATCAATGCTCGACAAGCGTAGTGAAGCCATGAACGGCGTCGAACGCCGTGCCGCCCTGGGGCTGGCCCTGGTCTTCGCCTTTCGTATGCTCGGTATGTTCATGGTGCTTCCGGTCCTGGCGACCTATGGTCAGGAGTTGGCGGATGCGACTCCCGCACTTATTGGTCTTGCCATAGGTGCCTATGGTTTGACCCAGGCAGTACTGCAAATTCCCCTGGGCACCCTGTCTGATCGAATCGGTCGGCGACCCATCATCATAGGTGGACTGCTGGTGTTCGCAGTTGGTGCCGCCATTGCCGCCAATGCCCATTCCATCTGGGGTGTCATCGCCGGTCGTATCGTGCAGGGTGGCGGCGCCATTTCCGCGGCCATCATGGCGCTGCTGTCGGACCTGACCCGCGAACAGCACCGGACCAAGGCCATGGCCACCATCGGTATGAGCATCGGTGTGTCCTTTGCCGTGGCGATGGTCACTGGGCCGCTGCTGACGCGAGCCTATGGGCTTGCTGGCCTGTTCTGGGCCACCTGTGGGCTGGCGCTGATTGGTCTGCTCCTTGTGCTGTTTCTGGTGCCACGCCATGCCTCGCCCTTCTCCCATCGGGAGTCGAACCTGGCCCGGCAGGCGTTGGGCGCCACTCTGCGCAATCGGGATCTGCTGCGGTTGGACTTTGGGATCCTGTCACTGCACGCCGTACTGATGGCCAGTTTCGTCGTCCTGCCGCTGGCACTGGCCGACCATGCCGGTCTACCCAAGGAAGAGCACTGGTGGGTCTACCTCACGGCGCTGGTAGTCGGCTTCTTCGCTATGGTCCCTTTCATCATCTATGGTGAAAAGAAGCGGCGCATGAAGCGCGTGCTGGTGGGTGCCATCAGCGTGCTGGTGCTGTGCGAGCTGTACTTCTTTTTCTTCAGCGGCAGCCTGGTGGCCCTGGTCATTGGCATCGTGGTGTTCTTCACCGCCTTCAATTTGCTGGAGGCCTCGCTGCCGTCGCTGGTGAGCAAAGTGGCGCCAGCCGGTGGCAAGGGCACCGCCATGGGGATCTATTCCACCAGTCAGTTCCTTGGTTCCGCATTGGGCGGTATCCTCGGTGGCTGGCTGTTCCAGCATGGTGGTCTGTCCACCGTCTTCCTGGGTTGTGCAGCGCTTTGCCTGGGATGGGCGGTGATAGCTGGTACGATGCGGGAACCGCCCTATGTCACCAGTCTGCGTTTGCCGGTTGCGCCTGAGCTAGTCAACGACCAAGGATTGGTCGGACGCCTGTTGGCCCTGGCTGGAGTGACCGACGCGGTAGTGGTGGCGGAAGAACAAGCCGTCTACATCAAGATCGATACTAAAATCGTCGATCGAGCGCAATTGGAGCGACTGGTAAGCCAAACGCCAGTCGCCGCTTGATCGACAGCCTCACCAGGAGATTCATATGGCCCGTGGCGTCAACAAAGTCATCCTCGTCGGCAACGCCGGCGCCGATCCCGAAACCCGTTACATGCCCAATGGCAACGCGGTGACCAATGTCACCCTCGCCACCAGTGAGAGCTGGAAGGACAAGCAGACCGGCCAACAGCAGGATCGCACCGAGTGGCACCGCGTGGTGTTCTTCGGTCGCCTTGCCGAGATCGCCGGCGAGTACATCCGCAAGGGCTCCCAGGTCTATGTCGAGGGCTCCCTGCGCACTCGCAAGTGGCAGGGGCAGGACGGTCAGGATCGCTATACCACTGAAATCGTGGTCGACATCAATGGCAACATGCAGTTGCTGGGTGGCCGCGGTGGCAATGCCGGTGGTAACGACGAATACAACCAGAGCGCACCTGCGCCCCAGCAGCAGCGTGCTCCCCGTCCGCAGCAGTCGGCACCGCAGTACGACAATGGTGGTAATGGCGGCAACGGCAACAGCCGTCCCCAGCAGCAGCCCAAGCCGCAACAGCAGCCGGCTCAGCAGGACTACGACAGCTTCGATGACGACATTCCCTTCTAAGGGACTCGTCGATCGGGCAAAGAAAAAGGGCAGCCAGTGGCTGCCCTTTCTTTTTGGTGGAGGCGGGGGGATTTGAACCCCCGTCCGCCAGCTCTCCGCTATCGGTTCTACATGCTTAGCCCTGTCTACTGAGTTAACCCATTGCGGCCCGACGGGCAGGGTGCTTTGGGCGAGCTGTATAAGTTTTAGCCGTTACGTCTACAGCGAACTTGGCGGCGATCCTGTTCTATCTGACAGTCGTTTCGGGTTTACAGGCATCCCCTAGCGACTGCTAGCCGCGTTAAGCAGCTAGAGCGTAGTTGTCGTCGTTGGCAACTATAAGTTTGCAGCAGCGAATTTACGAGTTCTGCTACCAGCTCGGCATGCCCCTCAAGTTTCGTTACCGGCGTCGAATCCTAATCGCCCCCAAAACTTGCTGGTCGTTCACTATAGGAATTCCAGCCGTCCTACGCAAGTCATTGTCGACGAAACGTTTTTCGACCGCTCTATCACTTGGCGTCCTTGCGGATGGCGCGCTGGATCTCGCGATCGGAATCGCGCTCGCGCTCGGTGGCGCGCTTGTCGAATTCCTTCTTGCCCTTGGCCAGGGCGATTTCGCATTTGACCAGGTGCTTTTTCCAGTAGAGCGACAGGGCGACACAGGCGTAACCCTTCTGTTGCACGGCGCCAAACAGCTTGCCCAACTCACGCTTGTTCAGCAGCAGCTTGCGGGTCCGGGTCGGATCGGCGATGACATGGGTGCTGGCCGTCTGCAGCGGGGTGATGTGGCTGCCGAGCAGCCAGGCTTCGCCGTCCTTGAGCAGGACATAGCTATCAGTCAGCTGCGCCTTGCCGGCTCTCAGGCTCTTGACCTCCCAACCTGCGAGAGAAACACCCGCTTCGAAACGGGTGTCGACGAAGTATTCGTGTAGCGCTTTTTTGTTTTGCGCGATGCTGCCGGGGGAGACTTTCTTTTGCTTGGCCATGATTCCAGGGTACAGCGAGTCGGGGGAAATGTCGCCACGCGCTTGAGCGGGTATGAGCAAACACGGACAATACCGCGGTTCTGGGCCGCGGCAGGCTGGTGCGGGAGTAAATTGCGTGCGCCGCCCTCAAATTCAAGGTCCGACACCGAATTCGCTATTCTACGAGGTTCCGATGAGCACGCACATCCAACGTTCAGCGTTGCTGCCCTATCCAGCTTCAGCGCTCTATGCGCTCGTTAATGACGTGGACCGTTATCCGGAGTTCCTGCCGTGGTGCTCGTCCGCCCAGATCCTTGAGCAGGACGAAGGCCTGATGCGCGCCGGTCTCACTGTGGCCAAGGGTGGCCTCAGCCAGCAGTTCACGACCCGCAATACCCTGGTGCCGGACGAGTCCATCACCATGGATCTGGAGAAGGGGCCCTTCAAGCAGCTGCATGGCGTCTGGTCATTCAAGGCATTGGGCGACAAGGCCTGCAAGATCTCGCTGGATCTTTCCTTCGAATACGACAGCGCCATCGTGCGCGCGACCTTGGGGCCGCTGTTCAATCAGGCGGCCAATACCATGGTGGATGCCTTCTGCCAGCGTGCGCGAGCCCTCTATGGCTGAGCGCCTGCCCATCGAAGTGGCGCTGGCGCTACCGGAACGGCAGTGGCTAGTGAGTGTGCAGCTGGAGGAGGGTGCCACGGTCGAGCAGGCGGTGCTGTCTTCGGGGCTGCTTGAGAAATTGCAGCCCGACCAGCGCGCGCAATGCCAAGTCGGCATCTTTGGCAAGCGGGTCATCAACCCGTCTGAGCGAAGGCTGGAAAAAGGAGATCGGGTGGAGATCTATCGCCCGCTGCTTGCCGATCCCAAGGAGAGTCGCAAGCGGCGCGCAGAAAAGGCCAGGTCGAAGACCGGCCTCTAGTCGGGGATCACTGCCCTTCGGTGCGAATGCGCTCGGGCGTAGGGACATCGGCCGGACGAGCACTGTCGATCTCTTTCTGGATGCTGTCTTCGGTCGAGCCGGGGATCGCGGGCGTTTCCGGCGCTGCCGCAGGGGCAGTAGGCTGCACTGGCGCAGTGGAGTCCACTGTGGTGCCGCTATCAGTGCCCATGATCCGTTGTTCGCGACTGGTGCCCGGCATGAAGTCACCGGCCAGGCCGCTCAACTGATTGTCGCCATTGAACACCAAGCTGACACGTTCCTGCTTACGCTGGCCACCGGCGGCCTGCAGGCTGTACAGATAGTCCCAGCGATTGGGATGGAAGGTGTCCTGGATCAGCGGCGAACCCATGATAAACCGGACTTGTTGTCGGGTCATTCCGGGGCGCAACTGGTCTATCATGTCCTGGGTGACAACGTTGCCCTGTTGGATGTCGATCTTGTAAACCCCCGGCAGAGAGCAGCCGGCGAGCATGGCTAGGCCCATCAGAGAGAGCCCGGTCAGCGTTTGCTTGAGGTTTTGCATCGGTGGGAGACTTCCACTATCTTGCTGGGCAACGAAGCACCGATCATACCCGTATTCCCGAGGGCTGCGAAAGCACTCGGCACCGAGAAAGAGCATGGTAGAGAACAACGAACTCCGCAAAGCGGGTCTGAAAGTGACCCTGCCGCGCGTCAAGATATTGCAGATGCTGGACACCACCGAGCAGCGCCACATGAGCGCTGAAGACGTTTACAAGGCGCTGATGGAAGCAGGCGAGGACGTAGGGCTGGCAACGGTCTACCGGGTCCTCACCCAGTTCGAAGCGGCCGGCCTAGTGGTGCGTCATAATTTCGATGGCGGCCATGCCGTGTTCGAGCTGGCTGATACCGGTCATCATGATCACATGGTGGATGTGGATACCGGCGAAGTCATCGAGTTCACCGATGCGTCGATCGAAAAGCGTCAGCGCGAGATCGTTGAAGAGCACGGTTTTGAGCTGGTCGATCACAACCTAGTGCTGTACATCCGTCAGCGCAAGTGAAGATCCAGACATGAAAAAGGCGACCCGGAGTCGCCTTTTTCATGTCTGGTGCTGTGGACGGCTAGCGGCTGACCACCAGCTTGCGGGCGTGGGCGAGGGATTCGCGGGTGAGGTCGACGCCGCCGAGCATGCGCGCCACCTCCTCCACGCGCCGCGCCCGGTCCAGCTTGGCGACCGCAGTGCGCGTCTCGTCGGTGCCGCGCTCCTTGTGCACGAACAGATGCTGGTGACCCTGGGCTGCAACCTGGGGGAGGTGGGTAACCGTCAGCACCTGGCCACGCTCACCCAGTTGCCGCAGCAGTTGGCCGACCACCTCGGCCGTCGGGCCGCCGATACCGACGTCCACCTCGTCGAATACCAGGGTCGGGGTGCGCGAGGTCTGGGCGGTAATGACCTGGATGGCCAGGCTGATACGTGACAGCTCACCACCCGAGGCGACCTTGGCCAGTGGGCGCAGGGGTTGGCCCGGGTTGGCGCTGACGCGAAATTCGACGCCCTCGTTGCCCAGTGGCTGGGGTTCACCGGTACTGCCCGGCGTTAGCGTGATACTGAAGCGGCCGCCCGGCATGCCCAGGCGCTGCATTTCCGTCTCGACCGCTGCTGCGAGCTCTGGCGCGCGCTGCTCGCGCAGGCGACTCAGTTCGCCAGCCTTCTCCTGGTAGTGGCGCTCGAAGGCGGCCAATTCTTCTTGCAAGCGCTCCAGCGCGACATCGTCGGCGTCCAGGGATTGCAGCTCATTGCGCAGCTGGTCGTGCAGTTCCAGCAGGGCTTCGGGCTGCACCCGATGCTTGCGGGCAAGGCTGTAGACGCTGTCGAGACGCTCCTGCACGGCCTGTTGGCGCTCCGGATCGGCTTCGAAATGATCGACGAAGCGATTCAATTCATTCATCGCCTCCTCGATCTGGATCTGGGCGGAGGCGAGCAGGTTGCTGGCTTCCTGGATCTGCGCAGGCGGGCGGTCGAAGGCAGTCAGGCGTGCCACGCTGGCATTGAGCGCTGACTGGGCGTTGCCCTGCTCGTTCTCGGTACAGAGGTCCATGGCCTGGCGGCAGGCCAGCAGGATGTGCTCGGCGCTCGCCAGGTCGCTCTGCTCCTGTTCCAGTGCCTGCAGCTCTCCCTCGGCCAGGGCGAGATTGTCGAGTTCTTCCAGCTGATAACTGAGTAACTGGTGGCGAGCGCGCTGTTCGTCACCGTTGCGGGTAAGACGCTCCAGGGTCTGGCGCACCTGGCGCCAGCGCTGGGCGGCGAGCTGGACCTGGCGAACCAGTTCTCCCGCGCCCGCGTATTCGTCCAGCAGGCGGCGATGAGTGTCGAGACCGAGCAGCGACTGGTGTTCGTGCTGGTTGTGGATGTCGATCAGCAGGCCGCCCAGGGTCTTGAGGTCGGCCAGTGGGCAGGGCGAGCCATTGATATAGCCGCGCGAGCGTCCTTCGCGGGTGATGACGCGGCGCAGCAGGCAGGGGCCGTCCTGCTCCAGGTCTCGCTCGGCGAGCCACTGGCGCGCCTCGGGGATGTCGGTGGTGTCGAAGCTGGCCAGAACATCGGCCTTGTCTGCACCAGGCCTGACCGCATCGCTGTCGGCGCGGTCGCCAAGGGTGAGGCCGAGGGCGTCGAGCATGATGGACTTGCCGGCGCCGGTTTCGCCGGTGATCACGGTCATGCCGCGCTCGAGGTCGAGGTCGAGGTGTTCGACGATGGCGTAGTTGCGGACGGACAGATGCACCAGCATGCGACGATCTCCGGAGGCGGTTTTCTGGTTGTTTATACAGTGCCTCTCGGGCACTGGCAATCCATACAGCTCTTGAAGCGCCGGCCGGCGGCCCCATATAGGCGCCATCGATCAAGGCGTCGTCCATTAGAGGGCGCGCCCACCGGCATTATCACAGGAGGACTCCATGGCCGACGAACAGAACTCCCAGACTCCCGAGCACGAAGCAGCCGCTCAGGGCGACGTCCAGCACGAGGATCTCGCTGCCCGCGTTGCCACGCTCGAAGAGCAACTCGCCGCTGCCCAGGATCAATCGCTGCGCAGCGTCGCCGACCTGCAGAACGTGCGTCGTCGCGCTGAGCAGGATGTGGAGAAGGCGCACAAGTTCGCGCTGGAAAAATTTGCTGGCGATCTGTTGCCGGTACTCGACAGCCTGGAGCGTGGCCTGGAGCTGTCCAATGCCGCGGACGAAGCCTTGAGGCCCATGCGCGAAGGCATGGAGCTGACCCTGAAGATGCTGCAGGACACGCTCAAGCGCTATCAGGTCGAGGCCGTCGATCCCCACGGCGCGCCTTTCAATCCGGAACACCACCAGGCCATGGCCATGGAAGAGAGCGCCACCGCCGAGCCGGGCAGCGTGCTCAAGGTGTTTCAAAAGGGCTATCTGCTCAATGGTCGCCTGCTGCGGCCGGCGATGGTGGTCGTGAGCAAGGCCCCTGCCGCACAGCAGCCGAGCATCGACGAAAAGGCTTGAAATTCTTTCGCTCGGCCCCATCTGGTAGGCAAGCGAACATCAAAGGCCCCCTGAGCGGGCCGCGCGGAATCTGAGATTTCTGGAGAAGACTACATGGGCAAGATTATCGGTATCGACCTGGGGACCACCAACTCCTGCGTCGCGATCCTCGAAAACGGCAACGTCAAGGTACTGGAAAACGCCGAAGGCACCCGTACCACGCCGTCCATCATCGCCTACACCAACGATGGCGAGACCCTGGTTGGCCAGCCGGCCAAGCGCCAGGCGGTGACCAATCCGCAGAACACCCTCTATGCGGTCAAGCGACTGATCGGCCGGCGTTACGAAGAAAACGTCGTGCAGAAAGACATCCAGATGGTCCCTTACAAGATCGTTAAGGCAGACAACGGTGATGCCTGGGTCGAAGCCAAGGGCCAGAAGATGGCGCCGCCGCAGATCTCTGCCGAAGTCCTGAAAAAGATGAAGAAGACCGCCGAGGACTACCTGGGCGAGACCGTCACCGAAGCGGTCATCACCGTGCCGGCCTACTTCAACGACAGCCAGCGCCAGGCCACCAAGGATGCTGGCCGGATCGCCGGTCTGGACGTCAAGCGCATCATCAACGAGCCCACCGCGGCAGCCCTGGCCTATGGCCTGGACAAGGCCAAGGGCGACCACACCGTGATCGTCTATGACCTGGGCGGCGGTACCTTCGATATCTCGGTCATCGAGATCGCTGAGGTCGACGGTGAGCATCAGTTCGAGGTGCTGGCCACCAATGGCGACACCTTCCTGGGTGGTGAAGACTTCGACATCCGCCTGATCGACTACCTCGTCGAAGAATTCAAGAAAGAAAGCGGCATGAACCTCAAGGGCGATCCGCTGGCCATGCAGCGCCTGAAGGAAGCTGCCGAGAAGGCCAAGATCGAACTGTCTTCGGCTACCCAGACCGACGTCAACCTGCCGTACATCACTGCCGATGCCAGCGGTCCCAAGCACCTGAACGTCAAGGTCTCCCGCGCCAAGCTGGAGTCCCTGGTGGAAGAGCTGGTCGAGCGCACCATCGAGCCGTGCCGTACTGCCTTGAAGGATTCCGGCCTGGACGTCTCCGACATCCACGAGGTCATCCTGGTGGGCGGTCAGACCCGCATGCCGCTGGTGCAGAAGCGCGTTGCCGATTTCTTCGGCAAGGAAGCGCGCAAGGACGTCAACCCGGACGAAGCCGTCGCCATCGGTGCCGCCATCCAGGGCGCCGTGCTGGCCGGTGACGTCAAGGACGTGCTGCTGCTGGACGTTACCCCGTTGACCCTGGGCATCGAGACCATGGGTGGCGTGATGACCGCGCTGATCGAGAAGAACACCACCATCCCGACCAAGAAGTCGCAGGTGTTCTCCACTGCCGACGACAACCAGGGCGCCGTGACCATCCACGTGCTGCAGGGCGAGCGCAAGCAGGCCGCGCAGAACAAGTCGCTGGGCAAGTTCGACCTGGCCGAGATCCCGCCGGCGCCGCGTGGCGTGCCGCAGATCGAGGTGACCTTCGACATCGACGCCAACGGTATCCTCAACGTGTCCGCCAAGGACAAGGCCACCGGCAAGCAGCAGTCCATCGTCATCAAGGCATCCTCCGGTCTGTCCGAGGACGAGATTCAGCAGATGGTGCGTGACGCCGAGGCGAATGCCGACGAGGATCGCAAGTTCGAAGAGCTGGCCGCGGCTCGCAACCAGGGTGATGCCCTGGTGCACGGCACTCGCAAGATGCTGACCGAGGCGGGCGACAAGGCCACGGCCGAAGAGAAGAGCACCATCGAGAAGGCCATTGGCGAACTGGAAGTCGCCGTGCGCGGTGACGACAAGGACGCCATCGAAGCCAAGATGAATGCTCTGTCCCAGGCCTCCGCGCCGCTGGCCCAGAAGCTCTACTCCGAGCAGGGCGCTGCGGCAGGTGCCGAAGGCGCCTCGGCCAAGGCGGACGGTGATGCCAAGAAGCCCGGTGACGACGTGGTCGACGCCGAGTTCGAGGAAGTGAAGGACAACAAGTAAGCCCCGTGCTTACCGCACCTGACGGGCTTCGGCCCGTCGGATCCGCCACGCGGGAGCCTGCTCCCGCGTTGGCGTGTCTGGAGGGTGAGAAAATTTAAGGTGCAGAAAGTCTATGGCCAAACGTGATTACTATGAGGTGCTCGGGGTCGAGCGCGGCGCCAGCGAAGCCGAGCTCAAGAAAGCCTACCGACGCCTGGCGATGAAATACCACCCGGATCGCAATCCGGGGGACGCAGCTGCCGAAGAGCAATTCAAGGAGGCCGCGGAGGCCTACGAAGTGCTGTCCGATGCGGGCAAGCGCTCGGCCTACGACCAGTACGGCCATGCTGGCGTCGATCCGAGCATGGGCGGCGGCGGTTTCGGCGGCGCCGCAGGGGGCGCGAACTTCTCCGACATCTTCGGCGACGTCTTCAGCGACTTCTTCGGCGGGCGCGGTGGTGCCGGTGGCCGCGGCGGTCCGCAGCGCGGTGCCGATCTGCGCTATACCCTGGATCTGGACCTCGAAGAGGCAGTGCGCGGGACCACGGTCACCATTCGCGTGCCCACCCTGGTCGAGTGCAAGGTGTGCGACGGCAATGGCGCCAAGCCAGGTACCTCGGCGTCCACCTGCCCCACCTGTGGCGGCATTGGCCAGGTGCGGATGCAGCAAGGTTTCTTCTCGGTGCAGCAAACCTGCCCGCGCTGCCACGGCAGCGGCAAGATCATTCCCGAGCCCTGCACGGCCTGTCATGGCCAGGGTCGCGTGGAAGAGCAGAAGACCCTGTCGGTCAAGGTGCCGGCGGGCGTCGACACGGGCGACCGCATCCGTCTGACCGGCGAAGGCGAAGCCGGGACCCTGGGTGGCCCCAGTGGCGACCTCTACGTGGTGGTCAATGTGCGCGAGCACTCGATCTTCCAGCGTGACGGCAAGCATCTCTATTGCGAGGTGCCGATTAACTTCACCGACGCCGCTCTGGGTGGTGAACTGGAAGTGCCGACCCTGGATGGCCGCGTCAAGCTGAAGATCCCCGAAGGCACTCAGACCGGCAAGATGTTCCGCCTGCGCGGCAAGGGCGTGACGCCCGTGCGTGGCGGTGGCGCTGGCGATCTAATGTGCAAGGTGGTGGTGGAGACCCCGGTCAACCTGAGCCGGCGTCAGCGCGAGCTGCTCGAGGAATTCCGCAACACCCTGCAGAGCGACAGCTCCCATTCGCCTCGGGCCAGCGGCTGGTTCGACGGGATGAAGCGCTTCTTCGACGACCTCTAAACCGGCAGGGGCGCCGTCGCGAGGCGGCGCCCAGCCAGCAACCTGGAGCTGATGATGCGACGTATAGCTGTAATGGGCGCCGCGGGGCGCATGGGCAAGACCTTGATCGAAGCGGTCCAGCAGACCCAGGGCGCTGCCGGCCTGACTGCTGCGGTGGATCGTCCCGAGAGCAGTCTGGTGGGTGCCGATGCCGGCGAACTCGCCGGCATCGGCCGTAACGGAGTGATGCTGTCAGGTGACCTGGCGCGGGTGCTGGATGACTTCGATGTCGTCATCGACTTCACCCATCCCAATGTGACCCTGCAGAATCTGGCGCTCTGCCGCAAGGCCAGAAAGGCCATGGTGATCGGCACCACCGGCTTTACCGCCGAGCAGAAGCTGACCCTGTTGGAAGCGAGCAAGGAAATTCCCATCGTCTTCGCCGCCAATTTCAGCGTCGGCGTCAATCTCTGCCTCAAGCTGCTGGACACCGCTGCCCGGGTACTGGGTGACGAGGTCGATATCGAAATCATTGAAGCGCACCACCGGCACAAGGTGGATGCGCCCTCGGGTACCGCCCTGCGCATGGGCGAGGTCGTGGCCCAGGCGCTGGGGCGTGAGCTGGAAGAGGTCGCCGTCTATGGCCGGGAAGGCCAGACCGGTGCGCGGGATCGCCAGACCATCGGCTTCGCTACCGTGCGTGCCGGGGACGTGGTGGGCGATCACACGGTATTGTTCGCCAGCGAAGGCGAGCGGGTCGAGATCACCCACAAGGCGTCCAGTCGCATGACCTTCGCCAAGGGCGCGGTGCGTGCGGCCCTGTGGCTGAAGGACAAACAGCCAGCGCTATATGACATGCAGGACGTACTGGAGTTGCGCTGATCAGCTCGCAGGGGTGCAAGCCGTGATCAATTCGTGTACAATGCAGCTTTAGTGTATCCACTAAAAGCTAGCGCAGAATGAAATCACAACATTAAAACGGGATGACTCTTCGAGATGTCATCCCGTTTTTTTGCACCCTGCGTTTGCCCGCCAAGGCTTGATTTTCGGAGGTCTTCTTGACTAAGCCAGCCATACTCGCACTTGCCGATGGCAGCATCTTTCGCGGTGAATCCATCGGTGCCGACGGCCACACGGTCGGCGAAGTGGTGTTCAACACCGCCATGACCGGCTACCAGGAAATCCTGACCGATCCTTCCTATGCGAAGCAGATCGTCACCCTGACCTATCCGCACATCGGCAATACCGGCACCACGCCGCAGGATGGCGAGGCCGCTCAGGTCTGGGCTGCCGGGCTGATCATCCGCGACCTGCCGCTGCTGGCCAGCAACTGGCGTAACAAGCAGTCGCTGCCCGACTATCTCAGGGAAAATGGCACCATCGCCATTGCCGGGATCGACACCCGTCGACTGACCCGCATTCTCCGCGAGAAGGGCGCTCAGGATGGCTGCATCCTGACCGGCGAAGGCGCCACCGAAGAGCGTGCCCTGGAATTGGCTCGTGCCTTCCCTGGCCTCAAGGGCATGGACCTGGCCAAGGAAGTCAGCGTCAAGGAACGCTACGAGTGGCGCTCCAGCGTCTGGTCGCTGGAAACCGACAGTCACGCCGAGATCCCCGCCGAGCAGCTGCCCTACCATGTGGTGGCCTTCGACTATGGCGTCAAGCTGAACATCCTGCGCATGCTGGTGGCCCGCGGCTGCCGCATCACCGTGCTGCCGGCCCAGACCCCGGCCAGCGAAGCCCTGGCGCTGCAGCCTGACGGCATCTTCCTGGCCAACGGCCCGGGCGATCCCGAGCCCTGCGACTACGCCATCAAGGCGATCCAGGATGTCCTGGAGACCGAGATTCCGGTATTCGGCATCTGCCTGGGCCATCAGCTGCTGGCCCTGGCCTCCGGCGCCAAGACGGTGAAGATGCCCAGCGGTCACCACGGTGCCAACCATCCGGTGCAGGATCTCGACAGCGGCGTGGTAATGATCACCAGCCAGAACCACGGTTTTGCCGTGGACGAGGCCAGCCTGCCAGCCAATGTGCGTGCTACCCACAAGTCGCTGTTCGACGGCACCCTGCAGGGTATCGAGCGTACCGACAAGGTTGCTTTCAGCTTCCAGGGTCACCCCGAGGCGAGCCCTGGCCCGCACGACGTGGCGCCGCTGTTCGACAAGTTCATCCAGGCCATGGCCGCGCGCCGCTAAGGTTAGAGGAGGGTAGAGCCCATGCTGGCGAATCTGGGTGTCATCGACTTCTGGACCTATGTGGTCGGGACCCTGTTCGTCATCCTGTTGCCCGGCCCCAACTCGTTCTTCGTGCTCGCCACCAGCGCCCAGCGCGGCATCCGCAGCGGTTACCAGGCGGCCTCCGCCGTGTTCCTTGGTGACGCCGTGCTGATGCTGCTCTCGGCTCTGGGCGTCGCCTCGCTGCTCAAGGCCGAGCCGCTGTTCTTCCAGGTCCTCAAGTATCTGGGCGCGGCCTACCTGTTCTACCTCGGCTGGGGCATGTTGCGCGGCGGACTCAAGTCCTGGCGCAGCCCGGCCCAGGGCCAGGCCGAGGCGACCCTGCGCGAAGACGTCCATCAGCCGTTCCGCAAGGCGCTGCTGCTGAGCCTGTCGAATCCGAAGGCGATCCTGTTCTTCGTCTCCTTCTTCATCCAGTTCGTGGACCCCGGTTACGCCCATCCGGCGCTGTCCTTCCTGGTGCTGGGCGCGGTACTGGAAGCGATCAGCTTCTGCTACCTGTCGTTCCTGATTTTCTGCGGCGTTCGCCTGGCGGCCTGGTTCCGTCAGCGGCGTCGCCTCAGCGCAGGCGCCACCGGCGGCGTCGGCGCCCTGTTCGTTGGTTTCGGTGTGAAGTTGGCCACCGCGACCCTGACCTGATTACCTGCATTCGAGAAGCCCATGCCTAAGCGTACAGACATCAAGAGCATCCTGATCCTCGGAGCCGGCCCCATCGTCATCGGCCAGGCCTGCGAGTTCGACTATTCCGGCGCCCAGGCCTGCAAGGCCCTGCGCGAGGAAGGCTTCCGCGTCATCCTGGTGAACTCCAACCCGGCCACCATCATGACCGACCCCTCCATGGCCGATGCCACCTACATCGAGCCGATCAAGTGGGCGACGGTGGCCAAGATCATCGAGAAGGAGCGTCCCGACGCTCTGCTGCCGACCATGGGTGGCCAGACCGCGCTGAACTGCGCCCTGGACCTGGAGCGTCACGGCGTGCTGGAGAAATTCGGCGTCGAGATGATCGGTGCCAACGCCGACACCATCGACAAGGCCGAGGATCGCTCGCGCTTCGACAAGGCCATGAAGGACATCGGCCTGGCCTGCCCGGTCTCGGGTATCGCCCACAGCATGGAAGAAGCCTACGGCGTGCTGGAGAAGGTCGGTTTCCCCTGCATCATCCGTCCGTCCTTCACCATGGGCGGCACCGGCGGCGGCATCGCCTACAACCGTGAAGAGTTCGAGGAGATCTGCAACCGTGGTCTGGACCTGTCGCCGACCAACGAGCTGCTGATCGACGAATCCCTGATCGGCTGGAAGGAATACGAGATGGAGGTGGTCCGCGACAAGAAGGACAACTGCATCATCGTCTGCTCCATCGAGAACTTCGATCCCATGGGCGTGCACACCGGTGACTCCATCACCGTGGCTCCGGCGCAGACCCTGACCGACAAGGAATACCAGATCATGCGCAACGCCTCCCTGGCGGTGCTGCGCGAGATCGGCGTCGAGACCGGCGGCTCCAACGTCCAGTTCGGCATCTGCCCGAACACCGGGCGCATGGTGGTGATCGAGATGAACCCGCGGGTGTCCCGCTCCTCGGCGCTGGCCTCCAAGGCCACCGGCTTCCCCATCGCCAAGATCGCTGCCAAGCTGGCGGTGGGCTACACCCTGGACGAGCTGCAGAACGACATTACCGGCGGGCGTACGCCGGCGTCCTTCGAGCCGGCCATCGACTACGTGGTCACCAAGATTCCGCGCTTTGCCTTCGAGAAATTCCCCAAGGCCGACGCCCGCTTGACCACTCAGATGAAATCCGTGGGCGAAGTCATGTCCATCGGTCGTACCTTCCAGGAGTCCCTGCAGAAAGCCCTACGCGGCCTGGAAGTGGGCGTGGTCGGCTTCGATCCCAAGCTGGATCCGGCCGATCCCGAGGCCGACAGCACCCTCAAGCGTGAGCTGACCGTGCCGGGCGCCGATCGTATCTGGTACATCGGCGATGCCTTCCGTCAGGGCTACAGCCTGGACAAGGTCTTCGAGCTGACTCGTATCGATCCCTGGTTCCTGGTGCAGATCGAAGACCTGATCAAGGACGAGGAGCGCATCAAGACCCTGGGTCTGGCCGATCTCGACTACGACCTGATGCGCAAGCTCAAGCGCAAGGGCTTCTCCGACGCGCGCCTGGCCAAGCTGCTCGGCGTCACCGAGAAAAACCTGCGTGCCCATCGCCACAAGCTCAAGGTGCTGCCGGTATACAAGCGGGTGGACACCTGTGCTGCCGAATTCGCCACCGACACCGCCTACCTCTACTCCACTTACGAGGAAGAGTGCGAGGCCAAGCCCAGCGGTCGCGACAAGATCATGATCCTGGGCGGCGGTCCCAACCGCATCGGCCAGGGCATCGAGTTCGACTACTGCTGTGTGCACGCGGCCCTGGCCATGCGTGAAGACGGCTATGAAACCATCATGGTCAACTGCAACCCGGAAACCGTCTCCACTGATTACGATACCTCCGACCGCCTGTTCTTCGAGCCGGTGACCCTGGAGGACGTGCTGGAGATCGTGCGCGTCGAGCAGCCCAAGGGCGTCATCGTCCAATACGGCGGCCAGACTCCGCTCAAGCTCTGCCGGGCCCTGGAAGAGGCTGGCGTGCCCATCATCGGCACCAGCCCCGACGCCATCGACCGCGCCGAAGACCGCGAGCGCTTCCAGCAGATGGTACAGCGCCTGAATCTGCGCCAGCCGGCCAACGCTACCGCGCGCAGCGAAGACGAGGCCCTGGCCCTCTCCAAGAACATCGGTTATCCGATGGTGGTTCGCCCCTCCTATGTACTGGGCGGCCGGGCGATGGAAATCGTCTACCAGGAAGAAGAACTCAAGCGCTACATGCGCGAAGCGGTGAAGGTGTCCAACGACAGTCCGGTGCTGCTCGACCACTTCCTCAACTGCGCCATCGAGGTGGACGTGGATGCGGTGTGCGACGGCCAGACCGTGGTGATCGGCGCCATCATGCAGCACATCGAACAGGCCGGCGTGCACTCCGGTGACTCCGCCTGCTCGCTACCGCCGTATTCGCTGCCCAAGCACATCCAGGACGAGATCCGCGAGCAGGTCAAGAAGATGGCTCTGGAGCTCGGCGTGGTCGGTCTGATGAACGTGCAGATGGCCGTGCAGGGCGAGGACATCTACGTCATCGAGGTCAACCCGCGCGCCTCCCGTACCGTGCCCTTCGTCTCCAAGTGCATCGGCGAGTCCCTGGCCAAGGTGGCCGCCCGCGTCATGGCCGGCAAGACCCTGGCCGAGGTCGGCTTCACCCAGGAAATCATTCCGCCGTTCTTCAGCGTCAAGGAAGCGGTGTTCCCCTTCAACAAGTTCCCCGGCGTGGACCCCATCCTCGGCCCAGAAATGAAATCCACTGGCGAGGTGATGGGCGTGGGCGACAGCTTCGGCGAAGCCTTCGCCAAGGCCCAGCTGGGCGCTAACGAGATCCTGCCGAACTCCGGTTGCGCCTTCATCAGCGTACGGGACGACGACAAGCCCGAAGCCGTGCAGGTTGCTCGTGATCTGGTCGGCCTCGGCTTCGAAGTCGTCGCCACTGCAGGTACCGCGCGGGTGATCGAGGCGGCTGGTCTGCCGGTACGTCGCGTGAACAAGGTGACCGAGGGTCGCCCTCACGTGGTCGACATGATCAAGAACGACGAAGTCACCCTGATCATCAACACCACCGAAGGCCGGCAGTCCATTGCCGATTCCTATTCAATCCGCCGCAACGCGCTGCAGCACAAGCTCTGCTGCACCACTACCATTGCCGGCGGCCAGGCCATTTGCGAAGCTTTGAAATTCGGCGCCGAAAAGACCGTGCGCCGGCTGCAAGATCTGCATGCAGGAGTTAAGGCATGACCAAGTACCCCATGACCGTCCAGGGTGCTCGCGCCCTGGAAGACGAACTCAAACACCTCAAGACCGAGCTGCGTCCGCAGATCACCCAGGCCATCGCCGAAGCGCGTGAGCTGGGTGATCTCAAGGAGAACGCCGAATACCACGCTGCCCGCGAACAGCAGGGCATGGTAGAGGCGCGGATCCGCGATATCGAAGGCCGGTTGCAGAACGCCCAGGTGATCGACGTAGCTGCCCTGCCGCATACCGGCAAGGTCATCTTCGGTACCACCGTGGAGATCGCCAACACCGAGACCGACGAGACGGTGACCTACCAGATCGTCGGCGACGATGAGGCTGATATCAAGCAGAGCAAGCTGTCGGTGGGTTCGCCCATCGCCCGCGCGCTGATCGGCAAGGAAGAAGGGGACGTGGTGCTGGTGAAGACCCCGGGCGGCGATGTCGAATACGAAATTGTCGCCGTCCGTCACGTCTGATCACCGCGCCGGAGGCTGGCTCGCCAGGCTGCTCGCGGCAGCCTGGCAGCTGGCCCAGGTGTTCTGGGTCGGCCCGCTGGTCGCCCTGCACCTGTGCATCCCTGTGGCGCTTGCCCAAGCGGGCTGGGCGCCGCTGCTGATCCAGTCCGGGCGCGAGGAATTGCTGCGCATGATGCTCAGCGCTGCAGCCGGGGGGTCTTTACCCAGGTCGTGGTGCTGGTGTGGTGGGCCGGCTTCAGCGCGCTGTGGCGCGATCTGCGCGGTCAGCTGCTGCTGGCCAGTGCGCTAGCCGTGGTGCTGCAGAACGAACTGGCGCGCTTCTGGACCGGACCGACCGCCCTGGCCGGCTACCTGGTCCTGTTGCTTTGCGGTCTGATCCTGGTGCTGCAACCCGTTCCCGGGCGTGCGCCCGGGGCTCAGGCGGTATAGCGCACCACGTTGGACAGGTTGCGATTCTGTTCGCGGGCCTTGCGATAGATCAGGGCCATCTTGCCAATCACCTGCACCAGCTCGGCCTTGCTCGACGCGCACAGTTCGTCGATCAGGGCCCGGCGGTCTTCGCGTTCGGTGACGGCCAGCTTGATCTTGATCAGTTCATGGTCGTTCAGGGCGCGTTCGAGTTCACCCAATACGCCTTCGCTCAGGCCGTTCTCGCTGATGGTGACCACCGGCTTGAGTTGATGACCGATCGCCTTGAACCGCTTTTTATGCTCGTTGTTGAGCGCCATAATTCACCCCAGATAAAAGCCGAGCAGTTTATCCCAGCTGTCCGGTGCCGCCCAGCGATACAAGAAAACTTACCGTGGCCTGCGCTCAGTCCAGCGTGCATGGGCTCAGGGAACACGTGGGCAACGCCTGCGTCAAGCAGGCTCGGAAGGGCGGCTGGTCAATCGCCGGAAAACTTGTGCCATCCCTTGCGAGAGACTGCCGGATGTGGCATTGCCAGCCGTTGCTGGGCAGTGCCGGATCCGTCTGATTTCCAGGGGCGATTGATGGCTATCCGGGAGGCCTTGTTATTTTCAGCAGAGCCCCCATATGAATGGCCTTGATGTGGTAGGCCAGTCCAGGGCTATCTATCCTGGTGCGCTGGCCATGAGCCTCGTGCGCCGGGTTGGTGTCCAGGTAGGCTGTCTGATCAGGGTCTTCCAGCGAGAAGGCTGCACGAATTGCCTCAAAGAGGGGCGTGGACGCTTCGCTGTGGAGGTCAGGTGCGCTCTTTTCGCTTCGCGGGACGTGTCGCGCCAGCAGTATCTATTGGGTCGCGGTTTCAAGGGCGATTGAGAGAATTGATGGCCGCAACATCTGCCTTGCCCTAGAGTCAAAAGCAGAAGACTCATATAGCGTTACAGACGATGTCTGCCGTGGGCCAGGCTTTGTGTAGTAACTTACCGGTCACTGCCGGTTTCGCTTCGAACGGTTTACCCACGAAACCGGCGCAGAGGGTAGTCAATTGAACGACATGGCAAAGAATCTGATCCTGTGGCTGATCATCGCCGCGGTGCTCGTCACCGTGATGAACAACTTCTCCAGCCCCAACGAACCCCAGACGCTCAACTACTCCGACTTCATCCAGCAGGTGAAGGACGGGCAGATCGAGAGCGTGACCGTGGATGGCTATGTCATCACCGGCAAGCATCGCGATGGCGACCCCTTCAAGACCATCCGTCCAGCGATACAGGACAATGGCCTGATCGGCGATCTGGTCAATAACAGCGTTACCATTACCGGCAAGCAGCCCGAGCAGCAGAGCATCTGGACTCAACTGCTGGTGGCCAGCTTCCCGATCCTGGTGATCATCGCCGTCTTCATGTTCTTCATGCGCCAGATGCAGGGAGGTGCCGGCGGTCGTGGTGGTCCCATGAGCTTTGGCAAGAGCAAGGCGCGCCTGTTGTCGGAAGACCAGGTCAAGACCACCTTCGCTGACGTCGCCGGTTGCGACGAAGCCAAGGAAGAGGTCACCGAGCTGGTTGAATTCCTGCGCGATCCGGGCAAGTTCCAGCGCCTGGGTGGGCGTATTCCCCGTGGCGTGCTGATGGTCGGTTCGCCCGGTACCGGCAAGACCTTGCTGGCCAAGGCTGTTGCCGGTGAGGCCAAGGTGCCCTTCTTCACCATTTCCGGTTCGGACTTCGTCGAGATGTTCGTCGGTGTCGGCGCCAGTCGCGTACGCGACATGTTCGACCAGGCCAAGAAGCACGCTCCCTGCATCATCTTCATCGACGAGATCGATGCGGTTGGTCGCCATCGTGGCAACGGCATGGGCGGTGGTCATGACGAACGCGAGCAGACCCTGAACCAGCTGCTGGTGGAAATGGATGGCTTTGAAATGAACGATGGCATCATCGTCATTGCCGCTACCAACCGTCCCGATGTCCTCGACCCTGCCTTGCTGCGCCCCGGTCGTTTCGACCGTCAGGTCGTGGTCGGGCTGCCCGACATCCGCGGTCGCGAGCAGATCCTCAAGGTGCACATGCGCAAGGTGCCGGTCGGTGATCGCGTCGATGCTAGCGTGATTGCTCGGGGTACTCCGGGTTTCTCCGGTGCCGACTTGGCCAACCTGGTCAACGAAGCTTCCCTGTTCGCCGCCCGTGCCAACAAGCGCATCGTCGACATGCGTGAGTTCGAGCTGGCCAAGGACAAGATCATGATGGGCGCCGAGCGCAAGACCATGGTCATGTCCGAGAAGGAGAAGCGTAATACCGCTTACCACGAAGCCGGTCATGCCATCGTCGGTCGCCTGGTGCCCGAGCACGACCCGGTCTACAAGGTCTCCATCATTCCTCGCGGCCGTGCCCTGGGCGTGACCATGTTCCTCCCCGAGGAAGATCGTTACAGCCTGTCCAAGCGGGCGCTGGAAAGCCAGATCTGCTCGCTGTTCGGTGGCCGTATCGCCGAGGAAATGACCCTGGGCTTCGAAGGCGTCACCACGGGTGCCTCCAACGACATCATGAGAGCGACTTCCCTGGCACGTAACATGGTGACCAAGTGGGGCCTGTCCGAGAAGCTCGGTCCGCTGCTGTACGGCGAGGAAGAGAACGAAGGCTACCTGGGTCGTTCCGGCGGCGGTGGTGGTGGCAACATGTCGGGCGAGACTGCCAAGCAGATCGACGTGGAGATCCGCCGCATCATCGACGACTGCTACAACACCGCCAAGCGTCTGCTCGACGAGAATCGTGACAAGCTCGAACTCATGGCTGATGCCTTGATGAAGTACGAGACCATCGATTCCGATCAGATCGACGACATCATGGCTGGCAAGGTCCCGCGTGAACCGCGCGACTGGCACGATCGCGGTGGTCCGACCGGGGATGCGCCCGCATCGCCACAGAGTGGCAGTGACCGTCCTGAGACGCCCATCGGTGGTCCGGCTGGAGAACACTGAAACACCCATGTTCAATCCGTTTCCTTCGACCCGATTGCCTTGCGGCAATCGGGTTCTTGTTTTTGACGCGCCCAAAGTTATGGGCATCCTCAACGTCACCCCTGACTCCTTTTCCGATGGCGGCCGTTACACGGCAGTAGAGGGTGCCCTGCGCCATGCGGAAGCAATGGTGGCGGCCGGTGCGGCCATCATCGATGTAGGGGGGGAGTCCACACGGCCAGGGGCCCCAGCGGTATCCGAGGCTCAAGAGCTCGATCGGGTAATTCCGGTGGTTCAGGCGATCGCTCGGGAGCTGGATGTCGTTATTTCCCTGGATACCTCCGCGCCAGCGGTCATGCGCGAAGGCGCTCTGGCCGGTGCCGGCCTGATCAATGATGTGCGCTCGCTGCGGCGTCCTGGCGCTCTTGAGGCGGCTGCCGCTACCGGCCTGGCGGTTTGCCTGATGCATATGCGTGGCGAGCCAAGCACCATGCAGCAGGCGCCCGTCTATACCAACGTCGCGGGGGAGGTTGGCGCCTTTCTCGGCGAGCAGATCGCACGTTGCGAGATGGCTGGCATCGCTCGCGAGCGTCTGGTGCTGGATCCGGGGTACGGCTTCGCCAAGACTCTGGAGCACAACCTCGAACTGTTTAAGCGGCAAACCGAATTGCTCGCCTTTGGGCTACCCTTGCTGGTGGGTGTCTCGCGCAAGAGCATGATCGGCGCGGTCACTGGGCGGCCCGTGGAGGGCCGCCTGGCGGGTGGGCTGGCGCTGGCGGCCCTGGCGCTGACCAAGGGGGCTCAGATCCTGAGGGTTCATGATGTGGCGGAAACAGTGGACGTGGTGAAGATGATCACTGCGGTCGAAGGCTTCAGGCAGGAACAAAACTGATGGCAAGAAAGTATTTCGGAACCGATGGCATTCGCGGCAAGGTCGGGACCTATCCCATTACGCCGGATTTCATGCTCAAGCTGGGCTGGGCGGCAGGCATCGCCTTTCGCAGCCGCGGCGGCTGTCGGGTGCTGGTCGGCAAGGACACGCGCAACTCGGGCTACATGTTCGAGTCGGCGCTGGAGGCCGGTCTGTCCGCCGCCGGTGCGGACGTCATGCTGCTCGGTCCCATGCCGACACCGGGTATCGCCTATCTGACGCGAACCTTCCAGGCCAGCGCCGGCATTGTCATCAGTGCTTCGCACAATCCTTACTACGACAACGGCATCAAGTTCTTTTCCGGCGCCGGCACCAAGCTGCCCGATGAGCTCGAGACCATGATCGAGGAGCTGCTCGATACTCCGATGACCGTGGTCGACTCGGCGCGGATTGGCAAGGTCTCGCGCATCAACGATGCGGCCGGTCGCTACATCGAGTTCTGCAAGAGCAGCGTACCGACCGGTACCAGCTTCGCTGGGATGAAGATCGTGCTGGATTGCGCCAACGGTGCGACCTACAAGATCGCGCCCAGCGTCTTCCGTGAGCTCGGTGCGGACGTCAGCGTGCTGGGCGTGCAGCCAGATGGGCTCAACATCAACAAGGACTGCGGCTCCACTCACCTGGAGGGCCTGCAGCAAGCGGTGCTCGACCAG
Source organism: Pseudomonas oryzihabitans (assembly GCF_001518815.1). Classification (NCBI taxonomy): domain Bacteria; kingdom Pseudomonadati; phylum Pseudomonadota; class Gammaproteobacteria; order Pseudomonadales; family Pseudomonadaceae; genus Pseudomonas; species Pseudomonas oryzihabitans. The sequence continues at coordinate 504,217 of NZ_CP013987.1, forward strand.
CACGCCGACATCGGCATCGCCTTCGACGGCGACGGTGATCGGGTCCTGATGGTGGATCACACCGGGGCGGCAGTGGATGGCGACGAGCTGCTCTATCTGATCGCGCGCGATCTCAAGCGCCGTGGTCGCCTCGAGGGTGGGGTGGTGGGTACCCTGATGAGCAATCTCGGTCTCGAGCTGGGGCTGGCCGAGCTGGATATCCCCTTCGTGCGGGCCAAGGTCGGCGATCGCTATGTGATGGCCGAGCTGCTGGAGCGCAATTGGGTGTTGGGCGGTGAGAACTCCGGGCACGTGGTCTGCTGCCAGTACACCACCACAGGTGACGCCACCATCGCCGCGCTGCAGGTGCTGATCGCCCTGCGCAATGCCGGTCAGACCCTGGCCCAGGCACGCATGGCGCTGCGCAAGTGTCCGCAGGTGTTGATCAACGTGAGATTCGGCGGCGGCCAGGATCCTCTGGAGAATCCCCGGGTCAAGCAGGCCAGCGCAGAGGTGACCGAGAAAATGGCCGGCAAGGGACGGGTGCTGCTGCGTAAATCCGGTACCGAGCCGTTGGTCAGGGTCATGGTCGAAGGCGAAAACGAGCGTGAGGTTCGTGCCCATGCCGAAGCGCTCGCTCAATTGATAACTGAGGTATGTGCTTGATTTGCTTGCATGCCTGTTTTCGATTGAGTAACATCTGCGCCCACTTCGCTCCCTGAGGTAAAACGCATGCGTCGTTCCCTGGTTGCCGGTAACTGGAAAATGCATGGCTCGCTGCAGAGCGTGTCCGCATTGGTCGCAGGCTTGAAAGGGTTGGACGGCGTGTCTGGTGTCGATGTCGTGGTGATTCCGACATTGGTGCATCTGCCGGGGGTGGCTGAAGGTTTGACGGCGACGTCGCTGATGGTGGGGGCTCAGACCTGTGCTCCTGTCGCTGGCGAGAAGGCCCTGACTGGCGAGGTATCCTCGACGCAGTTGGTGGAATTCGGTTGCCGTTACGTGCTGGTGGGGCATTCCGAGCGGCGTGCCCTGCTGGGCGAGGATGACGAGGTGGTGGCGAAGAAATTCGCGGCCATCCAGGAGGGCGGGATGATTCCCGTGCTCTGCGTCGGTGAAACCCGTGAAGAGCGGGAGGCCGAGCGTACTCTGGACGTGGTCGGTGGCCAGCTGAAGGCGGTGATCGACGCAGTTGGAGTCGCGGCTTTCACCCGTGCCGTGGTGGCCTATGAGCCCGTTTGGGCGATAGGTACCGGGCTTACGGCGACGCCGGAGCAGGCGCAAGAGGTTCATGCGGCGATTCGCGCCCTGGTGCGTGAGGCCGATGCTGAAGTCGCGGAAGGGCTTCAGTTGCTGTATGGCGGTAGTGTCAAAGCCGCCAATGCTGCCGAGTTGTTCGGCATGCCGGATATCGATGGGGGGCTGGTGGGTGGTGCCTCCCTGAATGCTGAAGAGTTCAGTGCGATTTGCCGCGCTGCAGGACGTGGATAATGTTGGAAACTGCAGTTGTAGTGATCCACTTGCTGATGGCGCTTGGCCTGATCGTGCTGGTGTTGATGCAGCAGGGCAAGGGTGCTGAAGCAGGTGCATCCTTTGGTGCGGGTGCCTCGGGTACCGTTTTTGGTAGTCAAGGTTCTGCTACCTTTCTGAGTCGTTTTACTGCTATACTAGCTGCGGTTTTTTTCGCGACTAGTCTGGGTCTGGGGTATTACGCTAAAGACCGTGCGCTGGGTCTGCGTGAAGTGGGTCTTCCCACTCAGCCAGTCCAGCAGGCTCGTCAGCCGAAGCAGGATGGTAACGATGTTCCCCTGAGCCAGCCGCGTGCTGCTCAAGGCGGTACTTCCGGGGACGTGCCCCGGGAGTCCAAGTAGGTTTCAAAGGTTTCATGCCGAAGTGGTGGAATTGGTAGACACGCTATCTTGAGGGGGTAGTGGCCACAGGCTGTATGGGTTCGAGTCCCATCTTCGGCACCAAATAGCAAAGACGTCCAGCAGGACGCGGCGAGAGAGTAGGTTGACTCTTATAGTAGAGTTGAATATAATCTCGCTCCAGCTTTGACGCGGGGTGGAGCAGTCTGGTAGCTCGTCGGGCTCATAACCCGAAGGTCGTTGGTTCAAATCCAGCCCCCGCAACCAGTTTTTTAAAGCCCCTTTATAGGGGCTTTTTGTTGGCTGGACAGTTCGGGTCGCGCTTTCTTGCGCAGACCTCTTAGGGATGGGCGTAATGCCCATTTTTTATTCTCAAAAAACGCGAGGCAACCAGGTGTCGAGCAAGCTAGAACAGTTGCAGGCCTTGCTGGCCCCCGTCATCGAGGCGCTTGGCTATGTCTGCTGGGGTGTCGAGTACATCTCCCAAGGGCGGCATTCGCTACTGCGTGTCTACATCGATCATCCCAATGGCATTCTCGTAGAAGACTGCGAGAAGGTCAGCCGCCAAGTCAGTGGCGTACTCGATGTGGAAGATCCCATCACCAATGAATACACCCTCGAGGTGTCTTCCCCCGGTATGGATAGGCCCCTGTTCACGTTGGAGCAATTCGCTGCCCATGCCGGTGAGCAGATAAAGGTCAAACTTCGGTCGCCCTTCGACGGGCGACGTAATTTCCAGGGTTTGCTGCGCGGTGTGGAAGACCAGGATGTCGTGGTGCAGGTGGACGAGCATGAGTATCTGCTACCCATCGAGATGATCGACAAGGCCAACGTCGTTCCCCGTTTCGAGTGATTTGAGCGCGAGACCGCGGATCCCAAGGATTGCGAATACGAGGCGTAAGATGAGCAAAGAAGTTCTGCTGGTAGTGGAATCTGTTTCGAACGAGAAGGGTGTTCCACCCGGCGTCATCTTCGAGGCACTGGAGTTGGCTCTCGCCACGGCTACCAAGAAACGCTACGAAGAAGATGTGGATCTGCGGGTGTCGATCAACAGACACAACGGCAGCTACGAGACCTTCCGCCGCTGGACCGTGGTGGAAGACGAAGACTATCAGCTGCCCGATTCGCATCTGACGGTGGAAGACGCCCAGGAAGAGCATCCTGGGGTCAAGGCCGGTGAAGTGATCGAAGAGAAGATCGAGTCCATCGAATTCGGTCGGATCGCTGCCCAGACCGCCAAGCAGGTGATCGTGCAGAAGGTGCGCGAGGCCGAGCGGGCTCAGGTGGTGGACGCCTATCGCGAGAAGGTCGGCGAGATCATCTCGGGAACCGTCAAGAAGGTTACCCGTGACAGCGTGATCGTCGACCTGGGCAACAATGCCGAGGCGCTGCTGCCGCGTGAGCACATCATTCCCCGTGAGACCTTCCGCATGGGCGTGCGTCTGCGTGCCCTGCTCAAGGAAATCCGTACGGAAAATCGCGGTCCGCAACTGATGCTGTCGCGTACCGATCCGCAGATGCTGATCGAGCTGTTCCGCATCGAAGTACCGGAAATCTCCGAGCAGCTGATCGATGTCATGGCAGCCGCTCGGGATCCGGGCTCGCGGGCCAAGATCGCCGTTCGCTCCAAGGACAAGCGCATCGATCCGCAGGGCGCCTGTATCGGCATGCGTGGTTCGCGTGTCCAGGCGGTATCCGGTGAATTGGGTGGCGAGCGTGTCGACATCGTCCTCTGGGATGACAATCCGGCGCAGTTCGTCATCAACGCCATGGCTCCGGCCGAAGTCGCCTCGATCATCGTCGACGAAGACAGCCGTACCATGGACATCGCCGTCGCCGAGGATAACCTGGCCCAGGCGATCGGCCGTGGCGGCCAGAACGTGCGCCTGGCCAGTCAGCTGACCGGTTGGACGCTCAACGTGATGACCGAAGCGGACATCAACGCCAAGCAACAGGCCGAGACCGGCGACATCATCCAGCGCTTCATCGACGAGCTGGATGTCGACGAGGAACTGGCGCAGGTGCTGGTGGAAGAAGGCTTCACCTCCCTCGAGGAAGTGGCCTACGTGCCCATGGAAGAGATGCTCAACATCGATGGCTTCGACGAAGACATCGTCAACGAGCTGCGTACCCGGGCCAAGGATCGCCTGCTTACCCGGGCCATCGCAACGGAAGAACAGAAGAGCCCCAGCGAAGATCTGCTGACCCTCGACGGCATGGATCCCCAGCTCGCCAGCGCGCTGGCCCAGCGTGGCGTGGTCAATCGCGAAGAGCTCGCCGAGCAGTCGATCGACGACCTGCTCGACATCAACGGCATGACCGAAGAGCGTGCCGGCAAGCTGATCATGGCTGCCCGTGCCCATTGGTTCGAGTAAGCGGCGCAGTCTGAGGAGAGAAGTGCATGACGCAAGTCACGGTGAAAGAACTGGCCCAAACGGTCAATACGCCGGTGGAACGTCTGCTACAGCAGATGCGCGAGGCAGGTCTGACGCATAGCAGCGCCGAGCAATTGGTGAGCGATGCGGAGAAGCAGGCGCTGCTGACGCACCTGAAGGGGACTGCGCAGCTCGACGAGCCAAGCAAGATCACCCTGCAGCGCAAGACCCAGACCACACTGAAAGTGGCCGGCAGCAAGACCGTCAGTGTCGAAGTCCGCAAGAAGAAAACCTTCGTCAAGCGCAGCCCTGCCGAGCTTGAAGCCGAGCAGCGCCGCGAGCAGGAAGCCCAGCGTGCCGCTGAAGAGGCTGCCGCCCAGGCGCGCGCCGAGGAAGAAGCCCAGCGTGCTGCTGAAGAAGCTGCACATCAGCAGGCCGAAGCCGCTGCCCAGGTCGAGCAGGCGCAGGCGGTCGCTACCGAAGCCGCAGCCCCGGCTGCGCCGGAAGCACCTGCCGTGGTGGCCGAGCAGCAGCCCGCTGCCGAAGCTGCCACCGAGGCCAAGAAGGCCGATCCGGCTGGCGAGCGCAAGCGCGAAGAACCGCGTCGTCCCGTGCATCCTGCCCCGAGCAGCAAGCGCGAAGAAGACGAGCGTCGTGAGCGCAAGAATGCCCAGCATCGCCCGTCGATCAAGGACAAGGTCGCAGCTCCTCGTACCGTGCGCAGTGGCGACGACGAGGAAGAGGGCTTTGGCCGGCGTGGCGGTCGCGGTGGCAAGTCGCGACTCAAGAAGCGAAACCAACACGGGTTCCAGAGCCCGACAGGACCTGTAGTGCGCGAAGTCAATCTAGGTGAGACCATCACCGTCTCTGAGCTAGCTCAGCAGATGTCGGTGAAGGCCGCCGAAGTCATCAAGTTCATGTTCAAGATGGGGTCTCCCGCCACCATCAACCAGGTGCTCGACCGCGAGACGGCGCAGCTGGTGGCCGAAGAGCTGGGCCACAAGGTCAAGCTGGTCAACGAGAACGCCCTGGAAGACCAGCTGGCCGAATCCCTCAAGTTCGAGGGTGGCAAGGCCCTGCACCGTGCGCCGGTAGTGACCGTCATGGGTCACGTCGACCACGGTAAGACCTCGCTGCTGGACTACATCCGTCGCGCCAAGGTCGCGTCGGGCGAAGCCGGTGGCATCACCCAGCACATCGGTGCCTACCACGTGGAAACCGAGCGTGGCATGGTGACCTTCCTGGATACCCCTGGTCACGCCGCGTTCACCGCGATGCGTGCCCGTGGTGCCAAGGCCACCGACATCGTCATCCTGGTCGTCGCGGCCGATGACGGCGTCATGCCGCAGACCGAGGAAGCCATCCAGCACGCCAAGGCGGCAGGTGTCCCCATCGTCGTGGCGGTCAACAAGATCGACAAGCCCGATGCCGATCCGGATCGCGTCAAGCACGATCTGGCCGGTCGTCAGGTCATCCCGGAAGAGTGGGGCGGCGATACCCAGTTCGTGCACGTCTCGGCCAAGGCCGGTACCGGTGTGGACGAGCTGCTCGAAGCCATCCTGCTGCAGGCCGAAGTCCTGGAGCTGACCGCTACGCCGGAAGCGCCCGGTCGCGGTGTGGTCATCGAATCGCGCCTGGACAAGGGCCGTGGTCCGGTCGCTACCGTGCTGGTACAGAACGGTACCCTGCGGCAGGGCGACATGGCCCTGGTCGGCGTCAACTTTGGTCGCATCCGTGCCATGCTCGACGAGAACGGCAAGCCGATCAAGGAAGCCGGCCCGTCCATTCCGGTCGAGATCCTTGGTCTGGACGGTACCCCGGATGCCGGTGACGAACTCACCGTGCTGACCGACGAGAAGAAGGCCCGGGAAGTGGCGCTTTTCCGTCAGGGCAAGTTCCGCGAGGTCAAGCTGGCTCGCGCGCATGCCGGCAAGCTCGAGAACATCTTCGAGAACATGGGCCAGGACGAGAAGAAGACCCTCAACATCGTGCTCAAGTCCGATGTGCGCGGCTCCCTCGAGGCGCTGCAGGGTTCGCTGTCCGGTCTGGGCAACGACGAAGTCCAGGTACGCGTGGTCGGCGGTGGCGTCGGTGGTATCACCGAAAGCGATGCCAACCTGGCGCTGGCCTCCAATGCCGTGCTGTTCGGCTTCAACGTCCGGGCCGATGCCGGGGCGCGGAAGATCGTCGAGCAGGAAGGCCTCGACATGCGTTACTACAACGTCATCTACGACATCATCGAAGATGTGAAGAAGGCGCTGACCGGCATGCTGGGCAGTGACGTCCGGGAGAACATCCTGGGTATCGCCGAGGTGCGTGACGTCTTCCGTTCGCCCAAGTTCGGCGCCGTCGCCGGCTGCATGGTCACCGAAGGCATGGTGCACCGCAACCGTCCGATCCGCGTCCTGCGCGAAGACGTGGTCATCTTCGAAGGCGAGCTGGAATCCCTGCGTCGCTTCAAGGATGACGTGGCCGAAGTGCGTGCCGGCATGGAATGCGGTATCGGCGTGAAGAGCTACAACGACGTCCGCGTCGGCGACAAGATCGAAGTGTTCGAGAAGGTTCAGGTCGCCCGTTCGCTGTAACGGCGAGACTGCACCAGGACGGCAGGTCACGGACCTGGCAGACCCCTGCCAGGTCCGGACTTGCCGTTCGCGTTTCCAAGGTTCATGGCTGGCAGGCCTGGTGTCTGCGGCCTTTCGTACGAGAGTTTCGACATGGCCAAAGAATTCAGCCGTACCCAGCGCATCGGTGATCAGATGCAGCGTGAACTGGCACTGCTGATCCAGCGCGAGATCAAGGATCCGCGTCTGGGCATGGTGACCATCACCGGCGTGGACGTCGCACGCGACCTGTCCCATGCCAAGGTGCACATCACCGTCCTGGGCAAGGACGACGATGCCGACGCCATCAAGCAGAACATCGGCATCCTCAAGGACGCCGCCGGCTTCCTGCGTCAGCAGCTGGGTCGGGCGATGAAGCTGCGTACCGTTCCGCAGCTGAGCTTCCAGTACGACGAGAGCATTCGTCGCGGCGCCCAGCTGTCGGCCCTGATCGAGCGGGCGGTCGCCGAAGACCGTCGCCACGAAGGGGAGGAGTAGGGTGGCTCAGGTCAAGCGTATTCGCCGCCAGGTGCATGGCGTACTGGTGCTGGACAAGCCGCGCGGCTTTTCCTCCAACGCCGCGCTGCAAAAGGTCCGCTGGCTGCTCAACGCTGAGAAGGCGGGCCATACCGGCAGTCTGGATCCCCTGGCTACCGGTGTGCTGCCGCTGTGCTTCGGCGAAGCGACCAAGTTTTCCCAGTACCTGCTGGACGCCGACAAGGGTTACAGCACCGTGGCGCAGCTGGGCGTCACCACCACCACCGGCGACGCCGAGGGTGAGGTGTTGGAGCGACGGACGGTCGATGTCGACGAAGCAGCCATCCAGGCGGCGCTGCCGGCGTTTCGCGGCCAGATAGAGCAGATTCCGCCGATGTACTCGGCGCTCAAGCGCGACGGTCAGCCGCTCTACAAGTTGGCGCGTGCCGGGGAAGTAGTGGAGCGCGAGGCGCGTTCTGTTACTATTGCCCGTCTGGAACTCCTGGCGTTGCAGGAAGATCGCGCGACGCTGGAAGTGGCCTGCAGCAAGGGGACCTATGTGCGCACCCTGGTCGAAGACCTCGGCGCCCGTCTCGGTTGCGGGGCCCATGTGGCTGAGTTGCGACGTACCCAGGCTGGTCCCTTTGGCCTCGTGCAGGCCATCAGCCTGGACGAGCTGGAGGCGGCCCATGCCGAAGGCGGTGCCGAAGCGCTGGATCGCTTCCTGCTGCCGGTCGACAGCGGCCTCGAACATTGGCCGCTGGTGCAGTTGACTCAGCACAGCGCCTATTATTGGTTGCACGGTCAGCCCGTTCGGGCAGCCAATGCACCGAAATTCGGTTTGATGCGGGTGCAGGACGACCAAGGTCGTTTCATCGGCATCGGCGAGATAGATGACGAGGGGCAGGTTGCTCCCCGTAGACTGATTCGGTCCTAGACCGATACCGAGGGTGGCTGTCAGCAGGCACGGTCACACCTCTTTCCTTAAGCACGGGATCCATCCCGGCCTGTTCCTCAGAGGAGCCCTATCATGGCACTGAGCGTTGAAGACAAAGCCCAGATCGTAAACGAGTTCAAGCAAAGCGAAGGCGATACCGGTTCGCCGGAAGTGCAGGTTGCCCTGCTGTCCGCCAATATCGACAAGCTGCAAGGTCACTTCAAGGCCAACGGCAAAGACCACCACAGCCGTCGTGGTCTGATCCGCATGGTCAACCAGCGTCGTAAGCTGCTGGACTACCTGAAGTCCAAGGATACCTCTCGTTACAGCGCACTGATCGCTCGCCTGGGCCTGCGTCGTTAATACGATGCAGACCTGCTGCAAGCAGTCTGAAGCTGGAGGTCGGCTCGCGCCGGCCTCCGGCTTTTTTGCTTGAAAGGCCGACAGAATCGGCTTGCGTCACCCGGAGATCAGCGAGGGTCCGAATCCCTCTGGTCGCCTCGATTTCCCCCAAGGCAATAAAGAGAAGGAAAGACTGTGAATCCAGTAATCAAGCAATTCAAGTTCGGTGAGCAGACCTTCACCCTGGAAACCGGCCGCATCGCGCGCCAGGCGACCGGTGCGGTGCTGGTCTCCACCGATGACGTCAGCGTGCTGGTCACCGTGGTCGGTGCCAAGCAGCCCGCCGTTGGCAAGGACTTCTTCCCGCTGTCCGTGCACTACCAGGAAAAGACCTACGCCGCTGGCCGCATCCCCGGTGGTTACTTCAAGCGTGAAGGCCGTCCTTCCGAGAAGGAAACCCTGACCTCGCGCCTGATCGATCGCCCGATCCGTCCGCTGTTCCCCGAAGGCTTCCTGAACGAAGTCCAGGTGGTCTGCACCGTGGTCAGCACCAACAAGAAGTCCGATCCGGACATCGCCGCCATGATCGGCACCTCCGCCGCCCTGGCCATTTCCGGCATTCCCTTCGCCGGCCCCATCGCGGCTGCCCGCGTGGGCTACCACACCGAGCTGGGCTACCTGCTGAACCCCAGCTACGAGCAGCTGCAGAGCTCCAGCCTGGACATGGTCGTGGCCGGTACCCGTGACGCCGTGCTGATGGTCGAATCCGAAGCCGACGAGCTGACCGAAGACCAGATGCTGGGCGGCGTGCTGTTCGCCCACGAAGAATTCCAGGTGGCCATCGAGGCCATCAGCCAGTTCGCTGCCGAAGCCGGCAAGCCGACCTGGAACTGGCAGGCGCCTGCCGAGAACACCGCCCTGATCGAAGCCGTCAAGGCCGAGGTCGGCGAGGCCGTGTCCCGTGCCTACACCATCACCATCAAGCAGGATCGCTATGCGGCCCTGGGTGCCCTGCGCGACCAGGCCATCGCCAAGCTGGCCGGTGAGAACGGTCAGTACAGCGAAGCCGAGGTCAAGGAGACCTTCGGTCTGCTGGAATACCGCACCGTGCGCCAGAACATCGTCGACGGCAAGCCGCGTATCGACGGTCGCGACACCCGCACCGTACGCCCGCTGCAGATCGAAGTCGGTCCGCTGAAGAAGACCCATGGTTCGGCCCTGTTCACCCGTGGCGAAACCCAGGCACTGGTCACCGCGACCCTGGGCACCGCCCGTGACTCGCAGCTGCTGGACACCCTGGAAGGCGAGCGCCGCGACAGCTTCATGCTGCACTACAACTTCCCGCCCTTCTCGGTCGGCGAGTGCGGTCGCATGGGTAGCCCGGGCCGCCGCGAGATCGGTCACGGCCGTCTGGCCCGTCGTGGCATCCAGGCCATGCTGCCGACCCAGGAAGCCTTCCCCTACAGCATCCGCGTCGTCTCCGAGATCACCGAGTCCAACGGCTCCAGCTCCATGGCGTCGGTGTGCGGTGCCTCCCTGGCGCTGATGGACGCCGGTGTGCCGGTCAAGGCGCCGGTTGCCGGTATCGCCATGGGTCTGGTCAAGGAAGGCGAGAAGTTCGCCGTTCTGACCGACATCCTGGGTGACGAAGATCACCTGGGCGACATGGACTTCAAGGTGGCCGGTACCGCCAAGGGCGTCACCGCCCTGCAGATGGACATCAAGATCAACGGCATCACCGAAGAGATCATGGAAATCGCTCTGGAGCAGGCGCTGGAAGCGCGTCTGAACATCCTGGGTCAGATGAACCAGGTGATCTCCGAGTCGCGTGCCGAGCTGTCCGAAAACGCCCCGACCATGCTGGCGATGAAGATCGACCAGGACAAGATCCGCGACGTGATCGGCAAGGGTGGCGCCACCATCCGTGGTATCTGCGAAGAGACCAAGGCGTCGATCGACATCGAAGACGACGGCACCATCAAGATCTACGGCGAGACCCGCGAAGCCGCTGAAGCTGCCAAGCAGCGTGTCCTGGGCATCACTGCCGAGGCCGAGATCGGCAAGATCTACGTCGGCAAGGTGGAGCGCATCGTCGACTTCGGCGCCTTCGTCAGCATCCTGCCGGGCAAGGACGGTCTGGTGCACATCTCGCAGCTGAGCGATCAGCGTATCGAGAAGGTCACCGACGTGCTGAAAGAAGGTCAGGAAGTGAAGGTGCTGGTGCTGGACGTGGACAACCGCGGTCGCATCAAGCTGTCGATCAAGGACGTGGCGGCGGCGGAAGCCTCTGGCGTCTAAGACGACCCTGAGTAAAAAAACCCGGCCTCGGCCGGGTTTTTTTATGGTTGGTGAACACAGGTGGTAGATTGGGTTGAGCGCAGTGAAGCCCAACATGACAACGCAGGCCAGCCTCCACTGCTTGAAAGCGGCGTGGAGCCAGGGACTGTTGGGCTTCGCTGTGCTCAGCCGCAACCTACGGGCACTACGCCTTCTCGCGAATCCACTCGATGAAGCTGCGCACCTTGGGCACCTCGGCCATCTGTTCCGGATAGGCCAGCCAGTAGGCGTGGGGGCTGGCGAGGCGGTGGGGCCAGGCGAGCACCAGGCGGCCGGAAGCCAGTTCTTCGGCGACCAGGAATTCCGGCAGCAGGGCCACCCCGCAACCTTCCTGGGCGGCGCGGGCGCAGAGGGTGAAGGTGTCGAAGCGCGGACCGTGATGGCTGTGCACTTCCTCCCGACCCTGGCTGGCGTACCAGTCGTGCCAGGATTCCGGGCGGGTGGTGTTCTGCAGCAGGACGAAGTCCACCAGTTGCTCGGGTCCGGCGATGCCTTCGGCGGGCAGCAGATCCGGCGCGCAGACCGCGACCATGTGCTCGTGCAGCAGCAGTTCGCATTCGGCACCCGGCCAACTGCCGTGACCATAGAACAGCGCCACGTCGTGGCGGGGGTCGCGGAAGTCCACCGGTTCCAGGGCGCTGGAGACATCCAGGTGAATATTGGGAAAGCGCAGCCGCCAGCCCTTCAGCCGCGGGACCAACCAGCGCTCGCCAAAGGTCGGTGGGGTGGCCACGCGCAGCACCTCGGTCTCGCCGCCATAGGATCTCAGGTAGCGCGCCGACATCTCCAACTGGTTGAGGATCTTGTCCACCTCGGCCAGGTAGAGGGCACCGGCCGGGGTGAGTTGCAGGCGGCGCCGGACCCGGCGAAACAGGCTGTGCTGCAGGAGATCTTCCAGCTGGGCGACCTGTTTGCTGACGGCACTCTGGGTCAGCGCCAGTTCGTCGGCCGCGCGGGTAAAGCTCAGATGACGGGCCACCGCCTCGAAGCACTGCATGGCGGTGATGGACGGCAGGTGGCGACGTTGCATGAGCGGACTCGCGGCATGAAAAAAGGGAATGATATGCCGAGCAAAGGTCGGTTGTCCGGCGCCGCTGGCCTGACCATACTCAGGGACGATTTCCTTTCTGCGGAGACCTCAGCATGAGCAAGGCCCTGTTGGAACGCCTCGGCGTTTCTGCCCAGCACTACACCCAAGGCGAGCATCGGGTGCATTCCCCCATCGACGGTAGCCAACTGGGCAGCGTCGCCCTGGAAAGCGCCGCCGAGGTGGAGCAGAAGATCTCCCGCGCCGACCGTGCCTTCCAGGCTTGGCGCGCGGTGCCGGCGCCGCGCCGTGGCGAACTGGTGCGGCTGCTCGGCGAAGAGCTGCGCGCGCACAAGGCCGATCTCGGCGAACTGGTGTCCTGGGAAGCCGGCAAGATCACCCAGGAAGGCCTGGGCGAAGTCCAGGAGATGATCGACATCTGCGACTTCGCCGTTGGCCTGTCGCGCCAGCTCTATGGTCTGACCATCGCCTCCGAGCGTCCGGGTCACCACATGCGCGAAAGCTGGCAGCCGCTAGGTGTAGTCGGCATCATCAGTGCCTTCAACTTCCCGGTGGCGGTCTGGTCCTGGAACGCCGCCCTAGCCCTGGTCTGCGGCAATCCGGTGATCTGGAAGCCTTCGGAAAAGACCCCGTTGACCGCGCTGGCCTGCCAGGCGCTGTTCGAGAAGGCCCTGGCGCGCTTCGGCGATGCCCCCGCCGATCTCAGCCAGGTCATCGTCGGTGACCGCGCCGCCGGTGAGGCCCTGGTGGACGATCCGCGGGTGGCGCTGGTGAGCGCCACGGGTAGCACCCGCATGGGTCGCGAGGTAGGACCGCGGGTTGCGGCGCGCTTCGGCCGCAGCATCCTCGAACTGGGCGGCAACAATGCCATGATCCTCGCGCCGAGTGCCGATCTGGACATGGCCGTACGTGCCATCCTGTTCAGCGCCGTGGGCACTGCCGGCCAGCGCTGCACCACCCTGCGCCGCCTGATCGCCCATCGTTCGGTCAAGGACGAGATCGTCGCCCGGTTAAAGACCGCCTATGCCAAAGTCCGCATCGGCCATCCGCTGGAAGGCAACCTGATCGGTCCGCTGATCGATGCCGCCAGCTTCCAGGCCATGCAGGGTGCGCTGGAACAGGCGCGTGGTGAGGGCGGGGTGGTCTACGGCGGTGAGCGTCAGCTGGCTGAGCAGTATCCCGAGGCCTACTACGTGGCCCCGGCCATCGTCGAGATGCCCGAGCAGAGCGAGGCGGTACGCCACGAGACCTTCGCCCCCATTCTCTATGTGCTGACCTACGACGATTTCGACGAGGCGGTAGCGCTGAACAACGCCGTGCCCCAGGGCCTGTCGTCCTGCATCTTCACCACCGACGTGCGTGAGGCCGAGGCCTTCATGTCGGCGACTGGCAGCGACTGCGGCATCGCCAACGTCAATATCGGGCCTAGCGGTGCCGAGATCGGTGGCGCCTTCGGTGGCGAGAAGGAAACCGGTGGCGGTCGCGAATCGGGCTCCGACGCCTGGAAGGCCTACATGCGCCGCCAGACCAACACCGTCAACTACTCCCGCGAACTGCCGCTGGCCCAGGGCATCGTGTTCGACTGAGTGGATCCGCCAGGAGCGCCGAGAATGCAGTTGCGTGAGGAGTGCCTGTGGGAGCGGCTGTATCCGGCGATGCCCGGAGCCCCGCTGCAGGGCGAGCGTGACACCGAGGTCTGCGTCATCGGCGGTGGCTACACCGGCCTGTCCACCGGGCTGCACCTGGCCCAGGCCGGGCGGCGGGTGGTGGTACTGGAGGCCCATGGCGTCGGCCATGGCGGCTCCGGGCGCAATGTCGGGCTGGTCAATGCCGGCATGTGGATCCCGCCGGACGAGGCGGTGGCGACCCTGGGACAGGAGGTTGGGGAGCGCTTGCTGGGGGTGATGGGCGATGCGCCGAGTCAGGTGTTCGGTCTCATCGAGCGCTATGGCATCGACTGCCAGCCACGCCGCGCCGGCACCCTGCACATGGCGCACAGCGCCAAGGGCCTGGCCGATCTGGGTCAACGTGCCGAGCAATGGCAACGGCGCGGTGCGCGGGTCGAGTTACTGGAAGGCGAGGCCTGCTACAGCGCCTGCGGCACGCGCGATATCAGCGGGGCCCTGCTCGATCACCGCGCCGGTACCCTGGTGCCCATGGGCTACGCCCTGGGACTGGCCAGGGCGCTGCGCCAGGAGGGCGGCGAACTGTTCGAGCAGAGCGCGGTGCAGCGTCTGCAGCGCGTGGGTGATCGCTGGCAGGTGGAAACCTCCCAGGGGCGGGTTACCGCCGACCAGGTGGTGATCGCTTCCAACGCCTACACCGAAGGCGAATGGACCCGTCTGCGCAAGCAGTTCTTTCCTGGCTACTACTATCAGGTGGCGTCCCAGCCTCTCGGGGCGGAAGCGGACTTCATCCTGCCTCAGGGGCGTGGCTCCTGGGATACCCGCACGGTGCTCAGCAGCATCCGGCGCGATGCCGATGGCCGCCTGCTCCTGGGTAGTCTCGGCAACATGGCGGGACGCCCGGCCGGTTTCATCCGCGCCTGGGCCGACCGCATCCAGCGGCACTATTTCCCCTCGCTCGGGCGGGTGGAATGGGAGTGCACCTGGACGGGCCAGATCGGTTTCACCCCCGATCACCTGATGCGGCTGTTCGAGCCGGCACCGGGGTTGCTCGCGGTGACCGGCTACAACGGTCGCGGAGTTACCACGGGCACGGTGGTGGGGCAGGCCTTTGCCCGCTATCTGTGCAGTGGCGATCGGCAGGACCTGCCCATGCCGCTGGCTTCGCTGGATTCCAACCCGGTAGGACAGTGGCGCAGCCTGATGTACGAGGCCGGCTTTACCCTCTATCACGCGGGGCAGTGTCTGCGCGTGGTGCTCTAAAGACCTTGCAGCCCGCCCGGCAACCGCTCTGGTCGGGCCCCTCAAGCGGCCGATTTGCGCATCCCAACCTGTGCAAGTCGGCCGTTTTTCTTTTGCTGTTTCGTTGATCTAGCCACCAGCCGAAACCGATTGATCCGCCTCGTTACGCCCGAAACAGACCATGGTTACTTTGGTGGCGCAGGATGGGGGCGATGTTACGTTTTGGTGCGAAACAGGTGCAACCGGGTTGCTATCTGGTAACAAACCTCTGCCTTTTACCCGTTCTACTGCTACCGCTGGAGGTCTTTATCCCGACCAATATCCTGACTAAGACGAAAGTCTAAAACGGCGACGGGTCCACTGGTTGCGGCCCTCGCCGTGGCAGGCCAGGACATTTCGCTCCCTGTCGTACCGGCAAATGGCCTTTGCGCTAGGGACACAGCTGAGTGATGGCATAGGCTTTGCTCTGGCGAGAGAGCCAACCACCCTCTGGAGCAAACCTCCCATGTCGAAGATTTACAGAAAAGGCATTCTGGCTCTCGCTATCGGTTCTGCGTTCACTCTCTCCTCCCTGGCGCATGCCGACATCGTGATCGGTGTCGCGGGTCCCTATACCGGGGCCAGTGCCGCCTACGGCGAGCAGTTCTGGAAGGGCGCTACCCAGGCGGCGGAGGACATCAATGCCGCCGGTGGCATCAATGGCGAGAAGATCAAGCTGGTGCAGGGCGACGACGCCTGCGAGCCCAAGCAGGCCGTGGCCGTGGCCAACCGCCTGGTGGACTCCGAGAAGGTCAAGGCCGTGATCGGCCACTTCTGCTCCTCCAACACCATGCCTGCCTCGGAGATCTACGACGAAGCCGGCATCATTTCCATCACCCCGGCGTCCACCAACCCCAAGATCACCGAGCGTGGCCTGACGGGTGTGTTCCGCATGTGCGGGCGTGACGACCAGCAGGGCATCGTGGCCGGCGACTACATCGTCGATACCCTCAAGGCCAAGAAGGTCGCCATCATCCACGACAAGGACACCTACGGTCAGGGCCTGGCCGACGCGACCAAGGCGCAACTCAACAAGCGCGGCGTGAAAGAGGTGCTCTACGAGGGTCTGACTCGCGGCGAGAAGGACTTCAACTCCCTGGTCACCAAGATCCGCGCCTCGGGCGCCGACGTGGTCTACTTCGGCGGTCTGCACCCCGAGGCCGGTCCGCTGGTCCGCCAGATGCGTGAGCAGGGTGTGACCGCCAAGTTCGTTTCCGGCGACGGCATCGTTTCCCTGGATCTGGTCACCACCGCCGGTGGTCCCCAGTACACCAAGGGCGTGCTGATGACCTTCGGTGCCGATCCGCTGAAGAATCCGGCTGGCAAGACCGTAGTGGAAACGCTGCGCAAGTCCGGTTACGAGCCCGAGGGCTACACCCTCTATTCCTACGCCTCGCTGCAGGCGGTGGCCGCTGCCTTCAACGGCATCAAGGGCACCGATGGCACCAAGGCCGCCGAGTGGCTGAAGGCCCACAGCGTCAACACCGTGCTGGGTGAGAAGAGCTGGGACAGCAAGGGTGACCTCAAGGTCTCCGACTACGTGATGTACGAATGGGACGACAAGGGCAAGTACAACCAACTGCCCTGATCCTCGCGTGAACCCGCCGGCCGCCCTCTCGTCTCCGCCCCAGGACGAGGCGGTGGCTGGCGGCCCTCGTCATCCATCCAGCGCGAGACTGCAAACGTGGACGGTATTTTCCTGCAACAACTGGTCAACGGCCTGACCCTGGGCTCGGTCTACGGACTCATCGCCATCGGCTACACCATGGTCTATGGCATCATCGGCATGATCAACTTCGCCCACGGCGACGTATACATGGTGTCGGCCTATCTCGCCGCCATCGGCATCGCCCTGCTGAGCGTGTTCGGCCTGCATTCCTTCCCCGTGCTGATCCTTGGCACCCTGATCTTCACCGTGGTGGTCACCTCCGTGTACGGCTGGGCCATCGAGCGCATCGCCTACAAGCCGCTGCGCAACTCCACACGGCTGGCGCCGCTGATCTCGGCCATCGGTATGTCGCTGATCCTGCAGAACTACGTGCAGCTCGCCCAGGGCGCGCGCCAGCAGGGCGTACCGACGCTGCTCGACGGCGCCCTGCGCCTGCATATCGGTGATGGCTTCGTGATCATCACCTACACCAAGATCTTCATCATCGTGGCCTCCATCATCGGCATGGGCCTGCTCACCTACGTGATCCAGAAGACCACCCTGGGCCGCATGTGCCGGGCCACTCAGCAGGATCGCAAGATGGCGCAGATCCTCGGCATCAACACCGATCGGGTGATCTCCTACGTCTTCATCATCGGCGCGGCCATGGCGGCACTGGCCGGGGTACTCATCACCCTCAACTACGGCACCTTCGACTTCTATGCCGGCTTCATCATCGGTATCAAGGCCTTTACCGCGGCGGTGCTCGGCGGCATCGGCTCACTGCCCGGTGCCATGCTCGGCGGCATCATCCTCGGCATCTCCGAAGCCCAGTTCGCCAGCCTGGTGAACTCGGACTACAAGGACGTCTTCAGCTTCTCGCTGCTGGTGGCGATCCTGATCTTTAGGCCCCAGGGGCTGCTCGGCAAACCCCAGGTCACGAAGGTGTGAATCCATGAGTCAGACGTCTTCCTCCTTCGATCTCAAGGTCGTACTGCGCGACACCCTAATGGTCGGCCTGGTCTCGCTGATCCTGTTCGGCCCCATCGTCGGCATCGTTCTCGACGGCTATGGCTACAATGTCCAGCCCGGGCGTGTCGGCATCATGGTCGCGGTGGTCATGGCCGGTCGCTTCCTGCTCAGCCTGTTCAGCCAGACCGCCAAGGGCCGTGACTGGATCGAGTCCTTCAAACGCAACGACGGCGGCGTCCATGTGCTGCCGCCGGGGCACAAGTCCAACCTCAGGTTCATCCTGCCCATCATCATCCTGTTGGCCATCGCCTTTCCCTTCCTGGCTACCAAGTACTGGCTGACGGTGATCATCCTCTGCCTCATCTACGTGCTGCTGGGCCTGGGCCTGAACATCGTGGTGGGGCTGGCGGGGCTGCTCGACCTGGGTTACGTCGGCTTCTATGCCATCGGCGCCTATGGCCTGGCGCTGGGTTACCAGTACCTGGGTCTGGGCTTC
The DNA here is from genome assembly GCF_001518815.1 of Pseudomonas oryzihabitans. Classification (NCBI taxonomy): domain Bacteria; kingdom Pseudomonadati; phylum Pseudomonadota; class Gammaproteobacteria; order Pseudomonadales; family Pseudomonadaceae; genus Pseudomonas; species Pseudomonas oryzihabitans. Next base: position 522,205 of record NZ_CP013987.1, read on the forward strand.
TGGACCATGCTGCCGCTTGCAGCGGTGCTGGCCGCGGTGGCAGGGGCGATACTGGGATTCCCGGTCTTGCGCATGCATGGGGACTACCTGGCCATCGTCACCCTTGGCTTCGGCGAGATCATCCGGCTGGTGCTCAACAACTGGCTGGAAGTGACCAAGGGCCCCAACGGCATCGCCGCGCCCTCGCCGACCTTCTTCGGCATCGAGTTCGGGCGCCGGGCGAAGGAGGGCGGGGTGCCCATCCATGAGCTGCTGGGCATCAGCTACAACCCCAACGCGACGATGATCTTCATCTATACCGTGCTGTTCCTGGTGGTGCTGCTGGTGCTCTACATCAAGCACCGCCTGACCCGTATGCCGGTCGGTCGCGCCTGGGAAGCCCTGCGCGAGGACGAGATCGCCTGCCGCGCCATGGGTCTGAACCATGTGCTGGTCAAGCTCTCGGCGTTCATGATCGGTGCGTCCACCGCGGGCCTCGCTGGCGTGTTCTTCGCCACCTACCAGGGCTTCATCAACCCGGCTTCGTTCAACTTCTTCGAGTCGGTGCTGGTACTGGCCATCGTGGTGCTGGGCGGCTTGGGCTCCACCGTCGGCGTGGTGGTCTCGGCTTTCGTCATGACCCTGCTGTTCGAGCTGCTGCGCGAATTCGGCGACATCCGCATGCTGGTATTCGGCGTGCTCATGGTGGTGATGATGATGTGGCGGCCGCGCGGCCTGATCCGTATCGCCCGCAGTGGCTTCGCGATTCGCAAGGGAGTGGCGCCGTGAGCGATAACATTCTGACCGTCAACGGTCTGGGCATGAGATTCGGGGGCATCAAGGCGCTTTCGGACGTGTCCTTCGAGATCAAACGCCAGTCCATTACCGCGCTGATCGGCCCCAACGGGGCCGGCAAGACCACGGTGTTCAACTGCCTGACCGGCTTCTACAAGGCCACCGATGGCGAAATCCGCCTGGACACCGCCGATGGTCGCTCGACCCGCGTCGGCAAGATCATGGGCGAACGCTTCCAGGCGGCCGACTTCGTCAATCCGGTGCAGTTCGGCAGCCGGCTCTGGTACAAGATGTTCGGCGGCACCCACCTGGTGAATCGCGCCGGTCTCGCCCGCACCTTCCAGAACATCCGCCTGTTCAAGGAAATGTCGGTGGTGGAGAACCTGCTGGTGGCGCAGCACATGCAGTGCAACCGCAATCTCATCACCGGCATCCTCAATACCCCCGGCTATCGCCGCGCCGAAGAAAAGGCGCTGGACACGGCCTTCTACTGGCTGGAGGTGGTGGACCTGGTGGACCACGCCAACCGCCTGGCCGGCGAACTCTCCTACGGCCAGCAGCGTCGCCTGGAAATCGCCCGGGCCATGTGCACCCGCCCGGAGATCGTCTGCCTGGACGAGCCGGCCGCCGGCCTCAACCCGGCCGAGACCGAGGCCCTGGCCGGGATGATCCGCCTGTTGCGCGACCAGCACCGCATCACCGTGGTGCTGATCGAGCATGACATGGGCATGGTGATGAACATCTCCGACCACATCGTGGTACTGGACCATGGCCAGGTCATCGCCCGCGGCCTGCCGGCCGATATCCGCAACGATCCCAAGGTCATCGCCGCCTACCTCGGCGCCGAAGAAGAGGAGGTGGCATGACCACGCCGATCCTGGAATTTCGCAACGTCGACGTCTTCTACGGGCCGATCCAGGCCCTGAAGAGCGTCTCTCTGTCCATCAACGAAGGCGAGACGGTGAGCCTGATCGGCTCCAACGGTGCCGGCAAGTCCACCCTGCTGATGTCCATCTTCAGCCAACCCCAGGCGCGCAACGGGCAGATCCTCTATCGCGGCGAGGACATCACCCGCAAGAACGCCCACTACGTGGCCTCCAACGGTATCGCCCAATCGCCGGAGGGGCGCCACGTGTTCCCCGACATGACGGTAGAGGAGAATCTGCTGATGGGCACCATTCCCATCGGCACCCGCTGGGTGGACGAGGACATGCAGCGCATGTTCGAGCTCTTCCCGCGCCTCAAGGAGCGTCGTAACCAGCGCGCCATGACCATGTCCGGGGGCGAGCAGCAGATGCTGGCCATCGCCCGGGCGCTGATGGCGCGTCCCAAGCTGCTCTTGCTCGACGAACCCAGCCTGGGCCTGGCGCCCATCGTGGTGAAGCAGATCTTCCAGATCCTGCGCGAGCTGGCGAAGAGCGGCATGACCATCTTCCTGGTGGAGCAGAACGCCAACCATGCCCTGCGCCTGTCCGACCGCGCCTATGTGATGGTCACGGGCGAAATCCGCATGACCGGCAGCGGCCAGGAGTTGCTGGCCAATCCCCAGGTGCGCGAAGCCTATCTGGGCGGCCACTAGCGGTGGACGCGGTCCGCGGTCGCGCTCTGGTCGCGGGCCAGGCCCGGGGACGCCTGGCCTGGGCGCCCCTGGGTCTGAGTTTCTGGGGTGGCGTCGATCCGGCCAGCGGCCGGGTGATCGATCGCCACCATCCCCTGCAAGGTCTGGAGCTGGCCGGCCGCATCCTGGCCATCCCCAGCGGACGGGGCTCCTGTACCGGCAGCGCCGTGCTCCTGGAGCTGCTGCTGGCGGGGAAGGGGCCGGCGGCGCTGTTGCTGGCCGAGCCGGACGAGATCCTCAGCCTGGGCGCCATCGTCGCGGAGGAATTGTTCGGCTGTTCCCTGCCGGTGGTCAGCCTGGGCGCCAAGGCCTTCGCGGCCCTGGCCGAGCAGGAGGAGATCGCGGTAGCCGATGGCTGGGTCGGAGCGCCGGATAGCCACTTTGCCGAAATGGAACCGCCTGACATCGCCGAGCTCCAGCTGAGCGTGACCGACCAGGCGATGCTGGATGGCGCCCAGGGCAAGGCCATCCAGGCGGCCATGAAGATCCTGGTACGCATGGCGCAGCTGCAGGGCGCCCGCGAACTGCTCGACATTACCCAGGCGCATATCGACGGCTGTATCTACACCGGCCCGGCCAGTCTGGCCTTTGCCCAGCGGCTGGTGGAGTGGGACGGTCGGGTGCGGGTGCCCACCAGTCTCAATGCGGTGTCCGTGGACCAGCGTCGTTGGCGTGAGCAGGGCGTCGACCCGGCGCTGGGCGAGCCGGCCAGTGCCCTGGCCGAGGCCTATGTAGCCCTGGGCTGCCGTCCCACCTTTACCTGCGCGCCTTATCTGCTGGACAGTGCCCCTGTGTTGGGCGAGCAGGTGGTCTGGGCCGAATCCAACGCCGTGGTCTTCGCCAACAGCGTGCTGGGCGCGCGCACCCAGAAGTACGCCGACTTCCTCGATATCTGCACCGCCCTGACCGGGCGGGCGCCGCTGGCCGGCTGCCACCTGGACAGCGGTCGCCGCGCGGCCAGGGTGTTCCGGGTCAGCGTACCCGCGGGCCATGACGACGCCTTCTATCCGCTGCTCGGTTACTGGATCGGCCTGCGCTCACCCACCGGGATCCCCGCGGTGCTGGGTCTGGAAGACGCCCGGCCCAGTCGCGACGATCTCAAGGCCTTTGGCGCCGCCTTCGCCACCACCTCGGCAGCACCGCTGTTCCACCTGGTCGGGGTGACGCCCGAGGCGCCGATCCTGGCTGCAGTGGCCGCGCCTGAACTGGAAATCGAAGACATAGGCCCGGCTGACTTGCGCCAGGCCTGGGCCGAGCTGGATAGTGTCTCCACGCGCGAGGTGCAGTTGGTGGCCTTGGGCAACCCCCATTTTTCCGCCGAAGAATGCCAGCAGCTGGCCGATCTCTGCCGCGGCCGGCACCGGCATCCCCAGGTGGCCCTGGTCATCACCCTGGGTCGCGAGGTGCGCGCCGCCGCCGAGCGCAGTGGTGCCCTGGCCCAGCTGGAGGTCTTTGGTGCCCAACTGGTGGGCGATACCTGCTGGTGCATGCTCGGCGAACCCCTGGTACCGCCTCATGCCCGCACCCTGCTGACCAACTCCGGCAAGTTCGCCCACTACGGTCCGGGCCTCACCGGCCGCGAGCTGCGCTTCGCCGGCCTGGCTGCCTGTGTGGAGGCGGCCTGCACGGGCCTGGCACCGCCAGGACCACCCGACTGGCTCGCGCCGGTGGACTTATCCACCTAGCCACGGGGCCGAGTTCTGTGCAGGAAATCCGTGGATCGTCCTGTGGATAAGCTTGGCATAGCCGGTCGCGAGGCCCAGGGTGCCTGGCCCGGCAGGAACTGCTCAAAAAATCGCCAGTGCACAAAAAGCTGTTGGCTACCAAGGCGTTATGGCTGATCGGTCGGATTCCGTCCGATCTGGGTATTCGCCTGACCAATGTCACTGAGCTATCGTGAGCCTCGGCCAAAATCCCCTCGCAGAAGGAATCTTTCATGTCTTCGATCTTCATTACCGGTGCCACCTCCGGTTTCGGCGCCGCCACCGCTCGCCGCTTCGCCAAGGACGGCTGGTCGATCGTCATCACCGGCCGCCGCGAGGATCGCCTGCACGCCCTGGCCGAGGAATTGTCCGGTCAGGCCAAGGTGCTGCCGCTGGTGCTGGACGTCCAGGATCGCGCCGCCGTGGAAGCCGCGGTCGCCGGCCTGCCCGAGGAATTCAACCAGCTGCGCGCCCTGGTCAACAATGCCGGTCTGGCGCTGGGCAACACTCCGGCGCAGAGCTGCGACCTGGACGACTGGGACACCATGGTCGATACCAACATCAAGGGCATGCTCTATTGCACCCGCCTGTTGCTGCCGCGGCTGATCGCCCATGGCGCCGGCGCCGGCATCGTCAACCTGGGCTCGGTCGCGGGCGACTATCCCTATCCGGGCAGCCACGTCTATGGCGCCACCAAGGCCTTCCTCAAGCAGTTCAGCCTGAGCCTGAGATCGGACCTGCTGGGCACTGGGGTACGGGTGACCAACATTGAGCCGGGCCTGTCGGAAAGCGAATTCTCGGTGGTGCGTTTTGGGGGTGACAAAGCCAAGGCCGATGCCGTCTATGCGGGCACCGAACCGCTGACGCCCGATGACATCGCCGAATCCATCCACTGGGCGCTGAACCAGCCCAGGCACGTCAACATCAACCGCATCCAGTTGATGGCGACCTGCCAGGCGTTCAACAACTTCAACATCCACCGCCAGAGTTAAGGGCGCTCGCTAGAGCACCTTCACTGCCCGGCCGATGAACTGGATCGGCCCGGTGGGTCGGCCGGTGGGCGAGCCGCCCTGGTCTTCCAGGGTGAGTTCGAACAACTGGTTGGCTTCCAGCGGCGGCAGCCGGTCCAGCGGTACCTGCAGAGTACGCCCAGGCTGCACCAGACCCAGAGATACCGGGCTCTGCCAGGCATCGGCCTTGGTCCAAAATTGCAGGGTCTTGCCGCTCGGCACGGCATCGCGCCCCAGCGGAATCAGCTGCAGGTCATGGGCGCTGGCAGTCTGGATCACCCAGCCGGGCGTGCGATCGCTGGGCGCCGCCAGCACCACCAAGTAGCTTGGCGTGGGTACCGGGCGCAGCAGTAGCAGCACCGCGAGCACCAGGCTGGCGGCCAGCCCTGCCGCACTCAGACCCTGCCAGAGCGCCAGCCGTTGCCACAGCGACTCGCGCCGGATGACGACCCGGGTGTCGGCCTCACGCAGACTGCGCTCGATGCGCGGCCACAGATTCGCGCCGGGCTCGACGGGTGGCACCCGCTCGGCCAGCGGCTGCAGGCGCGCCTCCCAGCGCGCCACGGCGGCGGCCAGCAGGGCGTCCGTCGCCAGCGCAAGCTCCACGCGACGACGCTCTTCGGCGTCCAGGGTACCGAGCACGTATTCGCCGGCCAGGCGTTCGCGTTCTTCGTCCGGGGGCAGGGTGGTGTCGCTGTTCATGTCATGCACTCCCTGAGCGCCTTGAGACCACGCGTGATCCAGCTCTTCACCGTGCCTAGGGGTGCCTGCAGGCGCTGGGCGATCTCGCCATGGGAGCAGCCGTCCAGGTAGGCGGCCAGGATGGCCTCCCGCCGCGGCGCTTCCAGGTTCTGCAGGCAGCCCTCCAGGCGGCTGCCGTCGGCTTCTCGCGCCGGATCGGCAGACTCGGCCAGGGGTTCCCAGTCATCCCCCAGGGGCACCAGGCGCTGCCGATCACGCAAGGCGTTGAGCGCCAGGTTGCGGGCCACGCTGCACATCCAGCCGCGGGCCGAACCGCGCTCCGGGGCGAAACTGGCGGCGCCGCGCCAGATGCGCAGAAAGGCGTCGTGGAGGATGTCTTCGGCCAGCCCGCGATCGCGCACCAGGCGCAGGACGATACCCAGCAACAGCGGCGCCTCGTTCTGGTAGAGCCGCTGCAGGGCGGCACGCTCTCCCTGGGCACAGGCGGCGAGCAGGACGGCTGGATCAGGGGAACGTTCGGTCACGAGGGTGCGCGCCAGGCTGGGGACGCCAGGGTGGCGACCGGATCAGCCGAGCCTAGCCGATCCGCTCCTGGCTGTCCCCTGGACCTCAGCCCTTCTTCCAGAACAGATAGTCGGCCTGGTAGTTCACGGTCTGCTGTTCGCCCTTGTTGGCCGAGGTGCAGGCCTTGGCCGGCGCGACGCCACCCTTAAGCGCGGTGCGCTGGATGTAGGTGGTGCCCTGGAAGGCGCCCTTGCCCTCGGCGGGCGCGGCCTCCACCAGCTGATAGGGCAGGTTGCCGGCGCCGGCGGGAGCGATGGCCAGTTGCTTGCCGACCACCTTGGAGCCGTCGGCGGCTTCCCAGGTGGCCGGCGGACCGTAGTAGCGCCCCACCTGCTTGCCCTGGCGATCATGCAGGTCGGCCTTGGGGCCGACAAAGAACCACTCGGTCTGGCCGGGCATGTCCTTCTTGTCGCGGCATTCGTAGACGATGGTGCCCTTGCCCACGGTTTCCAGCATCAGGCTGTTGCCGGCGGGCACGCGGACGGCCTCGGGCAACTCGCCCTGGGCCAGCAGCGGGGTGCTCAGCAGGGCGGTCAGGACCAGGATGCTGCAACGGCTGGAGGTGTTGTTCATGCGCTTGCTCCGGATTGAGAGGGGGCACAGTCGGTTGGACTGTAGGTGCTATACCCGGCAGCCGGCGCTTTGGATGCAGCTGTCATGAAAAATCTTCAATTCATCGGCATAGTCGCGACCGCCTCCTAACCGAACCGCTCTGTTCTGGGGTTCCTGTCAGCCTGCCGTCAGCCTGGTTTCAGCGATCCCTAAGGTTGTTCGGCGATAGTGGCGCCGGGTCGCGAGCCCGTCCTTCCCTGCCTGCCGGAGTCCTGCCGCGTGTCGTCCATCCCGAGCCCGGCGCGTCTGCGCCTCGAAAGCCTGGCGCTGTGCCTGCTGGCGGTGCTGCTGTTCACCCTGGGTCTGTGGGAGCAGCCCTTCATCGGCTTCGACGGCCGCTTCGCGCTGTTCGCGCAGGAGATGTTCCGTCATGGCGCGAGTGCCTTTCCGACCAGCTATGGTCAGCCCTATCCGGATTATCCCGCCACCTCGACGCTGCTGATCGACGTCTTCGCCCAGCTGTTCGGCGAGGTCAATCGCCTGGCCACGGTGATTCCCACCGCGCTGGCCTCGGCGGCCATCGTCGGTCTGCTCTATCGCCTGCTGGCCGAGCGGTCCCGCGCCTGGGGCCTGCTGGCGGTACTGGTGCTGCTGATCAATGGCTTTCTGGCCAAGGCCCGCTCCATCTGCCTGGACCAGTTCGTCACCCTGGCCGCGCTGGGGTGTTTCTATCTGCTGTGGAGCGCTGATCAGCGCGGCCTGCCGCGGCGGCGCGTCTTGGTTTTCTGCTGCATGACGGCAGGCTTCGCGGTACGCGGTCCGTTGGGGTTGATCGAGCCCTGCGGGGTAGTCTGTCTCTACTGGCTGTTGCAGGGCGACTGGCGGCGCAGCCTTGGCTATGGTCTGGTCGGGGCCCTGGTGCTGGCGCTGTGCAGCGCGGTACTGCTGGGGCTGGCCTGGCGTACCGGCGGCACGGTGTTCGTCGAAGACGTGATCCGCATGCAGGTCTCCGGGCGGCTGGACGATACCGACGGCGCCGGCTATCCCTGGTGGTACTTCCTGCAGCTGGGCCTCTATCGCTATGCGCCGGCCTTTCCCCTGGCGCTGTTCGCCCTGCCGACGCTGAGGCGTCACTGGCGGCTGCGCCATGCGCAGGCGGACAGCCGCCTGCTGATCCAGCTGGCCGGCTTCGCCGTGCTGATCGTGGTGGCCCTGTCGATACCCACCTTCAAGAAACCCTATTACATCCTGCCGGCCATTCCGGCCTGCGCCGCCCTCGGCGCCTGGGTGCTGCTGCAGGGACAGGGTGCCCTGGCCTGGGTACGGCGCCTGTTCCTGCCGCTGCTGGTGGTTTTCCCAGTGCTGCTCGGAGTGCTGGTCAAGCTGCAGCAACCCCGGCTCCAGGCCGCGGGTTGGTGGCCGCCGCTGGACATGCGGCTGCTGCTCGGCGCCTTCGGCATTCTGGCGCTGCTCGCCCTGGTCGCCGCCTGGCGTGAACGGGGTGCCTTCCGCCTGGGCATGCCGCTCGCCGCGGCGGCGCTGGCGCAATGGCTGCTGATCGTTCTGGCGCTGGATCCGATGCAGGCGCTGCGCTACGACACCCGCGCCTTCGTCACGCGTCTGGAGAGTCTGCGCCAGGGGGAGCCGGGCCAGCTGGTGTTCTTTGGCCTTGGGCAGGACACCAAGGCCTTCCGTTACCTGATGAACCTCGACTACGACGCGCCCCTGCCGACCTTCATCGACATCGGCCAACCCGGGCAGCTGGCCCAGGTTGAGCGCCCCGCCTATGTGCTGCTCGACGCCGACAGCCAGGCGGCCCTGGCGGGTACTCCGCTGGCCAGCCGCCGACCGGTGCTGGAAGGCCGCTTCAACGACAATCGCTGGCAGGCCTACTACCTGCCCTGAGGCCGCTGTGATGACCGATTCGCCCGATTTTCATCGTCGCCGGCTGTGCCTGGCGCTGGCCGGTCTGCCGCTATTGGCCGCGTGCAAGCCGACCCAGCGCTATGGCCTGCCAGAGCACCGCGCCCACTGGTTCGAGCGCCACAGCTTCACGCCGCTCAGGCCATTGCCGTCGCGTACCAGTTTTGTCCTGGGCGTGCTGCCCGATACTCAGTACTACAGCGAGAACAACCACGAGATGCAGCCCAACGGCCGGCGCATAGAGCGTTATGGTCACCTGGGCTATTCGCCGGCACTGGCTTTTCATGCCCAGACCCATTGGCTGGCGCACAACGCCGCAGCGCTGAACCTGCCGTTCGTGGTGCACCTGGGCGACCTGGTGGAAAACGCCGAGCAGCGTGGCGAATGGCTGCTGGCCAGCCACGCCATGGCACGTCTGGAAAGGGCCGGGGTGCCCTACAGCGTCATGACCGGGGATCACGATGTCGTCGAGCTATACACCGAGGATCGCCTGCGCGACGCTCGCGAGCTCTTCACCCAGTATTTCGGCCGCGAGCGGGCGGCGCGTCAGGCCACCTTTCTCGAACGCGATGTCACCGGCCTCAACGAGGCCCATCGCTTCTCGGCGCTCGGCCAGGGCTTTCTGTTGCTGACGCTGGACTGGTGCCCCTCGGAGCAGAGCCTGGACTGGGCCCAGGGGGTGCTGGATCGCTATCCGCACCTGCCGACCATCCTCACGTCGCACAACATCATCGACCTAGTGAACGGTCAGGCGGTGCTCTCCACCCGCCGCAACGACACCGGGGTGCGACTGTGGAACCGCTTGATCCGTCGCAACGACCAGATCTTCCTCACCCTCAACGGCCACAACCACGGCAGCGGTCATCTGCGGCTGGCCAACGACTTCGGCCATCCGGTGGATCTGCTGCTGATCAACTATCAGACCGAATACGCGGGCGGCAACGGCCTGCTGCGGCTGCTGGAGCTGGATCTGGCGCGCGGGCGGCTGGAGGCCTTCACCTATTCGCCCTGGGTCGCCTATCGCCAGCAGAGCGGCGACCTGCCCGTGCGTCTGGGCAGCGATCCACGCGATACCTACTCTGCCGAGGTCCTGGCGCCCCTGGCCTCGCCGCAGTTCGATAACAGATTCGTGCTGGAGGTGGACTTCGCCACGCGCTTCGCCGGCTTTGGCGGTTATACCGCGCAGATGCCGGCGGTGGCGGAAGAGGGCGTGCTGGCGCGGCTGCGCCAGCAGTTGGGGATCGCCTGACGGATCAGGCGGCGAGCAGCCAGCCACCGGCCACGGCGGTGGCGATGCCGGCGAGTCGTACCAGCGGCGCGGCGGCCTGGGGCAGGTAGCGCACCACGGCATAGCCCAGGCCATGCAGGGCGGCGGTCGCGGTGACGAAGCCCAGGGCGTAGGCCCAGGGATTGCCCATCTCCGGCAATTCCAGGCCGTGGGCCACGCCGTGGAAGAGGGCGAAGGCGGCGGTCAGGCCAACGGCGGCGGCGACCGGCGGCCGGGCGGCCAGCGCCACTAGCAGTCCCAGGGCCAGCACCGAGGCGGCGATGCCGGTCTCCATGAAGGGAATCTCCAGGCCAGTGAAGCCCAGCAGGCCACCGATCAGCATGGTGCCGACAAAGGTGCAGGGCAGCGCCAGGCGCGCCTTGCCCTGCTGCTGGGCGGCCCAGAGACCTACGGCGAGCATGGCCAGCAGGTGGTCGAGACCGGTCAGGGGATGCAGCACCCCGGCGGCCAGGCCGTTCTCAGCGTGCCCGGGGTGAGCGAAGGCCAAGGCCGGTGCGAGCAGCAGGGCGGCGGTGGCGAGGATCTTGGCGTGTCTCATGGGAGCTCCTTGGAGGGGTGAAATCCTGGGTTCAGGCAGCGGTCAGCAGACCCTGTTTCTCGATGAAGGCAATGATGTCCTCAAGGCCCAGGCCGGTCTTCTGGTTGCTGAAGACGAAGGGCTTGTCGCCGCGCATCTTGCGGGTATCGCGATCCATCACTTCCAGGGAGGCACCGACCTGTTCGGCCAGGTCGATCTTGTTGATCACCAGCAGATCCGACTTGCAGATGCCGGGGCCGCCCTTGCGCGGCAGCTTGTCGCCGGCCGAGACGTCGATGACATAGAGCGTGAGGTCCGACAGCTCCGGGCTGAAGGTGGCGGAGAGGTTGTCGCCCCCGGACTCCACCAAGATCAGATCCAGCCCGGGAAAGCGCCGGTTGAGCTGGTCGACCGCTTCCAGGTTGATGGAAGCGTCTTCGCGGATGGCGGTGTGCGGACAGCCGCCGGTTTCCACGCCGAGGATGCGCTCGGGCGCCAGGGCCTCGTTGCGCACCAGGAAGTCGGCATCCTCGCGGGTGTAGATGTCGTTGGTCACCACCGCCAGGTTGTAGCGCTCGCGCAGGGCGCGGCAGAGGGCCAGGGTGAGGGCGGTCTTTCCGGAGCCGACCGGTCCGCCGATACCGACGCGCAGGGGTTGGGTAGTCATCAGAGGATCTCCTAGGAACGGAACAGGCGGCTGTACTGCCGCTCGTGGGCCATGCTGCTGAGGGCAAGGCCGAAGGGGGCGCCGCCCCAGGCCGCTTCGGGCAAGGCGGTAGCCTGCTCGGTCGCGGTGGCCAGGGTCGGCAGCAGCAGGGAGGTGAGGCGTTGGGCGGCTTGCTGGCCCAGCGGCAGGGTCTTCATCAGCACCGCCAGCTGGTTTTCCAGCCAGGTCCACAGCCAGGCTTCCAGGGCGGCCTGGGGCGTGATTGCCCAGGCACGGGCGGTCAGCGCCCAGCCCAAGGCGAAGGTCGGTGGCAACTCGCTCAGCAGGCGCCGACTGGCATCATCCAGCTCCGGCAGGCCGAGCAGCAGCTGCCCCAGGGAATAGCCGGTCTGGCGGCTTTCCAGCTGGAATTCCGCGGTCTCGCGACTGGCGCGGTGCCGGTCGGCCAGCTCGCTCAGCCTCGTCCAGTCCGCCGCAGCCGCGGCTTCGCAGTGGGCCAGCAGCAGGGGTGCCTCGAAGCGTGCCAGGTTGAGTTCGAGGCTGTCGTGCAGCCAGACCTCGGCCTCCGCCGCGGTGCGGATCAGGCCGCTGTCGATGGCCAACTCCAGGCCCTGGGAGTAGCTGTAGCCGCCGATGGGTAGCTGAGGGCTGGCCAGGCGCAACAGGGCGAAGGGCGGATTCACGTACGCACGCCGAAATGGTGCAGCTTGGGTGCGTAGTTGAAGCCCTCTTCGCCATGGCGCGAGTGGTGATGACCGCCACCGTAGGCGCCATGCTCGGGCTGGAAGCCGGCCTCGATCTCGCTGACCTGGGCACCCAGCTGTTCCAGCATGGCCTTGAGCACATAATCGTCCAGCAGCCGCAGCCAGCCATCGCCGATCTGCAAGGCCACATGACGATTGCCCAGATGATAGGCGGCGCGAGTCAGCTCGAAGGCGCTGGCGCAGGTCACGTGCAGCAGCTTTTCCGGGCGTGCGACAACCCGCACGATGCGGCCGTCGCGGGCTTCCAGACAGTCGCCATCGGCCAGCGGCGGTTGCCCGCGCTCAAGAAACAGGCCGACGTCTTCGCCGGCGCTGGTCATGGCTCTCAGGCGACTCTTGCTGCGAGCGTCGTAGGTGAGGTGCAGTTCGGCGTCCCAGGTGTCCCGGGGGGCGCAACGGTGGTGAACGACCAGCATGGCAGGGCTCTTGGCAGTTTTGCCCAGCTCTACAGCAAGTGGCCTGCCAAACCCGTTGATTCGCCTGGTTCTGGGGCACTCGACGTGGCCAGCGTACTCAAGTTGCGCCGATTTGGTGCGCCATGGCGCTGGCCAGCAGACCGATGCCCTCCTTTGGGGCGTCAGTGCGCTCGGTACGCCGCCAGTGCTTGCTGCCGATCAGGATCAGCTTGAGCTGCTGCACCATCTTTGCCGCCGGCCACAGATGACGCGGCGTGGCAGCGGGTGGCGGATCGATCAGCTCCGGCAGGGTGGCGAACACCGTCTTCACCACCAGATCGGCCAGGACGTCGATCTGCGACGGCGTCAGGTGCGGTAGACGGCCCAGGGCGAGCAGGTCGCGGGCCAGGTCCTGGGTGATGCGTTGACGCAGGTCGGCGATCGCCTGGCGCACCGCCAGGGAGCCGCCGTATTGTTCGCGGGCGAGAAAGAGGAACTGGTCGCGGTTGTCGCCCACCGCACGGAGAAAGATCTCCACCGAGGCCTCGATCATGCCGCGCTGCTGCAGTTCGTGATGCCGCACCTGGCGCAGGGCCGCGCGAAAGGTGTCGCCCACTTCGGCCACCAGTGCCAGGCCAAAGGCTTCCATGTCGGCGAAATGGCGATAGAACCCCGCCGGGACGATACCGGCCTGGCGACTCACCTCGCGCAGGCTGAGGCTGCCGAAGCCGCGGCCGCTGTTCATCAGCAGGCGCGCCGACTCCAGCAGCGCCTGGCGCGTTTGCAGCTTCTGCTGGGCACGAATCGACATGGGAGCTATCCAGAAGGCGAGGCGGCACTGTAGCAAAGGATGCCCTTGCTGACTGCAAGGCTTTTGGCCGACCGCCGGGTGGTAGTCTCTGGCCCGAGTCTTGCCATGAGTGCACCATGAATCTCGACAACCGTATCAAGTTCCGGCATCTGCTGTGCTTTCTGGAGATCGCCCAGCAGCGCAGCTTCGCCAAGGCGGCCGATGCCATCGCCGTGTCCCAGCCGGCCATTTCCAAGACCATGCGCGAACTCGAGGAGATCCTCGAGGTGCGCCTGTTCGAGCGTGGCAAGGGCGAGGTGGTGCCGACCGAGGCGGGTCTGCTGTTCCTGCGCCATGCCGGTCCCTGCGTCCAGGCGCTACGCGAGGGGATGCAGCTGGTGCGCGGCGGCGAGGCCGGCGGCCTGGTGCGGGTCGGGGTCCTGTCGACGGTGGAAAGCCAGGTCCTGCCCGAGGTCCTGGCACGCTTGCACGCTCGCCATCGGCAACTCATCGTCAATGTCGCCACCGGACCCAGCGCCTACCTGTTGGGCCAGCTGCGGGTCGGCGATCTGGATCTGGTGGTCGGCCGCATGACCGACAGCCCCGACATCCACGGCCTGGATTTCGAGCACCTCTATACCGAGGCCCTGACCCTGGTGGTCCGTCCGGGGCATCCGCTGAGCCAGGCCCTGCCGGCGGACCTCGCGACCCTGGCGCGCTATCCCCTGGTGTTGCCACTGCCCGGCACCACCATCCGCCGCCACGCCGAGAGTCTCTTCGTGCAGTGCGGCATCCCGCTCAGCCCCCAGCGGCTGGAAACGCTGTCGCCGACGCTGAGCCGCCAGTATGTCCGCCAGAGCGATGCCCTGTGGGTCGCCCCGCTGGATGCGGTGCGTCGCGACCTGGCCACCGGCGAGCTGGTCGAGGTGCAGCTCGGGGTTCGTGAAGCCGGTGGCTCGGTGGGCATCTGCCGCAACGGCAGCCAGTCCATGTCCCTGGCTACCCAGAGATTCTGTGATGTCTTGCGTGAGGTTGCGGGTGAGCTGACCCATAACCCATAGGTTATGTGGGGAGGCGCAGCTTTCAATTCAGCCGGATAGCCCAGTGGTCCACACTGGGCTCAGCCAGTTCCTGGCCCCGATCCTTCCGTGGAGCATTCCAATGCATAACAAGCCCCACGACGTACGCTACGTCGCCCGTGATCGCACCTGGCATCCCCAGGCCTATACACCCGCCTACAAATCCTCGATTCCGCGCTCGCCGCGCCAGGCGCTGGTGAGCCTGCAACATCAGACGGCGTCGGAGCGCACCGGCCCGGACTTCTCGCGGTTGCCCCTGGGGCCGCATGACAACGACCTGCTGCTCAACTTCGGCACCGGCCAATTGCCCCAGGGCGAGCGTATCGTGCTGTTCGGTACCCTGCGCGACCAGTTCGGCAAGCCGGTGCCCAATTCCCTGGTGGAGATCTGGCAGGCCAATGCCGGTGGCCGCTATCGGCACAAGAACGACGTCTACCTGGCACCCCTGGACCCCAACTTCGGTGGCGTTGGCCGCACCCGCACCAACAGCCAGGGCAACTACGTCTTCCGCACCGTCCGCCCCGGTCCCTATCCCTGGCGCAACGGCAGCAACGACTGGCGCCCGGCGCACATCCACGTCTCGGTCATGGGTCCGGCCATCGCCACCCGGCTGATCACCCAGCTGTACTTCGAGGGCGATCCGCTGATCCCGCTGTGCCCCATCGTCAAGTCCATCGCCGATCCTGACGCCGTGCAGACCCTCATCGCCCGCCTGGACATGAGCATGGCCAACCCCATGGATTGCCTGGCCTACCGTTTCGACATCGTCACCCGCGGCGCGCGGCAGACGTTCTTCGAACATCACTGAGGACGTGCGAGATGACGCCCAACTATCAAGCTCTGCTGCCGGAAACGCCCTCCCAGACCGCCGGCCCCTATGTGCATATCGGCCTGGCCCTGGCGGCCGCCGGTATCCCTACTCGCGACGTCGAGATCTGGAACGAATTGGTCAAGCCCGGCGCCCCTGGCGAGCACATCCTGCTCACCGGCCAGGTGTTCGACGGCAACGGCAACCTGGTGCGTGACTCCTTTCTGGAGTTCTGGCAGGCCGATCATGAGGGGCAGTACGACCCGGTCTACGACGTCGAGAAGGCCTTCAACGGCTTCGGCCGCACCGCCACCACCTTCGACGCCGGCGACTGGACGCTCCATACCATCAAACCTGGCCAAGTCGCCGACCAGCGCGGCCAGCCCATGGCCCCGCACATCAACGTCACCCTGTTCGCGCGCGGCATCAACATCCACCTGCAGACCCGGCTCTACTTCGACGACGAAGCCGAGGCCAATGCCCGCTGCCCGGTCTACAACCTGCCGGAGCCAGAGCGCCGGGCTACCCTGCTGGCGCGCCGTTGCGAGATCGATGGCCGCTTGGCCTATCGCTTCGACATCCACTTGCAGGGTCCGCAGGAAACCGTCTTCTTCGATATCTAGCGTGCAGACAGAAAAAGCCCTGCCCTGGCAGGGCTTTTTCATGGGCGCGATCCGCAGGTCAGATGCGGTAGGTGGTCTTGGTCATGACCTTGGACATCAGGCTCATGCCGTATTTGACCGGCGTGGGAAAGCGCCAGCCACCGGCCGCCAGGGCGTGCTCGGCATGCTGTTCCTCGTCGATGCGCATCTGCTCCAGCACCGCCCGCGACTTGGCGTCGGCTGCCGGCAGCTTTTCCAGGTGCTCATCCAGATGGCGGCAGACCTGGTCCTCGGTAGCGGCGACGAAGCCCAGGCTCAGGCGATCGCTGATCAATCCGGCACCTGCACCGATCCCGAAGGACAGGCCATAGAATAGCGGATTGAGCAGGCTGGGGCGCTCACCCAGGGCGCGGATGCGCTGCTCGCACCAGGCCAGGTGGTCGATCTCTTCGTCCGCCGAACGCTCCATTTCCTCCCGGACTTCCGGCAGCTTGGCGGTCAGCGCCTGGCCCTGGTACAGCGCCTGGGCACAGACCTCGCCCGTGTGGTTGATGCGCATAAGGCCGGCTGCGTGGCGCCGCTCCTCGTCGCTGAGCTCGGCATCCTTGAGCGGAATGGCCGGCGAGCTGCGCGTGGGAGCGCCGCTGAAGGGTGTCAGGGTACGCAGGGCGGTATCGGCCTGGATCAGCAGCCGATCGAGCGGGGAGTAGAGGCGCTTGGAGCGCATGGTGATCTCCTTGGCGGGCGAGGGAAGGGCAGGGCGATACTCAGCCCGGCGGCCAGGTCATCTGCCGCTTGCCCAGCACATGCATATGGATGTGATAGACCGTCTGGCCACCCAAGGCGTTGCAATTCATCGCCACACGGAAGCCTTCCTCGCACCCCTGCTCCTGCGCCAGGCGCTGGGCGGTGAAGAGGATGTGCCCGGCAAGCTGCTTGTCGTTGGCCTCGCTGAGGTCGTGCAGGGTCGCGATGTGCTTCTTGGGTATGACCAGAAAATGCACGGGTGCCTGTGGGGCGATGTCATGGAAGGCCATGACCTGATCGTCCTCGTAGAGCACCTTGGCCGGAATGTCCCCGGCGACGATCTTGCAGAACAGACAATCCACGTCGATCTCCTGCTGGCTGAATAGACCTGAAGTGTAACAGCGGCTATGCCCTGGGGTCAGGTGCCACCCGTGAGTTCACCCTTACGCCGGCTGAAAGAGTTTGCCGACCCGCGCCGCGATCACGCGAACGAGGGCACGAGGGAAGATGCGCGGCAACAGGCTGCCCAGGCGATTGCGCCAGCCCGGCACGATCACCGCCTGGCGCCGCTCCAGCCCGCGGACGGCGGCCAGGGCCACCTCCTCGGCGGACATCAGCAGCTTGCCCTGCTCCATGCGCCCGGTATGCAGGCCGGCGTTCTTGAAGAAGGCGGTCTTGGTCGGACCTGGGCAGAGCACCGACACCGACACCCCGCGTCCCTTGAGCTCTTCGCGCAGACCCTCGGAGAAATGCAGCACATAGGCCTTGGTCGCCGCATAGCTGCTCATGTAGGGAATGGGCTGGAAAGCCGCGGTGGAGGCCACATTGAGGATCTGACCGCCACCCTGGATCGCCATGTGCTGGCCCAGGGCGTGACAGAGGCGGGTCAGCGCCAGGATGTTCAGCTCCAGCTGTTCCTGCACCCGCGGCCAGTCTGCTTCAAGAAAGTCCCCGCCGCTGCCGATCCCGGCGCAGTTGACCAGCAGGCCGATGGCGCGCTCGCTCTGCTCCAGCTCGTGCAGCAGCCCGGTCAGGTGCAGGGGCTCGGACAGGTCGCAGACTCGGTAGAGCACCTCCACGTCGAAGCGCTGGGCCAGTTCGGCGGCGATGCTCTCCAGCTTGTCCTTGCGCCGGGCGAGCAGGATCAGGGGCTGACCCCGCCGCGCCAGGGCCTCGGCCAGGGCCAGGCCGATCCCGCACGAGGCGCCGGTTACCAGGGCATAACGCTGCATACTGCTTTCTCCAGGATAGTGCCGGTCGTCGGCGGGGTCCGCCACGGACCTAGTAGGGTTTGACCACCACCAGGATGACGATGGCGATGAGCACCAGCACCGGTACCTCGTTGAACCAGCGATAGAACACATGGCTGCGCTTGTTCTCGCCGCGCTCGAATTTCTTGCGCATGGCGCCACAGACATGGTGATAGCCGATCAGCACCACCACCAGTGCTAGCTTGGTGTGCATCCAGCCCTGGGTCAGCCAGCTCGGATTGATCACCAGCAGGCCGATGCCGAACACCAGCGTGAGGATCATCGCCGGCAGCATGATGCCGCGGTACAGCTTGCGCTCCATCAGGCAGAAGCGCTCATGACTCACGGCGTCGCTGCTCTGGGCGTGGTAGACGAACAGCCGCGGCAGATAGAACAGGCCGGCGAACCAGCAGACCAGGGCAATCAGGTGAAAGGCTTTGAACCAAAGATAGAGCATCGGGGCGTTCTCCTTATCAGGCGGCGCGATATTAGAGTGGCGCTGCCGGCAAGTCATTCACTCCGGTCGTCTCGGCTGACAGCCCACGGTCGCGCAATAGTTGACCGTTTTGCTCGGGCAAGCGGATAATTTCGAGACTGAATTGTGTTCGGCGCAAGCCGGGAGACTACGGCAATGACCATTGAAACCTTCACCCCGACCCCCCTGCAGTTCACCCTGGGCGCGGCCAGCAAGGTGAAGAACCTGATCGAGGAAGAGGGCAATCCCCGCCTGAAGCTACGCGTCTTCGTCACGGGTGGCGGCTGCTCGGGCTTCCAGTACGGCTTCACCTTCGATGAAGATTCCGCGGATGACGACACCGTCATCGAGCGCGATGGCGTGCATCTGGTGGTGGACCCCATGAGCTTCCAGTACCTGGCCGGCGCCGAGGTGGATTATCAGGAAGGCCTGGAAGGCTCGCGCTTCGTCATCAAGAACCCCAACGCCGCCACCACCTGCGGCTGCGGTCAGTCCTTCTCCATCTGACCTGAACCGTGCCCGGTCTAGCGCGGGTAGAGTGCGCCCAGGACCCGGAGCCCGCTGGCTCCGGTGACCTCGGGGCAATTGCCGGGTAGCCGTTCGCAGAAGCGCTGGGCCAACCAGGCGAAAGCCATGGCTTCCATCCAGTCCGGCGATACCTCATAGGCCGCGGTACTCTGTACCTTCGCGGGCGCCAACTGCCGGGCCAGGCGCTTCATCAGGTCGACATTGTGCGCACCGCCGCCACAGACCAGCACCTCGTCCACCGTCTGGGCAGCCCGGATGCTCTCGGCGATGCTTCTGGCGCTCAGCTCAGCCAGGGTGGCCTGGACGTCAGCGGGATCCAGGGCGGCGTGCTGTCCAAGGTGCTGCTGCAACCAGCGCAGATTGAAATGCTCGCGGCCGGTACTCTTCGGTCCGCTCTTCACGAAGAAGGGGTCGCTCAGCAGCCGCTGCAGGAGCGTTGGGATGACCTGTCCCTGCGCTGCCCAGGCACCGTTCGCGTCGAAGTGCAGCCCCTGGCTGTGATGGATCCAGGCATCCAGCAGCACATTGCCCGGTCCGCAATCGAAGCCGCGCACTGGCAGCCCCGGCGCCAGCAGGGTCACATTGCTGAAACCG
The DNA here is from genome assembly GCF_001518815.1 of Pseudomonas oryzihabitans. Taxonomy (NCBI): domain Bacteria; kingdom Pseudomonadati; phylum Pseudomonadota; class Gammaproteobacteria; order Pseudomonadales; family Pseudomonadaceae; genus Pseudomonas; species Pseudomonas oryzihabitans. Next base: position 541,555 of record NZ_CP013987.1, read on the forward strand.
CCGATATTGAGCACCGCGCGTGGACGATCCAGGCCGAACAGGTCGGCATGGAAGGCTGGCACCAGGGGAGCGCCCTGGCCACCCGCGGCGAGATCACGACGGCGGAAATCGGCCACCACGTCGATGCCACTCAGCTCGGCCAATAAGGCAGCATCGCCGATCTGCAGGGTATAACCCTGCACCGGCAGGTGGCGAATGGTCTGGCCATGGCTACCCACGGCGCGGATGTCGTCCGGTGTCAGCCCCTGTTGCTCGAGCAATTCGGCGATGCCTTGGGCGGCCAGCCTCACCCAGGCCTGCTCGGCCTGGGCGATGCGCTCGATCTCGTTGTCCCCAGGCGCGCACAGGGCCAGCAGCTCGCCACGCAAGGCGTCGGGCATGGGCATGCCCAGGGCGGCGACGAAGCGGGTCCGTTCCTCCTGCTCGATCAGGGCGATATCCAGTCCATCCAGACTGGTGCCAGACATCACCCCCAGGTAGCGCGCCATCCTAGCGCTTGTTCATCGCGAGGAGCGAAGCCCGCTCTTGGTCCATACGGGCCATGAGCGGCTGGCTCTGAGCCAGGAAGCGCGAGATCTCGTTCTTGGCGATGGGGTCAGCCATGGGCAACTTCACCCCAAGCGGATCGACGTGGTTGCCGTTGATGCGGAATTCGTAGTGCAGGTGCGGCCCGGTTGCCAGCCCGGTCATGCCCACGAAGCCGATCACCTGGCCCTGCTTCACGGCCGTACCGGCCCGCATGCCCTTGGCGATCCGGCTCATGTGGCCGTAGACGGTGGTGTAGGTCTTGCCATGTTGGATCATCACCACGTTGCCGTAGCCATTCTCGCGACCGGATTTGACGATCTTGCCATCACCGGTGGCATGGATCGGCGTCCCGGTCGGCGCGGCATAGTCGACGCCCTTGTGCGCCCGCATCTTGTTCAGCACCGGATGGAAACGGCCCATGGTGAAGCGCGAGCTGATCCGCGAGAACTCCACCGGGGTACGGATGAAGGCCTTGCGCATGCTGCCGCCTTCCGCCGTGTAGTAGTTGGTGGTGCCGTTCTTCGCGGTATAGCGCACCGCGGTAAAGGCCTTGCCCTTGTTCACGAAGCGAGCGGCCAGGATATTGCCGTAGCCGACGTGCTTGCCGTTGACCACCTTGTCCTCGTACACCACCTCGAATTCGTCGCCTTCCTGGATGTCCAGCGCGAAGTCGATGTCGTAGCCGAAGATGTTGGCCAGCGCCATGGTCATGTCGTGCGACAGCCCGGCCTTCTGCGCCGAGGCGAACAGCGAACTGCTGATCCGACCCTGGGCATAGGCCTTGCGGATGTCCGGCGTAATGGTCTTGTGCTCGACCTCGTAGCCTTGGTCCGACTTGACCAGCGACAGGGTCTGCAGCGCGGTGAGTTTGGTGCGTACCGCCAGCAATTCGCCGGAGGATTCACGCTGGAATTCGATTTTCTGGCCTACCCGCAGGCGGGTCAGCTTCTTGGCTTCCTTGCTGCTGGCAATGACCTCGTGCACGACGGCGGCGGCAAGGCCGGCCCGCTCGAACAGTGTCGAGAGCGTATCGCCCTTGCGCACCGTCTCGGTCGTCCATTGCGGCTCGACGCTTTCGGTGGCGACGACTTCTTCTTCGGCAGGAACTTCCTCGGCGTTCTGCTCGGCCGGTTGATCCGGGGAGATCTGGGCAAAGGGGGAGGTGGCCTGGGTGTCCGCACCTTGAGTATCGGAGAGCACTTGCTCCTTTAGATCATCCTGATCCTGCACGGCGCGCCTGGCGTCGTGTTCCACATCCAAATTGATGAAAGTACGTTTCGCCTCGACCTGCTGAGAGGGAAACACGAGCAAGGCCAGACTCAAGAGTGCGGCCACCCCGCTGGCGGCCACGAGGTGGCTTTTGGGGTAGAACGGACTTTTGGGGATTGGCTTCGTCATTTAGCTACAGTGATGATGTGACGTTAAAAGAAGTGAATAACTGCCTAAAATATAATCAAAAGCTAGCTGTCACAACCCTTTGGGGCGGTTGATCCGACGTGCCGGCTGGCGGCTACCAGGGGCATCTTGATAAGGTTCACGCTTTCGAAATTCAGAGGCAAAGCCCCTATGAAAACGGTCCAGGAGCAGCTGGCGGTCATCAAGCGTGGAGCAGATGAGCTGCTCGTCGAGTCAGAGCTTGTAACAAAACTGGAGCGCGGCACCCCGTTGCGCATCAAGGCAGGCTTCGATCCGACCGCCCCGGATTTGCACCTCGGCCACACTGTCCTTATCAACAAGCTGCGTCAGTTCCAGGAGCTTGGCCACCAGGTCATCTTCCTGATCGGCGACTTCACCGGCATGATCGGCGACCCCAGTGGCAAGAGCGCTACCCGCCCGCCGCTGACCCGCGAGCAGGTGCTGGAGAATGCCGAGACCTATAAGACCCAGGTATTCAAGATCCTCGACCCGGCCCGTACCGAAGTGGCCTTCAATGCCACCTGGATGGACCAGCTGTCGCCAGCCGACTTCATTCGCCTCTCTTCTCAGTACACCGTGGCACGCATGCTCGAGCGCGATGACTTCAGCAAGCGCTACGCCAGCAACCAGCCCATCGCCATCCACGAGTTCCTCTATCCCCTGGTCCAGGGCTATGACTCGGTCGCCCTGCGCGCCGATGTCGAACTGGGCGGTACCGACCAGAAATTCAATCTGCTCATGGGGCGTGAGCTGCAGCGTGCCTACGGCCAGGAAGCCCAGTGCATCCTGACCATGCCATTGCTCGAAGGCCTGGATGGTGTCAAGAAGATGTCCAAGTCCCTGGGCAACTACGTCGGCATCCAGGAAGCCCCCGGAGTCATGTACAACAAGCTGGTGTCCATTCCCGACACCCTGATGTGGCGTTACTTCGAGCTGCTCAGCTTCCGCAGCCTGGAAGAGATTGCCCAATTCCGCAGCGACGTGGAGCAGGGGGCCAATCCCCGCGACATCAAGATCAAGCTGGCCGAAGAGATAGTCGCCCGCTTCCATGGTGAAGAAGCGGCGCAGACTGCCCATCGCTCTGCGGGCAATCGCATGAAGGAAGGCGAGCTGCCGGAGGACCTGCCTGAGGTCGAGCTGGAAACCGATGCGCCGTTGCCAGTCGCTGCCGTCCTCAACAAGGCTGGCCTGGTGAAGAACGCGGCGGCCGCCCGGGACCTGCTGGCAGCCGGCAGCGTCAAGGTGGATGGCGAGGTGGTCGATCGTGGCTTCCAGTTCGAGATCGGCCGTACCTATATATGTCAGGCCGGCAAGAAGGCTTTTGCCCGCATCAGCGTCCGTCAGCAATAAAATTGAAATAACCTGTTGACGCCCTCTGAAACTCGCCTATAATGCGCCCCACTTCCGGCGCAGATGCTGAAGCGGCTTGAAAATCAAGCACTTAGGTCTGAGTCGGGCGAGGGGTCCACGGATTGTTCGCCATTTGGTTCTCGCCTTCGGGTGATGACGAAATGAAGCGGAGGGGTTGACAGCGTCTCAGGATGCTGTAGGATTCGCCTCCCGCTGCCGAGATTGGTTAGACCGGTCAGGCAAGCGCAAGTGGTTGAGTTGAAACGAAAAAGTTCAAATCAACGCTTGACAGGATGTGAGGACAGCGTAGAATGCGCGCCTCGGTTAGCGACACGGTCGCAGCCACTGCTCTTTAACAAGTTGAATCAAGCAATTCGTGTGGGTGCTTGTGAGATAAGTCTGATGTCGCAAGATTATCAGCAACACAAGTAACTCGTGAATTCATGAGTTTTTTGCGATTGCTGAGCCAAGTTTAGGGTTTTCTCAAAACCCGATCAGTCTACTTAACTGAAGAGTTTGATCATGGCTCAGATTGAACGCTGGCGGCAGGCCTAACACATGCAAGTCGAGCGGATGAAGAGAGCTTGCTCTCTGATTCAGCGGCGGACGGGTGAGTAATGCCTAGGAATCTGCCTAGTAGTGGGGGACAACGTTTCGAAAGGAACGCTAATACCGCATACGTCCTACGGGAGAAAGTGGGGGATCTTCGGACCTCACGCTATTAGATGAGCCTAGGTCGGATTAGCTAGTTGGTAGGGTAACGGCCTACCAAGGCGACGATCCGTAACTGGTCTGAGAGGATGATCAGTCACACTGGAACTGAGACACGGTCCAGACTCCTACGGGAGGCAGCAGTGGGGAATATTGGACAATGGGCGAAAGCCTGATCCAGCCATGCCGCGTGTGTGAAGAAGGCCCTCGGGTCGTAAAGCACTTTAAGTTGGGAGGAAGGGCTCATAGCGAATACCTGTGAGTTTTGACGTTACCAACAGAATAAGCACCGGCTAACTTCGTGCCAGCAGCCGCGGTAATACGAAGGGTGCAAGCGTTAATCGGAATTACTGGGCGTAAAGCGCGCGTAGGTGGCTTGATAAGTTGGATGTGAAATCCCCGGGCTCAACCTGGGAACTGCATCCAAAACTGTCTGGCTAGAGTGTGGTAGAGGGTAGTGGAATTTCCAGTGTAGCGGTGAAATGCGTAGATATTGGAAGGAACACCAGTGGCGAAGGCGACTACCTGGACTAACACTGACACTGAGGTGCGAAAGCGTGGGGAGCAAACAGGATTAGATACCCTGGTAGTCCACGCCGTAAACGATGTCAACTAGCCGTTGGGATCCTTGAGATCTTAGTGGCGCAGCTAACGCATTAAGTTGACCGCCTGGGGAGTACGGCCGCAAGGTTAAAACTCAAATGAATTGACGGGGGCCCGCACAAGCGGTGGAGCATGTGGTTTAATTCGAAGCAACGCGAAGAACCTTACCTGGCCTTGACATGCTGAGAACTTTCCAGAGATGGATTGGTGCCTTCGGGAACTCAGACACAGGTGCTGCATGGCTGTCGTCAGCTCGTGTCGTGAGATGTTGGGTTAAGTCCCGTAACGAGCGCAACCCTTGTCCTTAGTTACCAGCACGTTATGGTGGGCACTCTAAGGAGACTGCCGGTGACAAACCGGAGGAAGGTGGGGATGACGTCAAGTCATCATGGCCCTTACGGCCAGGGCTACACACGTGCTACAATGGTCGGTACAAAGGGTTGCCAAGCCGCGAGGTGGAGCTAATCCCATAAAACCGATCGTAGTCCGGATCGCAGTCTGCAACTCGACTGCGTGAAGTCGGAATCGCTAGTAATCGTGAATCAGAACGTCACGGTGAATACGTTCCCGGGCCTTGTACACACCGCCCGTCACACCATGGGAGTGGGTTGCTCCAGAAGTAGCTAGTCTAACCTTCGGGAGGACGGTTACCACGGAGTGATTCATGACTGGGGTGAAGTCGTAACAAGGTAGCCGTAGGGGAACCTGCGGCTGGATCACCTCCTTAATCGAAGATGTCAGCTTGCTGGCAAGCACCCACACGAATTGCTTGATTCACTGGTTAGACGATTGGGTCTGTAGCTCAGTTGGTTAGAGCGCACCCCTGATAAGGGTGAGGTCGGCAGTTCGAATCTGCCCAGACCCACCAATTGTTGTGGTGTGCGCCGCGGTCGGAACAGGTTGCTTGATCCGCTACGGGGCCATAGCTCAGCTGGGAGAGCGCCTGCCTTGCACGCAGGAGGTCAGGAGTTCGATCCTCCTTGGCTCCACCACTACCAAATCGTCGTAAAGCTCAGACATGAGCGTTTGATACACCATCCGGTGTAGCCCAAACTCTGATGTCTGGTCTTTGATCAGAACTGTTCTTTAAAAAATTGGGAAAGTGATAGAAGTAGACTGCATTAACTGTTTTCACTGGCAGTTAGTGTCGTCAAGGTAAAATCTTGCGAACTCAAGCGCAAGTTTTCGGCGAAATGTCGTCTTCACTCATCTAACGCTTTGCAGATCGGTAGCGTCCTTGGACGCCAGCGAGATTGCTTGGGGTTATATGGTCAAGTGAAGAAGCGCATACGGTGGATGCCTTGGCAGTCAGAGGCGATGAAAGACGTGATAGCCTGCGATAAGCTTCGGTGAGGTGGCAAATGACCTGCGACCCGGAGATCTCTGAATGGGGAAACCCACCTAGCATAAGCTAGGTATCTTAACCTGAATCCATAGGGTTAAGAGGCGAACCAGGGGAACTGAAACATCTAAGTACCCTGAGGAAAAGAAATCAACCGAGATTCCCTTAGTAGTGGCGAGCGAACGGGGATCAGCCCTTAAGTTGATTTGAGAGTAGCGGAACGCTCTGGAAAGTGCGGCCATAGTGGGTGATAGCCCTGTACGCGAAACGCTCTTATCAATGAAATCGAGTAGGACGGGGCACGAGAAACCCTGTCTGAATATGGGGGGACCATCCTCCAAGGCTAAATACTCCTGACTGACCGATAGTGAACCAGTACCGTGAGGGAAAGGCGAAAAGAACCCCGGAGAGGGGAGTGAAATAGAACCTGAAACCGTATGCGTACAAGCAGTGGGAGCCCACTTTGTTGGGTGACTGCGTACCTTTTGTATAATGGGTCAGCGACTTATTTTCAGTGGCGAGCTTAACCGAATAGGGGAGGCGTAGCGAAAGCGAGTCTTAATAGGGCGTCTAGTCGCTGGGAATAGACCCGAAACCGGGCGATCTATCCATGAGCAGGTTGAAGGTTAGGTAACACTGACTGGAGGACCGAACCCACTTCCGTTGAAAAGGCAGGGGATGACTTGTGGATCGGAGTGAAAGGCTAATCAAGCTCGGAGATAGCTGGTTCTCCTCGAAAGCTATTTAGGTAGCGCCTCATGTATCACTCTGGGGGGTAGAGCACTGTTTCGGCTAGGGGGTCATCCCGACTTACCAAACCGATGCAAACTCCGAATACCCAGAAGTGCCGAGCATGGGAGACACACGGCGGGTGCTAACGTCCGTCGTGAAAAGGGAAACAACCCAGACCGTCAGCTAAGGTCCCAAAGTCCTGGTTAAGTGGTAAACGATGTGGGAAGGCTTAGACAGCTAGGAGGTTGGCTTAGAAGCAGCCACCCTTTAAAGAAAGCGTAATAGCTCACTAGTCGAGTCGGCCTGCGCGGAAGATGTAACGGGGCTCAAACCAGGCACCGAAGCTACGGGTATCACCTCTGGTGATGCGGTAGAGGAGCGTTCTGTAAGCCTGTGAAGGTGAGTTGAGAAGCTTGCTGGAGGTATCAGAAGTGCGAATGCTGACATGAGTAACGACAATGCGAGTGAAAAACTCGCACGCCGAAAGACCAAGGGTTCCTGCGCAACGTTAATCGACGCAGGGTGAGTCGGTCCCTAAGGCGAGGCTGAAAGGCGTAGTCGATGGGAAACGGGTTAATATTCCCGTACTTCTAGTTACTGCGATGGGGGGACGGAGAAGGCTAGGCCAGCTTGGCGATGGTTGTCCAAGTTTAAGGTGGTAGGCTGACTGTTTAGGTAAATCCGGACAGTTAAGGCCGAGAACTGATGACGATCCTTCTTTTAGAAGGAGAAGTGGTTGATGCCATGCTTCCAGGAAAAGCCTCTAAGCTTCAGGTAACTAGGAACCGTACCCCAAACCGACACAGGTGGTCGGGTAGAGAATACCAAGGCGCTTGAGAGAACTCGGGTGAAGGAACTAGGCAAAATAGCACCGTAACTTCGGGAGAAGGTGCGCCGGTGAGGGTGAAGGGTTTACCCCGTAAGCTCATGCCGGTCGAAGATACCAGGCCGCTGCGACTGTTTATTAAAAACACAGCACTCTGCAAACACGAAAGTGGACGTATAGGGTGTGACGCCTGCCCGGTGCCGGAAGGTTAATTGATGGGGTTAGCGCAAGCGAAGCTCTTGATCGAAGCCCCGGTAAACGGCGGCCGTAACTATAACGGTCCTAAGGTAGCGAAATTCCTTGTCGGGTAAGTTCCGACCTGCACGAATGGCGTAACGATGGCGGCGCTGTCTCCACCCGAGACTCAGTGAAATTGAAATCGCTGTGAAGATGCAGTGTATCCGCGGCTAGACGGAAAGACCCCGTGAACCTTTACTGTAGCTTTGCACTGGACTTTGAGCTTGCTTGTGTAGGATAGGTGGGAGGCTTTGAAGCGTGGACGCCAGTCTGCGTGGAGCCATCCTTGAAATACCACCCTGGCAACCTTGAGGTTCTAACTCTGGTCCGTTATCCGGATCGAGGACAGTGTATGGTGGGCAGTTTGACTGGGGCGGTCTCCTCCTAAAGAGTAACGGAGGAGTACGAAGGTGCGCTCAGACCGGTCGGAAATCGGTCGTAGAGTATAAAGGCAAAAGCGCGCTTGACTGCGAGACAGACACGTCGAGCAGGTACGAAAGTAGGTCTTAGTGATCCGGTGGTTCTGTATGGAAGGGCCATCGCTCAACGGATAAAAGGTACTCCGGGGATAACAGGCTGATACCGCCCAAGAGTTCATATCGACGGCGGTGTTTGGCACCTCGATGTCGGCTCATCACATCCTGGGGCTGAAGCCGGTCCCAAGGGTATGGCTGTTCGCCATTTAAAGTGGTACGCGAGCTGGGTTTAGAACGTCGTGAGACAGTTCGGTCCCTATCTGCCGTGGACGTTTGAGATTTGAGAGGGGCTGCTCCTAGTACGAGAGGACCGGAGTGGACGAACCTCTGGTGTTCCGGTTGTCACGCCAGTGGCATCGCCGGGTAGCTATGTTCGGAAGAGATAACCGCTGAAAGCATCTAAGCGGGAAACTTGCCTCAAGATGAGATCTCACTGGAGCCTTGAGCTTCCTAAAGGGCCGTCGAAGACTACGACGTTGATAGGTCGGGTGTGTAAGCGCTGTGAGGCGTTGAGCTAACCGATACTAATTGCCCGTGAGGCTTGACCATATAACACCCAAACAATCTGACCGCAGGTCAGAGCGTGAGGAAGACGACGCCGAAAACAGGCGCGTGGGTTCGCAAGACCCAAGACGAATTGTCTACTTCAATCACAGACCCAATTGGGCCAGCCAGGCAGTCTTATCGCCTGGCCAGCCAACCGAATTGCTTGACGAACATAGAGCATTGGAACCACCTGATCCCTTCCCGAACTCAGAAGTGAAACGATGCATCGCCGATGGTAGTGTGGGGTTTCCCCATGTGAGAGTAGGTCATCGTCAAGCGCCTAACACCCAGCACCCCCGCTCAGTTCATTCTGGCGGGGGTGTTGTCTTTGGGGCGGGAAAAGTTTTGGCGGGAGTGCCAAGGGGCTTGGGCGGAAGGGCCTGCAGGCGGAAGCTGGAAAGCCGGTAAGCCATGCGGTTGAGGTTGCCCTCACCCTATCCCTCTCCCGGGGGAGAGGGGACCAGGAGCGGTGCGGCTGGGCGCTTGAGGGCTACCTGACAGCCAAGGTGCTGCTTGGGGCCTGCAAGAGCACAGACAGCCCGGCTACGCCGGGCTGTCGGGTTTGAAGCGCGCAGGACTGGCGTAGGTTGGCGCTGAGCGCAGCGAAGCCCAATAGGCGAACGCTGGCGCACTGAGCTTTGGAAGGCAAGCCTAGGCAGAGTGGCGAGGTGAGACCTCGATGTTGGGCTTCGCTAGGCTCAGCCCAACCTACGACAGCGTTACGAGAGCAAGAAAAAGCCCGGCAGACGCCGGGCTTTTTGCGTTCTGGAAGGGCTCAAGCGGGGTCGGGCAGGGCCAGGTCGCGTTTGGCGATGTACTTCCAGTCGGCTTCATCGATGTAGATGCCGCCGGGGCCGCTGCCGCCTTCGAGGTCGATGGCTACCTGGGCGCTGACCTGGGGTTTGACGCTGGCCAGGATGGGCACGAAGCCCAACTGTTGGCTGGTCTCGATCAGGGCCTGCTGGTTGCGTTCGTCGATGTCGGCGGCTTCGTCCAGGTAGTAGGGCAAGCGGATCTTGGCGGCCTGCTCCCGGTCCATCAGGTGCAGCAGCAGATACATGTTGGTCAGCGCCTTGATGGTCATGGTGGTGCCATTGGACGCGGCGCCGTCGATGTCGGTATGCAGGACCGGCTGACCACCCTGCTTGGTGATCTCGAAGGCCAGTTCGAAGAGGTCCTTGAGGCCGAGCTGGTTGCCGTTGGCGGCTACCAGGCGGGCCAGGTATTCCTTGGCGTCCTCGTTCTTCTGGTCCTGGCTGCTGTCCTGGGTGAGATCGAACACCGAGAGGGTTTCGCCCTCCTCGTACTGACCGGCGCTGTGGATGATCTGGTCGATGTGCTTGAGCGCCTCTTTGTTGGGCGCCAGGACGATGCGGAAGCTCTCCAGGTTGGAGACCTGCTTGCGGTTGATCTCGCGGTTGAACAGCTGCAGCTGGTGTTCCAGGTTGTCGTAGTCGCTGCGGATGTTTCTCAGCGTCCGGGCGATGTCGGTGACGGCGGCGCGACGGGCCTTGGCCAGGGTCAGGGCTTCGTCCTGGCGATGGGCATAGGCATTGACCAGCAGCTGCAGACGACGCTCGGGGTCTTCCTCGTTGTCGAACTTGGCTACGCCCTTGAGCCGCACCTGGGCATAGAGCGCCTCGATCTGGGTGTCGGCGCGCTGCAGGGCCTGCCAGGTGTCCTGATAGTCGTTGAGCAACGGCAACAGGTTCTCCAGGGAATCGTCCACCGCTTCCATGAAGGGCGTGCCCTGGGGCAGGTCGGTGGGCAGCAGCTGCCGGCGGCGCAGGGCGTCGGCGAGGGTGCGGTCCTTGGCTTCCAGATCGGCCAGTTGCCGGCCGATCAGCTGCAGCTTGGCAGAGAGTTGCTGGACGCGTTCGGTGAAGGCGTCACCAGCGCGTCTCAGTTCGTCCTGGGCGGCTTCCAGCTGAGCCAGCTGTTCGAGCTTTTCATTTTCCTCCGCACTGAGGGTCTGGCAGCGGCGAAAGTCTTCGAGGGCCTTCTGGGCATCCAGGACCTGCTGGTAGAGGGCTTCGGCCTGGGCCTTGCTGGCCTGGCGATCGACGCTGACGCCCTGCTGGGCTTTGAGTTGCTTGAGTTCGCGCTCCAGGCGATCCTTCTGGTCGCGCAGGGCGGCACGATCGGCCAGGGCCTGCAGGGTGGGCGGCTCTATCCCCGAAAGGTCGAGGGACAGGCCCGGCAGTTCGAGGCGATCGCCCTGGAAACGCGCCAGGATGCCTTCGAAGGTCTTTACCCAGCTGCCGTCTTCGGCCAATTCGACGCCCTTGGCCCCCAGCGGCAGACTGAACAGCTGGCCATTGAACAGCCGCATCAGGCGATCGACGTCGGCCTGGCTGAATTCCTCGCGCAGGCGGGCGTAGCTGTTGTTGTCGGCGTGGTCGAGTTGCTGGCGTATGCCCTTGAGGCGCTGTTCCAGTTCGCGGACGCGCTGGTCGAGGTCTTCGCTACTGAACTGACGCGCCTGGGAGAGGGCGCCGGCCAGTTCGTCGTGGGCGTCCTTGGCCGCCAGCAACTGAGCCTCCAGAGGCACGGTGGAGTCCACCAGGGCGAAGCGGTGCTTGAGCTGGGCCAGGTCGGCGAGCCAGCGTTGCAGGCTGCTGATCTCGCGCTCGCGGCGCATCAGCTCACTGGTGCCGTCGCGCTGGCTCTGCTGCAGGCCGTCCTGTTCCTGGCGGTAGTGCTCGGTCTGGGCCAGCAACTCGTCGCGACGGTCGATCGCGTAGTGCTGCCAGGTGCCGAGCAGGCTGTCGAGCAGGGGTGAGAGACGGTGCAGCTTGCCTCTCAGGCGGTCACGCTGTTCGACGCCATTGGCCAGGGCTTCCACCAGCGGGCCGGCGGCCACCAGGGACTGGTAATCCTGCTCCATGCGGCGCACGTCGCGAAAGGCTTCCTCGCAGGCGGCGATGTAGTCGACGCTGCCGGATCTCAGGCTGTGCTCGAAGGCGTCGAGAAACAGCTGCTTGAGCTTGGCCGCGGTGATCTCGCGCATGTGCAGCAGGTTAATGAAAAGGGCGCGGAAGGTCTTGAGACTCTGTTCGCTGGTGGAGCGCAACGGGATCAGGGTCAAATCCAGCGGAATGCTGGTGTGGCCGCCGACCAGCAGGCGGCGTAACTCCTCGGGTTTGACCTCGTAGGCCTTGAGGCCGGCACGCTCCAGGCTGGCGAAGAGCTCGCGCTGGCGCAGGCAGGCACCGTCACGTTGATAGTGGGCCAGGTCAAGCTCGCCGGCATAGGCGAAGAACTGGTGGCCGAAGCCTCCGCCCGGACCGCGACCGGCCACGCCGATGACGTGGGGACCATGGGCCAGGCGCAATTCGATGAGGATGTAGCTGGTGTCGGTGGCGAAGTAGAACTTGCGCGACTGCTCGTTGCTGTACTTGCCGAAGCTCATGTCGGAGAGCCGCGCCAGGATGGGGAATTGCAGGGCGTTGATCGAGGCGCTCTTGCCCAGGTTGTTGGCGCCATAGACCGACAGCGGCTGTTCCAGCGGGAAGAGGCCGAGGCTGTAGCCGGCGGTGTTGAGCAGGGCGAAGCGGCTGATGCCGTAGCGGATCATAGGTCGAACTCCCGTTCTGCGACGATGGCGCGGGCCAGGGCGGCCTCTTCGTCATCCTCGTCGGCGCTCTCCTCGGTGCTGTCCTCATCGCCCGCAAGGGTCGGAGCCGGCAGCGGCAGATCGCTGGCATGCAGGCCGGCGGCCAGGTCGCGGTCCTGCTGCACGGTCAGGCAGACATCCAGGAAACGGTGCATGGGCGGCAGGAAGCGGTAGGTCCCGTTGCTGTCCAGGGCGAAGCCGAGCTGGGTCAGGCGGCGCAGGATCTTTTCCTCCAGCTCTTCCTGGGTGGTCACCTCGGCCTGCAGGAAGAGATCGCGGTACTTGTCCAGCAGGGCCGGCAGTTCGTGCCGACCCAGGGTGCCGCCGTCGAGCACGGCCAAGGGGTCGCGGCCCTGGTCGGCCAGGTGCTCGACCAGGATGAAGGTGAACAGTGCCAGGCGCTGGGCGGTCTTGTTGACCTGGGCACCCATCTGCTCGGGGACGAAATAGTAGAAGCCGCGTGGGTCGCAGACCAGTTCGAAGCCGAGGGCGCGGAACAGGGCGCGGTACTGGTCCTGCAGCTGGCTGAGTTGGGCGTAGCTCTCGGGCTCGCTGCGGGACAGGTGATAGCCCTTGAACAGCTCGCGGAAGATGGGGGCGAGCTGGGTCATTTCGTTGAGATCAAGTTGCATGGGCATCGCTCGCGAGAGATCGGGCGGTCAGGGCGTAGGAGCACAGGCTGACGCGGTGTTCGAGGGTGTCGTAGTGGCGACGATCCAGCCGCTGGCGCTGGAAGCGCGTATCCCGAGACAGGCGCGAGAACCAGTAGAGCAGCTCGTCGGTGTCGCCGGCCGGCTCCTGTTCCAGCAGCCAGGCCATGAGGTCGGGCAGCGGCAGGGCGTCCTGGCAGAGATCGAGCATCTCGCGGGCGGTACGGGGCGCGGCCGGGCGTTCGCTGTCACGCGGGCGACTGGTCTGGCTGGGGAAGCGCGCCGGCTTGGGCTCGAAGCGGGCCAGGGCGTAGACATAGCTTTCCACCTGGGCGGTGGTGCCGAGGAAGACGCTCTGTGGCCTGCTGAACAGAGGCAAGGCGGCCTGGGGCACGGCGTCGAGACCCTTGCGGCGAATGGTGGCCAGGGCCAGGGCGGCGCCACGGGTCACGGCGTTGTGCCGGCGTGCCTCTTCGCGCAGCGGCAAGAGCAGTTCGCGGGCGCGTCTGAGGGCCAGCTGGGCGGCGTTGTGCATCTCCAGGATGCGCGCCTGGGTGCGCAGCAGCAGGTCGTCGTCGACCAGGTGGCCTAGGCGCTGCTGTTCACCCAGCAGGTGCAGCAGGACCTGCTCGACGCGATGCACGCCACGTTCGAAGGCGCCGTCGGCGGCCACCAGCTGGATCATCGGCTCGACGTACTCGTCCCAGGTGGCCAGCACCTCGGCATAGCGCTGGCGCAGGGGGATCTGGCGATCGCTGGTCTTGGCCCGCTCGGCCACGCCTTCCAGGGCATGGCCATCGTTGGCCAGCTTCTTGAGGACGTCGCGCACGCGCATGTCCAGCAGACGCAGCTGGCGCGCCAGGTCCGGGCCGTCGCGGTTGTCGAAGGCTTCGCGGATGTGACCGGCGAGGCGTTCCAGGTGGCGCAGGTAGGCCTCGATCTCCAGGCAGAGGCCCAGGCGGTGCTCGCGCCTGAGGTAGCCGAGGAAGTCGTGGATCTGGCCATTGAGTTCGAAGCGGTTGGGGCTCTTGGCCACCGGCACCAGGATGTCGAGGCGGATCCAGGTGTCCAGCAGCGCCGTAAGGTCGGCAGGCGTGCGTTCGGGCAACTGCTCGGCAAGGCGGGCGCGCAGTTCGACCAGGCCCAGGGTACCGCTGTCGAAGTGGGTGCACAGCGGGTCGATGAGGTGCCAGTGTTCGGCGAGGGTACGCAGGACGCGTTTGGGGTCGATCATGGCGGGGACCGCACCAGACAAAAGCGCCATTGTACTCCAGACGCCAGAGCCTTCGGTGTGATCGCGGTGGGACCGATGGGCAGGGTGGCCTTTCGATCCAGGGCGATCCGGGCGACAATGCCGCCCCGCATAATTCCCTCGCGTGTCCGAAGGATCCGCCCATGTCCGATCCCACCCCTTCCGCCAGCCCCTCGCTTGCCGCCGAGGCGCGTCGTCGCGCCTATCTGCAGGCGTTGCAGCTGGATGTCTGGGTGCCGCGTACGGTATTGCCCTTCGCCGCACCTTCGCGGCCGGAAGCCCTGTGGGTCGAGGAACCGGAGGAGGCGCCCGTCGCCGCCCGGGTGGTACGCCCGGAGCCGGTGGCCAAGGCTGCGCCAGCCGCTGCAGTAGTCGAGGCACCGGCGGCGAATCGTCCGCGCATCGAGATCCCGCGACCCAGCGCAGTAAAGCCGGCTGCGGCCACGATGGTCGAGGCGGAGCCGGAGCGCGCGCCTCCACCACCGCGCGAGCCGGCGCCTCGCTTCGCCCTGCAGCTGTTGCAGGCCGGGCGCTGCCTGTTGCTGCTCGAATTGCCGACTGGCGATACCCTGGGTTCACGCGATCCGGCCGCTCTGCTGCTCAAGGATCTGCTGCGCGCTGCCGGTCTGCCGGACACACCGCGAATCGTCAGCGAGGAGCCCATTCGCTGGCCGCTGCTCAACAGCGGTCAACTCGACCAGGGGCCGGCGGCGGCCTGCGAATTCGTGCAGAGCTTCGTCTCGGGGCATCAGGAGCGGCTGGGTGAAGGTCTGGGTCTCTGGCTGATCGGCGGCGCGGCGCGGCGCTGTAGCGGTGTCGAGGATATGCAGCTGACCGGCGTGGAGCAGGACACGGCCCTGGGACCGGCCTGGCTGGTACCGGGGCTGGACATTTTGATGGAGGAGCCGGCCACCAAGGCCGCGCTCTGGCAAGCCATGCGCCCACTGCGGCGTCGCTGGATGGGACAGTAATGAACGATGCGGTGAGCTTTCGGCGGATGACCGAAGCCGATCTGAACACGGTCTTGAAGATCGAATATCAGGCCTTCAGCCATCCCTGGACCCGTGGCATCTTCCTGGATGCGCTCAAGTCCTACGACTGCTGGGTGATGCTGGCGGGCGACCAGCAGGTCGGGCATGGGGTGATCAACGTCATCCTCGACGAAGCCCATCTGCTCAATATCACCATCAAGCCCGAAAGCCAGGGCCGCGGTCTCGGTCTGTGCCTGCTGGAGCATCTGCTGCAGGAAGCGCGCAAGGCCAAGGCCAACGAGTGCTTTCTGGAGGTGCGCGCCAGCAACCAGTCGGCCTACAGGCTGTACGAACGCTATGGCTTCAACGATATCGGCCGCCGGCGGGACTACTATCCCGCGGTCGGCGGCCGGGAAGATGCGCTGGTGATGGCCTGTACGCTGCTCGACTAGGCCTTCAGCGGTTTCAGTGATCGGTGCGCTTTTCGTCCAGATCCAGGCTGGTGTCACCGGCAAGGTCTTCGTCGTTGGCGTCCAGATCGGCGTAGCGGGCGTCTCTCTGGGTTTCGGCTTCGTTGGGCTCGTCGGCTTCGCCGTCCCAGGCCTCGCCGTCCAGGGGATGGCTGCGACCGAGTTCGGCTTCGTCCTGGCCTGAGCCGCCGCCGATGTCGCTGTCCTCGACCACGCTCAGCTCCTTGTCATTGGGCCAGGCATCGCCATAGTCGCTTGGCGAGCGGGCGCCGGTTTCGTCCAGCAGGGTTTCCGGGCTGGCGTCATCCATGGTGGGCTGGTGATCCAGGGTCTCACCACCGGTCATCCCGGCCTGGCGCACGCGTTCCTCGGGGAATTGCCCTGCGTAATCGCGTTCATCCATTTCGTCGCCGATGCGACCACCGCGCTCGTCCTTGCGATCGCTGAAGTCGAGTTCGCGCATGTCGCCCATGCGGTCCTGGATGTCGTCGATCTCTTCGGGGGTCTTGGTGATGTCGGGCTTGTTCATGGTGGTCTCCAAAGGCTGGCTGCTAGAGCATCTCCCTGAATCGGACTACGCTCCGGCAAGGGGAATTCCTCGGTGCCGCCAGAAGGTGTGAACGAACCATACGGTGACCCGGCAGTCGTACCTTCCATGATTGACCTCGACAGCCTTACCTCATCGGGCCAGCCGCTGGCCTTCTTCTTCGATCTGGATGGCACCCTGGCAGAATTGCAGCCACGTCCGGAACAGGTTTTCATTCCCGCCGAAACCCTCGCTGCCCTCGAACAGCTGGCGCGCCACCATGGCGTCGCCGTGGTTTCCGGGCGCCCGCTGTCCGAGATCGACGGCTTCACGGCGCCGCTGCGGCTGGCCGCGGCGGGGGTGCATGGCGCCGAGTGGCGCGATCCCCAGGGCGAGACCCATCGGGTGACCCTGGACGCTGAGGTGCTGGCGCAGGTCGGTGCCCGTCTGGAAGCGGCCCTGGCCGAACATCCGGACCTGCTGCTCGAACGCAAGAGCGTGGCCTTTGCCCTGCATTATCGTCAGGCGCCGGAAAAGGAAGCGCTGGTGCGCGAGCTCGCCGAAGGCATCGCGGCCGATCATCCCGAATTCAAGTTGCAACCCGGCAAATGCGTCTTCGAACTCAAGCCCGCCGCGGCGAGCAAGGGCGAGGCCATTGCCCGTTTTCTCGAACTGGAACCCTTTGCCGGCTGCCTGCCGGTGTTTCTCGGTGACGATCGCACCGATGAAGAGGGGTTCGACGTCGTCAATGCGCGAGGCGGTCTGACCATCAAGGTGGGGGAAGGAGAGACGGTCGCCAAGACCCGCCTGCCTTCGGTGGAAGCGGTAGCCCTGTGGCTGCAACAGCTAAGCCGCGACCTCGCGCCACATTATAAGCAAGGAGATTAGGATGAGCCGTTTAGTGGTGGTATCGAATCGGGTAGCCCCGATCGAGGAGGGCAAGGCGACCGCGGGTGGTCTGGCGGTGGGCGTACTGGATGCCCTGCGCAAGTCCGGTGGCATCTGGTTCGGCTGGAACGGCGAGACGGTCAAGGAAAACGGGCCGGCCAAGACCCAGACCAAAGACAACATCGACTATGTGACCTTCGGCCTGACCAAGCGCGACTACGACCACTACTACCGCGGCTTTTCCAACGCCACCCTCTGGCCGATCTTCCACTACCGGATCGACTTGGCTCGCTACAACCGCGAAGAGTACGACGGCTATCGAAGGGTGAACATGGCGATGGCCGAGCGCCTCAAGCCGCTGCTCAAGCCCGATGACATCATCTGGGTGCACGACTATCACCTGATTCCCTTCGCCGAAGCCTGCCGCATGCTGGGCATTCGCAACCGCATCGGCTTCTTCCTGCACATTCCCTTCCCGGCGCCGGAGATCCTCACCGCCATCCCGCCGCACAACGAATTGCTCAAGACCCTGTGCTTCTATGACCTGATCGGCTTCCAGACCGACACCGATCAGCTGGCCTTCCAGGATTACATCACCCGTGAGGTACGCGGCGTGCTGGAAAAGGATGGCAGCCTGACCGCCTATGGCCACAATTTCCGCGTCGGCGTCTATCCCATCGGGGTGATGCCGGACGTGATCCAGAAGCAGGCGGAGTCCTATCGCACGCGCCGGCAGTTCATCTCGCGCAGCATCGAGGGCGTGCCCTACAAGACCATCGTCAGCGTCGACCGTCTCGACTATTCCAAGGGCCTGGTGGAGCGCTTTCAGGCCTTCGAAAAACTGCTGGAGCACTTCCCCGAGCATCACAGGGCCGTGCAGTTCGTGCAGATCGCGCCCTCGTCGCGGGCGGACGTGGTGTCCTACCAGAACATTCGCCGTCAGTTGGAGAGCCATGCCGGCCATATCAATGGCCACTTCTCCGAGCTGGACTGGACGCCGATCCGCTACCTGAACAAGAGCTATGACCGGCGCACGGTGATGGGGCTGTTCCGCTCGTCCGACGTGGGTCTGGTGACCCCGTTGCGCGACGGCATGAACTTGGTCGCCAAGGAGTACGTAGCCGCCCAGGATCCGGAGAATCCCGGTGTGCTGGTGCTGTCGCGCTTTGCCGGTGCGGCGCGGGAGCTCAATTCGGCGCTGATCGTGAACCCCTATGATCACGTCGGCATGGCCGAGGCGTTGGACCGGGCGTTGCGCATGTCGCTGGAAGAGCGCAAGTCGCGCTACGAGGACATGATGCGGGTGATCCGCAAGGCGGACCTGGCCTCCTGGCGCGACAACTTCCTGCGTGACCTGCGAGCTTTCAGTTCCAAGGCGCTGGTACAGTCCATCGATACCCAGGATGTCGCCGACGAAGAGACGGAGAGCAAGCAGAAGGTCGCTCTGTAAGCTTTTTGCGGTTTGATTGAGCCCGGCTTAGGTCGGGCTTTTTCATGGGGGCGAAAAAGCCGTCTTGAGCTGAGTCTTGGAATGGAGGGCGGGAAGTGGTGATGCCCTCACTCTAGCCCTCTCCCAGAGGGAGAGGGGATGAAGGGGCGGCATCAGCCCTGTAACCGCGTGCCTTGATCTGCTCGCGGTCAGGCTTTTTCAGGGCAGCGGAAAAATCCGGGCAATAAAAAAGGGCCAGCTTACGCTGACCCTTGGAAATAGGTGGTGGCTACGCAGGGACTTGAACCCCGGACCCCAGCATTATGAATGCTATGCTCTAACCAGCTGAGCTACGTAGCCATCCGAGGCGCGCATTATTGGCAAGCCGCCGGTGACTGTCAAGCTTTCAGGGAGAGAATTTTTTGGTTGTCGATCAATTGCTTGGCACCGCTATGACTTCCACGACGCAATATGCGTTGGAGAGATTCTGACTCTCTTGATGGCTGATGCCGCTTACCCTGTCGGCTTATTGCACTTCACCAGGTACACGAGAACCAACGGCGCTGTCGTAGCGCTATGCTGGCAAGGAAAGGAATGCCAGGGGAGGCATCCTTGGATGCTTCATGGCCTGGTGGTGTGGTGAGCCTCAGAACAAAGTCTGATGCGCACAAGGTGAGGCCGTAGGTGTACGGGGGCGGATCCCAATGGCGCAAGTCAGGTCAGCGGATCGGCGCAGGAGGAGCGCTGGGTCAGGCGCTAGTCTGGGGTAGGATGCAAGGACCTTTCTTCGCGAGGATATCCCTGCCTCCATGACCAAACTCTCCGGCGACGGCCTCACCCCGGTCCGGCGCATGAAGCTCATCGCGCTGCTACTGCTGTTCCTGGCGGCAGCGCTCTATTGCCTGGCCACTGCCCTGGCGGCCAGCCATCCGGCCTGGGGCTACGCCGCCGCTTTCGCCGAGGCGGCCATGGTCGGGGCCATCGCCGACTGGTTCGCGGTGACGGCACTGTTCCGCCATCCGCTGGGCCTGCCGATTCCCCATACCGCCATCATTCCGCGTAACAAGGCCGGAGTTGGGCGCAAGCTGTCGGACTTCATCTGCCTGCATTTCCTCGCCACGCCCCAGGTGCTGGCCAAGCTGGAAGAGCTGGACGCCGCCACGCGCCTGGCGGGTTGGTTGCGCCAGCCGGACAACGCTGCTGCCGTCGCCAGTCAGGCCACCGGTGTCGCCCGCTATTCTCTGGAAGCCCTGCGCGAAGTACGGGTGCAGGCCTTCATCCGGCGGATGGCGGTGGAGCGGCTGCAGCGCCTGGATGTGGCGGCGCTGTCCGGCGAGCTGCTCGATATGCTGACCGCCGACAACCGTCACCAGGCGGTGCTCGACGAGGTGCTGCAGGAAATCGACCGGCTCTTGCAGGACGAGGAGACCCAGGCGCTGATCGCCCGCACCATCGGTGGTGAGCTGCGCACCCTCAAATACCTGGGGCTGGACGAGCGGGTCGGGCGCTGGTCGGCGATCAAGGTGGTGCAGGCGGTATCGCGCCTCATCGGCGAGATCAGCCATGACCGCGAGCACGAGTTACGTCGGCATTTCGATGGCTATCTGGTCGGCTTCATCGAACGTCTCAAGCAGGACCCGGCCTTCCGCTTGCGCGGCGAGCAGCTGCGCGATCGGTTGCTTGCGCATCCGGCGCTGGCTGGCTATCTGCAAGAACTGTGGGACGAATTGGTGAACTGGCTGCAGGCCGATCTTGCCGCCCCGGACTCGCGCATCCGCCGCCGCTTGGGCCGACTGCTGGCCGAGCTGGGTGAAACCCTGAGTCGCGACGAGGCCATGCGCCGCTGGATCAACGAGCAGCTGATGGCGGTGGCGCCGCCCTTCATCGACCGCAATCGGCGCCGCATCGGCGACTACATCGCCGACCGGGTAGCGGCCTGGGACACCGGCGAACTGGTCCAGCAGCTGGAGCAGAGTGTGGGCAAGGACCTGCAGTTCATCCGCATCAACGGCACCCTGGTGGGCGGCCTGGTGGGCTTGGTGCTGCATGCCCTGACGGTTTGGTTGGGGCCGGGGTAGGGTTTTCCAGCCTGATCGCGGCCATGGGCCGCTCCTACAGAAAATCACGCTTGGTAGGAGCGGCCCATGGCCGCGATGCTTCGAGTGCCAATAGCTCAATTCTGTTGCCGTACCCGTCCTCTCCTCTTGGATGTGAGCCGGGGAAAGGGTGTGCCCAAACCCCGCCTTTCAACGTGGAAAAGGCTGCGCCGTTTTCCACGCTACGGTTATTTGATGAGGTCATCCCCGCCACCCATCACCCCACCCGCACCCAGACGGCGGCGCGCGGACTAATCCTGATAGTCACTGTCCCGAGCGCCCCATGTATCGAATCGGCTTCGCCTGCATGTACCGTCATCCCGAGCGCAGTCTGTCGCTCAAGGAACTGGAGCAGATCGAGCGGACCTTCAACACCCGCACCACCACCCTGCGCTGGCTGGGTAGCGTCGAGCGTGCCGTGGCCGAGGCCAAGTTGCTGGACGTGGTCACCCACAACCTGGATGCCCAGCTGAGATTCGTCGAGCATGTCGCCGACCGGCCGGAAAACCTGCGCATGCTGCGCCTGAGCAGCGATCTGCTGCCCTTCTACAGCCACCCTGAGTTCGCCTACTTCTACCGCTCCCAAGAGCTGCAGGGCTTGCTGGCCGACCGCTTTGGCCGCCTGGGCGAGCTGGCGCGTCGTCGTGATGTGCGACTGTCGCTGCACCCGGGGCAATTCTGCGTGCTCGGCTCGGACCGCCCCGAGGTCGTGGAAAACAGCCTGAAGGAGTTCGAATACCACGCCGACATGATCCGGCTGATGGGCTACGGCCAGAAATTCCAGGACTTCAAGTGCAACGTGCACATCGCCGGCCGCCTGGGCGTGCCTGGCATCCGCGCGATCTGGCCGCGTCTCTCCACCGAGGCACGCAACTGCATCACCTTCGAGAACGATGAAAAGACCTACGGTGTCGACGACTGCCTGCAGCTGGCCGATCTCGCCCCGGTAGTGCTGGACATCCACCACTGCTGGATCCATGAGGAAGCCTACATCGACCCCTGGGAGCCGCGCGTGGAGCGTATCCTCGACAGCTGGCGCGGGGTGCGTCCGGCCATGCACTACTCCCAGCCGCCGGAGGCCCTGATGGAAATGGGCGTCTCGCCCACCGAGCGGATCGACATCAAGTTCCTGCTGCAGCAGATCAGCAAGCGGGTGCTCTATGCCCACAGCGACATGATGTGGAACGACTGGTGCAACCGCTACGCCTGCCAGTTCCTCGACCGCTTCGACATCATGTTCGAGGCCAAGCACAAGAACGTCACGGTGCGGGATTTCTACGATCGCTACCTGGGCGGCAACGGCAGCCTACCTCCAGCGGATCATGGAATTCTTGCGGGCCAGGATGCCGCCAACCCGTAGCGTGGAAAACCGAGCAGCGTTTTCCACGGGTAGGCACTGACGCCACCAGTGGACAAGGCTGCGCCGTTGTCCACGCTACGGGAGCTAGTACGTAGGTTGGCGCTGAGACGGCTCCATCGTCGAAGCCCAACGCAGAGGTTTAACCTTGGGCGCTGTTGGGCTTCGCTGCGCTCAGCGCCAACCTACGGGCGGGCCTGCATTCGCAACATGCCGCAATGAGCCCATCAGGCGATAGGCCGGAAGACCCGCTTAACTCAAGGGTCATCCTTCTGAACCGACCGTCGCGAGGCCCGCCATGCCGACCCGTCGCCATTTCCTGCAGACCACCACCGCCCTGGTTGCCGCCGTGACCGCTGCGCCCTGGCTGTGGCATAGCGCCCAGGCCGCCGAGCCGTTGCTGACCCGCAAGATCCCTCGCACCGGCGAGGCCTTGCCAGTGGTGGGTCTGGGCACCTCGGGCAATCTCGATGTCGATCTGAGCGACGCCGCCCTGGCGCCCTTGCAGGCGGTGCTCAAGGCGCTGCTCGACGGTGGTGGGAGCCTGATCGACACCGCGCCCAGCTATGGCAATTCCGAGCGGGTGGCCGGCGAGCTGGTGAAGCGCGCCCAGGCCAGGGAACAGGTCTTTCTCGCCACCAAGGTGTCGGCCACCGGTCGCCAACGCGGTGCTGCCCAGTTGGCTGCCAGCTTCAAGGCACTGCAGACCGATCGCCTGGATCTGGTCCAGGTGCACAACCTGCAGGACACCGCCACCCAGTTGGCGCTGCTGCGCGAACAGCAGCAGGCCGGCAAGGTGCGTTATGTCGGCGTCACCCACTATCGCGAAGCGGCGCTGGACGATCTGTTGGCCACGCTAAAAAAGGAGAAGGTCGACTTCGTACAGTTCAACTATTCGGTGGGGGAGCGTGAAGCGGAAAAGCACCTGCTGCCCTATTGCCGGGACCAGGGTATCGCCGTGCTGATCAATCGACCCTTCCAGCGCGGCAATCTGCTCTCCGGCACCCGAGGCAAGCCGCTGCCGCCGCTGGCCACTGAGCTGGGTGCCAGCAGCTGGGCGCAGCTGCTGCTCAAGTTCATCCTCGCCGACCCCGCCGTGACGGCCGTGATCCCGGCCACCAGCAATCCGCGCTACATGATCGACAACCTGCAGGCCGGCCGTGGTCGCCTGCCGGATGCGCGCCAGCGTGAGGCCATCGCCGGGCTGTTCGCCTAGATGAAGGACTGGCTCGGTCGCGTCCTCGACGCCCGCGCCGGCGAGTCGTCCGCGGCCCTGGCGGGCTTCGCATTGTTCCTCTGCCTGTTCGCCGGCTACTTCATGCTGCGGCCGATCCGCGAGGCCATGGGCATCGCCGGTGGGGTGGAGAATCTGCAGTGGCTGTTCACCGCTACCTTCCTGGTGATGCTGCTCGCCGTGCCGCTGTTCGCCTGGCTGAACTCGCGGGTGGCGCGGATCCGCTTCGTCGACTGGGTCTACGGCTTCTTCGCCCTCAACCTGCTGGGCTTCGCCGCCTGCTTCGCCAGCCTGGGCGACAACCTCTGGCTGGCGCGCACCTTCTACGTCTGGATCTCGGTCTACAACCTCTTCGTGGTCTCGGTGGCCTGGAGTCTGATGGCTGATGTCTTCGACGGCGCCCAGGCACGACGACTGTTCGCCTTCATCGCCGCCGGGGCCAGCGTCGGCGGGCTGCTCGGACCCGTGCTGGCTGCGGCCCTGGTGCCCCGGGTCGGCGAAGCGGGCCTGGCGCTGCTGGCTGCGGCGTTGCTGCTCCTGGCGCTCAGGCTCAAGGCCTATCTGATGGGCTGGCGCGAGACCCGGGGCGCCGGGCGCCCGGGTGCGTCGCCGACCGAGAGTCCGCGGCGACCGGTGGCCGGCAATCCCTTCAGTGGCCTGACCCGGGTCCTGGCATCGCCCTATCTGCTGGCGGTGAGTGCCTTCGTCATCCTGCTGGCCACGGTCAGCACCTTTCTCTACTTCGAGCAGGCACGGCTGGTGGCCGAGCTGTTTCCCGACCGCGCCCGACAGGTGCAGGTGTTCGGCCTGCTGGATTTCGTGGTCCAGGCCGGCGCCCTGGCCAGTCAGGTGCTGATTACCGGCCGCCTGGCCCAGCGCCTCGGGGTGCGGGTGCTGCTGGCCGGGGTGCCGCTGCTGATGTGTGTGGGTTTCGTGGGGCTTGCCCTGCTGCCCACCTTCGCCATGCTGGCCGGGCTGATGATCGTGCGGCGAATCGGCGAATACGCCTTCATCCGTCCGGGCCGCGAGATGCTCTTCGCGCCGCTGGACGCCGAGACCCAGTACAAGGCCAAGAACTTCATCGATACCGTGGTCTATCGCGCCGGTGACGCCGCCAGTGGCTGGGCCAAGAGCCTGCTGGATCTGCTCGGCCACGGTGCCTGGCTGCCGGCCCTCGTCGGTGCCGGTTGCGCGGCACTCTGGGCCGGGCTCGGCTTCTACCTGGGCCGGCGGGCGGATCAGGCGGCCCAGGCGAATGAAGCGGAGCGGCGCTGAATGCTGGCTGAATCGTTGTGGCCGGATACAACCCGGAATTCCGGGGCGTGGTCGATGGGGTGCTAAGGTGAGACCTTCTCTTTGCTGCTGAGCCTTCCATGTTCCGCTCCCGCGCCATGATGTACCTGGTCCTTTTCGTCCTGCACCTGTTCATCGGCATCAGCCTGATCGGTGATCTCGGCCTCGGCCTTGCCGGTCAGCTGCCGTTGTGGGCCTTGCTGATCCTGTCCTTCGTCCTGGTGCCCCTGGGGTTTCGCTCGCGGGACATGAATTCGCGCCTGCTGGCCTGGGCGGCGCTGATCGCCATGGGCGTGTTCTCCAGCCTGGCGGTGTTCAGCCTGCTGCGCGGTGTGATGGTGGCTTTTGCCAGCCTGATCGGCCAGCCGCTGGATGCCGCCTGGCGCGCCGGCAGCGCCTGGGTAGTGCTGGGCCTCGTGCTGCTGGTGGCGCTACGCAGCGTCTACAACGCCCGGCGTACCGCCAAGGTCAAGGAGGTAGAACTGACCCTGCCGGCACTGCCCGCCGCCCTGGAGGGGCTGCGTATCGTCCAGCTCAGCGACCTGCACATCGGCCCGACCATCAAGGCCGGCTACCTGCAGCGCATCGTCGAGCGGGTCAACGGCCTGGATGCCGACGTGGTGGCCATCACTGGCGATCTGGTGGACGGCAGCGTGGCCGAGTTGCGGCAGGAATTCCTGCCGCTGCAGCAGCTCAAGGCACGCCTGGGCACCTACGCCATCACCGGCAACCACGAGTACTACTCCGGTGCCGAGGCCTGGGTTCGGGCCTGGCGCGAGCAGGGGCTGACCCTGCTGATCGACGAGCACCGGGTACTGCAGCACCAGGGTACGCCCTTCGTGCTGGCCGGCATCACCGACTATTCGGCACCGCTCTACGTGCCCAGCCACAGGAGCGATGCCGCCGCCGCCTTCGCCGGTGCTCCGGAAGGGCTGTTCCGTCTGCTGCTGGCCCACCAGCCGCGCTCGGCCCCTAAGGCCGAAGCGGCCGGCGCCGACCTGCAGCTCTCCGGCCATACCCACGGCGGCCAGTTCTGGCCCTGGATGCACTTCGTGCGCCTGCAGCAACCCTGGGTGGCTGGCATCCACCGCCTGGGCCGACTGACCGTCTACATCAGCCGCGGCACCGGCTACTGGGGCCCGCCACTGAGATTCGGCGCGCCGAGCGAGATCACCCTGATCAGGTTGCGCCGGGGGTAGGGTTGACCCTGATAGCCGCCTTGAACAGCCGCTGTTCGATGAAGTCGACGAACACCCGGACCTTGGGGGAAAGATGGCGGCTGGAAGGCCAGAGCGCCCAGAACTGGCCTTCGTCCTGGGTATAGGCATCCAGCAGCGTCTCCAGTCGGCCCGCCGCGAGGGCCTCTCGGACCAGGAAGTCCGGCATGAAGGCAATACCATGACCGTCCTGCGCCGCCATGAGGATAGCTTCCATGTTGTTGAGGACCAGGGTGGTCGGCAGGTGCAGACGGCTAAGCAGTGGGTCGGCTGACAGGCTCCAATCCATGATCTTGCCGGTAGTCACGAAGCGGTAGCGCAGACAGTCATGCCGCTCCAGGTCTGCCAGGGCAATGGGATGCCCACGCCTTTGTAAATAGTCGGGTGCAGCGCACAGCACGAAGCGGAAGGGTCCCAGGCGCCGGGCCATCAACTTGTTATCGGCTAGACCACCGCTGCGGATGACCACATCGAAGCCTGCGTCGATCACGTCGACCAGTTCGTCGTTGAAGTCCAGCTCCAGCTCGATCTCCGGATAGTGTTGGCGAAAGAGCGCAAGGTGCGGGAGCAGGAAACGGTAGCCGATGGTCGGCAGACTGACCTTGAGCCGACCTTGGGGCGTCCGCGCCGCTTGGGAGAGTAGCGCCCGGGCATCTTCCAGCTCATCCAGAGCGCGCTTGCAGCGCTCGTAGAACAGGGCGCCTTCCGGCGTGAGACTGACCTTGCGTGTGCTCCGATGAAACAGTCGCACCTGCAGCGAGGCTTCGAGCTTAGCCACGTTCTTGCCGACGGCGGAGGCCGAGATGCCCATGGCCTGGCCGGCATTGACGAAACTTAAGGCATCCGCGGTCTTCACGAAGGCGACCAGGCTGGTCAGGCTATCCATTTTGATTGAATCCTTTGGCTCCGTTATCAGTGGATCTTAGTCCTGTTTATCCCTGATTGCGTCCTGGATAAGGTGGATGAAACTCCATCGCGCGCTCACCCCGGCAGTTTGGCCAATTGTCGAATCCGCAGGACTTTCTTCATGTACAGGTCTCCAGCCGTGGCCATGCCCACGGCGCCCGCTCGCTATCCGATCGTCTTCGCCATCTGCCTGGCTGCCTTGGTATTACCGCTGAGTTTCACGGGCGGCGCGGTGGCAACGCCTACCATAGGCGCAGCGTTGCACGCCGATGCCGTGGCCATGGCCTGGATCACTAATGCCTTCATGCTCAGTTTCGGCAGTCTGCTCATGGCCGCGGGAACCCTGGCAGATCGCTATGGCCGCAAGCGACTCTTTCTCGCCGGTGTGGCGAGCTTCACCCTGGTCTCCCTGCTGCTTGCGGTGGCCCCTTCGATCCTCTGGTTCGACGGCTTGCGAGCCGCTCAGGGCGTTGCGGCAGCCGCGGCCTTGGCGGGAGGCAGTGCGGCTCTGGCTCAGGAATTCGAGGGGCCGGCGCGCACGCGCGTCTTCAGCCTGCTCGGCACGACCTTCGGACTGGGGCTGGCCTTTGGCCCGTTGCTTACCGGGATCTTGCTGGACGAATGGGGCTGGCGGGCCATCTTCCTGAGTATCGCCTTGCTGGCCGGTAGCTCCGCGCTGGTCGCCTGGAAATGGTTGCGAGAGAGTCGCGATCCACAGGCGAGTCAGCTCGATGTCCCGGGGGTACTGTACTTCTCCTGTACGCTGATCGCCTTCACCTCCGCCATCATCCTGGGACCATGCGAGGGATGGACCTCGCTGGCAGTGACGTCCCTGCTCCTTCTTGCAACGCTCGGTTTGCTGCTGTTCGTACGCAAGCAGCTGAGGAGTCAACGCCCGATGCTGGAGTTACGGCTGTTTCGCCTGCCGCGCTTTCTCGGTGTGCAGCTGCTGCCCATCGGTACCTGCGTCTGCTACATCGTGTTCATCGTCCTGTTGCCCCTGCGGCTGATCGGTGTAGAAGGTCTGGGGGCGACCCAGGCGGGCCTAATTTTGCTGGCTTTGACCCTGCCACTGCTGGTGCTCCCCCTACTGGCGGCCTGGCTGACGCGCTGGCTGCCTGCCGGTTATCTCTGCGGCCTCGGCTTCCTGCTCGCGGCAGCGGGTCTCATGGCGCTCAGCGGCCTACCCTTGGGTGGGGCACCACTGCCGCTGCTGCTGTACCTGACCGTGATCGGCGTGGGGACCGGGCTGCCTTGGGGGCTGATGGATGGCCTGGCGCTCAGTGTCGTCCCAAAGGAGCGTGCCGGCATGGCGGCCGGTATCTTCAATACCACTCGAGTCGCGGGGGAGGGGGTAGCCTTGGCGCTGGCTTTGGCATTCTTGAGCTGCTTGATAGAAAGGCATCTCACCCAGGCGCTGGCCGATTGGTCTGTCCCGGCGAGGCAGGCGTTGGCTCAGCAAGCGGCGATGGGCGATCTCAAGAATTTACCTCCGGCTATGTCCGGGGTGCTCCAAGGTGCTTACTTGCATAGCTTCGACACCCTGCTGCAAGGCGCGAGTCTCGTGACCGCGCTGATTGGGTTGATCACCTTGGTGATGCTGAGGCCCATACGCGCGAAATAGAGCGATCTGACAAGCCTGGGCTACTGGCGTATCCCGTCAAACGCCGGCGGGATGATCCTGATCGGGGCCACTGTCGACGACTGCCGCTCGACTCGGGGCGTGAGCTGAAATCCGTGAACTACACGGAAAAAGTCCCTTGCCCTCATGGCGTAAGTTCTTATCCTCACCTCAATTTCACCCGGACGCCCCAGCGTCCAAGGACAATCTGCAACACGGATAAGGATGTATCGCCATGACGAGGACAGTGGCTTTCTTGCTGGTCCCCGAGGTGCTCATGCTGGATTTCTCCGGGCCGGTGGAGGTGTTTTCCATCGCCAATCGCTATCTGCCAGCGGCTGACCACTATCGCATTGTGACCATCGCAGCCGGGCGCCGGCGGACCCTGCGCTGTTCCAATGGCATGACGATACGCACGGATCTCACTACCCAGCAGCCGCCT
Organism: Pseudomonas oryzihabitans; assembly: GCF_001518815.1. Lineage (NCBI taxonomy): Bacteria > Pseudomonadati > Pseudomonadota > Gammaproteobacteria > Pseudomonadales > Pseudomonadaceae > Pseudomonas > Pseudomonas oryzihabitans. The sequence goes on from NZ_CP013987.1 coordinate 570,290, forward strand.
GCTGCCTATGATCTGCTGCTGGTACCCGGTGGTCCGGGGGCCTACCTGGAGCCACACCCGGACATCGCCACCTGGTTACGCCAGGTGCCCGAGCGCTGCGGGCGCTACGGGGCTGTCTGCACCGGCACCTTTCTGCTCGGCAGCGCCGGCCTGCTCGATGGCCGGCGGGTGACCACGCACTGGAATTATCGCGAGCGCCTGGCGCGGCGCTTTCCTCGGGCCCAGGTGACCGCCGACGACATCTACCTGAGCGATGGTCCGCTGCTGAGCTCGGCCGGGGTCACCGCCGGCATCGACCTGGCGCTGGCGCTGGTGGCCGAGGATCACGGCAAGGCAATCGCCCGGGAGGTGGCCAAGGTGCTGGTGGTGGTGACACAGCGGCAGGGCAAGCAGGCCCAGTTCAGTCCGCTGTTCGACGAGCCCGAGGCGGCCACCGCCATCACCCGCGTGCAGCACCACATCGTGGCGAACATCGACCAGGCCTATTCGATCAGCCGGCTCGCCGAGCTGGCGACCATGGGCACCCGCAACTTCGCCCGGGTGTTCAAGCGCGACACCGGCATGACGCCGCTGGAGTTCGTCCTGCGGGCGCGCATCGATCACGCCCGTGGATTGCTGGAGACCAGTGACCTGCCTTTGAAAACGGTGGCCTTTCGCAGTGGCTTCGCCAGCGACAGGTGCATGCGCGCCGCTTTCCAGGGCCATCTGGGGCTGACCCCGGCTCAGTACCGCTACCAGTTCAGCTGAAATCGGCCACCGATGGCGGTATCACGCCCATCGATGGCAGCTTATGGCCGTAGATCGTCATACAACTGGCCTGGGCAGCGGCCAGAATGGTCGTACCTATCGGCAAGGAGAGGCGCATACCGTCGAGGGGCTGCGGAGCCTGGTGCCCCGCAGTCCCCGAGGCAAGGTGGCGCGACACGGTCATGCAAGAGCTCAAGTCCCTGGAAGACGCCAGTGCCTTCCGCTTCTGCGGCCTGGTCCTGGATACGCGACGGCGCCTGCTGCTGGATGGCGAGCGTGTGCTGCCCCTCGGCGGACGGGCCCTGGATATCCTGCGGGTGCTGCTGCAAAAACCCGGCGAGCTGGTCGGCAAGCAGACCCTGATGGCCCGGGTCTGGCCTGGCGCGGTCGTCGAGGACATCAATCTGCGGGTGCACATCTCGGCCCTGCGCCGGGTGCTGCGCCCCTATAGCACCCAGGATCCCATCCTCAGCGCCCGGCATCGTGGCTACGGTTTCGCCCTGGCGGTAGAGCGCCTGAGCGAAGAAGACCTCACGCCGCTGGCCGAGACGCCGCTGCCCCTAACGCCCCTGGAGGGGCGCGAGACCAGCCTGGTCGAACTACGCCGCTTGCTCGCTCAACGCCGCCTGGTGTCGGTGGTGGGCACCGGCGGTGTCGGCAAGTCGCTGCTGGTCCAGCATCTGCTGCCTACATTGGCGGAGGGCTTCCCCGATGGGGTACAGAGTCTCGATCTCGCGGCACTGGGCCACATGATGGCGCCGGTTGAGCGGCTCGCCAGTGACCTGGGACTCGCCAGTGGCAGTGGTCTGCCGGCGCTGCAGGAAGCCCTGGCCACGCGGCGCCTGCTGCTGGTGCTGGACAACGCCGAGCGGCTGGTCGAACCCGCGGCCTGGCTGGTGGAGAACCTGCTGCAAGGCTGTCCACAGCTCAGGGTGCTGGTTACCAGTCGCGAGGCCCTGCGCGTGGAGGGGGAGGCCGTGTTGCGCCTGGCACCGTTGCCGGTCGCGAATTCACCTTCGCGGCATCTGCGCGACGCCATGCGCGAGCCGGCTTTTCGGTTGTTCGTCCGGCGCGCCCGGGCGCGGCTGCCAGGGCTGCAACTGCGACCGACCGACGTGCAACTGGTGGGCGAGATCTGTCGTCGCAGCGAAGGTGTGCCCCTGGCGCTGGAGATCCTGGCCGAGCAGGTGGCGGCCCTGGGCCTGCACGGAGTACTGGCACAACTCGACGGCGGCTATTATCTGAGCGTAGCCGGGCGGCGTACTGCGGCGCAGCGCCAGCGCAGCCTCGGCGCCATGCTCGACTGGAGTCTGCACAGCCTGAGCGAATCCGAGTTCGGCGTGCTGGCGACCCTGGCCGAGGCCGGGGAGCATTTCAGTCGTCAAGAGGCCCTGCGGCTGGCGGCGCAGCGCGGGCTAGAGGAGGCCTTGTTCATCCCTCTCCTGGGGCAACTAGTGGACAAGTCGCTGATCCTGGTAGCGGGCAGTGGGGCGACCCTAGGCTACCGCCTGCTGGCCATGCTGCGCCTGCACCTGCGCCAGTTCCGCCAGCAACCGCCGCTCCAGGGCCTGCTGCTGCCAGGCCAGCGGCGGGATCCCGACGGCACGGGTGAATACCCGGCTCAGATGCGCCTGGTCGAAGAAGCCGCATTCCAGGGCGATCGCCGCCAGGGGTAATTCGCGCTTGGCGAGCAATTGCTGGGCGCGATGGAGGCGCTGCTGGCGCAACCATTCCAGCGGGGCGAGCCCGGCGCTGAGCTTGAACTGGCGGGTGAAGTGACTGCGCGACAGACCGCAGACGGACGCGACCTGGCTGACGCTGATGCCGCGCTCCAGATGCTGCAGCAAGACTTCCTTGGCCAGCCGTTCCTGCCAGGCGGCCAAACCGACCAGTCGGGTACTGGATAGAGCCAGGGTGCTATCGACGGTCATGGACATGGCGCTCTCCCTATCAAACCAGCCGCGTGGCGCGCTGGCCTGGATGAGAATGATTCCCTGCAGTTGTCTGACGTGCGAGTTGGCTATCGTTAATTAGCGTTAAAACGGCAACGGTCTAGGCGCAATACTGTCGCGACGGGCCTGGTCGACTGTGCCGGCGAGCCAGCAGGTGCCAGCCCAGCAGGGCGAGGCCGAGCAGTCCGGCGAGCAGCAGGGGCGCCGGGCCATAGGCCTTGAGTGCGGCGAGCAAGGCCAGGATGTGTTGTTCGAACAGTCGCCCCAGGGCCAGGCCGGAGCCGATCCACAGGGTGGCGCCGCCCAGGTCATAGGCCAGGAAACGCCGCAAGGGCATGGCACTGGCGCCCGCGCTCAGGGTGGCGAGGGCCGCGGCGCCGGGGACGAACTTGGCGAACAGCAGCAGGCCGGGCAGGCGGGTGGCGGCAGGGACATGGTGGCCAGGCAGGTGGCGCAGCAGCCAGGCGCCATGGCGCCGACCGGCCCAGTACCAGAGCAGATCGGCCACGCCGGTGACCGCCACGCTGGCCAGCAGCGCCAGGAGCAACTCGGCTTCATCGGCCGCGGCGCCCATCACCAGCAAAGACGGATAGGCCGGTACCGGCAGGCCCAGCTGTTCGCCAAAGACGTTCAGCGTCAGCCAGAGGGTGGCGTTACCGGCCACCAGGGAAGTCAGGGCTTGGGTGCTCATGGCGCGTTCTCGGCAAGGGGAGGCCGTGGGAGCGGCCTCCGGGCTTGGCGCCTGCTACGCGGGCGCAGGCAGGCTCAGGGCATTTGCGGCAGTTCGTTGGGCCGCAGATCGAACACCAGCACCTCGGCATCGGTCCCGTGGGCCAGCTGCAGCTCGCGCTCGCCGCGCAGCCTTGCGCCGTCACCGGCCTGCAGCAGGACGCCATTCAGCTCCAGGCTGCCGCGGGCGACGTGCACATAGGCATGGCGCTCGGGGGCCAGTTGCAGCGTGGCGCTTTCGCTGCCGTCGAACAGGCCGGCGTAGACCCGGGCGTCCTGACGCACTTCCAGCGAGCCCTCGGCGCCGTCCGGCGAGATGATCAGGGCCAGACGACCACGCTTGGCCTCGGCGCTGAAGTGCTGCTGCTGGTAGCGCGGTTCGGCGCGGCGCACGTTGGGCACGATCCAGATCTGCAGGAAATGCACACTCTCGCGCTCGGAGTGGTTGAACTCGCTGTGGCTGACGCCACTGCCGGCGCTCATCAGCTGGACGTCGCCCGGGCGGATCACCGAACCGGTGCCCAGGCTGTCCTGATGCTCCAGGGCGCCTTCGAGCACATAGGAGAAGATCTCCATGTCGCGGTGCGGGTGCTCGCCGAAGCCCTGGCCCCCGGTCACGGTGTCGTCGTTGATCACCAGCAGGTCGGAGAAGCCCTGTTCCGCCGGATTACGGTAGCTGGCGAAGGAGAAGGTGTGGAAGGACTTGAGCCAGCCGTGGTTGGCGGCGCCGCGATCGGAAGCTTTACGAATGGCCAGCATGATGAGGCTCCTTGTCTTGAGTGGGGCGCGGTCTGTTCCGACGCCATGGAAGTCATCCTACTGTGGCGTCCCGGTTTGATTAACGAGCTGGGAGGAGAATGGTCGTCCTGTTCTGGTTGACGATACCTTTCGCCAAAGGACGCCTTCTTGTTTGTCGTGATCGTTACAGCTGACGCGGACGGACAGGCCAGAGCCGTACCGCCAGGGCCAGCAGGGCGGTCGCCAGCGCCAGGCCGGCGACGCCATTCCAGCCCATGCGGGCCAGCAGCAGACTGCCCAGCGCCGCGCCGCTGGCCATGCCAATGAACATGCCGGTAAAGAGCACCGCGTTGAGGCGACTGCGCGCCTCGGGTTCCAGGCCGTAGACCTGCGCCTGGTGGGCGATCAGGGTGGCCTGGACGCCAAGGTCGAAGACCACCGTCGCCAGCGCTAGCAGTACCAGACCGGTCACGCCTGGCAACCAGGGCAGCAGGAGCAGGCTGGCAAAGGCCGTGGCCGCCAGGCCGATGCCCAGGCGCGTCACCCATTCCGAACCATGGCGATCCGCCAGGCGGCCGGCCCAGGGCGCGGCCAGGGCACCGGCGGCACCGGCCAGGCCGAAGGCGCCGGCGGCGGCGCTGCCCAGCTGGAAGGGCCCGGCGTGCAGATAGAGGGCGAGGGTCGACCAGAAGGCGCTGAAGCCTACGGACAGCAGCCCTTGCGCCAGGGTCGCCCGGCGCAGCGCGGCATGCCGGCGCCAGAGGGCGCCCAGGGAGCCGAGCAGGGCCGGATAGCTGAGCCGGGTGGTGGCGGCGAAGGCGGGCAGCCCGCGCCACACTGCCACGGCGATGGCGGCGATGCTGAGGGCAGCGAACAGATAGACCGCGCGCCAGCCCAGCCACTCGCCCACCAGGCCGCTCACCACCCGCGACAGCAGGATGCCCAGCAGCAGCCCCGTCATCACCGTGCCGACGATACGGCCTCGCTCGGCCGGTGGTGCCAGGGTCGCGGCGGCGGGGACCAGGTCCTGGGCCACGGTGGCGGCCAGGCCGGTGACCAGGCTGGCCACCAGCAACGCATGCAGCCCCGGCGCCAGGCTGGCGCCGAGCAACGCCAGCAGCAGCACGGCCAGCTTGGCCAGGATGATGCGGCGGCGGTCGAAGCGATCGCCCAAGGGCGCGAGTAGCAGCAGCCCCAGGGCATAGCCGAGCTGGGTGAGGGTGGGGATCAGTCCCACGTCGGCAGCGGGCGCGGGCAGGGCACTGGCCAGGGTGCCCAGCAGGGGCTGGCTGTAATAGAGGTTGGCCACGCTGAGGCCGGCGCCGGTGGCCAGCAGGCCGAGCAGGGCCGGGGACAGACTGCCGCGGTGAAGCGAGGTCTGGCTATGCGAGAGTGGAATGTCGGTCATGGCGATTCTCCGGGTGGGAAGACGATGAGCGCATTCTTCGCTAGAGTGGTCGCTGCTTGTAGCCGAACGCGGGGTACAGGGGGTATACGTAGGCCGTATGAACACCACCTTTACCCATGATCGGCTCGACTTGCTGGAAACCTTCGTGCGCATCGTCGAGGCCGGCAGCCTGTCGGCGGCTGCACGCCAGCTCGGCACCACCCAGCCCACCGTCAGCCGGCGCCTGCAAGCGCTGGAGTCCGCGCTGCAGGTGCGCCTGGTGCAGCGCTCGACCCACGCCCTGCGCCTGACCGAGGATGGTCAGCGCTGCTACCGCCAGGCCCAGCAACTGCTCGGTGACTGGCAGGCCTTCGCCGCCGCCTTGCACGGCGCTCATGCCGAGCCCGAGGGGCGGCTGCGGGTGGTGATGCCCCATGCCTTCGGCCAGGAGCAGTTGCTCGATCCGCTGGAGACCTATCTACGGCGCTATCCGGGCATGCAAGTGGACTGGGTACTCAGCGACCGGGCGCCGAATTTCGTCGCCGATGGCGTCGACTGCGCCATCCGGGTGGGCGTGGTGGAGGACCCGGACACGGTGGCGGTGCGCCTGGGTGACGTCCAGCGCATCCTGGTGGCAGCGCCGGAACTGGCAGGAGCTCTTGCGGCACCCGAAGCGCTGACGGCGCTGCCCTGGATCGCCATGACCCAGTTCTACCAGACCGAACTGCGCCTGCAGCTTCGCGCCTCCGGCGAAAGCCGGCTCATCCCCTTGCGCCCGCGGCTGGCCACCGAGAGTCTCTTCGTCGCCCGTCATGCCGCGGTGCGTGGTCTGGGCTGCGCGGCGCTGTCGCACTGGATGGTGCGCGAGGACGTCGCCGCCGGTCGCCTGGTACACCTGCTACCCGAATGGCAGGCGGCGCCCCTGCCGATCTATCTCATCTATCCCTACGCCCGGGTCTATCCGGCGCGGCTGCGCCTGTTCCTCGACTTGGTGCGCGAAGCCTGTGCGCAGATGCTGGATGTGACAGCGCCCGCCTGATCGCAACGATCAGGCGGGCGCTTCGTAGCCAGTGGCGATCAGGCCAGACGGGCCAGACGCTTTGGTCGCCGTCCATCCAGGCTCAGGGCTCCGGCACCAAAGGCCGCTACCTGCAATAGGCCGCCGGTGATGGCGATGTTCTTGAGGAAGTGGATCAGCTGGTTTTGATCGGCGAACTGGCTGTGGAACACCGCGGCGGTCACCAGGGTGAAGCCAGCCATGGCGATCGCCACGGGGCGAGTGCGATAGCCGATCAGCAAGAGGGTGGCGAGGCCCAGCTCCACCGCCAGGGCGCCAAGGTAGGCCAGCTCGACGAAGGGCAGACCCATGGCGGCGATGTAGCCCTTGGTCGCCGCCGGGGCAAGCAGCTTGCCCACGCCGCTGAACAGGAAAAGGCTGGCGAGCAGCAGGCGGCCGGTGGTGGCGGTAAAGGCTTGGGTGGTGTTCATGATGACTGTCCTTTCCAGATCCGGCATCCGTCATGGATGCGATGGAGCTAGATTACTGTCCACTCAGCAGTCGATTAAGTAGCTTAAGTGCGTTTAATAGTCTCCCTAAGGTTGACTGTGTAAGGCGTGCCGTCACCTTCTGTGACCTGAATCCATTCAGCAATACGCCACAGCACAGACGTACAAAAACCAGCACAGACGTCCAAGGCCGCTCACCGTCGTTCGGGCGAAAGTCCACCCCATCGACGGCTCGGGCATAGGTATCTCCCGCTGCCGACGCTGGCATCAGGAGGATGGGCCATGGGTAATGTACGGCTGGATCTGGGACTCTTGTTCCTGCGCCTTGGGGGCGCTGGAATGCTGCTGACGGTGCACGGCCTGCCCAAGGCGCTGCACTTTCGCGAGCAGCTCGGCCTGATCGAGGACCCGCTGCACCTGGGGGCCTGGCCGACGCTGGGCTTCGCCGTCTTCGCCGAGGTGCTCTGTCCGCTGCTGATCGCCCTGGGCTGGGCGACGCGCTTGGCCTGCCTGCCAATCCTCGGGTTGTTGCTGATCGCCCTGCTGGTGGTGCACCCCGAGTGGTCTCTGGAGCAGGGCCAGTTCGGCTGGCTGCTGCTGGTGCTGTTCGGCACCCTGGCGCTCACCGGGCCGGGTCACTATTCGCTGGAGGCGCGGCTGAGCGGGCGTCATGCGGCTCACGCGGGTTTCGCGAGGGCGTTGTCGTGAGTGCCGCGGTTGGACAGGACCTCCACCAGGCGCACAGTCGCATCGTCACCCTGGTAATCCGCCACCAGCCTCTGGCCGACCAACAGGACGCCTACCAGCGCTGGCTGCAGCGCGCGGTCACCGCTGCCCGTGACGCCTGTGGCCATCTCGGTGTGGATGTCATCCCGCCGGCCGAGGAGGGCGCTGCCTTCACCACTCTGGTGCGCTTCGCCGACGTCGAGCGGCTGCAGGCCTGGCTGGCCTCACCAGAGCGCCAGGCCTTGATCGCCGAGGTGGCGCCGCTGTTGCACGGAGCCGATGCGCCCGAAGTGCATGCCGACGCCGAGTTCTGGTTCAACCCGCCGCGCCCCGGGGTGCGCCAGCCACCGGCCTGGAAGCAGGCGGTGCTGACCTACCTGGTCATTGCGCCCCTGACGATGCTGATCCCGCCGCTGTGGCAGCCGCTGTTCGCGCGCTATCCCGTGCTGGCCGGCACTGTGCCGAGCAACCTGCTGATCACCCTGTGCATCGTGCCGCTGGTGGTGTTCCTGATCATGCCGAGGGTGAGCCGCCTGTGCGCGCCCTGGCTCAACGCCCGCTCGGGCGCCTTTTTCACTCCTTCCACCCACAGAGGCGAGCAGCCATGAGCACCTTCACCACCCGCGACGGCGTCGAGATCTATTTCAAGGACTGGGGCAGTGGCAAGCCCGTGCTGTTCAGCCACGGCTGGCCGCTGGACGCCGACATGTGGGACTACCAGATGCACCATCTGGCCAGCCATGGCTATCGCGCCATCGCCTTCGACCGGCGCGGTTTCGGGCGCTCCGGCCAGCCGTGGAATGGCTATGACTACGACACCTTCGCCGACGACATCAAGGAGCTGATCGAGCACCTGGATCTGCGCGACGTCACCCTGGTGGGCTTCTCCATGGGCGGTGGCGATGTCACCCGCTACCTGGCGCGCCACGGTTCGGCGCGGGTCGGCAAGCTGGCGCTGCTCGGCGCCGTCACCCCGCTGTTCGGGCAGAAGCCGGACTTCCCCCAGGGCGTCGACCAAGGCGTTTTCGACGGTATCCGCGGCGGTCTGCTGAAGGACCGTGCCCAGTTCCTGGCTGACTTCGCCCCGGTGTTCTATGGCACCAACCAGGGCCAGCAGGTCTCCGAAGGCGTTTTCACCCAGACCCTCAACATCGCCCTGCTGGCTTCGCTCAAGGGCACGGTCGACTGCGTCACCGCCTTCTCGGAAACCGACTTCCGTCCGGACATGGCCAAGATCGACGTGCCGACCCTGGTGATCCACGGCGACGCCGATCAGGTGGTGCCCTTCGCGACCACCGGCAAGCTGGCGGCCGAGCTGATCCGTGGCGCCGAGCTCAAGGTGTACGCCGGCGCCCCCCACGGCTTCGCGGTGACTCACGCCGAGCAGCTGAACCGCGACCTGCTGGCCTTCGTCGCCGGCTGAGCCTTCCCGGGCGCCCTGCGCCCGGACTTCTGATCCTGGTCCCGGAGGCCACATGCAACACGCCGATCTGATCCTGCACAACGGCAAGCTCCACACCGTCGATCCCGAGCGCCCCGAGGCGACCGCGGTCGCCATCAAGGACGGCGTCTTTCTTGCCGTGGGTAGCGACAGCGACGTCATGGCCCATCGCGGCCCGGGCACCCAGGTGGTCGACCTGCGCGGTCGCCGCGCCATCCCGGGCCTCAACGACTCCCACCTGCACCTGATCCGCGGTGGCCTGAACTACAACCTGGAACTGCGCTGGGAAGGCGTGCCCTCGCTGGCCGACGCCCTGCGCATGCTCAAGGACCAGGCCGAGCGCACTCCGGCGCCCCAATGGGTACGGGTGGTGGGCGGCTGGAACGAATTCCAGTTCGCCGAGCGCCGTCTGCCGACCCTGGAAGAGCTCAACCAGGCCGCGCCGGACACCCCGGTGTTCATCCTGCACCTCTATGACCGGGCCCTGCTCAACCGCGCCGCCCTGCGTGTCGTGGGCTACACCAAGGACACGCCCAATCCGCCAGGCGGTGAGATCCAGCGCGACGCCCGGGGCGAGCCCACCGGCATGCTCATCGCCCGGCCCAACGCCATGATCCTCTACGCCACCCTGGCCAAGGGGCCCAAGCTGCCGCTGGAATACCAGGTCAACTCCACCCGCCAGTTCATGCGTGAGCTCAATCGCCTGGGCCTGACCAGCGCCATCGACGCCGGCGGCGGCTTCCAGAACTACCCGGACGACTACCAGGTCATCCAGGAGCTAGCCGATGCCGACCAGCTCACCGTACGCATCGCCTACAACCTCTTCACCCAGAGGCCCAAGGAAGAGCTGGCCGACTTCAGGAACTGGACCAGCAGCGTTACCCTGCACCAGGGCACCGACTTCCTCCGCCACAACGGCGCCGGCGAGATGCTGGCCTTCTCCGCGGCCGATTTCGAAGACTTCCTCGAACCGCGGCCGGACCTGCCGTCCAGCATGGAGGCCGATCTGGAGCCGGTGGTGCGCCACCTGGTGGAGCAACGCTGGCCGTTCCGCCTGCACGCCACCTATGACGAATCCATCTCGCGCATGCTCGACGTCTTCGAGCGGGTCAATCGCGACGTGCCCTTCAACGGGCTGCCCTGGTTCTTCGACCACGCCGAGACCATCAGTCCGCGCAACATCGAGCGGGTCAAGGCCCTCGGCGGCGGCATCGCCATCCAGGACCGCATGGCCTTCCAAGGCGAATACTTCGTCGACCGCTATGGTGCCAAGGCCGCCGAGCAGACCCCGCCGATCCAGCGGATGCTCGCCGAAGGCGTACCGGTAGGGGCGGGGACCGATGCCACCCGCGTCTCCAGCTACAACCCCTGGACCTCGCTGTACTGGATGGTCAGCGGCCGTACCGTCGGCGGCCTGGCGCTCTATCAGGAGGGCCTGCCGCGGGCCACCGCCCTGCAGCTGTTCACCCAGGGCAGTGCCTGGTTCTCCTCGGAACAGGGCAAGAAGGGCCAGCTGCGGGTCGGCCAGCTGGCCGACGTGGCAGTGCTCTCGGCGGATTTCTTCACCGTCGAGGAAGACGCCATCAAGCACCTGGAGTCGGTGCTGACCGTGGTCGGCGGCCGCATCGTCCATGGTGCCGAGGAGTTCGATCGCCTCGGCCCGGCGCCCTTGCCGGTCACGCCGGACTGGTCGCCCGTGGTCAAGGTGCCCGGCCACTGGAAGCCTGGCGCGCCCCTGCAGGCTGCCGTGCACCAGTGCGCCGGCGCCTGTTCCGTGCATGGTCACGGCCATGAGCGGGCGCGCCAGAGCCAGGTGCCGGTGAGCGACTTCAGTGGCTTCTGGGGCGCCTTCGGCTGCTCCTGCTTCAGCTTCTGAGGAGCGTCCGCCATGACCGCCGCCGCCCTGACTCCCAACACCGCCTCGCCCTGGCAGCCCCTGCGCCAGCGCACCTTTCGCTGGCTGTGGCTGGCCAGCATCGCGTCCAACATCGGTACCTGGATGCACGAGGTAGGCGCCGGCTGGCTGATGACCTCGCTGTCGGCCAGTCCCCTGGCGGTGGCCCTGGTCCAGGTGGCGGGGGCGTTGCCGATGTTCCTGCTGGCGCTGCCAGCCGGTGCCCTGGCCGACATCGTCGACCGCCGTCGCTATCTGCTCGGCGTGCAGCTGTGGATGGCCGCGGTGGCCCTGGCTCTGGCCGGGTTGACCCTGGCCGGCTGGATGACCGTACCCCTGCTCCTGGGGCTGACCCTGGCCATGGGCGTGGGCACCGCGCTGATGCTGCCGGCCTGGTCGGCGCTCACCCCCGAGCTGGTGGACAAGCGCGAGCTGCCGGCCGCCATCGCCCTGTCCAGCCTGGGCATGAACGTGGCCCGTGCCCTGGGACCGGCCCTGGCCGGGGTGCTGGTCAGCCTGGCCGGTCCCTGGCTGACCTTCGCCCTTAACGCCGTTTCCTTCCTTGCCGTCATCGTCGCGCTCCTGACCTGGCGACGCCAACCTGCAGCCGCCGTGCTGCCCGCGGAGCGCCTGCTGGGCGCCGTCCGGGTCGGCCTCCGCTATGCCCGCAGCTCGCTCCAGCTGCAGGTGGTGCTGGCCCGGACCGCCGCGTTTTTCCTCGGCGCCAGCGCCGGCATGGCCCTGTTGCCACTGCTGGTGCGCCAGGCCCTGCAGGGCACCGCCCTGGATTTCGGCATCCTGCTCGGGTGCGTCGGCCTGGGTGCCATCGGCGGCGCCATGCTCCTGCCGCGGCTGCGCGAACGGCTGTCCAGCGACCTGCTGGTGGCCGGTGCCAGTGCGCTCTATGCCGGCGTGCTGCTCGGCCTGGCCTGGATTCGCGACTTCGCCTGGCTGCTGCCGGTCATGCTGGTCAGCGGTTTGGCCTGGATCGCCGTGCTCTCCAGCCTGCAGGTGGCGGCCCAGACCGTCGTGCCCGGCTGGGTGCGCGCCCGTGCCCTGGCCGTCTACATCCTGGTGTTCTTCGGCACCAGCGCCCTGGGCGGCTTGCTCTGGGGCGCCCTGGCCAGTCACTTCTCCCTGAGTCTGGCGCTGAGCGCGGCGGCCGGGGTGCTGCTGGCCGGGATCGGGCTGACCTGGCGCCTGCGTCTGCCGGTCACCCCGGCGGCCGATATCGCCCCTTCGCTGCACTGGCCGGCGCCGATCCTCGACGACTCCCTGGATCGCGAACGCGGTCCGGTGATGGTCACCCTGGAGTACGACATCGCCCCCGAGCATGGTCCGGCCTTTCGCCAGGCGATGCAGGCGGTCGGCGCCATGCGCCGGCGCAACGGTGCCTTCTCCTGGGCCCTGCTGCAGGACAGCGCCGAACCACGCCGCTGGCAGGAATTCTTCTGCGATGAATCCTGGCTGGAGCACCTGCGCCACCACCACCGCGTCACCCAGGGCGAACAGCGCCTGGAAGCGGCGGCGCGGCAGTACCAGACCCCTGACGTACCCATCGCCATCCGTCATCTCCTGGGCGGCGCCTGACGCCGCCCTTCACCCCCAAGCACCACCACTCCCCCGAGGACTCCACCATGAGCAAGCCCTACAACCGTCTCGACAAGAACGATGCCGTCGTCCTGCTGATCGACCACCAGGCCGGTCTGATCTCGCTGGTTCAGGATTTCACCCCCAGCGACTTCAAGAACAACGTCCTGGCCCTGGCCAACAGCGCCAAGTTCTTCGGCCTGCCCACCATCCTCACCACCAGCTTCGAGCAGGGCCCCAACGGCCCGCTGGTGCCCGAGCTGGTCGAGCTGTTTCCCGAGGCCCCGTACATCGCCCGCCCCGGCCAGATCAATGCCTGGGACAACGAAGACTTCGTCGCCGCCATCAAGGCCACCGGCCGCAAGCAGCTGATCATCGCCGGCGTGGTGACCGACGTCTGCGTGACCTTCCCGGCACTGGCGGCCATTGCCGAAGGCTTCGACGTCTTCGTGGTGACCGATGCCTCCGGCACCTTCGACAAGACCGTGCAGCAGGCTGCCTGGGCGCGCATGAGCGCCGCTGGCGTGCAGCTGATGAACTGGTTCAGCGTGGCCTGCGAACTGCACCGCGACTGGCGCAACGACATCGAGGGCCTGGGTGCCCTGCTGTCCAACCACATCCCCAACTACCGCAACCTGATGACGAGCTACGCCAAGCTGGCCGCCAAGTAAGAGCCTATCCAAAGTCTGCTGCGCGTCGGCCAAACGGCGTTGAAGAGGCCCTGGGTCGCCAGCCCGGTCGGAATGCTCATTTACTATTTGTAAACTCCGCTTCCTCAGGCCTCTTCGCCTTGTTTGGCTCTAGCTCGCGAGACTTTGAACAGACTCTAAGGTAACGACAGTCAGGCGCCTCTCCCGGCGCCTGACCTTCGCGGAGGGATGCCGTGAATCGCAACGACCTGCGCCGCATCGACCTGCACCTGCTGGTGGTGTTCGAAAGCCTGATGCACGAGCGCAACCTTACCCGCACCGCGGAAAAACTCTTTCTCGGCCAGCCGGCCATCAGCGCCGCCCTGGTGCGCCTGCGGCAATTCTTCGACGATCCGCTGCTGGTGCGCAGTGGCCGCGCCATGGAACCCACGCCGCGCGCCCTGGCCATCCTCGCCCGTCTGCAACCGGCTCTGGACGGCCTGTCCAATGCCCTGAGCGAGGTCGACGACTTCGATCCCGGCGCCAGCCGTGCGGTCTTTCGCCTGGGCATGTCCGACGATGTCGAGTGCGGCCTGTTGCCGCCGCTGCTGGCCCACCTGCGCGAGGTGGCGCCGTACTGCGTGCTGGTGGTCCGCAACGCCAACTTCCTGCTGCTGCCCGGCCTGCTGGCCAGTGGCGAGGTGTCCCTGGGCATCAGCTACACCACCCAGCTGCCGGCCAACGCCAAGTGCCGCACCCTGAGGCACATCCGCGCCCTGGTGGTTCGCGCCGACGCCGATCCCGCGCCTCTGACCCTGGACGACTACTGCGCCCGGCCCCATGTGCTGGTGTCCATGTCCGGCGATCTTTGCGGCAACATCGACGACGATTTGGCGCGCCTCGGGCGCAGCCGCAAGGTAGCCCTGGGCGTGCCCCATTTCAACGGTCTCGGCGCCTTGCTGGCGGGCAGCGACCTGCTCGCCACAGTGCCCGACTATGCCGCCCGGGCGCTGGCCGCCAGTGGCAGTCTGCGCATCGAGGAACCGCCGTTTCCCATCGTTCCGGCGAAGCTGTCGCTGGTCTGGCGCGCCGCTCAAGACCTGGACCCAGGAGAGCGCTGGCTGCGCGGCGAGATCGTCAAATTCATGGGCGAGACGTCCTAGCAATTCGGGCTATCAGCGGCATCGATAAGCGCTATCCGCCGGTACGATTTATTGGCGAAGGGGTTGGCTTTCTAGGATGGCTGCATGTCTTACGGAGCCCCTCCCATGAACCTCGCCACCTTCCGCAATGCCCTTCGCCTGCTGGCCTGCGCCGGCTTCCTTGCCCTGCTGGCCGGTTGCGCCAGTTCCCACAACGCCTATCTCAAGGACGGCCACACGGCCTACCTGGTGCAATGCAATGGGGTGTTCGGCAGCTGGTCCGGCTGCGCCGGCGAGGCGGCCGCGCGCTGTCCCACCGGCAGCTACCAGGTCCTTGCCCGCAACCACCTCGATGGCGCCAGCGAAGCCCAGGCCGAGGCCAGCGTCGCCGGTCAGTCCTATCCAGTGCGCAATCTGCTGGTGCAGTGCCAGGGCGAACAACTGGCCTGGCGGGTGGGTACTTTCGTCCGCCGTATACCGGTGAGCGAAGGCTAGTCCACCAAGGCTTCTTCCAATACCCGCAAGAATTCCCGCGCCGCCGGTGTCGGCAGCGGCGACCAGATCGCATGGACGTTACGCTGCGGGGCATCGCTGACCGGTACCTGGGCCAGGCCCGCGAAGGTGATGGCGATACTGTGAGGCACCAGCCCGATCGCCAGCCCACGACGGACAAAGCGTTCCAGCAGCTGCATATTGCTCGTCTCGAAGCGCACGCGATGGGGCAGGCCCAGGGCGGCGAAGGCCTCATCGGTCTGCCGCCGCGCCCCGCTGCCGGCGGGCAGGTCCACCAGCGGCAGATCCATCAGCTCATGCAGGGAGAGTCGCTCGCGTCTGGCCAGGACGTGCCCTGCCGGCAGCACCGCCACCAGCTCCTCGCTGAGCAGCAGACGGCTGGCCACCGCCTCCAGGGTCACCTGGCGGGACAGGCCGATCAGGGCGAAATCCAATTGCCGCTCGCGCACCGCCGCCAGCAGCGTCTCGCTCTTGTCCTGGCGCAGCCGGATGTCCACCTGAGGATGGCGGGCATGGAAGGTGGCCAGCAACTCGACGATATCCAGGCGGGGCACCGAGGAGATCAGGCCGACCGTCAGGGTGCCGCGAATGGTGCCGACCGCGGCGGCCACGTCCTGCTGCGCCCTTTCCACCGCCGCTAGCGCCTGACGGGCATGGACCAGCAGGGCCTCGCCCGCCGGGGTGACGAGTACCTGGCGCGGCAGGCGTTCGAACAGGGTGGCGCCCAACTCGGCCTCCAGCCGGGCGATCTGGTGGCTGAGCGCCGACTGCACCACGTGGCAGCGTTCGGCGGCCCGGGTGAAGTGGCGCTCCTCGGCCAGGGCGACGGCGAACTCCAACTGTTTGAGATTCATGGGTTCTATCTTGAAATGAGATCGGGATTATCTTAACGATTCATTTAACCGATAGCTGTTGTTGTCCGATACTGATCGGCCTTTCCCTCCCCGGACCCTGCGGATGTCGACTCCCACGCCACCCCTCAGCCGCTGGCTGACCCTGCTCATGGCGGTCGCCACCGGCATCGCCGTGGCCAGCAACTACTACAACCAGCCGCTGCTGCACACCATCGCCCAGCGCTTCGACCTCAGCTACACCCAGGCCGGCAGCATCGTCACCACCGCCCAGCTCAGCTATGCCGCCGGTCTCCTGCTGCTGGTGCCCCTCGGCGATCTGCTGGAGCGCCGCCGGCTGATCGTCACCATGAGCGTGATCGCCGCCGCTGGCCTGGCCCTGAGCGCCACCGCCACCAGCCTGACCTGGCTACTAGTGGGCACCGCCATGACCGGGCTCTTCTCGGTGGTGGCCCAGGTGCTGGTGCCCTTCGCCGCCACCCTGGCCGCGCCGGAGCAGCGGGGCAGGGCAGTGGGCACGGTGATGAGTGGCCTCATCCTCGGCATCCTGCTGGCCCGCACCGTGGCCGGCGCGCTCTCGTCCCTGGGCGACTGGCGTACCGTCTATGCCGTGGCGGCTGGCATGATGCTGGCGACCGCCCTGGCCCTGCGCCTGGCACTGCCGCGCTATCAGCAGTCGGCGGGCCTGAGCTATCCGCGCCTGCTGGGCTCGGTGTTCGTGCTCTTGCGCGACGAACCCCTGCACCGCCTGCGCACCCTGCTGGGCTGCCTGGGTTTCGCCGTCTTCGCGGTGTTCTGGACGCCCCTGGCCTTTCTGCTGGCCGCCGAGCCCTATGGCTTCAGCGATGGCGCCATCGGCCTGTTCGGTCTCGCCGGCGCGGTGGGCGCCCTGGCCGCCAACCTGGCCGGGCGCATGGCCGACCAGGGCAAGGGTGGTCTCGCCACCAGTATCGGCCTGGCGGCCATGGTATTGGCCTGGCTGCCCCTGGCCTTCGCCCAGACGTCCTTGGCGGCGCTGCTGCTCGGCATCCTGGTATTGGATCTCGCCGTGCAGCTCAGCCACGTCAGCAACCAGAACGTGATCTACCGCCTCCGTCCGGAAGCCCGCAGCCGCCTCAACGCCGGCTACATGACCGGCTACTTCCTTGGCGGCTCCCTGGGCTCGCTGCTGTCGGCGCGGCTGTACGAGCACTTCGGCTGGACCGGCGTGAGCCTGGCCGGCTGCCTGCTGGCGGCCACGGCGCTGGCGGTCTGGGGCCTGTTCCTGCTGCGCCAGCGCCAAACCCGGGCATGAATCGCATGCAGGGTATGCGCTGGCAAATCCAGCGCCCCGGTGTTCGCCTGCAAGTGGCGCCGATCAGCCAGCGGCTCGGATCGCCGTCGGAGAATTGCAGCCAGGTAGCGGTCGTTCCATCCTAGCCGAGCACCAACTGGACCTTGGCTGCCTTGGCTTTGTCGCCAGCAAGCTCCAGGGCAGCGGTAATGTCCTGTGCCGGAAACTGTGCCGAGAGCAGTGGCAAGGGGTCGAGTCTGCCACTTTCCAGCCAACGCACCGCCGTGGTGAATTCGTCGATGAAGCGAAAGGAGCCGACGAGTTCGATCTCTTTTACCAGCAGGGCACCGAGCGGCAATTCCACCCGAGCGGCGCCCATGCCCAGCTGCACGATGTGGCCCTTGGGCGCGGTGAACTGAACGGTGGAGGCAATGGCCGCGGGTGCCCCCGAGGCTTCGAAGGTCACGTCGAAATAGCCGCCGTCAGCCTCCCAGGCGGCTACCGCATTCTGGTCCAGCGGATCGACCACCCGGTCGGCGCCCATGGCCTGCGCCAGTTCGCGACAGCGCTCGCTGACGTCCGTACCTATCACTTCGCTGGCGCCAGCCAGCCGCGCGACCGCCATCACCAGGCAACCGATGGGGCCAGAGCCGGTCACTAGCACCCGCTTGCCCAGCAAATCACCGGCCTGGGTGACGGCGTGGAGTGCCACCGCCAGCGGTTCGGCGAACACCATCACCTCGTCACGCGCCGCTGCGGCATAGGCGATGCACTGGTGTGGCGACACGGCCACCCGGTCGCGAAAGCCGCCATCGACATGGGGATCGAACTGCGCGCTACCCATGAATTTCATCCGGCGGCAGAGGTTGCGCTTGCCTTGTAGACACAGCGTGCAGGCGTTGCACGGTTGCGAGGGATTGATAGCGACACGCTGCCCGACATGCAGGTCCAGGCCATTCAAGGGCGGTATCTGTTCCACTACCCCGACGAATTCGTGGCCAAGTACCAGTGGGTGCTTGAGAATCGACATCCCGGCCCGGCCATGCTGATAGTAGTGCAGATCGGAACCACAGATTCCTCCACGGGCGACTCTTACCAGCACCTGGGTCGCGGGATCGAAGCTCAGTTGCTGGGTTTCCACGCGCACGTCTTTGGCGCTGTGGGCCACGCACGCCTGGTTGTCTATCGTTTGCAGCGCCATGATCAGCCTCCTGGGGTCTGGGATGAAGGGCGAAGTCCGGATGGGCCGGTGTCGGCAGCGGTCTTGCGCTGTTCCGGCAGGGCGATCACCTCGATGCGCCCGACCAGGAAGCAATAGGCCAGCAGGCCGGCCAGGGCCACGCCGGCGATATAGAACATCGCGTATTGAAAGCTGTGGGTACGTTCGAGCAGCACACCGATCACCAGGGGGCTGACGACGCCTGACAGATTGCCGAAGACGTTGAGAAAGCCGCCCACCGTGCCGATGAGATGGCGCGGTATCACATCGCTGCATACCACCCAGCCCAAATTGGAAAAGGCATTGGCGAAAAACGCCAACGAGAGGATGGCGATGGCGATGACGGGTTGGTCTTCAAAGAAGTTGACCAGGCAGATGCTGGTGGTCACCGCAAGTCCGAGCATGACGGGCAGCTTGCGCGCCAGGGTGCGGGAATGGCCACGCTTGAGCAGGAAATCGCTGAGCACTCCGCCGCAGAGCACGCCACACATGGCCATGAGGTAGGGAAACATGGCGCCTATGCCGGCCTTGGCGATGGTCAGGCCCAGGCCTTTCTCCAGGTAGACGATGAACCAGGTCAGAAAGAAGTACAGCGTCGAGGACGCGGCGAACTGGGCGATGAAAAGGCCCCACAGTGTCCGCTGCCGCAGGAGGTAGCCGATGTCACGCCAACTCACCTTGGTCTTGCGGTTGCCCGGCACCTGGGCGTCGCCGCCACCGGCGCGGATGTGCTCCAGTTCAGCCGCGTTGACCCGGGTGCTCTCGCGCGGATCGCGGTAGGCCATCAGCCAGTAGATCCCGAAGACGATGCCCACTGCCCCTGAAATATAGAACGACGCCTCCCAGCCCCAGGTCAGCACGATCCAGGAGAGCACCGGCGTCAGCACGGCCAGGCCGATGTACTGGGCGCTGGAGTAGGTGGCCGTGGCCCGTGCGCGTTCGTGATCGGGAAACCAGGTGGCGATGATCTTGGTGTTCGACGGAAAGGACGGCGCTTCGGCCACCCCAACCAGCGCGCGGCACACCAGCAGCATGGCAAAGGAGGCGGCAGCGCTGGCGAACAGATGATGGGAGGCAAAGCCCATCAGCAGGGTGAACAGACTCCAGAGGATGATGGCGTAGCCGTAGAGCAGTCGTGGCCCGACGCGATCGAGCAGGTAGCCCACCGGAATCTGGCTCATGGCATAGAACCAGGTAAAGGTGGAAAACAGCAGGCCGAGTTGAGTGGCGGTCAGACCGAATTCGTCCTGGATGGCCGAGCCGGCCACCGCCAAGTTGGCCCGATCCATGTAGTTGATGGCAGTGACCACAAACAACATGGCCAAGATCCACAGACGCGCGCGAGTCGGTTTCATGAATCGCCCTTTCTTGTGCATTGTCGGGTTAGACGAGAGGGTGCGAGGCGGCGGTGGGGCTAGAGCGTGGCCAGCCAGCCACCGTCCACGTACACCATCTGCCCGTTGACATAGCGCGAGGCGGGCGCGGCCAGGAACACCGCGGTTCCCACCAACTCTTCCGGTTTGCCCCATCGATGGGTCGGATTGCTGGCCTTGACCCAGCGATCGAATTCCAGATTCTCGACCAGCGCGGCATTCATGTCGGTCAGGATGTAGCCGGGGCCGATGCCGTTGCACTGGATATCGAATTCGGCCCATTCAGCGGCCATCGCCTTGGTCAGCATTTTCACGCCGCCCTTGGCGGCGGTATAGGGCGCCACGGTTGCCCGAGCCGCTTCGCTGGTGAGCGAACCGATGTTGATGATTTTGCCGCCGCGCCCGCGTGCGATCATGCGCCGCGCGGCGGCGCGGCCAACCAGAAAAGCGCTATTGAGGTTGACGTCTAGTACCCGCTGCCAGTCGGCCAGGGACACCTCAAGCAGCGGTTCCCGATGCTGGATACCGGCATTGTTGATCACGACGTCTATCTCGACGCCTTGCTCGTCCCAGGCAGCGAATGCGGCTTCGACCGCGTTTTCGTCGGCGACGTCGAAGCAGGCGCCCAGGGCATCGTGACCGCTCGCACTCAGGCGGCCCAAGGCCGCTTGCAGGCGTTGCGGCTGAGTGCCGTTGAGAATGACGCGCGCGCCCGCTTCGGCCAGGCCTTGGGCGTAGGCAAAACCCAACCCGCGGCTCGAGCCGGTGACGAGGGCGGTGGATCCGCTGAGATCGAACAGGGAAGCCATAGGAATACCTCTCGGGTGTCTATTGTTTTTCTATTGACCCTCACTATCTCAGCTTATCATATAAGTATCAAGATGCCTCGCCTGCCTTGGGTGCCCATATTTTTCTCGAATATCGATCCGATAAGCCCTAGAGGGCTGGTTATCCAAAATACTTATATGATAAGTTTTTGGAAGGCTAGCTGATGGGACAGCCTTTTTTCAGCCTATAATATAAGTCCAAATTACCGCTTCGAGCCCAGTCATCCATGACGACCGAGAACACTGTCGACGCCATCTATGAGCGCATGAAGCGCACGATTCAGGAGGGCACCTGGCCACCGGGCGGCAAGTTGCCGTCGGAAAGCGAGCTGATTCAGGCCTTCGGCGTGAGCCGGGTTACCGTACGCAGTGCGGTGCAACGCCTGCGCGGGCTGGGCATCGTGGTCAGCCACCAGGGCAAGGGGACCTTCGTCATCGAGGATCTCGCTCGCCACGGCTTGCCTAGCGACAATCGGCCGATCATGCATCTGTCGCGCGACGAATTCGACGACATGAGGGTGTTTCGCGAAACCGTCGAGTTCCGCTGCATGGCGCTGGCGGTGACCCATGCTACCGAAGCGGATCTGCTGCGCCTGGAAGAGGCGCTCAATCGGATGCTGGTGAGCAAGGACGACTATGCGCGTTACTCCCAGGCCGATTTCGAGTTCCACTACGCCATCGCGCTGGCGTCGCACAACAAGATCTTCATCCGCGCGATGGATGCGATCCGTCCGCTGTATCTCTACTACCTCGAAGAGCTCAATCGCGTTTTGGGCATCACCCTGGAAAGCGTCAATGCCCACATCCAGGTCTATCTCGCCCTAAAGCATCGCGATGCCGAGGCCGCGGCGCGCACCCTCAACGACGCCATGAGCAGCAATCTTGACGCCCTGCAAGCGCAGGACGCTCCACGACGCCCTTAGGAGGTCCCTTGGAAGCCCTAACGATCACCAACGTAAAGACCATTCTGACCGCCCCGGGCGGCATCGACCTGGTAGTGGTCAAGATCGAGACGAATCAGCCGGGTCTCTATGGCCTGGGTTGCGCGACCTTTACCCAGCGCATCTTTGCCGTCGAGGCCGCTGTCGAGCAGTACCTCAAGCCCTTTCTGATTGGTAAGGACGCGCGGCGTATCGAAGACATCTGGCAATCCGCGGCGGTGAGCGGCTACTGGCGCAACGGTCCGGTCATGAACAATGCCCTCTCCGGGATCGACATGGCGCTCTGGGACATCAAGGGCAAGGTGGCGGGTCTACCGGTGTACGAATTATTCGGTGGCCGTTGCCGCGATGGCATTCCACTGTACCGCCACTGCGACGGCGAGGATGAAATCGCCGTCGAAGACAATGTACGCGCGGCAATGGAGCAAGGTTATCAGCACGTGCGCTGCCAGATGGGCATGTACGGCGGTTCCGGTACCGAAGACCTCAAGCTGATCGCCGGCAAGCTGGCCAAGGCCCGCAACATTCAGCCCAAGCGCTCGCCACGTGAAAAGACGCCTGGCATCTACTTCGATCCCGACGCCTATGTGCGCGCCGTGCCAAAATTGTTCGATCACCTGCGCAGCAGCCTGGGCTTTGGCGTGGAGTTCATCCATGACGTCCATGAACGCATCGCCCCCATCGCCGCCGTACAACTGGCGAAGAATCTGGAGGCTCACCAGCTGTTCTTCCTGGAGGATCCGGTGGCGCCGGAGCAGCTGGAATGGCTGAAGTTGATTCGCGGCCAGAGTTCGACGCCGCTAGCCATGGGCGAACTCTTCACCAACGTCAACGAATTCAAGCCGCTGATCGAAAACAACCTGATCGACTTCATTCGCTGCCACGTCAGTAGCGTCGGCGGTCTCACACCCGCCCGCAAGATTGCCATCTTCGCCGACTTCCATGGCGTGCGTACCGCCTGGCATGGTCCGGGCGACATCTCGCCGGTCGGCATCGCCGCCAACCTGCATCTGGATCTGGCCTCGACCAATTTCGGCATTCAGGAATGGACGCCGCTCAACGAAGCGCTCTACGAAGTCTTTCCCGGTAGCCCGGTCTTCGAGCACGGCTATGTCTATCTCAATGAACGTCCCGGTATCGGTGTGGACCTGGACGAAGAAAAGGCCAAGCGCTACCCGGTCGAGGGCGGTATTCCCAGTTGGACCAATGCCCGCCTGCCTGATGGTACCGCTGCGCGGCCTTGAACGCTGCGCTCAGGGCGCCGCCGTCAGCCGGTCGCGCAGATAGTCCGAGAACAGCTGGACGATGCGCGCCGACTGGCGGTGCTGGGGATAGACCGCATAGACGGCTGCGCTGGGCAGGGCGAAGTCTTCCAGCACCTGCACCAGCGCCCCTGAGGCCAGCGCCGCGCCGATGATGAAGGTCGGCAGCACCGCAATCCCCTGACCGGCGATGGCCGCATCTCGTACCACCTCTCCATTGTTGGCCCTGAGCTGACCCTGCATGGACAGCGCCAGCGGCTTGCCCCCACGCTGGAAACGCCATTCCACCTGCCGGCCATGACCATAGAGCAGGCAGCTGTGTCCGGCCAGATCCTCCGGCTCCATCAGCGGCGGCGCCTGGCGCAGATAGTCCGGGCTGGCACAGGTCACCAGCTGCATCTCGGTCAGCCGCTTGGCGATCAGGCTGGAATCGGCCAGGGTGCCGATGCGGATCGACATGTCGTAGCCCTCGGCGAGCAGATCCACCGCCCGGTCATTGAGATCCAGTTCGAGGCGGATCTGCGGATAGGCCGAGAAGAAGTCCGGCAGCAGGGGGCTCAGGTGCAGGGTGCCGAAGGTCATGGGCGCGCTGACCCTCAGCACGCCCTGGGGCACGGTCCGCCGGCTGGACAACAGCTCCTCGGTGTCGTTGACGTCCTCGAGGATCTTCACCGCCCGCTCATAGAGCAGCATGCCCAGTTCGGTCGCCTGCAGGCGTCGTGTGGTGCGATTGAGCAGCCGCACCCCCAGACTTTCCTCCAGTGCCATGGTCCGCCGACTGACGAACTGCTTGGACAGCCCCAGCTTGTCGGCGGCGGCGGTGAAGCTGCCCTCGTTCAGGGTAGTGACGAACAGGCGCAGGTCTTCGAAGTTCATGGCGGCATCCAGGCAGCGGGCGGGCTTTCGCGAGCGATCGAGTGGCCGTCATTGTGCCAAATCCGTAAGCCCATGACCGTGGCATCGCGGCCCTGCCATCAAAGCGATCGCCCAAAAGAAAACCCCCTCACCACCTTGCGGTGAGGAGGGGGCCTTGGCGGTAGCCGTGACTCAGACGTTGAAGCGGAAGTGCATGACGTCACCGTCCTTGACGATGTACTCCTTGCCTTCCAGGCGCCACTTGCCGGCTTCCTTGGCGCCGTTCTCGCCCTTGAAGGCGATGAAGTCGTCATAGGCCACCACTTCGGCGCGGATGAAGCCCTTCTCGAAATCGGTGTGGATGGCCGCGGCCGACTGGGGCGCGGTGGCGCCGACGCGGACGGTCCAGGCGCGGACTTCCTTCACCCCTGCGGTGAAGTAGGTCTGCAGGTTGAGTAGTTCGTAGCCGGCGCGGATCACCCGGTTCAGGCCTGGCTCTTCCATGCCCATGGATTCGAGGAACATCTGCTTTTCCTCGTCGTCGTCCAGTTCGGCGATCTCCGCCTCGATCTTGTTGCAGACCGGTACCACCACGGCGCCTTCTTCCTCGGCGATGGCGCGGACCACGTCCAGGTGCGGGTTGTTCTCGAAGCCGTCTTCAGCGACGTTGGCGATGTACATCACCGGCTTGCTGGTCAGCAGGTGGAAGCTGCGCACCAGGCGCTTCTGCTCGTCATCCAGGCCCTTCAGCAGGCTGCGGGCGGGCTTGCCGGCCTCGAAGTGGGGGATCAGCTTTTCCAGCAGGGCCTTTTGCGCCAGGGCTTCCTTGTCGCCGCCCTTGGCGTTGCGGGTGACGCGCTGCAGCTGCTTCTCGCAGCTGTCGAGGTCAGCGAAGATCAATTCCAGGTCGATCACCTCGATGTCCCGCTTGGGGTCGACCGAGTTTGACACGTGGATGACGTTCTCGTCTTCGAAGCAGCGCACCACGTGGGCGATGGCATCGGTCTCGCGGATGTTGGCGAGAAACTTGTTGCCCAGGCCTTCACCCTTGGAGGCGCCCGCCACCAGACCGGCGATGTCGACGAATTCCATGGTGGTGGGGATCACCCGCTCGGGCTTGACGATTTCCGCCAGGGCGTTCAGCCGCGCATCGGGCATGGGCACGATGCCGCTGTTGGGCTCGATGGTGCAGAAAGGGAAGTTTTCCGCCGCGATACCAGATTGGGTCAGGGCATTGAACAGGGTGGACTTGCCGACGTTGGGCAGGCCGACGATGCCGCAATTGAATCCCATGGTGTGTGTCCTCGCGGAAGAAAAGGAAGAGGGTAGGGTAGGTCAGGCCTTGCGGCTGTGCAGGCGTTGCATGGCGCGGGTCAGGTCACCGGCCAGCAGCTCCGGAACGACATCCAGGGCAGCGTCGATGCTGTTGTCGAGCAGCTCCTGCTCGCTGCGCGGCGCGCGGCCCAGCACGAAATTGGAGACCAGGCTGGCGTGGCCCGGATGGCCGATGCCCAGGCGCAGGCGCTGGAAACCGTTCTGATTGCCAAGCTGGGCGATGATGTCGCGCAGCCCGTTGTGGCCGCCATGGCCGCCGCCGGTCTTGAGGCGCGCGGTGCCGGGTGGCAGGTCGAGTTCGTCATGGGCCACCAGGATGGCCGCCAGCGGAATACGGAAAAAGCCGGCGAGCGCCGCCACGGCCTGGCCGCTACGGTTCATGTAGGTAGTGGGGATGAGCAGACGAACGTCGTTGCCCGCGTGGCGAAAGCGCCCCACGAGGCCGTGATACTTGCGCTCGACAGCCAGGCTCGCGCCTTGGGCGGCTGCCAGTCGCTCAACGAAAAGGGCCCCTGCATTGTGCCGGGTCTGGTCGTATTCAGGGCCTGGATTACCCAGGCCGACGATCAGTTGGACGGCAGTCATGTCAGGAGCCCTTCTCTTTCAGGCGTGCGAGAACTTACTCGGCAGCGCCTTCTTCGGCACCGTCAGCAGCTTCTTCACGGATGCGCGGCAGGTGGATGCTGGCAACCGGCAGATCGCTGCCGTGGGCCAGGGATACCAGCTCGACGCCAGCCGGGACATTCAGATCGCTCAGGTGAATGATCTGGTCCAGCTCGACCTTGGCCATGTCGACTTCGATGAATTCCGGCAGGTCTTTCGGCAGGCAGGAAACTTCGACTTCGTTGATGGTGTGCAGGATCTCGCCACCCTGTTGCTTCACGCCCACGGAGGATTCCTGGTTCATGAAGTGCAGCGGGACGTGAGCGGTCAGCTTCTGGTCAGCGATGACGCGCAGGAAGTCGGCGTGCATGACGTAGCCCTTGGAGGGGTGACGCTGCAGAGCCTTGACCAGTACGCTTTCGTTGCTGCCACCAACCTTCAGGGTGATGACGCTGGCGAAGGCAGCTTCGCTTTCCAGCATCTTGGCCAGGTCTTTGCCGACCAGGGTGATGGAAGTCGGGGCCTTGTCGCCACCGTAGATCACGGCAGGAACGTTACCGGCGTTACGACGCAGGCGGCGGCTCGCACCTTTCCCCAGGTCGGAACGCACTTCGGCATTCAGAGTGAAATCAACCATTGTGAATCTCCAGGATAAGGAATCGGCAGACCGAGACTTGCGACCAGTTCTACGGCCCTACCGACTAAAAAGCCCCGGTAGGCCATCACGGCCTTCCGGGGCGCTTCCAGAGCGGCTGTTCCTTAACGGAACATCGCGCTGATGGATTCTTCGTTACTGATCCGGCGTACCGCCTCGGCCACCACCGGCGCGATGTCCAGCTGGCGGATACGGCTGCAGGCCTGAGCCGCGGCGGACAACGGGATGGTGTTGGTCACCACCAGTTCGTCCAGCACGGAGTTGTCGATGTTCTCGATGGCGCGACCCGACAGCACCGGATGGGTGCAGTAGGCCAGGACCTTGGCGGCACCGTGTTCCTTCAGGGCCTTGGCCGCGTGGCACAGGGTGCCGGCGGTATCGACCATGTCGTCGACCAGCACGCAGGTGCGGTCCTGGATGTCACCGATGATGTGCATCACTTCCGACTGGTTGGCCTTGGGGCGACGCTTGTCGATGATCGCCAGGTCCACACCCAGGCTCTTGGCCACGGCACGCGCACGCACCACGCCGCCGATGTCCGGGGAGACGATCATCAGGTTTTCGAAACGCTGGTCTTCGATGTCATCCACCAGGGCGGGGGAGCCGTAGATGTTGTCCACGGGAATATCGAAGAAGCCTTGGATCTGGTCGGCGTGCAGGTCGACGGTGAGCACTCGATTGATGCCCACCACGGTCAGCATGTCGGCCACGACCTTGGCGCTGATGGCGACCCGCGCGGAACGCGGACGGCGATCCTGGCGCGCATAGCCGAAATAGGGGATGACTGCGGTGATACGAGTCGCCGAGGAGCGGCGGAAGGCATCGGCCATCACCACCAGTTCCATCAGGTTGTCGTTGGTCGGCTCGCAGGTGGGCTGGATGATGAAGACATCCTTGCCCCGTACGTTCTCGTTGATTTCGACGCTGATCTCGCCATCGGAAAATTTTCCGACGGAGACGTCACCGAGAGGGATGTGCAGCTGGCGCACGATGCGCCGTGCCAGATCGGGGTTGGCGTTCCCCGTGAAGACCATCATCTTGGACACGCTGCAGTTCCTGCGGCTTGAGGTGGGTCTTGGAAGGAAAATGGCAGGGGCGGCTGGATTCGAACCAACGCATGGCAGGATCAAAACCTGCTGCCTTACCGCTTGGCGACGCCCCTGTATCTTGCAGAGTACTAGCTGTACTCATTCTCTGGTCAGGCTTGCCAGCGCCCGGTGCAACATTGACGTGTTGCTGCCTTTGGCTACGAAGCCTGGAAGTGATGCTGGTAGCTGGCTAGCTACTGTATCAGCTTCGGTCTTATTTGGAAAGCTTCCAAATATGCAACCTCCAGTGCCGGTTAATCTAGCTGAAACAAATTTGTTTAGCAAGATCAAAGCGTTACGAATTTCTGGGTAACGCCTTTCGACCGTACTCTGGCAGTCGTTTCGACCTGACCACTTGAGAACGGCGCAAACTTTAATGGCGGGAGTGTCCCGTGTCAACAGCGGATCTGAAAAAATTTCTGCTGTACTTACAGAGACTTGCGGTACCGCCACGAGATACCAGGGTTCCGGCGGCGCGACGGGGGTGAGCTTTTCACCCACGCCCTCGGCGAAGGCGGCCTGGCCACGGACGAATACCGGCACGTCGGCGCCCAGGCGCAGCCCCAGAGCGGCCAGGTCATCGAGACTGGCGTCCAGGCCCCAGAGGTGATTCAGGCCAAGCAGGGTAGTGGCGGCATCCGAGCTGCCGCCACCGATGCCGCCGCCCATGGGCAGGCGCTTGGTCAGCCAGAGGTCGGCGCCCTGGCGGGTACCGCTTTCTTCCTGCAGCAGGCGAGCCGCGCGCAGGATGAGATTCTGTTCCAGGGCGACACCCGGCAGGCCGTCATGCAACTGCAATTCGCCGTCATCGCGTCCGGCAAAGCCCAGGTCGTCGCCCCAGTCGAGAAACTGAAACAGCGTCTGCAGTTCGTGATAACCATCCGGACGGCGGCCGAGGATATGCAGGAACAGATTGAGCTTGGCGGGCGCCGGCAGGGTGAAGGCGGGTGCCACGGTCATTTGCCCAGCTCGCGCGGCTGCCAGTTCTTCACCACCAGGATGACTTCCAGGTCCTTGCCGGTGAGCTTGAGGCGCTCGGGCAGGGTGTAGCCGTTCTGCTCGGTGTAACGGGTGTATTCGACGGTCCAGCCGTCCTGCACCAGGCGCGCCAGGTGGCTGTCGGCGTCCAGGGTCAGCTGGCTGCGGCTGTCCGGGGCCGGCAGGCCACGCACCCACCAGAGCAGGTGCGAGACCGGCAGGCGCCAGCCGAGCTGCTGTTCCAGCAGGGCCTCGGGGGAGTCGGCCTGATAGCTGCCCTGACCCGAGACGTCGAGCGTGACGGCGCCCGGACGACCGGTGAGGCGGGTGGCGCCGCGACCCAGGGGGCCGGCCAGGCGGATGTCGTAGTAGTCCTGGCGCTGCAGCCAGAACAGGGTGCCGCTGCCGGAGTCGCGCGGGGCGCGGATGCCGACCTTGCCGTCGATCTGCCAGCCATCGAGGGCGGAGATACGTTTTTTATGAGCCTGCCATTGGGCGGCGTTGCCCTGGCCTTCCACGGCCTCCTGGTGGGAGGTGCTGGCGCAACCGGCCAGCAGGGCGAGCAGGAGCAGGGTGAAGAGGGTACGCGCGCGGATCATCGGAGGGTTTCGCTTCCAGTCAGGCGTTTGAGGGTGTTGCGCAGGATGGCGTCATCGGCGTCGGCGTCGAGGCCCACGCGCCAGACCTTGCGCGCTTCGCTGTGCTTGCCTTGGGTCCAGAGCACCTCGCCCAGATGGGCGGCCACTTCCGCGTCGGGGAAGCGTTCGTAGGCCTGGCGCAGATAGCGTTCGGCATCGGCCAGCTGGCCCTGGCGATAGCGGATCCAGCCCATGCTGTCGAGGATGGCCGGGTCGTCCGGGCTCAATTGATGCGCCTTGTCGATCAGCTGGCGCGCTTCAGCCAACCGGGGCGTGCGATCGGCCAGGGTGTAGCCGAGGGCATTGAGGGCCATGGCGTTGTCGGGGTCGTGGGCGATGATGTAGCGCAGGTCGCTTTCCAGCTGCCCGAGATCACCCCGCTTTTCCGCCAGCATGGAACGGACATAGAGCAGGTTGAGGTCGTTGGGATACTGCTGCAGGGCCTGCTGCACGGTCTGGTCGGCGAGGGCGGTCTGGTCGGCACTGGCCAGGCCTTCGACTTCCAGCAGATAGAGCGGCACGGCGTATTCGCTCTGGCGCTTGCGGGCTTCGGCCAGGCGCTGGCGGGCCTCGGCGATGCGGCCGCTACCGAGCAGGATTTCCGTCTGGCGCTGCTGGGCGGCCAGATAATCGGTGCCTGGACCGACCTGGGTGTATTCGGCCAGCGCCTGCTCGGGCTGGTCGAGTTCCTCGTAGCTGCGCCCCAGATTGAGGTGCGCGGCGTCCACATGGCTGCCGCGGTCGATCAGTTCCTTGAGGTAGATCTGGGCTTCGCGCCAGGCCTGGGCTTCCAGGCAGACCAGCGCCAGGGAGAATCTCAGGTCGTCATCGTCCGGAAACTGGGCGACCAGTTCGGCGAATTCGCGCTTGGCCTGGTCCAGGCGATCCAGCTCCACCAGCAGCCGGGCATGGGCCAGGCGCAGGCGGCGATCTTCCGGATGCTGGCGGATGCCGGCTTCGAGCAGCGGCAGGGCCTCGGCGCTGCGGTCCTGGCTTTGCAGCAGGCGCGCGCGCAGGAGCAAAGGGGCCACTTCCCGCTTGGCCGCCGGATTGCGCTCCAGCAATTTCAGCGCCTCGTCAGCGCGGCCGTCCTGCTGCAGCAGCAGGGCCTTGCCGAACAGCAGCTGGCCGTTATGCGGATATTTGGACAGCAGCCGATCGAAGCTCTTGAGCAGGCCGGCGCGGGTGGTCTCGTCGGTTTCCGCCGCGGACAGGGCAAGGAAATCGAAGTGGGTGTCACCCTGGCCCCGGAGCACGCGCTCCATGTAGGCCATGGACTCGTCATAGCGACCGGCGCGGGCCAACATGATGGCGGCGGCACGCTGGGCGTCCAGGTTGTCCGGAGCATTGCGGGCCCAGATCTGCGCGGTTTCCAGTGCCGGGGTATCGGCACCCAGGTACTCAGCGATGCGGAAGGCGCGCTCGGCGACGCCCGGATCCTGGGTCGACTTGGCCTGCTCGACATAGTTGGTCAGGGCGATGTCGAACCGGTTGCGCTGCCCCGCCAGCTCGCCGACCAGCAGGTCATAGAGGGTGTCTTCGCGAAAGGAGCCGGCCGGTTGCGGCGTGCTCGTCTTGGCGGTGGGCGGCGGGATGGCGGCGGCGGGCGTCGGCTGACGGCCGAGGTTCTGGCAGCCGGCGAGCAGCAGGGCGGTCGTCAGCAGCGCAAGGTATCTGGTCATAGGGTCGGGGCGGCCTTTTTACAGTCGGTCCATCATGCCACAAGAGTCGCCGTAGCCGCGTCGCGCATGCGCAGCGGCCGGCCGAGAAGTGCGGTGGTCGAGGCTGTTGACGCCTTTTGTCCGGCAAGATTCATTTGCCCAGGCTATGACACCCATTGTCCGACGTCTCGTCGCTGCTGGTTGTCGCCACCGCGCGCCCATAGGACAATGTCCGGCTTTCCTATCCGTTCGACTGCTTGCGTCCATGGCCTTTCTCGCGCTCGGCATCAATCACAAGACCGCCTCGGTTGAGGTGCGCGAACGTGTGGCTTTCACTCCGGAGCAGACGGTCGAAGCCCTGCGCCAGCTGGAGCAGGCCACCCACAGTCGCGAAGCGGCGATTCTCTCCACCTGCAATCGCAGCGAACTCTATCTGGAGCTGGAGCCCAGTCTGGCGGAGGCCGTGCTGGCCTGGCTCGCCCAGTACCACCGGGTCCCCCTGGAAGATTTGCGCGCCAGCATCTATCTGCACCAGGACGAGGCCGCGGTACGGCACATGATGCGCGTGGCCGCGGGGCTGGACTCCATGGTACTGGGCGAACCGCAGATCCTTGGTCAGCTCAAGTCGGCCTATGCCGTGGCCCGCGAGGCCGGTACCGTCGGTCCGCTGCTGGGGCGCCTGTTCCAGGCCACCTTCAACACCGCCAAGGCGGTACGTACCGACACCGCGATCGGTGAGAACCCGGTGTCGGTGGCCTTTGCCGCGGTCAGCCTGGCCAAGCAGATCTTCAGCGACCTCAGCCGCAGCCAGGCCCTGCTGATCGGCGCCGGCGAGACCATCACCCTGGTCGCCCGTCACCTCCATGAACAGGGCGTGCGGCGTATCGTCGTTGCCAACCGAACCCTGGAGCGCGCCAGCCACCTGGCGGAAGAGTTCGGCGCCCATACCGTGCTCTTGGCCGACATTCCCGACGAACTGGTCAACAGCGACATCGTCATCAGCTCCACTGCTAGCCAGTTGCCGATCCTCGGCAAGGGCGCGGTGGAGCGGGCGCTCAAGCAGCGTCGCCACAAGCCCATTTTCATGGTCGATATCGCCGTGCCGCGCGACATCGAGCCGGAGGTGAGCGAGCTGGAAGACGTCTACCTCTATACGGTGGACGATCTCCACGAGGTGGTGGCGGAAAATCTCAAGAGTCGCCAGGGCGCCGCCCAGGCGGCCGAGAAGCTGGTGCTGGCCGGGGTCGAGGACTTCATGCAGCGGCTGCGCGAGCGCGCCGCGGTGGACGTGGTCCGCGCCTATCGCCAGCAGGGCGAGCAGATCCGTGATGACGAGCTGGCCCGCGCCCAGCGCCAGCTGGCCAATGGCGCCGATCCCCAGGAAGCCCTGGCGGCCCTGGCACGCAGTCTCACCAACAAGCTGATGCACGCACCGAGCGTGCAGCTCAAGAAATTATCCGCCGAGGGGCGCGTCGACGCGCTGACCCTGGCTCAGGAACTCTTCGCCCTCGACGAGGGTTTGGACAAGACATGAAGACCTCTCTGTTGCACAAGCTCGACGGTCTGCAGGACCGCTTCGAGGAGCTGACCGCGCTGTTGGGCGACGCCGAAGTCATCAGCGACCAGACCCAGTTCCGTGCCTATTCCAAGGAATACGCCGAACTCGAGCCGGTCAGCCAGGCGTTCATCGAATACCGCAAGGTGCAGGCCGACCTGGAGGGTGCCCAGGCGCTGCTCAAGGACAGCGATCCGGATCTGCGCGAGATGGCCGAAGAAGAGGTGACCAGCGCCAAGGCGCGGTTGCAGGAACTGGAAGACGAGCTGCAGCGCATGATGCTGCCGCGGGATCCCAACGACGGCCGCAACGTCTTCCTGGAAATCCGTGCCGGTACCGGTGGCGACGAGGCGGCGATCTTTGCCGGTGATCTGTTCCGCATGTATTCGCGCTATGCCGAACGCCAGGGCTGGCGCCTCGAAGTGCTCTCGGAGAACGAGGGCGAGCACGGCGGCTTCAAGGAAGTCATCGCCCGGGTCGAAGGCGACAGCGTCTACGCCAAGCTCAAGTTCGAGTCCGGTGCGCACCGGGTGCAGCGGGTCCCAGAAACCGAGTCCCAGGGCCGCATCCACACCTCGGCCTGCACCGTGGCGGTGCTGCCCGAGCCCGACGAGCAGCAGGCCATCGAGATCAATCCGGCCGATCTGCGGGTCGACACCTATCGCTCCTCCGGCGCAGGCGGCCAGCACGTCAACAAGACCGACTCGGCCGTGCGCATCACCCACCTGCCCACCGGCATCGTGGTGGAATGCCAGGAAGAGCGCTCGCAGCACAAGAACCGCGCCAAGGCCATGGCCTGGCTGTCGGCCAAGCTCAACGACCAGCAGGATGCGGCGGCGCACAAGGAAATGTCCGACACCCGCCGGCTGCTGGTGGGATCGGGTGACAGATCCGAGCGCATTCGCACCTACAACTTCCCCCAGGGCCGGGTGACCGATCACCGCATCAACCTGACCCTCTATTCCCTGGGCGAGGTGGTCAATGGCGATGTCCAGCAGGTCATAGATCCGCTGTTGCAGGAATACCAGGCCGACCAGCTGGCCGCACTGGGGGACTGACCCATGGCTACCATCGGCGCCCTGTTGCGCGAAAGCCAGCTACCGGACTCCCCTAGCGCCCGCCTCGACGTGGAGCTGCTGCTGGCCGCCGCCCTGGACAAGCCGCGCAGCTACCTGCGCACCTGGCCGGAAAAGCTGGTGCCGCGCGAGGCCCTGGCGCGCTTTCGGACCGACCTCGAGCGGCGCCAGCAGGGTGAGCCGGTGGCCTACATCCTTGGCCAGCAGGGCTTCTGGTCGCTGGATCTGGAAGTGAGCGCCGACACCCTGATTCCCCGGCCCGACACCGAGGTGCTGGTGGAGACTGCCCTGGCACTGCCACTGGCCGACGAGATGCGGGTGCTGGATCTGGGCACCGGTACCGGCGCCATCGCCCTGGCCCTGGCCCATGAGCGGCCGCGCTGGCAGATCAGCGGCGTGGATCGCATCCCGGCGGCGGTGGCCCTGGCCCAGCGCAATGCCGAGCGCCTGCGCCTGGGCAATGTCACCTTTCAGCAGAGTCACTGGTTCGCCGCCCTGAACGGGCAGCGCTTCGAGCTGATCGTCAGCAACCCCCCCTATATCGCCGGCAGTGATCGCCATCTGGAGGAGGGCGATGTGCGCTTCGAGCCGCGCAGCGCCCTGGTCGCCGGCGCCGATGGCCTGGACGATATTCGCGAGCTGATTGCGGCAGCGCCCGATCACCTGCATCCCGGTGGCTGGCTGTGGCTGGAACACGGTTTCGAGCAGGCCGGCGCGGTGCGGGAATTGCTGGCCCGCCAGGGCTTCACCGAGGTCGAGAGCCGCCATGATCTGGGCGGCCACGAGCGTATCAGCGGAGGCCGCTGGCCATGCTGAGCGATGGCGAACTGCTGCGTTACAGCCGGCAGATCCTGCTGGCCCAGGTCGATATCGCCGGACAATTGCGGCTGAAAGAAGCCAAGGTGCTCATCGTCGGCCTTGGCGGCCTGGGATCGCCGGTGGCGCTCTATCTGGCGGCAGCCGGCGTTGGTGAATTGCATCTGGCCGACTTCGATCGGGTCGACCTGAGCAATCTGCAACGCCAGGTACTGCACGATGAAACCCTGATCGGCCAGACCAAGGTGGATTCCGCGCTGCAACGGCTGACGGCGCTCAATCCCGAGGTGCGCCTGGTGCCGCTGCGCGAGGCGCTGGACGCCGACAGCCTGGCGGCTCGAATCGCGGCGGTGGATCTGGTGCTGGACTGCTCGGACAACTTCACCACCCGAGCGGCGGTGAATGCCGCCTGCGTGGCCACGGGGCGTCCGCTGGTCAGCGGCGCGGCCATTCGCCTGGAAGGCCAGCTCAGTGTCTTCGATCCGCGCCGCGCTGACAGTCCCTGCTACCACTGCCTCTATGGCGAGGGCAGCGAGGCCGAACTCAGTTGCAGCGAGGCCGGGGTGCTCGGGCCCGTGGTAGGGCTGGTCGGCAGTCTGCAGGCGCTCGAAGCGCTCAAGCTACTGGCCGGCTTCGGCGAGCCCCTGATCGGTCGCCTGCTGCTGGTGGACGCGGCGGGCAGTCGCTTCCGTGAATTGCGGGTCAAGCGCGATCCGGGTTGCCCGGTGTGCGGCGCCCGTCATGGCTGACGAGGCACCGGTCGGGGTCTTCGACTCGGGCGTCGGCGGCCTGTCGGTGCTGGCGGAGATCAGGCGGCTATTGCCGGCGGAAACCCTGCATTACGTCGCCGATTGCGGCCATATCCCCTATGGCGAAAAGACTCCGGCCTTTATCCGTGAGCGCTGCCAGCTGATCGCGGCGCGACTGTATGAACAAGGGGCCAAGGCGCTGGTGGTGGCCTGCAATACCGCTACCGTGGCGGCGGTCGCCGATCTGCGCGAGCGCTATCCCCGGTGGCCCATCGTCGGCATGGAGCCGGCGGTAA
This sequence comes from Pseudomonas oryzihabitans, assembly GCF_001518815.1. Classification (NCBI taxonomy): domain Bacteria; kingdom Pseudomonadati; phylum Pseudomonadota; class Gammaproteobacteria; order Pseudomonadales; family Pseudomonadaceae; genus Pseudomonas; species Pseudomonas oryzihabitans. The sequence continues at coordinate 605,335 of NZ_CP013987.1, forward strand.
AGCCCGCCGCGGCGGCCACCCGCAATGGTCGGGTCGGCGTCCTGGCGACCACGGGAACGTTGCAGAGCGCCAAGTTCGCCGCCTTGCTGGACAGATTCGCCCTGGGCATTCAGGTCCTGACCCAGCCCTGTCCGGGGCTGGTGGAGCAAGTCGAGCGTGGCGATCTGCTGGGCCCCGAGACCCGAAGGTTGCTGCAGGGTTTTCTCGAACCGCTGCTGGCGGCGGAGTGCGACACCCTGATCCTGGGCTGCACCCACTATCCCTTCCTGCGGCCCCTGCTGGCCGAGCTGGTGCCGCCAGAGGTCATCCTGGTGGACACCGGTGCCGCCGTGGCGCGCCGTCTGCAAAGTCTCCTTCTGCTGGAGGGGCGTCTGGCAAGCGGGCCGGCCGGGCCGACGCGCCTCTGGACTTCGGGCAGCCCCGCCGAGCTGAGGGCGGTGCTACCGCCGCTGTGGCCGGAAGGGGCCGTGGTACAGGCGTTCGTCTGACGTTTCCACATCCTTTTCACTCGCCAAAGCCCTGTTCAGCGACTAGCATTCAGCCCTGTAGGTAAAAAGTCGAAGCCTGTGAACCCCTTCACGACTTCGGGGTCAATGCTGGCGGTTAGAAAAAACTAGAAACATTCACAAGGGCACTCTCATGAACAAATTGCTTTCCTTCGCAGTAGCCACCGCGCTTTCGCTGGGTGGAGTGGCGTCGGTGCAGGCCGTGGAGCTCACTGGTGCGGTCGGGGCAACCAGCCAGAACGGCATGACCTATCGCATCGGGGCCGGCTGGAACTGGGACAAGAGCTGGTGGGAAAGCTCCACTGGCCGCCTGACCGGTTATTGGGACGCCGGTTACACCTACTGGGAAGGCGACAATGGCCGTTCTTCAGATCAGCATTCGCTGTCCTTCGCCCCGGTATTCGTCTACGAATTCGGCCAGGGTCATGTGAAGCCCTTCGTCGAGGCCGGTATCGGCGTCGCCGTATTCTCCAGCACCAAGGTCGGCGAGCAGGACCTGGGGTCGGCCTTCAACTTCGAAGACCGCATCGGCCTGGGTCTGAAGATCGGCGATACCCAGCGCGTCGGTATCCGTGCGACTCACTATTCCAACGCCGGCATCAAGCAGCCTAACGATGGCATCGAGTCCTATGCGCTGTTCTACAGCCACACGCTCTGATTCCGAGCTGGTATGAAAAAAGCCGGACCTAGTCCGGCTTTTTTGTTTCCGCCTTGCGCGCCATGCCGCGGTAGGTGGCTAGCGCCCGTTGGCGGCTTTCGCCCAGGTCCACCAGCGGTGGCAGATAGCGCTCCCCCGGGGTGTGCACGGCCTTGCCCCTCAGCCCGGCCAGCTCCGGCACCCAGGTGCGCACATAATCACCGCGTGCATCGATCTTCATGGCCTGGGTATGGGGATTGAACACCCGGAAGTAGGGCACCGAATCGGTACCCGTCGAGGCGCTCCACTGCCAGCCGCCATTGTTGGAGGCCAGGTCGCCATCGATGAGATGACGCATGAACCAGCGCTCGCCCTCGCGCCAGTCGATCAGCAGATTCTTGCAGAGGAACATGGCGGTCAGCATGCGCATGCGATTGTGCATCCAGCCCGTCTGCAGCAGCTGACGCATGGCCGCATCGATGAGGGGAATGCCGGTGCGCCCCTGTTGCCAGGCGGCGAGGCCTTCAGGGTCATCACGCCAGGGCAGGGCGGCAAGGTCCCGATTGAAGGGTTGGTTGCGCGAAACCCAGGGATAGCCCACCAGGACATGGCGATAGAATTCGCGCCACAACAATTCAGTGATCCAGGTAGCCGCACCCTGGCGACCGCCACTGAGCAGGCCGTCGTTGGCGTTGACCGCGGCCTGCAGGCACTGCCGTGGTGTCAGCACTCCTGCATTCAGATAGGCCGACAGCTGACTGGTACCCGGTTCGAACGGGATGTCCCGGGCCTGGTGATAGTCTTCCAGATCGTCCCGGATGAAGGCCTCCAGCCGCTGGAGCGCCGCCTCTTCACCCGCCGGCCACAGCTGTCGCACCTCGGGCGATGTCTCGGCGAAGCCGTCGACCCCGGTGGGCAGCTCATCCGCCTGAATGGTGGCGGCCTGCTGCCGGTCCGGCGCCGGCAGGGGCATCGGCAAGCCCGTTTCCAGGCGCGCAAGGCACGTCTTCCTGAATTGCCCGAAGACCTTGAAATAGCCACCGCTCTTGGTCAATACCGTACCGGGGGCGAACAGGGTCTGGTCCAGATAGCGGTGGGCAGTAAGGCCCGCCTGCTCGAACGCCTCAGCCACGGCGTCATCCCGGGCGGCTTCGTTCACCCCGTATTCGTCGTTGAAATGCAGATGTTCGAGACCCTGTTCCCTGGCCAGGTCGAGCAGCACCTGGGGCGCTTGCTCCCAGCGCTCCGCACGCCGGATCAGCAGAGGGATGCCCAGTGTCTTGAGCGTCTCGCGCAGCTTGGCGAGGTTGCGCAACCAGAAGTCGACCTTGACCGCGGCCTCGTCATGTTCCCGCCACTGGGCAGGACTCAGCAGAAAGACGGCGACGACCTGTCCCTGTTCAGCGGCAGCATGCAGGGCGGGATGGTCATGGGTACGCAAGTCGGTACGGAACCAGACGAGCTGGCTCATGCATAGCGTTCCTGACGCAGCAAGCCGGCGCTCTGCAGGCGATCGAAGGCCTCACCCGGACCGCGTGCCGGTGCGGCATCGGCGGTAAGGGATTCACCCAGCGCGCCCAGCGTCAGGCAGGGACGGGCGTGGCGATTGGCAAAGGCCTGCAGCTGACGACGCAGCTCACTGTCGGGGCGACTGTCGCGGCAAAGCACCAGTGCCCTGGGATCGAGCCGTTCGACCAGGCGATCTAGGTTGCTGACGGGAAGCGACCACTCGATGAGTTCGACGGGGCAGTCCGCTGCGCTGATCAGCCAGGCACAGAGCCAGAGCGAGACGTTCATTGGCGTATCGTCGAGATTGAGCAACACCAGCGGCGCCCCTCGCAGGTTGTGCTGGCTGTGATAGATCCGCGCGCCCAGCTTGCTGCGCAGCCAGGATTGGAAGAACACCTGCTGCAGACGGCCATCGTCGGTGGCCTGGCTGAGTCGCTCCAGCTCGCGCAGCAGGGGCGATAGCAACTGATCCAGCAGTACCCGAGGTGGATAGAGGGAAGCCGCGCGATTGTAGGCTTCGTCCAGGGCGCGTGAGGCGAGTCGGCCAGTGGCGTCCATCATCTCCTGGTGGATGCCCTGCCAGGGCGTGTCGCTGGGCACCACCGCCGGCCGCTGCTCATCGAGCAGGCCCTTGACCTGGCTGACCGCCACGCCTCGGGCGATCCAGGCCAGGATCTGCTGCACCCGGACCACGTGGGCCTCGCTGTACAGCCGGTGCCCCTTGGGTGTGCGCTTGGGGACCAGCAGGCCGTAACGCCGCTCCCAGGCTCTCAGGGTCACGGCGTTGACCCCGGTCCGCCGGGCAATTTCCCGGATGGGCAGCCAGCCCTCGTGCAGGGCCGATTGATAGTCCTGCTCTTCATCGCGTGGCGGTGAAGGCAAGGGGGTGGCGCTAGATGGCATTTCGCAGACTCAGACGTTCAGGGTGCGGTTGTAGATAGGCCTGCTCGTTCACATAACGATCCGGATGCTGGCGGAAGTGGTGCTTGAGCAAGGTCAGGGGCACCACCAGGGGGACGATGCCCTCATGGTATTGCTCGATCAGCTGCTGCATCTCCTGCTTCTCGCTGTCACTCAGTGCGCGGCGCAGGTAACCGAAGAGATGGTAGAGCACATTGCAGTGGGTACCGCGGGTGGCGCACTTCTTCAGTGCAGCCATCAGGCCGCTGAAATACTCCTGGCCCAGCTCATCGAGATTACGCTGGCCGATGCTGCCTACCAGTTGCCCAAGGGCTCGAGCGCGATGAGCATCATGGGCCATGAGCTGGTACTTGTAGCGCGAATGATAGGACAGCAGGGCCCGTGCCGTCAGACCCTGTTGCACCAGCTGCAGCCAGTGGGCATGGGCGAAGACGCGCGTGACGAAGTTTTCCCGCAGGACCGGATCGTTCAGGCGACCCGCCTCTTCGACCGGCAGGTCCGGTCGTAGACGCATGATGGCGGCGGCGAACAGGCCACGGCCGTCGGTTTCGCTGCCCTGGCCGTTGGCGTGATAGACCTTGACCCGCTCCATGCCGCAAGAGGGTGACTTTTGCATGAAGATGAAGCCGGACAGGTCAGCGAGTTCGCCCGCCATCTTTTCGCCATAGGCAGTAAGGGCGGCGGTCACGTCCAGGCTCGGATCGAGCGTGCCAACGGCGCGTGGCGCCTGGGAGTCGCCGACCAGACGGATGGGTTCGCGCGGGGTGCCGAGGCCGATGGCCATCTCCGGGCAGACCCGGACGAAATCGAAGTGCTCGGCGAAGGTCTGGCTACAGAGCCGGGATTCCTTGTGTCCACCGTTGTAGCGGACTTCGTCACCCAGCAGGCAGGCACTGATACCCAGGCGCGGACGGGACAGGCTGGAGGGAGAGGTATAAGGCATGGAGATCCCCTGTCGTGTATTTTCTTGTACAAGGTTTTTCTATTTGTACAAGTTTCGTGCAACTTTCGACAGGGGCCTACGCCAAAAGATTCGCCGCAGGTTACAAACGGCGTGCGCTTCGTCGCTTAATCCAAACTGCCCAGGAGTTGCTGCGCTGCCTCATGACCACTCAACCAGGCTCCTTCCACTCGACCGCTGGAGCACCAGTCGCCACAGACGAAGACGCCCATGTCGGGATCGGCCAGGGCGCCCCACTGGTGCGGCTGCGCCGGTCGGGCATAGAGCCAGCGATGCGCCAGGGTAAAGCTGGGGGCCGGCAGCGGGCAGCCGATCAGCTCGGCGAAGGCGCCATGCAGGCGTTCGATCACCTCCTCCTTGGAGGCATCGAGGTGCGCCTTGCTCCAGGCGCTGGTGGCGTGCAGCACCCAGGTGTCCAGGGTGGTGTCGCGCTCTGGCTTGCAGCGATTGCGTGCCAGCCAGTCCAGTTCGCTACCCTGCACGAAGCAGCCTTCCACCGGCGTCTGCAACGGCGTGGCGAAGGCCAGGGCCACCGACCAGGTCGGCTCCATGCTCACCCCCGCCACGGTCGCCGCCAGCTTGGGCACGCTGGACAGCAGGGCAGTGGCCTGGGGCGCCGGCATGGCGATGACGACCTGGGCGAAGGGACCGTGGGTCTCGCCGCTGGCATCCAGCAGGTGCCAGTGCTGGGCACCGCGAAAGACCTCGGTGATGCGGCAGTCGAAGCTGACTGGCAGATCGGCCAGCAGGTGACGGGTGATGGCGCTCATGCGCGGTACCCCGACCCAGCGGGGTTGTTCGTCCTGGGACGGACTCAGACGCCCTTCGCGGTACTGGTAGAGCACCGGATTCCATTCGGCCGCGCAGCCGGCCCGCCGCCACTCGTTGAGGGCGTCGATGAAGCGGCGGTCGCGTGCGGTGAAATACTGGGCACCCAGGTCGAGGGCGCCGGCCTCGCTTCTCTTGCTGGCCATGCGGCCGCCGCTGCCGCGGCTCTTGTCGAAGATCTGGACCTGCTGCCCGGCGCGAATCAGCGTTTGAGCAGCGGCAAGTCCGGCTATTCCTGCGCCAACGATGGCGATAGGGGCAGTCATGATGGACCTCGCTTGTCTGACGATGCGCCCTTGTCGAACGTTTACGCGTGCAAGGGCTCTACGGCTACGACTGGCAACCGTTCTGGATCTTTCGACCCACGACCATACCAAACAATCCTCTTCCCTTCGTTCAGATGCATACGGGCGGCAGGGCAATACGAGAAGGAAGTGACGACATGCATATCCTGCTGACAGGTGGCACCGGACTGATCGGCCGCGCGCTGTGCCGCCAATGGGCCGCCGCCGGCCACCAGCTGACCGTCCTTAGCCGCGACCCCACCCGCGTGGCGCGCGAATGCGGGCCAGAGGTACGCGGCATCGCTCAACTGGAGGTGCTGGACGGCGAACACCTGGATGCGGTGGTCAACCTGGCCGGAGCGCCCATCGCCGACAAGCCCTGGACCCGTAGCCGCAAGGCCGAACTCTGGCGGAGTCGGATCGACACCACCGAGCGCCTGATCGAATGGCTGCGCGGGCGCAGCCAGAAGCCCAAGGTACTGCTGTCGGGCTCGGCCATCGGCTTCTATGGTGACAGTGGCGAGAAGCCGGTAAGTGAAGCCGACAGCGTGGCCGGCCCCGATTTCGCCGGTGAACTGTGCCTGGCCTGGGAGCAGGTGGCCAACGAGGCCGAGAAGCTGGGTATCCGCGTGGTCAATCTGCGCACCGGGCTGGTACTGGCGGCCGACGACGGCTTCCTGCTGCGGCTGTTGCCGCCCTTTCGCTTCGGGCTCGGCGCACGCCTGGGCAGCGGACGCCAATGGATGCCCTGGATTCATTTACAGGATCAAATCGGGGCCATCGATTTTCTTCTCAACCGAAGCGATGCCCAAGGTCCTTATAATCTCTGTGCCCCCGAGCCAGTGCGCAACCGGGACTTCACCGAGGCGCTGGGACGGGCCTTGCGGCGCCCGGCGCGATTGCTGATTCCCGCCTTCGCCCTGCGCCTGATGGGAGAGCTGTCCATCCTGCTGCTGGGTGGTCAGCGCGCCCGTCCCGAGCGTCTGCTCGCGGACGGATACGTCTTTCGCTATCCCGAGCTGGACACGGCCCTGGCCGACCTGCTCGCTGCCAAGGATTCACGATGACTGCCAACGCTCTGCTGCTCGCCAACCTGGGTTCGCCCGACTCGCCCCACGTCCCCGACGTGAAGCGCTATCTGAACCAGTTCCTGATGGATCCCTACGTGGTCGATCTGCCCTGGCCACTGCGCCGGCTGCTGGTGTCACTGGTGCTGATCAAGCGGCCAGCGGCCTCGGCCGAGGCCTATGAGTCGATCTGGTGGGACGACGGCTCGCCATTGATCGTGCTCAGCCGCCGCCTGCAGGAAGCCGTACGACCCCTCTGGCGCCATGGCCCGGTCGAGCTGTGCATGAGATACGGCGAGCCTTCGGTGGAGTCGGTGCTCAAGCGCCTGGCCAGCCAGGGCATCCGCGAGGTGACCTATGCGCCGCTCTATCCGCAATTCGCCGACAGCACCACCACCACCGCCATCGTCGAGGCACGGCGGGTGATCGAAGCCCACCAGCTGCCATTGACACTGAAGATCCTGCCGCCTTTCTACGATCGCCCGGAATACCAGGCAGCGTTGGCGGCCAGTGTCGAGCCCTATCTCGAGGAGCCCTACGACCACCTGCTGCTGTCCTTCCATGGCCTGCCCGAGCGGCACATCCGCAAGCTGGTCAAGGATCGCACCCATGACCTGCGCGCACCCGACAGCAGCAAGGTCAGCACCAAGGCTCTGGCCGTCTGCTACCGCAGCCAGTGCCAGCGCACCGCCGAATTGGTGGCTAAGCGCCTGGGCATTCCCGATGGCAAGTGGTCGGTGTCCTTCCAGTCGCGGCTGGGCAAGGACAAGTGGATCGAGCCCTATACCGAGGCGCGGCTGGACGAGCTCGCCAAGGCGGGGGTCAAGCGGCTATTGGTGATGTGCCCGGCCTTCGTCGCCGACTGCATCGAAACGCTGGAGGAGATCGGCGATCGCGGCCGCGAACAGTTCATCGAAGCCGGCGGTCGGGAGCTGGTGCTGATTCCCTGCGTCAACGATGACCCGGCCTGGGCGCAGGCGCTGGTGGAACTGTGCGAGGAGGTGGCGGAGCTGCCGCCGCAGCGCCTGGAGCAACCGCGGATGCCGGCCTAGACCGGCATCCGCCGCAGGGCCGTCAGAGCAGCGGGCGCTCTGGCGGTTCGGCGTCCTTCTTCCAGGCGTTGTGCCCTGGCAGGACCAGGTTGAGGCCGATGGCGATCAGGCCGCACAGGGAGATGCCCTTGAGGCCGATCTCGCCGTTGCCGAAGACGATGCCGCCGATGCCGAACACCAGGGTCACGGACACGATCACGAGGTTACGCGCCTCGGACAGATCCACTTGGTGGCGGATCAGGATGTTCAGGCCCACCACCGCGATGGAGCCAAACAGCAGGCAGAGAATGCCGCCCATGACCGGCACCGGAATGGTCTGCAGCGCCGCGCCGAACTTGCCGACGAACGCCAGCACCATGGCAAAGCCCGCCGCCCACAGCATGACCCGCGGATTATGGTTCTTGGTCAGCATCACCGCGCCGGTCACCTCGGCATAGGTGGTGTTGGGCGGACCGCCGAACAGGCCGGCGGAGGAGGTGGCCAGGCCGTCACCCAGCAGGGTGCGGTGCAGGCCGGGCTGCTTGAGGTAGTTCTGACCGGTTACCCCGCCTACCGCGATCACCCCGCCGACGTGCTCGATGGCCGGCGCCAGGGCGACCGGGACCATGAACAGGATGGCACCCCAGTGGAATTCCGGCGCGACGAAGGCCGGGATCGCCAGCCAGGGCGCGGCGCCTATGCCCTCTGTATGGACGATGCCGAAGACGAAGGCCAGCGCATAGCCGACAAAGACGCCGGCGAGGATGGGCACCAGGCGGAACATGCCCTTGCCGTAGATGGCCACCAGCAGCGTGGTGACCAGCGCCGGCATGGAGATCATCATCGCCGTGGCATAGGGCACCAGCTGGGCACTGCCGTCACCGGCCTTGCCCATGGCCATGTTGGCTGCCACCGGCGACAGGCCCAGGCCGATGGAGATGATCACCGGGGCGATCACCACCGGCGGCAGCAGGCGATCGATGAAGCCCACGCCACGCACCTTCACCGCCAGGCCCAGGAAGGTGTAGACGAAGCCCGCCGCCACTACCCCACCCAGCACCGCCGGCAAGCCGAATTCAGCCTTGGCGGCGATGATCGGGGCGATGAAGGCGAAGCTCGACGCCAGGAACACCGGCACCTGGCGACCGGTGACCAGATGGAACAGCAGGGTGCCGAAGCCTGCGGTGAAGAGGGCGACGTTGGGGTCCATGCCGGTGATCAGCGGCATCAGCACCAGGGCGCCAAAGGCCACGAAGAGCATCTGGGCGCCCACCACGATCTCCCGCCAGAGCGGTTCCCGCGCAGTCACGCTCAGGCGTCCTTCTGCTTGGTGCCGAAGATCTTGTCACCGGCATCGCCCAGGCCCGGGAGGATGTAGCCATGCTCGTTGAGGCGCTCATCGATGGAGGCGGTGTAGAGGCGTACGTCCGGGTGAGCTTCCTCGACCGCGGTGATGCCTTCGGGCGCGGCCACCAGGACCAGGGCGCGAATTTCCTTGGCCCCCGCCTTCTTCAGCAGGTCGATGGTAGCGATCATGGAGCCGCCGGTGGCCAGCATGGGGTCGATGATCATGGCCATCCGCTGGTCCAGTTCACCCACCAGCTTTTCCAGGTAGGTATGGGCTTGCAGGGTGGATTCGTTGCGGGCAAGGCCCACCACGCTGACGCGGGCGCTGGGGATCAGGCTGAGCACGCCGTCGAGCATGCCGATGCCGGCGCGCAGGATGGGCACCACGGTGACCTTCTTGCCAGAGATCTTTTCCACCTGCACGGTGCCGCACCAGCCTTCGATGTCCACCGTTTCCACCGGCAGATCCTTGGTCGCTTCATAGGTGAGCAGGGCGCCGACTTCCTGGGCCAACTCGCGGAAGTTCTTGGTGCTGATGTCGGCACGCCGCATCAAGCCGAGCTTGTGACGGATGAGCGGGTGGCGGATTTCGTGGACGGACATGGGATTCTCCAGAGACGGTAGGGCAGCGGATCGCCGTGAAAAGGGATGGCTTCGGTACGATCGGCAGCCCAAAGGCCTGCCGCAGGATAGGGCAGGCGATCGAAAAACCGCGGTACATTAAAGCATCCGGCCCGAGGTGGGCAGTACCCTGCGACAATAGTAGCCGCCTGGCGGCGCTTGAGATCGGTCCGCGGTGTCTGTACCTTTGCCGCCTTTTATCCGCGCCGTTGGTAAAGCAGGCGCCCCGTCCCCCGGAGAAGCCCCATGCCCGCCGATCTCGCTCACATCCGTCAGGTCATGCAGGAAGCCGATTGCCTCTATGACGAAGCCCAGGTCGAGGCAGCCATCGATCGGATCGCCGCGGCGATCACCACCGATCTCGCCGAGCGCAATCCGGTGGTCTTCTGCGTGATGAATGGCGGCCTGATCCTGACCGGCAAGCTGGCCACCCGGCTGAATTTCCCGCTGGAGATGTCCTACCTGCACGCCACCCGCTATCGCAACGAGACCACCGGCGGCGAGCTGTTCTGGAAGGCCAAGCCCGAGGTCTCCTTCATCGATCGCGATGTGCTGATCGTCGACGACATCTTCGACGAGGGCCATACCCTCAAGGCCATCATCGACTTCTGCCGCCACGCCGGTGCTCGCGAGGTCCATACCGCCGTGCTGATCGACAAGACCCACGACCGCAAGGTCAAGGGCCTGGAAGCGACCTATGTCGGCCTGCCCTGCATCGATCGCTACATCTTCGGCTACGGCATGGATTACAAGGGCTACTGGCGCAACGCCCCCGGCATCTATGCCGTGAAGGGGCTGTGACCGCCCGGCTGTTCGATCAGGACCTGTTCGCCGACCTGCTCCGGCAGGCGGCGAACAGTCCGCGCAGGCGCGCCCATCACAGCCTGCATAGCATGGACGAGCCCTGCCACCGGCTGGTCGTCGGCATGTGCGAGGACAGCTACATCCCGCCCCATCGGCACCTGGATCCGCGCAAGGCCGAGAGTCTCCTGGTGCTGCAAGGTCGGTTGGGACTGCTGACCTTCAGTGAGGACGGGCAGGTACTGCTGCGCCGTGAACTGTCCCAGGCCGCCGGTTGTCCAGGCGTCGATCTCGCCCCTGGGCACTACCATGCGCTGGTCGCCCTGGACGGCGACTGCCTGTTTTTCGAATGCAAGGCCGGACCCTTCCTGCCCCTGGGCGAAGGCGAGCGCCCTGCCTGGGCGCCGCTGGAAGGCGCGGCGGAAGCCGAGCGCTATCGCACCTGGATGCGCGCGCAATTCGATTGAACCTTTGACCGGTTTCGCGGTATTGCCTTGGTTTTGTCACTGGCGGGCGGGCGAAGGGCAGGGTTAGAATCGGCCCTCCTTTTCTCCAAAGAATCCCCCAGCACAGGTAGCCAAAGGATGCGTAAGGATAAAAAGCAGGTCATCGGTGAAGAGATCAGCGACGAGCAGATCAAGCTGTTCCTTGAGGTCGAGCCGGCGGACGATACCCCCGCGTCTCTGCACAAGCTGGTCAAGGCCTACCGAGGTCTGCGTCCGGACGACTTCGAGCGCTTCGTCGGCTTCTTCGTCGATGCCGGCTACGATCTCGATGCCCGCACGGCCCAGGGCGAAGACTTCATCGAACTGATTCGTAGCCATCGCCAGGCCGAACCCTATATCGACGCCTTGCGCGCCGCTCATGCCTGAGTAGCATCCTAAAAAACAAACCCCGCCAAGGCGGGGTTTGTTTTATCTGGTAGCAGGGCCGTCTGAGCGGCCTTGAGCCGATCAGGCTTCGCGGTTGCGTGTCAGCAATGCGGGCTTCTCGCTACGCGGGCGGCTTGGCAGGTCTTCCAGCTGCTCCAGGGTCGGCAGGCGGTCGGCACGCGACGGCTTGTGCACGATCTTCGGCTGCGGCTTGTTCGACGTCCGCTCTTCCGAGGCATAGGCACGCGGCTCGCTCGGCGCGGCGTCATAAGGCCGGGCAGCTCGGGGCTGACCATTCTGACCACGACGCTTGCCGGGCTGCTGTTGTTGCTGGCTGCGAGGACCGCGTGCGGCGCCTTGACCCTGGCCTTGGCGGGGCTGACCTTGGGTACCGGTCGCGGTGGCGGGGCGCGGAGCACCGCCGCCGTTGCCACTGCGCGGGCCCTTGCGGCCCTTACCCTGGTAGGGGCTCACGTAGTCGACGCTATTGCCGAAGTTATCGTAGGCATCGTCCAGGAATTCTTCCGGATCACGATTGCGTGGCTGCTGGGCGACGGCCTGGCCGGGCTGAGCAGCAGCCTTGTCCTGGCCCGCGTCATCGCGATCACGGCGGTTGCGACGATTACGCGTGCGATTCTTGCGTTCGCCCTGGGGTTGGGCACCGGCCTGCTCACCAGTGGCGGGCTTGCCTTGCCCTTGATTCTGGCCCTGGCCTTCGCTGCGCGCCGGCTTGTCGGCCTTCTTCTGGCGATTTTGCTGCGGCTTGCCGCGAGGTTCGCGCGGGGCGCGCACTTCCGGCTGCTCCGGCGGAACGGACTGGGGATCGAAGCCCTGCATGTCACCGTCCGGGATGCTCTGCTTGGTCAGGCGCTCGATGGCCTTGAGCAGCTTCTCCTCGTCCGGCGCCACCAGCGAGATGGCCTCGCCATTGCGTCCGGCCCGGCCGGTACGGCCGATGCGGTGTACATAGTCTTCCTCGACATTGGGCAGCTCGAAGTTGACCACGTGGGGCAACTGATCGATGTCCAGGCCGCGGGCGGCGATGTCGGTGGCGACCAGCACGCGAATGTCGTTGCTCTTGAAGTCGGCCAGGGCCTTGGTGCGGGCGTTCTGGCTCTTGTTGCCATGGATCGGCGCGGCCGGCAGGCCATGCTTGTTCAGGTACTCGGCCAGGCGATTGGCGCCGTGCTTGGTACGGGTGAACACCAGGACCTGTTCCCAGGCGCCGAGGGTGATCAGGTGGGCGAGCAAGGCGCGCTTCTGATTGGCCGGAATGCGGAACAGTCGCTGCTCGATACGCTCGACGGTGGTGTTCGGCGGGGTGACCTCGATCCGCTCGGGATCCTGCAGCAGCTTGCCGGCGAGGTCGGTGATGTCCTTGGAGAAGGTGGCCGAGAACAGCAGGTTCTGGCGCTTCGCTGGCAGGCGGGCCAGGACCTTCTTCACGTCATGGATAAAGCCCATGTCGAGCATGCGGTCAGCTTCGTCCAGCACCAGGACTTCGACGGCGGACAGGTCGACGCTCTGCTGACCGGCGAGGTCCAGCAGGCGACCCGGGCAGGCCACGAGAACGTCCACACCCTTGGCCAGGGCGGTAACCTGCGGCTTGAGGCCGACGCCACCGAAGACGCAGGCACTGCGCATGGGCAGGTCGCGGGCATAGACCCTGAAGCTTTCGTGGACCTGAGCCGCCAGTTCGCGAGTGGGGGTCAGGACCAGCACCCGCGGCTGCTTGGCGACATAGCCACGGCCATCGGGATGACCATTGGGAAACAGGCGCTCGAGCACCGGCAGCGCGAAGCCGCCGGTCTTGCCGGTACCGGTCTGGGCAGCCACCATCAGATCGCGACCCTGCAGGACGGCCGGGATGGCGCGTTGCTGAACAGGCGTGGGATTCGTATAGCCAGCGTCTTCCACGGCGCGGGCAAGGGCCTCGGAGAGACCGAGGGAAATGAAGGACATGCGGGGTTCCTGTCTCTGTCGGCGTCCCGCCGACGTGGGGGCGCGGTTGCGCTTCCGGTTGACGTCCGAAAGGTTTCAGACGTCTCGCCCACCCTCGTCATCCTGCGCTGGATGAAGAGTCGGGCGATGACCGGTAGCGGTAATCACGATTGGGTGAAGTCGCCGCCAGTTCGCGTGGCCGACTTCAAAAGCCGAGATTTCGCCAGATGGCGATGCAAGGCTCCGCTTGGTTCAGGGTATAGAAGTGCACACCGGGTGCCCCGCCTTCGAGCAGTCGCTCGCAGAGGGCGGTCATGACTTCTTCGCCAAAGGCCTGGATGCTCTGGGTGTCGTCACCGTAGGCTTCCAGTTGCTTCCGCAGCCAGCGAGGCAGTTCAGCGCCACAGGCATCGGAGAAGCGTGCCAACTTGCTGTAGTTGGTGATCGGCATGATGCCAGGGATCACTGGGGATTCGACTCCCAGTTTGCGGACACGTTCCACAAAATGGAAGTAGCAGTCGGCGTTGAAGAAGTACTGGGTGACCGCACGGTCAGCACCAGCCTCCATCTTGTACACGAAATTGCGCACGTCGTCCGTAAAGCTGCGTGCCTGCGGATGGGTTTCCGGATAGGCGGCGACTTCGATATGGAAGTGATCGCCGGTTTCCTCACGGATGAAGGCGACCAGGTCACTGGCATAGCGCAGCTCGCCACCCCCGGACAGGCCCATGCCGGAGGGCAGGTCACCACGCAGGGCGACGATACGGTTGATGCCGGCTTCACGGTATTGCTGCAGCAGTTCGCGCAGCTTGGCCTTGCTGTCGCCGACGCAAGACAGGTGCGGCGCGGTCGGCACGCCGACCTCGTCGTTGAGCTGGCGCACGGTGCGATAGGTGCCGTCACGGGTGGACCCGCCGGCGCCATAGGTGCAGGAGAAGAACTCCGGCCCGTAGCCTGCCAGCTGTCGCGCCGTGGCGATCAGCTTCTCATGGCCCGCTTCGGTCTTGCAGGGAAAGAATTCGAAACTCAGACTGGGTTTCACGGCGTCTCTCTCGTGAGCGGCCCCGCCCTTGCGGGCGGGGCTGGCCATCAGTAGCGGTAGCTGTCGGGCTTGAAGGGGCCTTCCTGGGTCACGCCGATGTACTTGGCCTGGGACTCGGTCAGACGGGTGACGACGCCACCGAAGCCCTTCACCATTTCCAGCGCAACCTCTTCGTCCAGCTTCTTGGGCAGGACCATGACGGTGACGTTGGCGGTCTTCTCTGCGACCGGCAGGTCGGCGAACTTCTCTTGGTACAGGTGAATCTGTGCCAGCACCTGGTTGGCGAAGGAGCCATCCATGATGCGGCTGGGGTGGCCGGTGGCATTACCCAGGTTCACCAGACGGCCTTCGGCCAGCAGGATCAGGTAGTCGTCGTTGGCGGGATCGACGGTCAGGCCGGTGCGGTGGATCTTGTGCACCTGCGGCTTCACCTCTTCCCAGCCCCAGTGCTGGCGCATGAAGGCGGTGTCGATCTCGTTGTCGAAGTGGCCGATGTTGCATACCAGGGCGCGCTTCTTCAGGGCCTTGAGCATGTTGGCGTCACAGACGTTGACGTTGCCGGTGGTGGTGACGATCAGGTCGATCTTGCCCAGCAGGGCGCGATCCACGGAGGCTTCGGTGCCGTCGTTCAGGCCGTCGACATAGGGCGAGACCAGCTCGTAGCCGTCCATGCAGGCCTGCATGGCGCAGATCGGGTCGACTTCCGAGACCTTGACGATCATGCCTTCCTGACGCAGCGAGGCCGCCGAGCCCTTGCCCACGTCACCGTAACCGATCACCAGTGCCTGCTTGCCGGACAGCAGGTGGTCGGTGGCGCGCTTGATGGCGTCGTTGAGGCTGTGGCGGCAGCCGTACTTGTTGTCGTTCTTGCTCTTGGTGACCGAGTCGTTGACGTTGATCGCCGGGACCTTGAGGGTACCGTCCTTGAGCATGTCCAGCAGGCGGTGCACGCCGGTGGTGGTCTCTTCGGTGATGCCGTGCACGCGCTCCAGCACCTGCGGGTACTTGTCGTGCAGGATCTGGGTCAGGTCACCGCCGTCGTCCAGCACCATGTTGGCGTCCCAGGGCTGGCCGTCCTTGAGGATGGTCTGCTCGATGCACCATTCGTATTCGGCTTCGGTCTCGCCCTTCCAGGCGAATACCGGGATGCCGGCCGCGGCGATGGCGGCAGCGGCCTGATCCTGGGTGGAGAAGATGTTGCAGCTGGACCAGCGCACTTCGGCGCCCAGGGCCACCAGGGTCTCGATGAGCACGGCGGTCTGGATGGTCATGTGGATGCAGCCGAGGATCTTGGCGCCAGCCAGGGGTTGTTCACCGGCGTACTTGCGGCGCAGGCCCATCAGGGCAGGCATCTCGGATTCGGCGATGATGACTTCGCGACGACCCCAGTCGGCCAGGGAGATGTCGGCGACCTTGAAATCGTTAAAAGCGGCAGGCGTGAGGACAGCGCTCATTGAAGAGTCTCCATTCGTTAGGTGCGAATGGGCGCCGTTGATGCGTTCTGACAACGCTCCGTTCGAGCCTGACAACGTCTGGCGTCATGCCCGCCGAGGGTCCCGCGCCAGGGGCGGGTCGGCTAGGATGGGATAACGCAGCGTGCTGCAGCGCCCCTCGAACGGAAGGCGGAGCGGCCTGTTGGCCGCGATGCGCGGGCAGTATAACGAGGATCGCGATAAACCCAAAGGGTGGCGCTCTGCCTCATGTCCACCGGAATCTCCCGCCCGCCCCCTGATCTGATGTCCCAACCCCCCTAGACCTTCAAGGAGCCCCGATGAACTTCCATACCCGCAAATGGGTGAAACCCGAGGACCTCAACGCCAATGGCACCCTGTTCGGCGGTAGCCTGCTGAAGTGGATCGACGAAGAGGCGGCGATCTACGCCATCGTGCAGCTGGAAAATCCCAAGGTGGTGACCAAGTACATCTCGGAGATCAACTTCATCAGCGCCTCGCGCCAGGGCGACATCATCGAGCTGGGCATTACCGCCACCGAGTTCGGCCGTACTTCCATCACCCTGAGATGCGAGGTGCGCAACAAGATCACCCGCAAGAGCATCCTCACCATCGACAAGATCGTCTTCGTCAACCTGGACGAGGACGGCAATCCGGCCCCGCACGGCAAGACCGAGATCACCTACGTCAAGGACAGGTTCAAGGATTCGCCTTGAGGCCCGTGCGAGTCACGTCCAGGCGACGACGCTCGGCCCAGTAGAGCAGCAGCTCGCGCAGCTGGGAGAGTTCGATGGGCTTGCCCATGTGCCCGTCCATGCCGGCCTCCTGGGCGCGATCCTTGTGCTCGGCGAGGATATGGGCGGTCAGGGCCACCACCGGGGTACGGGAGCGGTGATTCTGCTGTTCCCAGGCTCGTAGCCGGCGCGTGGCGCCGAAGCCGTCCAGCAGCGGCATCTCGCAATCCATCAGGATCAGGTCGTAGGTGTTCTGCTGGAGCTTTTCGAAGGCCTCCAGGCCGTTGCCCACGGTGTCGGGTTCCACCCCGAGCTTCTTGAGCATGCCGCGGATCACCTTGACCGAAATGCTGTTGTCCTCGGCCACCAGGACCCGGAAGTCGCCTGGTATGCCGCTCGGCTGCTCCTGAGGCTCGGGCTCGCTCACCCGCTGGCCGCGGCGCGACAGTTCGTCGGCCAGGGTGGCCCTGAGGGTATAGCCGGCCACGGGCTTGGCCAGCACCCGCTTGATGCCGGCGTTGCGGGCGATGACCTTGCTCGGTGCATTGCTCAGGCCGGTCAGCATGATCAGCAGCAGATCATGGTTGAGGTTCTCGTCTTCGTTGATACGTGCCGCCAGCTGCATGCCGGTCATGCCCGGCATCTGCTGGTCGAGCAGCACTACGTCGAAGTATTCCCGCAGGTGCGACTGGGTACGCAGCAGGGCCAGGGCCTCGCGCCCGGAGGCGGCGGTGACCGCCTGCATGCCCCAGGCGCTGCACTGCTGCTGCAGCACCTTGCGGCAGAGTTCGTTGTCGTCGACCACCAGTACCCGCACGTCCTGCAGCGGGTAGTCGCTGTCGCCGCGCGAGAGCACCAGGGCCTGAGCAGGGACGGGCAGGCTGATCCAGAAGCTGGAGCCGCCCTCGGCGTTGTTCTGGATGCCGAAGTCGCCCTGCATCAGCAGCACCAGCTGGCGGGCGATGATCAAGCCGAAATCCAGGCTCTCGGTGTCGCTGGTGAGGAAGTCGCGGCTGTCGAGGTGGGTGGAGAGCAGCTGCCGGCTCAGGGCTGCATCCAGCGGGGTGCCGCTGTCCTGTACCGAGATGCGCAGCCGCGGCGGCTGGCCGGTGGCCTCCTCCAGGGAGATCACCAGGAGGATTTCTCCCTCTTCGGTGCGCTGGAAGGCGTTTTCCAGGAGGTTGAGCAGGATCTGCCGCAGGCGCGTGGGATCGCCGATGAAGCGTCGCGGCACCTGGGGCTGGATGAAGCTGAGCAGTTCGACCCGGTGCTCTTCAGCGCGCGGCCGGAAGATGTCCAGGCAGTCGTCGAGCAGGGCATTGAGGTCGAAGGTGACCTCTTCCAGCTCGATCTGGCCGCTTTCCAGGCGAGTGATGTCGATGATCTCGTTGATCAGGTTGAGTAGTTCGGCACCGGCGCTGTGGATGGTCTGCACATAGTCGCGTTGCTTGGCCGACAGCGCCGTGCCCTGCAACAGCTCGGTCATGCCCAGCACCCCGTTCATGGGCGTGCGAATTTCATGGCTGATGCGCGAGAGGAATTCGGCCTTGCCCTTGAGCTCCGCGTGGTTGGCAGCGCGATCGCGAGTCCGGGTGAAATGCTCCTCGCGCAGGTAGCGGCGGCGTTCTTCCAGGGCCAGGGTGAGCAGGATGCCACTGAACATGCAGCTGCTGATCAAGGCGCGGCCCAGCCAGATGGGCGCGTTGGCATAGCCGGCCAGGACCGGTAGCGCGAGCATGCCGGCGACCGCCAACAGGGCGCAGCTCACCACTAGCAGGCGTGCATAGCGGGCGCCCTGGTGCCAGCGTTCCAGGGCGATGCCCAGGCAAACGAGCAGAGCCAGCCCATTGATCGCCATCAGCCAGTCGCCAATGTAGACATCGCCGGCCACGAAGCGGACCGCGGCGCCAAGGCCCACCAGCACCAGCAGGGTACCAATCAGGCGGCGGCTCCAGAGCGGCAGGCGGCGCCAGCCAAAGAAGGCACCGATCAGGTTCAGGCCGGCGGCGCTGCAGCCCAGGACCGACAGATCGGTCAGCAGCGGCGCCTGGCTCTTGAAGGCGCCGAGCAGGAATTTGCTTAAGCCGAACAGGTTCAGCGCCACGCAGACCAGCATCACCAGCAGCAGGGTCAAGGCACTGGTGGCACGACTGCGGTGGTAGAGCAGTTGCACACCGTTGTACAGCGCCAGCATGGCCAGGCAGCCGAGTAGCACGCCGAACAGCACCAGGCGGTGCGTCACCTCGGCTTCGGCGCTGCTGCTGAGGTTCAGGGAGATGCGCATCGGCTGAGGCGATTCGAATCTCAGGAACAGGTCCAGCGGCTGATCGCTCGCCGGGATCGGAAAGACGAAGTCGCGGCTGACTTGCAATGGATTGAGCAGGGGGCGCGACAAACCATCGCGAATCTCGCTGAGCAGCTGATCGTCGCGGTAAGCGAAGAAGTCCAGGTAGCCCACATTGGGCGAGACGATGCGCAGCAGGCGTTGCTGGGTGTCGGGCTGGATGCGGGTATGCAACCAGAGCGCGCCCGGGCCAGCCGGGCGATGGGTCTTGGCCGCGGTCAGCGGCTTGAAGGCGGAGAGCCGGTCGCGGACCTCGTCGAGGGTGTATTCACCCGTGACGTCTTCGTATTGAGCCCAGCCGGCGTCCGGCGAATTCTCGGCCTGCACGGAGTTGGCCACCAGCAGCAACAGCAGCCAGCCGATCACAAAGCCTATGGCGATCCAGAGCCGGTGCACGAGAGTTCCCTTCGCGGATGCGGACGTCGAGTATAGATCAGCCCGTCACGTCTGTTGACGTAACAGTGTAACAGGCTGATCCCAGGGTGAGCTTCACTGTCGCTCGCGGGCGATGGCGCGGTAGCCGATGTCGCTACGGTAGAAGCAGCCATTCCAGGAGACTTCCTGGGCCAGGGCATAGGCATTCTGCTGGGCGGCGGAGACCGTTTCGCCCAGCGCCGTGGCGCAAAGTACCCGACCGCCGGCTGTCACCACCTGACCATCGCGCAGCGCGGTACCGGCCTGGAACACCTTGCCCGGCAGGGTCGCGGCAGCATCGAGACCGGCGATGACATCACCCTTGGCGTAGTCACCCGGGTACCCGCCCGCGGCGAGGACGATGCCCAGGCTCGGTCGTGGATCCCAGCAGGCCTCGATCTTGTCGAGGGCCTCGGCCAGGGCGGCCTCCACCAGCAGCACCAGGCTGGACTGCAGGCGCAGCATCACCGGCTGGGTCTCGGGATCACCGAAACGGCAGTTGAATTCGATGACCTTGGGTGCACCGCTCTGATCGATCATCAGGCCGGCATAGAGGAAGCCGGTATAGACGTTGCCTTCACTGGCCATGCCGGCCACGGTGGGCTCGATGATCTCGCGCATGACCCGGGCATGGACCTCGGGGGTGACGACCGGCGCGGGGGAGTAGGCGCCCATGCCGCCGGTGTTGGGACCGCTGTCGCCGTCGCCGACGCGCTTGTGGTCCTGGCTGGTTGCCATGGGCAGCACGTTCTTGCCGTCGACCATGACGATGAAGCTGGCTTCCTCGCCGTCGAGGAACTCCTCGATCACCACCCGCGCACCGGCATCGCCGAAGGCATTGCCGGAAAGCATGTCCCGCACGGCTTCCTCGGCTTCGGCCAGGGTCATGGCGACGATCACGCCCTTGCCGGCAGCCAGGCCGTCGGCCTTGATCACGATGGGCGCACCCTGCTCGCGCAGATAGGCCAGGGCCGGCTCCACCTCGGTGAAGTTGGCATAGGCGGCGGTGGGGATCTGGTGCCGGGCCAGGAAATCCTTGGTGAAGGCCTTGGAGCCTTCCAGCTGGGCAGCGCCGGCGGTGGGGCCGAAGCAGGGCAGGCCGCGGCTGCGGAACAGGTCGACCACCCCGGCCACCAGCGGCGCCTCGGGGCCGACGATGGTCAGCTCGACATTCGCGGCGGCGAAGTCGGCCAGTTGCTCCAGGGCCAGGACGTCGAGAGCGACGTTCTCGCACTTGGCCTCGGTGGCGGTGCCGGCGTTGCCGGGGGCGACGTAGACCTTGGTGACCCGCGTGTCCTGGGCGACTTTCCAGGCCAGGGCGTGTTCGCGGCCACCGCTACCGATGATGAGTACGTTCATGAAGCTTTCCTCTGGGCGGACCGCACGCAGCCGTCCACCCTTGACAGTGGGATCGACGGCCAGGGCGCAGGGCCCGGCCGTGGCGGACCTTAGTGGCGGAAGTGGCGCATGCCGGTGAAGACCATGGCGATGCCCGCTTCGTCCGCGGCGGCGATGACTTCGGCGTCGCGCATGGAGCCGCCCGGCTGGATCACCGCGGTGATGCCATTGGCCGCGGCGTTGTCGATGCCGTCACGGAAGGGGAAGAAGGCGTCCGACGCCATGACCGCACCCGCCACCGCCAAGCCGGCGTGCTCGGCCTTGATGGCGGCGATGCGCGCCGAGTTGACGCGGCTCATCTGGCCGGCGCCGATACCGACGGTCTGCTGGTCCTTGGCGTAGACGATGGCATTGGATTTGACGAACTTGGCCACCTTCCAGGCGAAGATCAGGTCCTGCAGTTCCTGCTCGCTGGGCGCGCGCTGGGTCACCACCTTGAGGTCGTCGGCGGTGATAATGGCGATGTCGCGGCTCTGCACCAGCAGACCACCATTGACGCGCTTGAGGTCCAGGCCGGGCTTGCGCTCGGCGGGCCACTCGCCGCACTCCAGCAGGCGGACGTTGGCCTTGGCCGCCACCACGTCGCGGGCTTCGGCGCTGACGCGCGGTGCGATGATCACCTCGACGAACTGGCGCTCGACGATGGCACGGGCGGTGTCGGCGTCCAGCTCGCGGTTGAAGGCGATGATGCCGCCAAAGGCCGACTCGCTGTCGGTGGCATAGGCCAGTTCATAGGCCTGGCGCAGGTCACCGGCCACGGCCACGCCGCAGGGGTTGGCGTGCTTGACGATGACGCAGGCCGGCTGGTCGTAGCTCTTCACGGTTTCCAGGGCGGCATCGGTGTCGGCGACATTGTTGAAGGACAGTTCCTTGCCCTGCAGCTGGGTGGCGGTCGCCACGCAAGCTTCGCTGGCGTGCTCGACATAGAAGGCCGCCTGCTGGTGCGGGTTCTCGCCGTATCTCATGTCCTGCGCCTTGATGAACTGGGCGCTGAAGGTGCGCGGGAAGGCGGCACGGCCTTCGGTGGACAGGGTCTCGGCCTGCTGGTCGATGCTGCCCAGGTAGTTGGCGATCATGCCGTCGTAGGCGGCGGTGTGTTCGAAGGCCTTGAGCGCGAGGTCGAAGCGCTGGGCGTAGGTCAGGCCGCCGGCCTTGAGGTCGTCGAGGATCGCCGCGTAGTCGCTGGCGTTGACCACGATGGCGACGTCCTTGTGGTTCTTGGCCGCGCTGCGGACCATGGTCGGACCGCCGATGTCGATGTTCTCGATGGCATCGGTCAGGCTGCAGCCGGGTTTGGCCACGGTGGCGGCGAAGGGATAGAGGTTGACCGCGACCAGGTCGATCGGGCGAATACCGTGTTCGCTCATGACCTCGTGGTCGACGCCGCGACGACCGAGGATGCCACCGTGGATCTTCGGGTGCAGGGTCTTGACGCGGCCGTCCATCATTTCCGGGAAGCCGGTGTAGTCGGCGACTTCCAGCGCCGGGATGCCCTCGTCGCGCAAGAGCTTGTAGGTACCGCCGGTGGACAGGATTTCCACACCGATGGCCGCGAGTTCACGGGCGAAGTCGACGACGCCCGTCTTGTCGGACACGCTGATCAGCGCACGGCGGACGGGGAGGCGAGAGGTCTGGTCGGTCATGGTCATGTCCATCAGGAGGGGAAAGACCGCCGGTCAAGCCCTCTGGGCCGCCGGCGAGGAGGCGGATCAGAGCAGGTCGTACTGCTTGAGCTTCTTGCGCAGGGTGCCGCGATTGAGCCCGAGCATCTCCGACGCCTTGGTCTGGTTGCCCTTGACGTAATTCATCACGCTTTCGAGCAGGGGTGCTTCCACTTCGCAGAGCACCATGTTGTAGACGTCGGTCACCGGCTGCCCATCGAGATGGGCGAAGTAGCTGCGCAGCGCCTTTTCCACGCTGTCGCGCAGCGTCTGGCCCTCTTGCAGGGGGGCGGTCAGGTGCTGCTTGAGGTCGCCGTTGTCACTCACGGGCGCTGTTCCAGTCAAAGTCTCGGTCATCGAATTCATGCCACCTGCTTCCCGATCGGGGGCTGCGCGAAAAACGCGCGAATGCTGGCGTGCTGGGCTTGAGTGTCTTGTAGTCGGTTGAACTGGGCGCGCGATTCCGCTGCGCCCGGACGGTCGGCCAGGTACCAGCCGACGTGCTTGCGGGCGATGCGCACGCCCATTTCCGGGCCATAGAAGGCATGCAGGGCGTCCAGATGCTCCAGCAGGATGGCTGCCACCTCGGCATCGCTGGGCGCTGCCAGGTGTTCACCGGTCGCCAGGTAATGGGCGATCTCGCGAAAGATCCAGGGCCGGCCCTGGGCCGCGCGGCCGATCAGCAGGCCGTCGCAGCGGGTATGCTCGAGCACCGCCCGAGCCTTTTCCGGGCTGTCGATGTCGCCGTTGGCGAACACCGGGATGCCTACCGCCTGCTTGATGGCCGCGATGGTGTCGTACTCGGCGGCGCCGAGGAACCTATCGTCCCGGGTGCGGCCATGTACGGCCAGTGCCTGGATGCCGGCCGCCTCGGCCAGCTGCGCGATGCGCAGGCCGTTGCGATTCTCGGGATCCCAGCCGGTGCGGATCTTCAGGGTCACGGGTACATCCACCGCGGCCACCACGGCGGCGAGGATTTCGGCCACCAGGGCCTCGTCCTTCATCAGTGCGGAGCCGGCGGCCTTGTTGCAGACCTTTTTCGCCGGGCAGCCCATGTTGATGTCGATGATCTGGGCGCCCAGTTCGACATTGCGCTGCGCCGCCTCGGCCAGCATCGCCGGGTCGCCGCCGGCGATCTGCACCGAACGTGGCTCCTGCTCGCTGGCATGGATCAGGCGCAGCCGCGACTTGCGGCTGTCATAGAGACGCACGTCACTGGTCACCATTTCCGACACGGCCATGCCGGCGCCGAGCGCGAGGCACAGGCGGCGGAAGGGCAGGTCGGTGACCCCGGCCATGGGCGCGAGAATCAGCGAGTTGGGCAAGGTATAAGGGCCGATGCGTACCATCGACATATCTTTTTCCCTGGCGAATAGGCGCCTGTTCCGCCTGCGCCGGAAACCGGCCGCGGACAGGGGCTGCTGTGCTTGAAAAGGGTTGGGAATGATACCCGCTCGACGCCTCCGGATAAAGCGCGAGTTGGCTAGTTTATGAGCAATTCACCCCGGGCCTACTCTGGCGAGAAGAAGCTCAGACTATAGTTCACCGCCCGCGGACCAGGGTCGAGAATGTCCAGGGCGATATGGATCGGCGTCTGCGGCGGCATCTCGTCCTGGCCCTTGAGTTCGCCGTTCAGGTACTCGCCCGGCTTGAAACGACGGCTCGCGAGCAGCTGGCCGTTGAGGTCGGCGAAGCGCAATTCGAGCAGCGGGAACGGCTGGGAGAAGGGCGCGCGGTTGTAGAGGATGGCATCGACGCGCAGGGCGCCGGAAAACTGCGGATGGCTGCGTACCACCAGGTTGCTGCTGCGGATCTGCTGGACATCGACCTTGGACGGCACCTTGCAGCCCAGGCTGGCGCAGGCCTGGACGAACAGCGGTCGATAGCTGTCCTGCCGCGCCAGTTCGTCGAAGTGGTAGTAGACATACTGACCAGCCAGCCCGAGCAGTGCCAGCAGGCAGAGCAGCGCCCACAGCAGGCGCCGGCCCCAGTGGGGGCGCTCCTGGCGACTGTCCAGCTGCAGCGGCTCGTCGTGCAGGTCGACCAGGGGGTCGTCCTGCCACTCCGGCTCGCTGCGAAGAGCGGTCGCCGACTTGGCCGGTAACGTCTCGTCTTCGATATCGCGGTCGGCGCTGAGCGGCTCGGGCGTGGGCTCCTGCCAATCGTCCAGGCGGCCCAGGCCGGGCTCGGCCCGCTCGTCCTCGTCAGCCTCGACCGCGCCGAGTGCCGGCTCCTGGCGTTCGCGAGCGGGTGCGGTCAGGGGAGCGGGCGGCGGCGCCGGTGCGGGTTTCAGCGGCGCCGCCAAAGCCGCGGCAGGCCGTGGGCTGATGACGGGCTCAACGGGTTCGGGCTCCGGTGCCAGCTCCGGTTCTGGTTCTGGCTCGAAGGTCGATGCGGGCACCGACTCGGGTTCCGCGTCGAGCGAGAGATCGGATTCGGCCTGCAGCCTCAAGGGTTCCGGCTCCGGGTCGCGTGCGGTGGACAGCGCGCCGATCGACGGCAGTTCGAAGGCGTCCTCGTCTTCCTGGGAGCGACGAGCGGCCAGCCCTTGTGCCGGGGCGGGCTCTTCCCGCGGGGCGATCACGGCCGGTGGTGCTGCCGGCGCGACGGGCGTGCGGCGCTGCTCTTCCAGGGCGCTCAGGCGAGCGACCTCGGCATCCAGCTCCAGGTGGCTCAGGTCCAGTTCGTCGTGCGGCCAGGCGGCTTCGCTCGACGTCCGCGTGGGCTCGGCCATCGGGGCGGGTGCCACCGGGGCGGCTTCCGGCGCCGTCAGCGGCGCGGCCTGGTTGCTGGCATTGAACACTTCCAGGCAGACGCCACAGCGTACGTCGCCGTCAGCGGCGGCCAGGTGTTCCTGGGTGACGCGGAAGCGGGTATGGCAATGCGGGCACTGGGCGACGAGGGATTCGGTCATGGCGAGGCGACAGCCAGGGAATTTAAGCGCGCTAGTGTACCCGAAGGCCCTGGCGAAAGAAGGGCCTCTACCGGGCCGCCGGTTGAGCGGACCGCTAGAGGCGCAGGCGGTCAGCGGCGACGAGTGCCGCTGATGCGGACCCAGCCATCCAGGGTGGCGGTAGGTTCCAGGTCGAAGCAGCCGGCGTAGGCGGTACGCACGTCCTCGGCTTGCTCGGCGAGGATGCCGGAGAGGGCCAGGCGGCCACCGATGCGGGTCAGGCGGGTGATCTGCTCGGCCAGGCCGACCAGCGGACCGGCGAGGATGTTGGCCACCACTACGTCGGCCTGCTCGCCTGGCAGGTCGGCGGGGAGATACAGAGGAAAACGCGCCGGGTCGATGCCATTGCGGTTGGCATTCTCCCGCGAGGCTTCCAGGGCCTGGACATCAATGTCGGTGCCCACCGCGCGCTCGGCGCCCAGCAGCAGGGCGGCAATGGCGAGGATGCCCGAGCCGCAGCCGAAATCCAGCACCTGGCGCCCCTCGACCGGCTCGCCGTCCAGCCATTGCAGGCACAGCGAGGTGGTGGGGTGGGTACCGGTGCCGAAGGCCAGGCCCGGGTCGAGCAGCAGGTTGACCGCCGCCGGCTCCGGCGCCTCGTGCCAGCTGGGCACGATCCACAGCCGCTGGCCGAAGCGCATGGGCTGGAAGTTGTCCATCCAGCTGCGCTCCCATTCCTGGTCTTCCAGGCGCTCCACCTCGTAGACGAGGCCGTTGGCCAGGAGCTGCACGCGCTGTTCCAGCGTCTCGGCATCGGTATCGCCTTCGAACAGCGCCAGCAGATGGGTCTGGGACCACAGCGGGGTGGTGCCGAGGTCAGGCTCGAAGATCGGCTGGTCCTCGGCGTCCATGAAGGTCACCGAGACGGCACCCAATTCGAGCATGAGGTCTTCATAGGTTTCCGCCTGGGCGGGGGTGAGGGCGAGGCGGACTTGCAGCCAGGACATGGTGGGCTACCTGAATCGGGTCAAAGCGGGGAGGGTAAATGAAAACGGGCTGCCCGAGGGCAGCCCGTTCGCTGAATCAAAGGTCGTCATGCACTCAGTGGCGCATGCCGAGCTTCTTCTCCAGATAGTGGATGTTCACCGCGCCCTGGCCGAAGGCCTGGTCGCGGGTCAGCATCCGGTGCAGATCGGCGTTGGTCTTGATGCCGTCGACGATCAGCTCGTCCAGGGCGTTGCGCATCCGGGCCATGGCCTCTTCGCGCGTCTTGCCCCAGGTGATCAGCTTGGCGATCAGCGAATCGTAGTTCGGCGGAACCTTGTAGCCGCTGTACAGGTGCGAATCCACCCGTACGCCGTTGCCGCCCGGCGCATGGAAATGCTTGACCAGGCCCGGGGAGGGCATGAAGGTCTTGGGGTCTTCGGCGTTGATCCGGCACTCGATGGCGTGGCCGGTGATCTTGATGTCTTCCTGCTTGATCGACAGCGGGTTGCCAGCGGCGATGCTGAGCATCTCCTTGACGATGTCGACGCCAGTGATCATCTCGGTCACCGGATGTTCCACCTGTACGCGGGTGTTCATCTCGATGAAGTAGAAGCGACCGTCTTCGTAGAGGAACTCGAAGGTACCCGCGCCACGGTAGCCGATGTCGATGCAGGCCTTGACGCAGCGCGCCAGGACTTCCTCGCGGGCCTTCTCGTCGATCTGGGGCGCAGGCGCCTCCTCGATCACCTTCTGGTGACGACGCTGCAGCGAGCAGTCGCGATCGTAGAGGTGCACGGCGTTGCCCTGGCCGTCGGATAGGACCTGGACTTCCACGTGACGCGGATTGCCGAGGAACTTCTCCATGTAGACCATGGAGTTGCCAAAGGCGGCGCCGGCTTCGGTCTGGGTCAGCTTGATCGACTTGATCAGCTCGGCCTCGTCCTCGACCACGCGCATGCCACGACCACCACCGCCACCGGCGGCCTTGATGATCACCGGATAGCCGACTTCGCGGCCGATGCGCAGGCACTCGGCCTCGTCATCCGGCAGGGCGCCGTCGGAGCCCGGTACGGTGGGCACGCCGGCCTGCTTCATGGCGTTCTTGGCGGATACCTTGTCGCCCATCAGGCGAATCACGTCGGCGGTGGGGCCGACGAAGGCGAAACCGGACTGCTCCACCTGCTCGGCGAAATCGGCGTTCTCGGCGAGAAAGCCGTAGCCGGGGTGGATGGCGGTGGCACCGGTGACTTCCGCGGCACTGATGATGGCCGGGATGTTCAGGTAGGACAGGGGCGAGGGGGCCGGGCCGATGCACACCGATTCGTCGGCGAGGGACAGATGCATCAGTTCGCGGTCGGCGGTGGAGTGAACCGCCACCGTCTTGATGCCCAGCTCCTTGCAGGCACGCACCACGCGCAGGGCGATTTCCCCGCGGTTGGCGATCAGGACTTTTTCCAGCATCGTGGGCTCCACGGGCTTAGACAATGGTGAACAGCGGCTGGTCGAATTCGACGGGCTGACCGTTCTCGACCAGCACCTGGCCGATGGTGCCGCTGGCTTCGGCTTCGATGTGGTTCATCATCTTCATGGCTTCGACGATGCACAGGATGTCGCCTTTCTTCACCTGCTGGCCGACTTCGACGAAGGCCGGGGTGGTGGGCGAGGACGCGCGGTAGAAGGTGCCGACCATGGGCGAGCGAGCCACGTTACCAGTCAGTTGCGGAGCGGCGGCTTCGGTAGCCGGCGCAGCAGCGGCCGGAGCGGCAGCCGCAGCCGGCGCGGCGACCGGCGCGGGGGCGGCGGCGTAGACGGTCTGCATGCCCTGGTTGCGGCCGGTGTTGCGGCTGATGCGGACGGACTCTTCGCCTTCGCGGATTTCCAGCTCGTCGATACCGGACTCTTCCAGCAATTCGATCAGTTTCTTGACTTTACGGATGTCCATTGGCGTTGGCTCTCCCCTCGGGTTCAGGTGATGTTCTGGATATTGGGTCGCGCTCAGCCGCG
The DNA here is from genome assembly GCF_001518815.1 of Pseudomonas oryzihabitans. NCBI lineage: Bacteria > Pseudomonadati > Pseudomonadota > Gammaproteobacteria > Pseudomonadales > Pseudomonadaceae > Pseudomonas > Pseudomonas oryzihabitans. The sequence goes on from NZ_CP013987.1 coordinate 633,589, forward strand.
GGCGGCGAGCTGTTCGCAGGCGGCTTCCAGCGCCAGGCGATAGCCACTGGCGCCGAGTCCGCAGATGACACCGACCGCCACATCGGAAAAATAGGAGTGGTGGCGGAAGGCTTCGCGCTTGTGCACGTTCGACAGGTGCACTTCGATGAATGGGATGCTCACCGCGAGCAAGGCGTCACGTAGGGCGACACTGGTATGGGTGAAGGCAGCCGGATTGATCAGGATGAAATCCACCCCTTCGTCGCGCGCGGCGTGGATGCGCTCGATCAGCAGGTGCTCGGCGTTGCTTTGCAGGTGGTCCAGGCGATGCCCTGCCGCGCTGGCGCGGGCTTCGAGATCGGCGTTGATCTGCGCCAGGGTGGTAGCCCCGTAGACGCCCGGCTCGCGGGTTCCCAGCAGATTCAGGTTGGGCCCGTGCAGTACCAGCAGATGCGCCATAGCCACTTGCCTCGCGATTTCGCAACCAGATTGGCCGCGGACTATGCCGCAACCTGAGGTGACTGTCCAGTCGCTAGACGTTTGCCGGAAATGCCAGCACGTTGGGCGAAATTCTTTTAATCGCTGGCGATAAGCCTTTTCACCTCGCCCAGTCGGGCAAGAAAGCCCGCGGCGTCGATTTCGCCGACGATGCGACCCTTTGCCTGTTCGTGGCCGTTGGCAGCATAGAACAGGATCGCGGGTGGGCCGAACAGGCCTCGCTGTTGCAGCCACTGCCGCTGTTCCCGGGTGCTTTGCGTCATATCGAAGCGGATCAGCTCGAAGTCCCTGAGTTGCGCCTGGATCTCGGGGTTGCCAAATACCTCGCGCTCAATGACCTTGCAGCTGATGCACCAGTCGGCGTAGACGTCCACCAGCACTGGGCGGCCTTGTCCAACGCTGGCAGCCAGGGCCGCCGGATCGCTCAGGCTACGTAGGCCATCCTCGCGTGCGACCACCGCCGGCCGGGCGGACTCGCCCAGGGGGCGCAGCGGATCGCTGGCACCACGCAGGGCCCCGATACCCGCCGCCACGCCGTATACAACCAGTGCCAGGCCGGCCAGTTGCAACAGGCGTTGGCGAGGGGGCTTGGGTACGAATTCCAGCGCACCAAGAAACAGTCCGACCCCGGCGGCCAGCAGGCCCCAGGCCGCCAGCGCCAGCGGCCCGGGCAGCAGCCGTTCGAGCAGCCATAGCGCCACGGCCAGCAGGAGCACTCCGAAGGCATTGCGCATACCCACCAGCCAGCCCCCGCTCCGCGGCAACAGGGCCCCGCCGCCGGCAGCGATCAGAATCAGCGGGGTGCCCATGCCCAGGCCTAGGGCGAAGAGGGCCAGTCCGCCGCCGAGCCAGTCGGCGGTGCTGCTGATATAGAGCAGCAGTCCCGCCAGGGGCGCCGAGACGCAGGGCGAGACGATCAGGCTGGACAGCACGCCGAGGGTAGCCGCGCCGCCGAGGGAGCCGCCCCGGGTACCACTGGCCAGGTGCTCCAGGCGATCGCGCAGGACCGCCGGCAGGCGCAGCTCGAAAAGGCCGAACATGGCCAGGGCGAACAGCAGGAACAACAGGGCGAAGGGGACCAGCACCCAGGCCGACTGCAGTTGCGCCTGCAGGTTGAGGCTGGCGCCGAAGACTCCCATGAGCGCGCCCAGGGCGGCGAAACTCAGCGCCATGGGTATCACATAGGCCAGCGCCAGCAACAGGCCACGACCCGGGCGCGCCTTGCCGGCCAGGACCACGGCCGAGACGATGGGCAGCATCGGCAGTACGCAGGGGGTGAAGGTCAGGCCGAGGCCAGCCAGGAAGGCCAGCAGGATTCTTTTCCACCACCCCTGGTCGAGAACGGGGGTCTCACCCGCTGGGCTCGCGGCGGGCGAGGCCACGGGGCCGGTAATCTCGAGGGTACGGGTTTCCGGTGGATAGCAAAGACCGCGATCGGCGCAGCCCTGGTAGGTGACCCTTATCCGACCGCCTCGGTCGGGCGCCAGGGACAGGGGGATGTCGACGCCCGCGTGATAGACCTGGACGTCGCCGAACCATTCGTCGTGCTTGGGCTCACCGGGCGGTAGGACCACCGGCGCGGTCAGCAGGCCGGGGTCGGCGTCGAAGGCGAAGCGCTGACGATAGAGGTAGTAGCCCTCGGCGATGGTGAAGCGCAGCACGCTACGACCGTTGGCGTCGCGCCGCTGCTCCAGGCGAAAGGCCTGATCCACCGGCAGGAATTGCTGGCTGGGGCGCTGGCCGCCGAGGCCCAGGTCCGCCGCCGGTCGTGGCGCGTCGAACAGGCCGGCGGTGGCGGGCAGGGTCAGCAGCAGGGTGAGCAGGAACAGCAGGGCACGCATGGTCATCTCGATGATCGGCAGCGGCCGATCATAGCAGAGGCATCCGGCCCGCCAGACTAGCTCTGGCCGTACTGGCGCACGCAGTTGCGTCCGGCATGCTTGGCGGCGTAGAGGGCTTCGTCCGCCTGCTTGGCCAGCAGCGACATCTCCTGATCGGGCTGCAGCTGCGCCACGCCAGCGCTGAAGGTGCAGCTGAGTTCCTTGGGCGGCGCCGGGTAGTGGATCTCGGCGAAGCGCTGGCGGATCTCGTCGATCAGGCGGGTGGCGGTGGCCAGGTCGGTGTCGGGCAGGACGATGGCGAATTCCTCGCCGCCATAACGGCCGATGTGGTCGGACTTGCGCAGCCGCTGCTTGAGAAACAGCGCCAGACTCTTGATCACCCGATCGCCCATGGGGTGACCATAGTGGTCGTTGACCTGCTTGAAATGGTCGATATCCAGCATGGCGAAGGTGATCGGCCGCTGGCTGCGCCGGGCGCGGAAGCAGGCGTCCTCCAGCAGCTGCAGGGTGTGGGTGTGGTTGTACAGGCCGGTAAGGCTGTCCTGGACGATGCGCGCTTGCAAGCTGCGCGCCCGAGCGGCGCGGGTGCGCACCGTGGCGATCAGGTGGCGCGGCTTGATCGGCTTGGTGAGGAAGTCGTCGCCCCCTTCGCTCATGGCGTCCAGCTGCTTGTCGAGGTCGTCCTCGGCCGACAGGTAGATGATGGGCACGCTGACGTAGCGCTCGTGCTGGCGGATGACCTTGGCCAGTTCGGTGCCGGTGCACTCGGGCATGTACATGTCGAGGATGATCAGATCAGGTACGAATTCGGCCAGGTGGGCCATCACCGCGCCGGGCTGCATGAGGGTGCGGGTGACGATGCCGGCGCTGTTGAGCGCCATCTCCGTGGCCATGGCCTGGGCGCGGGAGTCGTCCACCACCAGGGCGCGGATCGGATCGTAGTAGACGGTGCGGGTGAGGGTCTCGATCTTTTCCAGCAGGCGCGCCGAATCCAGGGTGCCGGTGTAGAACTCCTGGCCACCGGCGCGCACCGCCGCCAGGCGAAAGGGGGTATCGGCCTCCTGGTGGCTGTAGAACAGCACCGGCAGCTTGCGCTCGAGACCGTTCTGGGCCTCCAGGGCCAACCGGATGCCGACGCCCGGGCCACCGAAGTCCACGTCCATGACGATGACCGCCGGGTGGCGGCTGTCCATCATCGACCGGAAGTCGTCGGCGTTGTGGATGATCTGGATGGTGACGCCGAAGTATTCCATCTGCGGCGCCAGGCGCTCGGCGCGTTCGGTGTCGAGCAGAGCGATGTAGATCGGCTTGCGCAGCGGTGGCAGGTTGGTGGTTTCGAGCTGATCGCCCTGGCGCAGGCCGGTGCGCGACAGGCTCTGCATGGCCTGGCTGAGTTCGGTGATGGCCTGGCTGTTGAGACGCCCGCGATTGGCGGCGACCTGGGCCAGGGTCCCGCCAATGGTCTCGGCGAGATCGGCATGCCCCTGCTGTTCGAAGCGCTTCGCGTATTGCAGGAGGCGGGCATTGGCGTCGCTCAGCTCGGCAAGGCTGCCATTCGTCCATTCGTCCCGTTGCAACCGCTGCCAGATCTCCAGCACCTGGCGCGACTGATGGATGACCCGCTGGGCGAAGTGCAGCTTGAGGCGGTCCCGGTTCGGATCATCTGGTTCGCTCACGAATTGTTCCGTCATTCTTGAGGTGGTGGCCCTATGCTACCAATTGAAACCTGGCAGGGTAGAGGCGATACCCTGGTTAGCGGCGGCTATGCCGCTTGCACGGACACTGTCTGTCGCTTCTGGAGTAGCGTCTGTCGCCTGTTACCCTAGTCTCGGAAGCGGCTGTGCACGCGCATCGTGTCCGCCTTGCCAGCGAGGGCCGCGCAACCGGCGCCGGCGGCAGGGGTCCAAGCGCCAACACCTTTGAAATCATTGCAAGGAATTGCCCATGCGGGAGTGGAACTTGAGATCGGGATGGCTCCGGCTGGTGGCAGTGCTGGTAGCGCTCTACCTGCTGGTCACCCTGGCGATAGGCTGGTACTGGAGTCGCGAGCCGGACTTCTTCCCGGTTCAGCAGCATGCCCAAGAGGCAGCTGCGGCCAGCGGTCGCAAACTGGTGCTCGGCTACACCACGGTCGAGACGCTCAAGCAGGTCGCTGGAACCCTGCTGGACAAGCCGGGCGGTTATCTCTCCAACGACATCTTCCCGCCCGGCCTGTGGCTGGACGACATGCCGTCCTGGGAATACGGCGTACTGGTGCAGACCCGCGACCTGGCCCGCGCCCTGCGCAAGGACTTCGCCCGCTCCCAGTCGCAGTCCACCGAAGACGTCGACCTGGCCCAGGCCGAGCCGCGCTTCAATTTCGACAACCACAGCTGGGCCATGCCCTCGTCGGAATCGGAATACCGTGCCGGCATCGCCTCCCTGGACCGCTACCTGGCGCGCCTGGGCGGCCAGAACACCCAGGGCCAGCAGGCTGCCTACTTCTATTCGCGCTCGGACAACCTGCGCAACTGGCTGGGTGACGTCGAGACCCGTCTGGGCTCGCTGTCCCAGCGGCTTTCCGCCAGCGTCGGTCGCGTACGCCTCGACGCCGAAGTGCGGCCGAACCAGGACATCCCCGCCGGCCAGGTGCCGGAGGTGCACGAACAGCGCGTCGAGACGCCTTGGCTGCAGATCGACAACGTCTTCTACGAGGCCCGCGGTCAGGCCTGGGCGCTGTCGCATATCCTGCGCGCCATCGAAGTGGACTTCGCCGATACCCTGGCCAAGAAGAACGCCACGGTGAACGTGCGCGAGATCATTCGTGAGCTGGAAGCGGCGCAGCAACCGGTCTGGAGTCCGATGATCCTCAACGGCAGCGGCTTCGGCATCCTGGCCAATCACTCGCTGGTGATCGCCAACTACATCTCCCGCGCCAACGCCGCCATCATCGACCTGCGCCAGCTGCTGGAACAGGGCTGATGACGATAGGGGCGCGCGAGGCGGCGCATCGTGCTGCCTCCGACCGGGAGATGGTGCTCTGGGTCGATCGCGACGATCGGATCCAGGGCCAGTTGCCGCGCGCCGAGTTGCGCGCCCGAGGTTTGATCGGGCGCTGCACCTTCATCCTGCTGTTCAACGCCGCTGGTGAGCTGTGCGTGCACCGGCGGACCCTGAGCAAGGCGCTCTATCCGGGCTACTGGGACGTCGCTGCTGGCGGCATGGTGGCGCCGGGCGAGAGCTATGCGGAGTCGGCGGCGCGGGAGCTGGCCGAGGAGCTGGGCGTCAGCGGTATAGCGCTGCGCGAGCACGGCACCTTCTACTTTGAAGAGCCGGGCAATCGACTCTGGGGCGGAGTGTTCAGCGCCTGCTGGAAGGGTCCGCTGCGCTTGCAGCCGGAAGAGGTGCTGGAAGCGCGCTTTCTCCTGCCTGCGATGATTCTCGACGAGGCACGGCGCCTGCCGTACTGTCCGGATTCCCTCGAAGCCCTGCGGCTGGTCCTCGGCCAAACGGATGTCGCATCCCTGCCTTAATTTCTCGCATTCGCGCCTTAGCATCCGGGGTCGATACTGCTACATTGCGCGGCCCCGGAATAGCGCGGCCCGTACTGGCTGGCGCTGCATCCAAGGTTTCCTCCAGGCGCCTGGCGCCTGAACCCGAACTGGGAGGACCACCCCTTGAGCAAGAAAGCCTCGTCCCTGTCGGACCTCAGCCGCCTGGTGTATTCCACCGACGTCGGCCGCATCCGTCCGGAAGAACCCCAGGCGCCGGTGCCGGCCGGTGACGGCATCGCCCGGGTCCGGCGTGAAACCAAGGGGCGTGGCGGCAAGACGGTCACCACGGTCAGTGGCGTACCCCTGGGCGAGGAAGAGCTCAAGGACCTGGCCAGTGCGCTCAAGCGCCGCTGTGGGACGGGTGGGGCGCTCAAGGATGGCGTCATCGAGATCCAGGGTGACCATGTCGACCTGCTGCTCGGCGAACTCGAAAAGCGCGGCTTCAAGACCAAGCGCTCCGGCGGCTAGGCCAGGCCTTCCCGCCTCCGCGTACAACTTACCGCCCCTGGCGGCGGTCCATCCAAAGCAAGATTCCCTACAGGAGATTCCCGCGAATGTCCCCACGACGCACGCGCAAAGATGACGGCAGCCAGTGGACCGTGGCGGACAGCCGCAGCGTCTATGGTATTCGCCACTGGGGTGCCGGCTACTTCGCCATCAGCGATGCCGGCAACGTCGAGGTCCGGCCCCACGGCCCGGACGGCCAACCGATCGACCTGCACGTATTGGTCGGCCAGCTACGCGAAGCGGGTCTGTCGCTGCCGCTGCTGGTGCGTTTCCCCGACATTCTCCAGGGCCAGGTGCGTCACCTGACGGGCGCCTTCGATCGCAACATCGAGCGCCTCGACTACCAGGGCCGCTACACCGCCCTCTATCCGATCAAGGTCAACCAGCAGGAGGCGGTGGTGGAAAACATCATCGCCACCCGCGACGTCTCCATCGGCCTGGAAGCCGGCTCCAAGCCGGAGCTGATGGCGGTGCTGGCGCTGGCGCCCAAGGGCGGCACCATCGTCTGCAACGGCTACAAGGACCGCGAATTCATCCGTCTGGCGCTGATGGGGCAGAAGCTCGGTCATAGCGTCTTCATCGTCATCGAGAAGGAATCCGAGGTCCCGTTGGTGATCGAGGAGGCGGCCGAGCTCAAGGTCACGCCCCAGGTTGGCCTGCGGGTGCGACTGTCGTCCCTGGCGTCGAGCAAATGGGCCGATACGGGTGGCGAGAAGTCCAAGTTCGGCCTCTCCGCCGCTCAGCTGCTGTCGGTGATCGAGCGCTTCCGCGCCGCCGGCCTGGAGCAGGGTGTGCGCCTGCTGCACTTCCACATGGGATCGCAGATCGCCAACCTGGCCGACTATCGCCAGGGCTTCCGCGAGGCCATCCGCTATTACGCCGAGCTGCGCGCCCTGGGCCTGCCGCTGGATCACATCGACGTCGGCGGCGGCCTGGGCGTGGACTACGACGGCACCCATTCGCGCAACGCCAGCTCCATCAACTACGACATGGATGACTACGCCGGTACCGTGGTCGGCATGCTCAAGGAATTCTGCGATCAGCAGGAATTGCCGCATCCGAACATCTTCTCGGAAAGCGGCCGTGCCATGACCGCCCACCACGCCATGCTGGTGATGCAGGTCACCGACGTCGAGCGCCACAACGACAGCGTGCCGGCCAGCGAGCGCTTCGAAGGCAAGGCCGAGGTCGTGCAGTGGCTGGCCGAGCTGCTGGGCGATACCGATCCGGAAATGGTGACCGAGACCTACTGGCGCGCCACCCAGTACGTCAGCGAAGCCGCTGCCCAGTACGCCGCGGGCAGCCTCAGCCTGGGCGACAAGGCCCTGGCCGAACAGTGCTACTTCGCCATCTGCCGTCGCCTGTACAACCAGCTCAAGGCACGTCAGCGTTCCCATCGCCAGGTGCTCGACGAGCTCAACGACAAGCTGGCCGACAAGTACATCTGCAACTTCTCCGTGTTCCAGAGCCTGCCGGACACCTGGGCCATCGACCAGATCCTGCCCATCGTGCCCCTGACCCGGCTCGACGAGGAGCCGGTGCGGCGCGCCGTGCTGCAGGACCTGACCTGTGACTCCGACGGCAAGATCAAGCAGTACGTGGACGAGCAGAGCATCGAGACCAGCCTGCCGGTGCACGAGGTGCGCGAGGGCGAGGACTACCTGCTGGCAGTGTTCCTGGTAGGTGCCTACCAGGAGATCCTCGGCGACATGCACAACCTGTTCGGCGACACCGACTCGGTGAACGTCTACCAGGATGCCGATGGCAGCGTGCGCCACGGTGGTATCGAGACTCACGACACCATCGAGGACATGCTCAGGTACGTGCACCTCTCGCCGGAAGAGCTGATGACCTACTACCGCGACAAGGTCGCCAGTGCCCGCCTCACCGCGCGCGAGCGCACCCAGTTCCTCGACGCCATGCGCCTGGGGTTGACCCGTTCCTCCTATCTCGCCAGCTGAGAAAGCGAACCCTGACGGCCGGGCGGGCTCTATAGCCTTGCCGTCAGGATGGAGGAGGCAGGTATGAAGTGGCGCATGGCGCTGTTGCTGGTGGGCAGCCTGATACTGGCCGGGTGCGGCAAGGTGACCCAGGAAAACTATTCCCGGCTCAAGGCCGGACAGACCAAGGCCGAGGTGGAGCAGATCCTGGGTGCGCCCACGGAATGCGCGGGAGCCCTGGGCGTCACCACCTGTACCTGGGGTGATCGCGGCTCCTTCATCAGCGTGCAGTATCTCAACGATAAGGTGGCGATGTTCGCCGGGCAGGGTCTGCGATGAAAACCTCTACCAAACTGTTGCTGTTGGCGGGTGCCGCCGGACTGCTCGCGGCCTGCGCCAGCGGTCCGCGTGAAGTCCCGCCGCTCACCGCCGGCAATGTCGATCTGCAGCGTTATCAGGGACACTGGTACGAACTGGCGCGGCTGCCGATGTTCTTTCAGCGCAAGTGCGCCCAGTCCGAAGCCAATTACCACGTCATGTCCGATGGCTCGGTGGCGGTGTTCAATCGCTGCCGCACCCTGAACGGCAAGGTCCAGGAGGCTACCGGTACCGCCACCCCGATCAAGCCGGGTGTGACCGACCGCCTGGAAGTGCGCTTCGACACCTGGTTCAGTGGCGTCCTGCCCAATGTGGCCAAGGGGCCCTACTGGATCCTCTACGTCGACGACGACTACAAGACTGCCCTGGTCGGCAGTCCGGATCGCAAGTACCTCTGGTTGCTGGCCCGCAAGCCTGAGATCTCCGCGGCGCAGAGCGAGAAGCTGCTGCGCATCGCCCGCGAGAAGGGCTACAACCTCAATCGTCTCGTCTGGCGCGAGACCGACGCCCACATGCCCTAACCAGGAGGATCCGCTCGTGAAACTCTGGACCGACGCCTTTGCCGACAATGGTTTCATGCCCAAGCGCCACGAGTTCGACGTGGCCGACTTTGGCGCCCACGGCGAGAACATCTCGCCCGCCTTGCAGTGGTCCGATCTACCAGCCGATACCAAGAGCCTCGCGCTGACCGTCTATGATCCCGATGCCCCTACCGGTAGCGGTTTCTGGCACTGGGTCGTGGTCAACATCCCGGTCGGCACCCAGGGGCTGGCGGAAGACGCCGGTCGCGCCGATGGTTCGGGCCTGCCCGCAGGTGCGCTGCAACTGGTCAACGACTATGGCACCCGCGGCTTTGGTGGCGCCGCGCCGCCCAAGGGCGACAAGCCGCACCGCTACATCTTCCAGCTGCATGCGCTCAAGGTCGAGCAGCTACCGGTGCCGGCCGAGGCGACCAATGCCGTCGGGCGCTTCATGCTCCACCTCAACCAGTTGGCCTCGGCGACCTATACCGGTCTCTACGAGATCAAATAGGCCAGGCGACGGGCGAGCTACAGCTCGTCCGTCGACGCTGCCAGCCGAACACCGGCGGCGCGCATCTCGGCCAGGAAGGCCTTGCCCTGCGCCTCGAAACCGGGCACCGAATGGCTACAATCGGTCAGCAGCACGAGGTCCTGGCGCCGGTTCGTCGGCCAGAATTCCAGCAGGTCACGCAGGGTGCTGGCCACGCAGTGCGACAGGGCTTCGCCCGCCACCAGCAGCGTGCCAGCCGCCTGTAGTCGGGCGATCAGCCTGGCGTCCACGGCGGTACCCGGGTCGCTCGGATCCATCACCTCGGCGCGTAGCGCTGAATAGTGCTCGGTGTGCGGGTTGCCACCCTTGGCGATGAAATCCACCAGGCGACCCTGTGCTCGGCCCCAGGCATTGAGCGCCTGGTGAACATCCTCCTGCACCCCATGGCCCCAGCCGCCTACTAGGCAGTGTTCCGGCCAGATCACCAGTCGATAACGGCCCCCCGCTTCCAGCGCCCGCACATATGCCAGCCCGCGGGCGCGCTCGGCCGGATTCCGGGTCTGCCAGCGACCGCTGGCCACCTCGTCCGCGTCGATCTGGGTAAAGGGTGCCGGTGGTTGCCCGTTGGCATCCTGCCACCCATGCGGATGAGCGATGTGCAGCGGCTGGTGGGAATCCAGGGTCACATGCACCCCGGTGAGCCGGGGTCCAAGACGCTCGATCAGGGCGGCGACGCGTTGCAGTCCGGTCACGGCGCCAGGCACCGGCAGGGCGGCGCCCGGCAGGTCGCAGAAGTCGTTCTGCGGATCGATCAGCAACAACTGCAGCGTGGACTCGGACATGCGGGGGCTCCTTGGGCGACAGGCCGATGATGGTGCGGCCAGGTGCGGATGCGAGGCAAGCCCGAGCAGCGTGGAAACCAGGTAAGGTGCAGGTCTATGATGAAGAAGCCGACCCTGCCCTGCGGAGCGCGACATGCTGAATCTGTACCCGGAAATCAAGCCCTATGCCCGCCACGAGCTGGCCGTCGAAGCGCCCCATGTACTCTACGCCGATGAGAGCGGCTCGCCCGACGGCCTGCCGGTGCTGTTCCTCCATGGCGGGCCTGGTTCCGGCTGCGATCGCCTGAGTCGGCGCTTCTTCGATCCCAACCTCTATCGCATCGTCACCTTCGACCAGCGCGGCTGTGGTCGCTCCACGCCCTATGCCAGCCTGGAAAACAACACCATCTGGCACCTGGTCGAGGATATCGAGCGACTGCGTGAGCATCTGGGCATCGAGCAATGGGTGCTGTTCGGCGGCTCCTGGGGGTCGACCCTGGCCCTGGCCTATGCCCAGCGACATCCCGAGCGCGTGCGGGCGCTGATCTTGCGCGGCATCTTTCTCGCGCGGCCGGTGGATTTGCAGTGGTTCTACCAGGAAGGCGCGAGCCGGCTGTTCCCCGACTTCTGGCAGGACTATCTGCACCCCATCGCCGAGGAAGAGCGTGGCAACCTCATCCAGGCCTACTATCGACGCCTGACCGGGCCGGACGAACTGGCGCAGATGTCCGCGGCGCGCGCCTGGTCCTGCTGGGAAGGGCGCACCGTGACCCTGAGGCCCAATCCCGACGTGCTGGAAAAATTCAGCGAGCATGCCCTGGCCATCGCCCGCATCGAATGCCACTACTTCGTCAACGACGCCTTCCTCGAGCCCGACCAGTTGCTGCGCGACATGCCGCGTATCGCCCATATCCCAGCGGTGATCGTTCATGGCCGCTACGACATGGTCTGTCCCCTGGACAATGCCTGGGCCCTGCACCATGCCTGGCCCGGCAGCGAGTTGCAGATCATCCGTGATGCCGGCCATGCGGCGAGCGAGCCTGGCATCTGTGACGCCCTGGTACGGGCGACCGATCAGATCGCCCGCCAGTTGCTCGATCTGCCCCAGGAGGCCGAGTGAAGGCGCTGCTGCAACGGGTCACTCGCGCCAGCGTGGAAGTGGAGGGGGATACGATAGGCGCCATAGGCCCGGGCCTGCTGGTGTTCGTCGGTATCGAGCCCGAGGATGACGAGGCGGCCTGTGGCCGGATGCTCAAGCGGTTGTTGGAGTATCGGGTGTTCGCCGACAGTGAGCAGCGCATGAATCTGTCCCTGCAGGATGTGGCGGGCGGTCTGTTGCTGGTCTCCCAGTTCACCCTGGCCGCCGACACCCGCAGCGGGCGACGGCCGAGCTTTTCCACTGCCGCCCCACCCGCCCAGGGCGAGCAGCTGTTCAACCACTTAGTGGCTCTCGCTCTCGATCTGCATCCCGCGGTGCAGACCGGTCGGTTCGGCGCCGACATGCAGGTTTCCCTGGTCAACGATGGACCAGTGACATTTTTATTGTCGATTTAGTGAGGGCGCCCCTTACAGCGCCCTGCCAAGTGTCTATGATTGCGCAGTTCGAGTTTGAACGGTCGTCCAACTGGGGAATCATTGGCCCCTGAGGGAGTCGGACCACTGCTTATCCGTTTCGCGACCACCTGTTGCCAAACGTATTCGTACGCTGATTTAGGAGGCTGCGTGTTATCTCATTCCAAAGTTAAACCGGGCAAACAGGGCTTCGCCCTTGTCGGGCTCTCCATCGCACTGGGCCTGTTCAGTGCCCAGGCCCTGGCCTTCAGCCTGGACGACGTGGCTGCCAAGGCCAAAGAGCTCTCCGGCCAGAAGTTCGTCGCGCCCAAGAGCAACCTGCCCGCATCCTTCAGCGGCATGAAGTATGCCGATTATCAGCAGATCACCTTCAATCAGGACAAGGCCTACTGGAAGGACGCCAAGACGCCCTTCCGCCTCAACTTCTATCACGAGGGCATGCACTACAGCGTGCCGGTGAAGATCAACGAGGTCACCGCCAACAACGTCGAAGAGATCAAATACGATCCCTCGATGTTCAACTTTGGCAACCTGCAGATCGACCAGGCCCAACTCAAGGATCTCGGCTTCGCCGGTTTCAAGGTGCTCTATCCGCTGAACAAGGCGGACAAGCATGACGAGCTGATGACCATGCTCGGTGCCAGCTATTTCCGCGTGATCGGCAAGAACCAGGTCTATGGCCTGTCTGCCCGCGGTCTGGCCATCGACACGGCGTTGCCGTCCGGCGAGGAATTTCCCCGCTTCACCGAATTCTGGGTCGAACAACCCCAGTCGGATCGCCGCAACCTGGTGATCTATGCCCTGCTCGATTCGCCCCGGGCCACCGGTGCCTATCGCTTCGTGCTGACGCCTGGCAAGGACAGCACCGTCGACGTAGAAGCCAAGGTGTTCCTGCGCGACAACGTCAACAAGCTCGGCATCGCTCCGCTGACCAGCATGTACCTGTTCGGCCCCAACCAGCCGAGCGCCCAGGTCAACTACCGGCCCGCTCTGCACGACTCCAACGGCCTGGCCATCCATGCCGGCAATGGCGAGTGGCTGTGGCGCCCGCTGAACAACCCGCGTCGCCTGTCGGTCAGCACCTACACCATCGAGAATCCGCGCGGTTTCGGCTTGCTGCAACGCGGCCACGAGTTCTACAAGTACCAGGATCTGGACGAGCGTTACGACAAGCGCCCGAGCGGCTGGGTCGAGCCCAAGGGCGACTGGGGCAAGGGTCACGTCGAACTGGTGGAAATCCCCACGCCGGACGAGACCAACGACAACATCGTGGCTTTCTGGACGCCGGATACGCTGCCTGAGAAGGGGCAGCCGATCGACGTCAGCTATCGCCTGCACTTCACCACCGACGAACCCAACCTGCACACCAAGGACCTGGCCTGGGTCTCCCAGACCCGCCTGTCCACCGGCGACGTGCGCCAGTCCAACCTGGTTCGTCAGACCGATGGCAGCCTGGCCTACGTTATCGACTTCGAAGGTCCGAACCTCGATGATCTGCCCGAGGATTCGCAGGTCGGCTCCCAGGTCAGCCTGGATGCCAACGGTGAGCTGGTCGAGAACTCTGTGCGCTACAACCCGGTTACCAAAGGCTATCGCCTGACCTTGAGACTCAAGGTCAAGGATCAAACCAAGCCGGTGGAAATGCGCGCCAACCTCGCCCAGGGTGACAAACCGCTCAGCGAAACCTGGACTTACCAGCTACCTGCCAATGAATAACACCACCCGCGATACCTCGGTCGCCGCTGCTGGCGACTACCTCGAACACCTGCCGTTGCCCTCCGGGCAGCGGCAGGCGCTGGACCAGACGGCCGACGTCGAGTCGCTGCACCGGCAACTGGCTGGTGCCCGCGGCGAGGGCGCCCAAGGCGCCGATGCGGTGATCGCTTCCACCGAAGCGCGCCTCGCCGCCGGTTGGGACGACACCCTGGAAGACGGCGAACTGCTGGGCAGCGATGCTCAGGGCCGGGTTTTCATCAAGGCCACCCCGCCCATGACCCGGTCCATGATGGTGCCCGATCCCTGGCGCACCAACCCCGTAACCCGGAGCTGGAAGCGTCTGCTCGGCCGCAAGGACCACAGCCGCTGGCAGCCCGATCCCGAGGCCGATGCCCACGCGCATTGGCGCAAGGTAGGTTCCTTCCGCCGCTTCATCCTGTTGATCCTGATGCTGGCGCAGACCGGCATCGCGACCTGGTACATGAAGGCGGTGCTGCCCTATCAGGGCTGGGCGCTGGTCGATCTTGGCGAGGTCTATCAACAGGGCTGGGGCGAATCCGTCCGCCAAGTCCTGCCCTATGTGGTGCAGACCAGCATCCTGCTGCTCTTCGCCCTGCTGTTCTGCTGGGTCTCCGCTGGTTTCTGGACCGCCCTGATGGGCTTCTGGCAGCTGCTCAGCGGTCGTGACAAGTACAGCATCTCCGCCAGCTCCACCGGGACCGAGCCGATCGATCCGCAGTCGCGTACCGCCCTGGTGATGCCCATCGCCAACGAGGACGTGCCGCGGGTCTTCGCCGGTCTGCGAGCGACCTACGAGTCGGTCCGTGCCAGTGGCGAGCTGGAGCACTTCGACTTCTTCATCCTCAGCGACAGCAACGATCCGGACAAATGCGTGGCCGAAGAGAAGGCCTGGCTGGAGCTGTGCCGTGAAGTCGGTGGCTTCGGTCATATCTTCTATCGCCGCCGTCGGCGTCGGGTGAAGCGCAAGAGCGGCAACATCGACGACTTCTGCCGTCGCTGGGGCAGCCAGTACAAGTACATGGTAGTGCTCGACGCCGACAGCGTGATGAGCGGCGAATGCCTGTCCAGTCTGGTCCGGCTGATGGAGGCCAATCCCCGTGCCGGCATCATCCAGACCGCGCCCAAGGCGTCCGGCATGGATACCCTGTACGCGCGTCTGCAACAGTTCGCCACCCGGGTGTATGGTCCGCTGTTCACCGCCGGTCTGCACTTCTGGCAGCTGGGTGAATCCCACTACTGGGGCCACAACGCCATTATCCGGGTCAAGCCGTTCATCGATCACTGCGCCCTGGCTCCCTTGCCAGGCACGGGCTCGTTCGCCGGTGCCATCCTGTCCCACGACTTCGTCGAAGCGGCGCTGATGCGGCGTTCCGGCTGGGGCGTGTGGATCGCCTACGACCTGCCAGGCAGCTACGAAGAACTGCCGCCCAACCTGCTGGACGAGCTCAAGCGCGACCGCCGCTGGTGCCATGGCAACCTGATGAACTTCCGGCTGTTCCTGGTCAAGGGCATGCACCCGGTGCACCGTGCGGTGTTCCTGACCGGGGTGATGTCCTACCTGTCGGCGCCGCTGTGGTTCCTCTTCCTGGTGCTGTCCACGGCCCTGCTGGCGATCCACAAGCTGCTGGAGCCCCAGTACTTCTTCCAGCCACGGCAGCTGTTCCCGGTCTGGCCCCAGTGGCACCCGGAGCAGGCCATCGCGCTGTTCTCCACCACCCTGATCCTGCTGTTCCTGCCCAAGCTGCTCAGTGTGGTGCTGATCATCGCCAAGGGCGCCAAGGAATTCGGCGGAGGTCTGCGGCTGTTCCTCTCCATGATGCTGGAGATGCTCTTCTCGGTGCTGCTGGCACCGGTGCGGATGCTGTTCCACACGGTGTTCGTGACCGCCGCCTTCCTCGGCTGGTCGGTGCAGTGGAATTCGCCCCAGCGTGACGACAACGACACGCCCTGGAGCGAAGCCTTCCGCCGTCATGGTTCGCAGATGCTGCTCGGCCTGATCTGGACCGCCGGCGTGGCCTGGCTCGACCCGCGCTTCCTCTGGTGGCTGTCGCCCATCGTGGTGTCGCTGATCCTCTCGGCTCCGGTATCGGTGATTTCCAGCCGTACCAACCTGGGTCTGGGCAGTCGCCGGCATCATCTGTTCCTGATCCCGGAAGAATACGCACCGCCGCGCGAGCTGGTAGCTACCGACGAGTACCTGCACCTGAACAACCGCAACGCCCTGACCAAGGGCTTCCTGCGCGCCACTGTCGATCCGGTGCTCAATGCCCTGGCCATCGGCATGGCCCGCGGTCGCCACGGCAAGGTGGTGGAGCCGGCCCGCCGGCTGCGCGAAGAGCGGGTTGCGCGAGTGTTGGCCGCCGGTCCCGAGAAGACCAAGGGCGACGACCAGTGGCGTCTGCTCAGCGATCCGGACGGCATGGCGCAACTGCACCTGCAGGTCTGGAAAGCCGAAGAGCACCGCAATTGGCGGGACGCCTACGCCACCCTGCGGCCGCGCTCCCACAGCGATTCGGCGGCGGATGCCGCGGCCAGTCCTGCCAGCCTGACCCCGCGGCCTGCCTCCTGAGGAGGCGCTCCGCGCATGAAAAAGCCCCGGTGTCGCAAGACGCCGGGGCTTTTTCTTGTCCGTGATCGAGCTAGAACAGGCGGGCGAGCAGGGCGGGTACGGCGTTCTCGACGCGCAGGATGCGCTCACCGAGCTGTACGGGCGCCAGGCCGGCCTCCTGCAACTTCTCCACCTCGTAGGGTATCCAGCCACCCTCAGGGCCGATCGCCAGCGTCACGGGCTCGTCGAGGGCACGAGGGCAGGCGGGATAGCTGCCCGGATGGCCGACCAGGCCGCGGGTGCCGGCTGCCAGTGCGGGCAGGCGATCCTCGACGAAGGGCTTGAATCTCTTTTCGATCAGTACCTCCGGCAGCACCGTGTCCCGCGCCTGCTCCAGCCCGAGGCGCAATTGCTCCTCGATGGCCCGGGGTTCCAGGAACGGGGTCTGCCAGAAGCTCTTTTCCACCCGATAGCTGTTGAGCAGCACCAGGCGCGCGACGCCCATGGCGGATACGGTCTGCAGCACCCGGCGCAGCATCTTGGGGCGGGGCAGGGCGAGCAGCAGGGTGAGCGGCAGCTTGGCCGGTGGTGATTGGTCGAGGGTGACGTTGAGACAGGCCTGGCCGGCATCGAGGGACTCGATCTGGCCGGACCCCATCAGGCCATTCAGCAGGCCGACGCGCATTTGATCGCCCGCGGCCGCCTGGTGGACCTCGCGCAGATGGGCGAGACGGCGCGGATCGCGCAGCACGACCCGGTCAGCGGCCGTGAAGTCGGCCGCTTCGAGCAGGATCAGATTCACGGGCGTTCGGCGGGCGGCTGGGCTTCGGGACTGGCGTCGTCATCGTCGACCGGGCGCTCGCGCTTCTGCACGAAGCGGCCGAACAGCAGGCCGATCTCGAACAGCAGCCACATGGGCACGGCCAGCATGGTCTGGGAGAAGACATCCGGTGGCGTCAGGATCATGCCGACCACGAAGCAGCCGATGATGACGTAGGGGCGGATCTTCTTCAGGTAGGTCACGTCGACCACGCCGATCCAGATCAGCAGCACGGTGGCCACGGGAATCTCGAAGGCCACGCCAAAGGCGAAGAACAGCGTCAGGATGAAATCCAGATAGGCGTTCAGGTCCGGCATCATCATGGCGCCTTCCGGCGTGATGCTGCTGAAGAAGTGGAAGATGATCGGGAACACCAGGAAGTAGGCGAAGGCCATGCCGGCGTAGAACAGCACGATGCTGGAGATCAGCAGCGGGATGGCGACTTTCTTTTCATGGCGATACAACCCGGGTGCCACGAACCCCCAGACCTGATGCAGGATCACCGGCATGGCGATGAACAGCGACACCACCAGGGTCAGCTTGAAGGGCGCAAGAAAGGGCGAGGTGACGTCCGTGGATATCATGGTCGCGCCTTCGGGCAGCACGCGGCGGATCGGCTCGGAAGCGAAGGCGTAGATCTTCTGGGCGAAGTAGAACAGCCCGAGAAAGATCAGAAAGGTCGCCAGTACGCATCTCAGGATGCGCGTACGCAGTTCGGTCAGGTGCGAGACCAGGGGCATTTCCTGGTCATCATGTTCGGAAGGCTTGTCGCTCATGGTGCTCTTGGCGGCGTCTGGGGCGGATCCTGCGGGCGTTCGGCAACCACGTCCTGGGGCATGGGCGGGGCAGCGGCGGTAGGCGGCATCTGGGCTTCTGGGGCGGAAGCGGCAGGTTTGGGCCGGTTGTCGCGCTGTTCCATGGACAGGATATGCTCGTTGCGCAGCTGCTGGCGAATTTCGTCAGCGCCGATCTCGCGCTCCACTTCCTGGCGGATGCTGTTGAAGCTGCGCCGCAGCCGACCGATCCACAAGCCTGCGGTGCGCGCCGCGCCTGGCAGGCGCTCCGGACCCAATACCAGTAGGGCGACGAACCCTACCAGCATCATTTCGGGAAAGCTGATTCCGAACATGAGAGGGCCTTAGTCCTTGCGCACCACCGGTTCTTCGACCTTGCGGTGCTCGGCGTCGAAGGTCTGGGGACGGCTCAGGGGGGCGTTCGGATTGGCCGTGCCGGTGGTCGACGGCTGCTCGGCCTTGTCGTCCTCGTCGGTATGCATGGCCTTGCGGAAGCCCTTGATGGCCTCGCCCACATCGGAGCCGAGGTGCTTCAGGCGTTTGGTGCCAAAGACGATCACCACGACGAGCAGGATGACGATCCAGTGTTTCCAGTCGAAGATACCCATGGTTTTTCCTCGTTGCGAAGCTTGGGGTCAGGATTAAGTGCGGGCGGCCTTT
The DNA here is from genome assembly GCF_001518815.1 of Pseudomonas oryzihabitans. Lineage (NCBI taxonomy): Bacteria > Pseudomonadati > Pseudomonadota > Gammaproteobacteria > Pseudomonadales > Pseudomonadaceae > Pseudomonas > Pseudomonas oryzihabitans. The sequence goes on from NZ_CP013987.1 coordinate 652,228, forward strand.
TCGGCATGCCCGGAGAGTCCGAAGCGGCGGTCCAGTTCGTCCAGCACGGCCTGGGGATGCTGGCCGAGGGCCGAAAGCATGATCAGGCTGTGGAACCAGAGGTCGGCGGTCTCGTAGATGACGTCGTCGTACTGCTGGCTGATGGCGGCGTCCTTGGCGGCGAGAATGGTCTCGACGCTTTCTTCGCCCACCTTTTCCAGGATCTTGTTCAGGCCCTTGTGGTAGAGACTGGCCACATAGGAGGAGTCCGGGGCGGCCTGCTTGCGTTCTTCCAGCACCTGCGCCAGGCGTGCGAGGGTGTCAGTCATGGCCGTGGCCTCCGGCATAGATGGCGCTGGGATCCTTGCGGACTGGGTCGACAGTCTCCCACTGGTCATCGCTCAGTACCCGATAGAAGCAGCTTTCCCGGCCGGTGTGGCAGGCGATGCCGCCCAGTTGCTCCACCTGCAGCACTACCACGTCGGCGTCGCAATCCAGGCGCAGTTCCAGGACCCGCTGCACGTGGCCGGATTCCTCGCCCTTGCGCCATAGGCGGTTGCGCGAGCGCGACCAGTAGACCGCGCGGCCTTCGGCGGCGGTCAGGGCCAGGGATTCGCGGTTCATCCAAGCCATCATCAGGATACGCCCCGTGGCGGGGTCCTGGGCAATGGCCGGTACCAGGCCGTCGCTGTTCCAGTGGATCTCGTCTAACCAGTCGCTCATCGGTCTGTTCAGTACTTCGAATTTAGGGTACCAGCCTCGCACAAGACGCAACGTGAATACAGCGGCAGGGCACCAGTGGCTGAGGGCGTGTATTTCGCCCGATAAAAGTGACAGGACGGTTACAGCTTAAGGAGTTCAGCGCCTGATCACCAGAACCAGGCCGCCGACCAGCATGGCCCAGGCCGGCCAGGCATGGGGCTGGGGTTCGAGCCCCAGCTGGGCTGCGCCGACCAGCATGACCGCGCCTATCACTCGGACGATCCAGTCGTCGCGGCGGCCTCCCCAGGGATTGGGCGGATCCTTGCGATGCGGCTGGGTGATGCGTTCCAGGGTATCGCGAGCCATCTGCGCCAGATGAGGAATCTGTTCCAGTTGCTGCTGAATGTTGCGGGCGACCTGCGGCGGGCTGAGCCGCTTGCGCATCCACTTTTCCAGATAGGGCTTGGCGGTGGACCAGAGATCCAGGTCCGGATAGAGCTGGCGACCCAGGCCTTCGATGTTCAGCAGAGTCTTCTGCAAGAGCACCAGTTGCGGCTGGATCTCCATGTTGAAGCGCCGCGCTACCTGGAACAGCCGCAGCAGCAGCTGGCCGAAGGAGATGTCCTTGAGCGGCTTCTCGAAGATGGGCTCGCAGACGGTGCGGATGGCCCCTTCCAGCTCGTTGACCTGGGTGTTGGCAGGCACCCAGCCAGAGTCGATGTGCAACTGGGCGACCTTGCGGTAGTCGCGCTGGAAGAAGGCCCAGAGGTTGCGCGCCAGGTAGTCCTGGTCTTCGGGGGTCAGGCTGCCGATGATGCCGCAGTCCACGGCGATGTAGAGCGGATCCCAGGGCTTGGCGGTGCTGACGAAGATGTTGCCCGGGTGCATGTCGGCGTGAAAGAAGCTGTCACGAAACACCTGGGTGAAGAAGATTTCCACGCCGCGCTCGGCCAGCAGCTTGAAGTCGGTGCCCTGGTCGCGCAGGGCCGCCAGATCGGTCACCGGGATGCCGTAGATGCGCTCCATGACCAGTACCCGCTCGCGGCACCAGTCCCAGTACACCTGGGGCACATAGAGGCGCTCGGAACCTTCGAAGTTGCGTCTCAGCTGGCTGGAGTTGGCTGCTTCGCGCAAGAGGTCCAGCTCGTCGTAGATGGTCTTCTCGTAGTCGCTGACCACCTCCATCGGGTGCAGGCGACGCGCCTCCGCGGAGAGCTTTTCAGCGGTGCGGGCCAGCAGGAACAACCAGGCGATGTCCTGGCTGATGATGCCTTTGAGACCCGGCCGTACCACCTTGACCACCACTTCTTCGCCGGTGCGCAGCTGGGCGGCATGGACCTGGGCTACCGAGGCCGAGGCTAGCGGCTGGTGATCGAAGCGGGCGAAGGCCTGCTTGATGGGCATCCCGAGCTGGGCTTCGATGAGCGCCACGGCCTTTTCGGGCGGGAAGGGCGGTACCTTGTCCTGCAGGAACATCAGTTCGTCGGCGATATCCTCGGGCATGAGGTCGCGACGGGTGGAGAGGATCTGGCCGAACTTGATGAAGACCGGCCCCAGGCCTTCCAGCGCCAGGCGCAGCCGGGCACCGCGCGGCAGCGTCTTGCTCGGCCGCGGCAGCCAGCGCCAGGGCAGCACGTAGCGGGTAGCGCGCAGGTACCAGGGCAGCGGCAGGGCGTAGACGATGTCGTCCAGCCGATAGCGGATGATGACGAAGAGGATCCGCAACAGGCGGTTGAGGGCAGCGAACAGCTTCATTCGTCGGGGTTATCCCTGGCGTTGCGGGCGGCGCCCAGGCGGGCAATACGGGCGTCGAGACGGTCCACGTCCAGGCGTAGGGCATCGATCTCGGCGAAGCGGGCCTCGCCTTCGAGGCGCCCGACCAGTTGGCGGCTCTCCTCGTTCAGCCAGTTGGACAGCGTCATTTGCAAGCTGTCCCGGCTCTGTTCGCCAAGCACCTGCCCGCGACGGGCGAGATCGCCCAGCAGTGCGGCCGGAAGGGGGCCAAGCCAGCGACCGACCTCGTGCTGCCAGTCCAGCTCCAGCTTCTGCAGGATGTCGGCCAGTTCGATCAGCAGGGTGCTGTCGCCTTCCAGGCGGACGTCCGGCTGGTGCAGGACCCGCTGCTTGTCACGGGCCAGGGCCAGCTCGGCCAGACGCGTAGCCGGGGCTTTGAGGGTGCAGTCGATGTCCCCCTCGTGATGGGCGGCGAAGTGCAGGCCGTCACCCGCTGGCAGGATGTAGAGGCGCAGCGCGGGTTGCCGGGTCTGCACGGCGATCACCCGGCCGGTCAGGGCCGCCAGGCGTGGCAGCGCCACCGGATCGAGCGCCAGCAGTGGATTCAGGCCGCGTTCCAGCGCGGCCAGCAACGCCTGGGTGACGAGGGCCATCAGGGCTTGATGCCGCGATGCAGGGCGACCACGCCGCCGGTCATGTTGTGGTAGGAGACCCGGGCGAAACCGGTCTCTTCCATCATGGCCTTGAGGGTCTGCTGGTCGGGATGCATGCGGATGGATTCGGCCAGGTAGCGGTAGCTCTCGGCATCGCCGGCCACCAGCTTGCCCATCAGCGGCAGGAAGCCGAAGGAATAGGCGTCATAGGCCTTGGACACCAGCGGGTTGGTGGGTTTGGAGAATTCCAGCACCAGCAGCCGGCCACCGGGCTTGAGCACGCGCAGCATGGACGCCAGGGCCTGATCCTTGTGGGTGACGTTGCGCAGGCCGAAGGCGATGGTGATGCAATCGAAATGGTTGTCGGGGAAGGGCAGCTTCTCGGCATCCGCCTGGACGAAACGCACATTGCTGGCGACGCCCTGGTCGAGCAGGCGATCGCGACCGACCCGGAGCATGGAGTCGTTGATGTCGGCGAGGACCACCTCGCCGGTGGGGCCGACCAGGCGGGCGAACTGCTTGGTCAGGTCGCCGGTACCCCCGGCGATGTCCAGCACCCGATTGCCGCGCCGCACGCCGGAGAGCTCGATGGTGAATCTCTTCCACAGCCGGTGGATGCCCGCCGACATCACGTCGTTCATCACATCGTACTTGGCGGCGACCGAGTGGAAGACTTCCGCGACCTTGTAAGCCTTCTGGCTCTCCGGAACGCTCTGGTAGCCGAAGTGGGTCTGGGATTCGGCCTCGGGGCCTTTGCGCGGATCGCTCATGGGGCTACACCTGGGACAGGGACAAGAGGGCATTCTAGCAGGCCGATCACCCGACTTGCCTGGCTAAAACCGGGGCTGACCGCTCGGTTCTCACGATTGGCGACGTGGCGGGCCCTCGCTATAGTCATGGCCCTTTATCCGGAGTTCCCCGATGTCCCAGATCACCATCGAACGCAGCCATTCGCTTGGCTTGGAAGGCGTTCGCCAGAAGGCCGATCAACTGGCCGAAAAACTCACGCGCGACTATGGGGTGGCCTGCGCCTGGGAGGGCGATACCCTGAGATTCACGCGCAGTGGCGTGGATGGGCGGATCGAGGTGGCGGAAGATAAGGTGCGGGTGCTGGCGACCCTGGGGATGATGTTCTCGATGCTCAGCGGCCAGATCGAGAAGGAGATCGAGCGCAAGTTGGACAAGGCCCTGGCAGCCTAGTCCGGGCTAAAGCATCAGCTTGACCGCACTGACATGCGGGTCCCGCGTCTTGCCGGCGCGGGCCAGCTGCTCCAGGTAGTCGGCCCAGAGTTCGTCACGGCGACTGCCCAGTTCGTAGAGATAGTCCCAGCTGAACAGACCGCTGTCGTGGCCATCGTCGAAGGTCAGCTTGACGGCGTAGCGCCCCGCTGCTTCCACGGCGGTGATGCCGACCTGCTGCTTGCCGAACTGCAGTACCGGATTGCCGTGTCCCTGCACCTCGGCCGAGGGCGAATGCACCCGCAGGAATTCGGCGGGCAGCTCGAAGGTTTCCGCGCCGTAGCTGACGCTGAGGGTCTTTGAGGCCTTGTGGAGCTGGATGGCGGTGGGGATACGCATGCTGAGGTTCTCTGGACGGCGATTCAGTCTTTGCTTGAGGCCAACGTGGCCCTGGCGGTCCGTCGATGTGGCCGCTTCTACCGGTCGCCGTAGGTTGGGCTGAGCACAGCGAAGCCCAACATGGGCGCAGGGTGCAGGCAATGTTGGGCTTCGACTATAGAGCTGTCTCAACCCAACCTACGGTCTATTGCGGCCATGGCCGCGATAGACCAGGCATCAGGCCTACCATCACAGTATATAGCGCGACAGGTCTTCGTCCTGGGCCAGTTCGCCCAGATGGCCGTTCACATAGGCCGCGTCGATGACGATGGGCTCGCCATTCTGCTGGCCAGCCAGGTCGGCGGCGCTGAAGGACACCTCTTCCAGCAGGCGCTCCAGCAGGGTATGCAGGCGACGAGCCCCGATGTTCTCGGTCTTCTCGTTGACCTGCCAGGCGATCTCGGCGATGCGGGTGATGCCATCGGCGGCGAATTCCACGTGCAGCCCCTCGGTTTTGAGCAGTTCGCGATACTGCTCGGTGAGGGAGGCGTGCGGCTCAGTGAGGATCCGCTCGAAATCCTGCGGGGTCAGCGCCTTGAGCTCGACGCGAATCGGCAGGCGACCCTGCAGCTCCGGTACCAGGTCGCTGGGCTTGGACAGGTGGAAGGCGCCCGAGGCGATGAACAGGATGTGGTCGGTCTTGACCATGCCCAGCTTGGTGTTGACGGTGCAGCCCTCGATCAGCGGCAGCAGGTCACGCTGCACCCCCTCGCGGGAAACATCGGCACCGCTGGTGTTGCCACGCTTGGCGACCTTGTCGATCTCATCGATGAAGACGATGCCGTGCTGCTCGACGGCTTCCAGGGCGCGGCCCTTGAGTTCTTCCTCGTTGACCAGGCGGGCGGCTTCTTCGTCGCGCACCAGCTTGAGCGCTTCCTTGACCTTGAGCTTGCGCTGCTTGGTCTTGCCCTTGTGCATGCCGGCGAAGAGATTCTGCAGCTGGCTGGTCATCTCCTCCATGCCGGGCGGGGTCATGATCTCGACGCCGGCCGGCGTGTCAGCCACCTCGATGTCGATTTCCTTGTCGTCCAGCTGGCCTTCGCGCAGACGCTTGCGGAACAGCTGACGAGTGTTGCTATCGGTGGCGGTCGGCTGGGGTTCGTTGCTGAAGCCCACCGAAGGACGCGCCGGCGGCAGCAGGGCATCGAGGATGCGCTCTTCGGCAGCGTCTTCGGCGCGATGGCGGTTAAGCACCATCTCCTGTTCGCGCAGCATCTTCACGGCGGCGTCGGCGAGATCACGGATGATGGACTCGACGTCGCGGCCGACATAGCCGACCTCGGTGAACTTGGTCGCTTCTACCTTGAGGAAGGGCGCATTGGCCAGCTTGGCCAGGCGCCGGGCGATCTCGGTCTTGCCCACGCCGGTCGGGCCTATCATCAGGATGTTCTTGGGCGTGACCTCGGGGCGCAGCTCGGCGGGCAGCTGCATGCGCCGCCAGCGGTTGCGCAGGGCGATGGCCACGGCGCGCTTGGCGTCGTCCTGGCCGATGATATGGCGGTTGAGTTCGTGGACGATTTCGCGGGGGGTCATGGACATGGGCAGTCTCTAAACCGGATCACGCCTGAGGCGCGTCCAGCTCCTCGATGGTCAGGTTGCGGTTGGTGAACACGCAGATGTCACCGGCGATATTCAGGGAGGTCTCGGCGATCTCGCGGGCACTGAGGTCGGTGTGCAGGAGCAGGGCGCGGGCGGCGGCCTGGGCATAGGCACCCCCGGAACCCATGGCGATCAGGCCCTCCTCGGGTTCCACCACGTCGCCGTTGCCGGTGATGATCAGGGAAGCGTCCTTGTTGGCGACCGCCAGCATGGCTTCCAGGCGGCGTAGGGCACGGTCGGTGCGCCAGTCCTTGGCCAGCTCGACGGCGGCACGGACCAGATGGCCCTGATGCTTTTCGAGTTGCGCCTCGAAGCGCTCGAAGAGGGTGAAGGCGTCGGCGGTACCGCCGGCGAAACCGGCCAGCACCTCGCCCCGGTACAGCCGGCGGACTTTCTTGGCATTGCCTTTCATGACGGTGTTGCCCAGGGAAACCTGGCCGTCGCCGCCGATCACGACCTTGCCGTTGCGGCGTACAGAAACGATGGTGGTCAAGGGAATCTCTCCGCGTTGCTTGGGCCGTCGGCCCCGGTTACGCGGAGATATGGGGATGGCCGCGGCGCCCTTCAAGCGTCGCGGCGAGGGGATTCGGCAGGTGAGCGTCTGTTCACGGCCTCGCGAGCTAGAACCAAACAAGGCGAAAACGCTCGAGGAAGCGCAGTTTGCGCGTGGTAAATGAGCATTCCGGCTGGACCGCCTAGGTGGGGCTGGCGATCCAGAGGGTTTTCAACGCCGTTTGGCCGGCACGCAGCACGCCGTGGGCAGACTCCTAGTGACCGCGGCGTTGCTGCAGCAACAGATTCTTGAAGCCGCTGCCGGCGAGCTGCTTCTGTGCCTGGGTCAGTTGGTCACGATCGCTATAGGGACCGACCAGCACCCGATACCAGGTGTCGTCCTTGACCTTGCCCGATTCCACGCGCACGTCCTGGCCGAGCATGATGATCTGGGCGCGGACCCGGTCGGCATCGGCCTGGGTGCGGAAGGAACCGGCCTGGAGGAAGAACAGGGTCACTGGCGGCTGGGCCTTGGTGGTCGCTTCCTTGGGTGGCGTCGCAGCGGGCTGGCCCGGAGCGGTACCTGGCGTGGTCGGGGTCGCGGTGGTCGGCTGGCCGGGCTGCGCCGGCGTCGCCGCGGCATCCGGCTTGGCCGGGGGGGTCGGCTTGGCGGCCGGCGTGCGTGGCACGGCGTCCGGCGGCACGATCACCTCGGATTCGGGTAGCAGGGTATAGAAATCGTACTTGGGCTTGATCGGCGTAGGCGGCGTGCCTTCGGTCTTGCCGGCAGCGGTCGACTTGCCATTGCCCGCCGTGGCGGCCGGGCGACCTTCCTCCGGCTTGGCGCGCTGCACCGACTTGTTACCCGGTTCGAGCTTCATCAGGAATACGACGAAGGCGCCGATGGCCAGACCCGACGCGAGCCAGACCCAGCCGGGCAGGGGCTGTTTCTTGGGAGCCGAGGTGTTGCGACTGGCGCCGCGCTTGGGTGGGGCTTTCTTGGCCATCAGGCGGTGATCCGTCTCTTACATGCGTTCCAGGGTGTGCAGGCCGAGCAGTTCCAGACCCTGCTTGAGGGTGCGCCCGGTGAGGGCGGCCAGCCGCAGGCGGCTCTGGCGCAGCTCAGGGTCCTCGGCGGTCAGGATCGGGCAATTCTCGTAGAAGCTGGAGAACAGGCCGGCCAGGTCATAGAGGTAGCTGCACAGCAGGTGCGGGGTGCCCTTGTCGGCAACGCTGGCGAGGATTTCGCCGAATTGCGCCAGGCGACCACCCAGGTCCTGCTCCTGCGGGGCGTCCAGGCGGATGCTACCGGCGGGTTCGCTCTGCTCGGCCTTGCGCAGCACGCTGGCGACCCGGGTGTAGGCGTACAGCAGATAGGGCGCGGTGTTGCCCTCGAAGCTGAGCATCTGCTCGAAGTTGAAGCTGTAGTCGCTGGTACGGTGCTTGGACAGGTCGGCGTACTTGACCGAGGCGATACCCACCACGCGGCCGATGTGGCGCAGTTCGTCTTCGCTGAAGGGGGCCTCGCCGCGCTCGGCGCGACCGGCATTGCGGTCCTTGACCAGCTGATAGGCGCGCTCCTCGGCTTCGTCGAGCAGGTCCACCAGCTTGACGGTGCCGCCGTCGCGGGTCTTGAAGGGGCGGCCATCGGCGCCGTTCATGGTGCCGAAGCCCATGTGTTCGAGTTGCATGGCCGGATCGACGAAGCCGGCGCGGCGCGCCACCTCGAAGGCCATCTGGAAGTGCAGGGCCTGGCGCTGGTCGACGAAGTAGAGCGCGCGGTCGGCGTGCAGCTGGCGGCTGCGGTAGCGCATGGCGGCGAGGTCGGTGGTGGAATAGAGATAGCCGCCACCGGCCTTCTGCACGATCACCGGCAGGGGGTTGCCCTCGGCGTTCTTGAATTCATCGAGGAAGACGCAACGGGCGCCATCGCTCTCGGTGAGCAGGCCGGCGGCGTCCAGATCGGCGACCACCTGGGCCAGGTCGTCGTTGTAGGCGCTCTCGCCTTTGACGTCGGCCGGAGTCAGCTTGACGTTGAGGCGGTCATAGACCTCCTGGCAGTGGGACAGGGAGACGGCGTTGAATCGCTCCCAGAGGCGCAGGCAATGGGCATCGCCCGCCTGCAGCGCCACCACCAGTTCGCGAGCACGGGCGGCGAACTCCGGCGAGGCGTCGAAGCGGCCCTTGGCCGCGCGGTAGAACACCTCAAGATCCGCCAGCTCGCCCTCGGCGGCCTGGGGTTGTTCTTCCATGTAGGCCAGCAGCATGCCGAACTGGGTACCCCAGTCACCCACGTGGTTCTGGCGGATCACCTCGTCGCCGAGGAACTCCAGCACCCGCGCCACGGCATCGCCGATGATGGTGGAGCGCAGGTGACCGACGTGCATCTCCTTGGCCAGGTTCGGCGAGGACAGGTCCACCACCACCCGCTGGCGCGGGCCGCCCTTGTGCACGCCCAGCTGCGGATCGGCAAAGGCCGCATCCAGCCGCGCGGCTAGTTGCGCGTGGTTCTGAAAGAAGTTGAGGAAGCCGGGGCCGGCGATCTCCACCTTGCTTACCGCCGGGTCGGCGGGGAGGGCGGCCAGCAGCTTCTCGGCCAGTTCGCGTGGCTTGGCGCGGGCCGGCTTGGCCAGCAGCAGGGCGACGTTGCTGGCGAAGTCGCCGTGGCTCTTGTCCTTGGTGTTCTCGACCTGGATGGCCGGCGCCACGTCGGCCGGCAGGGTGCCGTCGACGATCAGGCGGTCGAGGGCGTGCTGGATGAGCTGGCGGATGCTGTCTTTCATGGTCATTGGCCTTCGGCGTGCGCCGAGCGCGCACTGCGATGAAAACCCGGCATTATCCGTGGCAAGCCCGGCCTTGCCAATGGTAAGCCAGTGCCACTAGAACAGATCGATGGGATCGACGTCCAGGGACCAGCGCACCTGGCGCGCTTCCGGCAGGCTTTCCAGTTGGGCCACCCAGATGCCCAGCAACCGGTGCAGGGGCGCGCGACTGCTGCTCTGCAGCAGCAACTGGGCCCTATGGCGACCGGCACGGCGTTCCATCGGCGCCGGTACCGGGCCGAGCAACTCCACCTGGGGCAATGCGAGATTGACCGCCAGGCCTTCCGCGACGTGATAGGCCGCCTCCAGGAAATTTTCCACCTGATCCTGGCGATGGGCATCGGCGCGCAGCAGTGCCAGATAGGCGAAGGGCGGCAGACCCGCGGCGCGGCGCTCCTGCAAGGCCTGGCGGGCGAAGGCTGGATAGCCTTCCTCGGCCAGCTGCACCATCAGCGGGTGATCGGCCAGGTGGGTCTGGATCAGTACCTGCCCGGGCTCCTCGGCGCGGCCCGCACGTCCGGCCACCTGGACGATCTGCTGCGCCATGCGCTCACTGGCGCGGAAGTCGGCGGAAAACAGCCCGCTGTCGGCATCGAGCACGGCCACCAGGGTCACCTTGGGGAAGTGGTGGCCCTTGGCGAGCATTTGGGTGCCGACCAGGATGCAGGGCACCCCGCTATGAATGGTGCGCAAGAGCTTGCCCAGGGCGTCCTTGCGCGCGGTGGTGTCGCGGTCGATGCGCAGCACCGGGATGTCCGGAAACAGCAGCTGCAGGCGTTCCTCGGCGCGCTCGGTGCCGGCCCCCACCGGACGCAGGTCGAGCTTGCCGCAGGAAGGGCAATGACGCGGCGGCGCCTGGCGGTGATCACAGTGATGACAGCGCAGCTCACCGGAGCCGCGGTGGTAGGTCATGCGCGCATCGCAGCGCGGGCACTGGGCCAGCCAACCGCAGTCGTGGCAGAGCAGGGTAGGGGCGAAACCACGCCGATTGAGGAACACCAGCACCTGCTGCCCGTGCTCCAGGGTCGCGCCCATGGCCTTGAGCAATGGCTGGGACAAACCGCTATCCAGCGGGCGACTGCGCACGTCAAGGCGCTCGAAGCGTGGCGGCTGGGCGCCGCCGGCGCGCAGCGACAGGCGCAGATGGGCGTAGCGTCCTTGGTCGGCGTTGTGCAGACTCTCCAGCGAAGGGGTGGCCGAGCCCAGCACCACCGGCAGATTCTCGAAGCGTGCGCGGACGACCGCTAGGTCACGGGCGTGGTATCTCAGGCCTTCCTGCTGTTTATAGGAGGCATCGTGTTCTTCGTCGACGATGATCAGCCCGGGGTGCTTGAGCGGGGTGAACAGCGCCGAGCGGGTGCCCACCACGATATCCAGTTCGCCGTCGCGGGCGGCCAGCCAGATGTCCATGCGCTCGCGATCGGTCAGCGCCGAGTGCAGCAGGGCGATGCGGGCATTGAAGCGTTGCTCGAAGCGGCCCAGGGTCTGGGGGCCCAGGTTGATCTCGGGGATCAGCAGCAGCGCCTGGCGTCCCGCTTCCAGGGTGGCCCGGATCAGCTGCAGATAGACCTCGGTCTTGCCGCTGCCGGTCACCCCCTCCAACAGATAGCAATGGAAGCCGCTGCCGCTGCGGATCGCTTCGTAGGCCAGCCGCTGCTCGCTGTTGAGCGGCAATTCGGCCTGGGCGAGCCAGGAGCCCTGGTGCCGGGTCGGCTGGTGATAGCGGGTCTCCACCTGGACCAGGCCCTTGGCCTGCAGGAGATCGAGACTGTCCTTGACCAGGCCGAGCTGGCCGAGCAACTCGTGCAGCACGCCATGGGGGTGCTGGCGCAAGGTCTTGAGCGCCTCGCGCTGGCGCGGTGCCCGGGCCAGGCGCGGGTCTTCCGGGCGGGCGTCGGGCTGGGCGATCCAAAAGCGCTGTAGCCGGCGCTCTGCCGGCTCCCCCTGACGCAAAAGGGCAGGAAGTGCCCAGCTCAGAGTGTCGCCGAGGCTGTGCTGATAGTACTGGGCGGACCACTGGCAGAGTTCGAACAGCGCGCTCGGCAGCGGCGGGCGCTCGTCGAGCAGTTGCAGGGCCTTGCGCAGTTTGTCCGGCGGTACCTCGGTTTCCTGGGCGACCTCGATCAGTACCCCGACCACTTCGCGCCGGCCGAACGGCACCCGCAGTCGTACGCCCGGCCGCAACTGTTCCTCGGCCGCCCCCTTGGGCGGCAGGTAGTCGAACAGGCGGCGCAGTGGGGAAGGCAGCGCCAGGCGCAGGATCAGGGGCACGGCAAGGCTCGCAGGCGTAAAGCCCGATGGTAGCAGACAGGCGGTGTGGGGGTTGCTTGCACGTCCTATCCGCTCTGGTATGATTCGCAGCCCAAATCTGTGCGGTATCCGGCAATGGCGCCGGGTGGCGGCACAGCTAGACCCCGAGGATAGTTCCATGAAAGCTGATATTCATCCGCAGTACGATGCTATCGAAGCCACCTGCAGCTGCGGTAACGTCATCAAGACCCGCTCGACCCTGAGCAAGAACATTCACCTGGACGTCTGCTCCGAATGCCACCCGTTCTATACCGGCAAGCAGAAGGTCCTGGACGCTGGCGGTCGTATCGATCGCTTCAAGCAGCGCTTCGGCGTGTTTGGCAGCAGCAAGTAATGCGCTGCCGTCGACCATCTCCGTATGGCTCGACACTGAAAAAGGCGTCCCTCTGGGGCGCCTTTTTTATTGGTGCTCTCGTTGGCGCACCACTGGTTCTAGGGGCGGAGTGCCCGCTGCTGCCTGGTGGGCAGGAGGTCACGGTGCGCCAGGTGGTGGACGGCGATACCCTGCGCCTGGCCGATGGCCGCGCGGTGCGCCTGATCGGCGTCAATGCTCCGGAGCTGGGCAAGTCCGGCGGTACTCCCCAGCCCTATGCCGAAACCGCGCGCCGTCGCCTGCAGGAACTGGTCGCGGCCAGCGACGAGCGCCTGCGCCTGGTGCCGGGCAGCGAAGAAACCGACCACTATGGCCGTACCCTGGCGCACCTCTATGATCGCCAGGACAGCAACCTGGAAGCCCGGCTGATTGCCGAGGGGCTCGGTTACGCGGTGGCCATCGCCCCCAATACCCGGCTGGCCGCCTGTCAGGCCGCCGCGGAACGCCAGGCGCGCCGGGCGCGATTGGGCATCTGGAAACAGGATCCGACCATCGCCGCCACCCGCGTCGAAGAAGGGGGCTTCGCCGTAGTGCAGGGGCGCCTGCGGGAGGTCGAGCGCAACCGCGGCGGACTCTGGCTGCAGTTGGAAGGAGACCTGGTGGTCAATGTCCCCGATCGCTTCGTAGACGCCTTCGACGAGGTGCCGCTGCAGCAATGGATAGGTCGTGACCTCGAGGTGAGGGGCTGGATTTCCGACCGCAATCGCCGCAGGGAACCTGGCCGGGCGCGTTGGCAGATGACCCTGAACGACCCGCACATGCTGGGTTTGCGGGTTGAATCGTTTTAGCCGAAAGTCGTATTGCGATTGATTTCAGGCATATGGCCGATTGCTTGTGGCACCTTGAGTCTTTGCGTATTCTCGCCCGACCCAAGACCCACACCACGCGGATATACCAATAATGTCTGATCTCAAAACCGCCGCCCTCGAATACCACGCCCAGCCGCGCCCCGGCAAACTCAGCGTCGAGCTGACCAAGCCCACCGCTACCGCCCGTGACCTGTCCCTGGCCTACAGCCCCGGCGTCGCCGAGCCGGTCCGCGAGATCGGTCGCGATCCCGAACTGGCCTACCGTTACACCGGCAAGGGCAACCTGGTTGCCGTGATCTCTGACGGTACCGCCATCCTCGGCCTGGGCAACCTCGGTCCGCTGGCCTCCAAGCCGGTGATGGAAGGTAAGGGCGTGCTGTTCAAGCGCTTCGCCGGTGTGGATGTTTTCGACATCGAGGTGGACGCGGAGAGCCCCCAGGCCTTCATCGACACCGTCAAGCGCATCTCCATCACCTTTGGTGGCATCAACCTGGAAGACATCAAGGCGCCCGAGTGCTTCGAGATCGAGCGCGCCCTGATCGAGCAGTGCGACATCCCGGTCTTCCACGATGACCAGCACGGTACTGCCATCGTGACCGCCGCGGGCATGCTCAACGCCCTGGAAATCGCCGGCAAGCGCCTGGAAGATGCCAAGATCGTTTGCCTGGGCGCCGGTGCTGCCGCCATCTCCTGCATGCGTCTGCTGGTGAGCATGGGCGCCAAGGTCGAGAACATCTACATGATCGACCGTCAGGGCGTGGTCCACAGTGGCCGCAACGACCTGAACCAGTACAAGTCGGCCTTCGCCACCGAAACCAGCAAGCGCACCCTGGACGACGCCCTCGAAGGGGCCGACGTCTTCGTGGGTCTGTCCGGTCCGAATCTGCTGTCGGCCGAAGGCCTCAAGCGCATGGCGGCCAACCCCATCGTCTTCGCCTGTTCCAACCCGGATCCGGAAATCACCCCCGAGCTGGCCCACGCCACGCGCGATGACGTGATTATGGCGACCGGCCGTTCCGACTACCCGAACCAGGTCAACAACGTCCTGGGCTTCCCCTTCATCTTCCGTGGTGCCCTGGACGTCCGCGCCCGCGTCATCAACGAAGAGATGAAGATCGCCGCCGCCCTGGCCCTGCGCGACCTGGCCAAGCTGCCGGTGCCCAAGGAAGTGTGCGAGGCCTACAACGTCGAGAGCCTGAGCTTTGGTCGCGAGTACATCATTCCCAAGCCCATGGATGCGCGCCTGATCACCCTGGTATCCGATGCCGTGGCCAAGGCCGCCATCGAGACCGGCGTGGCCACGCTGCCCTATCCGGCGAACTACCCGCTGAAGTCGGTGGACGACGTCTTCGCCAAGTAAGTCTTGGCGCAATAAAAAACCCCGCCAAGGCGGGGTTTTTTATTGGCTGGAGATCAGAAGATATCCATGGGCACGTTTTCGCTGGAGGGCAGCGGCGTACCCGGCGCCACGCCCGGCGGCAGCTCGTCCAGGCTCGGCGGGGTGTCCTCGCTCTTGAACAGCTCGAAATAGGCGTTGGGCGTACCGGGTGGCGCGGCGCGACCGGTAGTGGGGTCGACACGGATGGAGACGATGCCGTCCGGCTCCTTGAGCTGATGCGGCGGCTTGTCCTTGAGCGCGGCACCCATGTATTTCATCCAGATCGGCAGGGCCACGGTGCCGCCGAATTCCTGGCGGCCCAGGGTCTCGGGCTGGTCGAAGCCGGACCATACCGTGGTCACGTAGTCGCCGTTGTAGCCAGAGAACCAGGTGTCCTTGGATTCGTTGGTGGTACCGGTCTTGCCGGCCAGGTCATTGCGACCCAATTCCAGGGCCTTGCGTCCGGTACCGCGCTTGATCACGTCCTGCAGCATGCTGTTCATGATGAAGGCGTTGCGCGGGTCGATGACCTGAGGCGCGAACACGGGCGCCGGATTGGCCGGGTCGGCGGACGCGGTATCGGCGGCAGGTGTCACCTCGACGCCCGGGGTGGCCTTGGCCTGCTCCTGCTGGGGTACACGCGGCGGTGCGGCGCGATAGACCACCTTGCCATCGCGGTCGGTCACGTGGTCCACCACGTAGGGCGTCACCTTGTAGCCCTCGTTGGCGAACACCGACCAGCCAGTGGCCACCTCCAGCGGTGTCAGACCGGGTGTCCCAAGGGCCAGGGACAGGTTGCGCGGCAACTGGTCCCGCTCGAAGCCGAAGCGGCTGACATAGTCCAGTGCATAGTCGATGCCGATGGCCTGCAACACGCGAATGGACACCAGGTTGCGCGACCGGTAGAGCGCTTCACGCAGGCGGATGGGGCCGAGGAAGGTGTTGTTGTCGTTCTTCGGGCGCCAGGCTTCGTCGGGGTTCTCGTCCATGAAGACGATGGGGGCGTCGTTGACCAGGCTGGCCGCGGTGAAGCCTTTTTCCAGTGCCGCGCTGTAGATGAACGGCTTGAAACTCGAGCCGGGCTGACGGCGGGCCTGGGTCGCGCGGTTGTAATTGCTCTGCTCGAAGGAGAAGCCGCCGATCAGGGCGCGGATGGCGCCATCCTGGGGATCCAGCGATACCAGTGCGCTCTGCGCCTTGGGCACCTGCGAGAACTTCAGGCTGCCATCGTCCTGGCGCTCCACCCGGACCAGGTCGCCGACCTTGACCACGTCGGCCGGACCGTTCGGTCGCGGCCCCAGGCTGTTGGCGCTGAGGTAGGGACGGGCCCACTTCATCGACTCCCAGGCGACGGCCTCTTCCTTGCCGTCGCGGGTCAGCACGAGGATGCCACTCTTTTCCACCTGGGTGACGACGGCCGGATCCTGGCCGCCGACGATGCGCTGCTTCTGCAGCAGGGCACTCCATTCGGGCTGGCTGCGGTTGGGCCACTGGGCCTCGGGGCCACGGTAGCCATGGCGCTGATCGTAGTCGGTCAGGCCGTCACGCACCGCCTCGAAGGCGTCCGTCTGCAACCGGCTGTCGATGGTGGTGTAGACCTGATAGCCATCGGTATAGGCATCGCCGCCATAGCGACCGACCATTTCCGCCCGCGCCATCTCGGCGATGTAGGGGGCGTTGAGTTCGGGTACGGCGACGTGGTGATAGGCCTCGAGCGGCTCGGCGATCCCGGCCTGGTAGGCCGCCTGATCGATATAACCGAGCTTGAACATGCGTTCGAGAATCCAATTGCGTCTTTCCAGGCTACGCTCAGGATTAGCGACCGGGTTGTAACGCGACGGCGCCTTGGGCAGGCCGGCGATCATCGCCATCTGGGCGACGGTCAGGTCCTTGATGGATTTGCCGTAGTAGACCTGGGCAGCGGCCTCGATACCGTAGGCGCGGTTGCCCAGGTAGATCTTGTTGACATAGAGCTCGAGGATCTCGTCCTTGGTCAGTTGGCGCTCGATTTGCAGTGCCAGGAGGATCTCGGTGAATTTGCGCGAGAAGCTGCGCTCGCTGGTCAGGAAGTAGTTCTTCGCGACCTGCATGGTGATGGTGCTACCGCCGGTCTGGATGTGTCCGGTCCTGACCAGCTGGCTCACTGCACGCGCCAGGCTCTTCACATCCACGCCATAGTGATTGGCGAAGTTGTCATCCTCGGCGGAGAGCAGGGCATGGATGAAGTTGGGCGGTATCTCGTTGAAACGCAGTGGCGAGCGGCGCATTTCCCCGAATTCGGCGATGAGCTTGCCGTCCGCGCTGTACACCCGCAAAGGGATCTGCAGTTGCACGTTACGCAGGGCATCGATGGACGGAAGGCTGGGGCTGAGGTAGAGGAAGGCACCGCTGAGACCCAGCAACAGGCTGCAGACCAGGGCGACCAACGACCACCAGAAAAACTTCAGAACACGCATCAAGAGACTTTTCGAATGGAAAGAAGGAAAGGGCGACAGGTGACGGTCAGCCTACACGGCGTCGCCATTATAGGCGCGTTTGGCGGTTGGCCGCTATTTGCTCGGGTGTCAAGTCTGTTATCTAATGCCCGTCTACGGAATACCACCGTCGCTCATAGGGAACTGATGTGCTAGGGCTATTCAGAAAGAAGGCGAATACGCTGCTGGGTATCGACGTCAGTTCGACATCCGTGAAACTCATCGAGTTGAGCCGTGCAGGCGGTCGCTATCGGGTGGAAGCCTATGCGGTCGAACCCCTCCCGGCCAACGCCGTGGTCGAAAAGAACATCGCCGAACTCGAAGGCGTGGGCCTGGCCATCGGCCGGGTGCTGGTCAAGGCCCGCACTTCCGCGCGTAGCGCCGCCGTGGCTGTTTCCGGTTCGGCAGTGATCGCCAAGACCATCGAGATGGATGCCGGCCTGTCTGATGACGAGCTGGAAAACCAGATCAAGCTGGAAGCCGACCAGTACATTCCCTATCCGCTGGACGAGGTCGCCATCGACTTCGAGGTGCAGGGGCCGTCGCCGCGCAATGCCGAGCGCGTCGAGGTGCTGCTGGCTGCCTGCCGAAAGGAAAACGTCGAGGTCCGCGAGGCGGCCCTGGCGCTGGCCGGCATTTCGGCCAAGGTGGTCGACGTCGAGGCCTATGCGCTGGAGCGGGCCTACCAGCTACTGGCCAATCAACTTGGCGGGCATGTCGACGACCTGACCGTGGCGGTGGTCGACATCGGCGCCACCATGACCACGCTGAGCGTGCTGCACAACGGCAAGACCATCTATACCCGCGAGCAGCTGTTTGGCGGGCGCCAGCTTACCGAGGAGATCCAGCGACGCTATGGGTTGTCGGTGGAGGAGGCGGGCCTGGCCAAGAAACAGGGCGGGCTGCCGGACGACTATCAGAGCGAGGTACTGACGCCTTTCCGCGAGGCCGTGGTACAGCAGGTGGCCCGTTCGCTGCAGTTTTTCTTCGCGGCTGGGCAATACAATGATGTGGACTACATCTTGCTTGCGGGTGGGACCGCGTCAATTTCCGGACTCGACCGCTTGATCCAGCAGAAAATCGGCACCCCCACCGTCCTGGCCAATCCCTTCGCCGACATGACCGTCAGCAACAAGGTCAATGCGGCGGCCCTGGCCGGCGATGCCCCGGCGCTGATGATCGCCTGCGGCCTGGCCATGAGGAGTTTCGACTAGATGGCCCGCATCAACCTCTTGCCCTGGCGGGAACAGCTGCGCGAAGAAAGGCGCAAGCAGTTCCTGGTGATCCTGGGCGGCATCTTCGTGCTCTCGTGCGGCGCCGTATTTCTCGGGGATCAATACCTGTCCGGCGAAATCGCCCGTCAGGAGGCCCGCAATGCCTTCATCCAGCAGAACATCGCCCAGCTCGACGTGCGCATCAAGGAAATCAGCGAACTCAAGACCCGCCGTCAGCAGCTGCTGGCGCGGATGAAGATTATCCAGGACCTGCAAGGCAATCGGCCGGTCATCGGTCATGTCTTCGACCAGCTGGTGCGGACGCTGCCGGATGGCGTGTATTTCCGCGAGCTGAAGATGCAGGGCGATACCCTGTCGATCAGTGGCGAGGCGGAATCCAACAACCGGGTCTCCAACCTGATGCGTAATCTTGACGCCTCCGACTGGTTTACGTCGCCAACGCTGATCGAGGTGAAGGCGACCACCGCCGGTGCGGTGGATCAGGCCAATACCTTCCAGCTCACCGTCAAGCAGACCCAGCCCGGTGCTCCGGCGACAGCCCCGCTCGCCAAGGGAGGCAAACCATGAGTCTCGCCGATTCCCTGGCCAGCCTGCGCAAGGTCGACATCAACGAGCTCAGCCTGGAGAATCTGGGTTCCTGGCCCAAGCCGGTCAAAGTCATCGCCTGCCTGCTGATCGTGCTGGTGGTGCTGTTGCTTGGCTATCAGTTCCATCTCAGCGACATGCAGGCGCAGCTGGACAACCAGCGCACCCAGGAAGAAACCCTCAAGCAGCAGTACGCCAGCAAGGCCTTCCAGGCCGCCAATCTGGATGCCTACAAGCAGCAGATGGTCGAGATGGAGGAGTCCTTCGGGGCCCTGCTGCGGCAATTGCCCGGCGATACCGAGGTGCCGGCGCTGCTCGAGGACATCACCCGTACCGGTCTCGGTAGCGGCCTCGAGTTCGAGCAGATCAAGCTGCTGCCGGAAGTCACGCAGCAGTTCTATGTCGAGTTGCCGATCCAGATCACCGTGGTGGGCAGCTATCATGACCTGGCGACCTTCGTCAGCAGCGTTTCTAGCCTGCCGCGCATCGTGACTCTGCACGACTTCGATCTGAAGCCGGTGGATGACAAGAACGCTAACGGGGGCGGCTCGGTGTCAGGTACCGGCGGCAAGTTGCGCATGAACGTCCTGGCCAAGACCTACCGCTACAATGATAAGGGGCTCAGCAAATGAAGACGCCCCTGTTGCTCTGCCTGTTGACCAGCGTGCTGGTTGGCTGTGGTTCCAGCGATACCAGCGACCTGCAGGCGTTCATGGACGAAACCCGCGCCAAGCCGCGTGGGTCCATCGAGCCACTGCCGCAATTTCGCGCCTACGAACCTTTCACCTATGCCGCCTCGGCGATGCGCAGCCCCTTCCAGGCGCCGGTACGCATCGACCCCACGGTGCGCCAGCGCGGGACCGGCAACATCAAGCCTGACGTGAATCGGCCGAAGCAGTTTCTCGAAGGCTTCAACATCGAGACCTTCAGCATGGTGGGCATCCTGGCCAACGCCAGTGGCCGCTATGCGCTGGTCAACGGCGCCGGGGGCGTGCATCGCGTCAAGGTGGGTGACTACCTGGGGCGTAATGACGGGCGCATCACCAAGATCACTGACGGTGAGATCGACGTGATCGAAATCGTCCCGGATGGCGAGGGTGGCTGGCTGGAACGGCCGCGCACCATCACCTTGAAGGAAAAGACTTAATGGGCGGGGCAAGTACAGTGAAGACGAATAGCGCAAGACGGCTGGGACTGGGATTGGCCTTGTTGCTGGGCAGCCTGGCCGGCCAGGCCCTGGCAGCCGATCTGCAGGCCTTGAACGTCGCCTCCCTGCCCGGGGATCGCATCGAGCTCAAGCTGACCTTCGATCAGCCGGTCCCGGTACCCAAGGGCTACACCATCGAGCAGCCGGCGCGGATCGCCCTGGACTTGCCGGGGGTGGCCAACAAGCTGGGCACCAAGAGCCGCGACCTGGGTAACGGCAATGCCCGTAGCGTGACGGTGGTAGAGGCGGGCAACCGGACCCGGCTGATCATCAACCTCACCAACCTGGCCAGCTACGACACCCGCGCCGATGGCCGCAATCTGTTCGTCACCATCGGTGGCACCGCCGGTCGTCAGGCAGCTACCGCCCAGGCCAACCTGACGCCGAATCTGCCGCGCGCCGCCGCTCCAGCCACCGTGACCGCACCGGCGCCAGCGCCTCTGCCAGGCGCTGTCACCCGCACGCCGCTGCCGCCGACTCAGGCCACCTCCACCGTCGCCGCCATGACCGCGCCCCGCCCGCAGCTGCGTGGCAAGGCGATCCGTCATATCGACTTCCAGCGTGGCCCCCAGGGTGAGGGCAACGTGGTCATCGACCTGAGCGAGACCGGCATCAACCCGGATATCCAGGAACAGGGCGGCAAGATCCGCCTGACCTTTGCCGGCACCCAGTTGCCGGAAGAGTTGCGGGTACGGCTGGACGTCAAGGACTTCGCCACTCCGGTGCAGTTCGTCAATGCCTCGGCCGACAGCAGTGGCGCGAGCATCGTCATCGAGCCTACCGGGACCTACGATTACCTGGCCTACCAGACCAATAACCGCCTGACCCTGAGCGTCAAGCCGCTCACTACCGAAGAGAAGGAAAAGCGCGCAGCCGATCGCTTCACCTACACCGGTGAAAAGCTGTCGCTGAATTTCCAGGACATCGATGTGCGCTCGGTGCTGCAGTTGATCGCCGACTTCACCAACCTCAACCTGGTGGCGAGCGACACCGTGCAGGGCAACATCACCCTGCGCCTGCAGAACGTGCCTTGGGATCAGGCGCTGGATCTGATTCTCAAGACCAAGGGGCTCGACAAACGCCAGATCGGCAATGTGCTGCTGGTGGCCCCGGCCGACGAGATCGCTGCCCGCGAACGCCAGGAGCTGGAGTCGCAGAAGCAGATCCAGCAGCTGGCGCCGCTGCGCCGTGATCTGATCCAGGTCAACTACGCCAAGGCCGCCGATATCGCCAAGCTGTTCCAGTCGGTGACCAGTGCTGACAAGACCGCCGACGAGCGCGGCTCCATCTCGGTGGACGAGCGCACCAACAGCATCATCGCCTACCAGACCCAGAATCGCCTGGATGAACTGCGCCGTATCGTCTCGCAGCTGGATATCCCAGTGCGCCAGGTAATGATCGAGGCGCGCCTGGTGGAAGCCAACGTCGACTACAGCAAGCAGCTGGGCGTGCGCTGGGGGGGTAACTCCACGTCGGGCAACTTCGCCGTCTACGGCAAGGACGGCGCCACCACCGTCGATCCCACTACTCGTCAGGTTTTCCTGCCGGGTAGCAGTACCGTGGGTAACTTCACTTCTACCAACGGCGTGGCCCCTACGCCCTTCGTGGATATGGGTGTCGCCGGTAGCACCTCGGGTATCGGCATCGGCTTCATGGCCGGTGGCCATATGCTGGACCTGCAGCTGTCCGCCCTGCAGTCCAGCGGCAACGGCGAAATCATCTCCCAGCCCAAGGTGGTCACCTCGGACAAGGAGACCGCGAAGATCCTGCGCGGTACCGAGATTCCCTATCAGGAAGCCAGTTCCAGTGGCGCGACCAGCACCAGCTTCAAGCAGGCAGCCCTGTCGCTGGAGGTCACGCCGCAGATCACGCCGGACAACCGCATCATCATGGAGGTCAAGGTCAACAAGGATGCCCCTGACTACCAGAACGCCTTGAATGGTGTGCCGCCGATCAGCAAGAACGAGGTCAATGCCAAGGTGCTGGTGAGCGATGGCGAGACCATCGTGCTGGGCGGGGTGTTCTCCAATACCCAGACCAAGTCCACCACCAAGGTGCCGATGCTGGGCGATATTCCTTATGTCGGCCGGTTGTTCCGCCGGGATTCGGTCACGGACAGCAAAGTCGAGCTGCTGATCTTCCTCACGCCGCGTATCATGAACAACCAGGCGATAGCGGTTGGTCGATGACATAAGTGCGTAATCTGTTTCTCGTAGGACCGATGGGCTCGGGCAAGAGCACCATCGGTCGGCTCCTGGCGAAGGAATTGCGGCTGCCGTTCAAGGATTCCGACAAGGTAATCGAAGAACGCACCGGTGCCGACATCCCCTGGATCTTCGATGTGGAAGGCGAGCAGGGCTTTCGCGAGCGTGAACACGCCGCGATCGCCGAGCTATGCGCGGAGAACGGTCTGGTGATGGCCACCGGGGGCGGCGCTGTGCTGCGCGAAGACAATCGCCAGGCACTCAAGCATGGCGGGCGGGTCATCTATCTGCATGCCTCCATCGAGCAGCAGATCGAGCGGACCTCGCGGGACCGCAATCGGCCACTGCTGCAGACCGCCGATCCCGCGGCCGTATTGCGCAATCTCATGGCCATGCGCGATCCGCTGTATCGCGAGATCGCCGACATCATCATCGAGACCGACGAGCGGCCACCGCGGCTGGTGGTGTTGCAGATACTCGACCGTCTGAAAGCCCTGGCACCACATTAAAGCCGCGGGCGTTCTGCGCTATGCTAGGCGCCCTTTGAATCAAGGTGATGGCATGCGGACTCTTCACGTCGAGCTCGGTGAGCGCAGCTACCCGATCTACATCGGCCAGGGCCTTCTGGATCGACCGGAATGCTTCCTGCCCCATCTCGCCGGACGCAAGGTGGCGATTGTCACCAATGACACCATCGCGCCGCTTTATCTGGAGCGCCTGCTGCGCACCCTGGGCGATCGGCAGGTCAGCGCCATCGTGCTGCCCGACGGCGAGGCGCACAAGAACTGGGAAACCCTGCAGCTGATCTTCGATGGTCTGTTGCAGGATCGCCATGACCGCAAGACCACCCTCATCGCCCTGGGCGGCGGGGTGATCGGCGACATGGGCGGCTTTGCCGCGGCCTGCTATCAGCGTGGGGTGGACTTCATCCAGGTACCCACCACGCTCCTGTCCCAGGTGGATTCCTCGGTGGGCGGCAAGACCGGCATCAACCACCCGCTGGGCAAGAACATGGTCGGCGCCTTCTATCAGCCGAAGGCGGTAATCATCGACACCGACAGCCTGGCGACCCTGCCGGCGCGCGAGCTGTCGGCTGGCCTGGCCGAGGTCATCAAGTATGGCCTGATCTGTGACGAACCCTTTCTTGGCTGGCTCGAAGAGCACGTCGAGGCGCTGCTGGCACTGGATCAGACCGCGCTCACCGAAGCCATCGAGCGCTCCTGCGCGGCCAAGGCCCAGGTGGTGGGCAGCGACGAGCGCGAGTCGGGCCTGCGGGCGATCCTCAACCTCGGCCATACCTTCGGACATGCCATCGAGACCCACCAGGGCTATGGCGTCTGGCTGCATGGCGAGGCGGTCTCCGCCGGCATGGTGATGGCGCTGCAGATGTCCCTGCTGCTGGGCTGGTTGAGTCCTGCGCAGCGTGACCGGGCGATCCGCCTGCTGGTCAAAGCCAAGCTGCCCGTGGTGCCCCCGGCCGATATGCAGCCGGCCGATTTCGAACGCCTCATGGCGGTGGACAAGAAGGTCCTGGACGGACAACTACGGCTGGTGCTGCTCAGTGACCTGGGCCAAGCCGTGGTGACCGCTGACTTCGCCCGCGACATTCTCGAGCAGACGCTGCGTACCGATTACCAAGCGCTGACCGCCCAGTAAGGAGAACAAGAGAGTCCCATGTCCAATCTGCATGCCGACGAAGCCTTTCTCGGTCACTATCAGTTCACTCACGACCCGTTCGCTGCCCGCGTTCCCGGTTTCAAATTCTTTCCGGCGCAGCGCAAGCCGGTACTTGGCCAGTTGCATCACCTGGCTCGCTACAGCCAGCTCCTGCTGGTGGTCAGTGGTCCCGAGGGCAGTGGCAAGACCTTGCTGCGCCAGGCGCTGGCGGCCAGCACCAAGAAGGAAGCCGTGCATTGCGTGGTGATTTCCGCGCAGAACGGCGGCGACGTCCGCACCGTGCTGGCCCAGGTAGCCAAGGGCGTGGGCGCTGACAGCCAGACGCCGGCGGCCATTCTCGAACAGGCTGCGGAAGTGCGCCTGGCGGGGCAGGAGGTCTACATCCTGGTGGACGATGCCGAGGCGCTGGCGACCCCCGCGCTGGAAGCCCTGCTGGAGTTGGCTGGCGGCACCGAAAAGGAGCGCCTGCACGTCTTCCTGTTTGGCGAGGCGGAAGTAGTGATGCGCCTGGAGGATATCGCTCAGGGCGAAGAGCGCTATCACGCCATCGAATTGCTGCCCTACAGCGAAAGCGAAGCCGAAGAGTATCTGGCCCAGCGCCTGGAAGGTGCCGGTCAGGGGCTGGAAATCTTCACCGACGAGCAGCTCGCGACCATTCACGAGCGCTCCGGTGGCTGGCCTGGTCGCCTTAACGAAGAGGCTCGCGATGTCCTGGTGGCGGGCATGAGCGCCCGTCGCAAGAAGGCGGCTGCGCCGGCGAAAGGATCGCGCAACCTGCTGGCGGCCCTGCCGCGCAAGCATCTGATCATCCTCGGCGTTGTGGTGGTGGCGGTAGGTGCCGCGGCCCTGTCGCTCAAGGGTGGCAAGAGCGAAGCACCGACCACCGCGAACGAGCAGAACCTGCCCCTGGGCGGCCAGAGCACGGCCGGCACCAGCAGGGATGCCCAGGGCGCGCCCATCCAGTTCGACGGTTCCTCCAAGCCGCTTCCCCTGCCGCTGGTGGGTGATTCGCAACCGGTCATTCGCGAACCGTTGGCGGAAGCAGCGGGCGGTCGCCAGGCTGGAACCGCGGCGGGCAACGACATGGAAGCCGGCGGAGTGCCGCCTACCGTGAGCACCGAGGCCCCGCCCGTGAGCGATGAGGACGAGCTGCCCAGCCGTACCCCGGCCCGCTCCTCCGCGCCCAGCGCCCCAGCGGTGACTGCACCGGCTCCCCGGCATACGGCGCCTGCCGCGCCGACTCCGGCACCGACCAAGCCAGCCCCAGCCGCGGCGCCTGCCCATTCGGCTGGCACTGCGGCAGGTTGGTATGGCAGCCAGTCGGGCAGCAAGTACGCCCTGCAGGTAGTGGGCACCAGTACCGAGAAGGCAGCGCAGGACTTCATCGCCCGCCAGACCGACAGTGGCAGCTTTCACTACTTCAAGAAAAGCTACCAGGGCAAGGCGCTCTATGTAGTGACCTACGGCAGCTTCGCCAATCGTGCGGCAGCCGAGGCGGCGGCCAAGCAGTTGCCGGCCAAGGTGCAGGCCAGCAAGCCCTGGCCACGGACCTTCGCCAGCATCCAGCAGGACATCGCCACCAGCCGTTGATTCTTGCCTGCCGCGAAAGAAAGCCCTGGCGCTATCACGAGAGTGACGCCGGGGCTTTCTATTTTGCGTCATGGAATTTTCATCAGGTGTCATCAGTGTTTGTCGAAGGCGTTTTTTTCGCTACACTGGTCAGCCTTTGACTGTCCGAAAAAAGTTCAAATAAGCGGACAGTTTTGTGATGCCTTCGCAATAACCTGATTGCCGGTGAGAGCGCTATGAAAGCAGGCCTGTTCAATCCCGATAGCTTCAAGGACAACTGCGGCTTCGGCCTGATCGCCCATATGCAGGGCGAGCCCAGCCACGACCTGCTGGAAACGGCCATCGAAGCCCTGACCTGCATGACCCACCGGGGCGGTATCAACGCGGACGGCAAGACCGGCGACGGTTGCGGTCTGCTCATGCAGAAGCCGGATGCCTTCCTGCGCGCCATCGCCCAGGAGCAGTTCGGCGTCGACTTGCCCGAGCAATATGCCGCGGGCGTGGTGTTCTTCAACCAGGACGAAGCCCGTGCCGAACAGGCTCGTGCCAACATGAACCTGGAGATCGAGGCCGCTGGCCTGACCCTGGTCGGTTGGCGCAAGGTGCCCATCGATACTTCCGTGCTGGGTGAACTCGCTCTGGCGCGACTGCCGCGCATCGAGCAGGTGTTCGTCGCCGGTCCCGGTCTCGACGACCAGCAGTTCGCCGTCAAGCTGTTCTCCGCCCGCCGCCGTTCCTCGGTGCGCAATGCCGAGGACGCCGAACACTACATCTGCAGCCTGTCGTCCCGGGTCATCGTCTACAAGGGCCTGATGATGCCGGCGGACCTCGCTGCCTTCTATCCGGACCTCGGCGATCCGCGCCTGGCTACCGCCATCTGTGTGTTCCACCAGCGCTTCTCCACCAACACCCTGCCGAAGTGGCCGCTGGCGCAGCCCTTCCGCTATCTCGCCCACAACGGCGAGATCAACACCATCACCGGCAACCGCAACTGGGCCCAGGCGCGGCGGACCAAGTTCGTCAACGAACTGATCCCGGATCTCGACCAGCTCGGTCCGCTGGTCAATCGCGTCGGGTCCGACTCCTCCAGCATGGACAATATGCTGGAGCTGCTGGTGACCGGCGGCATGGACCTGTTCCGCGCCGTGCGCATGATCATTCCGCCGGCCTGGCAGAACGTCGAGACCATGGACGCCGATCTGCGCGCCTTCTACGAATTCAACTCCATGCACATGGAGCCCTGGGACGGTCCGGCCGGCGTGGTGCTGACCGAGGGTCGCTATGCGGTCTGCCTGCTCGATCGCAACGGCCTGCGTCCGGCGCGCTGGGTGACCACCAAGAACGGCTACATCACCCTGGCCTCGGAAGTGGGTGTCTGGAACTATCAGCCCGACGACGTCATCGCCAAGGGCCGGGTCGGCCCGGGCCAGATACTGGCCGTGGACACCGAGACCGGTGAGGTGCTGCAGACCGACGACATCGACAATCGCCTCAAGGCGCGTCATCCCTACAAGCAGTGGCTGCGCAAGAACGCCATGCGCATCCAGGCGACCCTGGACGACAACGATCACGGTTCGGCCTTCTACGACCAGGATCAGTTGCGCCAGTACATGAAGATGTTCCAGGTCACCTTCGAGGAGCGTGACCAGGTCCTGCGCCCGCTGGGCGAGCAGGGTCAGGAAGCCGTGGGTTCCATGGGCGACGACACCCCCATGGCGGTCCTGTCGCGGCGTATCCGTTCGCCCTATGACTACTTCCGCCAGCAGTTCGCTCAGGTCACCAACCCGCCGATCGACCCGCTGCGCGAGTCCATCGTCATGTCCCTGGAGACCTGCCTGGGTGCCGAACGCAACGTCTTCGAGGAAACCGCCGAGCACGCCGATCGCGCCATCCTGAGCAGCCCGGTGGTCTCGCCGGCCAAGTGGCGGACCATCCTCAACATGCCCAAGCCTGGCTTCGAGCATGTCAAGATCGACCTCAACTACCCCGAGTCCATGGGCCTCGAGGCGGCGCTGCGCAACATCGTCGAGCAGGCCGAGGAGGCCGTGCGTGCCGGCAAGGTGCTGCTGGTGCTGACCGACCGTCACATCGAGCCGGGCAAGCTGCCGGTGCATGCGGTGCTGGCCACCGGCGCCGTGCATCACCACCTGGTCAACCTGGGCCTGCGTACCAGCAGCAACATCCTGGTGGAGACCGCCACCGCCCGTGATCCGCACCACTTCGCCGTGCTGCTGGGCTTTGGTGCCACCGCGGTCTATCCGTTCCTGGCCTATGAGGTGCTGGGCGATCTGATCCGCACCGGCGAGGTGCTGGGCGACCTCTACGAGGTATTCAAGTACTACCGCAAGGGCATCACCAAGGGCCTGCTCAAGGTGATCTCCAAGATGGGCATCTCCACCGTCGCCTCCTATCGCGGCGCCCAGCTGTTCGAGGCCGTGGGCCTGGCGGACGAGGTCACCGACCTCTGCTTCCCCGGTGTCACCAGCCGCATCAAGGGCGCGCGCTTCGTCGACCTGGAAGCCGAGCAGAAACTGCTGGCCGGGGAAGCCTGGAACAACCGCAAGCCGATCCAGCCGGGTGGCCTGCTCAAGTTCGTCTATGGCGGCGAATACCATGCCTATAACCCGGACGTGGTCAATCTGCTGCAGGCTGCCGTGCAGCAGGGCGACTACGCCAAGTTCCGCGAATACACCGCGCTGGTGGACCAGCGCCCGGTAGCCATGATCCGCGACCTGCTCAAGGTCAAGACCAGCGACCAGCCCCTGGCGCTGGACGAGATCGAGCCGCTGGCCAACATCTTCACCCGCTTCGACGCGGCCGGCATCTCCCTGGGCGCCCTGTCGCCGGAGGCCCACGAGGCCCTGGCCGAGGCCATGAACCGCCTGGGTGGTCGCTCCAACTCCGGTGAGGGGGGGGAGGATCCGGCGCGCTACGGCACGGTCAAGAGCTCCAAGATCAAGCAGGTGGCCACCGGCCGCTTCGGCGTCACCCCCGAGTATCTGGTCAACGCCGAGGTCCTGCAGATCAAGGTGGCCCAGGGCGCCAAGCCGGGCGAGGGCGGTCAGCTGCCCGGTGGCAAGGTCAACGGCCTGATCGCCAAGCTGCGCTATGCGGTACCTGGCGTGACCCTGATCTCGCCGCCGCCGCACCACGACATCTATTCCATCGAAGACCTGTCGCAGCTGATCTTCGACCTCAAGCAGGTCAACCCCAAGGCGCTGGTATCGGTCAAGCTGGTGTCCGAGCCTGGCGTAGGTACCGTGGCCGCCGGTGTGGCCAAGGCCTATGCCGACCTCATCACCATCTCCGGCTACGACGGCGGTACCGGTGCTTCGCCGGTGACCTCCATCAAGTACGCCGGCTCGCCCTGGGAATTGGGCCTGGCCGAGGCGCACCAGACCCTGCGCGGTAACGATCTGCGCGGCAAGGTACGGGTGCAGACCGACGGCGGCCTGAAGACCGGCCTGGACGTGATCAAGGCGGCCATCCTCGGCGCCGAGAGCTTTGGCTTCGGCACCGCACCGATGATCGCCCTGGGTTGCAAATACCTGCGCATCTGCCACCTGAACAACTGTGCCACCGGTGTCGCCACCCAGAACGACCGACTGCGCAAGGAGCACTTCATCGGCACGGTGGAAATGGTGATGAATTTCTTCACCTTCATCGCCGAGGAGACCCGCGAATGGCTGGCCAAGCTGGGCGTACGCAGCCTGGGCGAGCTGATCGGCCGTACCGACCTGCTGGAAATCCTGCCGGGCGAGACCGCCAAGCAACAGCACCTGGACCTTACCCCGCTGCTGGGTAGCGACCACATCCCGGCGGAGAAGCCGCAATACTGCCAGGTGGAAAAGAACCCGCCATTCGACCAGGGTCTGCTGGCCGAGGAAATGGTGCGTCTGTCCCTGCCGGGCATCGAGCAGCTCGAAGGCGGCGAATTCAGCCTCAGCATCGGCAACTGCGACCGCTCCATCGGGGCCCGCGTCTCCGGCGAAATCGCCCGGCGCCACGGCAACCAGGGCATGGTCAAGGCACCGGTGACCTTCCGCTTCAAGGGCACCGCCGGCCAGAGCTTTGGCGTCTGGAACGCCGGTGGCCTGCATCTGTATCTGGAAGGCGACGCCAACGACTACGTGGGCAAGGGCATGACCGGCGGCAAGCTGGTCATCACCCCGCCCCAGGGCGCGGGCTTCAAGAGCCAGGAGTCGGCCATCATCGGCAACACCTGCCTCTACGGCGCCACCGGCGGCAAGCTGTTCGCCGCTGGCACCGCTGGTGAGCGCTTCGGGGTGCGCAACTCCGGGGCCCACACCGTGGTGGAAGGCACCGGTGACCACTGCTGCGAATACATGACCGGTGGTTTCGTCTGCGTCCTGGGCAAGACCGGCTACAACTTCGGCTCGGGCATGACTGGCGGCTTCGCCTATGTGCTGGACCTGGACAACGGCTTCTATGACCGGGTCAACCACGAACTGGTGGAAATCCAGCGCATTAACAGCGAGGCCATGGAGGCTTATCGCAGCCACCTGGAAGGGGTACTGGCCGAATACGTGCGCGAGACCGGTAGTGCCTGGGGCAGCCATCTCCATGAGAACCTGGACGACTACCTGCGCAAGTTCTGGCTGGTGAAGCCCAAGGCCGCGAGCCTGGCTTCGCTGCTGGTCAGCACCCGCGCCCGTCCGGAATAACGACTTCGATGCCGGCTCCCTCAGGCGCCGGTTTCACCGTGATAGCTCGTGGCGCCCATCTGAAGGGGCGTCGCTTCAAGAGGTTTGGAAATGGCTGAACGTCTGAACAACGACTTCCAGTTCATCGAGGTCGGTCGCAAGGATCCGAAGAAGAAGCTGCTGCGCCAGCGCAAGAAGGAATTCGTCGAGATCCACGATCCCTTCAAGCCGCAGCAGGCCGCCGAGCAGGCGCACCGCTGCCTGGGTTGCGGCAACCCCTATTGCGAATGGAAGTGCCCGGTGCACAACTTCATTCCCAACTGGCTCAAGCTGGTGTCCGAAGGCAATATCCTGGCGGCGGCGGAGTTGGCGCACCAGACCAACACCCTGCCCGAGGTCTGTGGTCGCGTCTGCCCGCAGGATCGTCTCTGCGAGGGTGCCTGCACCCTCAACGACGGCTTTGGCGCGGTGACCATCGGCTCGGTGGAGAAGTACATCACCGACACCGCCTTCGCCATGGGCTGGCGTCCGGACATGTCCAAGGTCAAGCCTACCGGCAAGCGTGTTGCCGTGATCGGCGCCGGTCCGGCCGGGCTGGGCTGCGCCGACATCCTGGTGCGTAACGGTGTGACCCCGGTGGTGTTCGACAAGCATCCCGAGATCGGTGGCCTGCTGACCTTCGGCATCCCCGAATTCAAGCTGGAAAAGACCGTGCTCAGTCGCCGTCGCGAAGTCTTCGGCGGCATGGGCGTGGAATTCCGCCTGAACACCGAAGTGGGCAAGGACGTGACCATGGATCAGCTGCTCGAGGAATTCGATGCGGTCTTCCTGGGCATGGGCACCTACACCTACATGAAGGGTGGCTTCCCCGGCGAAGATCTGCCTGGCGTGCACGACGCCCTGGATTTCCTGGTGGCCAACGTCAATCGCAACCTGGGCTTCGAAAAGGATGCGGCCGACTTCGTCGACATGAAGGGCAAGCGCGTGGTGGTCCTGGGGGGTGGTGACACCGCCATGGACTGCAATCGCACCTCCATTCGCCAGGGCGCCAAGAGCGTGACCTGCGCCTATCGCCGCGACGCCGCCAACATGCCCGGCTCGCGCAAGGAAGTGAAGAACGCCAAGGAAGAAGGCGTGAAATTCCTCTTCAATCGCCAGCCCATTGCCATCATCGGCGAGGACAAGGTGGAAGGCGTCAAGGTGGTGGAGACCCGTCTGGGTGAGCCGGACGCCCGTGGCCGCCGCAGCCCCGAGCCGATCCCCGGCTCCGAGGAGATCCTGCCGGCCGATGCAGTGGTCATCGCCTTTGGTTTCCGCCCAAGTCCCGCGCCCTGGTTCGAGCAGTTCAACATCGACCTCGACAGCCAGGGCCGCGTCGTCGCGCCGGG
This sequence comes from Pseudomonas oryzihabitans, assembly GCF_001518815.1. Taxonomy (NCBI): domain Bacteria; kingdom Pseudomonadati; phylum Pseudomonadota; class Gammaproteobacteria; order Pseudomonadales; family Pseudomonadaceae; genus Pseudomonas; species Pseudomonas oryzihabitans. The sequence continues at coordinate 683,699 of NZ_CP013987.1, forward strand.
GCTGCACGAGTTCAAGCACCAGACCAGCAACCCGAAGATCTTTGCCGGTGGCGACATGGTGCGTGGCTCCGACCTGGTGGTGACCGCCATCTTCGAAGGCCGCAACGCCGCCGAGGGCATCCTCGACTACCTGGGCGTCTGAGCCCAGTCCGCTGGACAGGAGCCGACCGGTGCAAGCCGGTCGGCTTTTTTATGCCTGAAGGATTATCGTGCCCATGGGGTGCTCCTACAGGACATCCTGATCCTGTAGGAGGGGCCGCACCGCTACGTAGGGTGGAAAACCGCGCAGCGATTTCCACGCGGCTGCCATTTCGCGAAGACAACTACCACCCCATCACCCCGATAGACAAAAGGCACGACCCCCTGCCGTGCCTTTTGCCAGCCGCTTTGCGACAATGCCGGCACTTTTGCTGCCGGATGTCGCCATGACTGCCCTGAAGAACGACCGTTTCCTGCGTGCCCTGCTCAAGCAGCCGGTGGACGTCACCCCGGTGTGGATGATGCGCCAGGCCGGGCGCTACCTGCCCGAATACCGCGCCAGCCGGGCCCGCGCCGGTGACTTCATGAGCCTGTGCAAGAACCCGCAATTCGCCTGCGAGGTGACCCTGCAGCCGCTGGAGCGCTATCCCCTGGATGCGGCCATCCTCTTCTCCGACATCCTCACCATCCCCGATGCCATGGGTCAGGGTCTCTACTTCGAGACCGGCGAGGGCCCGCGCTTTCGCAAGGTGATTGATACCCCGGCGGACATCGAAGCCTTGCCGATTCCCGATGCCGAATCCGACCTGGGCTACGTGATGGACGCCGTGCGCACCATCCGCACGGCGCTGGACGGCCGGGTACCCCTGATCGGCTTTTCCGGCAGTCCCTGGACCCTCGCCACCTACATGATCGAAGGCGGCTCCAGCAAGGATTTCCGCAAGGCCAAGGCCATGCTCTACGACACCCCCGAGGCCATGCACCTGCTGCTGGACAAGCTGGCCCAGGCGGTCACCGCCTACCTCAACGGCCAGATCCGCGCCGGTGCTCAGGCGGTGCAGATCTTCGATACCTGGGGCGGCAACCTGTCCGCCGCGGCCTACCAGGAATTTTCCCTGGCCTATATGCGCAAGATCGTGGCCGGTCTGCTCCGCGAGCATGAAGGACGGCGCGTGCCGGTGATCCTCTTCACCAAGAATGGCGGTCTCTGGCTGGAAAGCCTGGCCGACAGCGGTGCCGAGGCCTTGGGCCTGGACTGGACCTGCGACATCGGCGAGGCGCGCCGTCGCGTCGGCGGCAAGGTCGCGCTGCAGGGCAACATGGACCCGAGCGTGCTCTATGCCAAGCCGGCGGCCATCCGTGCCGAGGTGGGGCGCATCCTGGAAAGCTACGGCCAGGGCAGCGGTCACGTCTTCAATTTGGGTCACGGCATCACTCCCGAGGTGGACCCGGCCCATGCCGGCGCCTTTATCGAAGCCGTGCACGAGTTGTCGGGACGCTACCACCAGGGCTGACTATGCCGGGATCGGCGTGTCCACTCCCAAGTCGAACGAGCGGGGCGCGGCCGGTTGCGGCATAGTCGGGGTTTTCCCGATGGAGCGCCACCATGGCCCAGATGACCCCGGAAGAGCTGCAGCAACTGGCCGAGGAGGTGCTCGCGGCCCAGGGTTTCAGTCAACCGCAGGGCGCGGCTATCGCCGCCATGATGGTGGCCGGCCAGCGCGATGACTGTGCCTCCCACGGCATCTACCGACTGCTGGGCATCGTCAAGACGCTGAAGGCCGGCAAGGTGGTGCCGGATGCCGTTCCCCGCGTCGAGGACGTGGCACCGGCCATCGTCCGGGTCGATGCCGGGGGTGGCTTCTCGCCGCTGGCCTTTCACGCCGGTCTGCCACTGCTCGATGCCAAGGCGCGCACCTGCGGCCTGGCGGCCCTGGCGATCAACAACTGCGTGCATTTCTCGGCGCTCTGGGTGGAAATGGAAGCCCTTACCGCCCGCGGCCTGGTGGCTCTGGCGTGCAATCCCACCCAGGCCTATGTCGCTCCGGCGGGTGGGCGGCGGCCGCTGTTCGGCACCAATCCCATCGCCTTCGGCTGGCCACGGCCGGAAGGGCAGCCCTTCGTCTTCGACTTCGCCACCAGTGCGGTGGCTCGCGGCGAAATCGAATTGCATCGTCGCGCCAGCAAGGCCCTGCCCGAGGGCTGGGGAGTGGATGCCGAGGGCGCCCCGAGCAACGATGCCCGCACCGTGCTGGAGGAGGGCGCCATGCTGACCTTTGGTGGCCACAAGGGCTCGGCGCTGTCGGCCATGATCGAGTTGCTCGCCGGACCGCTGATCGGCGATCTCACTAGTCCGGAGTCCTCGGCCTTCGACGCCGGAGCGGGCGGATTGCCCTATCACGGCGAACTCATCCTGGCCTTCGATCCCCAGCGGTTTCTCGGCGCGGCGGTGGCCGACTATCAGCAGCGTGCCGAACAGCTGTTCGCCGGCATTGAGGCCCAGGGCGCCCGCTTGCCGTCGCAGCGCCGCTATGCGGCGCGCGCTCTTAATACCACCCGTGGCTGGCTGGAGGTGCCGGACGAAATGCTCGCCGAGGTGCGGGCGCTGCTGCCCGGCTGATCCAGGACGCGATTCGCATCACCTGGCGGAGGCTGCGACAACGCGGTCTCTGAACCCCATGCCAGACGCAGGGTCCACGACTGGCCCCCTTCGTGCCAGCCCTGGGTCTTCATGTACGCCGACGACACCGATCGCCCCCATCACCGCGGCCTGCTGCTGCTGAGCATCACCCTCATGGTGCTGGTGTACTTTCTCGACAATCTCTCCATCGCCCTGGCCAATCGCTATGTCTACGGCGGCCTGGGCATCGACCAGCGCAGCTACAGCCTGGCAACCGCCTGCTACAGTGCCGCCGTCATCGTCACCAGCGCCCCGCACCAGTGGTTCGCCCAGCGCCTGGGCTATCGCAACCTGATCTTCACCGCCGTCGGCATCCACCTGGTCGGCCAGGTGTGCTGCCTGGTCGCGAGCGATCTGCCGACCTTCATCGTCGGTCGGGTACTGATGGGTGCCGGCGCCGCCACCTTCTTTGCCGGGGCGCGGGTACTGGTGCAGATGTATTTCTCCGGTCCCCAGTTGCCGACCGGCATTCGTGCCTTTGCCTCGGGCGTGCCCCTGGGGGGTGCGCTGGCCTCCTTTACCACCGCGGAATTGCTGGAAGGCCATCAGTGGCGCGCCATCTTCTTGGTGCCGGCGCTGGCCTGTGGGTTGGTCGCGCTAGGTGCCTGGCTGTCGCTACCCCGGCGCTCCCATCCGCTGGAGAATTCCGGCGCCCCCTCGCTGCTGTCCATGATGCTGCTGGCCGGTGGCAGCCTGCTGCTGACCACCACCACCCAGCGGCTGGCCTTCGACTTCTTCAGCGACGGCCTATGGCTGGCGCTGGAGCTGCTGTTGGGAGTCGCCATCCTCGGGCTGTACGTCTATTACGAGCGAGGCCTCGCGCGGCCGACCCTGGACTTCAAGCACGCCATCACCCCCGGGTTTCTCGCCGGCATGCTGTTCATGATGCTCAACTACTTCCTGCTCGGGGCCTACAACTTCATCATCCCCCAGTACGTGGTCAACGGCCTGCAGCTGCCGGTCTATACCGCCGGTGGGGTCATGGCGCTCGGTTGGCTGTGCGGTCTGGCGCCCCTGCTGATGATCACCTCGGTGCGGCTGCGCGAGCGCTTTCCCTGGGGCGGCTTTCGCAAGTACCTGGTGGCGGGCTATCTGCTGCTGGCCGGCTACGGCTTCTGGATGGTGCGGCAGCACGCCGACGTGCCCCTCTATCAGCAACTGGTGCCGGGTCTGATGATGCATGGCACCTACCTGATCGGCACCTTCGCGGTGATCATCATGTACACCTTCATGCGCGTCGAACCGGCCTATTTCAGCCAGGCCTACCAGATCAAGAACATGACCCAGCAGCTGGTGATGCCCATGGGCATCGTCCTGTCCAACGTCTTCCTGCAGTGGCGCGACGCCTTCCATGCCTCGGTGCTCAGCGCCTCGGTCAATCCCTATGCCCAGACCTACCAGGCCTATGAGGAACGCTATCGGCAGGCCACCGGTGCCGATAGCGCCCTGGCGCAGATCTCCAGCCTGGTCACCCGCCAGAGCCAGGTGCTGGGCTATCTCGACTATTTCTGGCTGGTTGGCTGGATCGGTCTGGCGCTGGCGGTCTACATGGCCGTGCAGCGGCATTTTCGCTAGCGCGCGACGATTGCCTGCCTTTAAGCCGATGTTCAGCTAGCGGCCACCATAATGCGGGCTTTTGCAGGCCGCGCCGTTCCCCCGGACCCTGCGCCGGTCGGCCGCGCCCCGGTCGGTCCGGAGCTTGCATTGCTGGGCTGTCGGGCTTTGTGGAACAATGCGGGCAACGATATTTTTCAAGGGTGGCAGCCGTGATCGACGCTGATGGTTTTCGCCCCAATGTCGGCATCATTCTCGCCAACGATGCTGGCCAAGTACTGTGGGCCCGCCGTATCAACCAGGATGCCTGGCAGTTTCCCCAGGGTGGGATCGATGACCGGGAAACGCCCGAGGAGGCGCTGTACCGGGAGCTGAACGAAGAAGTGGGGCTGAGCCCCGAGGATGTCCGTATCCTGGCCTGTACCCGGGGCTGGCTGAGGTATCGACTGCCGCAGCGCATGGTGCGTACCCACAGCCGTCCGCTGTGCATCGGCCAGAAGCAGAAGTGGTTTCTGTTGCGTCTGACCGCGGAAGAGCAGCGGGTGCGGATGGATGTGACGGGCAAGCCTGAATTCGATGGCTGGCGCTGGGTAAGCTACTGGTACCCCCTGGGCCAGGTGGTGACCTTCAAGCGTGAGGTCTATCGGCGGGCGCTCAAGGAGTTGGCACCCCGCTTGCTGGCCTGATTACCGGTACGGCCGGTGCGAAAGTGGTGAGGAGAAGCTGTGGTCATGCAGGATGAACGACACGTGATGCACGCCGGCGGCTCCGCCGGGCGTCGGCTGCGGAGGCGCTAGATGCTTGCAGTTCTGCGCAAGATCGTCCAGGAGGTCAATGCCGCCAAGGATCTGGGGTCGGCACTGTCCATCATCGTGCAGCGCGTCCGCGCGGCCATGCAGTCGCAGGTCTGCTCCGTCTATCTGCTGGATCCGGATACCAATCGTTTCGTGCTGATGGCCACCGAAGGCCTGAACAAGAAATCCATCGGCCGGGTCAGCATGGCGCCCAACGAAGGCCTGGTCGGCCTGGTCGGGACGCGTGAAGAGCCGCTCAACCTCGAAGACGCCGCCAGCCACCCGCGCTTCCGCTATTTCGCTGAAACCGGTGAGGAACGTTATGCGTCCTTCCTCGGCGCACCCATCATTCACCACCGACGCGTCATGGGCGTGCTGGTGGTGCAGCAGAAGGAACGTCGTCAGTTCGACGAGGGCGAGGAAGCCTTCCTGGTCACCATGAGCGCCCAGCTGTCCGGGGTGATCGCCCATGCCGAGGCCACCGGGACCATTCGTGGTCTGGATCGGCAGGGCAAGGGGATCCAGGAAGCGCGCTTCGTCGGCATTCCCGGCTCGCCCGGGGTCGGCGTCGGCAAGGCGGTGGTGGTCCTGCCGCCAGCCGACCTGGAAGTGGTCCCCGACAAGACGGTGACCGACATCGACGCCGAGCTGCAGCTGTTCCGCACCGCGCTGGAAGGCGTACGGGCGGACATGAAGGCGCTCTCCAAGCGGCTGTCCACCCAGCTGCGCAAGGAAGAGCAGGCGCTGTTCGACGTCTACCTGATGATGCTCGACGACGCCGCCCTCGGTAACGAGGTGACCACCATCATCAAGAGTGGCCAGTGGGCCCAGGGCGCCCTGCGCCAGGTGGTGATGGAGCACGTCCAGCGCTTCGAGCTGATGGACGACGCCTATCTGCGCGAACGGGCCGCCGATGTGCGAGACCTGGGCCGCCGGCTGCTCGCCTATCTGCAACAGGCGCACCAGGCCTGCCTGATCTATCCGGAAAACACCATCCTGGTCAGCGAGGAACTCTCGCCGGCCATGCTGGGCGAGGTGCCCGAGGGGCGTCTGGTCGGCCTGATCTCGGTACTGGGTTCGGGCAACTCCCACGTGGCCATCCTGGCGCGCGCCATGGGCGTGCCCACCGTCATGGGCGCGGTGGACCTGCCGTATTCCAAGGTGGACGGCATCGACCTCATTGTCGATGGCTACCACGGCGAGATCTTCACCAACCCTTCGCCGACGCTGATCAAGCAGTATGGCGACGTGGTGGAGGAGGAGCGCCAGCTGACCCAGGGCCTCGATGCCCTGCGCAGTCTGCCCTGCGAGACCCTCGACGGCCATCGCATGCCGCTGTGGGTCAACACCGGCCTGATGGCCGACGTGGCCCGTGCCCAGCAGCGCGGGGCCGAAGGGGTCGGGCTGTATCGCACCGAAGTCCCCTTCATGGTCAACGAGCGTTTTCCCAGCGAAAAGGAGCAGCTCTCGATCTACCGTGAGCAGCTGGCCGCCTTCCATCCGGCGCCGGTGACCATGCGCACCCTGGATGTCGGCGGTGACAAGGCGCTGTCCTATTTCCCGATCAAGGAAGACAACCCCTTCCTGGGCTGGCGCGGTATCCGCGTCACCCTGGATCATCCGGAAATCTTCCTGGTACAGACCCGCGCCATGCTCAAGGCCAGCGAGGGGCTGAACAACCTGCGCATCATGCTGCCGATGATCTCCGGTGTGCACGAGGTAGAGGAATCCCAGCACCTCTTGCACCGCGCCTGGTGCGAAGTACGCGACGAAGGCGTCGACATTCCCATGCCGCCCGTGGGTGTGATGGTCGAGGTGCCCTCGGCGGTCTACCAGGCCCGCGATCTGGCGCGCCAGGTGGATTTCATCTCGGTGGGCTCCAATGACCTGACCCAGTACCTGCTGGCGGTGGACCGTAACAATCCGCGGGTGGCCGATCTCTACGACTACTTCCACCCTGCGGTGCTGCAGGCGTTGCAACAGGTGGTCGATGGCGCCCATGCCGAAGGAGTGCCGGTGAGCATCTGCGGCGAAATGGCTGGCGATCCGGCGGCGGCGGTGCTGCTCATGGGCATGGGCTTCGACACCCTGTCGATGAACGCCACCAACCTGCCCAAGGTGAAATGGCTGCTGCGCCAGGTCACCCTGGAGAAGGCCCGGGAGCTGGTGCAGCAGATGCGCCAGATCGACAACCCCCAGGTCATCCACAGCGCCTTGCATCTGGCCTTGCGTAACCTCGGACTGGGCCGGGTGATCAACCCGGCGGCCAGCGTCCAGAGCTGAGCGTGCCCGGCGGGAAGGCCGCTTTCCGCCGGGCAGGCAGCGGCGTACCATGCCGCCTCCTGCGCCCGAGGTGATGATGGATCTCTTGCTCTTCCTGGTGCCTGGCGTCTGCGCCGGGTTGCTGGCCGGTCTGATCAGAGGTAGTTGCTGCCTGATCATCATGCCGGTGCTGGCCTACCGTTCTACCGCCACGGAACTCGATCCGCACATCCCTGCCCACCTGGCGGTGGGGACCTCGCTGGCCACCAGCGTCTCCACTTCGCTCCCTTTCGTCTGCGCCCATCATCAGCTCGGCGCCGTGTGCTGGCGGCTGTTCGCTCGGATGCCCCTGGGCAGCGTCTTCGGTAGCGCCCTGGATGGGTTGAACGCCGCGGCTGCTCAAGCGTCCATTCGCCTTGCTGTCTGGCGTCGGCCTCAATTTTCTACTCTGATCCCTGTCAAGGAGGCACCATGCTGCCGTATCCGCAAATAGACCCGGTGGCCCTGTCGCTGGGGCCGCTGAAGATCCACTGGTACGGCCTCATGTACCTGGTGGGCATCGGCGGTGCCTGGTGGCTGGCCAAGCGCCGGCTCAATCGCTTCGATCCGCGCTGGACCAGCGAAACCCTGTCGGATCTGGTGTTCTGGGTGGCGCTGGGGGTCATCGCCGGGGGACGGCTCGGCTATGTGCTCTTCTACAACCTGGCGGAGTACATCGCCAATCCGACGCTGATCTTCGAGGTCTGGAAGGGCGGCATGTCCTTCCACGGCGGCCTGCTCGGGGTGATCCTGGCGGTCTGGTGGTTCGGCAAGCGCCACAACAAGGGCTTCTTCGAACTGATGGATTTCATCGCGCCACTGGTGCCCATTGGCCTGGGTGCCGGTCGCATCGGCAACTTCATCAACGCCGAACTCTGGGGCAAGCCTACCGATGTGCCCTGGGCGATGATCTTCCCGCCCTACAGCGACCCGGCCCAGTTGCCGCGCCATCCCTCGCAGCTCTACCAGTTCGCCCTGGAAGGCGTGGCGCTGTTCGTGATCCTCTGGCTGTACTCGCGCAAGCCGCGGCCGACCATGGCCGTGTCCGGCCTGTTCGTACTCTGCTACGGCATCTTCCGCTTCATCGTCGAATTCGTGCGAGTGCCCGATGCCCAGCTCGGCTATCTGGCCTGGGGCTGGCTGACCATGGGCCAGGTGCTCTGCGTGCCCATGGTGCTGGGCGGTATCGCACTCATGGTCTACGCCTACCGCCGTGCGCCGCAGCCGGTCGTCCGCGCCGAATGACGTCTGGGGACCGCTCGCATGACAAGTGCGGGCGGCCTGTTATAGTTCAGGGACCACCATCACTACCGCGCAAGGGATCAGCCGTATGAATCCGTTCCGTAGCCTGGCTGCCGTGCTGGCGCTGACCCTGACGATGCAGGTCCTGCCGGCGCAGGCACAGCAGGCTCAGGGTGACGTCACCGAGTATCAGACCGCCGACCAGGCATTTGGTGAAGCCCAGGCTCCCGCCGCCTTTTCCATGATCGGTGATCTCTTGATCGCACGGCCACTGCTGATCGCCGCCACCGTGATCGGGGCGGGGGTTTTCGTGGTCAGCCTGCCATTCACCGCCGCGGGCGGTAACATCGGCAAGGCCGGCAAGGCCCTGGTGGTCGAGCCGGGCAAGGCGGCCTTCGTGCGCTGCCTCGGCTGCACCCAGAGCGGGTACGGTCGTACCGAATAGGCCCTGGTGCCAGGCCTGGCTGCTTAAGCTTGGCCGCTGATCTTCAGATACTTGTCGTGCAGCTGCTCCTTGGTCTCGACGTGGTTCTCGTCGAGAGGGATGCAGTCCACCGGGCAGACCTGCTGGCATTGGGGTTCGTCGTAGTGCCCCACGCACTCGGTGCACAGGTTCGGATCGATCACGTAGATCTCCGTGCCCTGGGAAATGGCGCCGTTCGGGCACTCGGGCTCGCACACGTCGCAGTTGATGCAATCGTCGGTAATGATGAGGGACATCGTCGGCTCCTCGCCACGCGAACGCGCAGCGATCCAAAAGTCAGGCGCGCATTTTGCCCCATCCGCGCGCCGGCTGCACCCGACAGTCCTTGGGGTTAATCAGCTTGCCGGCGCAAAACGCTCCAGCAGTGCCTGATGCACGGTGGGATGGACGAACTTGGTCACGTCGCCACCGAGGGCCGCGATCTCGCGCACCAGGGTGGAGGACAGGTAGGAATAGTGTTCCGAGGGGGTCAGGAACATGCTTTCCGCCTGGGGCGCCAGTACCCGGTTCATGTTGGCCAGCTGGAATTCGAACTCGAAGTCCGACACCGCGCGCAGGCCGCGCAGGATGATGGTCGCCTTCTGCTGTTCCACCAGATTGGCCAGCAGGCAGCTGAAGCCGATCACCTCGACATTGGGCAGGTGCGCGGTTACCGCCTTGGCCAGCTCTACCCGCCGCTCCAGCGGAAACAGGGGGTTCTTCTTGGGGCTGGCGGCTACTGCCACCACGACTTCGTCGAACAGCCGCGAGGCGCGCTCCACCAGATCGCCATGGCCCTTGGTGATGGGGTCGAAGGTGCCGGGGTATAGCACTCGGTTCATGACGCTGTCCTGGGGGCGAAGCTATTGGGGCTTGGATGGTAGCTCAGGGGCGGGGTGAGGCCAAGGCGACAGGGGGCGGGATCGCCGACCCGTGGGCGTTTATCGGCCGGATGGCGAGGTCTGCTGGCTGACCAGCCAGTCGGGAATGCGTCTTTCCAGATAGTAATCGGGGTGGCGGAAGGTGCCGCCGATGAAACCCACGTGTCCGCCATGGGGCAGGCGCTCGAACAGGGTGCCGGGCGCCAGTTCGGCGCGTGCTGGCAAGGCGTCGGTGCCGATGAAGGGGTCGTCCTCGGCCTGGATCAGCAGGGCGGGGATGCGGATGCCGCCCAGGTAGTAGCGGCTGGAAGCCTGTCGGTAATAGTCCTGGGCATCGCGAAAGCCGTGCAGCGGCGCGGTGTACTTGTCGTCGAAATCCCAGAAGGTCTTGAGCCCTTCGGGTGGCCCCAGGCGCGCGAGGATCTCGTGCTGCTCGGGGTGGCGCTCCTGATCGAACAGCGCCTGCTTGTCGCGCACGTAGCGCGCCAGTTCACGGATGAAGTGCCGCTGATAGATACGCGAGAAGCCGATGCCGATGCGATCGGCGCAGAGGTCCAGGCGAAAGGGCACCGAGACCGCCGCCGCGGCCCTCAGTCCGCTTTGCGCGCCGTGTTCGCCCAGGTATTTGAGCAGGACATTGCCGCCCAGGGAGAAGCCCACGGCATACAGCGGTGCGTCCGGGCGGCTGATCTGCAGGTGGCGGACCACCGCCGCCAGGTCGTCGCTGACGCCGGAGTGATAGCCGCGCGGCAGGCGGTTGGGCTCGCCAGAGCAGCCACGCCAGTTGAGGCCGACGCTGGCCCAGCCGCGGGCGGCGAGGGCGAATTGCAGCCCGAGCACATAGTGGGAGCCGGAGCTGCCGGTGAGGCCATGGGCGATCAGCACCAGCGGCGCCCGTGGGTCCTCGGCGTGATACCAGTCCAGATCCAGGAAGTCGCCATCCTCCAGCCACAGCCGTTCGCGTGGTCGGGTGATGGGCGGCAGATGCCGCCACAACGAGCCCCAGAGGGTCTGCAGGTGTGGGCCGGGTAGCCAGCGTGCCGGCCGAAAGGGTGCGCCGCTCACGCCTGGCGGTGCCAGAGGGCGTAGTGGACGTTGCCGGTCTTTTTCTCGCGGTGCAGCTGCCAGGTCGCGGGCAGGGTCAGCCGGGAGGGCTGGGTTTCGCTCTCGGTGTAGATCCAGGCGTCTGCGGCGAGCCAGCCCTGGGTTTCCAGCGCCGCGCAGGCCGGCTCCAGCAGGTCCTTGCCAAAGGGCGGGTCGAGAAACACCAGGTCGAAAGGCGTCTCCACCGGCTTGGCCAGCGCCTGGAGGGCATCGGTCTGGCGTACCTCGGCGTGCGCGCAGCCCAGGGTCTGCAGATGACCGCGCAGGGCATTGACTGCCTGGGCGTTGAGGTCGAAGGCCAGGGCCTGACCGGCACCGCGGGAGAGGGCTTCCAGCAGCAGCGCACCGCTGCCGGCGAAGGGGTCCAGGACTCGGGCGCCGGGCGTCACCACGGCCAGCCAGTTGAACAGGGTCTCGCGCACCCGATCCGGGGTGGGCCTCAGGCCCAGGGCATCGGGAAAGGCGAAGCGCCGGCTGCGCCAGTCGCCACCGATGATGCGCAGTTGGTTGGCGGGCTTCTGGGCCATGCTAGTGCTCCGGAACGCCGCTGGGCGGCAAGGTGGGAAGGGGGCGAGGCGGCGGCAGCGGTTGCTGGGCGACCCGGGGGCCGGCGGTGACCACCACGAAGTTGGCCGGATCCAGGTGACGCTGCAGGGCGGCATGCACCTGGGCCACCGTTAGGCTGCGGACCTGCTGGAGGAAGTCGTCCAGGTAGCTGCTGGGCAAGTCATAGAAGCCGATATTGCCCAGCTGGGCGACGATGGCGCCGTTGCTGGCATTGGTCAGCGGAAAGCTGCCTTCGATCTGCCGCTTGGCGCGGTCCAGTTCGGCCTGGGTCGGGCCCTGGGCCAGGTAGTCGCGCAGCAGGTCGCGGACCAGCGCCAGGGTGGCATCGCCCAGTTCGGCGCGGGTCTGCAGGCCGATGGTGAAGGGGCCCGGCTGGCGCATCGGTGTAAAGCCCGAGCTGACGCCATAGGTGAGGCCACGGCGTTCACGCAATTCGGTCATCAGGCGACTGCCGAAACCGCCGCCGCCAAGGATCTGGTTGCCGACGAACAGGGCCGCGTAATCGGGATCGCGGCGGGTGATGCCGAGCTGGCCGAGCAGCAGGCGGGTCTGCTGGGCCGGGAGCTCCAGCGCCACTTGTGCCGGTACGGCGGGGACCGGCGCGGGCAGCGGCGGCAGCGCCGGGCCGTGGGGCAGGGCACGCGACAGCTGGGCGGCGATCCGTTCGGCCCGGGCGCGATCCAGATCGCCGGTGATGGCGATCACGGCATTGCCGGCGGCATAGGCCCGGGCATGGAAGGCCTGCAGGCTGGCGGCATCGAGGCGTGCCAGGCTGGCTGCCGTACCGAGCGGTGAGTGGGCATAGGGGTGGCTGCCATAGAGGCGCTGCTGCAGGGCCTCGCCGGCAAGGCTCGCCGGTTCACGGCGACTGGCGGCGATCAGGGTCAGCAGCTGGTCGCGGATACGCTGGATGGCCTCGGCAGGAAAGGTCGGGCGGCCGACCACGTCGGCGAGCAGTGCCAGGGCCGGCTCGCTGTGGGCGGGATCGGCAAGGGTGCGCAGGCCGGCTACGGCCTGGTCGCGATAGGCGCCGTTGCTGAAGTCGGCGCCCAGGCGCTCGAAGCCATCGGCGATGGCGCCGGCATCGCGTCCCGGGGTGCCTTCGTTGAGCAGGCCGTTGGTCAGCATGGCGAGGCCTGGGCTGGCGCCGTCCCGGCTGCTGCCGGCGGCAAAGATCAGGCGTACATCGAACATCGGCAATTCCGGCGCCGGCACGAACAGCACCTGGGCGCCCTCGGCGGTACGCCAGCGCTGGATATCCAGCTGGCGGCCCAAGGGCGGTGCCGCCTTGAGGGTCTTCAGGCTATCCACGGCGGGATAGGCGCGCGCCAGGTCGCCCACCGGCGAAGGGGCCTGGCAGCCCGCGAGCAGGCACAGCGAAAGGCTGAGCAGGCGTTTCATCGACGGGCCTCCGCGGCGGGTTCGGGACGCAGCTGGCCCAGGGTCAGGCGCTCGCGGGTGAAGTAGGTGCGGGCCACCCGGCGGAGGTCATCGGGGGTGACCTTGCCCAGCTCATCGAGCAGCAGATCCCCCTGGCGCCAGCCGAGGCCGACGCTTTCCAGCTGGCCGATGCTGCTGGCCTGGGCGGTGATGGAGTCGCGGCCATAGACCAGCCCGGCCACCAGCAGGGCACGGACCCGTGCCACCTCCTCGGCGCTGGGTGGTTCGCGCTTGAGGGTGTCCAACTGGTCCCAGAAGGCTGCTTCCAGCTGCTCGAGGGTCTTGCCGCGCTGGGTATTGGGCATGCCGCTGAGCAGGAACAGACTGTCACCGCGGGTGTAGGCGCCATAGGCGGCGCGCACGCTGCTGGCCACTTCCTGCCCCCGTTCGAGGCGACTGGGCAGACGTGCGCCCGAGCCGCCGCTGAGCAGGGCGGCAAGCAGTTGCAGGGCATAGGCGTCGCGCGGCTGGGTGGCGGTGGCCAGGCTGGGCACGTTGAAGCTCATCAGCAGGCTGGGTACCTCGCGGGCCTGCAAGGCCAGGCGGCGCTCACCTGGCGCAGGCAGTTCCAGCGGACGCCTGGGTGCGGGCAGATCGCTGCGGGGGATGGCGCCGAACCAGCGTTGCACCTCGGCGCGGATCACCGCAGGTTCGACATCGCCCACCACCACCAGGGTGGCGTTATTGGGCGCATACCAGGCGTGGTACCAGCGTCTGAGGTCGTCCACGGTCAGGCGCTGCAGGTCCTGGGGCCAGCCGATGGTGGGGTTGCGATAGCCGCTGGCAGGGTAGGCCGCCGCCTTGAAGCGCTCGAAGGACAGTGCCTCCGGGCGGTCATCGGTGCGCAGCCGGCGTTCTTCCTTGATCACTTCCAGTTCCCGGGTGACCTCGTCGGGCGCCAGGAGCAGATGAGCCATGCGATCGGCTTCCAGCTCCAGGGCGACCGGCAGGCGGTCGCGGGCAAGCAGCTGGTAGTAGACGGTGTAGTCGTCGGTGGTGAAGGCGTTTTCCTCGGCGCCCAGGTCGCGCAGCAGGTGCGAGGCCTCGCCCGCGCCCAGCTTGCGGCTGCCCTTGAACATCAGGTGTTCGAGGGCATGGGAGAGCCCGGTCGCGCCGGGCGCCTCCAGGCTCGAACCCACGCGATACCAGAGCTGCACCACGGCGACCGGTGCCCGATGATCTTCGCGGACCACCAGCTTCAGGCCATTGTCGAGGGTGAACTCCTCGGTGTGCTGCTGGCTGGCAGCCGCGAGGGCGAGGGTAGGAAGCAGGCCGAGCAGGGCGACCAGGGTGGTCCGACGGGAGCGGGAGGCGGGCATTGCGAGAGCAGGCCTTGTAGCGCGGTAGGGGACGAAGCGGCTGCGTCCTGGGGACGGTCGCGCGTTTTTCGCCGACGGGGAGGTCTTCCGCCCGGCAGGCTGCTAGGATACGCATCCCTTTTCCCGACGGCCATGCCTGACGGTCGAGCGCCGCCTGGCGGAGCTCCCGCAGCCTGATCGTCCGTTCGATACAGAGCCCCGCATGTTTGGATCCGACGACAAGAAGTCTCCCCCCACGGAGAAGAAAGGCCTGTTCGGCTGGTTCCGCAAGAAGACCGCCGAACCCGTAGAAACGCCTGCCGAAGTGCCCGCAGCCACGCCGGAAGAGCGCTTGCCCGAGCCGCTGGCCAGCGAGCCGGTGCAGCATCCGGAGCCAGTGCCCGAGCCGCCTGAGGCGATTCCCTCGATGGCACCGGTACCGGTGGCCGAAGAGGAGGCGCCGTCGCCGGTTGCTCTGACGGCGCTGGTCGAGCCCCTGGTGGCCGATCCCATCGTGCCGCCGGTCGAACTAGAGCCGTTCGTGGAGCCTGAGCCTGAGCCTGAGCCTGAGCCGGTCGCCGAGCCCGCCCCGGCACCAGTTGCACCCGTCACGCCGCTGCCTCCGGTTGTTCCTGAGCCCGTCGCAGAGCCCGCATCTGCGCCAGTCGTGCCCGCTGCGCCGTTGCCCCCGGTTCCCGAACCGGTCGTGGCTTCTGAACCCGAGCCGGAGCCCGAGCCTGCTCCGCACGTGGTCGCGGCAGCCGCCGAACCGGCCAAGCTGGGTTTCTTCGCCCGCCTGCGCCAGGGCTTGTCCAAGACCAGTGCCAGCCTCGGCGAAGGCATGGCCAGCCTGTTCCTTGGCAAGAAGGCTATCGACGACGACCTGCTCGAAGAGCTGGAGACGCGTCTGCTGACCGCCGACGTCGGCGTCGAGGCCACCGGCGTCATCATGCGCAACCTGACGCAAAAGGTGGCGCGCAAGCAGTTGGCCGACAGCGAGGCGCTGTACCAGGCCCTGCAGCAGGAGCTTACCGAGATGCTGCTGCCGGTGGAGCAGCCGCTGGTGATCGACACCTCGCACAAGCCCTACGTCATCCTGGTGGTCGGCGTGAATGGCGCCGGCAAGACCACCACCATCGGCAAGCTGGCCAAGCGTCTGCAGAACGAAGGCAAGAAGGTCATGCTGGCCGCTGGAGACACCTTCCGCGCGGCCGCCGTGGAGCAGCTGCAGGTCTGGGGCGAGCGCAACCGCATCCCGGTGATTGCCCAGCACACCGGTGCCGACTCCGCCTCGGTGATCTTCGACGCCGTGCAAGCCGCCAAGGCCCGGGGCGTCGATGTGCTGATCGCCGACACCGCCGGCCGCCTGCACACCAAGGACAACCTCATGGAAGAGCTGCGCAAGGTACGCCGGGTGATCGGCAAGCTGGACGAGGCAGCGCCCCACGAGACCTTGCTGGTGCTGGATGCCGGTACCGGCCAGAACGCCCTCAACCAGGCCAAGCAGTTCCACAATGCGGTCCCCCTGACCGGTCTGGCGCTGACCAAGCTCGACGGCACCGCCAAGGGCGGGGTGATCTTCGCCCTGGCCAAGCAGAGCGCCCTGCCGATCCGCTATGTCGGCGTCGGCGAAGGCATCGACGACCTGCGGCCCTTCGAGGCGCGTCCCTTCGTCCAGGCCCTGTTCGCGGAGCGTGGCGTCTCATGATCCAGTTCGACCGCGTCTCCAAGCGCTATCCCAACGGTCACGTCGGCCTGCAGGAGCTGAGCTTCCGTGCCGAACGCGGCGAGATCCTCTTCGTCACCGGTCACTCCGGCGCCGGCAAGAGCACCCTGATGCGGCTGATCCTGGCCATGGAGCGCCCCACCGGTGGCAAGCTGACCCTGGCCGGCCAGGACATCTCGCGCATCACCAATGCGCAGATTCCCTTCCTGCGGCGGCAGATCGGAGTGGTCTTCCAGAATCACCAGCTGCTGTACGACCGCACCGTGTTCGACAACGTCGCCCTGCCGCTGCAGATCCTTGGCCTGTCCAAGCCCGAGATCGCCAAGCGTGTGGCCGCCGCCCTGGAGCGGGTCAGCCTCAAGGACAAGCTCGACGACTATCCGGCCGAGCTGTCCACCGGCCAGCAGCAACGGGTCGGCATCGCCCGTGCCGTGGTGCATCGCCCGGCCCTGCTGCTCGCCGATGAACCCACCGGCAACCTCGATCCGCGCCTGGCCTCGGAAATCATGGGTGTCTTCGAAGACATCAACAGCCTGGGCACCACGGTACTGATCGCCAGCCACGACCATGCCCTCATCGCCCGCCTGCACCATCGCATGCTGACCCTGCAGCGCGGCCGCCTGATCGGCGACGAAGAGGAGAGCCAGCCATGAGCGCCACTGAACTGCCCCGTGGCCAGGAGCAGGGCGGCAAGCCCCAGCGTCCGCAGCGCCAGGCCCCGAAGAAACCCAAGAGCGACTGGCGCAGCCCGCTGCACGCCTACCTCGAAGCCCACCGCACCGGCCTGAGGGACAGCCTCAGGCGCATGGTGCAGCAGCCCATAGGTACCTTTCTCACCTGCCTGGTGATGGGCATCGCCCTGGCGCTGCCCATGGGCGTGTCGCTGCTGCTGAAGAACGTCGAGCGCCTGGGTGGCTCCTGGCAGCGCGCGGCACAGATCTCGGTCTTCCTCGACCTGCGCACCGGTCAGGACCAGGCCGAGGTGCTGATGAGTCAGATCAAGGTCCTGCCCGATGTGGCCGAGGCCCGTTGGATCAGTCCGGACGATGCCTTGAAGGAATTGCAGCAGGACGCCGGTCTGGGCGAGGCGCTGCGCGAATTGCCGCAGAACCCGCTGCCTGGCGTCATCGCGGTGACGCCCAAGGAAGTCGACAAGAGCCGCCTCGACATGCTGCGCAGTCAGCTGGCCGAGATGAACGGCGTGCAGCAGGTGCAGCTGGACATGCAGTGGGTCGAGCGTCTCACCGCCATCCTCAAGCTGGGCGAGCGCTTCGTCTTCGGCCTGACCGTGGTGCTGGTGATCGCCCTGTTGTTGGTGATCGGCAATACCATCCGCCTGGCCATCGAGAATCGCCGTACCGAGATCGAGGTGGTCAAGCTGGTGGGTGGCACCGACGGCTACGTGCGCCGGCCCTTCCTCTACATGGGCGCGTTGTTCGGCCTGGGCGCCGGCATCGCCGCCTGGGCGCTGCTGGTGTTTGGCCTCAATTGGCTCAACGCCGCGGTGCTGGATCTGGCCGGCCTCTATGGCAGCGATTTCGCCCTGGGCAGCGTTGCCGTCGAAGACGGGCTACAGTTGCTGATCGGCGCCGTGCTGCTCGGCTACATAGGCGCCTGGTTGGCCGTCGCCCGCCATTTGCGCGAGCTCGCTCCACGCTGACGAACGACCGTTTCCGACATCTCCGGAAACGGTCTAAACCCCTGATGTGACAGGCCTTTCAGGGCGGTTTTCAGCTGGGGTTAAGGGAACCTCGGCTAGTCTGGCGCTGTCCAAAAAATCAGTGTTAGACTGTCCAGTGCTTAGTGAATCGGAGGATTCGCATGACCACTTCGTTGCAACCTGTTCCTACATTGGTTCCTGGCGCCAGCCTGGAAGCCTATGTGCATTCGGTGAACAGCATTCCGCTGCTCACTCCGGAGCGGGAGCGTGAACTGGCCGAGCGCCTCTTCTACAAGGAAGACGTCGAGGCCGCCCGCCAGTTGGTGCTCGCGCATCTGCGTTTCGTGGTGCATATCGCCAAGAGCTATTCTGGCTATGGGCTGGCTCAGGCCGACCTCATCCAGGAAGGCAATGTCGGCCTGATGAAGGCCGTGAAACGCTTCAATCCCGAAATGGGTGTACGCCTGGTGTCCTTTGCCGTGCATTGGATCAAGGCCGAAATCCACGAATTCATCCTGCGCAACTGGCGCATCGTCAAGGTGGCCACCACCAAGGCGCAGCGCAAGCTGTTCTTCAACCTGCGCAGCCAGAAGAAGCGGCTGGCCTGGCTGAACAATGACGAGGTCCATCGCGTGGCCGAAACCCTGGGCGTCGAGCCCCGGGAAGTGCGCGAGATGGAAAGCCGCCTGACCGGTCAGGACATGGCCTTCGATCCGGCTAGCGATGCCGACGACGATGCCGCCTACCAGTCGCCAGCCCAGTACCTGGAAGACAGCCGTTACGATCCGGCGCGCCAGCTGGAAGAGGCCGACTGGACCGACAGCTCCACGGCCAATCTGCACGAGGCCCTGGAACGCCTGGACGATCGCAGCCGCGACATCCTCTACCAGCGCTGGCTGGCCGAGGAAAAGGCGACGCTGCATGAGTTGGCGGCCAAGTACAACGTCTCGGCGGAGCGTATCCGCCAGCTGGAAAAGAACGCGATGAACAAGCTCAAGGGCAACATCGCCGCCTGATCCGCGCCTTGCTCGAAGAACCGCACCTCAGGGTGCGGTTTTTTATGTCTGAGAGAAAAGCCGTCGTGGCTATCGCGGTTCGTCGAAGCAGCCAAGTTTGCCGGCCCACGCTGCTGTAGGAGCGGCCCATAGCCGCGATAAACCGCAGGTGGGGTGGAAAGCCGCGCAACTTTTCTTGCGCCGGTTCGAGAAGGCGCGATCATCTAGCTCCGTTACCAGCTACATCATGATCGCGGCCATGGGCTGCTCCTACAGGTGCTGGTGAATCCGTAGGAGCGGCCCATGGCCGCGATTAAACGCAGGTAGATGGAAAGCTGCTCAGCGTTTTCCAAGCGTGAGCTTCAGCGTTACCTAGGCAGCTCGCTGGGGCCAGGTATCCCGCTGGAAAAGGCGGCGCCGTCTTCCACCCTGCGGCGCCTGGCGCTACTGCCCGGTCATCCGCCGCAGGTAGTCGCTACCACCCAACTGGCGCTCCTGCTGGCGGATCCAGGCGGCGCGTTCGGCGACGTAGGCGCTCGGACGACTCGGGCTCCATTCGCGAGGATTGGGCAGCACGGCGGCCAGCAGGCTGGCCTGGCGGTCGGACAGGTAGGGCGCGCCTATGCCGAAATGGTGTCGGGCCGCAGCCTCGGCGCCAAAGACGCCATCGTCCCATTCCACGCTGTTGAGATAGACCTCGAGGATGCGCTGCTTGGACCAGAAGGTTTCCAGGAGCACGGTGAACCAGGCTTCGAAGGCCTTGCGCAGGTAGCTGCGCCCGCTCCAGAGAAAGAGATTCTTGGCGGTCTGCTGGCTGATGGTGCTGGCGCCGCGCAGGGAGCCGCCGGCCTCGTTGTGGCTGAAGGCCTGGCGGATCGCCGCCATGTCGAACCCCCAGTGCTCGGCGAAGTGCTGGTCTTCACCGGCGATCACCGCCATCTTGAGATCGTCCGGCAGCTCCTTCCAGGGGCGCCAGTCACGCTGCAGGTCGATGGGCTTGCCGTCGATCCAGGACTCGACCTTGCGCTCGACCATCAGCATGCTGCCCGGTGGGGGCACCCAGCGCAGGAGCAGCACCAGGGCGGCACTGAGGACGGCGAACCAGAGGGCGATACGCAGGATACGGCGGAGGAGGGTGAGCAGCATCGGCTTGGTCTTTGGCGGTTAGCGGGCCATTATAACCAGCGCTTTCCTTCCATCGCCCGGTAAAACCCATGTTGCGTCTCTTCCTGCTGTTCGCCGCCCTGGCCGGGTTCACCGGCGTCGGGCTCGGTGCCTTCGCCGCCCATGGTCTCAAGGGGCGACTGTCCGCCGACTACCTGGCCGTGTTCCAGACCGGCGTGCTCTACCAGCTAATCCACGCCCTGGCGCTGCTCGGCGTCGCCCTGTTGTCGTTGCACTTCCAGGGTCGCCTGGTGGCCTGGGCGGGAGGCTTCTTCATCGCCGGTATCCTGCTGTTTTCTGGCAGCCTCTACCTGCTGACGCTGACCGGCATCTCGCGGCTGGGAATCATCACCCCCTTTGGCGGGTTGTGCTTTCTCGCGGGCTGGGCCTGCCTGGCCATACTGGCCTGGCGCCTGAGTAGCCTCTAACCGAGCGCAGGCCGTCGTTCCCGGCCTGGCGCCGCTGCAATGAACGCCCGACCGGCGTAGAATGCCGGCTCACCCCGCGACGATGCCTTTGCCATGCAGATCCTGTTGAACGGCGAATCCCTTGAATTGCCGGACGGTGCCACCGTCGCCGACCTGCTCGTGCGTCTCGACTTGACCGGACGGCGGGTAGCGGTGGAACGCAACCTCGACATCGTGCCGCGCAGCCAGCACGCCACCACCGCTCTGGTGGACGGCGACCGGCTGGAAGTGGTCCACGCCATCGGCGGCGGCTAGCCGCGAAAGAGGAATCCAGATGAAAGACACTCCCTTGACCCTGGCCGGGCGCACCTATGAGTCGCGCCTGCTGGTCGGCACCGGCAAGTACCGTGATCTCGAAGAGACCCGGCTGGCCATCGAGGCCTCCGGTGCCGAGATCGTCACCGTGGCGGTGCGCCGCACCAACATCGGCCAGAATCCCGGCGAGCCCAACCTGCTCGACGTGATCTCTCCCGAGCGCTACACCATCCTGCCCAACACCGCCGGCTGCTACGACGCGGTGGAAGCGGTGCGCACCTGCCGCCTGGCCCGAGAGCTGCTCGACGGCCACAACCTGGTCAAGCTGGAAGTCCTGGCTGACCAGAAGACCCTGTTCCCCAACGTCATCGAGACCCTCAAGGCGGCCGAGACCCTGGTGGCCGACGGCTTCGACGTCATGGTCTACACCAGCGACGACCCCATCGTCGCCCGCCAGCTGGAAGCCATCGGCTGTATTGCCGTCATGCCGCTGGCCGGTCTGATCGGCTCGGGTCTGGGCATCTGCAATCCCTACAACCTGCGCATCATCCTCGAGGAGGCCAAGGTGCCGGTGCTGGTGGATGCCGGGGTGGGTACCGCCTCCGACGCCACCATCGCCATGGAGCTGGGTTGCGAAGCCGTGCTGATGAACAGCGCCATTGCCCACGCCCGCGAACCTGTGCTGATGGCCGAAGCCATGAAGCACGCCATCGTCGCCGGCCGCCTGGCCTATCTGGCCGGGCGCATGCCGCGCAAGCTCTATGCGACCGCGTCCTCGCCGCTGGATGGCCTGGTCAACTAAGGCCTGGAGCTATCCTCCATGCGCCCGGCCCCTGCCGGGCGTCTCTTTTTCTCACTATCGATAATGCCATGACCGATCATCAAGACGACCAGACCCCCGACCGCCCCCTGCGCACCATCAAGAGCTTCGTGATGCGCGCAGGCCGCATGACCGAAGGCCAGCAACGTGGCCTTGACCAGGGTTGGCCGCGGTTCGGTCTGGACCTGGCCGACGGCCTCCAGGATTTCGACCAGGTGTTCGGGCGTCAGGCATCGCGCACCTTCGAGATCGGCTTCGGCATGGGCCATTCCACCCTGGAAATGGCCGCCGCCGCACCTGAGCAGGATTTCATCGGCGTCGAGGTGCATCGTCCGGGCGTGGGTGCGCTGCTCAACGGGGCCATGACCCAGGGCCTGACCAATCTGCGGGTCTACAGCTGCGATGCGCTGGAAGTGCTGCGCCAGGGTGTGGCCGATGCCAGTCTGGACCGGGTACTGCTGTTCTTTCCCGATCCCTGGCACAAGAGTCGCCATCACAAGCGTCGGATCGTCCAGCCGGCCTTCGCCGAGCTGGTGCGGCAGAAGCTCAAGGTCGGTGGGGTGCTGCACATGGCCACGGATTGGCAGGCCTATGCCGAACACATGCTCGAGATCATGAACGCTGCCCCTGGTTTCCGTAACCTTGGCGACGCCTCGGGCTACGTGCCACGACCCGAGGAGAGACCCATCACCAAGTTCGAACGCCGGGGCGAACGACTGGGGCACGGTGTCTGGGATTTGAAGTTCGCACGCCTCGACTGACCGCGTGTCGCTGATGAGCAGTGGTTGAGCCGTCGACAGGCTCTTGGCATGATGGCGTTTTGCTTTGATGGGCCCAGCCTGTCGTAATGCGCATGGACAAGCGAGATGTCAGTCGATAAGCACGAGCTGCCAGGGCTTGGGCGGTGATCCGCCCGTCGGACGGCACGTTGGCCGAAATGGACGCCCTGCGCCAGCTAGAGGTCGAGCGGAGCGCCCGCCAGCGTACCGAGCGCTCGCTGAACCTGATGGCCTCGGCTTTCGCGCTGTGCCGTGATGCCATGGCCGTGCTGAGCGAAAGTGGCCAGATCATCGAGGCCAACGAGGCGCTGTGCAGACTGATGCTCAGCGCCGGCAAGAGCGTGTCCGGTCAGTACCTGTCGCATTACATCAAGCTGCCGGAGGCGGCCATCCAGGCCTTCGAGCGCCATGGCTATGCGCTGTCCGAGGCCAGTTTCCATGTCTCGGCCAAGCGCGCGACGCCGATGGAGATCAGCCTCAGTCGTTTCGCCGGCGAAGGCGGAGCCGAGGGCTATGTCATCGCCAGCCTGCGTGACATCACCGAGCGCAAGCGTGCCGAGCAGGCGCTGGAGCGTCTGGCGCTGAGCGATGGCCTGACCCAGCTGCCCAACCGTTCCGGTTTCTATCGCCGTTTCGAAGACTGCCTGCGCGGTCTGGCGCCGGACCGTAGCCTGGCCGTGCTGTTCATCGACGTGGATGGGTTCAAGGAGGTCAACGACTCCCTGGGCCACGAGACGGGTGATGAGCTACTCAAAACCCTGGGCGCCTCTTTGCAGGACAGTCTGGGGGAGGGCGAACTCCTGGCGCGTTGGGGTGGCGATGAATTCGTCGCCGCCGTCGCGGTGGACGGTCGCAGTCAGGCCCGCCAGATTGCCGAGCGTCTGTTGCAGGTGGTCGGCCGGCCGCAACGTATCACCGAGCACGATATCCGGGTATCCGCCAGCATAGGCCTGAGCTTGAGCCCCGAGGACGGGCAGAACGCCGAGACCCTGCTCAGCAATGCCGATGCCGCCATGTACGCGGCCAAGAGCGCCGGCAAGAGCCGGGCACGCTTCTACGATCCGGAATTCACCGCCGAGGCGTTGCGCAAGGTCACGCTGCTGGCCCACCTGCATGCCGCCATCGAGGCGGAAGAAATCAAGTTCGTCCTGCAACCCAAGTTCGATGCCCAGCGGCGCCTGGTCAGTGCCGAGCTGCTGGCGCGCTGGGAGTGTCCCGGCGTGGGGGTGGTGCTGCCCAGCGTCTTCGTTGCCCTGGCCGAGCAGAATGGCATGGCGTCTTCCCTGGGCCGCCTGGCGATCCGGCGTGCTGCTGCCTATGCCCGTGACTTGCAGCTGGCGGGGGTGAACATTCCGGTGGCGGTGAACATCTCCGCACGTCAGGTGGCGGATGACGAGCTGGGCCTGGTGCTGGAGCGCGCCTGCACCGAGTTTGGCGTGCGGCCGCGGGCCCTGGAGCTGGAGGTGACCGAGTCGGTGTTCCTGCAGCGCGGCACGCCGGAACGGCGCCTGGGCCGGCTGCGCGACCAGGGCTTCCGCGTGGCCATGGATGACTTCGGTACCGGTTACTCGTCGCTGAGCTATCTGCACCGGCTGTCGTTCGACACCATCAAGATCGACCGTAGCTTCCTGCTGTCGGTGGATCGTGACGCGCGCTCGCGGCAATTGCTGGCCGGTATCGTCAGCCTGTGCCGGGCGCTCAACATGCAGATCGTCGCCGAGGGCGTGGAGACCCAGGCGCAGTTCGAACTGCTCAAGAGCCTGGGCGTGGATACCTTTCAGGGCTTTCTGCTCGGCCGACCACAGTCGCTGGAAAGTCTGCTGCTGCTGGCTGGCACCACGGACTATGCGCCGGTGCTCTATTAGCCTCTGCGCTCGGCCAGCACGCCCAGCAGGCAGACGCCGATCAGCAGCACCGGGGCCAGGGCGTAGTTGTTGAACTGCGCGAGCCCCTTGACCACCCAGGGCGTCAGGAAGGTCATGGCAGCGCCATAGAGGGCCAGGCTCGCCAGGGCGAAGGCCGGGATTCGGATGGCGGTCGGCAGGCTGCCCAGGCGGGCCTGGATGAAGCCATTGACCTGGCTGCCGAACAGCACCAGCAGGGTAGCGGTGACCGCCAGGGCCACCTCGTCCAGGTGGCTGCGGCTCCAGCGGGAGAGGTCGGCGATATGGTCGAGCACGAAGTCCAAGGCAGAGCTCCTCGTCAGTCAGGTAGAAAGGATTGCAAGAGGTCGTTCAGGAACAGCTGGCCGCGGGCCGTTGGGCGCAGACGCTCCGCGTCTTCCGCCAGCAGGCCGGTACGCCGCGCCGCCGCCAGCGCGGGCGCCAGGCTGTCCAGCGACTGGCCGGTCCGTTGCGGATACCAGGCGGCGGGTACCCCGTCCACCAGGCGCAGGGCGTTCATCATGAAATCGAAGGGCAGGTCGGCCGGTTCCAGTCGCTTCGCACCGGCCTGGAAAGCCCTGGCCGGATCGAGATAGTCCCTGGGCAGACGGGTCTTCCAGGTACGCATCAGGCTGCCATCCGGCGCGCTGAGCTTGGCGTGGGCACCGGCGCCGATGCCGAGGAAGTCGCCAAAGCCCCAGTAGTTGAGATTGTGCCGCGCCTGGCGCCCGGGCTGGGCATAGGCGGAGGTCTCGTACTGCTGGTAGCCGGCGGCCGCCAGGCGCGCCTGGCCGGCTTCCTGGATGTCCCAGAGGGTGTCGTCTTCGGGCAGCTCGGGCGGCTGGCTCCAGAACACCGTATTGGGCTCCATGGTCAGCTGGTACCAGGACAGGTGCGTGGGCGCCAGGGCGATGGCCTGATCGAGATCGCCGAGGGCATCGGCGACGCTCTGCTCCGGCAGGCCGTGCATGAGATCCAGGTTGAAATTGTCGAAGCCGGCGGCGCGGGCCCGATCGGCGGCGCGGATGGCTTCGTCGCGCCCATGGATGCGCCCCAGGGCCTTGAGCTTGGCGTCCTGGAAACTCTGGATGCCGATGGATAGCCGATTGATGCCCAGCCCACGATAGGCGACGAACTTGGCCTGCTCGAAGGTGCCGGGATTGGCCTCCAGGGTGATCTCGATGTCCGGCGCGAAGGCCAGCCGCCGGGCCACGCCCTCCAGCAGTCGGCCCAGGGCGTCAGCGGAAAACAGACTGGGTGTGCCGCCCCCGAAGAAGATCGAGGTCAGCGGCCGGCCATGGACGTGGATCAGGTCGTTGTCCAGATCCGCCAGCAGGGCGTCGACGTACTCCGTTTCCGGTAGCGTCGGGCCAGCGGCATGGGAGTTGAAGTCGCAATAGGGACACTTGCGCACGCACCAGGGGATATGGACGTAGAGCGCCAGTGGCGGCAGGGCGAAGGTATCGGTCACAGCTGGAGCCGTTGCTTGAGCTGGGCCATGGCGCGGGCGCGATGGC
Source organism: Pseudomonas oryzihabitans (assembly GCF_001518815.1). Classification (NCBI taxonomy): domain Bacteria; kingdom Pseudomonadati; phylum Pseudomonadota; class Gammaproteobacteria; order Pseudomonadales; family Pseudomonadaceae; genus Pseudomonas; species Pseudomonas oryzihabitans. Next base: position 709,268 of record NZ_CP013987.1, read on the forward strand.
TGCGCTGGTTCTTTTCCGCCGGGGCCAGTTCGGCCGCGGAGACCGCTTCGCCGTCGGGCTGGAACAGCGGATCGTAGCCGAAGCCGTGTTCGCCCTGGGCCGCGTGCAGGATACGGCCAGGCCAGAGACCTTCGCAGAGGATCGGCAGCGGGTCATCGGCGTGGCGCACCAGGGCCAGTACGCAGACGAACTGGGCGGTGCGCTCGGCGTCGGGGATGTCACGCAGGGTGTCGAGCAACTTGGCGTTGTTGGCCGCGTCGCCCTGACCATCGGCGTAGCGCGCGGAATAGATACCGGGAGCGCCGCCGAGGGCGTCGACCGCCAGCCCCGAATCGTCGGCCAGGGCCGGCAGGCCGGACAGACGCGCTGCGTTGCGCGCCTTGAGGATGGCATTCTCGACAAAGGACAGGCCGGTTTCCTCGGGCTCCACCTGACTGAACTCACCCACCGAGCGCACCCGCACCCGGTCGCCGAGCATGGCCTGGAGTTCCTTGAGCTTGCCGGCGTTGTGGCTGGCGAGGACCAGTTCGGTAAGGTCGGACATGAGGGCACCGTGTCACGTTGGGAAGGGCGGCGTATTGTACGCGAAGCCACGCCCAGGCTGGGCGCGCCACCCATGCCTTACGTCATATGGCGACGTGATGCTCGTGCAGGCGGGGGGCGCTGACCCGGTAGATGCCGATCTCGCCGAGCAGATTGGGCCACAGGCGACTGGCCCAGCCATGGCGATGCAGGCGGTCCACAGCGAGGCGATCCAGTACCCGGGCGCGCTGTTCGCGGCAGAGACGCTCGAAGTCCTCGAAGGTGCAGAAGTGGATGTTCGGCGTGTTGTACCAGGTGTAGGGCAGGAAGTCCGAGACCGGCATCCGCCCCTTGCCCCCCAGGTACAGCCGGCAACGCCAGTGGCCGAAATTGGGAAAGGTGATGATGCACTGGCGCCCGACCCTGAGCATCTCCTGGAGGATGCGATCAGGGTACTGCATGGCCTGCAGCGACTGGGTCATCACCACCACGTCGAAGCTGTCGCTGGCGAAGTTGGCCAGGCCGCCGTCGAGGTCCTGCTCGATGACGTTGACGTCCTTGAGCAGGCATTCGGCGATCTTGTCCGGGTCGATCTCCAGACCGTAGCCGGTGACCTGCTTGTGATCACGCAGCCAGGCAAGCAACTCGCCGGTGCCGCAACCGAGGTCGAGGACCCGGCTGCCAGCGGGGATCCATTCCTGAATGATGTCCAGATCGGCGCGCACGGCAGCTATACCTCGATGCGGGTCATGTAGTGGGAGAAGGCCTGCAGATAGCGCGGGATGGGAATGAGGAAGGCGTCATGGCCCTGGGGTGCGTCGACCTCCAGGTAGCTGACGTCCTTGCGCGCGGCCATCAAGGCGTTGACGATCTCCTTGGAACGCGCCGGCGAGAAGCGCCAGTCGGTGGTGAAGGAGACGATCAGGAAGCGCGCCTGCACCCCGGCCAGGGTCTTGGCCAGGTCGCCGCCGTGGGCGTGGGCCGGATCGAAGTAGTCCAGCGCCTTGGTCATCAGCAGGTAGGTGTTGGCGTCGAAGCGGCCGGAGAATTCCTCGCCCTGGTAGCGCAGGTAGCTCTCCACCTGGAATTCGACGCTGTGGAAGTCGTAGTTGAGCTGGTCGGTCTTGAGTTCGCGACCGAATTTCGCGCCCATGGCCTCGTCGGACAGGTAGGTGATGTGGCCGACCATGCGCGCCAGCATCAGGCCGCGCTTGGGGATCACGCCCTTTTCCTGGAAGTGGCCGGCATGGAAGTCCGGGTCCGAGAGAATGGCCTGGCGCGCCACCTCGTTGAAGGCGATGTTTTCCGCCGACAGCTTGGACGCCGAGGCGATGGCCAGGCAGTGGCGGATGCGCTCGGGATAGCTGATGGTCCACTGCAGCGCCTGCATGCCGCCCAGGCTACCGCCGATCACCGCCGCCCACTGCCCGATGCCCAGGCGATCGGCCAGCCGCGCCTGGCTGTTGACCCAGTCTTCCACGGTGAGCACCGGGAAGTCCGCGCCGTAGGCCCGGCCGGTCTCGGGATTGGGGCTGCTAGGGCCGGTGGAGCCGTTGCAACCGCCCAGGTTGTTGAGGGCGACCACGAAGAACTTGCGGGTGTCGATGGGCTTGCCGGGGCCGATGCAGCTGTCCCACCAGCCGGGCTTGCGGTCGTCGAGGCTGTGGTAGCCGGCCGCGTGATGGTGACCGGAGAGCGCGTGGCAGATCAGTACGGCATTGCTGCGGCTGGCGTTCAGCTCGCCATAGGTCTCGACCATCAGGTCGTAGGCCGGCAGGGTGCGGCCACAGGCCAGGGCCAGGGGCTCGCTGAAGTGCAGCAGCTCGGGGGTGACCAGGCCGACGGAATCTTCGGGAATGACGCTGGGCATTGACGGCTCGTCCGGGGCGGGGTTCGCCAGTCTAAAGAGCGTCGCCAGGAGCGGCAAGGGCAGGCACGGCGCGGCGGTCAAGGACCGCGCCATGGGTGTCCGGCAGGGCTAGCCGACCCGCGCCAGCGGCAGCGCGACCACGTTGTCGTGGCGCTGGGAGGGCGCCGGCCGGCTGATCTGCTTGAGCATGTCGCTGACCTCGCTGAGCTGGCGATGCAGAACGTCCTCGTGCACCTGCAGCCGCCGCACCTGCTCCTGGCTGTTGAGGTTCTGCTGGGTCAGCTGCTTGAGCGCCAGCATGCTGGTTTCCAGCAGCTGCTTCTGCTCGCGGGTGTGCTGGACCAGCGGGGTCAGGGCGCCGTCGTTCCAGCGCAGCACCTGGGCATGGGCGCCTTCCTGCAGCGCCTGGACCTCCTGGGCCACGGTGGCGAAGAAGCGACGGGCCAGGGCGCTCTGCTCGGTGAGCAGGGTCTTGACCTGGCGCTGCACCTCCTCGGTCTTGAGTTGCAGCTGGCGCAACTCGCGGACATGGGGGCGGATGCGCAACCGCGGCGCTTCCAGCGGATGCAAGGGGTTCTCCGCATTGTGCCGCTGGTAGACCGCGCCAAGCACCTTGTTGGCCCGGTCCGCCTCGTTGTCCAGGGCCAGCAGGTCATGCTCGACCACGCGGAAGAAGCGGGCGATGGACTGGTTGATGCCGACGGTGGTCAGGCTGCTGCGGAATTCCCGGCGGGCGGTTTCCAGATGGGCGTCCAGGCGATCGGTGGCGACCAGGTCGGTCAGCAGCTTGCGCTGGCCGGCCAGCATGTTCTGGGTGGTGCGCAGGTCCAGCAGGCGGCGGTGGTACAGGTCGTACTCCTGGCGCGTACGGGCGGTCTGCAATTCCAGTCCGGCGCCGGGCAGTTCTTCGTCGGCCAGTTGCGCATACTGCGCACGAATGGCTTCCAGCCGCTGCTCGATGAGCGTCCGGCTGGCACCCAGCAGACCACTGGCCTGCTGCACGATGCGCTGCTGCAGAAGACGCTCGCGGGCGCCGACGATGCGTTCGGCGAGCAGCTGTTCGAGGCTGTCCAGCTGGCTGCGCGCCAGCAGTTCCAGGTCGCCACGGACCTTGCCCAGCAGTGCCTGCTTGGCGGACAGCGGCAGGATGTGCTCGGCCGGCAGGGCCAGTTGCCGGGCGCTGGCCTGGCGGACGTTTTCCAGGGACTGGGCGACATGGGCGACGCCGCCGAGGTCGTCCCAGAGGCTGTCGATCTTGTTCATCACCGCGAACAGCCGCTCGGGCGCATCACCCAGGGAGGGCTTGACGCACTGCTCCCAGAGCGCCAGGTCCGATGCGGTCACCCCGGTGTCGGCACCGATGAGAAAGAGCACGGCCTGGGCATGGGGCAGCAGCGACAGGGTCAGTTCGGGTTCGGCGCCCAGGGCGTTGAGGCCGGGCGTATCGAGGATGCGCAGGCCCTGGCGCAGCAAGGGATGATCGATGCTGATGAGGGCATGGCGCCAGGCCGGGACGCTGACCAGGCCGGCGTCATCGATCTGCTCCAGTTGTTCTGGATCGAAACCCAGCTGCACGGCAGTGGCGGTTTCCACCTCGCGCGTCTCGGTGACCTTGGCCAGCAGGGTGGCCATGGCGTCCGGGTGGCGGTCATCCAGGGCGAAACGCTGCCAGGCCTCGGGCGCCTGGCGCCAGGCGCCCAGGCTGCGCTCGTCCAGACGGCTGTCGATGGGCAGCAGCTGCAGATAGGAGCCGTCGGCCCCGGCGTCGAAAAAGATCTCTGTGGGGCACATGGTGGTGCGCCCGGCCTGGGACGGCAGCATGCGCTGGCCGTAGTCGGCGAAGAAGAGGGCGTTGATCAGCTCGGTCTTGCCGCGGGAGAACTCACCGGCGAAGGCCAGGGTGATGCCATCGGTCTGCAGTTCGCTCTGACAGCTGGCCAGGGCGGCGTCCAGGGCAGGGGAGGCCAGACGATTACGCTGCAACCAGTCGCGGTAGCGGCCCAATTGGGTATCGAGTTCGGCTTTCCACGTGGCATAGGCATCGACGTGGCGGAACAGGCGTTCCATAGGGGACTTCCTTGACCTGGACAGCAAAGGCTGGACGGTGCCCCAGCGTCCGGAGGACGTCAATGCCGCCTCCGCCACGACGCGGCAGGCGGTCGTGGCGGAGGGGCGAGTGGTGCTGCTGTTCTGACGTCAGAGGAAGGGAGCGAGGATCTGCGGCATGCCGGTGGCCGCGGCCAGCTGGCCGATGACGAAGCGATCCAGCAGGTTGATCACGATGAAGGCGAAGATCGGCGACAGATCCAACCCACCCAGGTTCGGCAGAAGACGGCGGAAGGGCGCCAGCAGTGGCTCGCAGATCTGGTTGACCAGCTCGGCGGCGGGGTTGTGGGTCTGGGGCGCGACCCAGGAGAGGATGACGCTGACGATCAGGGCAAAGAAGAACACCTTGAGGAACAGCGACGCCACGCCCAGCAGGGCCCAGATCAGCAGGGCGGGGAACAGGCCGCCGATGCTGGCGCCGAGCAGCACCACCACGACCATCATCAGCGCCAGCTGGACCAGGATCGCCAGTACCAGGGCCGCCAGATCGACGCCACCGAAGCCGGGAATGATGCGCCGCACGGGCTTGAGCAGCGGCTGGGTGGCGCGCACGGTGAATTGCGACAGCGGATTGTAGAAGTCGGCCCGGACCAGCTGCAGGATGAAGCGCAGCAGGATGATCAGCAGATAGAGGCTGCCAAGGGTCTGGATGACGTAGACGAGAGCTTGGGCGAAAGCGGACATGGATACTCCTTATCGATCCGGCAACTGGGCCAGTTCCGCAGCCCGGTCGGCCGCGGCGGTGAGGGCTTCTTCCACCAGGTCCTCGAAGGCCCCGGCTTGGAAGGTTTCGATGGCGCGTTCGGTGGTGCCCTTGGGCGACATCACCGAGCGACGCAATTGTTCGGGGCTGCGCTCGCCCTGGCAGGCCATGGCGGCGGCGCCGCGGGCGGTGTGCAGGGTCAGCTGTTCGGCCACCGCGGCCGGCAGGCCGAGCTTGGTGCCGGCCTGGGTCATGGCTTCCATCAGCAGAAAGAAATAGGCCGGACCGCTGCCGGAAACGGCGGTGACCGCGTCCAGCTGCTGTTCTTCGTCGATCCAGAGGGCCAGGCCGACCGCGGCGAGTATTTCCTGGGCACGGTCGCGTTGCGCCGGGCTGACCTGCTCGTTGGCGAACAGGCCGCTGGCACCCAGGCGCAGCTGCGAGGGCACGTTGGGCATGCAGCGCACCAGTGGCCGCTCGCCCAGCCAGCGCGTCAGGCTGGCGCAGGTAATGCCGGCCGCGACCGAGACGATCAGCTGCTCCGGACGCAGGTGGGGGGCCAGTTCCTGGCAGACCTCGCCCATTACCTGGGGCTTCACGCCCAGCACCACCACGTCGGCGTTGTCGAGCACGGCGCTGTTGCTGGCCTCGACGCGGATGCCGTGGTCCCGGGCCAGCGCCTCGCGCTTGGCCGGGTTGCGATTGCTGGCGCTGAGCTGCCGGGCCGGCACGCCCTGGGCGAGCAGCCCGCCGATGATGGCACCGGCCATGTTGCCGGCACCGATGAAGGCGATGCGGGTATCGTTCATCGAGACTTCCTAGGTTGAAGAGGCGGCGGCGCCATAGTCGCGGGCGCCGAAGAGAGCGGTACCGATGCGGACCCAGGTGGCGCCTTCGGCGATGGCGGCTTCCAGATCCTGGCTCATGCCCATGGACAGGGTGTCCAGGCCCAGGTTCAGCGCCTCGCTCAGGGTGCGCAGCCGGGCGAAGGCGGCGCGCTGGCTGGCAGGGTCGTCGGTGGGTTCGGGAATGGCCATCAGGCCACGCAGACGCAGGTTGGGCAACTGGCTCACCGCGGTGGCCAACGCTGGGAGTTCGTCGGGGTGGCAGCCGGACTTGCTGGCTTCGCCGCTGACGTTGACCTGCAGGCAGATGTTCAGTGGCCCGCGCTCGGGCGGACGCTGTTCGGCCAGGCGCTGGGCGATCTTCAGGCGATCCACCGAATGCACCCAGTCGAAGTGGCTGGCGATGGCGCGGGTCTTGTTGGACTGGATGGGACCGATGAAATGCCACACCAGTGGCAGGTCGGCCAGCTCCAGTTGCTTGTCCAGCGCCTCCTGCAGATAGTTCTCGCCGAAGTCGCGCAGGCCGGCGCCAGCGGCCTCCCGCAGCGCCGCGGCGGGCTTGGTCTTGCTCACCGCCAGCAGGCCGACGGTCGCGGGATCGCGGCCTGCCGTCCGGCTGGCGGCGGCGATGCGTTCGAGTACGGTTGCGCTATTCTCGGCTATCGTGGACATTCAGCCCCTGCTTGCGTCGGCGCACCCGGCAGGCCTTGGCGTACCGGATGAAGGAGTGGCGGTGACCAGGTCAGACCGCCAGTGCTGCGCGGCATTCTACCTGCTTGCTCGACATCTGGGAGTCCCATGGATATCACCGAATTGCTGGCCTTTTCCGCGCGGCAAGGCGCCTCCGACCTGCACCTGTCCGCCGGCCTGCCGCCGATGATCCGCGTCGACGGCGACGTGCGCCGCATCAACCTGCCGGCCTTCGAGCACAAGCAGGTGCACGCGCTGATCTACGACATCATGAACGACAAGCAGCGCAAGGACTTCGAGGAATTCCTGGAGACCGACTTCTCCTTCGAGGTGCCGGGCGTGGCGCGCTTCCGGGTCAATGCCTTCAATCAGAATCGTGGCGCTGGCGCGGTGTTCCGGACCATCCCTTCCAAGGTGCTGAGCATGGAAGAGCTGGGCATGGGCGAGGTGTTCAAGAAGATCACCGACGTGCCGCGCGGGCTGGTGCTGGTGACCGGACCGACCGGTTCGGGCAAGTCCACCACCCTCGCGGCCATGCTCGACTACCTCAACAACACCAAGTACCACCACATCCTCACCATCGAGGATCCCATCGAGTTCGTCCACGAGTCCAAGAAGTGCCTGGTCAACCAGCGCGAGGTGCATCGCGACACCCTGGGCTTTTCCGAAGCCCTGCGCTCGGCGCTGCGCGAGGACCCGGACATCATCCTGGTGGGCGAGCTGCGCGACCTGGAAACCATCCGCCTGGCACTGACCGCGGCCGAGACCGGGCACCTGGTGTTCGGCACTCTGCACACCACCTCGGCGGCCAAGACCATCGATCGGGTGGTGGACGTCTTTCCGGCGGAAGAGAAATCCATGGTGCGTTCCATGTTGTCCGAATCCCTGCAGGCGGTGGTCTCCCAGACCCTGCTCAAGAAGGTCGGCGGCGGTCGGGTAGCCGCTCACGAGATCATGATCGGCACCCCGGCCATCCGTAACCTGATCCGCGAGGACAAGGTGGCGCAGATGTATTCCTCGATCCAGACCGGTGGCGGCCTGGGCATGCAGACCCTGGACATGTGCCTCAAGGCGCTCCTGGCCAAGGGGCTGATCAGCCGCGACGCGGCCCGCGAGAAGGCCAAGACGCCGGAGAACTTCTGATGGATTTCGACAGGTTCCTGCAGCTGATGGTGGACAAGGGGGCGTCCGACCTCTTCATCACCACCGGCGTGCCCCCTTCGATGAAGATCAATGGGCGCATGACGCCGGTCACCAAGGATTCGCTGTCTCCCGAGCAGTGCCGGGCCCTGGTGCTGGGGGTGATGACCGACGAGCAGCGGCAGGAATTCCAGCAGAAGCGCGAGTGCAACTTCGCCATCAGCGCCCGGGGCATCGGTCGCTTCCGGGTCAGTGCCTTCTACCAGCGCAATCTGGTGGGCATGGTGCTGCGCCGCATCGAGGTCAACATTCCCACGGTCGAGCAGCTGCGCCTGCCGGAGATCATCAAGAAGCTGGCCATGACCAAGCGCGGCCTGGTGATCTTCGTTGGCGCCACCGGCACCGGCAAGTCCACCTCGCTGGCGGCCATGATCGGCCATCGCAACAAGAACTCGGCGGGGCACATCATCTCCATCGAGGATCCCATCGAGTACATCCACCAGCACCAGGGCTGCATCGTCACCCAGCGCGAGGTAGGGATCGACACCGAGTCCTTCGAGGTGGCGCTGAAGAACACCCTGCGCCAGGCGCCTGACGTGATCATGATCGGCGAGATCCGCAGTCGGGACACCATGGAGCATGCTCTGGCCTTCGCCGAGACCGGCCACCTGTGCCTGGCCACCCTGCACGCCAACAACGCCAACCAGGCGCTGGATCGCATCATCCACTTCTTTCCGGCCGATCGACACAGCCAGACCTGGATGGACCTGTCGCTCAACCTCAAGGGCATCGTCGCCCAGCAGCTGGTGCCGACCATCGATGGTCAGGGGCGCCGCGCGGTGATTGAGGTGCTGCTCAACACCCCGCTGGCCACCGACCTGATCCGCAAGGGCGAGGTGCACGAACTCAAGGCGCTGATGAAGAAGTCCGGCGAACTGGGCATGCAGACCTTCGACCAGTCGCTCTACAGCCTCTATCGCGACGGCGAGATCAGCTACGAAGCGGCCCTGGCCCACGCCGATTCCGCCAACGACCTGCGGCTGATGATCAAGCTGGGGTCGGAGACGGATGCCGATCACCTCAATCAGACCACCCGCAATCTCTCGGTGGACATGGGCGACGACCCACCCAGGCGCTTCCGCTAGCTCTCGCCGTCGGCTGCCAGGGTCCTGGCCTCGCGCAGGGCAGCGACCAGCGCCTGGCGTGCCTGCTCCTGCTGCCCTGCGTCCGGGGTGCGCAGGATGTAGGACGGATGATAGGTGGCGATGATCCAGCGCTCGTCCAGCCGCAGGGGCCGACCCATGAATTGCGCGAGGCCCCGTGGCTTGCGCTTGAGCAGGGCTTCCAGGGCCGTCGACCCCAGAGCCACCACTACCGTCGGCTGGATGTCGCGCAGCTCCTGCTCCAGCCAGTAGCGGCAGGGGGCGATCTCCGGTCCTGGGGTGACGTGCTTGCGTCTCCGGCCCTGGGGAATCCACTTGAAGTGCTTGACCGCATTGGTGAGGAATACCTCGCTGCGGTCGAGACCTGCCTCGGCCAGTGCCGCCATCAGCACCTGCCCGGCCGGCCCGACGAAGGGGCGACCCGCCAGGTCTTCCTGGTCGCCGGGCTGTTCTCCCAGCAGCAGGATGCGCGCCGTGCGTGGGCCTTCGCCGGCCACCGGCTGGGTGGCCTTCTCCCAGAGTTCGCAGCGGCGGCATTCGTCGAGGGTGGTGGGCAGCGGTCGATCCGGCTGGGCGCGTTCCGCGGCGATCAATACCTCGCGACCGCCCTGACGACCCACGGCCTCGGCCTGGGCCAGGCGCTGGGCGCCGGCTCGGGCCTCGCTAAGCAGTGCCGGGATAAGCGGCCCTTCCGGCAGATCCTTCCAGAAGCGCGCCGGCATGTTTCCCCTCAGGGTGCGCGGATTGGCCCGTGCTGGATTGAAGGTGCTGCGGTAATAGGCGCGCCAGAGTTCGTCACCAGCGTTGCGGTCATCGTCCTCCGGCGTCTGGCGGGCCAGTTGCTGCAGCTCGGCGGGGCAGGGCTCCACCAGTTGCAGCGCCTGGCCATCCCAGAGCGCGGCGGCCTCCGGGGTCGCGATCAGCCAGCTGCTATTGCCCATGCGGTCGCAGAAATGCGGCGCCGCCAGGGCCAGGACGTCGTGGGCGGGCTGGTGCCAGGCCACCCAGGCCGGCGGACCGGCGCTTTCCGCACGCGGGCGGAATCTGAGGAAGGCATGCACGTGGTGGATCTCGCGGCGGATCGCCTTGACCCGACGCTGTAGTTCGCTGCCGTCTTCATCGCCGGCCAGCATGGCCGCGCGCTCGCCCTGGGCGACCCGCCAGAGCACCTGATAGAGCAGTGCCCAGCGATCGTCACTGCGAAAGCAGGCGGCGTAGGTCAGGGCCTCGGCCAGTTGCGGCGGGATGCGCACGGCGCTACTGGGTGGCGTCGGCACCGCCTCGACCGGTTCGTCGAACAGGTCGCCCAGTCCACGGCTCTCCTGCCAGCTCACCAGAGCTGGTGCGATACCGGCCTGAAGCAGCCGGCGTGCCTCCTGGCGCCAGCCGGCGAAGGTGCCGTCGAAATCGACCCTGTGCATCTAGAGCAGGGCGAGCTGGGCGGGCGGTTCGGCCAGCTGCCGACGCAGGTCGAGTGATTCGGCCAGCCGTGGTTGCGGCCGGTAGTCCTGGGTGATGATGAAGGGGCGAGCCTTCTCCACGCTGCATTTCAGGCGGATCAGATCGGCGTAGCGGATGCGCCGTTCGCGTCTGAGTTCCACCAGGCGCTTGGCCGAGAGCACACCGATACCGGGTACCCGGGCGATCAGTGCCTGGTCGGCGCGATTGAGATCCAGCGGGAAGATGGCGCGATTGTGCAGCGCCCAGGCGAGTTTGGGATCAACGTCCAGCGGTAGCTGGCCGTCTTCGGTGGGCAGCTCTTCCGCCTGGAAGCCGTAGCCGCGCATGAGGAAGTCGGCCTGGTACAGGCGGTGCTCACGCAGCAGGGGCGGCGGTTGCAGTGGCACCGTGCCCGGGCTTTCCGGAATCGGACTGAAGGCCGAGTAGTAAACGCGCTTCAAGCGATAGGCGCCATAGAGTGTCTGGGCGGTATCGAGAATGGTGCGGTCGTCGGTGGCGTCGGCGCCCACGATCATCTGGGTGCTCTGGCCGGCCGGTGCGAAGCGCGGCGCCTTGGCTTCGGCCTCGGCTTCCTCCAGGCCCAGGCGGATGTTGCCCATGGTCTTGCGGATGCTGCTGCCGTTCTTTTCCGGCGCCAGCTTGATCAGGCTGCTCTCGGTGGGCAGCTCGATGTTCACCGACAAACGATCGGCATAGAGACCGGCCTGGGCAATGATCTCGGGATCGGCGTCGGGAATGGTCTTGAGATGGATGTAGCCGCGGAACTGGTGCTGTTCGCGCAGCAGCTGGGCCACCCGGGTCATCTGCTCCATGGTGTAGTTGGAGGAGCGGATGATGCCGGAGCTGAGGAACAGCCCGCTGATGACGTTGCGCCGATAGAAATCGAGGGTCAGCTGCACCACTTCCTCGGGCGTGAAGCGCGCCCGCGGGACGTTGCTGCTGCGGCGATTGACGCAGTACTGGCAGTCGTACTGGCAGAAGTTGGTCAGCAGCACCTTGAGCAGCGCCACGCAGCGCCCGTCGGGGGTGAAGCTGTGACAGATGCCCATGCCGTCGGTCGAGCCCAGGCCGTCCTTGCCCTTCGAGCTGCGCTTGGGCGCACCGCTGCTGGCGCAGGATACGTCGTACTTGGCGGCATCGGCGAGAATGATCAGCTTGTCAGCGAGCTCCATCGAGATCTCCTGTACTGTGATTGCATACAGTATCCAGGAAGCGGAGCGTCGTTCAATGGCTTTGCGCCGGGCGGCGCCGAGTGGAGCGACACTCCGCCGAGCGGTAGCAGCCCGGCGGAGCGAGGGGAGGGATCAGGACTTGCGGGTACGCTTGGTACGCGGCTTGTCCGCGACGGGACTGGTTTCCGCCGCCAGGGTGGGCTGCTGCAACACACGCTTGGCCGACGCGAACCTTTTGGTCCAGTAGGGCTTGCTCAGGTGATCGACCCGCACGCTTTCGCCGCTGCGCGGGGCATGGACGAAGCGATCGTTGCCCAGGTAGATGGCGACGTGGTCGATGCCGCTGCGCTGACCGGTCTTGAAGAACACCAGGTCACCAGCCTTGAGGTCGCCACGGGCGACCTTGGGGCCCTTGAGCTGGGACAGCTCACGGGAGGTGCGCGGCAGCTTGACGTTGTGCACGTCACGGTAGACGTAGTTCACCAGGCCGCTGCAATCCAGGCCGTTCTGCGGATTGGTCCCGCCGTAGCGATAGGGGGTACCGACCAGGTCCATGGCACGGGTCGCGACCTGGGCGCCGACGTTGCGGGTGGCGGCCTGAGCGGTGGCCTGTTTGCGGTGCATAGCACTGGTGGCCCGGGCTGCGCGCTTGGCGCGGGCCGCGGAAGCCGCCTGGGTATGGTCCACGGCGGCAACGTGCCGAGTCGCGGCCTTGCGAGCCGGAGTGGCGGCTACATGCCGAGCGGCGGTCTTAGGAGCTGAAGCGGCGGTGACATGCCGGGCTGCGACCTTATGGACCGGAGCGGCAGTGCGCGCTGCAGAGTTCTCTTTCGCTTGTACTGCCGCGGGCAGCACAAGACAGGCGGAGAGCCATGTCAGAAGAAATAGACGCATTGTCGTAGGGGTGTCTGAAGATCGAAGCGAGGGATTCTATACCAACCCTGTGGATATTTTGTGCACCTCTCATCAAGAAATTATGTAATTTTTAGCGGAAAGTGAGGTCCCTAAAGCGCCAACCAGTGAGACTCCCTGGGCATTCATCCAGTTTTCGACATAAAGTCATGGTGAAGGTAAGGGTGTAGGTAAGGTGGGTCTTTTCCGTCAGTCGCGAGGTCGTAGACATGCAGTATCAGGACACCCATAGCAAGGTCATGGGCTATCTGCTGTGGATTTTCGGGTTTCTCGGCGCGCATCGCTTCTACTATGGCAAACCGGTCACCGGCACCCTCTGGTTCTGCACCCTGGGATTGCTGGGCATCGGCTGGCTGATCGATCTCTTCCTGATCCCGGCCATGGATCGCGAGGCGGACCTGCGCTTCCAGTCCGGTTCGCTGAACTACAGCCTGGGCTGGATCCTGCTGACCTTCCTGGGCATCTTTGGCGTGCACCGCCTCTATATGGGCAAGTGGATCACTGCCATCCTCTATTTCTTTACCGCCGGTTTCTTCCTGCTCGGCGTGCTCTACGACTTCTGGACGCTCAATTCGCAGATTTCCGAAGAGAATCGTCGACGGCTGGTGCGCTAAGACCGGCTGAGAGGCAAAGAAAAGGGGCTCCGCGGAGCCCCTTTTCTATTCAAGCGCCGCGCTGGTAGGTCGCGCGCCCCCCTACCAGGGTGCGCTCGATGCGGCCGGGCAGGATGAGGCCATGGAAGGGGCAATTGCGGCCACGGGAGAGCCAGGGCGTAGCGGCCTGGGCGGTCGGCTGCTGGGCGAACAGCACCAGGTCCGCCGGCAGCCCCTTGGCCAGACGACCCGCCTCGAGGCGCAGGGCCTGGGCCGGGCCGCTGGTCAGACGGGCCAGGAGGGTCGGCAGATCCAGCAGGCCGTCCGCCACCAGGGTCAAGGCCAATGGCAGGAGCAATTCGACGCTGCTGATGCCTGGTTCGGTGGCGGCGAAGGGCGCCAGCTTGGCATCCGCCTCATGTGGCTGATGATGGCTGGAAATGGCGCCAATCACGCCGTCACGCACCCCGGCACGCAAGGCGTCGCGGTCACGGGCGGTCCGCAGCGGCGGTTTGACGTGATAGAGGCTGGAAAAGCCCTGCAGGGCTTCATCGGTGAGCAGCAGTTGATAGAGCGCCACGTCGGCGGTCACCGGCAGGCCACGCGCCTGGGCTGCGGCGATCATCTCCACCGCGCGCGCGCTGGTCAGTTGGCCGAAGTGGGCGCGCACGCCGCTCTGTTCCACCAGCAGCAGGTCGCGGGACAGGGCGATGGTTTCCGCCGTCTCCGGGATGCCGGTGAGACCCAGGAAGCTGGCGGTGGGGCCTTCGTGGGCCAGGCCGCCCTCGGCCAGATCGGCGTCCAGGGCAGTAAAGACCACGGTGAGATCGAAGGTGGCGGCGTATTCCAGGGCCCGCCGCTGTACCCGCAGGTTTTCGAAGCGCTGCAGGCCGTTGGTGAAGGCGACGCAGCCGGCATCGCGCAGCGCCATCAGTTCGGAGAGCTGTTCGCCACCCAGGCCCTTGGTCAGGGCACCGATGGGGTGAACCCGGGCATGATCGGCGGTACGCGCTCGGTCGAGGATGAGTTCGGCCACCGCGGTGGTGTCCAGCACCGGGCGGGTGGTCGGCGGACAGCACAGGCTGGTGACGCCACCGGTCGCGGCGGCGCGGGTCTCGCTGTCGACGTTGCCCTTGCGGGTCAGGCCCGGCTCGCACAGGGCGACGTCCAGGTCGACCAGGCCGGGTGCCAGGATGAGGTCGCTGGCGTCCAGCTGCTCGGCGGCCTGGAAGCCCTGGGGCGCCTCGCCGATGGCCAGGATGCGGCCCTCGTCGACATGGACGTCGCTGATCTGGTCGAGGCCAGAGGCCGGGTCGATCACCCGGGCGTTGCGGATGCTCAGGCTCACTGCGCATTCTCCTGTAGCTGACGCTGGGCCGTCTGCCCGCTCATGGTCATCGACAGCACCGCCATGCGGACCGCGATGCCGTAGGTGACCTGATTCAGGATGACCGACTGCTCGCCATCGGCGACCGCCGATTCGATCTCCACGCCGCGATTGATCGGCCCCGGGTGCATGACGATGGCGTCGGGTTTGGCACGGGCCAGGCGCTGGCGGGTCAGGCCGAACAGCCGGTAGTACTCGCCCTCGCTGGGCAAGAGGCCGCCCTGCATGCGTTCGCGCTGCAGGCGCAGCATGATCACCACGTCCACCCCTTCCAGGCCCTCGGCCAGATCGGTGCAGGTGCGTACGCCATAGAGGTCTTCCAGGCCGACCGGCAGCAGGGTGCGCGGCGCGACCACGCGGATGTCGCGGCAGCCCAGGGTACGCAGCGCCAGCATGTCGGAGCGGGCCACCCGCGAGTGCAGGATGTCGCCGACGATGGCTACCGACAGGTTGGCGAAGTCGCCCTTGTGCCGGCGGATGGTCAGCATGTCGAGCATGCCCTGGGTGGGGTGGGCATGGCGGCCGTCGCCGCCGTTGATGATGGCGACATCGGGGCAGACGTGTTCGGCGATGAAGTGGGCCGCGCCGGAATCGGCATGGCGCACCACGAACATGTCGGCGGCCATGGCCTCCAGGTTGCGCAGGGTGTCGAACAGCGTCTCACCCTTGCTGGTTGAGGAGGTGGAAACATTGAGGGTGATGACGTCCGCCGACAGCCGCTTGGCCGCCAGCTCGAAGGTGGTACGGGTGCGGGTCGAGTTCTCGAAGAAGACGTTGCACACCGTCTTGCCGCGCAGCAGCGGCACCTTCTTCACCGCCCGGGCGCCGACTTCCAGAAAGGAGTCGGCCGTATCGAGCAATTCGGTGAGGAGTTCGGCGGGCAGGTCATCGAGCGAAAGGAAATGGCGCAATTGGCCCTGGGCGTTGAGTTGCAGCGAACGCGTAGCGTCGGTCATGGCAGCGAATCCAGGTCAGGCGGCGGGGACGTCGCGGTATTCGAGGGCGAGCGGCGTGGGGCCGGTCAGCTTGACGCGCTGGGTGGCGGCGAGCGTCAGGGTGGCGCCCACCACGTCGGGCTGGATCGGCAATTCGCGGGCATTGACGTCCAGCAGGCAGACCAGGGTCACACTGGCCGGGCGGCCATAGTCGAAGAGTTCGTTGAGCGCCGCGCGCACGGTGCGACCGCTCATCAGGACATCGTCCACCAGCACCAGGTGCCGACCGTCGACCCCGAAGGGCAGGGCCGAAGGGCGCACCTGGGGATGCAGGCCCTTCTGGGTGAAGTCGTCCCGGTAGAAGGACACGTCCAGGCTGCCCAGCGGGGTGTCCAGGCCGAGTTCGGCCAGCAGAGCCTCGGCGACCCATAGGCCGCCGGTGTGGATGCCGACGAAGCCGGGATCGGTGATGCCACGACGATCCAGCGACAGGCGCAGGTCGGCGGCCAGCCGTGGCAGAAGCTCGGCGGGAGAGGGCAGGTGCATGGCTACTCCGATTGCGGGCGCGCGGCCCGTTCCAGTTGTTGGGTCAGCCAGCCTTCCAGGAGGAGGGCGGCGGCAAGGGCGTCCACCGGGCGTTCGCGATAGCCGTCGCGCTGACCGCCCTGCAGGCGCTCGCCCTTGGCGGCATAGGTGGTGAGGCGCTCGTCATGGGTATGCACGGGCAGGCCGTAGCGCCCCTGCAGGCGGCGGGCGAAACGTTCGGCGCGCTCGCTCATCTCGCTGGGCGTACCGTCCATGTTCAGTGGCAGACCGACCACCAGCGCAGTGGGGCGCCATTCGTCCAGCAGGCGCTGGATCTGCTGCCAGTCGGGCACGCCGTTCTGTGCCTTCAGGGTGAGCAGTTCGCGGGCCTGGCCGGTGACGGCCTGGCCGACGGCGACGCCGATCTGCCGGGTGCCGTAGTCGAAGCCCAGATAGAGACCGCTGGGCGCGCTCATGCATGACCCGCCTGGCGCGAGAGCAGGCGCAGGTCGACGCCCAGCAGGGCGGCCGCTGCGCCCAGACGCTGGTCGCTGGGCGTCTCGAACAGCAGGGCGCTGGTGGCCGGGGTGGTGAGCCAGAGATTGGCCGCCAGCTCTTCTTCGAGCTGGCCGGGACCCCAGCCGCTGTAGCCCAGGGTGATCAGGTGGCGGGCCGGGCCGGTGCCGTCGGAAATGGCGAACAGCACGTCTGGCGACGTGGTCAGGCTCAGTTCCTCGAGCTCCAGGGTGTTCTGGAAGGTGGGGCCGGCATCGTGCAGCACGAATCCGCGGTCGTTCTGCACCGGACCGCCGGAATAGAGGGCGATGCTGGCGTCGTCCGAGGTGGCCGGTACGTCAGGGCGCAGTTGTTCGAGCAGGTCGTCCAGATGCAGGCCGTTGGGGCGGTTGATCACCAGGCCCATGGCGCCATCGGGGCCGTGGTCGACGAGGTAAATGACCGTTTCGGCGAAATTGGGATCGTCCATCTGCGGCATGGCGATCAGGAGTTGGTGCTGTAGGGTGGTGCTGGAGGTCGGCTTCATGACCGGCAAGTTTCCCGGTTGCGCGGTCCGGCTTCAAGTACAACGGCGCGTCGGGCTATTGGCTGGACAGGCGGTCGCCGCGCTCGAAGCGCCAGGTACGGATGATCTCCAGCCGGTCGATGTCGGTCAGATCGCCACTGAAGGGGGCAAAGGGCGCCGCCAGCCGGACGATGCGCAAGGCGGCCTGGTCCAGCACCGGACGCCCCGAGGACTCCAGCACCTGGACCTCGTAGAGCGAGCCGTCCTTGTTGATGGCCACCAGCAGCCGCAGGCTGCCATAGAGCCGGTCGCGCTTGGCCTGCTCGGGGTAGTTGAGGTTGCCGATACGCTCGATCTTGCGCCGCCATTCTTCCTTGTAGCGGGCGCCCTTGTCTTTTTGCGTCGAGGCGGCGTTGATCCGCCAGATTTTCGGGCGCTTGGCGTATTGCTGGCGCTCCTCGGCGAGCTGGGCTTCCAGGCTGGCGAGTTCGGCGGCCTGGCTGTCGGCCTCGGGACTGGGGGCGTCACGCTGTTCCCGCTCGGGCGTCTCGCGACTGGGCTCGGCCTTGGTCGGCCGAGAGGCGCGGGTGGTCACCGCGGCCTTGGGTGCCTGGGCCCGATCCGCCGCGGGCGGGCGGGCAGGCGGTGCGGCCTGGCGGATCTCGCTGTCATGGAAGGGCGCCTGCACCGGGGTACTGGGCGCGGCTGCCTTGTCCAGGGTGCCACTGCCCTGCTGGTTTTCCTGGGCGAGAAAATCGGCTTGCTTGGGCGCCTCGTCGCTCTTGAAGCTGGCCAGCGTCACCTCCAGGGTGCGGCTGATCTGGGTAGGTTCGGGCAGCGAGAAGCCGACGCCGAGGATCAGCACGACATGCAGCAGGGTCGCGATGAGCAGCGTGAAGCCCAGGCGGTCGGCGGGACGGACCTGGGGAGCGGGGGACGGGGCGGTGCTGGGCATTGACTGGGTCGGCAAGGGCAGAGGACGCGCGGCAGGGCTGGCGCCAGTCTGCGGATTGTGTCCGCGGTTGTCCATGCCGCCGCGGGCGGCATGGACGTTCGCCTCAGCTCGCGCGTTTCTGCGCGATGACATCCATGAGGCGCTCGGCGATACGAGTATCGTAGGCCGCATCGATCTCGCGGATGCAGGTCGGGCTGGTGACATTGATCTCGGTGAGGTGCTCGCCGATCACGTCCAGGCCGACGAAGAGCAGGCCGCGCTTGCGCAGCTCCGGCCCTACCGTAGTGGCGATCTCGCGATCCCGCGCCGACAGTGGCTGGGCGACGCCGCGGCCGCCGGCAGCCAGGTTGCCGCGGGTTTCGCCCTGCGCCGGAATGCGCGCCAGGCAGTAGTCCACCGGTTCGCCGTCGATCATCAGGATGCGCTTGTCACCGTCCTTGATGCCCGGCAGGTAGCGCTGGGCGATGATCTGCTGGGTACCGTGGGCGGTGAGGGTCTCCAGGATCACCGAGAGATTGGGATCGCCCTCCCGGTGGCGGAACACCGAGCTGCCACCCATGCCGTCGAGCGGCTTGAGAATGACGTCACCATGGGTACGCGCGAATTCGCGGATGATGTCGGCGCGGCGGCTGACCAGGGTCGGCGGGGCCAGTTCGGGAAACAGGGTGGCGAAGAACTTCTCGTTGCAGTCGCGCAGGCTGGCGGGACGATTGACCACCAGGGTGCCGCCACGCTCGGCCTGTTCCAGCAGGTAGGTGGCATAGACGAATTCGTTGTCGAAGGGCGGATCCTTGCGCATCAGGATGACGTCCAGGTCGCGCAGGGGCAGATCGACGCCTTCGCCGAAGGCGAACCAGCGTTCCGGATCCTGGAACACGTCCAGCTGTCGACCGCGGCCGCGGGCTTCGCTATCGACCTGGTACAGGTCCTGCATCTCGAAGTAGTGCAGTGTCCAGCCGCGGGCCTTGGCCGCCCACAGCATGGCCATGGAGCTATCCTTTTTATAGGAGATGCGTTCGATGGGATCCATGACGATCCCCAGGCGGATACTCATTGACGCTAGACCTCGGTTTTACGTGGGCAAGGCGTCAGAATAGCCCTTCGATCCCCTCCAGTGCCAATGCTTGCGCGATCGTCGTGGCGGGCGGGCCGGTGGTCCGCCGCCAGGGGATCTGCGTGGTACGTCACGGTATTGTGTGCTACAAAGAGGCGCCGCCAAAGTGCCCGGATCGACATCATTCACGTTTCATCGACGATGAGCTGGTAGCTTGAACATGGAACAGTATTCGGAAGGGCTCAAGGTCATGGTGATCGACGATTCGAAGACGATTCGTCGCACCGCCGAGACCCTGCTCAAGAAGGTTGGCTGCGAGGTCATCACCGCCATCGATGGATTCGATGCGCTTGCCAAGATCGCCGATAGTCATCCCCACATTATTTTCGTGGACATCATGATGCCGCGGCTGGATGGCTATCAGACCTGCGCACTGATCAAGAACAACAGCGCGTTCCGCGCGACCCCCGTCATCATGCTGTCCTCCCGTGACGGGCTCTTCGACAAGGCCAAGGGCCGCATCGTCGGCTCTGACCAGTACCTCACCAAACCTTTCAGCAAAGAAGAGCTGATCGGTGCGATCAAGACCCACGTCCCCAGCTTCACTCCGCTCGAACAAGCGTCCTGAGTGTCCTGAGGCGGGCGATTCAATCTAGTAGGAAATTTTCATGGCTCGAATTCTGATCGTCGACGACTCTCCCACCGAGATGTACAAGCTCACCGCCATGCTGGAAAAGCATGGGCATCAGGTGCTCAAGGCCGAGAACGGCGCCGATGGCGTCGCCCTGGCGCGCCAGGAGAAGCCGGATGCGGTCCTGATGGATATCGTCATGCCCGGTCTCAACGGCTTCCAGGCCACCCGACAGCTGACCAAGGATGCCGAGACCAGCCATATTCCGGTGGTCATCGTCACCACCAAGGACCAGGAAACCGACAAGGTCTGGGGCAAGCGTCAAGGCGCCAAGGACTACCTCACCAAGCCCATCGACGAAGACACCCTGCTGCGCACCCTGGCGGGTGTCCTGCAAGGCTGAGGCCTAACGTCCGTTTCTCGCGGCAGCGCCCCAATCGGCAGGGAATCCTATGAGCGACGCCACCACGCCCTACGAACTCTTGCGGCTGATCGATCTGCGCTGCCGCGAACGAGCTGCGGGCCTACCGGCGCAGCAGGAAAACCAGCGGAGCTGGAGCGGCATCGGCTTTCGCCTTGGGGAACTGCGCTTCGTGATTCCCATGGGCGAGGTCAGCGAGATCCTGCCCGAGCCACGCTTCACCGCGCTACCCGGCGTCAAGCCATGGCTCAAGGGCGTGGCCAATGTGCGCGGTCGGCTGTTGCCGATTGCCGACCTGGGGCAATTTCTCGGCGTGAAGGTCCAGGCGCTGCGCAAACAGCGGCGCATCCTGATCGTCGACCATGGTGACCTCTTCGTCGGATTGGCGGTTGACGAAGTCCTGGGCATGCAGCATTTCGACATCGAGGCCTATCGCGAGCACGCCGACAGCGTGCCAGCGGGTCTGCACTTCTTTCTGGAAGGCGTCTTCCAACGCGACGTGCCGTGGCTGGTCTGTAGCCCGCGCGCCTTGGTCGAGCATCCCGAATTCAAGGACGTCGCGGCCTGAGCCACTAGGCGCAGCGGCGCGACGTACCGGGTCTGGGTCGGGATGGCAGGAGCTGTCGCCGACGGTTGGGGGTAGGGCGACGAACACCGACTTCAAGCGAAGCGATGCGTCGACCGACAAGGATAGAACTAAAGGAACCAAGGTCCAGGCGGGGGCCGCTGATGAACAAACTCAATACCGGGAAGCTCAACGCGTGGGTCGCGGGCATGTTCGTGGTGCTGATCGTCGCGATCGTGCTGCTGTTCGCCAACTTCGCGTACCTGGGCACCCAGACCAACTACGACAACCAGTACCAGGGCCAGGCCACCGAGCTGCGCATCCTCTCGCAGCAGCTGGCCAAGAGCGCCAGTGAGGCCGCCACCGGCAAGGCCGGGGCCTTCAAGGACCTGCGCCAAGCGCGTGCCGAGTTCGAGCGCCGCCTGAACATCCTGCGCAGTGGTGATCCGCAGACCGGTTTGCCGCCCTCGCCCGCGATCCTCGGCCCGCGGCTGGACACCTTGCAGGCGCAGTGGGACATCCAGCGCAAGCAGGTCGATAGCATGCTCGGCAGCGAACAGACCGTGCTGTCTCTGCACCAGCTGTCCGGCGCCCTGGCCGATACCATTCCCCAGCTGCAGGTCGAGAACGAGGAGATCGTTGATATCCTGATCGAGCGCGGCGCGCCGGCCAGTCAGGTGGTGGTGGCCCAGCGTCAGGCGCTGCTCGCCGAGCGGATCCTCAGTGCCATCAACAAGATCCTTACGGGTGACGAAGCCGCGGTACAGGCCGCCGACAGCTTTGGTCGCGACGCCAGCCTCTATGGACGGGTGCTCAAGGCCATGCGCGAGGGCAACGCTTCCATGGGCATCGCCAAGATCACCGATCCCGAAGCGGTCGGCCGGTTGAACGAAGCCAACAAGCTGTTCGAATTCGTCGCCGGCAACGTCGACGAGATCCTCGCCACCTCGCCCGAACTGTTGCAGGTCCGCTCCGCCGTGGGCCAGATCTACAGTGGTTCTCAGGCGCTGCTCGGTTCCGCTTCGGAGCTCGGCGCCGGTTACGCCGCGCTGGCCCAAAGTCGCAAGATCAACACCGTGGGCAGCTATCTGCTGGTGTTCATCGCCCTCGGCGCCATCCTCTGCATCGGCTACATCCTGGTCCGCGACACCCGCCGCCGGCTGGCTGAGACCGACGAGAAGAACCAACGCAACCAGACCGCCATTCTGCGTCTGCTGGACGAGATCGCCGACCTGGCCGATGGTGACCTGACCGTGCAGGCCACGGTGACCGAGGATTTCACCGGCGCCATCGCCGACTCCATCAACTACTCCATCGACCAACTGCGCGAGCTGGTGGAAACCATCAACCAGACTGCCGTGCAGGTGGCCGCCGCCGCCCAGGAATCCCAGGACACCGCCACCGTGCTGGCCGAGGCCTCGGAACACCAGGCCCAGGAAATCGCCGGGGCTTCCGCGGCCATCAACGAAATGGCCGTGTCCATCGACCAGGTATCCACCAACGCCTCGGAATCCACCGCGGTGGCGGAGCGCTCCGTGGCCATCGCCAACAAGGGCAACCAGGTGGTGCACAACACCATCATCGGCATGGACAACATCCGCGAGCAGATCCAGGACACCGCCAAGCGGATCAAGCGCCTGGGTGAGTCCTCCCAGGAGATCGGCGACATCGTCGGCCTGATCAACGACATCGCCGACCAGACCAACATCCTGGCACTGAACGCGGCCATCCAGGCTTCCATGGCCGGTGACGCCGGCCGTGGTTTCGCCGTGGTCGCCGACGAGGTCCAGCGCCTCGCCGAACGCTCGTCCGGCGCCACCAAGCAGATCGAGGCGCTGGTCAAGGCGATCCAGACCGATACCAACGAGGCGGTCATCTCCATGGAGCAGACCACCTCGGAAGTGGTCCGCGGCGCCGCCCTGGCCCAGGACGCCGGTGTGGCCCTGGAAGAGATCGAGAAGGTCTCCCAGAGCCTGGCCGGCCTGATCCAGAACATCTCCAACGCCGCTCGCCAGCAGTCGTCGTCCGCCAGCCATATCTCCAGCACCATGAACGTGATTCAGGAGATCACCTCGCAGACCTCGACCGGTACTACCGCCACCGCGCGCAGCATCGGCGAGCTGGCCAAGCTGGCCAGCGAGATGCGGCGTTCGGTATCGGGCTTCAATCTGCCGAACGAACAGCCGTTGAGCTGAGTACAACAGCCATATCGCGGTGTGGCGAGGGGGAGATGGCGTGAGGGAGTCGAGTTGGGCGTTGCGCCGTGCTCCCGAGCTGCCGGATGCGGACTTCGAACGCTGGCGCCAGTTGCTCGAAACGCGCGCCGGAATGGTGCTGGACGAACGCCAGCGCGGTTTTCTGCAGATCCAGCTGGCTGCACGCATGCGCGAGCTGGAGATCGCCGACTACGACGGCTACTACCGTACCGTCTGCGCAGGGGTCAGTGGCCGGATCGAATGGGTCCGACTGCTGGATCGGCTGACCATCCAGGCGACCCGCTTCTTTCGTCATCCACCGTCCTTCGCCCTGCTGGAAGCCTATGTGAATGAGTTCGCCCGGACCGGGGAGGGCAGGAGCCTGACCCTGTGGAGTCTGGGTTGCGCCAGTGGAGAGGAAGCGTTTTCGATGGCCATCAGCACCGCCGAGGTCTTGTCCCGGCAGGAGCAGCCCCTGACGTTCGCGCTGACCGGTACGGATATCAGCAGCGAGGCCCTGCGCCAGGCGCGGCAGGGCACCTATAGTTTGCAGCGGCTGGCCGGGGTGCCGGCCGCCCTGCGCGAGCGCTATTTTCACGCCCGCGAGGACGGCAGCTTCGAGATCTGCTCCCGCTTGGCGGAGCGGCTGTGCTTCGCCCGGCTCAATGTGCTGGAACTGGGCCAGGCCCCCTTGCAGGGACTCAATGTCATTTTTTGTCAGAACTTGCTGATTTATTTCCGCCGCTGGCTGCGTCGAGATCTGCTCAACCAGCTGGTCCAGCGGCTTGCACCGGGTGGTTTGTTGGTCCTGGGTGTCGGTGAGGTGAGCAATTGGAGCCATCCGCAACTGATACCCGTCGATCATCCCGAAGTCCTGGCGTTTACCCGCCAGGTGGAACGCCCGGTATGACAGGAGCCGAAATGATCGATCGACACGACTACGTAGCCCTCGAGTGGGTCAAGGGAGAGATCGCCGAAACCTTGCAGCAGGCCCGCAAGGCGCTCGAGGCGTTCGTCGACAACCCACACGACCGTAGCCGCCTGGGGTTTTGCCGGACCTATGTGCACCAGGTCTATGGCACCTTGCAGATGGTGGAGTTCTACGGTGCCGCGCTGCTTGCCGAAGAGATGGAGCTGCTCCTGCAGGCGCTCCACGAAGAGCGGGTAGGCAGTTCGGACGAGGCACTGGAAGTGCTGATGCAGGCCATCCTGCAGGTCCCGCCCTATCTGGATCGGGTCCTGGAGGCCCGTCGCGATCTGCCGCTGGCCATCCTGCCGTTGCTCAACGACCTGCGTTCGGCCCGTGGCGAAAAGCTGCTGTCGGAAACCAGCCTGTTCTCGCCGGATCTGTCGGCCACGCCGCTGTCGCTGAGCGACGACGAGCTGGCCGACCGCGCCTCGCCGGACTGGCTGCCGCGCCTGCGCAAGCTGCGCCAGGCCCTGCAGGGGGCCCAGGTCGGCCTGTTCCGCGACCGTGACGTCCAGTTGCACCTGGATTACTTGCTGCGCGTTTTCGAGCACCTGGATCAGCTCTGCGCCGGCTCGCCCTTTGGCGCCCTCTGGCCGGTGGCGGCCGGGCTGACCGAATTGATGCAGGCCGGCGAGCTGGACAACAGCAGTTCGATCCGCGGGCTGTTGCGACAACTCGATCGGGAGCTGAAGCGGCTCATCAGCGATGGCGTGGCGACCCTCAACCAGCCAGCGCCGGCCGATCTGCTGAAGAACCTGCTGTTCTATCTGGCCAAGGCGCCGGTGCAGAGTCCGCGCATCGCCGCGCTCAAGGCCCGCTATCGCCTCGACGAAGCGCTGCCGGACGCCGAGTTGGTGGGCGTCGAACGTTCGCGCATCGTTGGCCCGGATCGCGAGGCCATGCGTTCGGTGGTGACCGCGCTCTGTGAAGAACTGGTGCAGATCAAGGACAGCCTGGATCTGTTCGTGCGCAGTGATCGCCAGCAGGCCGCCAGCCTGCGCAGCCAGCTGGCGCCGCTCAAGCAGATCGCCGATACCCTGGCGGTGCTGGGCTTCGGTCAGCCGCGCAAGGTGGTGCTGGAACAGCACGAAGCCGTCGCCGAACTGGCCGATGGCGCGCGTGAGGCCAGTGACGCCGCCCTGATGGACATCGCTGGCGCGCTGCTCTACGTCGAGGCGACCCTGGCCGGTATGGTCAGCGGCAACGAGGTGGGCGATGCCGAGGAAAGCCGGCTGCCGACCACCGATATCGACCAGTTGCACCGGGTGGTGGTGCGCGAGGCGCGCAATGGCCTGGAGCAGTCCAAGGATGCCATCATCGAATTCATCGCCTCCCAGTGGAACCATGACCACCTGGAGCCGGTACCCCTGCTGCTGACCCAGGTCCGTGGTGGCCTGGCGATGATTCCGCTGGAGCGGGCCGCCGCCCAGGTGCAGGCGGCCAACGACTACATCGGCCAGCAGCTGCTGGGCAAGCAGGCCGTACCCGACTGGCAGAGTCTGGATACCCTGGCCGACGCCATCACCAGCGTCGAGTACTACCTGGAGCGCCTGGCGGAAGATCCGTCCACGCCCCACGACATGATTCTCGACATCGCCGACGAGAGCCTCATCGCCCTCGGCTATCCGCCCAAGGCGGCCAGTGAAGGGGACGTGGTGGAGGTGCCCTTGGCGCCCAGCGCGGTCGAGCCGCCCTTTGAGTCCATGGGCGAGGAGCCGGTGCCTGAGGAGTCGCTGGAGCTCACGGCCTTGCCGGTCGAGGAGCCCAACGACGCAGGGGAAAGTACCCTGTATGAGGCCGAACCCATCGTCGAGGACGAATTTTCGACCTTCGATCTCCAGGCTGACGCCGAGACGACGGCAGATGCCAGCGATGACGCCTTACCCGCCGCGCTGGAGGCTGCCGACGAAGAATCCGAAGAGCGGCTGGCGGCTAGCGAGCTGGACAGCCAGGCGCCCGTGACCACCGATGCGGAGGCGATCGCCGAGGTGCTGGCCGCACCGGTCGACCCCATCAATCCGCCCGCGGCGCAGGTGCCGAAGGCGCTGTTGCCCCCTGCGGCCGATGCCGAACCGGTCGAGGAAGAACTGCGCGAGGTCTTTATCGAGGAGGCCGGCGAGGTCCAGGCGGAGCTGGAGCGCTGGTTGCCGACCTGGCAGGCCGATCCCGAGCAGCGCACCGCGCTGAGCGAATTGCGGCGCAATTTCCATACGCTCAAGGGCAGCGGCCGCATGGTCCAGGCGCTGGTCATCGGCGAACTGGCCTGGGCACTGGAGAATCTGCTCAATCGCCGGTTGGATCATAGCGTCGATCACGGTCCCGCCTTGCAGGCGGTGGTCGAGCAGACCTGTGCGCTGCTGCCGGAGCTGGTCGAGGAATACGCCGAAGATCGGCAGCGGCAGCGTGACGACGTCGACTGGCTGGCCCACGCCGCCCACGCCTTGGCACGCAACGAAGCCCTGCCCGAACGTATGCCGGCCCCTGTCGAGACCTTGGTCGAAGCGGAGCTGTCGCCGATGGAGGTCGTCGATCAGGCCCCTTCCTCCGGCGCGGGTGGCGAAGCCGATACCCAGTTGCTGGACATCTTTCGCACCGAGGCCCAGGCCCATCTGGAGACGGTGCGGCGTTTCCTGGAGCAGGCCGACGCGGGCCATCCCCAGCCGGTTTCCGACAATCTCCTGCGCGCCCTGCATACCCTCAAGGGCAGTGCCCATATGGCGGGCAGTTCGCCGCTGGCCGAGTTGGCCTCGGCGCTGGAAAGCCTGGCCAAGGAATACAAGCTCGTCCATGTCCCCTTCGCCGAGCCGGAATGCGCCTTGCTCGCCCAGGGTGCGGAATTGCTGGAACAGCGACTCGCTGATCTCGACGAAGCGTCACTGGCCGCACCGCTGGCCGGTTCGGCGGCGCTGATCGAGCAATGCGAGACGCTGCTGGAGCAATTGAATCCCCAGTTACCGGTTCCGGAAGCACCCTTGCCGGAGCAGCGCGACGTGCTGCGCCTGGCCGATTTCCTGATGCCGGCGATGGAGCTGCTGCTGGAGGCCGACGAACGCCTGGGCGCTTGGCGCACCCAGGACGAGCGGGCGGCCTGCCCGGATCTGCTGGCCGAGCGCCTGAACACCTTCGCCGATGGCGCGGCCCGGGTCGGACTGGTCGATGTGGAGCAACTGGCCGAGGCGCTGCAGGTGGTCTATGCAGCGGTGGCGAGCGGTTCCTTGCCGGCCGACGAGGCCTTCTTCCGTGAGGCCGAAGAGGCGCAGGAAGCCCTGATCAGCATGCTCAACCAGCTGGCCGGCGGCATGCGCGCGACCCCGGCTGAAGAGCGTATCCAGGGCCTGCGTGCGCTGCTGGCGGGCATCCTGGCCGGACTACCCATGGCGGCGAGCACCTTGCTGGCCGAGCCGGAGCCCGAAGCCCTTTTCGATCCGGAAGTGGCCACTCCAGTGGCCCCCGACCTTGCGCTCGACGTCGATCTACCAGCCGAAGCCGAAGTCGATCCCGGGACACTGAACGAGCCTCAGGAGGCGCTGCCACCTGCAGCGGACGGCTCCAGCGAAGCCCAGCCGGAGCTCGCAAGCGGGGCAGACGAGTCAGCGCCCGTCGATGCGGTCGATCCGGAAATGCAGCTGATCTTCCTCGAAGAGGCCCAGGACCTGCTGGACAGCGCCGATCGGGCGTTGGAGCGCTGGCTGGTCGAGCCTCAGCAGAGCTTCCACCTCGGCACCCTGCAGCGCGATCTGCATACCCTCAAGGGCGGCGCCCATCTTGCCGGGGTCGTGCCCGTCGCGTGCCTGGCCACGGAACTGGACGCCATCTACGAAGGCCTGCTCGACGGTCGTCTCGCTGGCGGTGCCGAACTGGCCGCGCCTCTGCGTGACGCCCATGGCTGCCTGGCCGCGCAACTGGAAGAGCTGGCGGCGGGTGAGCCGATCAGTGAGCATGCCGATCAAGTCGAACGCCTCCAGCGCATCCGCATGGGGCATCTCGATGACCTGGCAGAAACGACCGAAACCGAGTCGGAGCGCCTTCTGGGCGAGCCTGATCTCGCCGCCGAATTGGGCGAGCCGGCAGCGGATGCCACGCCAGACGACGAGTCCCAGGCCGCGGTGTCGATGCCCGAGGCCGTCGCGCCAGGCATGGACGAAGGTCCGGACGCCGAGTTGCTGGCCATCTATATCGAAGAGAGTCGCGACCTGCTCGACAGCATGGCGACCTCGTTACGGGCCTGGGAAGCCGAGCCGCGCAACAGCCTGGAACTGGAATCCCTGTTGCGCGACCTGCACACCTTGAAGGGTGGGGCTCGCCTGGCTGAGGTGGATGCCATCGGCGATCTCGCCCATGCCCTGGAAGCCTTCTATGAGGGATTGGCGCGAGGGCGAATCAAGTCAGGTGCCGAACTGGGCGGTCTGCTGCACCGCTGCCACGACCGACTGCATCAGCAACTCGAAACCCTGGCCCAGGGGCAGTCCCCGGCGGCAGCCGAGGACCTTGTCGAGGCCCTGCGTGACTACCGCGGAGAGTCGCAGGCGGCAGGTGAAACCCCGACCGCTCTGGTGACGCCCGCGCCGATCTTCGATGAAGATACCGACGCGGAAATCCTCGAGATCTTCATCGAGGAAGCGCAGGACCTGTTGGCCAGCATGGATGAAGCGCTGGCCCGCTGGCCGGCCGCACCCGAGGCGGCGGTAGACGAATTGCTGCGCTGCCTGCACACCCTCAAGGGCGGCGCGCGCCTGGCCGGTCTCCATGGGCTGGGTGAGCAAGCCCATGCCCTGGAGCAGCAGCTGGCCGAATTGAGGTCGCTGGCGGTAGGACTGGGTGAGGGCGATCGCGAGCGCGTCCATGACCTGGCGACCCAGGGGGTCGACGAGCTGCAAGTCGCGGTGGCCCAGTTGTCGCTGCCCGCGCCGGCTCAACCAACCGCGCCAGAGATACAGGAAGCGGCCGTCCAGACCGAACAGGACATCCAGGGGCTTGGCGACCTCCCGCTGGAGACGGACAGCGCCACCCGTGCGGAATCCGCCAGCACCGATGCCGAGGGCGAGGTAGAACTGCCGGCGGAAAACGCGGCGGTGGCGCCAGTCATGGTGGCGGACGCGGCGCCCGCGGCAGCCGTTGCCCCGCTGCCTTTCGTCCAGCGCCTGCAGCAGGTCCGCCAGCAGGCGGCGCAGCGGCGTTCCTCCCAGGAGCTGGTGCGGGTGCCGGCCGCGTTGCTGGAACAGTTGGTCAACCTGGCCGGCGAGACCTCGATCTTCCGCGGCCGCGTCGAGCAGCAGGTCAATGACATCGGCACCACCCTGGGTGAGATGGAAGCCACCATCGAGCGGGTGCGCGATCAGCTGCGCCGGCTGGATACCGAGACCCAGGCGCAGATCATCAGCCGTCACCATGAGGACGTGGATCGCGCCGGCTACGAAGATTTCGATCCCCTGGAGCTGGACCGCTATTCCCAGCTGCAGCAGCTGTCCCGGGCGCTGTTCGAGTCGGCTTCCGACCTGCTGGACCTGAAGAACACCCTGGGCCAGCGCAACAGGGACGCCGAAACCCTGCTGCTGCAGCAGGCGCGGGTCAACACCGAGCTGCAGGAAAGCCTCATGCAGACGCGCATGGTGCCCTTCGAGCGCATGGTGCCGCGCCTGCACCGGGTGGTCCGCCAGGTCAGCGGCGAGTTGGACAAGCCGGTCGAACTCAGGGTCGACAACGCCGAAGGCGAGCTGGACCGCACGGTGCTGGAGCGGATCATTCCGCCGCTGGAGCACATGCTGCGCAACGCCATCGACCATGGCGTCGAGGACGCCGCCGGACGCCAGCGCGCTGGCAAGCCGGCCGAGGGCGTCATCAGTCTGGATCTGCGTCGCGAAGGCGGCGACATCATCCTGACCCTGGCGGACGACGGTCGTGGCATCGACCTGGATGCGGTTCGTCGCAAGGCCATCGAACGCGGCCTGATGACGGAAGACGCGGAACTCTCCGAGACGGAAGTGCTGCAGTTCATCCTCGAATCCGGTTTCTCCACGGCGCCGACCGTGACCCAGATTTCCGGGCGCGGCGTGGGCATGGACGTGGTGCACCAGGAGGTGAAGCAGCTCGGCGGCAGCATGGACATCCATAGCGTGCCGGGGGCGGGAACGCGCTTCACCATTCGCCTGCCATTCACCGTGTCGGTGAACCGGGCGCTCATGGTGCACGCCGGCGACGACCTCTACGCCGTGCCACTCAACACCATCGAGGGCATCGTGCGGGTGACCGCGGCCGACCTCGAGCGCTATTACCGCCCGGGGGCAGGGACCTTCGAATACGGCGGCCAGCATTATGACCTGCGCTATCTCGGCCATCTGCTCGGCAATGGCCAGCAGCCCAAGCTGAGCGGCCAGAGCCTGCCGCTACCGGTGGTGCTGGTGCGTGCCGCGGAATACGCCGTGGCCGTGCAGGTGGATGCGGTGGCCGGCTCGCGCGAAATCGTGGTGAAGAGCCTCGGGCCGCAGTTCGCCGGGGTACCCGGCCTGTCTGGCGCCACCCTGCTGGGTGACGGCCGCGTGGTGGTGATTCTCGACCTGCTGGCCATGATCCGCAGTCGGCGCCTGTCCGGTGAAGACCTGCCGCGCCCGAGTCCGACCCCGGCGATCCTGCCGGAGAACGCGCGGCCGCCCCTGGTCATGGTGGTGGACGATTCGATCACCGTGCGCAAGGTCACCAGCCGCCTGCTGGAACGCCATGGCATGGAGGTCTTCACCGCCAAGGACGGGGTGGACGCCATCGCCCAGCTACAGGAGCGCCAGCCGGACATCCTCCTGCTGGACATCGAGATGCCTCGCATGGACGGCTTCGAGGTGGCGACCCTGGTCCGCCACGACGCGAACCTCAAGGATCTGCCCATCGTGATGATCACCTCCCGTACCGGGGAAAAGCACCGCGACCGGGCCCTGAGCCTGGGCGTGAACGAATACCTGGGCAAGCCCTATCAGGAAAGCGAACTCCTGGCCCATATCCATCGGTTGGTCGGGGATCATGACTGAAACACACAATGCCCGCGTCGCCATCCTGGCCGACAGTCCGCTGCAGCGCCATGTGCTGCAGCAGGTGCTGGCCGACAATGGTTATCACGTCGTCCTCAACAGCGATCCGGAGCGCTTCGACGAAGCGACCTGGGCCACGGTCGCGACCGATCTGTGGCTGATCGACCTCAGCCAGACGGAGGAGTCGTCCCTAGTGGACGCGCTGCTGGATGGCGCCGAGGTGCCCATCCTGTTCGGCGAAGGCCAGGCGCCCGAGCGCTTCACCGATCCCTTCGCCCAATGGGAAAAGCGCCTGATCGGCAAGCTCAAGCGCCTGATCGGCGATCCGGTGGCCGCGGTCGGCCCGGCGTTGGAGACCCTGCTGCAGGATCAGCCGCGACCCCCGCGCCTGGCCCTGCCCGAGCCCCTGGCCAACTTGCCGCTGCCGGCGGGCGATCCCGCACCTGAGGTCTGGTTGCTGGCGGCGTCCCTGGGTGGTCCGGCGGCGGTGAAGGCCTTTCTCGATGCCCTGCCCGGCGGTCTGCCGGTTGGCTTCCTCTATGCACAGCACATCGGCGACGGCTTTGCCGCCAACCTGCTGCGCGCGGTGGGCCGCCACAGCCAGTGGCACATCCAGAACGTGCGTCCGGGGGAGCCGGTGCGCTGCGGCGAGGTGGTGGTGGTGCCGACCCAGCAGGAGCTCACCTTCCGCGCCAACAGCGCCCTGGACATCGTCGAGCGTGCCTGGCCCGAGCCCTATACGCCGTCGATCAGCCAGATGATGCTCAACCTGGCGCAACACTTCGGTACGCGCTGCGGCGTCATCGTCTTCAGCGGCATGGGTAACGACGGTACCGCGTCCGCGCCCTATGTACGGCGTCGCGGTGGCACCCTCTGGACGCAGTCGGCGAGCACCTGCATCGCCCCGAGCATGCCGGAAAGCCTGCGCGAATCGGGTCTTGCGACCTTTACCGCCGATCCCCGCGGCCTGGCCGAAGCCCTGGTGGCTCGCCTGGCCGAGCAGCGAAGCTAAAGGAATTTCCGATGTCGACCACCACACCTGGCGCCGAGCACCTGACCGGTCTGCTGCTGACCCTGGCCGATCGCACCCTGCTGCTGCCCAATGCGGCGGTGGCCGAACTGGTGCCATGCCGTGAGATCCGCCCCTTGCCGGTGCAGCCGGAGTGGTGCCTGGGTCAGGTGGCCTGGCGTGATCTGCGCCTGCCGCTGATCAGCTTCGAGGCATTGTCCAGTGGCAGTGCCGCGCAATTCGATGGTGACCGCCACGCACGGGTAGCCATCCTCAACGCCCTGGGGGGGCGTGACCGGGTACGTTTCCTCGCCCTGCTGATTCGGAGCATTCCGCGCTCCCTGCGTATCACCCCGGAACTGGTCGCCGCCAAGGTGCCCCTGGCAGCCCTGGAGCTGGGCGCCGTGGCATACGAAGGCGGCACGGCGCGTATCCCCGATCTGATCGGGGTGGAAGAGCGGCTGGCCGCTGCTGGCGTGTTCTAGTCCTGCCGGGTCAGGCGCATCTCGCCGTTTTCATCCGGGCTGACAGCGACTCCGCGGTAATCCGCCAGGGTCGGCAGGCCCAGCCCCAGTGGCTCGCGATGGGTGGCGGTGATGGCCACCGCATCGGCGCCGGCCGCCTTGGCGGCGGCGAAGCCGGCGTGGGCATCCTCGAACACCAGGCAATCACCGATCTCCACCCCCAGCTTGCGCGCCCCGGCCAGGAAACAGTCGGGCGCCGGCTTACCCTGGGTGACGTCTTCGGCGCAGACCATCACGGGCGGCAGGGCCATGCCCGCTGCGGCGAGCCGGACCTCGGCCAGACGGCGCGAGGCGGAGGTTACCAGCGCCCAGCTGCCGGCCGGCAGGCTGGCGAGAAAGACCGCGGCACCAGGGATTTCCTGGATGTCGGCGACATCGGCGATCTCCAGCTCGGTGATGGCGCGGGTCTCGGCCTCGATGTCGGCGCCGGCGGGCGCGAAGCGCTTCACCGTCTCCACCGCTCGCACGCCGTGCATGACTGCCAGGACGTCCGCCGGGTCGAGGCCGTGGCCGCGTGCCCAGGTGCTCCAGGCACGTTCGGCGGAGGCCACGCTGGTGAGCAGGGTGCCGTCCATGTCGAACAGGAAGGCGGCGTAGGGGCGAGAGGGCAGGGTCATCCAGGGCTCCAAGAACTATCCGTAGGAAAGGGGACAGGCCGCCACAAGGCAGCGGCCCGTTAGGCCGGTCAGGGGGTTTGGAAATCACCCCAGAGTTGCTGGGCGACGCTCAGGGCCACCACCGGGGCGGTCTCGGTGCGCAGCACCCGTGGGCCCAGGCGCGCCGGCTGGAAACCGGCAGCGCGGGCGGCCGTGACTTCGGCATCGCTCAGGCCGCCTTCGGGGCCGATCAATAGCGCCAGGCGGGCGGGGCGGGCATGGCTCTCCAGCGGCTCGGCAACCGGGTGCAAGACCAGCTTGAGATCGGCGTCCAGCCCGGCCTGCCAGTCAGCCAGCAGTTGCGGCGGATGGATCAGGGGCACGCTGGAGCGACCACACTGTTCACAGGCGCTGATGGCCACCTGGCGCCAGTGCTGCAGGCGCTTGTCGGCGCGTTCGTCCTTGAGGCGCACCTCGCAGCGTTCGCTGACCAGCGGGGTGATCTCGGCCACGCCCAGTTCGGTGGCCTTCTGGATCGCCCAGTCCATGCGCTCGCCGCGGGACAGGCCCTGGCCGAGGTGGATCTGCAGGGGCGAATCCGGCTGGCCGGGCAGCGCTTCGGTGAGTTCGACGCTGAGGGTCTTCTTGCCCACCTCGACGACCTGGCCGAGGTACTCCTGGCCGCTGCCGTCGAACAGTTGCACGGCATCCCCCGGCGCCAGGCGCAGCACGCGGCCCAGGTAGTGGGCCTGGGCCTCGGGCAGGTCCAGGCGGCCGAGGGCCAGGGGCAGGTCGAGGTGGCAGCGGGTGAGACGCATGGCGGACTCCAGATCAGCCGGGATCGCGGTGGTTGGGGTGCAGGTCGCTCAGGGCGACACTGACCGAGGTACGGGTGGCGAGGTCGATGCCCTGGGTCGCTACCTCGGCGAGGAAATCGATCTGCTCGGGGGTGATGACATAGGGCGGCAGGAAGTAGACCACGTTGCCCAGCGGCCGTAACAGGGCGCCGCGGAAGAGGGCGTGCTGATAGACCGCAAGGCCGCGTCTTTCCTGCCAGGGGTAGGGCGTGCGGCGGGCCTTGTCGGCGGTCATCTCGATGGCCAGGGCCATGCCGGTCTGGCGCACTTCGCCAACGTGGGGATGATCGACCAGGTGGGCCGTGGCCTCGGCCATGCGCCGCGCCAGCGGCTTGTTGGCTTCGATGACGTCGTCCTGTTCGAAGATGTCCAGGGTCGCCAGGGCGGCGGCGCAGGCCAGCGGATTGCCAGTGTAGCTGTGCGAGTGCAGGAAGGCGCGCAGGGTGTCGTAGTCGTCGTAGAAGGCCTGGTAGACGGCGTCGGTGGTCAGGCAGGCGGCCAGCGGCAGGTAGCCGCCGGTGAGGGCCTTGGACAGGCAGAGGAAGTCCGGACGGATGCCAGCCTGTTCGCAGGCGAACATCGTACCGGTGCGGCCGAAGCCCACGGCGATCTCGTCATGGATCAGGTGCACGCCATAGCGGTCGCAGGCCTCGCGCAAGAGGCGCAGATAGACCGGGTGGTACATGCGCATGCCGGTGGCGCCCTGGATCAGCGGCTCGACGATGACCGCGGCGACACTGGCGTGGTGCTCGGCCAGGGTGCGCTCCATGTGCGCGAACATCTGCCGTGAATGCTCTTCCCAGCCCATGCCCTCGGGACGCAGGTAGCAGTCCGGGCTCGGCACCTTGAGGGTGTCCAGCAACAGGCCTTGGTAGGTCTCGGTGAACAGCGCCACGTCACCCACCGACATGGCTGCCACCGTCTCGCCGTGGTAGCTGTTGGTCAAGGTGACGAAGCGGCGCTTTTCCGGCTGCCCCACGTTGCGCCAGTAGTGATAGCTCATCTTCAGCGCCACCTCGATGCACGAGGAGCCGTTGTCGGCATAGAACACCCGGTCGAGACCGGCCGGGGTCAGGGCGACCAGGCGCTCGGACAGCTCGATCACCGGCTGATGACTGAAGCCGGCGAGGATGACGTGCTCCAGCTGGTCGACCTGGGCCTTGATGCGCTCGTTGATGCGCGGATTGGCGTGGCCGAAGACGTTGACCCACCAGGAGCTGACGGCATCCAGGTAGCGGTTGCCGTCGAAGTCTTCCAGCCAGACACCTTCGCCGCGGCGGATCGGGATCACCGGCAGCTGCTCGTGATCCTTCATCTGGGTGCAGGGGTGCCAGAGCACCTCCAGGTCACGGCGCATCCAGTCGTGATTGGTCATTGGCGGTCTCCTGGCGGCGGGCCCGGCGATAAAAAGGGGGCGCAAGCCTAAGCCAGGGCGCGCGACGGGAGCAAGGCGCGGGCCGATTGCCGGTCGTGGCGGCAGCTAGTGGCCCCGTGGCCGCTGGCGTATGCTGCGCCACCGCTGTTCCCCGGTCCCAGGAGTCTAGAAAAGATGTCGTCGCGTTGGACAGGTTTTACCGTCTGCTTGGCAGCCGGCGTATTCGCTACCAGCCTGAGCGCAGGCGCCGCCGAGAAGGCGCATAAGGAGACGCACAAGGCGCCGGAAAAGGCCGCCGCTGCGCCCGTCGCGCCCAGTGGTCCCTCGGTGATCGTGGTCGGCGCCGGCATGGCCGGGCTGGCCTCGGCCTATGAACTGCAGCAGGCGGGTTGGAACGTGACCCTGCTGGAAGCCGGCCCGCGGGTTGGTGGCCGCTCCGGTCTCGCCTCCAGCGAGTGGATCGGCGACACCAAGGCCCAGCCGCTGCTCAACCACTACCTGGATACCTTCAAGCTCAAGACCGTGGACGCGCCGTCCTTCGTGCGCACCCCGGGCTATCTGATCGAAGGCCAGTACTATTCCCAGGACGACCTGGCGCAGAAGATGCCGGCCGTGGCCGATGCCCTGAAGCGCGTCGACAAGTCCCTGGACGATCTGGCCGCCGCCATCAGCGATCCGCTGCAGCCGACCGCCACCCCGACCCTGCACGCCCTCGACCAGATCAACGCCGCCACCTGGCTGGACAGGCAGAACCTGCCGCCGGTGGCGCGCCAGCTGATCAACCAGCGCATCCGCGTCCGCTACGACGAGCCCTCGCGCCTGTCGCTGCTCTATCTGGCCCAGCAGACCCGCGTCTATCGTGGCGTCGACGACAAGGACCTGCGCGCCTCCCGTCTGCCCGGTGGCAGCGAGGTGTTGGCCCAGGCCTTCGTCAAGCAGATCAAGACGATCAAGACTGACAACAAGGTCTCCAGCATCGTCCAGGACAAGGACGGCGTCGTGGTCAAGGCCGGTGCCACCGGCTACAAGGCCGACTATGTGGTGATGGCGGTGCCGCTGCGCGCCCTCGGCCAGGTGCAGATGACGCCGGCGCTGGATGCTACCCAGCAGGCGGCGATCAAGGGCACCACCTATGGCTGGCGCGACCAGATCCTGCTCAAGTTCAAGACCCCGGTGTGGGACAGCAAGTCGCGCATGAGCGGCGAAATCTACAGCGACCAGGGCCTGGGCATGCTGTGGGTGGAGCCGGACGTGAAGGGCGGCGCCAATGTGCTGGTCAACCTGGCCGGTGACAGCGCACGCCTGGTGCAGGCCTTTGGCGACAAGCAGATGGTCGACCAGGTGCTGATCCGCTTCCATGCCTTCTATCCCAAGGCGCGCGGGGCCTTCTCCGGCTACGAAGTCCGTCGCTACAGCCGCGATCCGGGCCTGGGCGGCGCCTATCTGGCCTATGGTCCGGGCCAGATCACTCGCTACTGGCGGCTGTGGGAAAAGCCGGCCGGCCGGGTGATCTTCGCTGGCGAGCACACCGATCCGCTGCATCCGGGCACCCTGGAAGGCGCCCTGGCCAGCGGTCAGCGCGCCGCCGGCCAGGTCCGCGACCTCAAGGCCGGCAAGGCCGTGGTGCCGGTCGTGGCCAGTGCCAAGACCGCCGCCCAACCGGTCGCTGCGCCCAAGGCCGGTGACGCCGCGCCGGCCAAGGCCAGTGGCGAGCACGGCTTCTTCTGGAAGCTGTTCCACTGGTCGTTCTGATCGCGACCTGAGCCCAGACGCTGCCGCTGCGCAGCGTCTGGGCCGGACCGGACGAGGCGCTCGCGCGCCCTCCGATCCATCGAATCCTTCGATATTGATTCGACACTTTTTCCGCTTTCCATCGATACGTTTGCGGCTAGGCTTAGGCAAAGCTTTTTCAGGAGAGAAAAGCGATGCACTGGCGCAACGACGGCCTTCGCTACGGTCTGGTAAGTCTGGTTCTGCATTGGGTCATGGCCCTGGCGATCATCGCCATGTTCGCCTCCGGTCTGTGGATGCGGACCCTGGACTACTACGACACCTGGTACCACACCGCCCCCGAGCTGCATAAGAGCGCCGGCATCCTCTTGCTGATCGCCCTGGTGCTGCGCCTGCTCTGGCGCCTGGTCAGCCCGCCGCCGCCGGTGGAAGGCAGCCCCCTGGTGCGCCGCGCCGCGGGTGCCGGGCACTTCCTGCTCTATGGGCTGATGCTCACCGTGATGGTGGCCGGCTACCTGATTTCCACCGCCGATGGCGTGGCCATCGATGTCTTTGGCTGGTTCAAGGTCCCGGCGACCCTGAGCGGTCTGCCGGAGCAGGCCGACACCGCTGGCAAGATCCATCTCTGGTTCGCCTGGACGCTGATCGTCCTGGCCGGCCTGCACGTGGTGGCCGCCCTCAAGCACCACTTCGTCGACCGCGACGGCACCCTGGTCCGCATGCTCGGCCGGGTCCACATCCCGCACTGATCGCCTTTCCCACCACCACATGGAGCTTCATCCAATGCTGAAGAAAACCGTTGCCGCCCTGGCCCTGGGTACCGCTCTGCTGGGCGCTGGCCAGGCCATGGCCGCCGATTACAAGATCGACAAGCAGGGCCAGCACGCCTTCATCCAGTTCCGTATCCAGCACCTGGGCTACAGCTGGCTGTATGGCACCTTCAAGGACTTCGACGGCAACTTCAGCTTCGATGCCAAGGATCCCTCCGCCGACAAGGTCAAGGTGACCATCAACACCGACAGCGTCGACACCAACCACGCCGAGCGTGACAAGCACCTGCGCAGCGCCGACTTCCTCAACGTCGCCGCCCATCCCCAGGCCAGCTTCGAATCCACCAAGGTCACCCCCACCGGCGACGGCACCGCCGACGTCACTGGCAACCTGACCCTGAACGGCGTGACCAAGCCGGTCACCATCAAGGCCCACTTCATGGGCGAGGGCAAGGACCCGTGGGGTGGCTACCGCGCCGGCTTCGAGGGCACCACCACCCTCAAGCTCAAGGATTTCAACATCCAGAAGGACCTTGGTCCCAAGTCCCAGGAAGTGGAATTCATGCTGTCCTTCGAAGGCGTGCGCCAGTAACGGGACGCCCTCAGGTTGTAACCAAAAATGCCGGATTCGTCCGGCATTTTTGTGGCTGGTCGTTTTTGGCGATGGAGTGGACGCCAGGGAAATTTCCCGGCAGAACTCGGCTCCTGCCTCATGGTCTGCTACCGAGGTCGTCGCACGGGCCCGGTTTTGTCAGCATGGCCTTTTTCACGAGCGTCGGAGCACCTGGCGAGATACCCGAGCATGGCACTTGGGTTATTTACAAACAGTCGTGAACGTAAGTATATTTGTCTGATAATAATTCCTATGCTCGAGCCGGTGCGGATCCACAAGGCGCGCTGCGCATGCTCATTTCCCAGCTTTCAAGGACTTTTGATATGCAGATCAAGCCGGCGCATGCCTTTTTCGCTCCCGCCCTGCTGGCCGTAGCCTTAGCCCTGGGTGCCTGCGGCAAGCAGGACAACAAGGACCAGCAGCAACAGCAGCAGAAGCCCGCGGAAGTCGGGGTGGTGACGATGGAACCTCGCACCGTGACCCTGACCGATGAACTCCCCGGGCGTACCGCCGCCTTCCGCATCGCCGAGGTCCGTCCCCAGGTGAGCGGCATCCTGCTCAAGCGCTATTTCACCGAAGGCGCCGACGTGAAGGCCGGCACTCAGCTCTATCAGATCGATCCGCGCACCTACGAGGCCAACGCCAATTCCGCCAAGGCCTCCCTGGCCCAGGCGCAGGCCACTCTCGCCTCCAACCGGCTCAAGGCCCAGCGCTATGGCGCCCTGGTCAAGGAGCAGGCGATCAGCAAGCAGGAAGCCGACGATGCGCTGTCCATGCAGCGGCAGAACGAAGCCCAGGTGGAATCGGCCAGGGCCGCCCTGCGCAACGCCGAGATCAACCTGGCCTACACCAAGGTCGCCGCGCCCATCTCCGGCCGCATCGGTCGCTCGATGATGACCGAAGGCGCCCTGGTCACCGCCGACCAGACCACCGCCCTGACCAGCATCACCCAGTTGGACCCCATCTATGTCGACGTGACCCAGTCCGCCACCGACCTCTTGCGCCTGCGTCGCGAGCTGGACAGCGGTCAGCTGCAGAAGGTGCAGGGCGAGAACGCCGCCGAGGTCAAGCTGATGCTGGAGGACGGTAGCGCCTATAGCCGTCCCGGCAAGCTCAAGTTCGCCGAGGTGTCGGTGGATCAGGGTACCGGCTCGGTGACCATCCGCGCCGAATTCCCCAACCCCGACAAGCTGCTGCTGCCCGGCATGTTCGTGCGTGCCCAGTTGCAGTCCGGGGTGCGCCAGAACGCCCTGCTGGTACCGCAACAGGGCGTGACCCGCAACCTCAAGGGCCAGCCCACTGCCATGGTGGTCAACGGCGAGGGCAAGGTCGAGCAACGGGTACTCAAGACCGAGCGTACCGTCGGTTCCGACTGGCTGGTCACCGATGGCCTCAAGGCCGGTGACAAGGTCATCACCGAGGGTCTGCAAAAGATCAAACCGGGTGCCACCGTCACCGCCAAGCCGGCGAGCAACATCGCCTCCGCCGAGCAGAAGCCGGCGGGTCAGGGTCAGTAAGGGGAGCGCCCGATGTCCAAGTTCTTCATCGATCGGCCCATTTTCGCCTGGGTAATCGCCCTGGTGATCATGCTCGCCGGCATCCTGTCGATCCTCAATCTGCCGATCAACCAGTACCCGAACATCGCCGCACCCGCGGTCTCGATCCAGGTGTCCTATCCGGGCGCCTCGGCGCAGACGGTGCAGGACACCGTGGTCCAGGTCATCGAACAGCAGATGAACGGGATCGACAACCTCAGGTACATCTCCTCGGAGTCCAACTCCGACGGCAGCATGACCATCATCGTGACCTTCAACCAGGGCACCAACCCCGATATCGCGCAGGTCCAGGTGCAGAACAAGCTGCAGCTGGCGACGCCGCTCCTGCCGCAGGAAGTCCAGCAGCAGGGCATGCGCGTCGCCAAGTACCAGCGCAACTTCATGATGGTGGTGGGCCTGGTGTCCATGGATGGCTCCCTGACCAAGGAAGACCTGTCCAACTACATCGTCTCCAACATGCGTGATCCCATCGCCCGGACCACTGGTGTCGGTGACTTCCAGGTGTTTGGCGCCCAGTACGCCATGCGCATCTGGCTCGATCCGCAGAAGCTGGTGAAGTACCAGCTCACCCCGGTCGATGTCAGCGCCGCCATCCAGAGCCAGAACGTGCAGATCGCCTCCGGTCAGCTCGGTGGCCTGCCGGCGGTGCCGGGACAGCAACTCAACGCCACCATCATCGGCAAGACCCGTCTGACCAGCGTCGAGGAATTCGGCAAGATCTTCCTCAAGGTGGACCAGAGCGGGGCCCAGGTCCGGCTACGCGATGTGGCGCGGGTGGAATTGGGCGGCGAGAACTATTCCATCGATGCCCAGTTCGACGGCAAGCCGGCGTCCGGCATGGCCCTGCGTCTGGCCACCGGGGCCAACGCCCTGGACACCGCCAAGGCGGTCCATGCCACCATCGACCGCCTCAAGCCGTTCATGCCCCCGGGCATGGAAGTGGTCTATCCCTATGACACCACCCCAGTGGTGACCGCCTCCATCCACGAGGTGGTCAAGACCCTGGGCGAGGCGATCCTGCTGGTGTTCCTGGTGATGTTCCTGTTCCTGCAGAACTTCCGGGCCACCCTGATTCCCACCATCGCCGTGCCCGTGGTCCTGTTGGGCACCTTCGCGGTGCTGCTGGCCGCCGGTTTCACCATCAACATCCTGACCATGTTCGGCATGGTGCTCGCCATCGGCTTGCTGGTGGACGACGCCATCGTGGTGGTGGAAAACGTCGAGCGGGTGATGGCCGAGGAGGGCCTTTCGCCTAAGGAGGCGACGCGCAAGTCCATGGGCCAGATCCAGGGCGCCCTGGTGGGTATCGCCATGGTGCTGTCGGCGGTGTTCGTGCCCATGGCCTTCTTTGGTGGCTCCACCGGGGTGATCTATCGCCAGTTCTCCATCACCATCGTCTCCTCGATGGTGCTGTCGGTGCTGGTGGCCCTGATCCTGACGCCGGCGCTTTGCGCCACCATGCTCAAGCCGGTCAAGCAGGGGCACCACGAGAAGCGCGGTTTCTTCGGCTGGTTCAACCGCAAGTTCGAAAACGGTCAGCACCGTTACGAGCGCAGCGTGGCCGCCGTGATCCGCCACAAGGTGCCCTTCCTGCTGCTCTATGTGCTGATCGTCGGCGTCATGGTATTCCTGTTCACCCGTATCCAGTCGTCCTTCCTGCCGGAAGAGGACCAGGGCGTGATCTTCGCCCAGGTCACCACGCCGCCGGGCTCCACTGCCGAGCGGACGCAGAAGGTGCTCGACACCATGCGCGAGATGATGATGAAAAACGACTCGAGCGCGGTCAGCTCGATGTTCACCGTCAACGGCTTCAACTTCGCCGGTCGTGGCCAGAGTTCGGGTCTGGCCTTCATCCAGCTCAAGCCCTGGGAAGAGCGCCCGGATGCGCGCGACGGTGCCAGCGCCGTGGCCGGTCGGGCCATGGGCTACCTGTCGGGCATCAAGGACGCCATCGTCTACGCCATCGTGCCGCCGGCGGTACTGGAGCTGGGTAACGCCACCGGCTTCGACTTCTATCTGCAGGACCAGGGCGGCATCGGTCACGAGGCGCTCATGGCTGCCCGTAACCAGCTGCTCGGCATGGCCGCGCAGAATTCCAAGCTGATGCAGACCCGTCCCAACGGCCTCAACGACGAGCCGCAATTCAAGCTCATCGTCGACGACGAGAAGGTGCGGGCCCTGGGCCTGTCGCAGAGCGACGTCAACCAGACCCTGTCCATCGGCTGGGCCTCCAGCTACGTCAACGACTTCATCGACCGCGGTCGGGTGAAGAAGGTGTACCTGCAGGGCGAAGCCAGCGCGCGGATGAACCCCGAGGACTTCAACAAGTGGTACGTGCGCAACGGCTCAGGCGAGATGGTGCCGGTGTCGGCCTTCGCCCGCGGCGAATGGATCTACGGGTCGCCCAAGCTGGAGCGCTACAACGGCATCTCCTCGCTGGAGATCCTCGGTTCCGCCGCGCCTGGCTACAGCACCGGTGATGCCATGGCCGAGATCGAGCGCATGGCCAAGGACCTGCCGCAGGGCGTGGGCATCGCCTGGACCGGTCTGTCCTACGAGGAACGGCTGTCCGGCTCCCAGGCGCCGGCGCTCTATGCGCTGTCGCTGCTGGTGGTGTTCCTTTGCCTCGCGGCGCTGTACGAAAGCTGGTCGATCCCGATCGCGGTCATCCTGGTGGTGCCGCTGGGGGTGGTGGGGGCCTTGCTGGCTACCTACTTCCGTGGTCTGGCCAACGACGTCTTCTTCCAGGTCGGTCTGTTGACGACCATTGGCCTGGCGGCGAAGAACGCCATCCTGATCGTGGAATTCGCCAAGGAGCTGCACGAAGGCGGCAAGAACATCGTCGACGCGGCAGTGGAAGCCTCGCGCATGCGCCTGCGGCCCATCATCATGACCTCCATGGCCTTCATCCTGGGCGTGGTGCCCCTGGCGATCTCCTCGGGCGCCAGCTCCGGCAGCCAGCACGCGGTCGGTACCGGCGTGATCGGCGGCATGCTCACCGCCACGATCCTGGCGATCTTCTGGATTCCCATGTTCTACGTGGTGGTCAGCAGCCTGTTCAAGGACAAGGCCAGCAAGGACCAGGAAGCCCATGGCAAGGAAGGACACTGATATGAAGAAGTCTGTCTTGGCAGTGGTGGTGGGCATGCTGGCCGTCTCCGGCTGCAGCCTGATCCCCGATTACCAGCGGCCCAATGCACCGGTGGAGAATGCCTGGCCCCACGGCCAGGCCTACGATGCCCTCACGGTCAATCGCGACCAGCAGGCGGCAGACATCGGCTGGCGCGATTTCTATCGCGACCCGGCGCTGCAACGGCTGATCCAGCTGTCGCTGGACAACAACCGCGACCTGCGCCAGGCCGCCCTGAACGTGCGGCTGTACCAGGCGCAGTACCGCGTGCAGCGCGCCGAGCTGTTTCCCGATATCGGCGTCAGCGGTACCGGTACCCGTTCCCGTCAGCCGGAGGACCTGAGCCAGGTCTCCGCCATCCGCGAACTGCTCGCCGGCAACAGTGCCAACGGCGCGGGCGGCGGGGGTGGTGGCAGCATCAGCAGCCAGTACAGCGTGACCCTGGGCTTCACCTCCTATGAGCTGGACCTGTTCGGCCGCCTGCGCAGCCTCAGCGAGCAGGCGCTGCTCAACTACTTCGCCACCAGCGAAGGGCGCCGCAGCACCCAGATCTCGCTGGTGTCCGAAGTGGCCAATGCCTACTACGCCTGGCTCACCGACCAGCGCATGCTGCAGGTGACCCGCGAGACCCTTGCCGCCTACCAGCGCTCCTACGACCTGACCCGGCAGACCGTCGAGAACGGCGTGGCCAGCGGCCTGGACCTGCGTCAGGCGCGTACCGCCCTGGAAGGAGCGCGGGCGAATCTGGCGCAGTACACCCGCCAGGTGGCCCAGGATCGCAACGCCCTGACCCTGCTGCTGGGCACCTCGATCCCGGCGGACCTGCCACAAGGCAAGGGCCTGGATGGCAAGGACCTGCTCGCCGACCTGCCGGCCAACCTGCCGTCGGATCTCTTGCAGAAGCGTCCGGACATCCTCCAGTCCGAGCTGCAGCTGCGCGCCGCCAATGCCAACATCGGCGCGGCCCGGGCGGCCTTCTTCCCGCGCATCAGCCTGACCGCCCAGGGCGGCACGGCCAGCCGGGATCTCAATGGCCTGTTCGACGCCGGCTCCGGCTACTGGACCTTCTCGCCGAGCATCAACATCCCGATCTTTACCGCCGGCAGTCTCAAGGCCAGCCTGGATGCGGCCAAGATCCAGAAGGACATCAACGTCGCCACCTACGAGAAGGCGATCCAGACCGCCTTCCGCGAAGTGGCCGATGCCCTGGCGGCGAAGGGCACCTACGACGACCAGCTGCAGGCCCAGCAGGACCTGGTGCAGGCCAGCCAGGAGTACTACGACCTGGCCAACCTGCGCTATCGGCAGGGCATCGACAACTACCTCACGGTACTCGACGCCCAGCGTTCGCTGTACAGCGCTC
Organism: Pseudomonas oryzihabitans; assembly: GCF_001518815.1. NCBI lineage: Bacteria > Pseudomonadati > Pseudomonadota > Gammaproteobacteria > Pseudomonadales > Pseudomonadaceae > Pseudomonas > Pseudomonas oryzihabitans. Next base: position 753,644 of record NZ_CP013987.1, read on the forward strand.
AGCAGCAGTTGATCACCGACCGACTCAACCAGCTCAACAGCGAGGTCACCCTTTACAAGGCCCTCGGCGGTGGCTGGCTGGAACGCAGCCAGACCCGGCCGCCGCTGGCGACCAAGCCATAACACCTGGTCTGAGCGACGCCGGCCTCGTGCCGGCGTTTCTTTGTCCGGAGGCCCGGTCTATCGACGCCGGTGAGGGGCTGGGTATACTGCCCCCTGTCCCTTTCTTCCGGAGTCTCTGCATGCGCTATCGCCTGTTGCTCGGCCTGCTCGCCGCCACTGGTCTGACCCTGGTCGGTTGTGCCAGCAGCCCCCAGCAATTGAGTCCGCAACCCCAGATCACCGCGCCCATCGCCCCGGTCGGCCAGGGCCAGCCGATCTCGGTCCGGGTGGTCGACGGGCGTTCCTCCTTCACCCTGGGCACCCGCGGCGGTCTCTATCCCGACACCAGTGTGGTGGTAGTGCAGACCCAGGACGTGATTCCCAAGCTGCAGGCGGAAGCCGAGAAGGCCGTGCGCCAGATGGGCTTCACCCCGTCACCCAATGCCGGCCCAGGCGCGCCCCAGCTGACCCTGACCCTGGCCGAGCTGAACTATCAGTCGCCCAAGGAGCTGTACGTCACCGCGTCCGACGTCGCGGCGGCCTTCCAGGTCGAGGTGCGCAACAGCCAGCGCGGCTACAAGGGTCGCTATGGTGCCAGTCTCAACCAGCGCTTTGGCATGGCGCCCAATGCCGAGGCCAACACCAAGCTGGTCAGCGATGTCCTGAGCGATGCCCTGACCCGGGTGTTCAAGGATCCGACGGTGGTGCAGGTGCTCAGCGGCCATTGAGCCGCGACCGTCCACAAAAAAGCCCGGCTCGTGCCGGGCTTTTTCATGAGCGCGCGTGGGCTATTCCAGACCGGCCAGGACGCGGTACTTGTTCAGCACCGGCTGGGCGTACTGGCGCACCAGCTGGGCGCGGTGGTCCGCCGGGCATTCGGCCAGGCGTCTTTCCCACTCGGCACGGGCGACCTCGATCTCCTCGGCCGGAAACAGGGTGTCCACGGTGGGCACGGCCAGCTCCGCATCGCGGCCATCCCAGGCGGCATAGGCCAGGTAGCTGGCAGGAAACAGCCGGTAGTTGCCGAGGATCTGCCGATCCATCTCCTGGGCCAACGCCTTGGCATCCTCGAACTCGCCACTGACCGGCTCGCCGAAGGCCACGTGCACCCGCCCCTTGTAGCCGGTGATGCCCAGCGCGATGCTGACGTCATCCTCGCCCGGCGCCTTGGTATAGCCGCCGGTGGTGGCGCGGATGTGCAGTTCGCGAGCCTTGGCCTGGTCGCAGGGATCGAATTCGTAGCTGATGGATACCGGCACGATGTTCAGCGCCTTGACCAGTTCGGCGAAGGGCTCGTCCTTGCAGCTCATGTGGAACATCTTGAGGATGGCCGAATCGGTGCGGTCGTCGCCGTCCTTGGCTCGGCCCTCGGCCTGGGCGATCCAGATGGACTGGCCGTCCTGGCGGATCGAATGATTGATGTAGGCGGACAGGTTCTGGTACGCCGCCAGCTTTTCGCGCCGGCCGCTGATGGAGCGGTGCACGATGAAGCTCTTGTTCAGCCGCATCAGGTCGCTGACGAAGGGCTTCTGCAGGAGGTTGTCGCCGATGGCGATGCGCGGCGTTGGCAGACCGGCGTGGTAGACGGCATAGTTGACGAAGGCCGGGTCCATCACGATGTCGCGGTGGTTGGCCAGGAACAGGTAGGCGCGGCCGCTGCGCAGCTGGTCGATGCCCGAGTAGGTGACGCCGTCCGAGGCCTTCTCGATGGCGCGATCCACATAGGGTTCGAGCTTGTCCTGCAGCGCCGCGACGCTCTGGATACCACTCAGTTCCTGGCGCAGGCGCGTGCGCAGCAGCGGGCGCACTACCCAGCCGAGTCCCTTGGACAGGCGCGGGAACCGGTAGCCGGCAAGGATGCCGATGAAGTGGTCGTCGTCGATCAGGCGGGCCAGAACCCCGGGGACTTCCGCGTCGTTATAGGGTCGAATGGCTTCGAACTCGCCCATGGTGTTCTCTTGTAGAAATTCCGGCGGCCATAGTAGTGGGCGTGGCGCCAGATGCAAGCGCCAGGGGCCGGATGGGCGGCAGGTTGGCGGTCAAGGAGTACAGGCAGATGCTGGAAAGCCAGGAATACGATTGCCCTTATTGCGGCGAACCGGGCGAGGTGGTGCTCGACCTCAGCGGCGGTGATCAGGACTACTACGAAGACTGCGAAGTCTGCTGCCGACCGATCCGCTTCGGGCTGCACACCGACGGCGAGGACTGGAATCTCGAGGTTCGGCGGGAGGATGACTGATGCGCCGCATCTATGAGCCGGGGTCGCTGCACGAGGGCGAACTGCTCCTGGCCGTGCTCGCCAGCGAGGGCATCAGTGGTTTCCTCGCCGGTCGCCATCTGCTCGGAGGCATCGGTGACCTGCCGGCGGTGGGGCTGCTCGGTCTGCTGGTCGAGGACGAGGAAGCCCAGCGCGCGCAGGCACTGATCGCCGCGTACAATGCCGCCACGCCCCTGCCGGGAGAGGATCCCTCCCCCGAGCAGGGCATCCTCATCTGTTGAAAGGTTTTCATGTCCGGACGCTACGCCCTGTTCCGCTGGCCCACCGAATTCGCCGCGCTGCCGGGGTTGCCTGAACGGCATCCGCCGCGCTGGAACATCTCCCCCCATCAGCAGGTGCTGCTGCAGCGGCGCACGGAGGAGGGCGAGCGTCTCGACAGTGGCCGCTGGGGACTGACGCCCCCCTGGCTCACCGATCTTTCCCGCACCCCCACCCATGCCCGTGCTGAAAGCCTGGCTACCCAGCCGATGTTTCGCGAGGCCTTTCGCCTGCGGCGCTGCCTGCTGCCGGCCAATGGCTTCTATGAGTGGCGCGGCAACCACCGCAAGCGACCCTACTGGATGCTCAATGGCGAGCCGCTGGCCTGGTTCGCCGCGCTCTGGGAGGCCTATCCGGCCGGCGATCAGCTCTGGCTGTCGGTGGCCATGGTCACCCAGCCGGCCGGCCCGCTGCGCCGCCCCATTCTGCTCGACGAGGCGGGCCGTGCCCTCTGGCAGGATCCGGAAAGCTCTCCCGAGGCCCTGCAGGAAGTGCTGGCGACCGGCGGCATGCCGCTGCGCGAGCGGGTGCTGGCGGACATCGTCAACCGGCCCGAGGTGGATGGGCCGGAGTGTTTGACGCCGCTGTAGTCAGACCTTGAAGCGCGCCGCCAACTGGTGCTGTCGCTCGGCCAGTTCGCTCAGATGACCGCCGGCACGTGAAGCCTGATCCGCCTGGTCGTGTACGCCATTGGCCGCCTGGCCGATGTTGACCACGTTGCGGTTGATGTCCTCGGCCACGGCGCTCTGTTCCTCGGCCGCGCTGGCGATCTGCAGATTCATCTCGGTGATCTCGCCGACAGCCGCGAGAATGACCTCCAGAGCCCGGCTGGCGGCCTGGGTCTGTTCCACCTGATTGTCGGTCTGGGCATGACTGTCCTGCATCAGCGCCACGGCATCGCGGGTGCCGCTCTGCAAGCGCTGGATCATGCTCTGAATCTCTCCAGTGGCGATTTGGGTCTTTTGCGCTAGGGTGCGTACCTCGTCGGCCACCACGGCGAAGCCGCGGCCCTGCTCGCCAGCCCGGGCCGCCTCGATGGCCGCGTTGAGCGCCAGCAGGTTGGTCTGTTCGGCGATACCGTTGATGGTGGTGAGGATGGAGCCGATATTCTCGCTGTCGTCCGCCACCAGGCGTACCTGAGTCACGGCACGCTCGATTTCCTCGGCCAGCCTGGTGCAGTCACGAACGTTCTGCTGGACCACGCGCTGGCCTTCGCCGACCGCCTTGTCGGCCTGGGTGGCGGCCTGAGCGGCGCGGCCGGCATTGCTGGCGACATCCTGGGCGGTAGCCGTCATCTCCTGCATGGCGGTGGCCACCTGATCGATTTCCTGCAGCTGACGCTGGACGCCGTCGCGGGTGCGCTGGGCGATGTCGGTGGTCTGGCTGGCAGCCGCGTTCACGTCGCCAACCGAGTGCACCAGCTGACCGATAAGGTGCTGCAGGGAGCCGAGGAAGGCATTGAAGCCAGTCGCGATGGCGCCAAGTTCGTCCCGGCGATTGACCGTCAGCCGCTGGGTCAGGTCCCCATCGCCCTTGGCGATGTCGTCGAGCATGGCCACCATCTGCCGCAGGGGTCGGGCGATACGCAGGCTGATGAGCCAGAGCAGCAGCAGGCCGCCGCCGGCTACCAGCAGGCCCACCAGCAGCATGCCGATCATGTCGGTGCGGCGTTGCTCGCCGAGGGCCTGTTGCAGGAGCTGCAGGTCGCTGAGCACCGCGGCACGGGGCAGTTGCAGGATCAGTGTCCAGGTGGTGGCATCGCTGCCCAGGCGCAGGGGTAGATACACCTGGTAGAGGTCGTGCTGGCTGTCGAAGCGGCGGGTCACGCCGTCGCCGAGTTGCGCCAGGCCCTGGGCGGCGTCGCCGAGAATCTGTGTGGCCGGCTCGCCAAGTGCCTTGGGATCCCGGGTATAGGCCACCAGGGTGCCGCGGTTGGCGACCAGTGCCATGCTGCCGGCGCCGTCGTAGAGTCCGGCATTGGCCTGCTTGAGCTGTTCCTGGATGAAGGCCAGGGACAGATCGGCGCCGACCACGCCCTTGAAAGCGCCCTTGACCAGGATGGGCACATTGAAGGAGGACATCAGGATCTTCTGCCCATTCATCTCGTAGGGTGCCGGGTCGACGATGCAGGGTTTGAGACGCTGCCTCGGGCAGAGATAGTACTCACCCTCGCGGACCCCGGTAGGCAGGATGGTCTGGCTCTCCATGGTCGGTCCCAGCGGCTCCACCTTCAGCCCGCCCTCGGGCGTGCGATACCACCAGGGCATGAAGCGACCCGTGGCGTCATAGCCGGCTTCGCTGCGTCCGGCGTACTGGGCATCCGCGCCGTCGAAGGCATTGGGCTCCCAGCCCGCATAGACATCGAGCAGTTCGGGATTGTCGAGCAGGGTTTCCTGAAGCAGGTTGGAGAGGCCGTCGCGGTCGATCTTCAGGTGTCGTTCGGCACTGCTGTCGGCCTGGGCATTGAGCTGGGCGATGCCGCGGGCGACGGTGAGCGGCAGATCCAGCTTCTGCATCAGGTTGCCGGCGATCGCCTGGGCCTGGGCGTCCAGTCGGGCCTGGGCGGCACGTTCGGCAAGCTGGGCGGTATGGGTGTCGACCAGACTCTGGGTACGCATGCCGGCAAAGAGCACATAACCGACGAGCGCCATGACGACGGCCAGGATGCAGCTCCCCGAGAGCAGCGTGATGGTCGTACGAACTGAGCGGAAAGACATCGAGAGCACTCCAGTGCTTGGGTGGCGCCAGGCTATCGGCAGTGCACCGCTCCCCCTTTAGGGTTTTGGCCGGGTAGCCCTGCCGACGAACGCCAAGGTGTCGAGGGGGCCGGGTGGTGACCCGGCCTTGACCCCAGCCCTCGCCCAAGGGGAGAGGGGCACGAGGGTCGCGCTGCTAGACGCGGAAACGTCCCGCCAGCTGGCGTTGCTGCTCGGCCAGCTCGCGCAGCTGCTGGCCGGCACGCGAGGCGCTGTCGGCTTCGCCGTGAACCGCCTGGGCGCTCTGGCCGATGTTGACCACGTTGCGATTGATGTCTTCGGCCACCGCGCTCTGCTCTTCCGCCGCGCTGGCGATCTGCAGGTTCATGGTGGTGATCTCGCTCACGGCCGCCAGGATGGTGTCCAGGGCGCGACGGGTGGCCTCGGTCTGGGCGACCTGCGTGCTGGTCTGGGCGCCGCTGCTCTGCATCACCGTCACCGCCTCGCGGGTGCCCTGCTGCAGGCGCTGGATCATCGCCTGGATCTCGCCAGTGGCGACCTGGGTCTTCTGTGCCAGGTTGCGCACCTCGTCGGCCACCACCGCGAAGCCACGGCCCTGTTCGCCGGCCCGGGCCGCCTCGATGGCGGCGTTGAGCGCCAGAAGGTTGGTCTGCTCGGCGATGCCGTTGATGGTGGTGAGGATGGAGCCGATGTTCTCGCTGTCCTCGGCGACCCGGCGGACCTGGTCCACCGCGCGTTCGATCTCCTGGGCGAGGGCGGTACTGCTGGCGACGTTCTGCTGCACCAGCCGCTGACCTTCGTTGACCGCGCCGTCCGCCTCGGTGGCGGCGCGCGCCGCGCGACCGGCATTACCTGCCACGTCCTGCGCGGTAGCGGTCATCTCCTGCATGGCGGTCGCCAGCTGGTCGATCTCCTGCAACTGCCGCTCCACGCCGTCGCGGGTGCGCTGGGCGATATGGGAGGTGTGGTCGGCCGCCGTGGCCACCTCGCCCACCGAGCGGACCAGCTGGCCGATGAGGTTCTGCAGCGACGCCAGGAAGCTGTTGAAGCCGCCGGCCATGGCCCCGACCTCGTCACGGCGATCAGTGGCGAGGCGCTGGGTCAGGTCGCCGTCGCCCTGCCCTATGGCGTCGAGCATGGCGACCATCTGCCGCAGCGGACGGGCAATGCGCAGGCTGATCAACCAGAGCACCAACAGGCCGGCGCCGGCGACCGCCAGGCCCACCAGCAGCATGCCGATCACGTCCTGGTGTCTCTGCGTGCCCAGGGTTTCCTTGAGGCTGTAGAGATCGGCCAGCACCGCTTCGCGGGGCAGCTCGATGATCAGTGTCCAGACCTGACGGTCGTCGCCGGTGAAGCGCAGCGGCAGATAGACCTGGTAGCGCTCGCTTTTGGCATCAAAACGGCGCGTGACGCCCTCGCCAAGGTCCTTGAGACCGGCCAGGGTTGCGCCCAGCACCGGTTCGGCCGGCTTGCCCAGCTGGGCGGCGTCGGCAGTGTAGGCGACCAGGGTGCCCTTGCCGGCCACCAGGGCCATGCGCCCCACGCCGCCATAGAGACGGCCATTGGCCTTGACCAGCTGGCGCTGGATGAAGTCCAGTGGCACGTCGGCGCCGACCACGCCCTTGAAGGCGCCACCGACCAGGATGGGTACGTTGAAGGAGGCGATCAGCACCTGTTGTTCGTTGACGGTATCGGGCATGGGGTCGAGCACGCAGGTGGTACGGGACTCCCGCGGGCAGAGGTAGTACTCGCCTTCGCGCACGCCCGAAGGCAGCCGGGTCTGGCTTTCCACGGTCGGGCCGATCGGCTCCACCGTCACGTCGCCATCGAGGGTCTTGTGCCACCAGGGGGTGAAGCGGCCCTGCTCATCGTAACCGGCCGCGGCGTCGCCGCGATGGCGCTCGTCCTGGCCATCGATGGCATTAGGCTCCCAGACGGTATAGAGGCTGAGCAGGCCGGGCTGGCGCTTGAGGGTCTGGCCCAGCAGCCGGACCAGACTCTGGCGATCCAGGTCGACCTGTTGGTCGCCACCGCTGCCCATGGCCACGTTGAGCTGCGCCAGCTGGTTGGCGAGTTGCAGGGGGACGTCCAGCTGGCGCTGCAGCTGGTTGCCCACGGCTTCGGCTTCCGCGGTCAGCTGGGCCTCCGCGGCATTGGCGGCCAGGGCCTCGGTATGGGTATCGACCAGCGTGCGGGTCCGCTGACCCGCGAGCAGGGTATAGGCGATCAGGGCGATCACCACCACCAGGATGCAGGCGCCGGCCAACAGGGTGATGGAGGTGCGGATGGATCTGGAACTCATCGGGGACTCCGGAGGGCATTCAATGCCGTGGCTATCGGCGGCGCTGACGATCCATTGAGGCCTCCGGTCGCCTGCGTACGAACGTTGCCGCGCGCGACGCCCCTCTCTATGCTGTATCCGCCTCGATACCTGGAGATTCCCATGCGCCGTGTTCTTCCCCTCGCGGGCCTGTCCTTGAGCCTGCTATTGGTCGCCTGCCAGACCGTCAACACCACCTCGGGTGGCGCGGTCGGGGTGCAGCGCAAGCAGTACATGTTCAGCATGCTGTCCGAGCAGCAGGTCAACCAGATGTACGCCCAGTCCTATGCCAAGACGGTCAGCGAAGCCAAGTCCGCCGGCAAGCTGGCCAATGACAGCGCCGACGGCAAGCGCGTCGCCGCCATCGCCAAGCGCCTGATCCCGCAGACCACGGCCTTCCGCCCGGACGCGGTGAACTGGGACTGGCAGGTCAACCTGGTGCAGAGCGACGAGCTCAACGCCAACTGCGGCCCGGGCGGCAAGATATTCGTCTACAGCGGCCTCATCGATCAGCTCAAGCTGACCGACGACGAACTGGCGGCGGTGATGGGCCACGAGATCGCCCACGCCCTGCGCGAGCACAGCCGCGAGCAGATGTCGCGGGCCTATGCCATCCAGATGGGCGAGAACCTCGGCGGCGCCCTGCTGGGTGTCGGCCAGGGCGGCATGCAACTGGCCGACCAGGTATCCCAGGTGGCCCTGACCCTGCCGTTCAGCCGTGGCAACGAGAACGAGGCCGACCTCATTGGCCTGGAGCTCTCGGCCCGCGCCGGCTACAACCCCAACGCCGCCATCACCCTCTGGCAGAAGATGGCCGAGGCCAGCCAGGGCAAGCAGCCGGCGGAATTTCTCAGCACTCACCCGTCCGACGCCAACCGCACCAAGGCGCTGCAGGCGGCGATTCCCAAGGTGATGCCGTTGTATGAGGCAGCGAAGAAGGGGTGAGGGTTTGGCTAGGGGTGGCGGTTTCCCTCACCCCAACCCTCTCCCAAGGAGAAAGGGGCTGGTTGGGTACTACGGAGGTAACATTGCCGCGGTTCGGCTGCGCCTGTTGGACTTCGACGATGGAGCCGTCTCAACTTAACCTACGGATGCCGCGTAGGTTGGGTTGAGCGCAGCGAAGCCTAACAGCGTTACCGCCGCCGCGCGCTATAGACCTTGAAGCCGTCCCGCTCGGCCAGGGTGCGGCAGTTGCCGAAGGCAGCCTCGATCAATGGGGGATAGCGCAGAAAGCTGTTGGCCACCAGGCGCAGCTCGCCGCCGGGGCGCAGACGGTGTACCGCGTCGGCTAGCAGGGTCTCGGTGGTGCGATAGTCGGTCTTCACGCCACTGTGGAAGGGCGGATTGCTGACGATGGCGGCGAGCCCGGTGGGCGCCGCGGCGATGCCATCACCCGCGATCACCGTTCCGGTCAGGCCGTTGGCCGCCAGGGTCTGACGACTGCTGGCGACGGCGAAGGCGTCCACGTCCAGCAGATGCAGGGTGCTGGCGGGATAGCGGCGGGCCAGGGTGGCGCCGACCACGCCCGCGCCGCAGCCGAAGTCGAGCACCGCACCTTCGGGCAGGCCATCCAGTTGCTCCAGCAGCAGCGCCGTGCCCACGTCCAGCCGCCCATGGCTGAAAACCCCCGGCAGGCTGAAGATCTCAAGTTCCACCCCGGCCCGGGCCAGCTGCTGGCGTTGCAGCCAGGCGTCCGGACGCGGGTCGGCCTCGGTATGCGGGCCTTGCACCACCCACAGTTGGCAGTGCCGAGCACTGTCGAGCTTGCTGGCCTTGCCGAAGGCACCTAGCTGGCGCGCGGCGCGTTCGATACCGGCCTTCTTTTCGCCGACCAGATAGAGGCTGCCCTCGGTCGGCAGGCAGCGAGCCAGGGCGGTGAGCAGGAAGTCGGTGGCCTCGCGGGACTTGGGCAGGAACAGCACGGCGCCAGCGAAGTCGCCCGGGGGCGGTTCGATGCCTAGATGAGAGCGTCCCGGATAGCGCCGGGCCAGTTGCTCGGCCTCGCCAGCGTGCCAACTCCAGCCACTGGCCGCGGGCAGGGCGCTGAGCAGGTCGTCAGCCGGTAGCCCCGCCAGCAACAGGGGGCCGCCGAAGCGCTCGGGATGACGGAGGAGGACTTCGCTGCGCGGATCCATGGGGCTACCTGGCGAAAAAAGCGCGAACTTTAGCAGACCACCCGCTGCGGTGTGCCGGCGAAATGGCCTTGGGCGTTGTCGGCCAACTGGCCGATGATCCGCTGGCGCGCCTCGCGACTGCCCCAGGCATTGTGCGGGGTGACGATCAGTCGCGGAATGTCGCCGGCCAGCAGCGGATTGCCGTCGCGCGGGGGCTCCACGCTGAGCACATCGGTAGCGGCGCCGGCCAGGTGGCCGCGTCTCAGGCAATCGGCCAGGGCCTGTTCGTCGACGATGCCGCCGCGTGCGGTGTTGACCAGGAAGGCCGTGGATTTCATCGCCGCCAGTTCCGCCGCACCAATCAGGCCGCGGGTCTGCTCGGTCAGCGGGCAGTGCATCGTCAGGGCGTCCACCTGGGGCAGCAGTTCGGCCAGCGGCAGGCTGCCGGGGCGCGCCGGACGGCCGGGCAACTGACCCACCAGGGTCTGCATGCCGAAGGCTTCGGCCAGGCGCTTGACCGCGCTGCCCAACTCGCCCAGGCCGAGCAGGCCAAGGGTCTTGCCCTCCAGCTCGACGATGGGGTGATCGAGCAGGCAGAACTGGCTGGCGGTCTGCCAGCGCCCAGCGCGGATATCCGCTTGGTAGTCCGGCAAGCGGGTAGCCAGGGCCAGCAGCAGGGCCAGGGTGTGCTGGGCGACCGAGGCAGTGCCGTAGCCCTGGCAGTTGCAGACGCGTACACCCTGGGCACGCGCGGCTTCCAGGTCGATGTTGTTGGTACCGGTGGCGCTCACCAGCACCAGTTTCAATTCCGGACAGGCGGCCAGGGTCTGGGCGTCCAGCACCACCTTGTTGACGATGGCGACCTGGGCGCCGGCCAGTCGCGCGGCGATCTCGTCCGGGGCGGTGGCGGGGTACAGCTCCAGCTCGTCGAACACCGCACGCAGCGGGGCCGGGTCCAGATCGCCCAGGTCGAGGGAGGCATAGTCGAGGAACACGGCGCGAGCGGGCATGACGACTCCAGCGGAGAAGGAAAGGAGGTCCGAGCCTAGCAGCCGCGGGTCGTCCAGGAAAACCGCCCGGTTGCGGCTGGAGTATGCTGGTGGGATGAATTATCTCGCTCACCTGCACCTGGGCGGCCCTGGCCGCGAAGACCGTCTTGGCAGTCTCTATGGCGATTTCGTCAAGGGCTCGGCGGACGCCTGGCCAACCGGAATCGCCGCCGGCATCCGGCTGCATCGGCGCATCGACGTATACACCGATGACCACCCCCTGGTGATCCGGGCCAAGGCCCGGCTGCCCGCGGCGCGGCGGCGAGTGGCCGGTCTGCTGGTGGACGTCTTCTTCGATCACTGTCTGGCGCGCCTCTGGCCCGACTACGCCGATCAGCCGCTGCCGAGCTTTGTCGCGGATTGCTACCAGACCCTGCTGGACGAACCGGAACTGCCGCCGCGATTGGCCTCTATCGCCCCCCTGATGGCGCGCCAGGACTGGCTGGGCAGCTACACGGACTTCGCCGTGCTGGAACGGGTGGTGGAGGGCATGGCGCGGCGGCTGTCGCGTCCGGAACTGCTGGCCGGTGCCTTCGCCGAGCTGGACACCGCCTATGACGGCCTGCTGGAAGACTTTCGCGACTTCTATCCGCAGCTGCAGGCCTTTGCCGCTGCCGAGCGCGCGGCGCGCGTTTCCAGTTGAATCCCGAGGCGGGCGGCGATGGCCGCCTGGCATTCACCTGCCAGCACCTGGCGCGGTCGACCCTGAGGCAGGATCGGCGGCAGCAGCTCGATCCTCAGGGTGGTGCCGCCGTTGTCCAGCAGCCGCAGCAGGTGGCTGACCAGATCGTCTTCCCCGATGAAGGCGGCCGTCTGGTCGCGCGTGCCGTGGCGCCAATAGCTCAGGGCCACGGGTTGCAGCGGCGTGCCGGTGGCGATGGCCGGGCTCAGCAGCCGGCCATGAAAGGTTCGGAGTCCGCTGCCATCGGTGGTGGTGCCCTCGGGAAAGAGCGCCAGCGACAAGCCCTGTGTCAGCCGCGTGGTCAGGGCCTCGCCGAGGGCATCGCCACGCTCGGCGCCACGGCGGATGAACAGGGTACCGGCCTGGCGCGTCAGCCAGCCGGCGAAGGGCCAGTCCGCCACCTCGGCCTTGGACAGGAAACTCAATGGCCGTAGGCTGCCGAGGCCGACGATATCCAGCCAGGACACATGATTGGCCAGCCAGAGATGGGTGCCTCGCGGCACCTCGCCACTCACCTCCAGCCGCAGCCGCAGCGCCTGGGCCAGCGCCTGGAAGAAACACCGCGTCAGCTGCTGGCGCAGCACCAGGCAGGGCCGGCCACTGAGGGCGGACGCCAGCGCCACCGTCAGGGCGAACAGCGCCCCGAGCAGCAGTGCAGCCAGGACCGGCATGAGGCGCAGGGCGAGGCGCAGTCGCCTCATACCGCGGCCTTGAAATGGCGGGCATAGCGCGGGCAGAGGTCTTCGCGCTTGAGCAGGATGAAGACGTCGGCCACGCCGAATTCCGGATCCCAGCAGGGCGCACCGCAGACCTGGGCGCCCAGGCGCAGATAGGCCTTGAGCAGGGGCGGCAGTTGCACCACCAGGTTGTCCGGCACGGCGACGAAGGGCAGTGGCCGCCGCGGCGTGGCGCGGATCGCCGGGGTGCGCTCGTCCCGCGCGGCCTGGCGAAGCAGGGCAGCGGCCTGCAGGCCACCGTCGGCCATGGGCACGCTGGCGCAGCCCATCAGGTAGCGGTAGTCGCCGCAGGCCATGATCTCGGCCAGTTCCGCCCACAGCAGGGCGATGGCCGCGCCGGTGCGATGCCCGGGCGCCACGCAGGTGCGGCCGATTTCCAGCAGCGGGCCCTGCAGGGTGTCCAGACCCTCCAGCTGGAATTCGCTTTCGCTGTAGAGGCTACCCAGGTGCTCGCGCCGACGGCCGTCGAGCAGGCGCGTGGTGGCGATCAGCTCGCCGTTGCGCAGGTCACGCACCCCCAGATGCAGGCAGTGGGCATCGAAGGCATCCTGGTCGAGATTGTCGGCGAAATGCACGCCGTAGGTACTGCCGAAGACCGAGGCCCGCAGGCGCTGGGCGGCGCGGATGTCCGCGGCGGTCGACAGGCGTTCGGCGCGCAGCGCGGGTGGAGCGGACACTGGAATCGGCATGGCAGGGCTCCGGCAGTGGGTATGCAGCAAACCCTAGGTAGCCGGGATGACAGCCCCGTGAAGCGGCCATGGCGATTGCGTGACGAGCGGTCGAACACCGTTGCAGGGGCGCCCTCCAGATGCCTCCGGGCGCCAGGGGACTGACCGAACGCATTCGCAATTGCTAAGTTGGACGCGTAGACTGATGCGTCATCCTAAATTTTTCCCAGCATGAAGGTTCTGGCCATGCAGATCGCGGCGAACACGGCAGTATCCATCGACTACACCCTGACCAACGACGCCGGCGAAGTCATCGACAGCTCCGCTGGTGGTGCTCCGCTGGTGTACCTGCAAGGCGCAGGCAACATCATTCCGGGTCTGGAGCGTGCTCTGTCCGGCAAGCAGGCCGGTGACGAGCTGAAAGTGGCCATCGAGCCGGAAGACGCCTATGGCGAATACACTCCGGAGCTGGTCGCCACCCTGGGCAAGGAAATGTTTGAAGGCGTGGACGAGCTGGAAGTGGGCATGCAGTTCCATGCCTCCGGCCCGGACGGCGCCATGCAGATCGTCACCGTGCGTGACATCGACGGCGACCAGGTCACCGTTGACGGCAACCATCCCCTGGCCGGCCAGCGCCTGAACTTCGATGTGAAGGTGGTCAACGTGCGTGCCGCCAGCGACGAAGAAATCGCCCATGGTCACATCCATGGCGAAGGTGGTCACCAGCACTAAGCCTGGCAACAGGCTCCTACAACGCCCGTGTCCGGCCTTGCCGGCACGGGCGTTGTCGTTTCTGGAGTCCGTGAAGGGCGGCCCTCACCCCAACCCTCTTCCAGGGGGAGAGGGGGCTGGTTTGTTGGTGTGGGCGGGACGTGTCGTAGGTTGGGTTGAGGCGGCTCCGTCGCCGAAGCCCAACAGCTGGAAACTGTAGTATCCGGCGTGGTGGTCCGGAATTGTTGGGCTTCGCTGCGCTCAACCCAACCTACGCGGAGGATAGCCGTAGGTTGGGCTGAGGCGGCCTTATCGCCGAAGTCCAACGATCGGGAGTTGGGAGTGTTGGGCTTCGCTGCGCTCAACCCAACCTACGTGGAGGATAGCCGTAGGTTGGGCTGAGGTGGCCTTATCGCCGAAGCCCAACAATCGGGAGTTGGGGGTGTTGGGCTTCGCTGCGCTCAACCCAACCTACGTGGAGGATAGCCGTAGGTTGGGCTGAGGTGGCCTTATCGCCGAAGCCCAACGATCCGGGCGATCAAGAGCGCACCACCAATGCCTTGTCGCCCCCTTCACGCACCCAGAACAGCGTCGCCCCGGCCACGGCGGCCGGCATGAACAGGGCGTTCAGGCCGGGCACCAGCAGCGCCAGGTAGGTCACGCCGCCAAAGCCCAGGCAGCGCAGGCGGCGGGTACGCAGCCAGGCGAGCATGCTGCGGAAATCCAGCTTGTGGTTGTCGGCGGGGAAGTCGATGTACTGCACCGCCATCATCCAGACGCCGAACAGGATCCACAGCGGCGCGGCGATCAGGTTGACGCCCGGGATGAAGGTCAGCACCAGCAGCCCCAGGGCGCGTGGCAGGTAGTAGCCCAGCTTGCGCACTTCACGCTGCAAGGTGCGCGGCACCATGGTGACCAGCTCGGTGAGATTGAAGGATGGGAAATCATCCTGCCCGCGCACCAGCACCTCGACCTTTTCCGCGAGAAAGCCGTTGAAGGGCGCCGCCACCAGATTGGCCAGCATCGTGAAGGTGAAGAAGATGATCGCCAGCAGCAAGAGCACGAACAGCGGCCAGAGCAGCCATTCGACGAAGCCGGCCCAGGCGGGCAGGCTTGGCATCAGTTGGTCCAGCCAGCCCTCGAAGCCCCGTACGGCGAAGGTGAGGATGGCGGCGTAGAGCAGCAGATTGATGGTGAGCGGGATGACCACGAAGCGGCGCATGCCGGGGCGGGTCACCAGGCGCAGGCCTTCGGCGAAGTAGGCGGAGCCGGACAGGGGAGCGACAGCCATGAACATTCCTGACGAGTGGCGGGAAGGCACAGCTTACCTCAGGGCGCCATTGGCGAAGCGGTCGACATAGGCGCGCCCTATGGTCTGGATTTAGAATGCTCGCTTCTATGGATGGGCCATGCCCGTTAGGCTGAGCCCATCCTTGGACCCGGTGTCCGCCCGTCGACACCGGTCGCGCCCTCGCCAGGAGCGATGAGCGCTGCGGAACGGCTCCGCACGAACACCGGCCGGTGCGCCCCAGCGGCGCACGGGCCACTTTACTCTTTGGTCTGCCGGAGACCCCGGCAGGGAGAATGTCATGTCTGAAGCCAGCACCACGCGCCATTCGCGTCTCATCATCCTTGGTTCCGGTCCCGCCGGTTACACGGCCGCGGTCTACGCCGCTCGTGCCAACCTCAAGCCGCTGCTGATCACCGGTATGCAGATGGGCGGCCAGCTGACCACCACCACCGAGGTCGACAACTGGCCTGGCGATCCCCATGACCTGACCGGTCCGGCACTGATGGAGCGGATGCGCGAGCACGCCGAGCGCTTCGAGACCGAGATCGTCTTCGACCATATCAATGCCGTGGACTTCGGTGGCAAGCCCTACACCCTCAAGGGTGACAGTGCCACCTACACCTGCGATGCCCTGATCATCGCCACCGGCGCCAGCGCCCGCTACCTGGGTCTGGCCAGCGAAGAGGCCTTCATGGGCAAGGGCGTGTCCGCCTGCGCCACCTGCGACGGCTTCTTCTATCGCAATCGCGAGGTGGCGGTGGTCGGTGGCGGCAACACCGCGGTCGAGGAAGCGCTGTACCTGGCCAACATCGCCAGCAAGGTCACCCTGATCCACCGCCGCGAGACCTTCCGCGCCGAGAAGATCCTGCAGGACAAGCTGCGCGCCCGGGTCGCCGAAGGCAAGATGGCGCTCAAGCTCAACGCCAGCGTCGACGAAGTGTTGGGTGACAACATGGGCGTCACCGGTGTGCGCCTGAAGAACAACGACGGCAGCACCGAGGAGCTGCAGGTGGCCGGTCTGTTCGTCGCCATCGGCCATACGCCCAATACCGCGCTGTTCGAAGGCCAGCTGGACAGCCACGATGGCTACCTGGTGGTGAAGGGCGGTCGCGAGGCCAATGCCACCGCCACCAACGTGCCGGGTGTGTTCGCCGCCGGTGACGTGGCCGACCACACCTACCGCCAGGCCATCACCTCGGCCGGTGCCGGCTGCATGGCCGCCCTGGACGCCGAGCGCTATCTGGATGGGCTGGGCGATCTGCAGGTCCTTTAAGGCCTGATTGTCGCCTGACAACGAAAAACCCCGGCACTGGCCGGGGTTTTTCGTTTCCGGGGTCTTCCGGCCTGCGGCAAGAACAGGCTTGGCTGCCTTGACGATCTTCCTGGAAGTGCAACGAGCCCCGGCCGATTGGTCGGGGCTCGTTCTTTGGGTTTTCCCTCACGCCTCCTCTCCCCGGGGGAGAGAGGAGGCGTGCATCTTACTTGCCGTACACCGGCAGGCGGGCGCAGACGGCCTTGACCTTCTCGCGCACGGCGTCGATCACCGACTCGTCGCCCATGTTGCCGAGGATGTCGCAGATCCAGCCGGCCAGTTCACGGCACTCGGCTTCCTGGAAGCCACGGGTGGTGACGGCCGGGGTGCCGATACGCAGACCGGAGGTGACGAAGGGCGAGCGCGGATCGTTCGGCACCGAGTTCTTGTTCACGGTGATGAAGGCGCGACCCAGGGCGGCGTCCGCGTCCTTGCCGGTGATTTCCTGCTTGATCAGGCTGAGCAGGAACAGGTGGTTGTCGGTGCCACCGGAGACCACGTCGAAGCCGCGCTCGATGAAGACGCTGGCCATGGCCTGGGCGTTCTTGATCACCTGCTGCTGGTAGGTCTTGAACTCGGGCTGCAGGGCTTCCTTGAAGCAGACCGCCTTGCCGGCGATGACGTGCATCAGCGGACCGCCCTGGGCGCCGGGGAAGACCGCCGAGTTGAGCTTCTTCTCGATGGCTTCGTTGGCCTTGGCCAGGATCAGGCCGCCGCGCGGGCCGCGCAGGGTCTTGTGGGTGGTGCTGGTGACCACGTCGGCGAAGGGCACCGGGTTGGGGTAGACACCGGCGGCGACCAGGCCGGCGAAGTGGGCCATGTCGACGAACAGGTAGGCACCCACGGCATCGGCGATGGCGCGAAAGCGGGCGAAGTCCAGCACCTGGGAGTAGGCGGAGTAGCCGGCGACGATGACCTTGGGCTTGTGCTCCTGGGCCAGGCGCTCGACCTCGGCGTAGTCGATCAGGCCTTGCTCGTCGATGCCGTACTGCACGGCGTTGTACAGTTTGCCGGAAGAGGACACGGTGGCGCCGTGGGTCAGGTGGCCGCCGTGAGCCAGGCTCATGCCGAGGATGGTGTCACCGGCTTCGATTAGCGCCAGGTACACGGCCGAGTTGGCCTGGGAACCGGAGTGCGGCTGGACGTTGGCGTAGTCGGCGCCGAACAGCTGCTTGGCGCGGTCGATGGCCAGTTGCTCGACCACGTCGACGTATTCGCAACCGCCGTAGTAGCGCTTGTGGGGATAGCCTTCGGCGTACTTGTTGGTGAGCACCGAACCCTGGGCTTCCATGACCGCCGGGCTGGTGTAGTTTTCCGAAGCGATCAGCTCGATGTGATCTTCCTGACGCTGGGCTTCCTGCTGCATGGCGGCATACAGGTCGGCGTCGAAGCGGGCGAGGGTGGTTTCACGGCTGAACATGGCGGCAGGGTCCCCTGAGGCATGGCGAAGAGCGAGCCCGGTCGGGCTCGTGAGGGGCAACATTCTACCCCATCGCGGGAACTCAGAGGTATGAGCGCCGGTCATGCAGCGCCGCTATCGGTCTCATGTCAGGACGGGGAACAGACCCTGGTGCTCCAGGCGCTGGCGCAACTGCTCCGGCGGCAGCGGACGATCGAACAGGTAGCCCTGGACCTCGTCGCAACCATGGGTGCAGAGGAAATCCAGCTGCGCGGTTTCCTCCACCCCCTCGGCGATCACCGAGAGATTGAGGCTGTGGGCCATGGCGATGATGGCGCGGGCGATCTGGGCGTCCTGCTCGCCATGGGGCAGGCCGTCGACGAAGCTGCGATCGATCTTGAGGATGTCGATGGGGAACTGCTTGAGGTAGTTGAGCGACGAGTAGCCGGTACCGAAGTCGTCCACCGCGATGCACAGCCCCAGCCCCTTGAGTTCGCCGAGCAGCTGCAGGGCTTCGCCGACGTCGCGCATCAGGATGCTTTCGGTCAGCTCCAGTTCCAGGCAGGCCGGCGCCAGGCCGGTCTCGGCGAGGATCTGGGCGATGCGCTGGCCGAGCTGGCCGTCGCCAAACTGGCGGGCGGACAGGTTCACCGAGACCTTGGGGATACGCACCTTGGCCGCGTGCCACTCGCGCATCTGCCGGCAGGCCTCGCGGATCACCCAGTCACCTACCTGGACCACCAGGCCGATCTCTTCCAGCACCGGAATGAATTCCGTTGGCGGAACGTTGCCGCGCACCGGGTGCTCCCAGCGCAACAGGGCCTCGACTCCGGTCAGGCGGCGGGTATCGCAGCGATACTGCGGCTGGTAGTGCAGGCGGAATTCGCCCTGCAACAGGGCGTGGCGCAGGTCGGCCTCCAGTTCCAGGCGCTCCAGGGCGCGGGCGTTCATCTCGGCCTGGTAGAACTGGAAGTTGTTCTTGCCCATCTCCTTGGCGTGGTACATGGCGGTGTCGGCGTTCTTCATCAGCTGGCTGAGTTCCTGCCCGTCCTGGGGCGACAGGGCGATGCCGATGCTGGCGGAAACGAAGAATTCGCGGCCTTCGAGAATGAAGGCCTCGGACAGCTGGGCGAGGATCTGCTCGCCGACACGGATCGCCTGGGCGAGGGCCGTTTCGCGGGTCTCCAGGCCCGACAGCAGCAGGGTGAATTCGTCGCCGCCCATGCGCGCCACGCTGTCCTCGGTGCCAACGCAGGCGGTCAGGCGCATGGCCACTTCCTTGAGCAGGCGGTCGCCGGCGGCGTGGCCGAGGCTGTCGTTGATCGGCTTGAAGCGATCCAGGTCGAGGAACATCAGCACCACCCAACTCTCGTTGTGGCGGCTCTGCTGCAGGGCGTTGTGCAGGCGGTCCTGGAACAGGGTGCGGTTGGGCAGCAGGGTCAGGGCGTCGTAGTAGGCCAGGCGGTGGATACGCCTTTCGCTGGCCTTGCGTTCGCTGATGTCGACGAAGAAGCAGACGTAGCTCATCAGGTCGCCGTCGTCGTCGCGGATGGCGGTGATGCCGACCCAGGAGGGATAGGGCTCGTTGTCCTGGCGGCGCTGCCAGAGTTCGCCTTCCCAGCTCTCCTCGGTGCGCAGTTGCTGCATCACGTGTTGCAGCTGGTTGGCCTCCTGCTTGTCGGCGCAGAGCATCATCGGCTGCTGGTCGAACACCTCTTCGGGGCTGAAGCCGGTGATGCGGGTGAAGGTGCGGTTGACCCGCACGATGTAGCCGGCCGGGTCGGTGACCAGGATGGCGCCGGCCGAGTGATCGAACACCGTGGCCGCCATGCGCATGTCCTTGTCCGTACGACGCTGGGCGGAGATGTCGCGGCAGATGCCGAGCAGGCCGGCGAAGCGCTCGTGGTCGTCCCACAGCGGCTTGAGGCGCAGCTCGATCTGCAGGGTATGACCCTGGGCGTGCAGGCAGTCGAGCACCAGCGGCGCGAAGCGCTCGCGGCGCAGTTCGGCCAGGGCGCGGGGGTCGTCCAGGCTGCGCAGCAGCCGCTGCAGGGTCCGGCGGACCTCCTGCAGCTGACGCGAGTGGACCACCAGCTCGGCCAGGGTACGCTGTTGCAACTCGGCGAGCGGATAGCCGAGCAGCTCCTCGACCGAGGGGCTGAGGTAGTTGAGCACCAGCTGGGCGTCGGTGGTGAAGATGACGTCGCTGATGCTTTCCGCCAACTGGCGGTAGCGATTCTCGCTGTCGCGCAGGCGATCGCTGGCGCGCACCATGTCGGTGACGTCCAGGGCCAACCCGACCACGCTGGCAGCGGTGCCGTCCGGGCGGCTGGCGAGACGCTGCTCGCGCACGTCGAACCAGCGCCAGCCACCGTTGCGGTGCTGCCAGCGCAAGAGGCTGCTGCAGGGGCGATCGGAGAGCGTGGGCCGCATGCTCACCACCCGGGCATGCAGTTCGACGTCGTCCGGGTGCAGGCGCGCAGGGCCGAAGCTGACGAAGGCTTCCGGCGGATAGCCGAGCTTGCGCGCCAGCGAATGGCTCTCGTAGGTGAGTTCGCCGCTGGTCACGTCATAGGTATAGAGGGTGTCGGGAATGGCGCTGATCAGGTTGGACCAGAAGGCGTCGCGTTCGAGCAGGCGCAATTCGCCGAGCTTGCGCTGGGTGATGTCGTTGAGGCTGAGCAGGGTGGCGTCGAGGTGCTGGGGATCGGCCGGCAGGTGCATGCTCAGCCAGAGATGGCGCTCGCCTTCGGCGGTGCTGATGCGGGTCTCCAGTTCCAGCACCTGCTGGCCGGAGAGCAGGCCGGCCAGCAGGCGGTAGCGCTTGCCGCCGACCTGGACACGGGACTCGCCCACCAGCCGGTCCCAGGCCTGGTCGAGGTGGTCGATGCCGAGCATTTCCAGGGCGCGCTGGTTGATCTCGGTGATGCGCACCTGGCGACCCAGGGCATCCAGCGCCTCGGGCTGGCGGGCGAACAGCTCCGCCAGTTGTTCGGGCCGCTCCAGGCCCAGGGCGGTCATGCAGGGCTGCACGGCGCTCAGGTCCACCACGCAGATGCCGGTGTGCACCCCGTTGAAGATGTTCTCGTAGCGCTGGCGGGTGGTCTGGATGGTTTCCAGGTTGCGCTGCTGTTCGGTGACGTCGCGCAGCACCCAGACGAAGCCGTCCTGGGTCTGGGTGCGGTCGCGCAGGACGCGCACGCTGGACTGGCTGTCCGCCAGGGCATGACAGCTGACCGCGAAGCGACGCGGCTGGCTCGCCACCCGGAGCGTGATGAGGGCGCCGCCGTCCCGCTCGGCCGGCGTCAGGGCAACCAGCTGGGGGAGCAGACTGGCGAGGAAATATTGCTGAGCGTCGTCCGCAGCGATGCCCAGCAGGCGGGCGGCGGTGGCGTTGACATAGACCAGGCGACCGTCGGCCTGGGTCATGCAGACGAATTCCTCGATACCGTTCAGTGCGGTGCTCGCCAGGCGCAGACTGCGTCGCGAGGCCAGGGTCAGGGCCCGCAGACCCTGCTCTTCGCGCAGGAGCAGGTAGATCAGGATGGCGGTCACCAGGCCGGACAGGCTGAACAGCAGCAGCCGGCCAGAGGAGGCCTCCAGCAGCGACTCCGACGGCGTCTCGGCGGGATAGGCGCCCACCACCTGCCAATCGCTGTAGGCCAGCGGCTGGATCACCTCGCCGGCGGTGGCGGCGGTCGCGCCACTGTGGAACAGCAGGGTGCCACGGGTGCGATCCTCCAGGCGCCAGTCGAGGCCCGTGGGCACGCGGGTCGACCGCCAGAGCGGTTCGAGGCGCGGGGCGCTGGTCAGCACCCACCAGCCCTGCTGCAACTCCGGATCGCCAGCCAGCAGGACATAGAGGGGTGCGGTGGTAGCCGCGGCGTTGTAGCCATAGCTGAAGTCAGCCTGGCCGCTGCGTGCGATCAACTGCTGGATGAAGGCGGCATCCGCGGAGTCGTCCAGCCGCGCGGTGCGCAAGGCGGCATTGGCCGGCAACCAGCGCACCTGCTGCAGACCGGGAAAGAAATCCTTGAGGCTGAGCAGCAGATTGGGTGCCAGCGGCAGGGTGGGGTCCAGCGACCAGCGCAGGGTGCTGCGCACCGCCTGGGCCTTGAGCGCCAGGCCGAATTCGAGGGTGTTGGCCAGTTGCCGGGTCAGGCCTTCCAGCTGTTCGCGGCGCAGGGCTTGACGCTCGGCCATGCTGGCGAAGGCCTGCCAGAACATCAGCGCGAGCATGGCCACCAGCGACAGGATCAGCAGGCCGCGGGTCAGGCGTCGCGAGGAGGGGGCTACCGGCTCTTCCGGCAGCGTGGAGGGCGGGCTGTTCACGACGGACTGCGTTCCTGCAGAGGCGATGGCCATTCGACTGCGCCCGGTTCCGCGGGGCAGGGATGGCCTATGATAAGAGGCCGGACGGTCTCTCCGCCGGTTTTTTCCAGGTGTCTACCGCGTGCGCTTTCGTCGCCCGGGGTTTCGACAGCGTTCGCCGCTGACGCCATACTGTGTCCCCTGTTTTTCATTCCGGTCCCAAGGTTCCCTCATGGCTCAATACGTCTACACCATGCATCGGGTCGGCAAGGTCGTGCCGCCCAAGCGTGAAATCCTCAAGAACATCTCCCTGTCGTTCTTTCCCGGCGCCAAGATCGGCGTGCTCGGTCTGAACGGTGCGGGCAAGTCGACGCTGCTGCGCATCATGGCCGGCGTCGATACCGAGATCGAAGGTGAAGCGCGTCCGATGGCCGGTATCAATGTGGGTTATCTGCCGCAGGAGCCGAAACTTGATCCCGAGCAGACGGTTCGTGACGTAGTCGAGGAAGCGGTCGGCCAGATCAAGCAGGCCCAGGCCCGTCTGGACGAGGTCTATGCCGCCTACGCCGAGCCGGACGCCGACTTCGACGCCCTGGCCGCCGAGCAGGCCAAGCTGGAGGCCATCCTCCAGGCCGCCGATGGCCATAACCTGGATCGTCAGCTGGAAGTCGCCGCCGATGCCCTGCGCCTGCCGGCGTGGGACGCCAAGGTCGGCGTGCTCTCCGGTGGCGAGAAGCGCCGCGTGGCGCTGTGCCGCCTGCTGCTGTCGGCCCCCGACATGCTGCTGCTGGACGAACCCACCAACCACCTGGACGCCGACTCGGTGGCCTGGCTGGAGCACTTCCTGCACGACTTCCCCGGCACCGTGGTGGCCATCACCCACGACCGCTACTTCCTCGACAATGTCGCCGGCTGGATCCTGGAGCTGGACCGTGGCCAGGGCATCCCCTTCGAGGGCAATTACTCCGGCTGGCTGGAATCCAAGGCCGCGCGCCTGACCCAGGAAGCCAAGCAGGAGGCGGCCCACGCCAAGGCGATGAAGGCCGAACTGGAATGGGTGCGCTCCGGCGCCAAGGCCCGCCAGTCCAAGTCCAAGGCCCGTCTGCAGCGCTTCGAGGAAATGCAGTCCCAGGAATTCCAGAAGCGCAGCGAGACCAACGAGATCTACATCCCTGCCGGCCAGCGGCTGGGCGACAAGGTCATCGAGTTCAAGAACGTCAGCAAGGGCTATGGCGATCGCCTGCTGATCGACGACCTGAGCTTCGTGGTGCCCAAGGGCGCCATCGTCGGCGTGATCGGCGGCAACGGCGCCGGCAAGTCGACCCTGTTCCGCATGATCATGGGCAAGGAGCAGCCGGACTCGGGCACCATCGAGATCGGCGACACCGTGCAGCTGGCCAGTGTCGACCAGAGTCGCGAGAACCTGTCCGACACCAAGACCGTCTGGGAGCAGGTCTCCGACGGCTCCGACGTGATCAAGATCGGCAACTACGAGGTGCCTTCGCGCAGCTACGTCGGCCGCTTCAACTTCAAGGGCGCCGACCAGCAGAAGTTCGTCAAGGACCTCTCCGGCGGTGAGCGCGGGCGCCTGCACCTGGCGCTGACCCTCAAGCAGGGCGGCAACGTGCTGCTGCTGGACGAACCCTCCAACGACCTGGACGTGGAAACCCTGCGCGCCCTGGAAGACGCCCTGCTGGACTTCCCCGGCGCGGCCATCGTGATCTCCCACGACCGCTGGTTCCTCGACCGCATCGCCACCCACATCCTCTCCTACGAGGACGACTCCAACGTGGTGTTCTTCGAAGGCAACTACACCGAGTACGAAGCCGATCGCAAGAAGCGCCTGGGTGAGGCCGCGGCCCAGCCCAAGCGGGTCAAGTACAAGAAGCTGGCGTAAGCGTCCGCCGAAACGCCGCTGGGGAAACCCAGCGGCGTTTTCTTTTGTCTCGTTGCTGCGGAAGGCCTGAACGTTGTTTTCAGCGCCGCCAGCCTCCCGCCGACCCCCTGATGGAGAGAAGCCCGATGATCGCTACTCGCTCCCGCCTGCTGCTGGCCCTGGTCGCCGGCGCCCTGGCTACCCCCGTCCTGGCCGACGAGGTCCAGGTGGCCGTGGCCGCCAATTTCAGCGCGCCGCTCAAGGCCATCGGCGAAAGATTCACCCAGGACACCGGCCACCACCTGCTGATCTCCAGCGGCGCCACTGGCCAGCTCTATACCCAGATCAAAAACGGCGCGCCCTTCGCGGTCTTCCTGTCCGCCGACGACAGCACCCCGGCCAAGCTGGAAGCCGAAGGTGCGGCGGTCAAGGGGTCACGCTTCACCTATGCCATCGGCACCCTCGCGCTCTGGTCGCCCAAGGCGGGCTATGTGGACGGGGAGGGCGCGGTACTCAAGCAGAACACCTTCAGCCACCTGGCCGTGGCCAATCCCAAGACCGCGCCCTATGGCCTGGCTGCCACCCAGACCCTGGCCAAGCTGGGGCTGACCGAGGCGGTCGCGGCCAAGCGGGTCGAAGGCCAGAACATCACCCAGGCCTACCAGTTCGTCGCCACCGGCAATGCCGAGCTCGGCTTCGTCGCCCTGTCGCAGATCTATCAGGACGGCCAGGTGAAGGAGGGCTCGGCCTGGATCGTGCCGGCCGCGCTCTACGAGCCGATTCGCCAGGACGCGGTGCTGCTGGAAAAGGGCAAGGACCAGGCAGCCGCCAAGGCGCTGCTGGCCTATCTCAAGGGGCCTCAGGCGGCCGCGGTACTCAAGGCCTACGGCTACCGGCAGTGATCCCATGACCCTGACCGCGGCGGACTGGGCGGCGATCCGCCTGACCCTGGAGCTGGCCAGCGTGACCACGCTGCTGCTGCTGGTGCTGGGCACGCCCCTCGCCTGGTGGCTGGCGCGTACTCGGTCCTGGCTCAAGGGCCCCCTCGGCGCCCTGGTGGCCTTGCCGCTGGTGTTGCCCCCCACGGTGATCGGCTTCTATCTGCTGCTGGCCATGGGGCCGGAAGGCTGGGTCGGGCAGCTCACCGAAGCGCTGGGCCTGGGGCGGCTGCCCTTCACCTTCGCTGGGCTGGTAATGGGCTCGCTGTTCTATTCGTTGCCCTTCGTGGTGCAGCCGCTGCAGAACGCCTTCGAGGCCATCGGTCCGCGCCCCCTGGAGGCGGCGGCCACCTTGAGAGCCAGTCCCCTGGACACCTTCTTCCATGTCGTCCTGCCGTTGGCGCGGCCGGGCTTCATCACCGCCGCCATCCTCGGCTTCGCCCATACCGTGGGCGAATTCGGCGTGGTGCTGATGATCGGCGGCAACGTGCCCGGGCGCACCCAGGTCGTCTCCACCCAGATCTTCAATCATGTGGAAGCCATGGAATATCCCCAGGCGCATCTCCTGGCCGGCGGCATGCTGGTCTTCTCCTTCGTGATCCTCCTGTTGCTCTATGGGCGCCGCGGGCGGTCGGCGTGGACATGAGTCTGACGGCGAGATTCGAACTCTCGCACCCTGGCTTCGCCCTGGATGTGGACCTCGCGCTGCCTGGTAGCGGCGTCACCGCGCTGTTCGGGCCTTCGGGCTCGGGCAAGACCTCCTGCCTGAGGTGCGTGGCCGGCCTGGAACATGGCGCCTGCGGGCGCCTGGTGGTGGCCGGCGAGACCTGGCAGGACAGCGAGCGCGGGCTGTTCCTGCCGCCGCACCGGCGTGCCCTGGGTTATGTCTTCCAGGATGCCAATCTGTTCGAGCACCTGGACGTGCGTCGCAACCTGCTGTTCGGCTGGAAGCGGGTCGCGCCGGGCGAGCGGCGCCTGGCACTGGAACAGGTCGTCGAGCTACTGGGCATCGCGGGGCTTCTGACCCGAATGCCGGCACGCCTTTCCGGTGGCGAGCGCCAGCGGGTCGGCATCGCCCGGGCGCTGCTGACCAGTCCGCGTCTCCTGCTGATGGATGAACCCCTGGCGGCGCTGGACGCCGAGCGCAAGGCCGAGATCCTGCCCTACCTGGAGCGCCTGACCCGGGAGCTGGCGCTGCCGATCCTCTACGTCAGCCATGCCCCCGACGAGGTGGCGCGGCTGGCCGATCACCTGGTGCTGCTGGAACAGGGGCGGGTATTGGCCAGCGGGCCGACCAGCGCGGTGCTGGCGCGCCTCGACCTGCCCATCGCCCTGGCCGAGGACGCCGGGGTGGTGCTGGAGGGGCGGGTACTGGGCCATGATCCGGACTACGGCCTGCTCAGTCTGGGCCTGCCGGGCGAGCAGCGCGTGCTGCTCGCCCATGCGCCGCTGCCGCCTGGTCAGGCGCTGCGCATCAAGGTGCTGGCGCGAGATGTCAGCCTGAGCCTGGAGCGCCAGCACAGCAGCATCCTCAATGTGCTGCCCGCGACCGTCGCGGAGATCGCCCCGACCCGCTCGCCCGCCCAGGTGCTCTTGCGCCTGGACCTGGGTGGTACGGCGCTACTGGCGCGGATCACCCGCTACTCGCTGGAACGCCTGTCGCTGCAGCCGGGCAGCCAGGTCTGGGCGCAGTTGAAGTCGGTGGCCGTATTAGCCTGAAGCCGCCGCAGGCTTGAGCCGCTCCACCAGAAAATCCACCAATACCCGTACCGCTGCCGGCAGCTGGCGATCCGGCGGGTAGAGCAGCCAGGCGGTGCCCTGGTAGGGACCGAGGTATTGCCAGTCGGGCAGCACCCGCAGCAGCCGGCCTTCGGTCAGGGCGGCCTCGGCCGCGAAGGCCGGCAGGCAGGCGATGCCGAGGTCGGCGAGGGTGGCCTCCAGGCGCACGCCGCTGTGGTTGCAGGCCAGGCGGCCGCGCACCGTCACGCTTTCCACCCGGTCGCCACGGCGCAGTTGCCAGCGCTGGTCGCCCGGGGTTTCCCCCAGGTAGAGACACTCGTGTTCGGCCAGCGCCTGGGGCTGCTGCGGCAGGCCGTGGCGCCGGAGATAGGTGGGGCTGGCGCAGAGCACAAAGTCCATCTCGCGCAGCGGTCGGGCGACAAAGCCGGCGGGGGGCTGTTCGGTGATGCGCACCAGCAGATCCTGGTCGTCGGCGATGGGGTCCAGCGGGCGGTCGTCCAGGCGCAGTTGCAGATCCACATCCGGATAGCGCTGGAAGAAGTCCGGCAGCAGTGGGGCGATCAGCCGGTAGCCGACCGCCTTGGGCATCGCCAGGCGGACCTGGCCGCGGGGCTCCTCGCGGTGCTGCAGGCCACTGTCCAGCGCCGCGCCGGCGGCGGTCAGCAGCTGGCGGCAGTGGCCAAGCACCTCGCGCCCGGCCTCGCTCAGCCGCAGCTGGCGGGTGGTGCGCTGCAGCAGGCGTACCCCCAGCTCCCGCTCCAGCCGCGCGACCTGGCGACTGACCGCCGAAGGCGTAGCGTCCAGCAGCCGGGCGGCGGCGGTGAAGCTGCCGGTCTCCACCACCTTGGCGAAGGCGACCATGCAGGGCAACAGGGGAAGAGCGCGCAGGAGATCCATGCCGATATCCGCAGGAAGCAATGGGGTCGGAAATGCTGGCATTGCTTCCCTGGGGGAACAAGAGCTATGCGTGGCGACTGGCTTATAGTGATCACTGCCAGCGTGCACACTGGCAGCCGAATGTACGGAGACGCTGTCATGACGCAACGCCCCACCTTCGGCCTCGCCGAAGGCCTGCTGCTCGCCACCGCCCTGGTCTGGGGCACCAGCTACGCCGTGGTCAAGGACGCCGTGATGCTCTATCCGGTGCTTGGCTACCTGGCGCTGCGCTTCTGTCTCACCGCACTACTGCTGGCGCCCACCCTGAGGGGCGCGGGCCGGCGGGCCTGGCGACCGGGGGTGCCGACCGGCCTGCTGCTGCTGGCGATCTTTCTCAGCGAGATCTTTGGCGTGGCCCTGACCAGCGCCAGCAATGCCGCCTTTCTCATCAGCCTCTGCGTGGCCCTGACGCCCTTTGCCGAGTGGTGGCTGCTCGGCCAGCGACCCGAGGCCCGCGCCCTGGGCGCTGCGGGCCTGGCGGTGGTGGGCGCCGGCCTGCTGACCCGCGGGGTGACCCTGAGCTTCAACCTGGGCGACGGTCTGATCCTGCTGGCAGCCGTGTTGCGGGCGATCAACGTCTGCGTGGTGCGCCGCCGGCTGAGTCGCGCCACCGCTCCGGTGCCGGCCCTGGCCCTGACCGCCGTGCAGACCGGCGTGGTGGGCCTGGCCTGCCTACTGCTGTTCGCCCTGGGCCCGGGCCTGGCGCCGCTGCCCCTGCAGCCGGGCTTCTGGCTCGCCACCGGCTATCTGGTGCTGTTCTGCACCCTGGGCGCCTTTCTCGCTCAGAACTACGCCCTGGGCCGCGCCAGCGCCACCCGCGTCGCCCTGCTGATGGGCGCCGAACCTCTGTTCGGCGCGCTGTTCGCCAGCTTCTGGCTGGATGAGCGCCTGGGCCTCTGGGGTTGGCTGGGCGGCCTGCTGATCGTCATCGCCTCGCTGTGGGGGACGCTGCCGCGGCGGACGCCAGACCGTTCGGCGCCGGCTATTCGAACACGATCCGCGGAAAATAGAAGCTGACCACCCAGTTGGGCACGTCGACGATCTCGCTGATGCGTAGGTCGCCACACACTGAACAGAGCAGATAGGCCTGCTCCGCCGGCAGGTTGCGGCTGCGCCCGAGCCACTCGATGGCGCCGCTCACGGCCTGGCGGGCGGCCGCCATGAGGTCGGGTCCGACCCCGGTGAACACCTCGTAACCGGCACCGTCGAGGTGGCGGGTCACCGGGCCGGGAGTACTGAAGCGCGGCATGGCCAGCGGTTGCTGCTTGATCAGTTCGAAGGTGGCGGTGACCGCCATGGCCGTCTCGATGGCGGTGCCGCAGACTTCGCCATCGCCCTGGGCGGCATGGGTGTCGCCAATGGAAAACAGCGCCCCCGTCACCTCCACCGGCAGGTAGAGGCTGGTGCCGGCGGCCAGGTCGCGGATGTCCAGATTGCCGCCCACCCGTCGTGGCGGTACTACCGAATGCAGACCCGGCGCAGCCGGGGCCACTCCGAGGGTGCCGGCGAAGGGCTTGAGCGGGACCCGCGCCAGCTCGCCGAAGGCGGCGGGCACCTGGCCTGAGCTGTCGTAGTGCCAGAGCTGCAGCACCGGCGCGGGAAACTGATCGGCGAGCAGGCCGAAGCCGGGGATGTTGGCCGTCCAGCCAAAGCCGCTGGGGGTGAAGCTGTCCAGCGTCACCTTGAGGACGTCGCCCGGTTCGGCACCTTCGATCCATAGGGGGCCGCAGACCGGGTTTACCCGTTCGAAGGGCAGGGTGGCGATATCGGCGGCGCTGGAGTGGGCATGGAAGTGGCCATCCGCCGCATCGCGGCAGGCGAAGCTCACTGTCTCGCCCGGGGCGACCTCCAGCGCCGGAGTGAGGCTGTGATCCCAGCCGCAGTGGCAGTGCTGACTGTGCAGGGTCTTGATCATCTGAAGCCTCCGCGGGCAGGTGATGCTTAGTGGACGGCGTCGTTGGCCTTGAATTCCGTGGTCCGGCCGCTGAGCGTGAGGAAGGCCAGCACGGCCAGTCCCAGCAGCATCCAGCAGCTGCCGCCGACCTTGGCGTAGACGTCGGCGTTGAACAGCACATAGGCCAGCACGATGAAGCCGAGCAGCGGGACCAGGCCATGCAGCAGCGGGCGCCCGGCGCCGCGGTGGTGCCAGGCCACTGCCACATGCAGGAGCAGGAAGGCGGTCAGCGCACCGAAGTTGCACATGGAGGCCAGCAGATTGATCTGACCGACAAAGAACAGGCCCAGTCCCAGGCTCAGCGCTGCCACCAGCAGGATGGCGCGTTGGGGCACTCGGGTCACCGGATGGATCTGGCGCAGGAACTGCGGCAGTTGGCGGTCACGGGCCATGGCGAACAGCAGCCGGGAGGTGGCGGCCTGGGCCACCAGGGCATTGGCGATGGCGGAACCGATGGCTACCGCCAGGGCGATCACCACCTGCAGCCAGGGCCCGGCGATCAGCCGACCGATCTCGTAGAAGGCGTTGTTGGAGGCATCGGCGTCAGGGTACTGGACCAGGTTGGGTTGCAGCAGGGCGGCCAGCCAGGTCTGCACCATGAACAGCACGGCCACCAAGGCCAGGGCCAGCAGGGTGGCGCGGCCCACCACGCGGCTGCCGCCACGGGTCTCCTCCGACAGGGTGGAGATGGCATCGAAGCCGAGGAAGGACAGCACCGCCACCGACAGGGCACTGAAGATCAGCGGCAGGGAGAACTCCTCGGGGTTGTACAGCGGCTTCATGGTCCATTCGGCGCCGTTGACCCCACGGCTGATGGCCAGCGAGGCCAGCACCACGAACACCAGCAGCACTGCCAGCTGGCCATAGAGGAACAGGCGGTTGGCGCGGGCGGTGGTCTCGATGCCGCGCAGATTGACCAGGGTGTTGAGGGCGACGAAGAAAACGATCCACAGCGGCTGGGGAATCGCCGGGATGACATTGGCCATGGCGTTGGCGCCGATCACATAGAGCAGGGTGGGCACCAGCAGGTAGTCGAGCAGAATGGCCCAGCCCGCGAGAAAGCCCAGCGCCGGATGCAGGCCACGACCGACGTAGGCATAGACCGAGCCGGCCACCGGAAAGGCGCGCGACATCTGCTGATAGCTGACGGCGGTGAACAGCATGGCGACGAAGCCGATCAGGTAGGTGAGGGGCACCATGCCGTGGCTGGCGTCGAATACTCCGCCAAAGATGGAAAAGGGTGCGATGGGCACCATGAACACCAGACCGTAGATCAGCAGGTCCTTCAGCCCGAGCTGGCGCTTGAGCTCCTGGGTGTAGCCGAAGCGAGCGAGGTCGGCGCTGTCGCCGGACGGAGCGTGCTGAGTCATGGGGGCTTCCTCGAAGGGGCGGGGGTAGACTCGACTCTAGGCCAGGGGCGGCGACGGCCCCATCCACAAAAGTGCTAGGTTTGCAGGAAATCCGCGATGACTGGCAGAGCCTTTGCTTCGCGTTCCCTATCGTGATCCAGGGAGGAGCTTCAAGATGCATGCCGATCTGTTCGCCGTCAGTAGCCGACTCGCCGGGTTGCCCACGCTCGACGCCTGTCTGGATACCGTCCAGGACGCCGCCGAGCGTCTGGGCTGCAAGGCGCTGATCTACGACTACGCACCGGTTCCGCTCAGTCATGACGGGGTACTCATCACGCCGTCGGTGTTCAAGGTGCGCAACACCCCGGCGGACATGCAGGCCTTCTGGTGCGAGCGCGGCTACTACCAGATCGATCCCGTGCAACAGTGCGCCAGCCGCCGCGCGGCGCCCTTCGTCTGGTCGTTTCGCAGCGAAACCCGCAGCGCGCTTCGCGAGTACCTGGGTGACAGTCATCGGCCGGTCACCTGCTATGTGCGCGACAGTGGCCTCGCCACCGGGGTAACAGTGCCGCTGCACCTTCCCGGCGGCGCCTTCGCCACCCTGACCGGCATCCTCGATGCCGATGCCCGCGATGCCGAGGCCACCGGCGAAGCCTGCCTGAGTGCCTTCCTGGTGCTGGCCCATGCCTTCCAGGCCCGCGCCGATGAACTGCTCGCGCCCGCCGAGCGATGCTGCGGCCAGATCCGCCTGACGCCACGGGAGCGCGAATGCCTCCAGTATTCAGCCAAGGGGCTGACCGCCAAGCGCATCGCCGCGACGCTCCATCGCTCCACTGCCACGGTCAACCTGCACCTCAATTCCGCCGCCCGTAAATTGGGTGCGCGCAATCGGGTGGAGGCGGTGGTGCGTGGCCTGCACTATCGGCTGGTGGAAGTCTGAGCGAGTTGGCCAGATCCGTGGGGCGATCGACCTTGCGACGATGACACGCCACCCGGACACTGGGGCCTCCCCTGCCTAGGAGTGTCCCATGAGCGCTGCCCGTCCCCCCGTACCGCCTTTCACCCTGGAATCCGCCCGGCAGAAGGTCCGCGCCGCCGAAGACGGCTGGAACAGCCGCGATCCGGCCAAGGTGGCGCTGGCCTATACCGCCGACAGCCGCTGGCGTAACCGTTCCGAATTCCTCCAGGGGCGGGCCGCCATCGAGGCCTTTCTCACCCGCAAGTGGCAGCGCGAGCAGGAGTACCGGCTGATCAAGGAGCTCTGGGCCCATGACGGGGCGCGCATCGCCGTGCGCTTCGCCTACGAATGGCAGGACGAAAACGGCCAGTGGTATCGCTCCTATGGCAACGAGAACTGGCAGTTCGACGACCAGGGCCTGATGGCCGAGCGTCACGCCAGCATCAACGACCTGCCGATCAGCGAAACCGAGCGGCTGTTTCTCTGGCCCCAGGGCCGGCGGCCGGATGACCACCCGGGCTTGAGCGACCTGGGTCTCTGACTGGCAGCGGGTGGCTATCCCGGACGGGGCTGGGTCCTGTACAAGGACCTCTGGCCGCCAGGACCCGCTGACGATGCACTACCGCAACCTGCTCCGCCGCCTCGATCTGGTTTCGCTGCAACTGCTGCTGGCGGTGCACGAGGAGGGCACCCTGACCCGCGCCGCCGAGCGCGAGATGATCGCCCTGTCCGCCGCCAGCAAGCGCCTGCACGACCTGGAGCGCTCGCTCGACATCGAACTCTTCGAGCGCAACGCCAAGGGCATGACCCTGACCCCGGTCGGCGAGACCCTGCTTTACTACGCCAAGCGCATCCTCGCCGACGTCGAGCGCATCAGCATCGACGTCGGTGAGCACCTGCAGGGGGTGCGCGGCTACGTGCGGATGATGGCCAACATCTCCGCCATCATCGAATTCCTGCCCGAGGATCTACAGGCCTTCGCGGTCGGCCATCCCCAGGTCAAGGTCAGCCTGGACGAACGACCCAGCGCCGGCGTGGTGAAGGGCGTGCTGGAAGGCGCCGCCGACCTGGGCATCTGCTCCTCGGATACCGACACCCGTGGCCTGCTGGCCGTGCCCTACCGGCAGGACACCCTGGTGGTGGTGATGCGCCCGGATCATCGCCTGGCTGGAGCCTCGCGGCTGGCCTTCGCCCAGACCCTGGACGACGACCACGTCGGCCTGCACGCTGACAGCTTCATCAACCTGCGTACCAAGGCGGCCGCACGCAGTCACGGCAAGGCCTTGCGGCTGCGCATCCATGTGCCTGGTTTCGATGCCGTTTGCCGCATGGTGCAGGCCGGCTTCGGCCTGGGGGTGCTGCCGCTGCAGGCCTTCGAACTCATCGGTCGGCCGCTCGGACTGGTCGCCGCCGCCCTGGAGGATGACTGGGCGCAACGCAGCCTGGCGCTGGTAGTGCGCGACGTGGACTCCCTCTCACCGGTCAGCCGGTTGCTCTACGACCACCTGCTGCAGGTCTGAATCCAGGCCTTCGTGTTTCGCGAAGGCCTGTTGCCGAAAGACGTTTATCCCCGGCTGACCGATTGTCCTAGCATCGGTGCATTCCAATAACAACGAGGCTAGTCCGCATGACGGCTCTTACCGGACTGCGTGTCATCGAGATCGGCACGCTCATCGCCGCCCCCTTCGCCGCGCGCCTGCTGGCCGAATTCGGCGCCGAGGTGATCAAGATCGAAGCCCTGGACAAGGGCGATCCCCTGCGCAAGTGGCGCAAGCTGCACGAGGGCACCTCGCTGTGGTGGTACCTGCAGTCGCGCAACAAGAAGTCCCTGGCGCTGAATCTCCGCTCCGCCGAGGGCGTGGCCCTGGTAAAGCAGCTGGTCGAGGGCGCCGACGTGCTCATCGAGAATCTGCGCCCGGGTGCCCTGGAAAAGCTGGGTCTCGGCTGGGACGTCCTGCACGCCCTCAACCCCAAGCTCACCCTGGTGCGCATCTCCGGCTACGGTCAGACCGGCCCCTATCGTGATAGACCCGGCTTCGGCGCCATTGGCGAGGCCATGGGCGGCATCCGCTATACCACCGGTACTCCAGGTACGCCGCCGGCACGGGTCGGGGTCAGCCTGGGCGATTCCCTGGCCTCCATGCACGCGGTGATCGGCGCGCTGATGTCGGTGCTGCGGGTCAAGACCGGCCAGGGCGACGGCCAGGTGGTCGATGTCTCCCTAGTCGAGAGCGTATTCAACGTGATGGAGAGCCTGGTGCCGGAGTACTCCATGCTCGGCCATGTGCGCGAGCGCACCGGCGGGGCGCTGCCGGGCATCGCACCGTCCAATACCTATCCCACCCGTGATGGCGCCTATGTGGTGGTCGCCGGCAATAGCGATCCGATCTTCGTGCGGCTGATGCAGGCCATCGGCCGGCCGGATCTCGCCGAGCGGGCGGACCTGGCGCAGAACGATGGGCGTGCCCGCCACAGCGAGCTGATCGACGACGCCATCGCCGCCTGGACCGGCAGCCTGGGGATCGACGAGGTGCTGGCGGTACTGGAAGGCGCCGAGGTGCCGGCCGGGCGCATCTATTCCGCCGCCGACATCGTCGCCGATCCCCACTACCAGGCGCGGGACATGCTGCTGGACACCACCTTGCCCGATGGAGCCACCCTGAAGATGCCGGGCATAGTGCCCAAGCTGTCGGCAACGCCGGGCCAGGTGAACTGGCAGGGTCCGACCCTCGGCCAGCACACCGATACCTTGCTGACCGAACTGGGGCTGAGCGAGGCGGACATCCAGCGGCTCAAGAAGGATGGGGTGGTGCAATGAGTGCCGAGCGCCTGATCGTCCAGGAAGTGGCGCCGCGTGATGGCTTGCAGATCGAGCCGAGCTGGGTGGAAACCGCTGACAAGATCGCCCTGATCGACCAGCTGTCTGGCCTGGGCTTCTCGCGGATCGAAGCCGGCTCCTTCGTCTCGCCCAAGGCCGTGCCCATGCTGCGCGATGGTGAGGCGGTGTTCCAGGGCATCGCCCGCCGGCCCGGGGTGACCTATGTCGCCCTGGTGCCCAATCTCAAGGGTGCCCAGCGCGCCCTGGCAGCGGGTGCCGATGAATTGAATCTGGTGCTCTCCGCCAGCCAGACCCACAACCAGGCCAACATGCGCATGAGTTGCGAGCAGTCGCTGGCCAGCTTCGCCGAGGTGGTGCAGCTGGCCAAGGGGCAGGCGGTCTCGCTCAACGGCACGGTGGCGACCACCTTCGGTTGCCCGTTCGAGGGACGCATCGACGAAGGCTGGGTGTTCGAACTGGTGCAGCGCTACCTGGCGCTGGGCATGACCGGCATCACCCTCGCCGACACCACCGGCATGGCCAATCCACGGCAGGTCGCGCGGATCGTCCGTCAGGTGCTGGAACTGATCCCGGCGTCCGCCCTGACCCTGCATTTCCACAATACCCGCGGCCTGGGCCTGAGCAACGTGCTGGCCGCCTACGAGGCCGGCGCCCGTCGTTTCGACGCCGCCCTCGGCGGGCTCGGCGGCTGTCCCTTCGCGCCTGGCGCGTCCGGCAACATCTGCACCGAGGACCTGGTGAATCTCTGCATGGAAATCGGGGTGGAGACCGGCATCGATCTGGAGCAACTGATCGCGCTGTCGCGTACCTTGCCGGCGCTGCTCGGCCACGACACCCCTGGCCAGGTGGCCAAGGCCGGGCGCAACTGCGACCTGCATCCGCCGCCTGGGGCGAGTGGCTAACCCCCGCCCACCCTTCGTTCGCCCTGACTACAACAACAAAGGAGCGCCAGCCTGGCCGCTCCCGGGAGATCGCTATGCATCCGTCCGCCACCCCCGCCGCCGTCGCGGCCGCTGAGCACACCCTGGTCCGCAAGGTCGCCTGGCGGCTCATGCCGCTGATCATGGTCTGCTACCTGTTCGCCTTCTTCGATCGCATCAACATCAGCTTCGCCAAGTTCCAGCTGCAGGCCGACCTGTCGCTGAGCAACACCGCCTATGGCCTGGGCGCGGGACTCTTCGTGGTGGGCTATGTGCTGTTCGAGGTACCCAGCAATATGATGCTGTACAAGGTCGGCGCACGGCGCTGGATCGCCCGCATCATGATTTCCTGGGGCATCGCCACGGCGCTGATGATGTTCGTCACCGCCGAATGGCAGTTCTATGTGCTGCGGTTCCTGATCGGCGCCATGGAAGCCGGCTTCGCCCCGGGCATCCTCTACTACCTGACGCTCTGGTTTCCGCAGAGCTACCGCGGCCGCATCACCTCGACGCTGTTCCTGGCCTCGGCCTTTGCCGGGCTGATCGGCGCCCCGGTCTCGGGACTGATCCTCGGCCAGCTGGACGGCCTGCTCGGCATGCGCGGCTGGCACTGGCTGTTCCTGCTCGGCGGCCTGCCCTGCGTGCTGCTGGGCGTGCTGGTGCTGCGCCTACTGCACGACCGCATCAGTGATGCGCCCTGGCTCAGCGGCGAGGAAAAGACCTTTCTGGCCAGCCGCATCGCCCGCCATGAAAACAACGCCCACGGCTCGCTGCTGGCGGCGATCCGACTGCCGGGTTTCCTGCTGCTCGGACTAATCTATTTCCTGATCCAGGTCGCCTCCTATGGCCTCAACTTCTGGGCGCCGCAGCTGATTCGCAGCGCGGGCACCGAGAGTCCCACCATCATCGGGCTATTGACCGCCGTGCCCTATGTCTTCGGCGCCATCAGCATGGTGGTGGTAGGGCGGTTGTCGGACGCCAGCGGCGAGCGGCGCAAGTTCGTCTGCGGCCTGGTGATCGCCGGGGCATTGGGATTCTTCAGCGCAGGCCTCTTCGCTGACCACACCACCCTGCTGATCCTCTCCCTGGCGCTGATGGGCGCCGGCATCATCGCCTCCATTCCGGCCTTCTGGGCGCTGCCGCCGAAACTGCTCGCCGGCGCGGGAGCCGGTGCCGCGGGCGGTATCGCCCTGATCAACACCCTGGGACAGTTCGGCGGCATCGTCAGCCCGGTGATGGTGGGCTACATCAAGGACGTGACCGGCAGCACCACCCCGGCGCTCTATCTCATCGGCTGTACCAGCCTGCTGGCCGCCGGCCTGCTGTTCTGGGCACTGCCGCAGAGTCTGCGGACTTCGGACCGGGTGGGTGCCCGGACGCCAGAACCCGCGCCGGTCGAGGACGTCGCGCTGCTGGGGGACAAGCGTCCCCTCAACTCCTGAGGCTAGCGGTCCGGTGCGCGCCAGCGCCGGACCAGCCTGAGCACCAACACGAAGAACACCGGCACGAAGACCAGCGCCAGGGTGGCGCTGAGCATGCCGCCGATCACCCCGGTGCCCACCGCCTGCTGGCTGGCCGAGCTGGCGCCGGTGGCCAGGGCCAGCGGTACCACGCCGAGGATGAAGGCCAGCGAGGTCATGACGATGGGCCGCAGGCGCAGCCGGGCGGCACGGCAGGTGGCCTCGTACAGGTCCATGCCGCCGTCGTGCAGGCTCTTGGCGAATTCGATGAGCAGGATGGCGTTCTTGGCGGTGAGACCTATCACCGTGATCAGGCCGACCTTGAAGAAGACGTCGTTGGGCATGCCTCTCAAGGTCACCGCCAGCACCGCGCCGAGCACCCCCAGGGGCACCACCAGCAACACCGCGGTGGGAATCGACCAGCTCTCGTAGAGGGCGGCGAGGCAGAGGAACACCACCAGCAAGGACAGCCCCAGCAGCACTGGCGCCTGGCCGGCGGAGAGGCGTTCCTGCAGCGACAGCGCCGTCCATTCCAGGGCGAAGCCCCGCGGCA
Organism: Pseudomonas oryzihabitans; assembly: GCF_001518815.1. NCBI lineage: Bacteria > Pseudomonadati > Pseudomonadota > Gammaproteobacteria > Pseudomonadales > Pseudomonadaceae > Pseudomonas > Pseudomonas oryzihabitans. The sequence goes on from NZ_CP013987.1 coordinate 791,118, forward strand.
GCTCCGTGGCCAGGCGCTCCAGTTCGGCCATGGCCTCGCCGGTGGTGTGACCGGGCAGCGGCTCGCCGGACAGGCTGATGGCCGGATAGCCGTTGTAGCGCGACAGCTGCGCCGCACCCTGGGTCCAGTCGGCGCTGACGAAGGCGGAGAGCGGCACCATGCGGCCACGCTCATTGCGCACTTCCAGCCGCAGCAGGTCGTCCACCTGGCTGCGGGTGCCCAGTTCGGCCTGGACGATCACCTGCTGCATCCGTCCGCGATTGGGAAAGTCGTTGACGTAGCTGGAGCCCAGAGCGGTACCCAGCGTCTCGCCGAGGGCGGCGAAACTTACCCCCAGCGCAGCGGCCTGGCGGCGATCCACCACCAGTTGCACCTGGGCACTGTCGGCCAGGGCCGTCTCGCGCACATAGGCGATGATCGGATTGCCGGCGAGCTTCTCCTGCAGTTGGTCCCGCGCCGCCTTGAGCGCGGCCTGGCCGCGATTGGACCTGTCCTGCAGGCGCACCTCGAAACCGCTGGAGGTACCCAGGCCTTCCACCGGCGGAGGCAGCACGGCGAAGCCCTGGGCCTCGCTCTCGCCGGCCAGGGCGGCATTGGCGCGCTCGGCGATGGCTGCGGCGGAATCCGCTGAGCCGCGGGCGGACCAGTCCTTGAGGGTGGTGAAGGCCAGGGCGGCGTTCTGGCCGCTGCCGGAAAAGCTGAAGCCGAGCAGGACGAGGTCGTTGGCCACGCCTGGCTCCTTGGCGTAATGGCGCTCCAGGCGCTCGATCACCTTGAGGGTGCGCTCCTGGGTGGCCCCGGGCGGCAGCTGGATGTCGGTGATCAGATAGCCCTGATCCTCGGTGGGCAGGAAGGCGCCGGGCAGACGGCCATAGAGCACCACCAGCCCCACCAGCAGGGCGGCGAACAGCACGAGGTTCGGCAGCAGTCGGCGGATGGCACGGGCCACCCAGCCTTCGAAGCTGCCGGTCAGCCGCTCGAAGCCGCGGTTGAAGGCGCCAAAGAAGCCGCCGCGCGCATGAGTGCCCGTGGCGATCGGCTTGAGCAGGGTGGCGCACAGCGCCGGGGTCAGGCTCAGGGCGAGAAAGGCGGAGAAGAGGATGGCCACCGCCATGGACGCCGAGAACTGGCGATAGATGACGCCGACCGAACCGCTCATGAAGGCCATGGGCACGAAGACCGCGGTGAGCACCAGGGTGATGCCGACGATGGCGCCGGAGATCTCGCCCATGGCCTTGCGGGTGGCCGCACGCGGATCCAGTCCCTCCGTGGCCATGAGCCGCTCAACGTTCTCCACCACTACGATGGCGTCGTCCACCAGGATGCCGATGGCCAGCACCATGCCGAACAGGGTCAGCACATTGATCGAATAGCCCAGTGCCAGGAGCACGGCGCAGGTGCCCAGCAGCGCCACCGGCACCACCAGGGTCGGGATCAGGGTGTAGCGCAGATTCTGCAGGAACAGGTACATCACCGCGAAGACCAGCGCCATGGCCTCCAGCAGGGTATGGATGACCTGGGTGATGGAGATCTTGACGAAGGGCGCCGTGTCGTAGGGGATGTCGTATTTCATCCCAGGTGGAAAATACTGGGACAGCTCGGCCAGCTTGGCGCGCACCGCCTGGGCGGTGGCCAGGGCGTTGGCGGTGGGTGCCAGCTGCACCCCGACCGCCACCGAAGGCTTGCCGTCCAGCCGCGTGCCGAAGTTGTAGCTCTGGCTGCCCACCTCGACCCGGGCCACGTCGCCCAGGGTCACGCTGGAACCGTCGGCCCCGGCACGCAGGAGGATGCCGGCAAACTCTGTAGGATCGCTGAGCTGGCCCTTGATCAGCACCGGTGCGGTCAGTTCCTGGCTAGCGGGGGCAGGCAGTTCGCCAAGGCTGCCGGCCGCTACCTGGACGTTCTGCTCGGCGATGGCCCGGGTCACGTCCGCCGGGGTCAGGCCGAAGGCCACCAGCCGACTGGGATCGAGCCAGACGCGCAGGGCGTGCTCGGCCCCGAACAGCTGGGCCTTGCCCACGCCGTCCAGGCGGCGCAGCTCGTTGACCACGTTGCGTGCCAGGTAGTCGCTCAGGGCGGTGGTGTCGAGGCGCTCATCGGTCGCGGAGAGGGTGACGAACATGAGGTAGCCGGCCGAGGTTTCCTCGATCTGGATGCCCTGCTGGGTGACCGCCCGCGGCAGGCGCGGCTCCACTACCTTGAGGCGATTCTGGATGTCCACCTTGGCCAGCTCCGGATCGGTGCCGGGCTGGAAGGTCACGGTCAGGGTGGCGCTGCCCTGGCTGCTGCTGGAGGAGAAATAGAGCAGGTGATTGACGCCATTGAGCTCCTGCTCGACAAGGCTGACCACGCTCTCGTCCAGGGTCTGCGGCGAGGCGCCCGGATAGGTCAGGTACAGCTCGATCTGCGGCGGCGCCACATTGGGGTACTGGGCCACCGGCAACTGCGGGATGGCCAGCAATCCGGCGAGCAGGATGAACAGCGCCACCACCCAGGCGAACACCGGGCGGTCGATGAAGAAGTTGGCCATCAGCGCACCTCCGCCGCGGTGGCCTGGGCTTCTTCGGGCTCCACCACCAGTCCCGGCTGGGCCTGTTGCAGGCCCGAGAGCAGTACTCGCTCACCGGCGGCGAGGCCGGACTCCACTACCCAGCGGCCTTCAACCACCGGGCCCAGGCGTATCTCGCGCAGGGCTACCCGGTTCTCGGCGTCCACCACCCAGACCTGGGCCTCGCCGTCGACGCTGCGCTGCACCGCCCGCTGCGCCACGCTCAGGCCCTGGTCGATGCGCGCCTGTTCCAGGCGCACCCGCACGAAGCTGCCAGGCAGGAGGTCGTGCCGCGGATTGGGAAACCGGCTGCGCAGGGTGATCTGCCCGCTGTTGGTGTCCACCGCGAGATCGGCGAACAGCAGGCGGCCTTCTTCGGGATAGGGGCTGCCGTCCTCTTGCAACAGGGTCACCCGCGCCTGATCCGGCGCCACCTGCTGTAGCCGGCCGTCCCGCAGCGCATCGCGCAGGGCCTTGAGCTGGCGGGTCGACTGGGTGACATCGGCATGGATGGGGTCCAGTTGCTGGATGATCGCCAACGGCGTGGCGTCGCCCTGGCCGACCAGCGCGCCCTCGGTGACCAGCGCCTTGCCGATGCGCCCGGTGATGGGGGCGGTGACCGTGGCGTAGCCCAGGTTCAGCCGCGCCCGCTTGAGCGCCGCCTGGGCGGCTGCCACCTCGGCCTCGGCCTGCAGGCTGGCACCGCGGGCGTTGTCCTGCTCCTGGCGGCTGATCGCCTCGCTCTCGACCAAGGCCGCGTAGCGTTCGGCCAGGCGCCGCGCCTGGAAGGCACTGGCCTCGGCCTTGCGCAGGGCGGCGGCGGCACTGTCCACCTCGGCCTGCAAGGGCGCCGGGTCGATGCGGAACAGCACGTCACCGGCCTTGACCTCACTGCCTTCGCGAAACACCCGCTGCAATACGATACCGGCGACTCGCGCCCGCACCTCCGCGGTCCGCGGCGCCACCAGGCGGCCAGTGAGTTCGCTGGCGATGGCCAGGGGCATGGTCCGCAGCCTCTCCACCTGCACCTTGGGCGCGGGCGGGGCGGCGGCTTCCTCGGCCGGACGGTCGCAGGCGGCGAGGAGCAGACAGAGCAGCACGAGGCTGCCAAGGGCAGGGCGGGTCAGGGACATCGGGACTTCCTCCAGGAGAGCGCCATGGTAGGCGGCGCGCGCTCGCGGTCCTGTAAACGTCTGTAGCGCTCTTGTGAAAGAGTGTTAAGGCAGGCGCCAGCCGACTCGACGCTCGGCTATGCTCGGGCTTTCCCCGCGCGAAGACCTGCCGTGATCCCCTTGCTTATCGTCGAAGACGACGCCGCCCTGGCCGAGCTCATCGCCACCTATCTGGGCCGCCAGGGCTATGCCGTGACCGTCATCGGTCGCGGCGACGAGGCCCTGGCCGCGGTGCGACGGCTGCGCCCGCAGCTGGTGGTGCTCGACGTCATGCTGCCCGGGCTGGACGGCCTGCAGGTCTGCCGTCAGCTGCGCGCCGCCCAGCCCGGTCTGCCGATCCTGATGCTCACCGCCCTGGACGACAGCCACGATCAGGTGCTGGGGCTGGAGATCGGCGCCGACGACTACGTCAGCAAGCCCTGCGAACCGCGAGTGCTGCTGGCGCGCATCCGCACCCTGCTGCGCCGCTGCCAGCTGGGTGACACGTCCCAGGACGACGGCCTGGTCATTGGCCAACTGCGGTTGCTGCCAGGCGAACGCCAGGTCTGGTGGCGGGACCAGCTGGTGGAGCTGTCGTCCACCGAATTCAACCTGCTGGCGATCCTCATGGGGCATGCCGGCGAGGTGCTCAGCCGTGACCAGCTGATCCAGCAGCTGCGCGGCATCGAATTCAACGGTGTCGACCGCTCGGTGGACGTGGCCATCTCCAAGTTGCGCCGCCGCTTCGAGGAACATCCCGGCGAAGCCCGGCGGATCAAGACCGTCTGGGGCAAGGGCTATCTCCTCAGCCGTGCCGAGTGGGATTAGTGTGGTGTCTCGGACGTTAACTGCACGATGTTGGCGGCACTTCTTGTTTCAGGGCTAGGCGCTACTTCTCGCCATTGCCCTGCTATGGCGAGAAGTAGCGCCTAGCCCATCCGGAGCGCCGAACCGAGCGAAACCACTCGCCAATTCTTGCGCGAACTTCTGAGGCGCCACACTAGATGTTCAAGATCCTCGTCCGGCTCTACCTCATCCTGCTGGTGACCTACGGTGCCGCCAGCTACCTGGTGCCCGAGGCCCTGCTCAAGGTGTTCGACGAGCGTTACAGCCGCTACACCCTGGAGCAGCTGCACGGTCCGCTCAGCCTGGTGCAGCGCGCCTTCGCCACCACGCCGGTGGAACGCTGGCCGGCGTTGCGAGACGAACTGGCCACGGAGCTGGCGCCCATCAGCCTGCGCCTGGTCGCACCTGATGATCCGGCCCTCACCCTGGAGGAGCGCACGGCCCTGGCCGCTGGCGAGCGGCGGGTGCGGCTGGGTGACTATGGCGAACCCAGCGCGGCCCTGGTCCCACTGCCGGGCGAACGGCTGCTGTGGATCGGCATTCCCGAGGCGCCCACCGACATTGCCCTGACCTATTGGGCGATGAACGCCCTGATCGGCGCCGCCTTGCTGATCTGCCTCTATGTCTGGCTGCGCCCGCACTGGCGCGACCTGGAACGGCTGCGGCGTACCGCGGCGCGACTGGGCAAGGGCCATCTCGGCGAGCGTACGGCCATCTCGCCACGCTCGGACATCGGCGAGCTGGCGCGGGCCTTCGATGACATGGCTCAGGAGCTGGAGGCGCTGATCGTCCAGCAGCGCGACCTGCTCAACGCCGTCTCCCATGAATTGCGCACGCCGCTGTCACGCCTGGAATTCGGCCTGGCGCTGCTGCAGGCCGATCCGCTGCCGGCCGAGACCCAGCGGCAGCTGGAACAACTGGTCCGCCACGTCCGCGAACTGGATGCCCTGGTCGACGAACTGTTGTCCTTCGCCCGGCTGCAGAGCAGCCAGCAGCCCCCCGAGCGCCTGAGCCTGGATCTGAGCGCCTTTCTCGACAGCGTGCTGGCCGACTTCACCGAAGAAGAGGAACGCCGCGGCGTCGAGGTGCACCTGGAATTCGCCGCCGCCCCGGCCCGAGCCGAACTGGCACCGCGCCTCACGGCGCGCGCCCTGCAGAATCTGCTGGGTAATGCGTTGCGCTATTGCCAGCGCGAGGTCTGGGTGACGGTTCGCGGTGAGGGCCATGAGCTGCTGATCGCGGTCGAGGACGACGGTGAAGGCATTCCGGCAAGCGATCGCGAGCGGGTCTTCGAGCCCTTCTACCGGCTGGATCGCAGTCGTGATCGCGCCACCGGCGGCTTCGGCCTGGGCCTGGCCATCAGCCGTCGCGCGGTGGAAAACCAGGGCGGTCGTCTGGACCTGGCCGCCGGCACGCGGGGCGGTGCCCGCTTCGAGATCCGTCTGCCTCTGCCGCCGCGCGCGGGGCTCGCCTGAGGCCGCCGCGGCCCCTACACTGGCGCCCCCGCCCGCTTCGGAATTGCTATGCCAGAGCCCTTCGATCGCCATCAGCTGCAGCCTCTGCTCGACCGCATCGCCGCCGCCGCGCCGCACCATTTCGGCGAAGGCAAGGTGGCCGACTACATCCCGGCCCTGGCCGAGGTGGAGCCGGATCACTTCGGCATCGCCGTCTGCGATGTCAACGGCCAGGTCTGGCGTGCCGGAGCGGCTGACACGGCCTTTTCCATCCAGTCCATCTCCAAGGTGCTCAACCTGGTGATCGCCATGCAGCGCCTGGACGAGCCGGACATCTGGACCCGCGTCGGCCGCGAACCCTCCGGCCATGCCTTCAACTCCATGGCCCAGCTGGAAGAAGAGAAGGGCGTGCCGCGCAATCCCTTCATCAATGCCGGTGCCGTGCTGGTCTGCGAACTGCTGGTGTCCCGCATCATGTCGATCCACTGGATGATGCGCGAACAGGCGCGGCGCCTGGCCGGCAATCCGGCGATCAACTTCGACGACCGGGTAGCCCGTTCGGAGATGGACCACAAGGCGCGCAACGCCGCCCTGGCCTATCTGATGAAGGCCTACGGCAATCTCACCAGCGAGGTGGACGACGTCCTCGACGTCTATTTCCACGGCTGCGCCCTGGCCATGAGCTGTGTCGACGTAGCCCGCGCCTTCGCCTTTCTCGCCAACGGTGGGGTCAACCCCCAGGACGGCCAGCCGGTGGTGACACCCCAGCAGACTCGCCAGCTCAATGCCCTGCTGCTGACCTGCGGCCTCTACGACGCCGCAGGCGACTTCGCCTGGCGCGTCGGCCTGCCGGGCAAGAGCGGGGTAGGGGGCGGCATCGTCGCCATCGTGCCGGGGCAGATGAGCATCTGCGTCTGGTCCCCGCGGCTGGACAGCTACGGCAACTCGGTGGCCGGCCTGCGTGCGCTCGAAAGCCTGGTGGAAGGCCTGGGGGTCGCGCCGCTGGGCTGAGCGGCCTAGTAGGCCATGGACAGGCTGAGAGTCACCTGGGGCACCACGCTGTCTGTTTCCCCCTCCGGACCGCTCAGGTCGCGCAGGGCGCCGTCACGGTAGAGCGCCAGGGCCTCGGCGCGGGCGCTCCAGCGCGTCTCGCCCCAACGGAACGGCTGCTCCAGGGCCAGGCCGGTGCGGGCATAGAGCCGGTCGCCAGAATCCGGTCCGTAGAAGCCATTCCAGCCCACCCCCAGGGCGCTGGGGAAGCTCAGGCGCAGGCCACTGGCCGAGAGGTCCAGCCCGGGTTCCAGGCTGCCCTGGGTATAGAGACCGCTGTCACCCTGGGTGCGGGTGGTCACCGCCAGCCCCGGACGCCAAGCGCCCAGGCCCGACTCGGCCTGGTAGGCCAGGGTCAGGCTGGCCTCCTGGGTAGTGGCGGCGACATCGTTGGGGCTGCTCTTGACCGTATAGACGAAGCCGACCTTCAGGCCTTCCGCCGGCGATATCACCAGGCCGAGCAGGTTGTTGCTCTCGTACCAGCGTCTGGGGCTGACCCGCTCGTCAGCCGATGGGGTATGAAAGCCGTTGCTGCTGCTGAACACCAACCAGGCATCGGCTACGCCATCGGCACCCTGGTGCAGATCCAGGGCGAAGCCGGCCTGAACATGCAGGGGGATGCGGTCGATACTGGCCGCATCGTCGTCATAGTTGCCGCGGGAGAAATCGCCATTGCGGGCATCCACGCCCAGTTGCGGGTGGAAGCGCCCGGAGGTCTCGCTAACCTCCACGCTGCTCAGCGCGGCGTCTTCGCTGTCGAGGGAGGGCACGCTACGCGGCGCGGCGGTGGCATCCAGGACCAGAAAGCCCGCCAGCAGACAGAAACAACGCAGGGGCGAGGGGGATGGCATGGCAGGCGACTCCGGGGACACGGGGCGCTCCGGGCGTGGCGCCATGGGGCATCGGACCGGGCCGTCCCAGAGCGGGTTCCGGGGTCTACAGCACCGGCGAGAACACCCGCGCTACCCGCATGGCTACCCGCCGCCAGCGGCGCAGGGCCACGTTGTCCTCGGGCGTGAGTTCGCGGGAGCGGCTGAAGTCGTGCTCCAGCATCTTGCGCACCTCCCAGGCGAAGGGGACGTCCATCACCATCACCATGACCTCGAAGTTGAGGCGGAAGGACCGATTGTCCAGGTTCGCGCTACCCACCGCGGCGACGTCCTCGTCGATCAGCACCACCTTCTGGTGCAGGAAGCCAGGGCCGTAGCGAAACACCCGCACTCCCGCATGCACCGCCTCGAAGGCATAGAGGTAGGAGGCGGCATAGACCACCTTGTGATCCGGCCGCGAGGGCAGCAGGATGCGCACGTCCACTCCGCGCAGGGCGGCCAGGCGCAGGGCCGCCGACACGGCTTCGTCGGGGATGAAGTAGGGGGTGGTGATCCAGATGCGATGACGCGCCGAATGGATGGCCTCGACGAAGAACAGTGAGCAGGTCTCCTGGTCATCCGCCGGCCCGCTGGGCACCACCTGGCACAGCACCCCGCCTTCTTCGTAGCGTTCCGGCAGCAGCAGGGTGGGCAATCGGCGGGTCACCCAGTACCAGTCCTGGGCGAAGGTCTCCTGCAGGGTGGCCAGGGCGGGGCCACGCAGCTCCAGGTGGGTGTCGCGCCAGGGCGCCAGGGGTGGCTTGAGCCCCATGTATTCGTCGCCGACATTGAGGCCGCCGGTGAAGCCCACCTCGCCATCCACCACCACGATCTTGCGGTGGTTGCGGAAGTTGACCTGGAATCGGTTGATCAGTCCGCGGCGGTTGCTGAAGCCCTTTACCTCGCAACCGGCTTCGCGCAGCGTTTCCACGTAGCTCCGCGGCAAGGCATGGCTGCCGATGGCATCGTAGAGCAGATAGACCTTGACCCCGGCGCGGGCACGGTCGAGCAGGGTGTTCTGCAAGGCCAGGCCGAGGGCGTCGTCGTGGATGATGAAGAACTGCACCAGCACCACCTTCTGCGCGCCGCGGATGGCACCGAGGATGGCGGCGAAGGTTTCCTCACCGTTGATCAGCAGCCGCACCTGATTGTTGGCCACGCAGGGGGTGCCGGTGAGGGCGGTCATGGCCCGGAGCTTGCGATTGGCCGCACTGCACTGCTGGGCGGCCATGGCTTCGGCGATCCAGGGCCGCCAGTCCAGTTCGGCGGCCTGGCGCGCCATCTCCTCGTCGGCCTGGCGCCGCGCCTTCACATAGCTGTCGAAGCGTCGCCGGCCAAACACCAGGTAGGGAATCAGGCTGAGGAAGGGCATGAACACCAGTGCCATGGCCCAGGCCATGGCGCCCTGGGCAGTGCGCACCGTGACGATGGCATGCACCGCCGCGCTGATGCCGATCAGTTCGAGGACCAGGGCGACGTAGTGAAGATCGAGGGGCAGGGAAGGCACGCGGGCAGCTCTCGCTCCTGGGTGGATGTCAGAGAGGTTGGACCGCCCTCAGCACCACGAATTTCGGCGTGGCCGCGATCTGTTCGACGCGCTTGAACAGTCGCTTGAGCTTGACGTGGTAACCCAGGTGGCGATTGCCCACCAGCCAGAGTTCGCCCTGCTCGCTCAGCGCCGCCCGTGCCTGCTGGAACATGCGCCAGGCAAGGAAGTCGCCCACCACCTGCTGCTGGTGGAAGGGCGGATTGCACAGGATCAGGTCCAGCGAGCGCGCTGGCTGTTCGGCCAGCCCATCGGCGGCGAGGATGGCGGCTGGCCGCTCGGGGAAGGCCGCCGTCCAGTTCTCCCGTGCCGACTGCACCGCCATGTAGGACTCGTCCACCAGGGTGAACCGCGCCTCGGGATTGGCCAGGGCACAGGCCAGGGCCAGCACGCCGTTGCCGCAGCCCAGATCGGCCACCCGGGCCTGGCCCAGGCCCTGGGGCAGGTGCGGCAGGAAGGCGCGGGTGCCGATGTCCAGGCCTTCGCGGCAGAAGACATTGGCATGGTTGACCAGGGTCAGCGGTGGTGCGTCCAGCCGATAGCGACTGGGATAGGGCGAGGCCACCGCCGGCCGCGCCTCGGGCGTGGCAAATAGCAGTCGGGCTTTCTTCACCGCCAGCGAAGCCTGCACCGGGCCGATATGCCGCTCCAGCAGGTCGCCGGCGGCGCGGGGCAGGTGCTTGAGCATGCCAGCGGCGATCACCCGCGCACCGGGCGCCAGCTGGCCGTGCAGGCGGATCAGTTGTTCCTCCAGCAACGCCAGGGTCTTGGGCACCCGCACCAGCACCAGGTCGAAGGGACCGCTGGTCGCCTCACTGGCCGGAACGAAGGTCACGGCATCGGCGGCGATGCCGTTGCGCGCCAGATTCGCCGCCAGCGCCAGGGCCGCCAGGTGCGAATCGCCACTGGAGGTGACCCGGGCATGGGCGGCGAGGCTGGCGGCCAGGGCGCCGAAGCCGTCGTTGAGCACCAGCACCCGGGCGGCGGGGTCCAGGCCGTGCTCGGCGACCTGCTGCAGGAGGTACTCGTCGGCGGCGTCGAAGGCCTGCAGGGGATCGTCACGGCGCGGTGGCTGACGGTCGAGTTCGAGGGTGGCGAAGGGCGAGACGAGAGAAGGCATGGTTTCTGTCGGTGTTTATCGGCGGCCCAGTGCGGGACAATGGCGCAAAGATCCTTTTTACGATCTGCTGCGCGTCGGCCAAACGGCGTTGAAAATGGCCTGGGTCGCCAGCCCGGTCGGAATGCTCATTTACCACTCGTAAACGCGAGCACGAGACCGGTCCGCTTCCTCAGCCATTTTCGCGGGGCCGCCTAGGCCTTGTTTGGCGCTAGCTCGCGAGATCGTAAACAGGCTCTAAGCAATCGGGAAAAAGAGGCCAGTATGACCGCCACCGAAGACAAGTTCACCCGCGAGACGATCACCGCCGTCTGGCCCTGGAGCGACAACCTCTTCAGCCTGAGGACCACGCGTGACTCGCGCTATCGCTTTCGCGCCGGCCAGTTCGCCCGGCTGGGCGTGCGCAAGGCCGATGGCGACATCGTCTGGCGCGCCTACTCCATGGTCTCGGCACCTCATGATGAATTCCTCGAATTCTTTTCCATCGTAGTGCCTGGCGGCGCCTTCACCAGCGAGCTGAGCCGCCTGCGCGAGGGCGACGAGCTGCTGGTGGAAAAGCAGCCCTATGGCTATCTCACCCTGGAGCGCTTCGGCGGCGGGCGCGATCTCTGGCTGCTGGCCACCGGTACCGGTCTCGCGCCCTTCCTGTCGATGCTGCAGGAGCCCGATACCTGGGAGCGCTTCGAGCGCATCGTGCTGGTCTACAGCGTGCGCGAGGCCCGCGACCTGGCCTACCAGGACGTCATCAACGGCTACGGCCAGGTGGAACACCTCGAAGGCCTTACCGACCGCCTGGTCTATGTGCCCGTGGTGACCCGCGAAGACCATCCGGGTGCGCTGCGTGGCCGCATCACCACCCTGATCGAGAACGGCGAGCTGGAGCGCGCCGCCGGCGTCACGCTGTCGCCCGAGCACTCGCGGATCCTCATCTGCGGCAATCCGGAGATGGTCGATGACACCCGCCAGCTGCTCAAGACCCGTGATCTGCAGCTGGCCCTGAGCCGCCGGCCCGGTCAGGTGGCCGTGGAAAACTACTGGTAATTGTGGGGCTACAGGGGCGTCTTTACGTTTTCTTCACAATTGGAAAAGGTTGGGCCTTTAGCTTTGGGCCCGCCTTGCTCTAGGATCGGAAATTCCAAGGCTACCTTTCGAGTTCCGATGAGCAGTGACAGATCCGAGCCGCCCCCGGCCCCCTGGCCGGGTGCGGCTGACACCCCCTCCCGCTTTCTTTCCTCCGTGGCCGTTCGGCCCGCTCAGACGGAGGTCCGCTGCTGATGGAATGGATCGCCGATCCCACCGCCTGGTTGGGCCTGCTCACCCTGATCGTCCTGGAAATCGTCCTGGGCATCGACAACCTGGTCTTCATCGCCATCCTCGCCGACAAGCTGCCGCCCGCGCAGCGTGACAAGGCGCGTGTCATCGGCCTGTCACTGGCGCTGATCATGCGCCTGGGCCTGCTGGCCAGCATCTCCTGGATGGTGACCCTCACCGAACCGCTGTTCGAGGTGTTCGGCAAGGCCTTCTCCGGCCGCGACCTCATCATGCTGTTCGGCGGTATCTTCCTGTTGTTCAAGGCCACCACCGAGCTGCACGAACGCATCGAGGGCCACACCCACAAGACCGGCGGCAATCGCGCCTATGCCGCCTTCTGGCCGGTCGTGGCGCAGATCGTGGTGCTCGATGCCGTGTTCTCGCTGGACGCCGTCATCACCGCCGTGGGCATGGTCGAGCACCTGAGCGTGATGATGATCGCCGTGATCATCTCCATCGGCCTGATGCTGGTGGCGAGCAAGCCGCTGACCGCCTTCGTCAACGCCCACCCCACGGTGATCATGTTGTGCCTGGGCTTTTTGATGATGATCGGCCTGAGCCTGACCGCCGAGGGCCTGGGCTTCCACATTCCCAAGGGCTATCTCTACGCCGCCATCGGCTTCTCGATCCTCATCGAGATAGCCAACCAGGTGGTGCGCTGGAAGCGCAAGCGGCAGATGCACGAGCGTCTCGGCATGCGGGCGCGCACCTCCCAGGCCGTACTGCGCCTCCTGGGTGGTCGCCTGCGCGAAGACGAGGTGGATGAAGACATCGCCGAACTGCTGGATGGCGAGAAGGGGGAGAGTCCGGTCTTCGATCGGCGCGAGCGCCTGATGATCAGCGGCGTGCTGCAACTGGGCGAGCGTCCGGTGCGTGCGGTGATGACCGCCCGTGCCGACGTCGACATCCTCGATGCCGACGCCCCGCCGGAACGGCTGCACGAGCAACTGCTGGCCTCGGCCCACTCGCGCCTGCCGCTGGTGGTCAACGGCAACATCGATGAACCCCTGGGCTACGTGCACAAGAAGGAGCTGTTCGCCGACATCCTCCAGGGCCAGTCGCCTGACCTGCGCGCCCGGGTGCGGATGCCTATCCATCTGCCGGCCCAGGCCACGGTGCTGGGCGCCCTGGAACAGCTACGCGCGGCATCCACCCACGTGGCCTTCGTGGTCAACGAGTTCGGTGGCTTCGAAGGTCTGCTGACCCTGACCGACATCCTCGAGGCCATCGCCGGCGAATTGCCGGACGCCAGCGAGGACAGCCTGCCGGAGCTAGAGAAGGTGGAGAACGGCTATCGCGCCAGCGGCGGCCTGAATCTGCATCCCCTGGCTCAGCGCACCGGTTTCCAGATCCCGGAAAACGAGGACTACCAGACCCTGGGGGGATTGGTGGTGGACCTATTGGGGCGCTTGCCGATGGCAGGTGACCGTCTGGAGTACCAGGGCTGGCAGTTGACGGTGGAATCGGTCAAGGATCGGCGGATCGGCTGGATCCGCCTGGAGCGACCCGCCTCCTAGCGAGGCGGGATCTGGCAAGGTTCTACTGCGGGGTGATCGGCGGTTCCTGCTTGACGACGGGAGCCGCGGGCGCCTGGCTGTTCTGCGCTTTCAGCAGATCACGGATCTCGGTCAGCAGCACCTGGTCCTTGGTAGGACCCGAGGGGGCGGCGTCCTGATGCAGGCGCAGGCGATTGAGCACCTTGATCGCCATGAAGATGGCGAAGGCGATGATCACGAAGTCGAAGATGGTCTGCAGGAACTTGCCATAGGCGATCACCACCGCCGGCTGGTCGCCTATGGCCGCTCTCAGCGTGATCGCCAACTGCGAGAAGTCCACGCCTCCCAGCAGCAGGCCCAGCGGCGGCGTGATGATATCGGCCACGAAGGACGACACGATCTTGCCGAAGGCAGCGCCCAGGATGATGCCGACCGCCAGGTCGACCACATTGCCTCGCATGGCGAACTTCTTGAACTCGGCGATGATACTCATGCTGTACTCCTTTGGATGGTTTCGAAGAGACGATAGCCGATTGTGATCGCTTCGCTCGGGTTTGGAACCTCAGGGACGGTCTTCAGGTTCCCCAGGCGCGGCAAATCGCCCGGAAAGAGGCAACTGGTCGTGGCTGTCGCACTTTGTCGAAGGCCTCGGGTCCACCCTGTAAGACGATGGCTACGGCCTTCGCGCTTCAAACCCACTGCGCCCAAGGAGCCTCTGATGGTTGCCAAACACGACCTGCACAAAGACTTTCCCGAGTACGCCGAACAGCTGGACAGTCGTCCGCAGTCCGATCCGGATTTCGCCAAGCTGCTGGAGGACTACCAGAAGCTCGATCAGCAGATCCTCGCTCTGGAAGAGGTGGAGGAATCCAGCGGCGATGAAGATCTAGGTCGCCTGCGTCGGGAACGTGTCCTGCTCAAGGACAAAATTGCCCAGCAGCTGAAATACCCGTCCTAGCCGGCCCGGGCTCTGCCTGCCGCGTCGAGCCGCGCTCGGCGCGATTGGCAAGGGCTGTCGACGTTGCCATCATGGCCTCCCTCAGGAGAGGGCCGATGACAGACGAAGTGGCGATGTACCAACAATGGCACCTGTGGATCACCGAAGCGGCCGTGGAAGACCAACGCCGCCGGGTGCAACGGGAATTCGCTGAATACAGCCGGCTGCTCGCCTGTCTGCAGCATCTCGAACAGGAGCGCTGGCAGCAGGCGTTGCCGGTCTGGCTCCGGGGTGATTCGGGCCTGATCTCGACGCTCAAACACTAGTGTCAGAGCCCTTTGTCGGAGAGCTGGATGACATTTTGCTGAACGACGAGCGGCGCCTGGCGGTCAATGGGATACCCCAAAGGAATTTCGCGGGGTGAGCGAGGTTAATCCGGCCTACCTGGCCCTCTCAACGAGGATATCCCCATGAAGCGTACCGCCCTGATCGCCCTGATGATGTTCGCCACCGCACCTGTGTTCGCCCAGGATCTCTGTACGGTTCAGCTGCAGAAGTTGGACGATGCCAGCAAAATGAAGACCAATATGATCGGGCCGGGCAGTTCCCAGGCCAAACAGATCGCCGAATTCCGCAAGAACGCCATGGCCGCTCAAAAGGCCGGCGACGAGAAGACCTGCATCGCTCAGGCCAACCAGGCCCTGACCATGCTGCGTCAGCCAGGTGGCGAGGGCAACTAGTCCTCGAGGCCGTAAATCCCGGAGGCGCGCTTCGCGAGAAGCGCGCCTTTTTACTGTCTATGCATCCAGTCGTGGTATGCTGGGAAACTCTTTCCTTCTCGACTGGAGAACCCGCCATGGCCAAGGCCAAGCGTCTCTACGGCTGCACCGAGTGTGGCGCCACCTTTCCCAAGTGGGCGGGCCAGTGCGGCGAGTGCGGTGCCTGGAATACCCTGGTGGAAACCGTCGTCGAGACCTCCGCCGTGCCCTCCGGTCGCGCCGGCTGGGCTGGAGCCCAGGCGACCATCAAGACCCTGGCTGAGGTCAGCGTCGAGGAAACCCCGCGCTTCACCACCGACTCCACCGAACTCGACCGCGTACTGGGTGGCGGTCTGGTGGATGGCTCCGTGGTGCTGATCGGCGGCGATCCGGGCATTGGCAAATCCACCATCCTGCTGCAGACCCTCTGCCACCTGGCCGCGCGCATGCCGGCGCTCTATGTCACCGGTGAGGAGTCCCAGCAGCAGGTGGCGATGCGCGCCCGGCGGCTGGGCCTGCCGGAAGACAAGCTCAAGGTCATGACCGAGACCTGCATCGAGACTATCGTCGCCACCGCGCGCCAGGAAAAGCCGCGGGTCATGGTGATCGACTCCATCCAGACCATCTTCACCGAGCAGCTGCAGTCCGCACCCGGCGGGGTGGCCCAGGTGCGCGAGAGCGCGGCGCTGCTGGTGCGCTTCGCCAAGCAGACCGGTACCGCCATCTTCCTGGTCGGCCACGTCACCAAGGAAGGCGCCCTGGCTGGCCCCCGGGTGCTGGAGCACATGGTCGACACCGTGCTCTATTTCGAGGGTGAGTCCGACGGGCGCCTGCGCATGCTGCGGGCGGTCAAGAATCGCTTTGGCGCAGTCAATGAGCTGGGCGTGTTCGGCATGACCGACAAGGGTCTCAAGGAGGTTTCCAACCCCTCGGCGATCTTTCTCAATCGCGCTCAGGAGGCCGTGGCCGGCAGCGTGGTCATGGCGACGTGGGAGGGTTCGCGGCCCATGCTGGTGGAGGTGCAGGCGCTGGTGGACACCAGTCACCTGGCCAATCCGCGGCGGGTCACCGTGGGCCTGGACCAGAATCGCCTGGCCATGCTGCTGGCCGTGCTGCACCGTCATGGCAGCATTCCTACCTACGACCAGGACGTCTTCATCAACGTGGTCGGCGGGGTCAAGGTACTGGAGACGGCGGTGGACCTGGCGCTGATGTCGGCGGTGATCTCCAGTCTGAGGGACCGCGCCCTGCCGCATGATCTGCTGGTGTTCGGCGAGATCGGCCTGTCCGGCGAGATCCGGCCGGTGCCCAGTGGCCAGGAGCGCCTCAAGGAGGCTGCCAAGCACGGTTTCAAGCGCGCCATCGTGCCCAAGGGCAATGCGCCCAAGGATCCGCCGCCCGGTCTGCAGGTGGTGGCGGTGACCCGGCTGGAGCAGGCACTGGATGCGCTGTTCGAATAGCCTGGAGCGGCTTTTGTAATATTTTTTAAAACTCTGGGCGGGCGAGGGTGGTCTATCAGGCGCTTCCATGACCCTGGATACCCGCCATGCCTCGTCTGCTCCCCTTGTCCGTACTCATCGCCGGCCTTGTCTCCAGTGCCCTGGCCCAGGCTTCCGATCCCAATGGCACCGCCCCGGCCAGTCTGGAAGTGGATCAGCTCGAATGGCAGCACGCCGATGAAGGCAGCGTCTTCAACTGGGACCTGGAGGGCTGGGCCTTTGGCGGCGGCGCCAATCGCCTGGATTTCCGCAGCCAGGGCGAGCGTACCAATGGCCATACCGAGCAGGCCGAGGTGCAGGCGCTCTGGGGCCATGTCCTGACCCAGGGCTGGGGCACCGTCGCCGGTATCCGCCAGGATTTCAAACCGGGTTCGCCACAGACCTGGGCTGCCCTGGGTATCCAGGAGCACGATCCCGAGGATCTCGACGTCGAGATCACCGCCTTCATCGGCGAGAACAACCAGACGGCGTTGCGCCTGGAAGCCGAATACGACTGGGCGCTGACCCAGCGGCTCATCCTGCAGCCTCACACCGAACTCAACTTCTATGGCCGCAACGACGAGTCACGCGGCCAGGGCGCGGGCTTCGCCGAAAGCGAGGCCGGGCTGCGCTTGAGATACCAGGTGACGCCGGAAGTGGCGCCCTATGTCGGGGTGTCCTGGAATGCCACCCATGGCAACACCGCCGCCATGGCGCGGGAAGAGGGTGAAGACACCCACGATGCCCGGCTGGTGGTGGGTCTGCATCTGGAGTTCTAACAGTAAGGTCGAGAAGACGAACCTTCCCGTAGGTTGGCGCTGAGCGCAGCGAAGCCCAACGCCGTCAACCTGGTGAAAAAGGCTGTGCCGTTTTCCACCGGCTTCACCGATCGCGGCCATGGCGGTCCGCCGCTGCGGCCGCTCCTACAGGTTCAGCTACTCCGGTAGGAGCGGCCCATGGCCGCGATCAAATTGACCTACCGCTCCCCCAGCGCCGCCAACTCGCGCTCCAGCAGGGTCTCGTCACCAAGGTTCAGCTCCACTAGCCGCCGTAGGTGGCTGATGGAATCCAGGTCGATCTGCCGGCAGGCGAAGGCCAGCTGTTCCGGGGTTTCCCGCACCAGCTCCACATCCATGCTCACCTGGGTCTCGTCGTTGAGCAGGACGCGCA
The DNA here is from genome assembly GCF_001518815.1 of Pseudomonas oryzihabitans. Classification (NCBI taxonomy): domain Bacteria; kingdom Pseudomonadati; phylum Pseudomonadota; class Gammaproteobacteria; order Pseudomonadales; family Pseudomonadaceae; genus Pseudomonas; species Pseudomonas oryzihabitans. The sequence goes on from NZ_CP013987.1 coordinate 808,849, forward strand.
GCTGATAGTCCGCGCTCGACTGGGCGGACCAGTCGGAGGGTCGCGCCAGCAGCACGCCCTTGAGCGAGATGTCGTCCACGGGCGCTGCCCACTGGCGCTCACCCTGGTGCAACTGCGCGGGGGCATCGAAGGTGAAGCGGGTAAAGCGGCGACGCTCGTTGGTGTCGTTCATGGAAGGCTTCCTGAGGTTTCCTGATCACTGTAGACGACAGCCGTCGTCCCGTATCGACTTCTCCTGCGAGGGTAGCGGTCCCGGCCCGGCGGAGCCAGAACGAGACGGCTCATTGGTCGCCTGGGTGCGAGCAGCGGCCTTTTGGTCAAGCTTTGGAGGCGTCCTCGGGGCGCCAGCCGTACTCGCGCGCATGGCGAACCAGATCCGCCGGCTTCTGGATGTCCAGCTTGCGGCGGATGCTCAGGCGGTGGGTCTCCACCGTGCGCACGCTGAGGTTCAGTTGCTGGGCCATGGTCTTGTTGTTGAGCCCCTGGGCCATCAGCAGCAGCACCTGGCGCTCGCGCGGGGTGAGTTCGCCTTCGCTGGCGCCGCCTTCACCCAGGCGGGCGGCGATGGCGCTGCTGTAGAAGCGTCCGCCCACCGCCAGTGCCTCGACCGCGGCGATGATCTCTTCGGAAGGGGCATCCTTGAGTACGTAGCCGGCCGCGCCCACCCGCAGCGAGGTACTGACGTATTCACGATTGTCGTACATGCTCAGGATCAGCACCCGGGCGCGCGGCGCCCGCGCGGCGATCTGGGCGGTCAGCTCCAGGCCGTTGATGTCCTTGAGGCCGATGTCCACCAGCAGGATGTCGGGGTCGAGGCGCGCCAGCAGGTCGAGGGCCTCCGCGCCGCTGCCGGCTTCGCCAACCACGGTGAAGCGCTCGATGGTGCCCAGCAGCGCCCGCACCCCGGCGCGGACCAGGGCATGATCGTCGACCAGGACGATACGGATCGGCGTCATGTCGGGCTCTCCTCGTCGGCGGCAAGGTCCGAGCGTAGCAGAACCACGTCCAGGGTCGTGCCGCCGGGGCCGGACTGGATGGCGCAGCGGCCGCCGAAGAGCTCCACCCGTTCGCGGATGTTGCGCAGGCCGATGCCGCCGCTGAGGCGTTCCACCTGGCCGGTGTCGAAGCCGCGACCGTCGTCGTGCACGGTCAGGCAGATCCAGCGACCGCGCCGTTGCAGATCGATCACCACGTGCCGCGCCGCGGCGTGGCGTTCGATATTGGTCAAGGCCTCCTGGACGATGCGAAACAGGGCGACGTCCATGTCGCCGCCGGCGGGGCTGTCATCCAGGGTCTGCCGGTAATCCACCGCCAGGCCGCTGCGTTGGCGAAATTCCTCCACCAACTGGCCGAGGGCGGCCGGCAGGCCAAGGGTATCCAGCAGCGAGGGATGCAGGTCGTGGGAGATACGGCGGATCTCGCCGATGGCCGCGGCCAGGCGCTGGGTGCCCTCACGCAGGGTCTCACCGGCGCTGGGCTTGCTCGCGTCCAGTTCGCGGCTGGCCAATTCGAACTGGAACTTGATGGACACCAGCAACTGGCTGATACCGTCGTGCAGCTCGCGTGACAGCCGCGAGCGCTCTTCCTCCTGGGAGGTGATGAGACGCTGGGTCAGCTGCTTGAGCTTGCGATCGGCCTGGCGGTGCTCGCTGACGTTGAGCGTCAGGCCGCCGGCGAACACCAGCAATACCGCCACCAGCGCCACCGCGGCGCTGGCCAGCAGGGTGGTGCGGATACCGGCGGCTACGTCGTGGCGCACCTGGGCGAGGGCCGCGTCGACGTCGTCCAGGTAGAGGCCGGTGCCCAGCACCCAGCCCCAGCGCTGCAGCTGAGTCACGTAGGCGAGTTTCGCCGCCATCTGGCCGGTGGAGGGCTTCTGCCAGCCGTACCGCTGGAAGCCATCACCCGTGCGGGCGCTTTTGAACAGCGCCTGGATCACCAGCAGACCGTTGCCATCGGTGAGCTGCCAGAGGTCCTGACCGACCAACTCGGGCTGGCGCGGATGCATGAGATTGCGTCCGTGCTGGTCGTAGACGAAGAAGTAGCCGTCGCTGCCGAAATTCAAGCTGGCCAGCAGCGCCAGTACCTTGGCCTTGGTTTCCTCGTCGTCACGGCCGCTGCCGTACAACGGCTGGATGGCGCTGACACCCATCTCCACATAGTTGCGCAGCTCGGTCTTCTTGCTGTTAAGGATGCTGTGTTCGAGCAGATGTGCCTGCTGCTCGCCCAGGCGCTGACTCTGTTCCAGCACCACCAGGCAGACCGCTGCCACTGCCAGCAGCAGGGGCAGGAGACCGAGGGCGACCATCTTGTATTTGAGCTGCATCGGGACCTGTCTGGGGCGGGTGTCTACGTAGAACTACGTAGCGGGCCTTGGGTAGTTCTGCGAATTTCGCTGTCGCGTCGCGCCGCCGATAGTAATATGGCTCCGCTGTGGGCTCTCACAATAACAAGTATCGTCGCGGCCACTGGCGCGCGGCAGGAGAACAAGCATGACCCGAATGGCCAGCCATCTAGCCTGGTTCGCCGTTGCTGTACTGGGCGCCTTCGCGCTGGGTACCGTGGCGCTGAGTCGAGGCGAAGCGATCAACGCCCTCTGGATCGTGGTCGCCGCCGTGGCGATCTACCTCGTTGCCTATCGTTACTACAGCCTGTTCATCGCCACCAAGGTGATGGGGCTCGATGCCAAGCGTGCCACGCCTGCCGTCCTCAACAACGACGGCCTGGACTACGTGCCCACCAACAAGCACATCCTCTTCGGCCACCACTTCGCCGCCATCGCCGGTGCCGGTCCGCTGGTCGGCCCGGTGCTCGCCGCCCAGATGGGCTACCTGCCCGGCACCCTCTGGCTGATCGCCGGGGTGGTCTTCGCCGGTGCGGTGCAGGACTTCGTGGTCCTGTTCCTCTCCACCCGCCGCAATGGCCGCTCCCTGGGCGACATGGTGCGCGAGGAGATGGGACGCATCCCCGGTACCATCGCGCTGTTCGGCTGCTTCCTGATCATGATCATCATCCTCGCGGTGCTGGCGCTGATCGTGGTCAAGGCCCTGGCCGAGAGCCCCTGGGGCATGTTCACGGTGATCGCCACCCTGCCGATCGCCATGTTCATGGGCGTCTACATGAGATACATCCGCCCCGGTCGCATCGGCGAGATCTCGCTGATCGGCGTGGTGCTGCTGCTGGCCTCCATCTGGGCCGGTGGCCTGGTCGCCGCCGATCCGGTCTGGGGCCCGGCCTTCACCTTCACCGGCATACAGATCACCTGGATGCTGATCGGCTACGGCTTCGTCGCCGCCGTGTTGCCGGTCTGGCTGGTGCTGGCCCCGCGTGACTACCTGTCCACCTTCCTCAAGATCGGCACCATCATCGCCCTGGCCATTGGCATCCTGGTGACCATGCCGATGCTCAAGATGCCGGCCCTGACCCAGTTTGTCGACGGTACCGGCCCGGTCTGGAAGGGCACCCTGTTCCCCTTCCTGTTCATCACCATCGCCTGCGGCGCGGTGTCCGGCTTCCATGCCCTGATCAGCTCGGGTACCACGCCCAAGCTGATCGCCAAGGAAACCCATGCCCGCTACATCGGCTACGGCGCCATGCTGATGGAGTCCTTCGTCGCCATCATGGCCATGGTCGCCGCCTCGGTGATCGAGCCGGGCGTCTACTTCGCCATGAACAGTCCGGCCGCCGTGGTCGGCGCCGACGTGGTGTCGGTGGCCGCCAAGATCAGTACCTGGGGCTTCGTGGTGACGCCTGAGATGCTGCAGGCCACCGCCACCGAGATCGGTGAGCACACCATCCTGGCCCGTGCCGGTGGTGCGCCGACCCTGGCGGTGGGCATCGCCCAGATCATGCACAACGTGCTGCCGGGCGAGAACACCATGGCCTTCTGGTACCACTTCGCGATCCTGTTCGAGGCGCTGTTCATCCTCACCGCGGTGGACGCCGGTACCCGTGCCGGGCGCTTCATGCTGCAGGATCTGCTGGGCAGCTTCGTGCCATCCCTGAAGCGGACCGACTCCTGGACTGCCAACGTCATCGGTACCGCCGGTTGCGTCGCCCTCTGGGGCTGGCTGCTGTACCAGGGCGTGGTCGATCCGCTGGGCGGCATCAACACCCTCTGGCCGCTGTTCGGTATCTCCAACCAGATGCTCGCCGGTATCGCCCTGATGCTGGGCTCCGTGGTCCTGATCAAGATGAAGCGCCAGCGCTATGTCTGGGTCACCCTGGTGCCAGCCGTCTGGCTGCTGATCTGCACCACCACCGCCAGCCTGATCAAGCTGTTCGATTCGAATCCGGCGGTCGGCTTCCTGGCCCTGGCCAAGAAGTACAGCACCGCCATGGACCAAGGCCAGGTGATCGCCCCGGCCAAGAGCATGGAGCAGATGCAGCACATCGTCTTCAACGCCTACACCAACGCCACCCTGTCGGTACTGTTCCTGGTGGTGGTGATGAGCATTCTGTTCTTTTCCATCAAGGTCGGTCGCGCCGCCCTGGCCAAGCCCGAGCGCAGCGATCGCGAAACCCCCTTCCAGCCGGTAGCGGGTTCCTAAAGGAGCACTCTCATGTTCAATGACCTGGGTCGCATGGGCAAATACCTCGGGCAGGCCGCCAAGATGCTGGTGGGCATGCCCGACTACGACACCTACGTCGAGCACATGCGTGGCAAGCATCCTGATCAGCCGGTGATGAGCTACGAAGCCTTCTTCCGCGAACGCCAGGAAGCGCGCTACGGTGGCGGCAAGTCCGGCGCCATCCGCTGCTGCTGACCATGGGTCACCCAAGGCCGGGCTCCATGCCCGGCCTCTTTCTGTCTGGAGTTTTCCATGCGTGAACCTATTCCCGTCACCGTCCTGACCGGCTTTCTCGGCGCCGGCAAGACCACCCTGCTCAAGCACATCCTGCAGGCCGAGCACGGTCTGAAGATCGCGGTGATCGAAAACGAATTCAGTGCCCTGGACGTCGATGGCGAACTGCTCGAAGACGCCGGCGCGGTACAACTGATGAAGGTGGCCAACGGCTGTGTCTGTTGCACCGGCAGCAAGGATCTGGCCTATGCCCTGACCGTGCTATTGGAGCGGCTGGACAGCGGAGAGCTGGATTTCGAGCGTCTGGTGGTGGAGTGCACGGGCCTCGCCGATCCCGGTCCGGTGGCCCAGACCTTCTTTACCGACGACCTCTTGCGCGAACGCTATCTGCTCGACGGGGTACTCACCCTGGTGGACGCCGTCCATGCCAGCGAGCAACTGAGCGATCCGCTGTTGCAGGCGCAGATCGGGTTCGCCGATCGCCTGCTGCTGACCAAGCTCGACCTGGCCGAACCGGCGGCCGTCGAGGCGCTGGAGAACCGCCTGCAGCGCATCAACCGCCGCGCTCCGATCCGCCATGTCGACCATGGACGGATCGAGTTGGCCGAGCTGCTGGATATCCGCGGCTTCAACCTGCACGACGAAGACCTGGCGCCGCCCACGCTGTTCCGGCCGCTGCGACCGGTGTCGGAAGCCGTCAGTCTCACCGAGCGCATCCAGTCCATTGCCATCCGTGAGGCGCGCCCCTACGACCAGGACAAGATCGGCAAGGTCATGGAGATGCTGCTCGACACCCTCGGCTGCGACCTGCTGCGCTACAAGGGGCTGCTGAACATCGCCGGCGAGGATCGCCGCCTGCTGTTCCAGGGCGTACAGCAGATCTATGCCGCCGACTGGGAGCGTGACTGGCTGGCGGACGAGGAGCGCGAGAGTCGCGTCGTGCTGATCGGCATGGATCTGCCGGAAGACCGCATCCGCGCGGCCTTCGACCGGGCGGTGGCCAAGGGGTAAGGCCTATTCCGCAGGCTGGCCGGTACGACTGGCCAGCCGCTCCAGGGCGGCCTTGAGCTTGGGATCACGGATCCCGGCCGCGACCTCGCGCAGGCTGTCGGCGCCCACCTGGCTGACCTGCCGCACGGGGCGGGCCCGGGTGGCGACGCCAGGGCTCGGCTGCATCTTGAACTGCACCCGCATGAGGCCGGCGAATTCCGGCGCCTGCTGCAATAGCCTGAGCAGGCGCCGCTGCTGATAACGCAGTCGTGTTGCCCAGTGGGCATCGTTGACCACCAGCAGCAGGGTACCCTCGCGCCAGCTGGCCACCCGGCAGTGGGGGCGAGCGGCCGGTTGCAACTGCTCTTCCAGCAACTGTTGCAGACGCCCCAGTCGCTCGGCCTCGCGAAACAGCGCCTTGAGCGGTTTGGCCTGGCGCAGCAGGGCAGCGGGAGCGACGGCAGGAAGCGGGCGAAAGGCCATGCGCAGGACTCGCGATGGGCGAAGAGAGGACGCCGATGGTAACAGATCGCTCTGGCGTCCTGGCGGCTGGTGCCCCGTCGTTCTTTCCTCATCGGCATTTCCGAGTAGAATGCCCGATTACCATTGCGGGACACCGCGGGCTTCAACCCCCGCGCCTAGGCGTCTGGCCAGGCTCTGTAGAGGCCTTGCCGCCCGTTTCGCTCCTCTCATTCCAGCGGAAGAATTCCAGTCGATATGTTTGCGCCTTTGTTGAAGAAATTCTTTGGAAGCAAGAACGAACGAGATGTCAAACGCCTAGGCAAGGTCGTGGTGGCCACCAATGCGTTCGAATCCCAGATTGCCTCCTTGAGCGACGAGCAACTGCGCGCCAAGACCGAGGAATTCAAGCAGCGCGTAGCCAAGGGCGAGTCCCTCGATGCGCTGATGCCCGAAGCCTTCGCCGTGGTCCGCGAGGCGGGTAAGCGCGTCATGGGAATGCGCCACTTCGATGTCCAGCTGATCGGCGGCGCCGCGCTGCACGAAGGCAAGATTGCCGAGATGCGTACCGGTGAGGGCAAGACCCTGGTGGGAACCCTGCCGGTCTACCTCAACGCGCTGTCCGGCAAGGGCGTCCATGTGGTCACGGTGAACGACTACCTGGCCCGCCGCGACGCCAACTGGATGCGGCCCTTGTATGAGTTCCTCGGGCTGTCGGTGGGCATCATCCTGCCGTTCCAGCCGCCGGAGGAGAAACGTGCCGCCTACGCCTCGGACATCACCTACGGCACCAACAACGAGTTCGGCTTCGACTACCTGCGCGACAACATGGCCTTCAGCATGGCCGAGAAGTACCAGCGCGAGCTGAACTTCGCGGTGGTCGACGAGGTGGACTCCATCCTCATCGACGAAGCCCGGACCCCGCTGATCATCTCCGGCCAGGCCGAAGACAGCTCCGAGCTCTATCAGAAGATCAACCTGCTGATTCCGCGCCTGCAACAGCACATCGAGGAAGAGGAAGGCAATCCGACCCAGGTCGGTCACTACACCATCGATGAAAAGACCCGCCAGGTGGAAATCACCGAGCTGGGTCACCAGTTCATCGAGGAAATGCTCACCGAAACCGGTCTGCTGGCCGAAGGCGAGAGCCTCTACTCCGCGCACAACCTGGGCCTTCTGACCCACGTGTTCGCTGGCCTGCGTGCCCACACCCTGTTCCATCGCAACGTCGAGTACATCGTCCAGCAGGACCAGGTGCTGCTGATCGACGAGCACACCGGCCGTACCATGCCGGGCCGCCGTCTTTCCGAAGGCCTGCACCAGGCCATCGAGGCCAAGGAAGGACTGCCGATCCAGCCCGAGAGCCAGACCCTGGCCTCGACCACCTTCCAGAACTACTTCCGCCTCTACAACAAGCTTGGTGGCATGACCGGCACCGCCGATACCGAGGCCTTCGAGTTCCGCCAGATCTACAACCTCGACGTGCTGGTGATCCCGACCCACCGCGAGGTCGCCCGTAAGGACTTCAATGACCTGGTCTACCTGACCCAGGCCGAGAAGTACCAGGCGATCATCGAGGACGTGAAGCAATGCCAGGCCGAAGGCCGTCCGGTGCTGGTGGGTACCGCCTCCATCGAGAGCTCCGAGTACGTCGACCAGCTGCTGACCCAGGCCGGCATCGAGCACAAGGTGCTCAACGCCAAGTACCACGAGCGCGAAGCCGAGATCATCGCCCAGGCCGGTCGTCCGGGCGCCGTGACCATCGCCACCAACATGGCCGGTCGCGGTACCGACATCCTGCTCGGCGGCAACTGGGAAGTCGAAGTCGCGGCCCTGGAGAATCCCACCGAGGAGCAGATCGCCGCGATCAAGGCCGCCTGGCAGGCACGTCACAAGCAGGTCATCGATGCTGGCGGCCTGCACGTGATCGCCTCCGAGCGCCACGAATCCCGCCGGATCGACAACCAGCTGCGTGGCCGTGCCGGTCGCCAGGGCGACCCGGGTTCCAGCCGCTTCTACCTGTCGCTGGAAGACAGCCTGATGCGTATCTTCGCCTCCGACCGGGTGAAGAATTTCATGAAGGCCCTGGGGATGCAGGGCGGCGAGGCCATCGAGCATCGCATGGTCACCAACGCCATCGAAAAGGCGCAGCGCAAGGTCGAAGGCCGCAACTTCGATATCCGCAAGCAGCTGCTGGAATACGATGACGTGGCCAACGAGCAGCGCAAGGTGATCTATCACATGCGCGACACCCTGCTGGCCAACGAAGACGTCGGCGACACCATCAAGGGCTTCCGCGAGGAAACCCTGACCCAGGTAATCAACGAGCATATCCCGCCGCAGTCTTTGCCCGAGCAGTGGGACGTGCCCGGCCTGGAAGCCGAGATCTACAGTGTCTTCGGCCTGCAACTGCCCATCGGTCAGTGGCTGGACGAGGATGACAAGCTGTACGAGGACACCCTGCGGGTGAAGATCCTCGATCAGCTCGAAGCCGCCTACCTGGAAAAGGAAGACATGGCCGGTCGCGAGGCCCTGCGCAACTTCGAGAAGCAGATGCTGCTGCGGGTGGTCGACGACCTCTGGAAGGACCACCTCACCACCATGGATCACCTGCGTCACGGCATCCATCTGCGCGGCTACGCCCAGAAGAACCCCAAGCAGGAATACAAGCGCGAGTCCTTCAACCTGTTCCAGGAGCTGTTGGAAAGCATCAAGCGCGACACCATTCGCGTGCTGTCCCACGTTCAGGTCCGCCGCGAAGATCCGGCCGAGGAAGAGGAGCGCATGCGCCGCGAGGCCGAGGCCCTGGCCGAGCGCATGGAGTTCCAGCATGCCGAGGCGCCTTCGCTGGTCGACCCCGAGGTGATCGAGGACGAGCAGGGCGAGGACACCGTGGTGCCCTTGCAGCCCCAGCGCAACGATCAGAAGATCGGGCGCAACGAGCCGTGCCCCTGTGGGTCCGGCAAGAAGTACAAGCAGTGCCACGGCAAACTCGACTAAGGTTTTGCCGAAACGGCCGAGGCGACGGCAACCTGTCGGCATAGCCGCCGACAGGTTGTAAACTCTCGCTAGGCTGTCTGCGCCCCTTGCCCAGGCTGGGCGAAGCGGGTGCTGGAATCCCGATTTCCACGCCGCGACCGGTTTTCCGCTCGCGGCGTTTCCTTTTCTTCCACTGGAGTTTTCCCATGGCTGTCGGTCTCGGTCCGCTCTCCACGCTGCACCCGGTTCCCGGTTTCGAACTCGGTATCGCCTCCGCCGGCATCAAGCGTCCCGGGCGCAAGGATGTGGTGGTGATGCGTTGCGCCGAAGGCTCCAGCGTGGCCGGTGTCTTCACCCTCAATGCCTTCTGCGCGGCGCCGGTGATCATCGCCCGGCAGCGTTTCACCGGTCCGGTACGCTATCTGCTGACCAACACCGGCAACGCCAACGCCGGTACCGGTCAGCCTGGCCTGGCAGCGGCCGAACGCACCACCAAGACCCTGGCGACCCTGGCCAGCGTGGGCGAGGAGGCGGTACTGCCGTTCTCCACCGGCGTGATTGGCGAGCCGCTGCCCGTGGAGAAGATCGAAGCCGCGCTGCCGGCCGCCCTGGCCGATCTGGCCGAGGACAACTGGGCCGCCGCCGCCAGCGGCATCATGACCACCGATACCCTGCCCAAGGGCGCCAGTCGCCAGTTCCAGGTGGACGGCACCACCGTCACCGTGACCGGCATCAGCAAGGGCGCCGGCATGATCAGGCCGAACATGGCCACCATGCTCGGCTACGTGGCTACCGACGCCAAGGTCGCGCGGGGCCTGTTGCAGGACCTGCTGGCCGATGCCGCCAACCGCTCCTTCAACCGCATTACCATCGACGGCGACACCTCCACCAACGACTGCTGCATGCTGGTGGCTACCGGTTGCGCGGCCATGGCGGAAATCGCCCAGCCCAGCGGTGAAGCCTTCGAGCAGCTGCGCGACGCGGTCTTCTCGGTGTTCGCCGAACTGGCCCAGGCCATCGTGCGCGATGGCGAGGGTGCCACCAAGTTCGTCACCGTACAGGTCAATGGCGGTGCCAACGCCCAGGAATGCCTGGACGTCGGCTATGCCGTCGCCCATTCGCCGCTGATCAAGACCGCGCTGTTCGCCTCCGATCCCAATTGGGGCCGCATCCTGGCCGCCGTTGGCCGGGCTGGAGTGCCGAGCCTCGACGTCAGCCTGATCGACGTCTTCCTCGGGAATGTCCAGATCTGCCAGCAGGGCGGTCGTGCGGCCACCTACACCGAAGCGCAGGGCGCGCGGGTCATGGGCCAGGCGGAGATCGAGATCCGTATCGAGTTGGGCCGTGGCAGCCATGCCGAGACCATCTGGACCACCGACCTGTCCCACGACTATGTGAAGATCAACGCCGAGTACCGTACCTGACGGCTGCCCGACGCTTCGGCGTCCGCCGTCTGGCGGGCGCCTGCGCGCGGTCCGCCGGGGCCGCATCGTTCCGAGGAATTCCCGCATGTCCCAGCTGCAACTCGTGATCGGCAACAAGAATTTCTCCTCCTGGTCGCTACGGGCCTGGCTGGCCATGGAGCTCAGTGGCGCTGCCTATGAAGAGGTGCCGGTTCCGCTCTATGCGCCCAACAGCCGCGCCTTGCTCAAGGCCCAGTCGCCGACCGGCAAGGTGCCGGTGCTCAAGCTGGAAGAGGGCACCATCTGGGATTCCCTGGCCATCGTCGAGTATCTCGCCGAGGCCTATCCCGACGCCGGGCTATGGCCCGTGGATACCCTGGCGCGCGCCCATGCCCGAGCCCTGTGCGCCGAGATGCACAGTGGCTTCCTCGCCCTGCGCCGCGAGCTGCCCATGGACCTGCGTCGTCGGCAGCGGCTGAAGTCCACCACGGCCGAGGCGGTGGACGACATCCAGCGCATCCAGCGCCTGTGGCGCGAATGCCGCGAGCGCTATGGCCAGCAGGGCCCCTATCTGTTTGGTACGCCGACCATCGCCGATGCCTTCTATGCGCCGGTGGCGAGTCGCTTCCATAGCTACGGGGTGGAGCTGTCCGCCGAAGCGGCCGCCTATGTCGAAACCATCTACGCCTGGCCGGCCTTTCAGCGCTGGCTGGCGGAGGCAGAAACGGAGGAGCAGAGCGCATGACTCGTCTGCACGTCGTCGCGGCGGTGATCCGCGATCCCCAGGGGCAGATCCTTATCGCCCAGCGCCCGGCGCACAAGCACCAGGGTGGACTCTGGGAGTTTCCGGGAGGCAAGGTCGAGGCTGGTGAAGCCCCGGCCGTGGCGCTCGAGCGCGAGCTGGCCGAGGAGCTGGGCATCAGGGTGACAGCGGCCCGCCCGCTGTTGCAGGTCCGCCACGACTATCCCGACCAGGCGGTGCTGCTGGACGTCTGGCAGGTGGACGCCTTCACCGGCGAGGCCCATGGCGCCGAGGGCCAGCCGCTGGCCTGGGTCGCCCCGCGCGCGCTGCTCGACTATGAATTTCCCGCGGCCAACCGGCCCATCGTCCAGGCCGCGCGCCTACCGGAGCGCTACCTCATCACCCCCGGCGAGTTGACCACGGCGGAATTGCTCAATGGCCTGCACCGGGCGCTGGACAATGGCATCCGCCTGGTCCAGCTGCGTACGCCGGACAACTTCGATCCCCAGTACCGCGACCTGGCTGGCGACGTCCAGGGGCTCTGCACCGGTCGCGCCCAGCTGATGCTCAAGGGCCCGCTGGAATGGCTGGGGGATTTCCCCGCCGCCGGCTGGCACCTGACCGCCGAACAGTTGCGTCGCTATGCGCCCAATGGCCGACCCTTTCCGGAACAGCGCCTGCTGGCAGCTTCCTGCCACGACGCCGAAGAGCTGGCCCTGGCCCAGCAGATGGGCGTGGATTTCGTCACCCTGTCGCCGGTGATGCCTACCACCAGCCATCCCGGCGCTCCGACCCTGGGCTGGGTCAAGGCCCAGCAACTGCTGGCCGACTGCAATCTGCCAGCCTATCTGTTGGGTGGTCTCGGCGAGGATGACCTCACTGGTGCCTGGCAGGCCGGCGCCCAGGGCGTGGCGGCTATCCGGGCGTTCTGGCCCACCCCGGCCCAGGTTGAGCCGTAGGTTGGCGCTGAGCGCAGCGAAGCCCAACACGGGTAGGCCGTGCACGTGACTGTTGGGCTTCGACGATGGAGCCGTCTCAACCCAACCTACGGTTCTTGACGTAGGTTGGGTTGAGCGCAGCGAAGCCCAACACGGGTAGGCCGTGCCCATGACTGTTGGGCTTCGATGATAGAACCGTCTCAGCCCAACCTACGGTTGATGCCTGGACGTCAGGGGCATCGCGGCCATGACGGTCCGCCGATGCGGCCGCCCCTACAGGTTCAGACATCACTGTAGGAGCGGCCCATGGCCGCGATAAACCTGAATCCCCATGAAAAAGCCCGCCGATCGGCGGGCTTTTCTTGTCGGCGGGAAAAATTACAGCCGTGGATAGTCGATGTAGCCTACCGGGCCCTTGCTGTAGAAGGTATCCGGGTGCGGCTCATTGAGCGAGGCATCCTGCTCCAGGCGTTGCGGCAGGTCCGGGTTGGCGATGAAGGGCACGCCGAAAGCCACGGCATCGGCCTTGCCCTCGTCCAGCCAGGCGTTGGCCTTGTCCTTGTCGAACTTCTCGTTGGCGATATAGACGCCGCCGAAGGCTGCCTTGAGCTCCGGGCCGAGGCTGTCGCTGCCCGCCGCTTCGCGGATGCAGATGAAGGCCACCTGGCGCTTGCCCAGTTCGCGGGCCACGTAGCCGAAGGTGGCGGCGGGGTCGCTGTCACCCATGGTGTGCATGTCGCCGCGGGTGGACAGGTGCATGCCGACGCGATCGGCGCCCCAGACGTCGATGCAGGCATCGGTCACCTCCAGCAGCAGCCGGGCACGATTCTCGATGGAGCCGCCGTAGGCATCGGTGCGCTGGTTGGTGTCGCTCTGCAGGAACTGGTCGAGCAGGTAGCCATTGGCACCATGAACCTCGACGCCATCGAAGCCGGCGCGCTTGGCGTTTTCGGCGCCACGGCGGTAGGCGGCGACGATACCCGGGATTTCCTCGGTTTCCAGCGCCCGTGGGGTGACGTAGTCACGCTTGGGACGCAGCAGGCTGACGTGGCCCTGGGCGGCGATGGCGCTCGGTGCCACCGGGAGTTCGCCATCGAGGTAGCGGGGATCGGAGATACGGCCAACATGCCAGAGTTGCAGGACGATACGGCCGCCGGCCTTGTGCACGGCGGTGGTTATGCGTTGCCAGCCGGCCACCTGTGCATCGGACCAGATGCCGGGGGTGTCGGGATAGCCCACGCCCATGGGATCCACCGAGGTGGCTTCGGTGATGATCAGGCCCGCCGAGGCGCGTTGCACATAGTATTCGACCATCAGGTCGCCCGGGACCCGGCCTGGCTCGGCACGGCAGCGGGTGAGGGGCGCCATGATGACGCGGTTGGGCAGTTCCAGGGCGCCGATCTTGATCGGCTCGAACAGCTGAGTCATGGCTAGCTCTCTTGATTAGCTGGCGGTCGCCAGGCCGCTCTTGCGGGCCTGGCTGGCGGTCAGCAGGGTGGCGATTAGGGCCAGCAGGGCGAGCCCGCTGGCGGCGAGGGGTACCGCGGTAAGACCCAGGCCGTGATCGATCACCAGGCCACCGACCCAGGCACCGAGGGCATTGCCCACGTTGAAGGCGCCGATGTTGAGGGTCGAGACCAGGTTTGGTGCGTCCTTGCCGAAGGTGACCACGTTGATCTGCAGGGCGGGGACCGCGGCGAAGGCGGCGGCGGCCCAGAGGAAGAGGGTGATTTCGGCCGGCAGGAAGGCGTGGCCGGTCCAGCGCAGGGCGGCGGAGGTCAGCGCCAGGGCGATGAAGATGCCCACCAGGCTGGTAGCCAGGCGCCAGTCGGCCAGCCGGCCCCCGATGAAGTTGCCCAGGGTGAGGCCCAGGCCGATCAGCAGCAGGGTACCGGTCACGCCGCGGGGCGAGACGCCGGTGACTTCCTGCAGCAGGGGCGCCACATAGGTGAAGAGGGCGAACATGGAGGCGGCGAAGAACACCGTCATCGACAGCGCCAACCAGAAGCCCAGGCCGCGCAGGGCGAGCAACTCCCGACGCAAATCGGCGCGTGGCTGGTTGCGATCGGCTGGCAGGACCCGCCAGAGGCCGATCAGCGCGACCACGCCGATGGCTACCACCGCCCAGAAGGTCGAGCGCCAGCCAGCGGCCTGACCCAGGGCGGTGCCCAGGGGCACGCCCAGCACATTGGCCAGGGTCAGGCCAGTGAACATCAGGGCCACCGCCGAAGCGCGGCGATTCTCGGGAACCAGGCTCGCCGCCACGACTGCGCCGATACCAAAGAAGGCGCCGTGGCAGAGGGCGGTGACCACCCGGGCCAGCATCAGCATGTTGTAGCCGCTGGCCACCGCGCAGAGCAGGTTGCCGACGATGAAGATGCCCATCAGGGCGAGCAGGGCACGCTTGCGCGGCCAGTGGGCGGTGGCCAGCGCCATGAAGGGTGCGCCGACGGCCACGCCCAGGGCATAGCCGGTGACCAGCCAGCCGGCGCTGGGAATGGACACGCCCAGGTCGGCGGCGACGTTGGGCAGGAGCCCCATGATGACGAATTCGGTGGTGCCGATGGCGAAAGCGCTCAGCGCCAGCACGATGAGAGAAGCGGGCATGAAGATTCCTTGCAGACTAGAGGTCGCGGGCGAGGCGTTGCAGAAAGGCCTGGATGGCGGCCTCGTCGCGTTGGTAGAACACCCATTGGCCGATTCGCCGCGTGGTGACCAGCCCGGCCCGGGTCAGCACCGCCAGATGCGCCGACACCGTGGACTGCGACAGCCCGGCTCGGGCCTCGATCTGGCCGGCACAGACGCCAGTGCCCAGGTCGTGTTCCTGATGCGGGAAGTACTGCTGGGGATCACGCAGCCAGCCTAGGATCTGGCGGCGCAAGGGATTGGCCAAGGCTTTGAGGATCTCGTCCATCGCGGTCGTATCGTCATATTGGGTTGTTACGAACCTTAGATCGTAAAAAATCGATGTGCAAGCTATCGATATTTGATTTCTTCAATCGCCTGGTTAGAGCCTTGCTATTGCGATAAGTGTCCGGGCGTACCGCTTCGTTCAGTTGCGATTCAGATCACGCAGCTAGAATCGCAAGGTGCGGCCCTGTCCGCCGCAATGGATTTTCAAGGAGTAAAGACATGGCGCTGCCCACTCGTATGCTTCTCGCCAGCCTGGCCTTGGCCACCCTGGCGGGATGCGCATCCCCCAATCTCTACGAAAACCAGGGTCAGGCCAGCGGTGGCACTTCCAATACCGCCAAGTACGGTGGCCTGGGTGCCCTGGCCGGTGCGGTCGCCGGTGCCGCCATCGATCACAATCACCGGGGCAAGGGCGCGCTGATCGGTGCCGCTGCCGTGGGCGCGGCCGCCGCCGGCTATGGCTACTATGCCGATCGCCAGGAAGCCGAACTGCGTCGGCAGATGGAAAATACCGGTGTCGAGGTGCAGCGCCAGGGCGACGACATCAAGCTGATCATGCCGGGCAACATCACCTTCGCTACCGATTCCGCCGATATCGCCAATAGCTTCTACAAGCCGCTGAACGATCTGGCCAATTCCTTCAAGCAGTTCGATCAGAACAGCATCGAGATCGTCGGCTACACCGACAGCACCGGCAGCCGTGCCCACAACGTCGAGTTGTCCCAGCGGCGGGCGCAAAACGTCGCCGGCTACCTGACCGCTCAGGGCGTGCCCGCGGTGCGGCTGAGCACCCGCGGCGCCGGTCCCGACGCGCCCATCGCCAGCAACGCCACCGCCGATGGTCGCGCGCAGAATCGCCGCGTCGAGGTCAATCTGCGTCCGCTTCCCGGCGCGACTGGCGCCACCGCCCAGTAGCGACCGCTCGTCGTCCGCGACCCGCAGTTTCCGCGCCCTGGTGAAGGGTTGCGGAAACTGCTTTTTCATTTTGCGCTCTGATAGACGTCGCGAAGGCTTCCTCCTGTCAAATTGCAGGCGGCAGGCGCCTGTCCGGCTGCTACGCTAGTAGGGTTGGAGCGACACATCGCATAACGGACACGAAGGGAAGGGGTAGCCAGCCGCTTATGGCTGCTGCACGGCGGCAGAAGCCGCGGGGAGAAAGGCTTGATGGAGTGCCCGTTGCCGCAGACAGAGCAAGGCCCGGTATTGCTGGTGGTGGACGACCGCCAGGAGAACCTGTTCGCCATGCAGGCTGTGCTGGAGGTCGGAAATTGGCGGGTGATCACGGCCGCCTCGGGTGAGCGCGCCCTGCAATACCTGCTGGACGAAACCGTCGACCTGGTGCTGCTCGACGTCCAGATGCCGATCATGGATGGCTTCGAGGTGGCGCGCATCATGCGCAGCAACCTGCGCACCCGTTTCACTCCGATCATCTTCGTCTCCGCCGAAGCCCATTCCTACGAATCGGTGCTGCGTGGCTATGCCACCGGCGCGGTCGACTACCTGCTCAAACCGGTCGATCCCAACATCCTCCGGCATAAGGTGCGCTCGCTGCTCGATCACGAGCGCAATCGCCGCGAACTGCTGCAGGCCACCCAGCAGCTGGAGCTGGCCAAGTCCTTCAGCGATTCGCTGCTCGACAATGCCGCCGAGGGTATCCTCACCGTCAACGAACAGGGGCGGGTGACCTTCGCCAATGCCGCCATCGCCCGCATGCTCAGATGCAGCGTCAGCGATCTGGTGCACGCCAACTTTCTCGATTTCCTCGAAGGCGGCAACGGTCTCGACGACTGGCAGACCTCGCCCTTCATGGAGCACTACGACCGCCGCGAGACCTATCGCCTGCACGACGCGCGCCTGCGGACCAACCGCGGCGACAGCCTGCCGGTGGCGCTGTCCTGCGCGCCGCTGCCACGCATGCAGCGCGCCATGGTCATCATCGCGCTGGACATGTCGCGCATGCGCGAGCTGCAGGACCAGCTCGAATCCCAGGCCGTCACCGATGCCCTGACCGGGCTGCTCAACCGCCGTGGCTTCAACCAGACGCTGGAAGCGGCGCTGGCGCGCAGTGGTCGCAACGGCAAGCGCATGGCCGTGCTCTACATCGACCTCGACGGCTTCAAGCGCATCAACGATTCCCTCGGCCACGAAGCGGGTGACCGGGTGCTGTGCATCGTCGCCGAGCAGCTCAAGAGCTGCATGCGGCCCTACGACATCCTGGCGCGCATGGGTGGCGACGAATTCACCGCCCTGCTCGATTCCCTGGAGCATCCCGAGGATGCCGCCCGGGTCGCCGAGAAGCTGCTGGAGCTGTTGGCCACGGTGCATCGCATCGACGGCATGGAAGTCAGTCTGGGCGCCAGCATCGGCATCGCCAGCTATCCCGATTGCGGCCATACCGTGGACGGCCTGCTGCGCTCGGCCGACATCGCCATGTACGAGGCCAAACGCGGTGGGCGCCAGCAGTACCGCTTCTTCTCGCCGGAAATGAATGGCCGTGCCCGCTCACGACTGATGCTCGAAGAGAGCGTGCGCAATGCCATCGATAACAAGGATTTCGTCCTCGCCTACCAGCCGCAGGTCTATCTGCGCGATGGTCGCCTGCGCGGCTTCGAGGCGCTGCTGCGCTGGGAGCACACGGTGGCCGGCAAGGTCTCGCCCAGCGTCTTCATCCCGCTGCTGGAAGAGACCCGGCTGATCAATCGCATCGGCGACTGGATCTTCCGCGAAGGCGCGACCAAGCTGCAGTCCCTGCAGGAGATCTATGGCGACGAGCTGCTGCTGAGCATCAACCTCAGCCCCGTGCAATTCGGCATGCCGCAACTGGCGGAAAGCCTGCGCCAGATCATCGAGACTCACCATCTGCGGCCCGAGCAGATGGAAATCGAGGTGACCGAGTCGGCGCTGATGCACGACATCGACTACACCCGGGCGCAGCTGTCGCAATTGCGTGCCCTTGGCGTGCGCATCGCGGTGGACGACTTCGGTACCGGCTATTCCTCGCTGGCCTACCTGCGTCACTTCGAGCTGGACACCCTGAAGATCGATCAGCTGTTCATCGCCAACATGCTGGACTCCTCGCGTGATGCTGCCATCGTCAGCACCATCCTCGAACTGGGTCGCAACCTGGATCTGGAAGTCATCGCGGAAGGCGTGGAGACCCTGGAGCAGCGCGACTGGCTGATCGAGCACGGCTGCGAAATCATGCAGGGCTTCTTGGTCTCGCGGCCACTGAGCGCCGAGGTGACCGGACGCTTCCCCCAGCAGGTGGACTGGACCGCCCGGCGACCCGAACCGACGCTCTAGACTGCGCTGATACCCTGCTCCGACCGGTGCCCGTCCATCGGGCCCGGGGCCTAGCCATGCCCCATCCAGAGCTTGCCGAGGTGCGCCGACCAAGGCCCAGTTAGCCAAACCGCGAACCTCACTGAACGAACCCACGCGCGTGCCTTCTTATGCAATGGCCACAGGCACGGAGTAGGAAGCATGCGGGGCGCCGTCTTTCCATGGCGGGAAAACAACAGGTTCGAATTGCTGGTGGACGGCGGTCGGTTCTTTCCGGCCATGCTCGAATCCATTGCTGGCGCCAGTCGCCAGATCGATGTCGAACTCTATCTGGTGGAAGCCGGGAGCTGCTCCGAACAGCTGCTCGTGGCGCTGACCGAGGCGGCCCGCCGGGGCGTCGCGGTGCGCTGCCTGTTCGATGGCTTCGGCACCCTGCGGATGGACGCCGGCTTGCGCCGCCAGCTGGAGGAAGCGGGCGCCGAACTGCGCCTCTTCAATCCCGTGCGCTTCGGCCACGGCCTGCACAATCTGCACCGCGATCATCGCAAGATCTTCATCATCGACGGCGAAGAAGCCTTTGTCGGTGGCAGCGGCGCGACCGATGACTTCTGGGATCCGGCCAAGAGCGACTGCAACTGGCACGAGGTGATGGTGCGTATCCAGGGGCCGCTGGTGGAAGACTGGCTGGCGCTGTTCGAGCGGCAATGGGAGGCGGTCGGTCGCCGCCGCGCCTGGAAGCCGCGTCCGCGCCGCGGCCGCGAACGCCCACCACCACCACCGGCCGCCCAGGAAGGGCAGGGCCGGGTGGCCTATGCCGATGCCCGCCAGCACCGCGATATCCTCCAGGCGCTGATTCGTGCCCTGGTAGGGGGCCGCGAGCGCATCTGGTTCGCCACCCCCTATTTCCTGCCGACCTGGCGCGTGCGCTGGGCGTTACGGCGCGCCGCACGCCGCGGCGCGGACGTACGCCTGCTGCTCACCGGCCGGCATACCGACAACCCCCCGGTACGTTTCGCCGGGCAGCGCTACTACCGCAGCCTGTTGCGCGCCGGTGTGCGCATCTACGAATACCAGCCCAGGTTCATCCACGCCAAGATGGTGCTGGTGGACAACTGGGTCAGCGTCGGTTCCTGCAACTTCGATCACTGGAATCTGAGATTCAATTTGGAAGCCAACGTCGAAGCGGTCGATCGCGGCCTGAGCCAGGCGGTGGCGGCCAGCTTCGTCAAGGATTTCGCCCAGAGTCGCGAGATCACCCTGGAGTTCTGGCGCAGTCGTCCCTGGTGGCGGCGCGCCCGCGAATGGCTATGGGGCTCGCTGGATCGTTTGGTGATTGGTGTACTGGGGCGCGGTTAGCAGCCCCAGATGTCAGGTGCGGGTAACATAACCGATCCGGTGCGGTAGGCCGGACCCATCGTCCCGCGGACGAGGCCAGACGAGTAACGCCTTAGTGCAGAATTTAGATAAACACCGCTTCATTGGTCTGGAGTGGCTCAGGTTCCTGATGGGTTTCTATGTGGTCGTCTACCACACCATCCATTTCTATCCCGAGCGCAAGACCATTCCCCTGCTGGACGAAATCACCAGCATGGGCTTCTTCGCCACCAGCACCTTCTTCGTGCTCTCCGGTTTTCTGCTCGCCCATGTCTATTGCGGTCGCGGCAGCCTGCGTGAGCCGGCGCGCAGCTTCTGGGTCAAGAGATTCGCCAACCTCTATCCGATCCACATCTTCGCCCTGCTGCTGGCGATGGCGGTGGTGACCTGGATCGGCAACCTCGGCATACCGCCAGGCGCGGCCACGGCCAGCATTCGTTTCGTGGTGTTCGACACCAACGAGCCCCTGGCGCGCACCAACCCCGAGTTGTTCCAGCACTTCATGAGCAATGGCGAGCTGGCCTTCAACGCCGTGTTGCAGCTGTTCATGCTGCAGGCCTGGAATCCCTATTACCTGACCTTCAACGCGCCGCTCTGGTCGATTTCCGCGCTGTTCTTCTTTTACCTCACCTTTCCCAAGCTGGCCCCGCGACTGATGACCAGCAAGCGGCCCTGGCAGCTGTTGCTGCTGGTATGGGTGCTCTACCTGATCCCGCCGCTGCTGGTGATCGCCAACCAGAACTACGGCATGCCCTTCACCGGTCTCCTGCAGCGGGTACCGCTGTTCCGTCTGCCGGAGTTTCTCGCTGGCATCCTTCTGTATGCGATCTTCCGGCGCCAGTACCAGCGCGGCTGGGCGCCGTCGGAGCGGCAGCGGATGCTGTTGGCGAGCTACTTGATCCTGAGCTTCGCCGTGGGGACTGCGCTGTTCACTCATGGGCCCAAGTTCTGGTATTTCCTCTTCCACAACGGCCTGTTCCTGCCGTCGCAGCTGATCCTGGTCTACCTGGCCGCCCTGGCGAGGGAGCCTGCCAGTGAACTCATCCGCCATTGGTCGCCCCGGCTGGGGGCCGCGTCACTGTCCATGTTCGCCCTACATGTACCCCTGTCGGGCATCTACATGACCCTGGAACAGCTGATCGGTGGGAATCTCAAGGCGTGCCTGAGCGGCAATCGCGAGGTCTGCATCGCCGGGGCGGGGGCCTATACCAATTCCATCGTCTGGTATTGGCTGTTCCTGTTGGCGGTGGTGGTGCTTTGCGTACTGTTCCAGGAGCGGCTGGTGGTGCCGACCCGCAAGCGCATCCTCGCGGTGCTACTGCCACGGCTGGCGCCGCAGCAGAAGCCACCTGCGCCAGGCTAGCGGCGAAAACCTTCGGCCATGACGAAGAAGCGGGCGTTCAGCGCCGCCAGTGGCTCGCGTAGCTGCTCCAGCTGATCGGCCGCGCCGAATACCTCGAAGCGTTCCAGCGTCGCGATGGCCTGGGCCTGTTCCAGCAGATCGCCGACGTTGTCCAGGTGAGCAAGTAGCGCCTGGGCGTCGCGATAGCCTTCACGGCAACGCGCCGTGGCGCCGTCGTAGCAGAAGCCGTAGTAGAGGCAGCCGGGTTCGCTCTGGGTGCGCTGCAGCATGGCCTCGCCCAGGCGCTTGAAGGCCTCGACCTGATCAGGCTGGATGGCGAAGACGGGGGCCAGGCTGCAGACGGAATCGCTGGGAAGAGTAGGCATGGGAGCTCCAGGGGGCAGGGATCGTCTCCATGCGACCCCTGCGCGCGGACAGTGCTCCCGCCAGCTGACGGACGTCAGCCGCCGACCTGGGCGATCCAGTCGTTGAGGTTGTAGTAGTTGGTGACCCGCGCCACCTTGCCGTCGCGGATTTCGAAGAAGGCACCGGCTGGCAACTGGTAGGTCTGGCCGTCGGCAGCGGGCAGCCCTTCATCGCTGGCCAGGTATTCGCCGTGGACGACGAACTCGGCGGCAGCGCGCCGGCCATTGGGTTCGCTCATCACGACCAGATCGGTCAGCCGCTCGCGATAGCAGCGATTCATGTGCGCCATGAAGGTGGCGAAGGCGGCCTTGCCCACCTGCCGCTCGCCCTGATTGATGTCGTGGACCACGTCCTCGGTGAGCAGGTCGAGGAAACGCTCCATGTCGCCAGCATTGAAGGCGGCATAGTAGGCGTCGATAAGATCGGTCGTTGGCATGGCGGCTCCTGTCGTTGATGAAAAAACGGCGTTGCCGACGCATGGTAGGGTGCCTGGACAACGCCGACATAGCCATTCACGTCTCCTGCTTAACCAGAAGAGTCCATGGACATCCAACTTCTTCACGGCGCCGCCATCGCTCCGCTGATTCCCGAGCTTGCGGCACTGCGCATCGCGGTCTTTCGCAAGTTTCCCTACCTCTACGACGGCACCCTGGACTACGAGTCCCGCTATCTGCAGACCTACGCCAAGGCGCCAGACAGCCTCTGCGTGCTGGTCCGCGATGCCGGCCGGGTAGTGGGCGCTGCCACCGCCCTGCCGCTGGTGGACGAGACCCTGGAATTCCAGCAGCCCTTCCTCGCCCATGGTTGGCCACTAGAGCGGATTTACTATTTCGGCGAGTCCCTGCTGCTACCGGCCTACCGCGGCCAGGGACTCGGTCGGCGCTTCTTCGCCGAACGCGAGGCCCGCGCACGGCAGCTGGGGCGCTTCGCCTGGTGTGCCTTTTGCGCCGTGCAGCGCCCGGACGACCATCCGCGCCGTCCGGTGGGGTATCGACCCTTGCACGGTCTTTGGCGTGGTGAGGGCTTCGTCGAGCATCCGGAGTTGCTGACCCACTACCTCTGGCAGGATCTCGACGAGACGGCCGAATCGCCCAAGCCCATGACCTTCTGGCTCAAGGAGTTGCCATGATCCGCCTCGCCGCCTGCCAATACGCCATCGACCTGCTGGAGTCCTGGGATGCCTATGTCGCGCACCTGACCGACCTCTGTGAGGAGGCCGCAGCCGAAGGCAGTCATCTGCTGCTATTGCCCGAATACGCCGGCCTGGTGCTCAGCGGCCAGCTGCCGCCCCACGAGCGCAGCGACCTGCAGGGCTCCATTGCCGGCATCCAGCCACTGATTCCGGCTTGGCGCGACCTCTGTGAAAGCCTGGCGCGCCGGCTGCGGCTGTACCTGTTGCCCGGTTCGCTTCCCGTCCTCGATAGCGACGGCCAATACCGCAATCGCGCCTGGCTGTTCGGTCCCGAGGGCTGCCTGGGCCATCAGGACAAGCTGATGATGACCCGCTTCGAGCGAGAAGAGTGGAACATCTCCAGCGGCCGCCAAGGCTTGCGAGTATTCGATACGGCCCTCGGGCGTCTTGGCATCCTGATCTGCTACGACAGCGAATTTCCGCTGCTGGCCCGCCACCTGGCCGAAGCGGGAGCTGATCTGCTCCTGGTGCCGAGTTGCACCGATACCGCCGCCGGTTTCCACCGGGTACGGGTCGGCGCCCAGGCCCGGGCGCTGGAAAATCAGCTGGCGGTGCTGCAGGCGCCGACGGTGGGCTTGGCGCCCTGGTCGCCGGCGCTGGACGAAAACGTCGGCCGCGCCGGACTATTCGTCCCACCGGATCGCGGCATGCCGGCCGACGGGGTGGTCGCCCAAAGCAGCGAACTCTGTCCCGCCCTCAGTCAGTGGCTGTATGCCGATCTCGATCTGGAGGAGGTGCGACGGGTGAGGTCCCACGGCCAGGTATTCATCCGGCGCGATTGGCCGGACCAGTCGCGGGCATTGCAGCCCCGCCCCTGAATGAAAAAGCCCAGCACTGGGCTGGGCTTTTTCGTCGGGCGGCGCTTAGATCTCGACGGCGAGGCTGTCGGCGATCTTCTTCTGCCACACTTGCGGACCGGTGATGTGCACCGACTCGCCACGGGTGTCGACGGCCACGGTCACCGGCATGTCCTTGACCTCGAACTCGTAGATGGCTTCCATCCCCAGTTCCGGGAAGGCCAGCACCTGGGAGCCCTTGATGGCCTGGGCCACCAGGTAGGCGGCGCCACCGACGGCCATCAGGTACACCGCCTTGTGGTCCTTGATCGCCTCGATGGCGATGGGGCCGCGTTCGGACTTGCCGATCATGCCCAGCAGACCGGTCTGGTCGAGGATCTGGCGGGTGAACTTGTCCATGCGGGTGGCCGTGGTGGGACCGGCTGGCCCCACCACCTCGTCGCCTACCGGATCGACCGGGCCGACGTAGTAGATGAAGCGGCCCTTGAGGTCCACCGGCAGCGGCTCGCCCTTGTTGAGCATGTCGACCATGCGCTTGTGGGCGGCGTCGCGACCGGTGAGCATCTTGCCGTTGAGCAGGACGGTCTCGCCCGGTTGCCAGCTCTGCACCTCTTCCGGGGTCAGGGTGTCGAGGTCGACGCGACGAGCGCTCGGACCGGCTTCCCAGACGACTTCCGGATAGGCGTCCAGCGGCGGGGCTTCCAGCGCGGCGGGGCCGGAGCCGTCGAGCACGAAGTGGGCGTGGCGGGTGGCGGCGCAGTTGGGGATCATGCACACCGGCAGGGAGGCGGCGTGGGTCGGATAGTCCTTGATCTTGACGTCCAGCACCGTGGTCAGGCCGCCCAGGCCCTGGGCGCCGATGCCCAGCTGGTTGACCTTGTCGAAGATCTCCAGGCGCAACTCTTCCAGACGATTCTGCGGGCCGCGGGCCTTCAGCTCATGGATGTCGATCTCGTCCATCAGCGATTCCTTGGCCAGCACCGCGGCCTTCTCGGCGGTGCCGCCGATGCCGATGCCCAGCATGCCCGGCGGACACCAGCCGGCGCCCATGGTCGGCACGGTCTTGAGCACCCAGTCGACGATGGAATCGGACGGGTTGAGCATGGCCATCTTCGACTTGTTCTCGGAGCCGCCGCCCTTGGCCGCGACATCGATCTCCACGGTGTTGCCGGTGACGATCTGGTAGTGGATCACCGCCGGGGTGTTGTCCTTGGTGTTCCGGCGAGCACCGGCCGGGTCGGCCAGGATCGAGGCGCGCAGGACGTTTTCCGGCAGGTTGTAGGCGCGACGGACGCCTTCGTTGATCATCTCGTCCAGGCTCAGGGTGGCGCCGTCCCAACGCACGTCCATGCCAACCTTGGCGAACACGGTGACGATGCCGGTGTCCTGGCAGATCGGACGGTGGCCGGTGGCGCACATCCGCGAGTTGATCAAAATCTGGGCGATGGAGTCGCGCGCGGCGGCGGATTCTTCGCGCAGATAGGCCTCGTGCATGGCCTGGATGAAGTCGACGGGGTGGTAATAGGAGATGAACTGCAGGGCGTCGGCAACGCTCTGGATCAGGTCATCCTGCTTGATCACGGTCATGTACGCGCTCCTCTTGGCGGTTTCTTGCGTCTCGGCCACGGGCGGTGGCGAGACGGGCGCGCAATTCGGGTCGCACGGACCGGGCCGCGAAGGGGCCCGATCGGAGGGGTGGCCTGGACACACTGAGAGAGGCCCACCCGGCCGGGCGGCCGACCCGAGAGCGGCGCGGCAGTATAGCCTTTAAGGGGCCGTACGGCACGCCACCTGGGACGGCAGCGGGCGATCAGCGCTCAGCGGCGCTCCAGAGCCGCCGGATTGACCAGGTCGGTCGGCTGCTTGCCTTCGAGGGCCGCAATCAGGTTGTCCACCGCCCGCTCCGCCATGGCGTAGCGCGTTTCGTGGGTGGCCGAGCCAATGTGCGGCAGGGTCACCACGTTGGGCAGCTCGAACAGTGGCGAGGCGTCCAGGGGCTCGCGGGTATAGACGTCCAGGCCCGCGCCGCGGATTTGGCCACTGCTTAGGGCCTCGATCAGCGCCGGCTCGTCGATGACCGGGCCGCGCGCCAGATTGATCAGGATGGCGCTGGATTTCATCAGCCCCAATTCGCGTGCACCTATGAGTCCTTCGGTAGCCGCCGACAGAGGCACCACCAGGCAGACGAAGTCGGCCTCGCGGAGCAGGTCGTCCAGCTCGCGGCGCTGGGCATCCATCTGCTCTTCCAGCTCGGGTTTGGCACTGTTGGCGGTGTAGAGGATCGGCATGTCGAAGCCGAAATGGCCGCGCTTGGCGATGGCCGCGCCAATGCGGCCGGCGCCGACGATGCCCAGGGTACGGCCATGGATATCGGTGCCGAAGTGCTCTTCACCGATGCCCTTGCGCCAGAGACCGGCCTTGACGAAGGCATCCAGCTCCGGCACCCGCCGGGCGGCGCTCATCAGCAGGGTGAAGCCCAGGTCGGCAGTGGTGTCGGTGAGCACGTCCGGGGTATTGGTGAGCAGGATGCCCCGCTTGGTCAGGTAGTCCACATCGTAGCTGTCGTAGCCAACCGACACGCTGGCGATGGCTTCCAGGGTGGTGGCCATTTCCAGCTCCTTCTCACCCAGCTTGCGGCTGGCACCGATCAGGCCCTGGGCCTTGGCGGCGGAGGCAGCGAAGAGGTCGACGTTGGCACTGAAGGGAATCACCTCGACCGTGAAGTGCTGGCGCAGACGCTCCACCAGCTCTTCGGGCAGGCGGTTGAAGACCATTACGTGCTTCTTGCTCATCGATACCTCGGCGTGTGGAAAAGGGTTAGGCCAGACCCGCCGCCGCGAAACGCGGTAGCGCAGGATGCTGGTCCAGCAGCGGCGCCAGGCCCTCGCGGGTAGGCTCCTGATTGAAGTCCAGCCCCAGGGCCTCGCGGTGGATGCCGGTGGCGGCCAACCAGAGACAATCGATCTCCGCGGCCACCGCACCCGGCACATCGGTCACCAGGGAGTCGCCGACGAACAGCAGGCGCCTGGCGCCACGCGTGGCCAGTTCCTCTGCAGCGCAGCGGAAGGCATAGGGATCGGGCTTGCCGTACCAGGTGACCTCGCCACCCAGGGCGGCGAAGCGATCGGCCAGCTTGCCGGCCGCATAGAAGGGTAGACCGCCGGACACCACGTTACGATCCGGGTTGGCGCAGAGAAAAGGCTTGTCCAGGGCAGTCGCCAAGGGCGCGAAGCGGGTCTCCAGCTCGTCTTCCGGAAAGCTGCCGACGCCGAGGATGATGGCTGCCTGGTCGATCTCCTCGACGAAGCGCTCGCGGATCTCCGCGGGCCAGCCCGCCTGGCCGGTTCCGGGGCCGGACAGGTAGATGCCGCCCTCGCGGAATTTCGCATCCTGCAGGAAGGCATCGATGGCCAACTGGCCCGAGGTGGTGATGCCGGCGAAGAGTTCGCGTGGCACGCCCAGCTTGCCCAGTTCCTCGACCATGCCGGCGGCGTCGCGGGAGGCGTTGCTGAGGAACCATACCGGCTTGCCCTCGGCAGCGCGGCGCTCCAGCCACGCACGGGCGCCGGGAAAGGTCTCGTAGCCGTCGATCAGCACGCCCCAGAGGTCGAGGATGAAGCCGTCGTAGGCGGCCAGCGCCTCGTCCAGTTGATCGAGGCGGAGCAGGGTGGGAGAGGTCATGCAGCGGATCCGATGGCGAAAAAGAGAAACGACAAGCCTAACCGGTTTGCCGAGCGCTTGCCGAAAACGCAGACACCGGCCTTGGCCGGTGTCTGGGGATTGCCGTGAGTCGGGGCTTAGCGGGTGGACGCCTTGCCTGCCTTGGCGACTTCCAGGGCCTGGGTGTCGACGCGGCCGTAGATGTCTTCGAAGCGAACGATGTCGTCCTCGCCCAGGTAGCCACCGGACTGCACTTCGATCAGCTCCAGCGGTACCTTGCCGGGGTTGGCCAGGCGGTGCACGGAGGTCATCGGCAGGTAGGTGGACTGGTTCTCGGTCAGCAGGAAGACCTTGTCGTCACAGGTGACTTCGGCGGTACCGGACACCACGATCCAGTGCTCGGCGCGGTGATGGTGCATCTGCAGCGACAGCTGGGCGCCCGGCTTGACGGTGATGCGCTTGACCTGGAAACGCTGGCCCATGTCGATGGAGTCGTAGCAACCCCAGGGACGGAAGACTTCCTGGTGCGCCTTGACCTCTTTGCGATCCTGCTTCTCGAGGGCGTTGACCAGCTTCTTGACGTCCTGGACCTTGTCCTTGTGGGCGATCATGACCGCGTCCTTGGTTTCCACCACGACCACGTTTTCCAGACCGACCAAAGTCACCAGCTTGCCATTGCCGTGCACCAGGCAGTTGTGGCTGTCATGCAGGACGACGTCGCCCTTGATGACGTTGCCATTGCTGTCCTTGGCATGGACGTCCCACAGCGCGGACCAGGAACCGACATCGTTCCAGCCGGCGCTCATCGGCACCACGCAGGCACGAGTGGTCTTTTCCATGACGGCGTAGTCGATGGAATTGTCCGGGCAGACGGCAAAGGTGGCCGCATCGATGCTGATGTTGATGCCGTCGATGCTGCTGCGCTCCAGCGCCAGCAGGCAGGTGTCATAGATGTCGGTGTCGTGCTTCTTCAGCTCTTCCAGGAAACGGCTGGCGCGGAACAGGAAGATGCCGCTGTTCCAGCAGTAGTCACCGGAGGCCACGTATTCGGTGGCGGTGACGGCGTCAGGCTTCTCGACGAAGCGTTCGACGTGAGACACGCCCTGGGGCAGACCCTCGTTGGAACCGGTCTTGATGTAGCCGTAGCCGGTCTCGGGCGCGGTGGCCGGGATACCGAACAGCACCATCTCGCCACGCTCGGCGGCGGCGGCAGCCTGCTGCAGGGCCGCCTTGAACTGGGCTTCGTCCTCGATCACGTGATCGGCGGGCAGCACCAGCATCAGGTCGTCCTTGCCGTCGGCGACCAGCTGCATGGCAGCGATGGCCACGGCCGGCGCGGTGTTGCGACCGAAGGGTTCCATGATCAGGGCCTGGGGCTTGCACTCGACGGCCTTGAGCTGCTCTTCCACCAGATAGCGGTGTTCGGCGTTGCAGACGATGATGGGGCAAGCGATGTTGCCCTCGCAGCCCAGGCGATTGATGGTCTCCTGGAACATGGTCTGTTCACTGGTCAGAGCCAGGAACTGCTTGGGGTAGAGCTTGCGCGAGAGGGGCCAGAGTCGCGAGCCGCTACCACCGGACAGGATGACGGGAATCATGGGCGTTACTCCTTCAGCGTCTGCTGATTTGTGGCCGCTGTCCCTGAGGTCGGGACGAAGCGTCCATGCTTCGAAAGATCAACCGCCGAATAATCGGTCGGTACAAATTGAACGTGCGGACAGATTGCCATTGGCCGGCATGACCCAGGGCAAGGACCAGACAAAGACAGAATCAAACGAAAGTGGTTCTCAGCGAAGTTTCCTTTTTCCGGAATAACGGCAGTTTTGAGAGTTCCGACAAGTTTTCCTGCTCGGAAGGCCGTTTATGCGCTGAGAATTTTTATTGGAGGGAGATGACAGTCTTTCACGGGAGCCGGGACTAGGGTGTGATCGCCTAGTCAATTCGGCGGAATGCCTCCAAATGCTCCCGGTTGATCGTCGAATTAATCTGCTGCTACATCACGCAGAAATACCAGCTTGTCGGCTGTAGATCGCTCCGTCGAGTAGCGATAGCCCTGATCGTCGAAATCCCGCAGGTCATCCACCAGGGTGATGCGCTGCTTGATCACATGCCGTGCCATCAGGCCCCGTGCCTTCTTGGCATAGAAGCTGATGATCTTGTAGTCGCCATTCTTGAGGTCGCGAAATTCCACATCGACGACCCGGGCCTGCAGGCGAGCGCGGCGCACCGCGCTGAAATACTCGTTCGAGGCCAGATTCAGCAGGATGTCATCGCCCTGGGCCGCGAGGTCCGCCTTGAGCCAGTCACTAATACGGTCGCCCCAGAAAGCATAGAGGTCCTTGCCGCGCGCATTGGCGAATTTGGTGCCCATCTCCAGGCGATAGGGTTGCATCAGATCCAGCGGACGCAACAGGCCATAGAGTCCGGACAACATGCGCAGGTGGCGCTGGGCGAAGTCGAAGTCGTCTTCCTGAAAGTCTTCGGCGGCAAGGCCCGTATAGACGTCACCCTTGAACGCCAGCAGCGCCTGCTTGGCATTGTCTGGCGTGAAGTCCGGGGTCCAGCTGCCGAAGCGGGCGACGTTGAGGGTGGCGATCTTGTCGGACACGCCCATGAGCTGAGCGACCTCAGCCGGTGCGAGCGTCTTGAGTCCGTCGATCAGCTCGCGGGAGTGCTCCAGGTATTGCGGCAGGGTATGGCGGGACGTGCTCGGCGGTGTGCTGTAGTCCAGCGTCTTGGCAGGTGAAATCACCATCAGCATCGGCTTGGCTCCTCTTGGCGAGGCGCCATTCTAGAAGCCTCCGTCGCCGGGCTCCAGTGGGCCTTGCCCATGGGATCGATAGGTATTGACCACGGCCGCGGAGCGACGTTGCCTGGCCGGATGGCAAGATCGACGGGGCCGTGAAAAAAATCGAACGCGGCCAAAAAAAGCTTTTGTGCCCAAGGGCTTTTGCGTTATTACCGAAGTGTCCGTCGCATCTCCCGGGTCCCGTGCCCTCATGTTGGCCGGTCCGTGAACCCGTTGCTGGAGCGACGGCACCTTTCGCCGCGGAGCGTCTGCTGACGCTCCGTCGACTGGCTTGCGAGTCAAGCGTTTCTGACGAGGTGACCGAGTATGGATGATCACGGACGTTCCCGCCCCACCCAGCCCACCCTCTATGTGCTCGACACCAACGTACTGATCCACGACCCCAACGCGCTGCTCAATTTCGAAGAGCATCACGTCGCCATTCCCATGACGGTCCTGGAGGAACTCGACAAGCTCAAGACCGGCAAGCACAACGTTGCCGCCGAGTGCCGGCAGGCGATCCGCCTGATCGACAGTGTCCTCGCCGAATCCTCGCCCGAGGACGTCGAGCGGGGCGTACCCATTCCCCGCGGCAAGGGCGAGGCCAAGGGGCGACTGTCCATTCTCATGAGCCGCCGCGCCGGCCCCATGGCCTGCCTGCCCGACGACATCAACGACAACCGCATCATCAACCAGCTCGTCGAATTGCGTACCCAGCATCCCCAGGAGCGGGTGGTGCTAGTCACCAAGGACATCAACATGCGCCTCAAGGCGCGGGGCTGTGGCATCGCCGCGGAGGACTACCAGACCGACCAGCTGCTCGACGACGTCTCCCTGCTATCCCAGGGTTATCACAATCTACCCGGGTCCTTCTGGGACAACGTGAGCAAGGTGGAAAGTCGCCAGGAGCTGGGCCGGGTCTGGCACCGGGTGCAGCTGTCCGCCGAATTGCCGCCGTTCAACGTCAACGACTTCGTGCTCGACGAGCAGGGTTTCGTTGGCTGGGTCAAGGCGGTACGCGACGGTGAGGTCATCCTGCTGGACATGCATCAGGAACCGCTGATGCATCAGGAGGCCTGGGGGCTCAAGCCACGGGACATCTATCAGGCATTGGCGCTGTTCGCCCTGCTGGAGCCGGACATCCACCTGGTCAACCTGACCGGTGCCGCGGGTTCGGGCAAGACCATCCTGGCGTTGGCCGCGGCCATCGAACAGACCATGGTCACCAAGAGATATCGGCGGATCATCGCCACCCGCAGCGTCCAGGGCCTGGACGAGGACATCGGCTTTCTGCCCGGCACCGAGGCCGAGAAGATGGAGCCCTGGCTGGGTGCCATCACCGACAACCTCGAAGCCCTGCACATGGATGACCACAACCCCCACGGCAGCGTGGACTACATCCTCAGCAAGGTGCCGCTGCAATTCAAATCCCTGAACTACATCCGTGGTCGCAGCTTCCAGCAGAGCCTGATCCTCATCGACGAATGCCAGAACCTCACCCCGCACCAGATGAAGACCATCATCACCCGCGCCGGTAGCGGCTCCAAGGTGATCTGCCTGGGCAACCTGGCGCAGATCGATACGCCTTACCTCTCCGCCACCAGCTCGGGTCTCACCTACCTCTCCGAGCGCTTCAAGGGCTTCAACCACGGGGTGCACATCACTCTCCAGGGCGTGCCCCGGTCCATCCTCGCCGAATACGCCGAGGCTCATCTGTAAAGGCCATGATCCCCGCCTGGCCAGGGGCGGGGATCAAATCTCCCACGGCAGGTCTACAATGGCAGGTCCTTTTCAGGAGTCATGCCGTGCTGACCCATCTCGATTCCCAAGGCCGTGCCAACATGGTCGACGTCACCGACAAGCAGGTGACCTTCCGTGAAGCCACGGCCGAAGCCCGGGTGCGCATGCGTCCGGACACCCTCGAACTCATCCAGAGTGGCGGCCACCCCAAGGGCGATGTCTTTGCCGTGGCGCGCATCGCCGGTATCCAGGCAGCCAAGAAAACCGCCGATCTCATTCCGCTCTGCCATCCGCTGATGCTGACCAGCGTCAAGGTCCACCTGACCGCTGAAGCACCGGATGCGGTACGTATCGCTGCCACCTGCAAGCTGTCCGGCCAGACCGGGGTGGAAATGGAAGCCCTGACCGCAGCCAGCGTGGCGGCCCTGACCCTCTATGACATGTGCAAGGCGGTCGATCGCGGGATGACCATCGAGGCGGTGCGCCTGCTGGAAAAGAGCGGTGGCAAAAGCGGTCATTTCCGCGCCGAGGAGCAAGCATGATCCGCGTGCAATTCTTTGCCCGCTATCGCGAGGTCCTGGGCTGCGCCGAGGAAAATCTCGCCTGGGAGCCGGACTTGGCCACCGTGGGTGATCTGCGGGAGCATCTGGTCCAGCGTGGCGGGCTCTGGGCCGATACGCTGGGCGAGCGCGGGCTGATGTGCGCGCGCAATGAGGAGCTCTGTGGCCTGGCCGAGCCGTTGCACAACGGTGATGAGGTCGCCTTCTTTCCCACCGTGACCGGAGGTTGACCATGGCCATTCGTGTACAGGCTGCGGCTTTCGACCCCGGCCAAGAGCTCAATGCCCTGCATGCGGCCAACACCGGCATTGGCGCCGTCGTGGGCTTCGTCGGCTATGTGCGGGACTTCAACGACGGTCGAGACGTGGGTGGGTTGTTCCTCGAACACTTTCCCGGCATGACCGAGAAGGCACTGGCGCGCATCGTGGAGGAGGCGGGTCAGCGCTGGCCGCTGCTCAACGTCGATATTCTGCATCGTATCGGCCGGCTCGAGCCGGGCGAGCCCATCGTCTTCGTGGGCACCGCCAGCGCTCACCGTCAGGCTGCCTTCGAGGCCTGCAACTTCGTGATGGACTATCTCAAGACCCGCGCGCCTTTCTGGAAAAAGGAGGAGACGGCCGAGGGTCCACGCTGGGTGGAAGGTCGCGCCAGCGATCAGGATGCCGCGGAGCGTTGGACGAAGGGATGACAAGGTAGGGTGGAAAACCGCACAGCGTTTTCCACGTGGTGACCCGCCTGCCAGGTGGATAAGGCTGCGCCGTTATCCACCCTGCGGAGGTGCCGGCTGCCCTGGCGAGACCGGCAGGGCAGCCTTCGGCAGTGGCGCTGGTCTCAACGCTGCCGCGGGACCGGCTTGAGCAGCTCGGCCGGCGGCATCTCGCAGCCGATCTTGCGGCCCAGCAGGGCTTCGATGGGTGGCAGGGCGAAGGAGTCGTCTTCGCCGGCGAAGCTGATGGAGGTACCGGTGGCACCGGCGCGGCCGGTACGGCCGATGCGGTGCACGTAGTCGTCCGGGTCTTCCGGCAGGGTGAAGTTGATCACGTGGCTGATGCCGTCGACGTGAATGCCGCGACCGGCCACGTCGGTCGCCACCAGCACGCGGATCTTGCCGGCGCGGAAGCCTTCGAGGGTCTTGATACGCTTGTGCTGAGGCACGTCGCCGGACATCTGGGCCGCGCTGATGCCGTCCTTGGTCAGGCGCTCTTCGATACGGCGCACCTCGTCGCGACGGTTGGCGAACACCATCACCCGCTCCCAGTTGTTCTGGGCGACCAGGTTGTAGAGTAGGCGATACTTGTCGCTGGAGGACACGGCGTAGACGTGCTGCTCGACGGTATCGCTGGCCACGCTTTCCGGCTCGATCTCGACGATGGCCGGATCAGTGGTCCACTGCCGTGCCAGGTTCATCACGTCATCGGTGAAGGTGGCGGAGAACAGCAGGGTCTGGCGTTCGCTCTTGGGCGGCGTCTGGCGGATGATCTGGCGGACCTGGGGGATGAAGCCCATATCCAGCATGCGGTCGGCCTCGTCCAGCACCATCACCTCGACCATATCCAGGTGCACCTCACCGCGCTGGTTGAAGTCCAGCAGACGGCCGGGGGTGGCGACCAGGATGTCGCAATAGCGTGCTTCGAGCTGCTTGAGCTGCTTGTCGAAGTCCATGCCGCCGACAAAGCTCATGACGTTCAGGCCGGTGTACTTGGCCAGATCCAGGGCGTCGTTGGCGATCTGCACCACCAGCTCGCGGGTTGGCGCGATGATCAGTGCCCGCGGCTCACCCATGTACCTTTCCTTGGGCGGCGGGGTGGTCAGCAGCTGGGTGATCGTCGAGATCAGGAAAGCAGCGGTCTTGCCGGTGCCGGTCTGCGCACGGCCAATGGCGTCCTTGCCCTTGAGGGTAAAGCCCAGTACTTCCGCCTGGATCGGCGTGCAGTAGGGAAAGCCAAGGTCATGGATGCCGTGCATCAGGCGCGGATCCAGCTTGAAGTCGTGGAAGCGCGTCTTGCCTTCCTGCGGCTCGACCGCGAAGTCTTCCAGCTTCCAGGTGTCAACCGGCTTGGGCTTGCGCGGGCTGCGTTCACGACGCGGCTTGGCAGTCTTGTCCGCCTGAGGGCGGGGCTCCTGGGCGCGGGCTTCGTTCTGGTTCCGGGGTTTGCGTGGCGGCCGCTCGACCTGGGGCTCGAGTGCGGCCGGGGCGGGAGCGGAGGGAGCTGCGGGAGCGACGCTGGGGGTAGCTTGGGGCGCAGGAGAGGGGGTCGGCTGAGCGACCTCCTGATCCTTGCCCAGAAATTTTTTGAGTGCCTTGAGCACGGAGGGTCTCGATCATCGAAAGCGGAATGAGACCGCAGTGTAAAGCAACCGACGTGCCCGGCAACAACTACCTGCCGAACACGGGCGCAATCGGATCAGCCGCTGATCCGATTGCGCCCGGCATTCTTGGCCTGATAGAGCGACTTGTCCGCGCGCCCTACCAGCTCCTCCAGGGAGTCGGCCTTGCGCATCTGGGCCAGCCCGATCGACACCGTGACGCCCGGCAGCTTGCCGCAGGGCGAATAGAAGTCCTTGATCTCCGCCAGGCTCTGGCGCAGCCGTTCAGCGATGGCAATCGCCTCGTCGCGATCGATCTCTGGCAACAGGATGACGAATTCCTCGCCACCATAGCGCGCCATGCTGTCCTTGGGTCTCAGCTGGTCGCGCAAGGTGTTGGCGACCAGGCACAGGGCATAGTCGCCCGCCAGGTGGCCGTGGGTATCGTTGTAGCGCTTGAAGTGGTCCACATCGAGCATCAGCAGGCTCAGGGGCTGTCGATTGAAGGCGCAGCGGGTGCTTTCGCGCTCGAACAGCTGCTCCAGGCGGCGACGATTGAAGAGGCCAGTGAGCGTATCGACGTTGGCATTGCGCTCGGTATCGACGATGAGCTGGTTGCCACGGCGCATCCGCTCGCAGAGGATGCCGAGCAGGTTGTGCATGGCCTTGGAGGAGCGCTCGATCAGTTCGAGTACCAGGTCGCGATGCAGGCAGAGCACCTGGGTATCGGCCTCGGCGATGACATAGGCGCTGGGCCGCTCGCTGTCCATGAAGCTGATCTCGCCAGAGCACTCGCCCGGGCCGAGCAGATAGATGGGGGGATTGTCCGGCGAGCCCAGGTGGACCCGCAGACGACCTTCCAGAATAAGGTACATGTACTGGTTGGTCATGGCCGGTGACAGCAGGCATTCGCCTGCCACCAGGCTACGGGTGACCGAGCGGGCGATGAGCGCTTCCAGCAGAAAGTTCTCCACGCCCTTGAACAGGCGGAGGTCTTTCAGGGACGCGACCGGAACTTCGGCCAGCCATACCGACAAGGGGGCAGCCATCAACACATCACCTCGGGGGCTGAAAGGAAAACTCGGACCATAGCTGCTCCATGCAAATCACGACCTTCAGGCACCCCTACTGGACCGGATGGGTACCGCAAAGTTCGTTCGCTTTCCCTTCGTGAGCCTCCGTTTGCGACCTGATGACGGGAATTGTCGACCGGTTTCCAAAAACGTCACCGCACCGCCAGCATTCCTTTATTTTCCGCCCAGACGTGTCAGCAGCCAGGCCTGGATGTCCTGGATTTCCGCCGGAATGACTTCGTGGCGCATGGGATATTCGCGCCAGAGCGCTTCAACGCCTGCGGCAGCCAGGGCGTCGTAGGCGGCGCGCCCCAAAGCTAGCGGTACGACGTCGTCCTGATTGCCGTGCAGGCACAGCGCCGGGGTGGTACCGCCCCGGTTGGTCTGATCGTTTTCGAAGCTAGGGGCATAGGTCGATAGCGCCAGGACACCGCCGAGGGTGACGCAGGAGGTGTTGTAGGCGGTGTGCAGCACCACGGCACCGCCCTGGGAGAAGCCTGCGAGCACGATGCGTTCAGCTGCGATGCCCTGGGCCCGCTGGGCCTCGATCAAGGCATGCACGCTGGCAGCCGATTCTTCCAGCTGGGCGCGATCGATGGCCCGTGCCGGATTCATTGCCAGGATGTCGTACCAGGATGGCATGGCCCAGCCGCCGTTGATGGTGACGGGACGGGTAGGTGCCTGGGGCAGGATGAAACGAGTGGTGGTCAGGGTGCGCTGCAATAATTCAGCAACGGGTTCGAAGTCATGCTGGGTTGCGCCCAGGCCGTGCAACCAAATGACGCAGCTATCGGCGGTCCCGCTGGTCGATTCCAGCACAAGAGGTGAATTTTCCAAGGCTTTGCTCCAGTTTGGTGCCACTAAAAATGGGTGTGGTAACAGATGGTGCACAAAATACGTGTCGCATTTTTGTAATTTATTCAGCCGGCTTTTTGCTCGAGGTCTCGGGATTGCCGGGTTTGAGCCAAGTGCAACGTTGTCGCCTTCACTGGTCCGCAAATTGCCTCAACTAGGTTGCGGCCAGGTAGTGCACTAACAGGTAACACTGACTCACTGCTTCGTCACGCCTTCCAGTGCGTCACCTTCATCCCTTGATGAAGGACGCCCAGGGATCGGGTGGGCGGGTTCCACGGCAATCAGGCGAGAGACATCGTGCTGCCGTGCGACTGGAACGTAACTCATAAACAAAGTGGAGCTTATCGATGAAGATGGTGAAGTCTACCCTGGCAATTCTGACCACCGCCGCCGCTTTTGGCCTGTCCGGCATGGCTCACGCAGGCGCTACCCTGGACGCGGTGAAGAACAAAGGTTTCGTGCAATGCGGCGTTAGCGATGGCCTGCCGGGCTTCTCCTTCACCGACTCCAAGGGTGACTACAAGGGTATCGACGTGGACGTCTGCCGGGCCGTCGCCGCGGCAGTCTTCGGCGATGCCACCAAGGTTCGCTTCACGCCCCTGACCGCCAAGGAGCGCTTCACCGCGCTGCAATCCGGCGAAATCGACGTGCTGTCGCGCAACACCACCTGGACCAGCTCCCGCGACGGCGGCATGGGCCTGATCTTCGCAGGCGTCACCTACTATGATGGCCAGGGCTTCCTGGTGAACAAGAAGCTGGGTGTGCAGAGCGCCAAGGAACTGGACGGCGCTACCGTGTGCATCCAGGCCGGTACCACCACCGAACTCAACCTGGCCGACTACTTCCGTTCCAACGGCATGAAGTTCACCCCCATCACCTACAGCACCTCGGACGAAAGCGCCAAGTCGCTGGAAGCGGGTCGTTGCGACGTCCTGACCTCCGACCAGTCGCAGCTGTACGCCCAGCGCAACAAGCTGTCCAAGCCCGACGACTACGTCGTGCTGCCCGAAGTGATCTCCAAGGAGCCGCTGGCACCGGCCGTGCGTCGTGGCGACGAAGACTGGCTGACCGTGGTCAAGTGGTCGCTGTTCGCCTTGGTCAACGCCGAAGAGCTGGGTCTGACCTCCGCCAACGTCGAAGCCCAGGCCAAGGACTCCAAGAACCCTGACGTGCGTCGTCTGCTGGGTGCCGATGGCGAATTCGGCAAGGACCTGAAGCTGCCGAAAGACTGGGCGGTGAAGATCGTCAAGCAGGTCGGCAACTACGGCGAAGTCTTCGAGCGCAACGTCGGCATGGGTAGCGACCTGAAGATCAAGCGCGGCCTCAACGCCCTGTGGAATGCAGGCGGTCTGCAGTACGCCCCGCCGGTCCGTTGATCTCGGCGCCTTAGTCGCCGACCACCTTCCGGATGTGCAGATTCTCGCCCTGCAGCGCTCCCCGCGCTGTGGGGCGAGAATTTAATGAGGCTTCTAGTAGATGCAAAACGTTAGCAAACCGTCCTCGCCGGTCCGTGGGTCTCTGCTCACCGATCCGCAGGCGCGCTCCTGGCTGTTCCAGATCGTGGCCGTGGTCGCCGTCGTGGCCTTCGGCTGGTTCCTGTTCAGCAACACGCAGGCCAACCTTGCCAACCGGGGTATCACCTCCGGCTTCGGCTTCCTGAACAATACCGCCGGCTTCGGCATTCCCCAGCACCTGATTCCCTACAGCGAAGGCGACACCTACGGGCGGGTCTTCCTCGTCGGCCTGCTCAACACCCTGCTGGTGTCGGTCATCGGCATCTTCCTGGCGACCATCATCGGTTTCACCGTGGGTGTGGCCCGGTTGTCGAACAACTGGCTGCTGCGCAAGGTCGCCACGGTCTACATCGAGACCTTCCGCAACATTCCACCGCTGCTGCTGATCTTCTTCTTCTATTTCGCCGTGCTCGCGCCCCTGCCGGGTCCACGCCAGAGTCTGAGCCTGGGCGACGCCTTCTTCGTCAACAACCGTGGCCTGTACATGCCCGCGCCGAGCGCCGATGCCGGGTTCCTGCCCGGCTTGATCGCGCTGCTCATCGCCATCATCGCCAGCGTGGTGGTGGTGCGCTGGGCTCGCAAGCGGCGGCATGCCACGGGCCAGCGCTTTCCGGTGCTGTGGACCGTACTGGCGCTGCTGATCGGGATCCCGCTGCTGGCGGCCCTGGTCTTCGGCAGGCCGTTGCACTGGGAAGTGCCGGAGCTGCAGGGCTTCAACCTGCGCGGCGGCTGGGTGATCATCCCCGAGCTGGTCTCCCTGGCGCTGGCCCTGTCGGTCTACACCGCGGCCTTCATCGGCGAAACGGTGCGCGGCGGTATCCAGGCGGTCAGCCACGGTCAGACCGAGGCGGCCAGTTCCCTGGGGCTGCGTCCGGGCCTGACCCTGCGGCTGGTGATCATTCCCCAGGCCTTGCGGGTGATCATTCCTCCGCTGACCAACCAGTATCTGAACCTGATGAAGAACTCGTCGCTGGGTGCTGCCGTCGGCTATCCGGAGATGGTGGCGCTGTTCGCCGGCACCGTCCTGAACCAGACCGGTCAGGCCATCGAGACCATGGCCATCACCATGAGCGTCTACCTGGCCATCAGCATCAGCATCAGCATCCTGATGAACTGGTACAACAAGCGCATCGCGCTGATCGAGCGTTAAGGAGCGCGTATGAGTAACCAGACCCATACCTTCAAACCGGACCTGCCGCCGCCGCCCTCCAGCGTCGGTGCCTGGGCCTGGATTCGTGGCAACCTGTTTTCCAGCGTCGGCAATACCCTCCTGACGCTGTTCGGTCTCTACCTCGTCTGGCTGATCGTGCCGCCGGTGGTGAACTGGGCCTTCATCAATGCCACCTGGAGTGGCAGCACCCGTGCCGATTGCGTGCCAGGCGGCGCCTGCTGGGTGTTCATCAAGGAGCGCTTCGGGCAGTTCATGTACGGCTTCTACCCCAGCGATCAGCGCTGGCGCGTGGACCTGACCGTGGTGATCGCCGTGATCGGGGCGATCCCGCTGTTCCTCGACAGCTTCAAGCACAAGGCCCGTTACGGTCTGTCCCTGCTGGTGATCTATCCGCTGGTGGCCTTCTGGCTGCTGTATGGCGGCTTCGGTCTGCGCGTGGTGCCCTCCAGCGAGTGGGGCGGCCTGATGCTGACCGTGGTGATCGCCGCGGTGGGCATCGTCGGCGCCTTGCCGCTGGGCATCCTGCTGGCCCTGGGGCGCCGCTCCAAGCTGCCGGCGATCAAGGTCATCTGCGTGACCATGATCGAGTTCTGGCGGGGGATCCCGCTGATCACGGTGCTGTTCCTGTCGTCAGTGATGCTGCCGCTGTTCCTGCCCGATGGCATGAACCTGGACAAGCTGTTGCGCGCCATCGTCATGGTGATCATCTTCGAGGCGGCCTACATCGCCGAGGTGGTACGGGGCGGCATGCAGGCCATTCCCAAGGGCCAGTACGAAGCCGCTGCGGCCATGGGGCTGGGCTACTGGCGGACCACCGGCCTGGTGATCCTGCCCCAGGCGCTCAAGCTGGTGATCCCCGGCATCGTCAACACCTTCATCGCGCTGTTCAAGGATTCGAGCCTGGTGGTCATCATCGGCCTGTTCGACCTGCTCAACAGCATCAAGCGTGCTACTTCCGACCCGGCGTGGCCTGGTCTATCCACCGAAGGCTATGTGTTCGCCGCGCTGGTCTTCTGGGTTTTCTGTTTTGCCATGTCCAGCTATTCCGCCCGTCTGGAGCGCAAGCTGAACACCGGCCACAAGCGTTAGGAGTCAACAGATGAACGTAAGCAACAAGCAGCCGGTCGACAGCAGCAAGGTCATGATCCAGCTCAAGGACGTGAACAAGTGGTACGGCCAGTTCCACGTGCTCAAGGACATCAACCTGACCGTCACCCAGGGTGAGCGTATCGTGCTGTGCGGGCCTTCCGGCTCCGGCAAGTCCACCACCATCCGCTGCATCAACCGCCTGGAAGAACACCAAAAGGGTCAGATCATCGTCGACGGCACCGAGCTGACCAACGATCTCAAGCAGATCGAGACCATTCGCAGCGAAGTCGGCATGGTGTTCCAGCATTTCAACCTCTTCCCGCACCTGACCGTGCTGCAGAACTGCACCCTGGCGCCCATGTGGGTGCGCAAGCTGCCGAAGAAGCAGGCCGAAGAGATCGCCATGCATTACCTGCAGCGGGTGCGCATTCCCGAGCAGGCCAACAAGTTTCCGGGCCAGCTGTCCGGTGGCCAGCAGCAGCGCGTGGCCATCGCCCGGGCGCTGTGCATGCAGCCACGCATCATGCTGTTCGATGAGCCGACCTCGGCGCTCGACCCGGAGATGGTGAAGGAGGTGCTGGACACCATGATCGGCCTGGCCCAGGACGGCATGACCATGCTGTGCGTGACCCACGAGATGGGCTTCGCCCGCACCGTGGCCAACCGGGTGATCTTCATGGACAAGGGCGAAATCGTCGAACAGGCCGCACCGGACCAGTTCTTCGACAACCCGCAGAACGAGCGTACGCGCCTGTTCCTCGGGCAGATCCTGCACTGAGACGCGACCGGGGTGGACACCCATCCGCCCCGGTCTACCTGCGAACCCAATCACGGGCGTTCGGCGGGAAGGCGGGCAAAGGACTTCAAGGCGCGGTATCCTCGATGTTTGGCGCCCGGTTTCCGGGGTCGGCGGTCAAGGTCCGCCTTGCCGTTCACCGGCTTCATTGTCGATTCCGTACCGCATCGTGAGAACGTGCGGTGCAACGGGCAGTCGAAGCCGTCATCATAGAGAGACGCCCGTGAACTCCATTTCCCATCCGCTCATGCTGACAAAAGCCAAGGCCTGGGGCGCCCATGCGGTGACCTCCAGTGGTGTGATCCTCGCGCTTCTGGCGCTGCTCGCTCTGGTCGACGGTCAACCCAAGGGTTGCCTGATGTGGCTTGGCATTGCGCTGCTCGTCGATGGTCTCGACGGCACCCTGGCCCGCAAGTTCGAGGTCAAGCGGGTCCTGCCCCATTTCGATGGTTCCGCGCTGGACCTGGTGGTCGATTACCTGACCTATGTCTTCATTCCAGCGATCTTCATCTATCGCTTCGTACCCTTGCCGCCGCATTTCGAGCTGGTGGCGGTGGGCATCATCCTATTGTCGTCACTGTTCTGTTTCTGCAATGTGAACATGAAGAGCGCCGACAACTATTTCATCGGCTTTCCTGCGGCCTGGAACGTGGTGGCGCTGTATTTCTACGTGCTGGACCTAGCGCCCTGGTTCAGCATGGCGGTGGTGCTGGTACTGGCCGCCCTGACCCTGACCCGGGTCAAGTTCCTGCACCCCTTCCGCGTCCGTCAGCTAATGGCGGTGAACATCACCATTACCTCCATCTGGCTGCTCAGCAGCGCCATGATGGTGTTCCTGCACCCCGACAAGCCGCTGTGGCTGATGGTGCTCTGGTTCGCCAGTGGCATCTACTTCGTTGGCGTGTGCGTCTGGCGTACCGCCCGGGAGTGGTTCGCCTGACGGTGAGCGACATCCCCCAGCCACCCGCGCGCACCTGGTATGTCTACCTGGTGCGCGCCGAGAACCAGGCGCTCTATTGCGGCATCAGCGATGATCCCGAGCGCCGCTTCGCCCAGCACCGCAGTGGCCGTGGTGCCCGCTTCTTCGCTTCCAGCCCGGCCCAGGCGCTGGTCTATGTCGAAGCCTGCGCCGACAAGTCGGCCGCCTTGCGCCGCGAGATCCAGATCAAGAAGCTACCCAAACGAGCCAAGGAGTCCCTGGTGCTGGCCCTGTCCGGCCCACGGCCCACGGCTGATTCAGGAGTGCTGTCATGTCCGAGCTGATTCTGCATCACTACTGGCAATCGCCCTTCGCCGAGAAGGCGCGCCTGCTGTTGGGCTTCAAGGGTCTCGCCTGGCGTTCGGTGATCATTCCGCGGATGCTGCCCAAGCCCGAGCTGGTGGCGCTCACCGGTGGCTATCGCAAGACGCCGGTGCTGCAGGTGGGTGCGGACGTCTATTGCGATACGGCGCTGATCGCTCGCCGCCTGGAGGCGGAAAAAGCGGTACCGGCGCTGTTTCCGGAAGGCCAGGAGGCGGTCGTGGCCGCCTTTGCCGGCTGGGCGGACTCGGTGTTGTTCCAGCACGCCGTGGCGTTGATGTTCCAGCCGGAGATCATGGGGCCGCGCCTGGCCAGTCTGCCGCCGGAGCAGGCCCAGGCCTTTCTGGATGATCGCAAGGCGCTGTTCAGCGGTGGCAGCCTGAGCCGGCTGACGCCCGAGCAGGCCCGGCAGCAGTTGCCGACCCTGTTGTCGCGGCTGGAGACGCAGCTGCAGCGCAGCCAGGGTGAATTCCTCTTCGGCGCGCCTTCGGTGGCCGACATCGCCCTGGCCCACAACTTCTGGTTCCTCAAGAGCACGCCGCAACTGGCGCCCCTGGTCGACGAACGACCCGAAATCGCCGCCTGGTTCGCGCGAGTGCTGGGGTTCGGCCACGGTACCCACGAAGAGCTCCAGGCCGAGGAGGCGCTGGCCATCGCGCAGACGGCCGAGCCTGAGGCGCTACCTCGTGATCAGGCCATTCCGGTGGAAGGCTTTGCCTGGGGTGAGCGGGTCAGCGTGGCCGCGATCGACTACGGGGTGGATCCGGTGGTGGGCAAGTTGGTCCATGCCGATAGCGAATCCCTGGTGCTCTTGCGCCACGATGAGCGACTGGGTGCGATCCAGGTGCATTTCCCACGGCTCAATTTCCGTGTCAGTGCAGGCTAAGCCACTTCGCTAGAAAAAACGGCGCCCAAGGGCGCCGTTCTGCCTTCCAGCGCCGGTCGATCAGTCGGGGCGACGCATGCGGAACAGCGCCGATTCGGTGATCTCGAAGTAGTCGGCCGGGCCACCGCCACGGACGATGGGACGAGCCGCGGCAGTCTGGTAGATACCGTCCTTGAGCAGGCGCTGGTCGATATGGGCGGCCACCACCTCGCCAAGCACCAGCCACTGGTCCAGTTCGTCGCCGGCAGCGGTCTTGAGGCGCACGATTTGGCTCAACTTGCATTCGAAAGCCACCTGGGCACGGGCGACCCGCGGCACCTTGACGATCGTCGAGGGGGCAGGCTCCAGGCCGGCCAGGGCGAATTCGTCCACCTCCGGACCTACCATGGCGCTGCTGGCGTTCATCTCCTCGGCCAGCTCGCGGGTCGCTAGGTTCCAGACGAATTCACCGGTGCGCTCGATGTTGGCCACGCTGTCCTTGTAGCCCTGGCTGGAAAAGCCGATCAGCGGCGGCTTGTAG
Organism: Pseudomonas oryzihabitans; assembly: GCF_001518815.1. Taxonomy (NCBI): domain Bacteria; kingdom Pseudomonadati; phylum Pseudomonadota; class Gammaproteobacteria; order Pseudomonadales; family Pseudomonadaceae; genus Pseudomonas; species Pseudomonas oryzihabitans. Next base: position 852,750 of record NZ_CP013987.1, read on the forward strand.
TTGAAGGCGTTGAAGAAGCTGTAGGGCGCCAGGTTCAGCACGCCGCTTTCGCTATGGGAGGAAATCCAGCCGATGGGACGCGGCGCGATAATGGCGTTGAAGGGATCATGGGGCAGGCCATGGCCCTGACTGGGTTCGTAGGAGTGGTAGGAGATGCTCATCGGGGTTCCTTCAGGGGGTGAGTTCCAGGATCTCGGCCTGGATCTGGCCGGCGTCCAAGGTCAGGCGGCCGACGCTGATCGGCAATCGAAAGCGGCGCGGACCGGCGCTTCCCGGGTTGACGTAGAGTACGCCATCGCGCTCTTCGATCAGCGGCTTGTGCGAGTGGCCGCTGACCACCACCCGCACCGCCGCACCGGCGGTCTGCAGGTCCAGTTCCGGCAGGATATGCAGCATATGGATGCCGATGTCGGCCAGGGTCAGGGTGACGCGCTCGGGGATGTCGTCGGCCCAGGGTACGTCGTCGTTGTTGCCCCGGACCACGGCCAGGGGGGCCAGCTCGCGCAACGCATCGAGAATCTCGTGCTTGCCGATGTCGCCGGCATGCAGGATGAAATCGCTGCCGGCCAGGGCCTCCAGTGCCTGGGGGCGCATCAGGCCATGGGTGTCGGCGATCAGGCCGACGCGATAGGGGCGAGGCGCAGTGGGCATGTGGTCACTCATGGGGCTCAGGATCTCTCAAGGCCTCTGGCTGGATCGCTGTCGATCACAGGCCTGGCCGTTTACGTTGAGAGGTGTCCAGGCGCGCAGGAGTTCTACGCAGAAGCCAAACGCTGGAAGCAATCGTCAGTTCAGCACCCAGCGCGCCTGGCAGGCAACTGCGCTGGGTGCCGATAGCGGGCGGTCATATGGTGGTCGGATACCGGGATGACGCCTGGCTCGTGCTGCTGAAGGGCACCGATGCAGGCGCATTGGCGATGCCTGGCGACCGCTAGAGGTCCAGCACCAGATCGGAGGTGGGTTTGCTGCAGCACAGCAGTCGAAACCCGCGATCTATCTCGCGCTGGCGAATGCCGCCGGCATGCTGCATCTCCACCTGGCCGTCGAGCAGGGCCGTCTTGCAGGTACCACAGAGACCCTGACCGCAGGAGGAGGGCACGATGGCGCCGGCGCGTTTGGCGGCGGTGAGCACGGTCTGGTCGCCCGGCATGCTGAAGACCTTGCCCGAGCGGGCCAGGGTGATGGTGAACAGGGCGTCACTGGCCGTGGTGGGTACTGTCTCGACGAAAGCCGTCGGGCTGCCGATGGTGAAGCTTTCCTGATGATAGTGGGAGAGGTCGAATCCCCCTTCGCGCAGGGTCCGCTGGACGGCGCCCATATAGCCCTGGGGGCCGCAGGTGAAGACCTCGCGTTCGCGAAAGTCCGGTACCAGTCGTTCCAGTAGGGCGAGATCCAGGCGGCCGACCGGACCCTGCCAGTCCGCTTCGGCGCCGGACGCCTCACAGATGGCGAACACCTTGAGATGACGTTGCGCGGCCTGCAAATGAGCCAGTTCGTCGCGGAAGATGATGTCCTGCGGGGTGCGGGCACTGTGGACGAAGGCGATATCCGGATCGCTCCCCAGGTCGAAGGCGGCGCGGGTCATGGCCATCAGTGGCGTGACACCCGAGCCAGCGGACAGATAGAGCAGCTTGCGCTGGGGATGCCCTACCGGGGTGAAGATGCCTGCCGGGCCCGTGGCCAGCAGGCGACTGCCGACCTCCAGGTGATCGTGCAGCCAGTTCGACACCGGGCCACCCGGCACGCGCTTGACGGTGATGGCGAAGCTGAAGGGACGGGTCGGCGTCGAGGACAGCGTGTAGCAGCGTGACTGGCTCTGGCCATCGATGGTGAGCGACAGGGTGATGAACTGGCCAGGCTCGAAGGCTAACGCGACGAAGTCAGGGCAACGGAAGACAAAGGTCCTGACATCGGCGGTCTCGATCCGAATGGCGCAGCATTCGAGGGTCTTCCGTTCGGCACTGCTCCAGGATGCACCAAATGCCGACCAGGTCTGGGCCTCGTTGAAGCGGCTGTCTTGCGTGGGGGCATAGGCAGTGAGCGCGGTCATGGTCATTCCTCACACCCCGTGGGCCGCAAGGCGGGCGGCGTACCAGCGGGTGAATTGCTCGACGTAGGTCTCGGTGAAGGCGGAGAGAGGTCCGGGCACATAGGCGGGATCCTGGGTGCCGCGATGGGTGATGGCGACGAGTCCGGCGTCCTGCAGGTTGGTCGCCTGCCAGACCTCGGTCAGGGTCTGGAGGTCGTAGTCGACGCCCTCCACGGCATCGGCATGGACCAGCCACTTGGTCCTGACCAGGGTCTGGTCCGGTCCGAGCGGGATGATGTAGGACACCACGGCGTGATCGCTCATGACGTGGGTCCAGGAATTGTGGGTCCAGAAATGCACATCGCCCAGGTCGCGGCGCGTCAGGTCGCCCAGCAAGCGGGTGCAGGCCACCTGGGTGGTCAGGGTCTGGGATTCGCCATATTTGGCGATGACCAGGCGCTGCGAGCGGAACTGGGTGATGCTGTCCTCTTCCAGGTGTTCGACGGCGGCACAGAGGTGGCCTTGGTCTTCCCAGTTCTGACGGGCCTGGGCGTTCTTCGCCTGATAGTCCGCCAGGGCCTGGAGCGATTCCGGACTCATGCCGTCGGTACAGACGCCGAAGTCTTCCGGCAGGAAGGAGGCGTTCAGCTCGGGGTGACCGGCGGCGCAGTGATAGCACTCGCGGTTGTTCTCGATCACCAGCTTCCAGTTGCCGTTCTCGATGATCTCGCTCTCGTAGGCGATCTTGCTGTACTGCAGGGCATAGGGGGCGAAGCGTGGCGCCATCTCGGTGGCGAGGGCGTCGATGTCCTGGGGCGACTCGTCGCTCAGGCAGACCAGGATATGGGCACCCACCACCCGTACGGCCACCGGTATGAGACTGCGACAGCTGGCGTCGAAGTCCTTGCCCATGTGCGCGGCATGCTTCAGTTGGCCGTCGAGGTCGTAGGTCCATTGGTGATAGGGGCAGACCAGCATGCCTACGGTGGATTTGCCCGCTTCCTTGAGCCGCGCGCCGCGATGCCTGCAGACGTTACGAAACGCCCGGATGTTCTCGTCGTCGTCGCGTACCAGGATGATCGAGGCCTTGCCGATGTCCAGGGTGGAGACGTCCCCCGGCTCGGGAATGTCCGCGGTGACACCGACCACGATCCAGTGCCGGGTGTAGAAGACCTCGAGGTCGGTCGCGAAGACATCCGGTCGGCCATACAGCTCACCAGGAAGACCATGGCCCGGCTGGCGCTGGGCGAGCAGGTCGCGATGGCTCTTGGCGGGGGCGTTATCCATGGGGCACCTCAAGGGAGACGTTGGCCGGGGTGTGTGGCCGCAGTATCGAAGTGCCCCCGAAAGGGGTCAACGCGCTTTATTGTTAAGCTGGCATGAGCCAGGGTTATGCCAGGAACCCTGGCCTAAAGCGGCCTGCAGACGGCTGGCTCTTCTCGGAGCCAGGCAATCAGCGGATCGCCCGCTACCGATTTGCGACCATGGGGTGTCACCAGGTAATAGGCGTCGCGTGGCTTGACGATGAAGTCCGTCACCCTGATCAGTTGGCCGTCGGCCAGCAGGGGGGCGACCAGGCGATTCCAGCCCAGGGCGATCCCCAGGCCCTGGGTAGCCGCCCGGATGGTATCGGCATAGTGGGTGCAGCGCAGGCCGATGCGCAGCCGCGGTGGGGTATGGTCCAGGGCGCGGAACCAGGTGCTCCAGGTCATCCAGCCTTCCAGTGTTGCATCCGAGTCGATGAGCGGGCTCTGGTAGAGGTCCGCGATGGAGCGCGGCGCGGCATGGCTCGCCAGCCATTCGGGTGCGCAGACCGGAAAGACCTCTTCGTCGAACAGCAGGGTAGCCGTCCCGTCATCCCAGCTGCCGTTGCCGTAGCGGATGGCCAGGTCGGCCTCGCGATGCAGCGGTGGGACCAGCCGCAACTGGAGATCGGGCAGCAGTGCCTGCAAGGCCGGCAGACGGGGCATGATCCGCAGATGGGAGAAGGCGCTGGTGCAGGCCAGGACGATCTCGTGCTCGGCCTGGCCGTCGAGGATCTTGTCGAAGGTCGCCGCGATGCGCTGCAGCGAATCGCCCATGACCAGAAACAGCGCGCTGCCCTCGGGGGTGAGCTGGATGGCCCTGTGCAGGCGGTGGAACAGGCGGGTATCCAGCAATTCTTCGAGAAAGCGGATCTGCTTGCTCACGGCGGCCTGGGTAACGCCGAGTTCCTGGGCGGCGACGGTGAAGCTGCCGAGGCGAGCGGCGGCCTCGAACACCAGCAGGGCGTTCATGGACGGAATGAGCCGGCGATAGCCCTTGGAACGTCGCATGGATTCGGAGCGCTGCATGGGAGCCAGCCTGAGCAGAGGGCGAGCGGTCGCCAGGGTCATGTCTTCAGCCTCGGATTCACACGGCCATGACCGTCGAGAAGCCAGGACTCACCTTCGTGCACAGAAAAAGCGCGGTGCTGTACAGTTGCCGGACAGTATTGCACGGGATAAGAGGTCGATGGCGCGACAGAGCAAGGCGCGGGACAAGGACGCGGACAGTGGCTGGCGGGGTTCGGCCGATGGCTGGCTGGAGGCGGCCTACGAGGCCTTGAAGGAGTCCGGCATCGACGGAGTCAAGGTGATGCCGCTCGCCAAACGGCTGAAGCTGTCACGAACCAGTTTCTACTGGTTTTTCGAGGATCGGGAGCAATTGCTGGCGGCACTGCTCGAGCGTTGGCGCGACAAGAATACCGGCAACCTGATCCGGCAGTGCGAAAGCTATGCGGAAAGCATCGCCGAGGCGATCCTCAACGTCTTCGAATGCTGGTTGGACAACACGCTGTTCGACTCCCAGTTCGAGTTCGCGGTACGCAGCTGGGCGTTGCAGTCCGAAGAGGTGGCGGCGGCCATCGCCGCTGCCGACCGCACGCGCATGGCGGCGCTGTCCACCATGTTCCGGCGCTTCGGCTACGACGCCGATGGTGCCGACACCCGGGCACGCACGCTGTACCTGACGCAGATCGGCTACATCTCCATGAAGACCGACGAGGGACTGACCGAGCGCTTCCGGCGTATTCCGCACTACACCAGCATCTTTACCGGCGAGCGGCCTGCCCAACGCGAGCTCGACCGCTTCTTTGGCAAGTTCGGCTATGCCGAGACCGAGCCTGGAGTCTTCGTACCGCTCAGCGAGACCTTCCGGCAGGCGCCGACAACCGACGAATACTAGGGCGACGATCCTCACGCCCTGGCCCCCGATCCGGAAGCGGGGCAGGGCGTGCAGCGGCACTACAGGTCCTTCATCAGTCGCAGCGCATCGTAGATCGCCGCATGGGTATTGCGCGCGGCCACGGCATCGCCGATGCGGAACAGCTGGAAACGCCCGGCCGGGTTGGTGACGATGTTCTGCGGCTTGCCGGCGATCAGGTCCTGGTGCTCCACGGCGCCATCGTTCTTCGACTGCGGCCTTAGCTCGAAATAGAGATCGTCCAGCGGCACCGTCCCGTGGTTCACCACCACCTGATCGACCACGCGTTCCTTGTGGACGGGACCGTAGTCGCTCTTGAAGGTAGCGACCAGCCTGCCATCGCGCCGCTCGACCCGGTCGACGCGGTAGGTCACCGTGAAGGTCACGTCGAGGTCCTGCAGCGTCCTCATGTAGGGCACCAGGTTCATCGCCATGACTTCGGCGGAAAAGGCGCGGTCGGGGGTGACGATCTCCACGCCGGCGCCGCTCTTGGCGATGACTTCCGCGGCCTGCAGGGCGGCATGGTCGCCGGCGTCGTCGAAGATCAGCACTTGGCGCCCGGGTTTGACGTCGCCGGAGATGATGTCCCAGGTCGAGACGGTGAGGTCGTTGCCCTGGCTGAGGATCTCGGTGTGGGGCAGGCCGCCGGTGGCGACGATCACCACGTCGGGCTCTTCCGCCAGCACCGTATCGGCTTCGGCCCAGGTGTTGAAGGCGAACTCCACGCCCAGGCGTTCGCACTGGGCCATGCGCCAGTCGATGATGCTGAGCATCTCGCGCCGTCTTTCGTTCTGGGCGGTCAGGCGGATCTGGCCACCCGGTCGATCGGCCGCTTCGAACACCTTGACGCGGTGCCCGCGTTCGCCGGCTACCCGGGCGGCTTCCAGCCCCGCCGGACCGGTGCCGACGATCACCACCTTGCGCGGCACCGCCGCCCTGGGGATATCGTGGGGCATGGTGGTCTCGCGGCCGGTGGCGGCATTGTGGATGCAATAGGCCGCACCGCCCTGGTAGATGCGATCCAGGCAGTAGTTGGCGCCAACGCAGGGGCGGATCTCTTCTTCGCGCTTCTCGATGATCTTGCGCACGATGTGCGGATCGGTCATGTGCGCCCGGGTCATGCCAATCATGTCGACCTTGCCGGAAGCGATGGCGTGGCGCGCGGTGGCGACATCGGGAATCTTCGCCGCATGGAAGGTCGGGAAGCCGGTGGCCGAGCGGATCTCGCCGGCGAAATCCAGGTGCGGCGAGTTGCGCATGCCCTGGATCGGGATCACATCGGTAAGGCCCGCATCGGTCTCGATATGGCCGCGGATCACGTTGAGGAAGTCCACCAGGCCACTGTCCTTGAGCAACTGGGAAATGGTCATGCCTTCATTGGCATCGATACCGCCTGGCAACGTCTCGTCGCCGGTGTAGCGAATCCCCACCAGGAAGTCCTCGCCGCAACGCTGGCGAATGCCGCGCAGGATCTCGAAGGTGAAGCGCATGCGGTTTTCCAGCGAGCCGCCATAGGGGCCGTCCAGAGTGTTGGTCAGCGGCGACCAGAACTGGTCCATCAGATGGCCGTAGGCCTGCAGCTCCAGACCGTCGAGGCCGGCGTACTTCATGCGCTCGGCGGCGTCGACGTAGTCCTTGACGATGCGCTCGATATCCCAGTCTTCGATCTGCTTGGGAAAGGCCCGGTGCGCCGGTTCGCGCTCATGGGAGGGCGAGACCACCGGCAGCCAGTCGGCCTTGTCCCAGCGGGTGCGCCTGCCCAGGTGGGTGAGCTGGATCATCACCGCGGCGCCATGCTCGTGGCATTCGTCCGTCAGGTCCCGCAGCCAGCCCACTACCTCGTCCTTCCAGGCCAGCACGTTGTTGAACACCGGCGGGCTGTCGCGGGAGACGGCCGCCGAACCGGCCGTCATGGTCAGGGCGACCCCGGCCTTGGCGCGTTCGACATGGTAGGCCCGGTACAGCGCCTTGGGCATGCCGTCCTCGGGATAGGCCGGCTCATGGGAGGTGGTGATGATGCGATTGCGCAGGGTCAGGTGCTTGAGCTGGTACGGCTGCAGGAGCGGATCGGTGGACATCTCGGGCTCTCCGGGCGAACGACATCAGGCGTGTTTTCGCTCAATCTGGATTCAATGTACAGGTGTGTCAACAAATAAATCTGTCGTGTACATTTCTCTTGCCGAAGGTGATGGGCTGTGGCTAGGATTGGCCCATTGCCGGTGGTTGGCATGGCCTCAATAGCCCCAGGAGAGACGATGAAAGTGCTCGTTGCGGTGAAGCGCGCTATCGATCCGAACATCAAGGTTCGCGTGAAGGCCGACGGCTCCGACGTCGAGCTGACCGGCGTCAAGATGGCGTTGAATCCCTTCTGCGAAATCGCCGTCGAGGAGGCCATCCGCCTGAAGGAAAGGGGCGTCGCCCAGGAGGTCGTGGTGGTGACGGTCGGCAGCAACGCTGCGCAGGAGCAGTTGCGCACGGCCTTGGCTCTGGGGGCCGACCGAGCGCTGCTGGTAGAGCTGCCAGGCCCCCTGGAGCCGCTCAACGTGGCCAAGGCGCTCGCCCGGGTGGTCGAGCGCGAGCGCCCAGACCTGGTGCTGTTCGGCAAGCAGGCCATCGACCAGGAAAACAGCCAGACTGGCCAGATGCTGGCGCAGCTCGCCGGCCTGCCCCAGGCCACCTGCGCCTCGGCCTTGAGCCATGCAGCAGGGGAATGGATCGTCGAGCGTGAGATCGATGGCGGGCGCCAGACCGTCGCGCTGCGTTCGCCCGCCGTCGTGACGTGCGACCTGCGGCTCAACGAGCCTCGCTATGCCTCGCTGCCGGCGATCATGAAGGCCAAGAAGAAACCCCTGGAGGTGCTGGATGGCACGGCCCTGGGGGTTGCGACCAGAACCCACACCCGCCTGCTGGGCGTGCAGCCCCCGATCCAGCGGACGGCGGGCATCCGGGTCCAGTCCGTCGACGAGCTGGTCAGCCACCTCAAACAGCGTGCAGGAGTGCTCTGATGTCCAGTCTGATCGTCGTCGAACATCACCTTGGCCAGCTCAAGGCCGCCACGGCAAACGTCATCATGGCGGCCAGGGAGCTGACGCAACCGATCGAGCTACTGCTGATGGGGCCGGGCGCTTGCGCCGCAGCAGAGCAGGCTGCAGCCTTCGCCGGGGTGGAGCGGGTGCTGGTGGCCGAGGCCCCCGAGTCGTGTGCGCCCGAAGTCCTGGCCGAGCTGATCGCCAGGCTGGCGGGACGCCGTCCTGGGCATGTGCTGGCCGAGGCGAGCACCCAGGGTCGCAGCGTCCTGCCGCGCGTGGCTGCCTTGCTGGATGTCGGGATGATCGCCGAGGTCATCGCCATCGACAGCCAGACGGTGTTCCGCCGACCGATCTATGCCGGCAATGCCATCGCCTGCGTCGAATCCCTCGATGAGGTGCGAATCCTGACCGTGCGCGCGTCCGCTTTCGCCGAGGCGGAGCGATGCGCGACGCCTTGCCCGATCGTGCGGCTGGAGGAGGCGCTGGCACCGGCCGCGAGTCGTCTCGTCAGCGAGGTGCTCAGCACCAGCGCACGGCCCGAGTTGGGCAGTGCGCGCGTGGTGGTGTCCGGTGGGCGTGGCCTGGGCAGTCGGGAGAATTTCGCCCTGGTCGAGCGAGTCGCCGATCGACTGGGCGGCGCTGTCGGAGCCTCCCGTGCCGCCGTGGATGCCGGCTTTGCGGGTAACGACCTGCAGGTGGGCCAGACCGGCAAGCATGTCGCGCCTGACCTCTATCTGGCCGTGGGCATCAGTGGCGCCATCCAGCATCTGGCAGGCATGAGCGGCTCCAAGGTCATCGTCGCCATCAACCAGGATGGCGAGGCGCCCATCACCCAGGTAGCCGACTACACCCTAGTGGCCGATCTGTTCGAAGCCCTGCCGGCCCTGGAACGTGCGCTGTAGCGGGCCCTCCTCAAGACCCGGGCGTGCGGGAGCAGGCCTGGCCCCTCTCAACAACAACGCGTTCTTCGACTTGATACTGCCAGCAACAACAACACTACAAACGCCGGAGATAGAGCTGATGAATGTTGCACAGAACATCAAACGCAAGGTCCTGGGTCTGGTCGCCGTGCTGGGCCTGACAGTCGCCAGCCAGGGTATTCACGCTGCCCAGGGACCGGTCCGCATCGGCTGGGTCAACTGGTCGGATGCGGAAATCACCGCGAAGCTCGCCCAGGCCGCCATCGAGGACCAGCTGAAGCTGCCGGTGAAGATGGTGCAGGCCGACATTGGCATCCAGTTCCAGGCCATGGCCAATGGCAGCATCGATCTCATTCCCATGGTCTGGCTGCCTACCACCCATGCGGTGTTCGTCGACAAGCACAAGGACAAGCTCACCGATCTGGGCGTGCTCTACGAGGGCAAGCTGGGCATGGCGGTACCCGACTCCATTCCCAAGAGCGAACTTTCCAGCGTCGAGGACCTGAAAAAGCCTGAGGTGCGGGCCAAGCTCGAGGGCAAGATCCTCTCCTCGGAAGTGGGCAATGGCCAGTACAAGCTCACCGAGAAAGCCTTCGACGTCTACCAGCTCAAGGGCTACAAGATCGTCGCCTCGTCCGAGGTCGGCATGCTCACCGAGATGGATCGCAATCTGAAGCGTGGCAAGTGGTCGGTGATCAATGCCTGGAGCCCGCACTGGATGTTCTCCAAGTGGAAGCTGCGCTATCTCGACGATCCCAAGGGCGTCTTCGGTACGGCGGAGCAGATCCATGCCATCGCACGCAAGGATTTTCCGGCCGAGTATCCGAAGATCGCCACCTTCTTCGCCCATTACCATCTGCCAGACGGCGACTTGCAGCAGCTGATGCTGCAGGCACGCGAGAGCTCCGCCGACAAGGTCGTGGCCGACTACTACGCCGCCCACAAGCAGATGTTCGCCGACATGTTCAATGGCAAGAACTGAGCGCCTAGAAGCTGGCTATCCGTCCAATGAGGACGTGCCCGGTCACCCGAGCGCGTCCTGGTTGGATCAGGACGCGGCCAGAATCTCCAAGGCGCGAGCGCGCGTCAGAGGCTGCCGCATGAGCTGGCTCAGCACCGCGGTGGCACGCTCTCGTTGGCAGGCGACTACACCCACTACCAGATCCTCGGCCAGCAACAGGGCGACGAAGGTCTGGTCACCCAGGCTGCCGTCGAGGTGCATGTCATCCCACTGGCGGGGGTGGCCGAGGTATTCGTAACGCTTGCCGTGGTGCAGGGTCCAGAAGAAGGGGACGTCGGCATAGGCCTCGGCCTGGCCGAGCAGGTTACGCGCAGCCAGGCGGCCGTGCTGCTGGGCCAGGCGCCAGTGCTCGATCCGGGTGGGCCGGCCGGCATAGGGGAAGGTGGCCAGGTCGCCAGCGGCGTAGAGGCCTTCCGCGGCCTTGAGCTGGGCATCCACCGGTATGCTGCCATCGTCCGCCAGAGGCAGGTTGGCGAGGAAAGCCGTCGCCGGAGCGATGCCGGTGCCTACCAGCACGACATCGGCAGGTAGACGGGTACCGTCCTTGAGTCTGACCTGCCGGACCTGACCTTCGCCTTCGAAGCCCACCACCTCGTGGGGCGCATGAAAGGTGACGCCATTGGCCTCGTGCAGGGTCTTGAAGTGCTGACCCAGGGTCTCGCCCATCTGTTTGACGAAGGGCAGGGAGGCGGGAGAGACCACGTCCACTGCCAGGCCCTGCTTGCGCAGGGCGGAGGCGGCTTCCAGGCCGATGAAGCTGGCACCGATGATCACCGCCCGGCCCTCGTCGGGCAGGTCGGCCAGGATGGCGGCCGCGTCAGCGCGGGTCCGCAACAGGTGGATGCCCTGGAGGTTGGCGCCTGGCACGGCCAGGGGTTTGGGCTCGCCGCCAGTGGCGAGTACGCAACCGTCATAGTCCAGGGTCTGGCCATTGCTTAGTTCCAGCTGGCGTACCTGGGCATCCAGGCGCACCACCTCGGCGTGCAGGCGTTCGATGTGCTGCTGACGGAAGAAGTCGGCATCGCGCAGCGGTGGAGCCTCTTCTGGGGCCTTGTCGCCCTGGAGGACGAATTTGGACAGGGCGGTACGATCATAGGGCTCGCCCGGTTCCTGGCCGATCAGCACAAGGCGGCCGCCAAAGCCGAACTCACGCAGGGCAGCGGCGGCGGCCGTGCCTGCGGCGCCGGCGCCAACGACGACGAACAGGCGCTCGTCACGCTGGATTTCGGCCGCTTGTGCGGGCAGTGGCTCGGTACCGACCAGCACCTCGCCATCGCGCACCTCCACCGGGTAGCGCTGCAGGGCATCCAGCGCGGGTGGTTCGCAGAGGCTGCCGTCATCCACGGCGAAGCTCGCCTTGTGCCAGGGACAGACCAGCCGCCCCTGGCAGACGGCGCCCTCGGCCAGCGGGGCGCCGGCATGGGGACAGTTGGCCTGAAAGGCCCGCACCTCGTCGCCGACGCGCAGCAGCAGGATGGTGGTGTCTTCGATCTCGACCGCAGTACCGCGGTCTTCACGCAGGTCCGCAAGGCGCGCGACCGGGTGCAGGGTATTCATGGTCATCTCCCGGCGCTCTCTGGAACGCTCTCCGAATCAAGCTTGCAGATTCGAGAGAACGCAGCGGCGCCGGGTTCCGCTCAGGTGGCGGGCGGCAGGGGATGACGGTGGGGGACGTCCGGCGCATCCAGCGGATCGGCGTGGACCAGCACCTCGGCCTGGGGGTATTCGGCGCAGATGGCCGCCTCGACCTCGTCGCACAGCACATGGGCGCGCGACAGGCTCATCTGCCCCGGCAGCTCCAGATGCAGTTGCACGAACCAGTGATTGCCGGAGAGACGGGTACGCAGGTCATGGGCACCGATCACGCCAGGTACCTGGCAGGCCAGCTGCAGCATGTGCTCGCTGATGTCGGCGGGCAGTTCCTGGTCCATCAGCACGCCGAAGGAGTCACGGGCGATGCCGTAGGCGCTCCAGAGGATGTAGAGGGCGATGGCCAGGCCGAACAGTGGATCCAGCCAGTACCAGCCGAAGCCGGTCAGCGCCAGGGCGATCAGGATGCCGACGTTGAGCAGCAGGTCGGAGCGATAGTGCAGGGCGTCGGCGCGGACCACCGTGGAATCGGTAAGGCGGATGACGTGCTGCTGGTAGGCCACCAGCATGGCAGTCAGGGCCAGGGAAAACAGGGTGACGGCGATGCCCAGGGCATGGGCGCCGAGGGGCTCGGGGTGTTGCAGGCGACCGATGGCCTGCCAGGCGATGAGCACGGCGCTGACGCCGATAAAGACCGCCTGGGCGATACCGGCCAGGGACTCGGCCTTGCCATGACCGTAGCGGTGGTCGTCGTCCGCCGGTTTGAGGGCGTAGTGCACCGCCAGCAGGTTGAACACCGAGGCCAGGCCGTCGAGCAGCGAATCGGTCAGGCCGGCGAGCAAGCTGACCGAACCGCTGAACCACCAGGCCACGGCCTTGGCCAGGATCAGCGTCGTCGCCACGGCTACCGAGGCGGCCGTGGCGCGACGCAACAGCCGCTCGGTGCGGTGCGGATCGCTCATCAGGCGTGCGGGGCGAGGCCCAGGCTGGCGAGCTGCTCGGTGTTGCCGCTGCGTTGCAGCAGGCGCGGGTCGTCCAGCGGCAGGTTATGGCCGGTGGCCTGCTGGATGATGGCCTTGAGGCGTGCGCGATCGACGCTGCCGTCCGGGTTGATCGCCTTGTTCAGCTCGGCCGGATCCACCTCGGCACGGCGGTTCTCGGGCAGGTAGATGGCACCGGTGGCGAAGTCCACGCCAAAGGCGACCAGGCCGGGGATGATGTAGAACAGCAGGCCGATGGCATCGAGGGCAACGATGCCCGGGTCGATACGGCCACTGCCGGTGATCTGGCCGCGGCGCTCGGGGTAGAACAGGGAGCCGCAAGCGGTCAGCTGGGTGAACAGGGCGGCGGCGAGGACGCCACACACCGCGCGGGTACGCATCGACATAGACAACCTCCGGTTGGATGAGGCCGCCACTATAGCGGCCGGAATCACGGCGGGCGAGACGCTTTATACTGCCCGCCCCGTTGAGACCACCGGCCGTGCCCAATGACGCCCTTGCCCATCGATGTTGTCCTGCCCGACCTGCGCCAGGCCCTCGCCCGCCGTGATGACTGTGTGCTGGAAGCGCCGCCCGGCGCCGGCAAGACCACCCGGGTGCCCCTGGCGCTGCTGGGCGAACCCTGGCTGGCCGGTCAGCGCATCCTGCTGCTCGAACCCCGACGGCTGGCGGCCCGCGCCGCAGCCGAGCGTCTGGCCGCGGAACTGGGTGAAGGCGTCGGCGAGACGGTGGGCTATCGCATCCGCCTGGAAAGCCAGGTAGGGCCGCGCACCCGCATCGAAGTGGTCACCGAAGGCATCCTCACCCGCCGGCTGCAGGACGATCCGGCGCTGGACGGTGTCGGCCTGGTGATCTTCGACGAATTCCATGAACGCAGCCTGGACGCCGATCTGGCCCTGGCGCTGACCCTGAGCGGGCGCGAGCTGCTACGCGATACGCCGCTCAAGGTGCTGGTGATGTCCGCCACCCTCGAAGGCGAGCGCCTGGCCGCGCTGCTTGGTGATGCGCCCGTGGTGCGTAGCGAAGGCCGGATGTTTCCGGTCACGACCCGCTGGAGTCGACCGCTCGGCCAGGACGAACGCCTGGAGGTGCGGGTGGCCGCCACGGTGCTGCAGGCATTGGACGAGGAGTCCGGCAGCCTGCTGGTGTTCCTGCCCGGGCAGGCGGAGATCCGCCGCACCGCCGAGCGGCTGGCGGATCACTTGCCTGCTGCGGTGCTGCTCTGCCCGTTGCATGGCGAGCTGGAGCTGGCGGCCCAACGGGCGGCCATTGAGCCGGCGCCAGTGGGCAGCCGCAAGGTGGTGCTGGCCACCAATATCGCCGAGACCAGCCTGACCATCGAAGGGGTACGGGTGGTGGTGGATGCAGGTCTGGCGCGGGTGCCGGCCTTCGATCCCGGCAGCGGCATGACCCGCCTGACCACCCGCCGCATCTCCCGCGCCTCGGCTACCCAGCGCCAGGGCCGCGCCGGCCGCCTAGAGCCGGGTGTCTGCTATCGACTCTGGTCGGAAGAACTGCACCAGCAATTGCCGGCCTACGACAGCGCCGAGATCCTCCAGGCTGACCTCGCCGGGCTGGCGCTGCAACTGGCCCGCTGGGGCATGAGCGCCGAGGAGCTGGCCTGGCTCGATCCCCCGCCCGCCGCGGGCCTGGCCCAGGCCCGCGACCTGCTGATGCGCCTGGGTGCCCTGGACGACCAGGGCGTGCTCGCCCCTCACGGCCAGGCCATGAGCGGTCTGCCGGCCCATCCACGGCTGGCGTACCTGCTGTTGCGTGGTCAGGCCTGGGGCCTGGCCGAGCGCGCCTGCGAGATCGCCGCACTGTTGGGCGAACGCGACCTGGCGCCGGGGCAGGGCGCCGACCTGCATACCCGTCTGCTGCTCCTGGCCGGCGAAGGGCGCGGCCCGCGCGGCGGGGTGGCGCGCATTCGTCAGCTGGTCCGTCAGTACCGCGGCCTGCTGCGTGGCAAGGCCGAGCGGCCGGTGGCCGATCCCGAACACCCGCGCTGGACGGGCGCCCTGCTGGCCTGCGCCTATCCGGATCGCATCGCCCAGCAGCGCAAGGCCGGCGGCCAGGACTATCGGCTGGCCAATGGCCGGGCCGCCAGCTTTGGCGAGCCGGATGGGTTGATGAAGTCGCCCTGGCTGGTGGTGGTCGACCTGGGCAGTCGCCAGGGGCAGCGCGAGGAGCGCATCTACCTGGCCGCCGAACTGGATCCAGCATTGTTCGAGGGGCCGCTGGCCGAGCAGGTCGTGAGTCACGATGAATTGGACTGGGACGAGCGCGAAGGCGTCCTGCGCGCCGAGCGCCAGCGCCGGGTCGGCCAGTTGGTGCTGAGTCGCGAGCCGCTGAAGAACCTGGACGCCACGACCCGCAGCCGCGCGCTGCTGGAGCTGGTGCGGCGCAAAGGCCTGGAGCTGCTGCCCTGGACGCCGGAGTTGCGCCAGTGGCAGGCGCGGGTAGCCTTGTTGCGCCAGCTGGAATTGCAGCAGAAGCAGGCGAGCGACTGGCCGGACGTCAGCGACGCGGCCCTACTGGCCAGCCTGGAAGATTGGCTGCTGCCCTACTTGGACCGTGTCACCCGCCTGGCCCACTTCGCCAATCTGGACTTGGCCGCCATGCTCCAGGGCCTGCTGCCCTGGCCGCTGCCGCGCCAGCTGGACGACCTGGCCCCGCGCACCCTGGCGGTACCCTCCGGCTCCAACATCCGCCTGGACTACGGCGAACACCCGCCGGTGCTGGCGGTGCGGTTGCAGGAGCTGTTCGGCCTGGCCGATACCCCGCGCATCGCCGGCGGGCGCCTGGCGGTCAAGCTGCACCTGCTTTCCCCGGCGCGGCGTCCGGTGCAGGTCACCCAGGACCTGGCCAGCTTCTGGGCCAACACCTACCTCGACGTGAAGAAGGACCTCAAGGGCCGCTACCCCAAGCACTACTGGCCGGACGATCCGCTGATCGCCGAACCGACGGCGCGAGCCAAGCCGCGGGGGACCTGAGGTCGGCAGCGCAGCCCGTCCGAAAAGCCGGGTCGGTGCCTGCGCATCGGAACCAAGCGGCGGCAGTTTCGGGTCTGAATTCAGACGGGCAACACCGCCCATCCCACCGGAGCGACCCCCATGGCCGACAAGACCCTGCACGACCTGTCCAAAGCGATGAGCAATCTGGATTTCTGCATGCTGACCACCGGCACCGGGCGCCTGACCAGCCGGCCAATGAGCAACAATGGCGACGTCGAGTACGACGGCGATTCCTGGTTCTACGCCTATGACGACTCCGCCAAGATCCGCGACATCGAACAGGATCCGGCGGTGGGCCTTAGCTTCAGCGAGGGCAAGAGCCTGCTGGGCAAGCCCGGGATCTTCATCGGCATCGAGGGCCGCGCCGAGCTGATCCGCGACAAGGCGCAGTTCGAGGCGCACTGGACCAAGAACCTGAACCGCTGGTTTCCCCAGGGCACCGATACGCCCGGCATGATCCTCATCAAGGTGCATGCCGAGCGCATCCGCTATTGGGATGGCGAGGAAGAAGGCGAGCTGCGGCCCTAGCGCCTCAGAAGCAGGTCGCGAAGGTCTCCATCACCTGCAGACTGTCATCTACTAGGCAGCCCTGGCGCCACTTGTCGAAGGTCAGGCAAGGATGGGAGGTGCCCAGGGCAACGATATCGCCGATGGCCAGCTCCGTACCTGGCGCGACGACCATGAAGGCGTGCTGGTCCATGATGGCAGTGACGGTACAGCCGCTCATGTCGACGGCTTCAGCGCCCGCCTGGCCGGGTCGGTAGCGGCGTAGCGGCAGTGGCAGGCCGGCGTCATGGGCGACGTCGCGCTTGCCCAGGGCCAGGATGGCAAAGCCGGGTTCGGGCAGCGACTGCACGTGGGCCCAGACCTCCAGCGCTGGCTGCAGGCCCTCGGCCAGGCCGGTGCGCGCCAGGACGCCGCCCTGGGCGTCGCGGTAGATGCCGTGGTCATGGACCACATAGCTGCCGGGGCGCAGGACGGCCAGGAAACGTTCTCGTACCTCCAGCCGATCGAAGGCGGCGGCGATCAGGTCGTACCACGCCGAGCCCGAGGCGGTGACGATGGGCCGATCGAGGGAGAAGGCGCCCTGGCCACGCAACTCCTCGGCCAAACGCACCAGGGAATCGGCGAAGGCGCGGATGTCGGTCACTGCCTCGGCGCCGTGAATCACGCCCTCGTAACCTTCGATGCCGGTCAGCCGCAGCGCCGGTTGCCCGGCAATGGCCTGGGCCAGGGTGCGCACCTCGGCTTCGCTGCGGCAGCCGCAACGCCCACCAGGCACGCCGTATTCGATCATCACCTGCAGCGCCAGGCCGCGTTCGGCGAAGAAGGCACCCAGGGCCGTGACCTGATCGGGATGATCCACCAGGCAATGGAAGTCGAAATCAGGGTCGGCGCTCAGTAGCTCGGCGATCAGCGCCATGTTCGGCGCCCCAACCAGCTGGTTGGCCATCAGCACCCGGCGTACGCCATGGGCCTGGGCGGCGCGGGTCTGGATCGCGGTGGCCAGGGTCATGCCCCAGGCGCCGGCCGCCAGCTGCCGCTGGAACAGCGCCGGCGCCATGCTGGTCTTGCCATGGGGCGCCAGCTGCGCGCCGCGGTCGCTGGCGAAGGCCTGCATCCAGGCGATGTTGTGATCGAGCGCCCGCTGGTGGATGACCAGGGCGGGCAGGGCGATGTCGCGGAGTAGGCTGTCGCCGGGGTTGGCGGCGCCTTTCTCGGGGGCATGTAGAGCGGTCATGGATTCTCCTGGCCGCCCAGGCGCTGGGACAGGCGGCGAGCGCTGTCGACCAGCACCTGGCGGTACTCGGCATGGTGGGCCTGGGCGTCGGCACGGGGCGCGACGATGCACAGGGTGGCGATGCACAGGCCGCTGGTGTCCTGCACCGGAGCGGCGAAGCAGTGGGTGTAGGTGTCGGCGATGCTGTCGAAGGAAAAGAAGCCCTCGGCGCAGGCGCTGCGGATCTCGGCGATAAAGGTCGCCGGCGGCAGGCGGCTGCCATCGGGCAGGATGAAGTCGTCCGGATCGATCAGGGCGAGGATCTCGGCGTCGCTCAGATGGCCGAGCAGCAACCGGCCAGAGGCGGTCCAGGGAATGGGCGCGTCCTCGCCGACGTTGGAGGAGATGCGAAAGGCGCGGGCGCCTTCCTTCATCAGCGAGACGGTGTACTTGCGGCCGTTGAGCTGGCACAGCTGGGCGGTCTCGCGGGTCCGGGCGACAATGTCGTCCAGCAGCAGCCCGGCCTCGCGGGCCAGGTCGAAGTGGCGCATGTGCGCCTGGCCGAGAAAGTACAGCTCGCGGCCCAGGTAGACCTGACCGTCGCGGCCCACGGCATCGAGCATGTGCCGCTCCAGCAACAGGCCGACCAGATCGTAGACGGTGGACTTGGGAATGCCCAGGCCGGCGGCGATCTCGTTGGGTCGCAGCGGCCGACCTACCCGCTTGAGGTGATCGAGGATGTCGAAGGCGCGGTCCAGGCCGCGGGCTCTCTGGCGGGTAGGTTCGGTCATCTGTGTGATTTGTCTCAGGCCTTGGGTTTGTAGGCGATGCAGTCGATCTCGACCTTGCAGTCCACCATCATGGAGGACTGCACGCAGGCGCGCGCCGGAGCGTTGCCGGCGAAGTACTCGGCGAACACCTTGTTGAAGCTCCAGAAATCGCGGGGATCGTCCAGCCAGACGCCAGCGCGTACCACGTGCTCCAGACCGTAGCCGGCCTCGTTCAGGATGGCGATCAGATTCTGCATGGTCTTGTGGGTCTGGGCGACGATGCCGCCATCGATGATCTCGCCGTTCTCCATGGCCACCTGGCCGGAGACGTGCAGCCAGCCATCGGCTTCCACCGCGCGGGCGAAGGGGAGGGGTTGACCACCTGCGCCGCGTTCGCCGGCGCCGTAACGAATGATGCTCATGGTGTTGCTCCTGTAGCGGGGGATGATTCAGAAGGAGGTCCGGCCGAGGAATTCGGCGAGACGGGTGGAGCGGGGCCGCTCGAACAGTTCGCGCGGCGGACCCTGCTCCTCGATGCGACCCTGGCTCATGAAGACGATGCGATCGGAGACCTCATAGGCGAATCTCATCTCGTGGGTCACCAGCAGCATGGTCATGCCATCCTGGGCCAGGTCCTTGATCACTGCCAACACCTCGCCGACCAGCTCCGGATCCAGCGCCGAGGTGGGTTCGTCGAACAGCATCAGGCTGGGGTTCATGGCGATGGCGCGGGCGATGGCCACCCGTTGCTGCTGACCGCCGGAGAGCTGGCCGGGATGGTGGTCGCGCCGTTCGAGCAGCCCGACCCGACGCAGCCACTGCTCGCCGAGGGCGATGGCTTCGTCCTTGCCCATCTTCTTGACCTTGCGCAGGCCGAGGGTGACGTTTTCCAGGGCGGTGAGGTGGGGGAACAGATTGAATTGCTGGAAGGCCATGCCGGTGAGCGAACGCTGGCGGGCGACCTCGCGCTCCGGCAGGCGCTGGCGGCGACCGCCGTCTTCGCGGTAGCCGATGGCCTCGCCGGCCAGCTGGATGCTGCCACCCTGGAAGTCTTCCAGCAGGTTGACGCAGCGCAGCAGGGTGGTCTTGCCCGAGCCACTGGAGCCGATCAGGGTCACCACGTCGCCACGGTAGAGGCTGAGGTCGATGCCCTTGAGCACCTCTACCTCGCCAAAGCTCTTGTGCAGGCCGTTGATGCTCAGCAAGGGGTCGTTGGCAGCGGTCATGGCAGGGTCACCCGTTTTTCCAGGTAGCGGCCGAGCCGCTCGATGGCGAAGTTGATGAGAAAGAACAGCAGTCCGGCGAACAGATAGAACTGCAGGGTCATGAAGGTGCGGGCGATGACCTGCTGGCTGCTGAGCAGCAGTTCGGCCACGCCGATCACCGAGAGCAGGGTGGAGGCCTTGACGATCTCGGTGGAGGCGTTGACCCAGGTCGGCAGGATCTGGCGCAGCGCCTGGGGTAGCAGTACCTCCTGGAGACTCTGGACGAAGGTCAGGCCGATGGCCTTGGCCGCCTCGTGCTGACCGCGCGGGATGGCCTGCAGGGCACCACGGACGATCTCCGCCACATGGGAGCCGCAGAACAGCAGCAGGGCCGCGGTGCCGGCCTGAAAGGGCGTGGGCCGCAGGCCCAGGGCCGGAGCCATGTAGTAGCAGGCCAGCACCAGCACGAACACCGGGGTGCCGCGGATCAGGTCGGAGTAGAGGCGGAACGGCAGGCGCAGTGGCCAGCGGCCGTAGGTCAGCGCCAGGCCGCCGAGGGTACCCAGCAGGGTACCGCCCAGCACCGCCAGCAGCGAACAGGCCAGGGTGGTGGCGAAACCGGCGGCCAGGGTCTGGCGGGCGTTCCACAATTCCAGGAACCAGGAGGGGGCTTCGTACACGTTCGGGCTCCTAGCGGGTCAGGCTCAGTCGCCGCTCCAGCTGGCGCAGCAGCAGGGCGATGACGTAGCAGGTGAGGATGTAGAGGACGCTGGTCACCAGCCAGGTCTCGATGACCCGGTAGCTTTCCAGGTTGATCTTGCGTGCCTGGTAGGTCAGCTCCGGCACGGCGATGGCCGCTGCCAGGGAGGTGTCCTTGAACAAGGAGATGAAGCTGTTGGAGAGGGACGGCAGGACGTTGCGCAGCATCACCGGAATGATGACGTAGGCCTTGATCTGCCATTCGCGCAGGCCGATGGCCAGGCCCGCCTCGCGCTGGCCCTTGGGAATGGCCATGAGGCCGCCGCGAAACACCTCGGCCAGGTAGGCCCCGGCATAGAGCGCCAGGGTGATGAGAAAGGAGCTGAGCTTGTCCAGGCGGATGCCGACGCTGGGCAGGGCGAAGTACAGCAGCAGGATCAGCACCAGGATCGGGGTGTTGCGCACCAGGGTGACGTAGCCCGCCGCGAGCCAGCGCAGCGCCCGCATCCGCGAGAGCAGGGCGAAGGCGGTGGCCAGGCCGATCAGGCAGCCGATGGCGATGCCCACCAGGGCCAGCTGCAGACCCAGGGCGAGCCCGGCCAGCAGGTGATCCAGGTTCTGCCACACGGGGGCGAAGTTCAGGGTGTAGTTCATGCTCGACGTCTACCGAGAGGGCGCGGACGAACCGCGCCGGGCCAGGATCACTTGAACTCGACAGGGAAGCCGATCGCCGGAGACGGCAGCTCGACACCGAACCACTTCTTGAAGGACGCCTGGTAGGTGGGGAATTCCACACCGGTCATGGCCTCGTGCAGGGCGGTGTTGACGAAGTTCAGCCAGTCCTGTTCGCCGCGCTTGACCGCGCAGGCGTAGGTCTGGGGGCTCCAGGCATAGTCGGGCGAGCGGTAGCGACCGGGATTCTGGGTCATCAGGTACTTGACCGAGGACTGGTCGGTGGCCACGGCGTCGGCACGGCCGGTGCCCAGGGCCTGGTAGAGCAGATCGACGCTGTCGTACTGATCGACCTTGGCGCCGGGCAGCGCCTGGTGCACCAGTTCCTCGGCATAGACGTTCTGCAGCACGGCCACGGTCAGGTCGTCCTTGGCCGCCTTGAGGTCATCGATCTGCTGGTAGCGGCTGTTGGCCGGCAAGAGCAGGGCCACGCCCTCACGGTAATAGGGCAGGGTGAAGGCGACCTGCTGGGCGCGGCTGGCGGTCACGGTGATGAACTGGCAGCTGATGTCGACCTTGTCGGTGAGCAGGTTGGGGATGCGCGCATCCGAGCCCTGGACGACGAATTCGACCTTTTCCGGATCGTTGAACAGCCCCTTGGCGATGACCTTGGAGATATCGATATCGAAGCCCTGCAACTTGCCGTCGGCGCCTTGGAAGTGCCAGGGGGCGTTGGTGCTGCCGGTACCCACTATCAGGTGACCGCGCTTGAGTACGTCATCCAGCTTGGCCGCCTGGGCGCCAGTCATGGCGACCAGACCCACCAGCAGCGCCAGTGTTTTCCACCCCTTCGTCTTGCCCGTCATCATGCGACTCCTTTTCCGTTATAGCGGAATTATGTTCGTAACAACGGAATAGATTGCAGTCACTGTGCCAGCTTTTTCGACGGCTTTGCAAATCAATGGCTTGGCTTGAACGACGGGCAAAGAAGGGGCTCCCGGTACCGTGGGTGGCACCGGGAAGTGGCGGAAGGTAACGGCGGCGCACCAGGTCAGGACGTTACCCGGTAGCGTTCGATCAGCAGCATGGGAAGGTTTGCCGCAGGTCCCCGGCACGGGGCAGGAAGCGGCCATGGCGCTCGTCGATGCTCTGGTCCGGCGCATAGGCCAGACGGCCATTCACCCAGACGGCGTGGATGCCTTCGGCGGGGCGCTGTGGCTCGCTGAAATCGGCCACATCGCGAATATGGGCAGGGTCGAACAGCACCAGGTCGGCATGGGCGCCCGGTTCGATCAGGCCGCGATCCTTGAGGCCGAAGCGCGCGGCGGAAAGACCGGTCATCTTGTGCACCGCGGTGTGCAGGGGGAAGAGACCGAGGTCACGGCTGAAATGGCCGAGCACCCGCGGGAAGGCGCCCCAGAGGCGTGGGTGCGGAAAGGGATCCTCGGGCAGGCCGTCGGAGCCGATCATGCTCAGCGGATGGGCCAGGATCAGCCGCACATCGGCTTCGCTCATGCCGTAGTAGACGGCCCCGGCCGGCTGCAGGCGGCGTGCGGCGCTGTCCAGGTCAAGCCCCCAGTCGGCGGCGATGGCGTCCAGGTCACGGCCGCCGCATTCGGGATGCGGGGTGGACCAGGTGATGGTGATGCGATGCCGCTGGGTGACCTGCTTGAGATCCAGGGTGGAGGAGCTGGCGGCATAGGGATAGCAGTCGCAGCCAACCTGTTGGGTCTGCGCGGCCTCGGCCAGGGCGCCGAGCAGTTCCGGTGCGCGCCCCCAGTTGTCCACCCCGGCGCACTTGAAGTGGGAGACCACCACCGGTGCCCGGGCCTGGCGACCGATGTCCAGGGCTTCGTCCAGCGCTTCGTGGACCGCGGCGAATTCGCTGCGCAAATGGGTGGCATAGAGTCCGCCCACGGCATCCAGCTCCGCGGCCAGCTGGGCCACCTCGTCGGTCGGGGCCGCCGCGGCGGACGCATAGGCCAGGCCGCTGGAAAGCCCCAGGGCACCGGCGGCCAGGCTGTCGCGCAACTCGGCACGCATGGCGGCGATCTCGGCCGGAGTGGCGGCGCGGTAGAGATCGTCCAGATGATTGCTGCGCAGCGCCGTGTGGCCCACCAGGGCGGCGACATTGACGCCGGGCCGCGCCTGCTCCACCGCCGCGCGGTAGGCGGCGAAGGTGGGATAGCCGAAGGCCGCGGCCGGGCCGAGCAGATTCAGCGGGTCCGGCGGCTCACCGCGTAAACGGACCGGCGCGGCGCTGATGCCGCAATTGCCCACCACCACGGTGGTGACCCCCTGGCTGAGCTTGGGCAGTTGCTGCGGCCGGCGGATGACCATGCTGTCGTCATGGGTATGGACGTCGATGAAGCCAGGCGCCAGCACCAGGCCGCTGCCGTCGCGGACCTCTCGGGCCGGTTCAGTGGCCAGGTCGCCCAGCTTCTGGATACGTCCGGCTGAGACAGCGACATCGAGCGGCCTGCCCGGACGGTCGTGGCCGTCCAGCACCAAGGCATTGCGAATCAATAAGTCATGCATGCTAGAGCTATCCGAAGACCGTTGAGGGGCGGCTTTCGACCGCCGATTGGCAAATAGCCAGGGAAGCGAAGCGACAGCTCGATAGAGACGAAACTGTTACAAGAATTTTTGTCTATTACGTCACGAATAGGGTGGTACAGCCCTAATGACCCCTTTCGCCGCCGCCCGAGCTAGCCATGAATCTGCTGACCCCTGCTGTAACGATAATGAATCGCCTGAGGTTTCCCGCCAAGTTCGTCTGCCTCGCCACCATCGTTCTGGTGCCGCTCCTGTTTCTCAGCGTCTACCTCTATCAGGATATCCAGGAGCAGCGCGTGAGCCTGACCCAGGAGATCGACGGTCAGCGCTATCTGACGCAGCTGACCCCGGTCGCCCGACTGAGCATGTTGCAACGTGCCCTGACCAAGCGTGTCCAGGATGGCGACACCTCGGCGCAGCAGGAGTGGCAGAACAATCGCGACAACCTGCTCAAGGCCTATGACGACCTGGGGCAGTTGGATCGTGAACTCGGCGGGAAGCTGGAAACCGGCGATCGCGTCAGCCAGCTGCGGCTGGGAGCCGAACGGCTGCTGCAGGGAACCTCAGGCAACTCCCTGGAGGTGTTCGAAGGCTGGAATGAGCAGCTGACCAAGACCCTCAACTTCTTCTATTACGTCTCGGCCACCTCGGGCCTGGCGCTGGATGCCGACTACACCAGCCTCTTTCTCATCGATATCACCTCGCTGCGACTGCCTCGGGAAATCAATCTCATCGGCCAGCTGCGCGGCCTGGCGAGCGGCCTGAGCGCTACCAACAGCTTCGATCCGGCCACCCTCAATGTGGCGCGTACCCTGGTGCGCCAGGAGCGGCAGACCGCCGACGAACTGGAGCAGGGTTTGCGGCTGCTGGCGCGCCAGGCGCCTGAGCTGGCGCAACGCCTCAAGGGCTCCCTGGCGCTCGCATCGGACGACTATGCCAACTTCCGCCAGGGCATGCTGACTGCCATGAGCGGGGAGGGTGTGGTTGCCGGGCGCGCTCTGGGTGCCCAGGGCAATGCCGTGGTCGCCCGCTACTACAAGGTTCTGGAAGAGGCCCAGGGCCTTCTGTCCCAGATGCTGGCCGAGCGCCTGGCCCATGAAACCGCGCTGCGCAATATGATCCTGGGCATGATCCTGGGGGCCTTGCTGCTGCTGAGCTACACCTTCGCCGGCATCTACCAGGCCCTGCGCCTGGGGATCGCCGAGCTGGTCGAGGTGACCGCCGCCGCTGCCCGGGGCGATCTGAGCCGCCGGGCCGCCTTGTCCGGGCGTGACGAGATCGCCGACATCGGTCGTAGCCTGGATGAGATGCTGGAGGCCTTCGGTCGCTCGCTACGCGAGGTCGATCAGGCCTCCCAGGCAGTCGCCCAGGCGTCCGGCGCCCTGGCCGGCTCCATCGGTCAGGCACGCTCGACCATGCAGGCGCAACAGGGCGAGACCGACCAGGTGGCCACCGCCATCACCGAGATGACCGCCAGCGTGGCGGACGTCGCCAACAACACCGAAGGCGCTGTCGCGGCTGCCCAGCAGGCCGATCAGGCCACCCGTGACGGCGCCCGGGTGATGCAGCAGACCCAACAGGCCATCGAAGCCCTGGCCGCCGAGGTGGATCTCAGCGCCACCAAGGTCGCCGCCCTGGAGAGTCACAGCCAGGCCATCGGTGGGGTCATCGCGGTGATCCGTACCATCGCCGAGCAGACCAATCTGCTGGCCCTCAACGCCGCCATCGAGGCCGCCCGGGCCGGTGAGCAGGGTCGCGGTTTCGCCGTGGTGGCCGACGAGGTCCGCACCCTGGCCTCGCGCACCCAGACCTCCACCGAGGAGATCCGCCGCATCATCGAGCAATTGCAGGCCGCTACCGGCGAGGCCGTCGGCCAGATGCAGGCCAGCCGTGGCCATGCCCTGACGGGGGTCGCGGCGGCCGAGCAGGCCAGTGCCAGCCTGACCAGCATCGGCTCCGCGGTGGGACGCATCGTCGACGTCAACGTGCAGATCGCCAGCGCCGCGGAACAACAGGCCGCGGTGTCCGAAGACATCAACCGCAACACCACGGGCATCCGTGCCAGTACCGTGCAGGTACTGAGCGGGATCGAGTCCGACGCCGGTACCGCCGAGCGTCTGGCGGGTCTCTCCCAGGACCTGCGCAGCGTGGTCTCGCGCTTTCGCCTCAGCGCCTGATGGCGCCGCTCATCGGCAGGAACCAGGTCCGACTTTACAACCTGGCTCCTGCGGATAACTGTATAAATAGACAGTTATCCGCAGGAGCACCTTGTCATGTCCGTTACCGTCCTGGGTTGCCTGGCGTCGTCCGACACCCAGCTGCCGCTCTATGATTTTCGCCTGCCGTGCGGTTTTCCCTCGCCGGCCCAGGATCATCTGGAGCGCCAGGTCTCGCTGGACGAACTGGTCGACCTGCGCGCTCCTCATACCTACGTCATCCAGGTCAGTGGCGACAGCATGACCGGGGTGGGCATCTTTCCTGGCGATCTGGTGATCGTCGACCGCGCCCGTCCGGCGCGGGTGGGCGATATCGTGGTGGCGGTGCGCGATCGCGAACCCACCCTCAAGCGCCTGGGCCGGCGCGGCGCGAACTTCGTCCTGCTGGCGGAAAATCCCGCCTATGCGCCGCTGGTCATCGGCGAGCGCGACGACTTCGAAGTCTGGGGTGTGGCCACCCACAGCCTGAGGCGCTTTGGCCATGGCTGAGTCGGTATTGGCGCTGATCGACTGCAATGCCTTCTATTGCAGTTGCGAGCGGGTCTTCCGCCCCGATCTCGCCGGGCGCCCGGTGGTGGTGCTATCGAACAACGACGGCTGCGTGATCGCCCGCTCGGCCGAGGCCAAGCGCCTGGGCATCGCCATGGCCGCGCCCTGGTTCCAGGTGCGCGAGCTGGCCCAGCGTGGCGAGGTCGCGGCCTTCAGCTCCAACTATGCGCTCTATGGCGACCTCAGCGACCGGGTGATGCGCACCCTGGGGACTCTGGTGCCGCGCCTGGAGCGTTACAGCATCGACGAGGTATTCGCCGATCTGGCTGGCCTGCCCGAGCCCCTGGACGCCCTCGGCCACCGCCTGCAGGCGCGGGTGCAGAAATGGACGGGCATCCCGGTCAGCGTCGGCATCGCCGGCACCAAGACCCTGGCCAAGCTGGCCAATGCCGCCGCCAAGCGCTGGCCGGAGCGCACCGGTGGCGTGCTGGATCTGCGCGATCCGGTGGTGCATGACTGGGTGCTGAAACACTCGCCGATCGAAGACGTCTGGGGTGTCGGCCGGCGCCTGGCCGCGCGCCTGCGGGGCGAGGGCGTCACCAATGCCTGGGAGCTGGCCGCGCAGGATGCCTGGTCACTGCGCCAGCGCTACAGCGTGGTGCTGGAAAAGACCGCCCGGGAATTGCGCGGGCTGGCCTGCCTGGGTCTCGAAGAACTGGAGGCGCCGCGGCAGACCATTTGCAGCAGCCGCATGTTCGGTCGCCGCCAGTACCAGTTCGGCGCCCTGGCCGAGGCGGTGGCCAGCTACACCGCCCGCGCCGCGGAAAAGCTGCGCGCCCAGGGGTCGCTCTGTCGCACCCTGAGGGTCAGCATCCAGACCGGGATGCATGGCGCGGACGAGGGCCGCTATGCCAACGCCAGCCTGCTCAACCTACCGGCCCCCAGCGACGACACTCGGGTACTCAACGACTATGCCCAGTCCGGCCTGCGCGAGATATTTCGCGACGGTTTCGGTTATGCCAAGGCCGAGGTGTTGCTGCTCGATCTCTGTCACCGTGACGAGGTGGCCGCGGATCTCTTCGCTGGCGCGCCGGATCCGGCCGCTACCCGGCTGATGGCAACGCTGGACGCCATCAACGGCAAGTTCGGTCGCGAAACCCTGCGTCCAGCCAGGATTCCGCGCGATCCCGCCTGGCAGATGCGCCGCGACCTGCTCAGCCCACGCTACACCACCCGCCTCGATGAACTCTGGTCGGTGGGTTGAGCGAACTGTGGCTGGCTAGCCGCCGCGTAGCGTCCGCCGCCCGCGCCACCAGTAGCCCAGGCCCAGCAGCAGGAACCACAGCGGACTGGCCAGCAGCGCCTGGCGGGTGTCGTCCTGCAAGGTCAGCAAGACCAGTACCGCGGCGAAGAAGGCCAGCACCCCGTAGCACACCCAGCGACCGCCAGGCAGCCGAAAGGCCGAGGCGGCGTACTGCTCCGGCCGGTTGCGTCTATAGGCCAGCCAGGCCAACAGGATCAGCGACCAGACGAACATGAACAGCACCGCGGCCAGGGTGGTGACCAGGGTGAAGGCGGTGACGAGATTGGGGATCAGGTAGATCAGCACCGTGCCCAGCAACAGGCACAGGCAGGACAGCAGCAGCCCACGCGCCGGCACGGCCGCCCGGGAAAGACGGGTGAGGCCCCGGGGCGCATGGCCTTCGCGGGCCAGGCCATAGAGCATCCGGCTGGTGGAGAAGATGCCGCTGTTGGCCGAGGAGGTGGCCGAGGTCAGCACCACGAAATTGATCAGGCTGGCGGCCATGGGCACGCCGGCCAGCACGAAGAGTTCGACGAAGGGACTCTTGTCCGGCACCACCTGGCGCCAGGGCGTCACCGCCATGATCACCACCAGCGCCAGCACATAGAAGACCAGGATGCGCACCGGAATGGAGTTGATGGCGCGCGGTAGGTTGCGCCGGGGATCGGCGGTCTCGGCGGCGGTGGTGCCCACCAGCTCGATGCCGACGAAGGCGAAGACGGCGATCTGGAAACCGGCGAAGAAGCCGCCCAGGCCCATGGGGAAGAAGCCGCCGTCGTTCCACAGATTGCTCAGGCTCGCCACGTTGCCCGAGGGCGATTGGAAACCCCAGAAGACCAGGCCGAAGCCGGTGACGATCAGCGCGCAGATGGCGACGATCTTGATCAGTGCGAACCAGAATTCCATTTCGCCGAAGAGTCGCACCGTGACCAGGTTGAGGCCCAGCAGGAGCAGCACGCAGAGCAGTGCCGGGATCCAGGGCGCGAGGCTGGGAAACCAGAACTGGGCATAGGCGGCGATGGCGATGACATCGGCGATGGCGGTAACGATCCAGCAGAACCAGTAGGTCCAGCCGCAGAAGAAACCGGCCCAGGGCCCGAGCAGGTCGGTGCAGAAATCGATGAAGGACTTGTATTCCAGGTTCGACAGCAGCAGCTCGCCCAGGGCGCGCATGACAAAGAACAGCGCACTGCCGATGATCAGATAGACCAGCAGGATCGACGGGCCGGCCAGGGCAATGGTCTTGCCGGAGCCCATGAACAGGCCGGTGCCGATGGCGCCGCCGATGGCGATCAGTTGCAGATGACGATTGGACAGGCTGCGTTGCAGCCCCTCGGGCGGGGTGGATGACGCGGACATGACGAGCGGATACCTGACGGCGACAGCGGGGGCCACAAGGTAAGAGATGCACGCCGCGGGTGCCAGTCGTTTCACCTGGACAGCATGCCGCAGGGCCGCGCTACCGCTGGTGGACGGCGCCACGCCATCGATCGCTCGCAAGACTGGTAAGGTGCCTTTGAACCCGCCTATCATGAGCGTCTGGGCTCATTGCTGAGAGCCTGGGCGGCCACCAGATCCGTCAGCGCCTCTGCCAGTGAGTCGTCCTTTGTCCTACCTTGAAAGCTTTGCTTGGGAAACCACGCCACTGGGCCATCGCACCTGCTGGCCTGTTGCTCTCAGGACCACCTACGACCTGCTGATGGCTTCGCCCTTCGCCATGTGCGCGACCTGGGGGCCCGAGCAGACGTTGATCTACAACCAGGCCTATGCCCCCTTTCTCGGGGCCCGGCATCCCGCGGCGCTGGGGCAACCGATCCACGAGGTCTGGGTGGAGTTGTGGGCCGAGATCGCGCCGCTGATCGAGCGGACGCTGGCCGGCGAGGCGCTGCATTTCGTCGACAAGCACTTCGTGATGACCCGCAACGGCTATCCCGAGGACACCTACTGGAGCTTTTCCTACAGTCCGCTGCGTGACGGCGAGACCATCGTCGGGATGCTCAACATCACCACCGAGACCACCGCCAGCGTCCAGGCCCATCGTCAGCGCGACGTGGCCGAAGCCGCGCTGCGCCGCCATAACCTGACGCTCGAACAGGAGCTGTCAGCGCGCATCGACGAACGCGACAGCGCCCGTGCCGCGGAGAGCAGCGTGCTGGCGGCCGCCGAACGGGTGCAGCTGGCCCTGGCCGCCGGCGCCATCATCGGCACCTGGTACTGGGACCTGCCCACCGATAGATTCACCGTCGACGAAGCCTTCGCCACCCACTTCGGCCTCGATCCTGCGCTGGGCCGCGATGGCCTGAGCCTGGGCCAGGTGGTCGCCAACGTCCATCCCGATGACCAGGCAGGCCTCGCCGCCGCCATCGCCGACGTGCTCGAACGCGGCGGACGCTATGCCCATCAGTATCGCGTTTGTCATCGCGACGGTCGCTACTACTGGGTGGAAGCCAACGGCCATGTCGAACTGGCGCCGGACGGTACCCCACTGCGCTTTCCCGGCGTGCTGCTGGACGTGGATGCCCGCCGCGCCCTGGCCGATGAACGCGATCGCGCCCTGGCCGAGCTGCGCGACCTGACCGCGACCCTGGAGCAGCGGGTCGAGGAGCGCACCGAGGAACTCCGGCGCTCGGAAGAGGCCCTGCGTCAGTCACAGAAGATGGAGGCCGTCGGCCAGCTCACCGGTGGCCTGGCTCACGATTTCAACAACCTGCTGGCGGGGATCTCCGGCAGCCTCGACCTCATGGGGCTGCGCATCGATCAGGGGCGCTTCACCGAGCTGGAGAAGTACCTGCTGGCGGCCCAGGGCAGTGCCAAGCGCGCCGCAGCCCTGACCCACCGGCTGCTGGCCTTCGCACGTCGCCAGACCCTGGCGCCGGAACCCACCGACGTCAACCAGCTGATAGGCGGCATGCTCGATCTGGTGCAGCGCACCGTGGGGCCGGCCATCCAGGTGCACTTCATCAGCCTGCCGGACAACCAGCCGCTGCTGGTGGATCAGTCCCAGTTGGAAAACGCCCTGCTGAATCTGTGCATCAACGCCCGCGACGCCATGCCTGGCGGCGGACGAATCCTGATCGAGGCCGATCATCATCAGGTCGATACCCACAGCGCGCCCGATCCTGAATTGGCCGAAGGGGACTATTTGCACCTGAGCGTGACCGATACCGGCAGCGGCATGACCCCGGATGTCGCCGCCAAGGCCTTCGAGCCCTTCTTCACCACCAAACCCATGGGGCAGGGCACCGGTCTCGGGCTGTCGATGATCTACGGCTTCGCTCGTCAGTCGGGCGGGCAGCTACGGCTACGCTCGATCCCGGGCGAGGGCACCACCGTCTGTCTCTATCTGCCGCGGCGGCCGGCCGAGCGGCTGTGCGAGGTCGCCACGGAGGATGGCCGGCCCTGCACGCTGGAAGGCGCCAACGCCACCGTGCTGGTGGTCGACGACGAACCCACGGTGCGCATGCTGGTGACCGACCTGCTGCGCGAACTGGGCTACGTCATCATCGAAGCCGCCGACGGTGCCGGCGGGCTGGAAGTCCTGCACTCCGATGCCCGCATCGACCTGCTGGTCACCGACGTCGGCCTGCCCGGCGGCATGAACGGCCGCCAACTCGCCGACGCCGCCCGCGTCCACCGTCCCGCACTCAAGGTGCTGTTCATCACCGGCTTCGCCGAAACCTCGCTGCTCAGCGACGGCCACCTGGAACCCGGCATGGCGATCCTGACCAAGCCCTTCGCGGTGGAAGCCCTGGCGCAGCGGGTGAAGGGGTTGGTGGCGGGGTAGGATTGATGCTCGCAAACCCCGCAACAGGGCCTGGAAAAGCAACGGCCCCCAATCAGCTGGTCCGCAAGGACTGATTGGAGGCCGTCTGGAATCTGGAGCGGGCGAAGGGAATCGAACCCAACCCCAAGTGTCGCGTAAGCCGTTGATTTATGGAGTGATTCCCGGGGGTAATGTAGGAGGTCGATGTAGGAGAGGCAAGGAGGTCCTAGGAGCGGGCTGGTATAAGGTGGGGGTGGTGTGTATTCCGCCGCGTGGAATTTCACAAATCCTTACAGAGGCGACCGGTTCGAGGCCTGGTCTGACGTCAGGTAGCGCGTCACGGGACGATTTGTCTTTGAGCTGATCAGGGAGAGCAAGACAGGGGTTGATTCGAAATGAAACCTTAAGTAGTCTTTGCGAATCCCGGACTATCGGTATCTGAACGTTCGACGGGAATGGAAAGGCAGTGTCTTTCCAAAGCCAACCTTGGTTGGCGGGCTCTAGAAGGTATGTAGCCAAAGAGCTAGCGGTAGAGATGGCCCTAAAAGGGCGGACGGAGCCGCGCTACACCAGGCTATGCAGACGGCCTAGCTTCCTCATCTGCATGTGCTTTTAGAATTCGTCCCGAGGTTGTTGAGAACCTATACGGAAGGCACTAGCCCCGGTGGAAGTCTCCCCTCTCAGTCTAACCTTGATCCCTTGATCTTGGTTGGGAGAGATATGGACCTTTTCTACCGGAAGGCTTTAAAGATTAGATACTTAAACTTCTATAAGTGAAACAAATGTATACCGTAGGTAAACAAAAAACGCCTACTTTTCTCCTTATAGTTGCGTTTCAGTTATCTCCTTCCATTCTATGGCAGACACTAGTCCCATGTTGCCTTGGCTGTTGGGACGCCACCATTTAGCTGTGCTCATACCTCGCAGGTAATCCAAAGCCTCGTCAAACGTAGCGAAGCGCTTTGGGGCGTCTTTCTCTCCTACCTTGAAGGTCCCGTCTCTGGAACTAGCTAACCCCGGATGGAAGCATGTCCCATCCGAAGCGAAAGGGACTGCTACCGGGACACCATGATGGGCGGGACTAGCTTCATTCGTTTTCGACGCAACGAAGAGATCTGCCTCCGGTATGCCTAGCACGATGGCCAGCCGCTCTATCGCGTCCAGCGATGGGTTGCCCTCTCCACGCTCCATACGACTCATATAGCTACGCGCAAAGCCACAGGTATCTGCGAACGCTTCCTGACTCTGACCGGTAGCCAGGCGTAGCTCTTTGATTCGTCGGCCGAATCGGACCCTGAGAGATTCATTCATCCCGGGAATGTCGATTGACGAACCCTAATCGGCCACGCTCTAATCGAGGAAATTCGAATCATTGTGGGGTGTAGAGCCCCAAGCATCTCTATCTAAAGGAGCTTTTGATGAAAGGAAGCGTAAAAGCTGTTGTAGCCGTTTCGCTGGCGATTTTGTTCGCTGCACCTACCCTTACCTTTGCTGCGGAGTCCTTGGAAAAGCTCAGCGCTAGGATGAAGGTCGGTGCAATGGGTAAGTCGATCAAGACTGGCGACCTTAATGGATTTACGTCGCTACCAGCGGTGAGATATCCGGACGGGCTAACCGGCTTTTTGAAGCGCTATGACGTGTATCCGCACCCTAACAATAGCTTCGTCGACTGTGGTGATGGGCTGGTCATGACACCAGCAGGCATCAAGCCGGGCTGTGTAGTTTCCATCAAGCTAGCCAAGAAACAGGCTGATGGCTCATTCCGGGACATTGGTATACGAATCGAGTATGGGGTATGGCCGGGCGCCAGAAGCTTTTCCGCCAATTCGAGTTATGCAAAATCAGCCATCCAAGGGGATGGGTTGCTCGAATTACAGATGCATTGATTATCGCGAACAGTCCGACTATGACGTAACCCAAAAGCTAGGCCCCCGCAAAGGGGCCGATTTTCAGTTCTGAATCACTTTCGCTATAGTTGCTCGCGACACGCCATATCGCTTTGCAAGGGCGCTAATGCTCAGCCCGCTACCTGCCCCTAGGGCTACCTGAGAACGTTGCTCCTGGGAGAGTCTGGGAGGTCTGCCGAGCTGCTTCCCCGCTTCCCTAGCCCGGGTTAGCCCCGCCTGGGTCCGCTCTATTAAAAGATCCCTCTCCATCTCCGCGACTGCTGCAAGCATAGAGATCAATAGCTTGCCTGCTG
Organism: Pseudomonas oryzihabitans; assembly: GCF_001518815.1. Classification (NCBI taxonomy): domain Bacteria; kingdom Pseudomonadati; phylum Pseudomonadota; class Gammaproteobacteria; order Pseudomonadales; family Pseudomonadaceae; genus Pseudomonas; species Pseudomonas oryzihabitans. Next base: position 886,169 of record NZ_CP013987.1, read on the forward strand.
GAGACGTCAGGTCCGAAGCACCCAGCTGATGCACCAGCACGCGAATTCTCCTGCTCTCCAGCAGGCGGACAGTTTGCAGCACGTCTACAGCGTCACGGCCTAGGCGATCTAGTTTTGAAACAAGAAGTGTTTCGCCATCCCTTATCTTCCCGAGCATTTCCCTGAAGCCAGGGCGCTGCGTTGCGCAGGTCTTCCCACTAACAGTATCTGTGAACCAGAAGTCCAGCGCATAGCCCGACTGCTCTAGCTCAAGCCTTTGGTTCTCAGAGGTCTGTGCCGCAGTCGAGACCCGTCCATATCCGAAGATCGCCATCGTCTTATCGCCCTATATGAGGTGCCGGGAAACGGTGCCACGCTAGGACGCCGTGCCAACAAAGCCAAGGCTAAATTCCTGACAGACCTGGCCGATAGGTGGGATGGATGCCAGAAAACGGTCGTATAACGACATGCCAGGCAAGATCTTTTATTCAGCGCAAGGGGACTGCACAGTGGCTAAGCTCACACATCTCGCGACGATCTCGACTGAGTTCGGGATAGATCCAGACATGCTTGAAGATTTGGGTGTTATAGATGTTCAGTTAACGACTGATACCAATCTTTTTATTGATCCCTTGCTTTTGCCAGAGAGTTCACATCAAGAGATAAATATCGGGGCAGCCACGTCGTATGAGCAACGATTTGAGTGGATTATCAAGCTGCTAATGGCTTCAGAAGCGCCTGGTGATCTTGCTTGGCGTAAAGTTGAGAAGCTCTTTAAGTTTAGCGAGATTTCATGGACCTGCTTAGGATATGGTTCTTCTGTAAATGGGTCAGGGTTTGGTCCAGCTCTAAGCGCATCTGCTTTAGATACCGCTCGCCAGATTGTCAAATTAGGCGTGACCGATATTGATTTCTTTATGGGCTTGTCGTTGTTCGAGGAAGGTATAGGGCCTGACAGAATAAGCGATATGACCACTAATATAATATTAAAAGATTTGGTTGCTTTTACGGATCGTGTCAATAAAGCGCTTTGCTTGCCGGTTAAGGAGTTTTCCTTGCCAGTTGATGGTGAGCGACGTCAGTTGCCGGTAAATCCCTATACAGGCGGCGCACTAATCCTAGTCCCCAGAGATATTGTTCGGACTCTTCCAGTCGCTGCGGACTGGAGCGATGTTGCACGTGTGGCGCGTGAGAACGATGAGCTGAGAGAACGAGTTAGTGGCCATATTGGGAAAGTTTGGTCCACGATGACAAAAAAACAGAAGGCACAACTAAAAGATTCTGCCTTGAGAAGCAAGGATTCTTTCGAGTCGCTGCTGGAGTTAATAAAGTTCGTTCCTGGTGAGCCTTATGATTTTTCAAAAGATAATCAGGGTGAAGTGTTCTGGGCGAGAATAATAAATAAAATTGCCTCTGAATACCCTATGTCGTTTTCGGTTAAAAAGAAAACGCTAGATCGGGATGATATAATTCGTATAGTGGATGAAATTATTCTTCAGTTCAAAGAGTTGGTGGAAAACAAAGGGCTTTGGAAGGAGCTTTGGACTGATGAGAAGACGCCGAGGAGAGAAAAAGCGTCTCAAAGACTTTTGTTTGCTATAGCTTATTCTTACTGTAAGGCGAATAATTTAGATATTACTCCTGAAGCAGATTCTGGTAATGGGCCGGTAGATTTTAAGTTCTCTACTGGCTTTGATCTGCGTATCGTCGTAGAGGTAAAGCTCTCAACCAATGGAAAACTAGCTCATGGTTACGAAAAGCAGCTAGGGATCTACAAGAGAGCTGACGACACTGAGCTTGGCGCATTTATAGTTATTGATGTCGGGGGGCTTGGTCAGAAGTATGAGGTGGTTCAGCGGCTTAGAAGAGAAGCCTCAGAAAGAGGCGAGTCAACTTCTCATATTTACTATGTTGACGGTAATATAAGGGATTCGGCCAGCAAAAGGGTTTAGGTTGTGCTGGCAGATGCCCCATTGCTGGGGCATCTTGCTTATACGTTTTTCCCTTTGCGTCTCAATGCGTCTGTTAGCGCATCTATGCCTGCCTCGCAATTGAAGCTAGCGATGGTAGGCAGGTCAAAGGATAGTTTTTCAACGTATTTGCTTGCGTTGCTTGTTTGGCTGTCCTTCGTATATCGAGTTTCGGTGATTGTTTCACCTCTTTGATGTCCCGCTAGTTCGCTTCTAATTCTTGAAGGGGCTTGAAGCTCTTCAAGCATTGTCAAAAATGTATGGCGGAAAGAGTGATAGCTCTTTTTCCCATCTCTTTTTATTCCAAGCCTCTTGCCGAGAAAGCGTTCATTGAACCAGCTGCCTGCTGCTTTTCCGTAGCCTTTGATTGGATCTCTTTTTAGTTCCGGAAAGAGTCGTGTTTGTCCCGCTTGCTCAAGTCTGGTCTTGTAGTCGATAAGCCCTAAATCGACAAGCTTCGTGTGTATAGGGATATTTCGTATTGAGTTTTCATTTTTGAGTTTTTTATCAGTCTCTCGGTCAGTGGCTAGCTCTTCGTTGTTTTCATTTATACTTAAAAGGTATTTTCCTTTTTCGTATTCAATAATGTCTGCCAGATCAAGTTGCGCTAGTTCATTTATCCTTGCGCCAGTATATAGGGCGAGCAAAGGAAGCCAATAATAAAATGGTTGAAATTGGTGGTATCTGCCGTGTTTGTTCTTGGAGCCAGATCCGTGTTTAAACCAATCGGCTGAAAATATCAGATCCAAATCTTCTTTTTCTAAAAGCGCTCGCTGGTCTTGGGTTCTTTCGAGTGTTTTCGATCTACCAATAATTCTTGATGCCGGATTGGCGATCATGAATCTTTCCGAAACTGCCCAGGTAAAAAACTCGCTTATCTTATTGATATATAATCTGACTTTCTTTTCGCTTGCACGAATTTCACTAGAGTCTTTTGTCAGTTCAATAATCTTCAACAGACTGTTGGTTTTGTATTTTCTGGTGGCGAGATAGTTGTTTTCTGGTGTTTGCCTAAGTAGTGCTTCGTATTTTCTTATGGTGGTTCTATCTATTTCGCCGAGGTAAGGGTCCTCTGTTAGCTCGATAAATGTCTTGCACATCGAATCCATTTTATTTTGTTGTGAAATTTTCCAGTCTGCTCTTTTTTGTTCAATAAATAATTTTACTATTTCTGATGCTTTTCTGCTGGCGTGTCGAGGGTTGCAAAAATCACTCGATTCGACTTTTTTACTCAAGGCAGCGCTATGGGTGCTGTGGTCTTCTGCCTTATTTGTATGGTTGATTTTCTCGACATTAGAATTCGGTAATAAATGTGGGAATAGTCGTAAGGCGTGAATTTTCAATATCAAGAGTGACTTCGCGTTTATTGTTATCCCTTTTTGTTCTGGAAAGAATGCCGCTCTTCCTTTATTGGGGATCTTGAAGGCATGTTCTTCGTATTCACCGTGTTCTAGGAGGTGAATGACTGTGTGGTTGGTATTGAACGGTTTTAATGGTCCGGTATATAGTGTGTGGCTACCAAATGCACGTGCGCTATCTAATACTATAGATCCGTCTTCTCTATCAAGTTGGGTGTGGTCGTCTATGGTAATCCCATAAATACTACTTGCTAGCAAGGTGGCAGGGATGTTGTTGTTAATCATCTCTCTGAGAATTCTATCTACAGGAATGTTTGCTGTTTGACTAAGTTCAAGCAGGCTGATAAGTCCCCGAGAAGAAAGAAATTCGATGTCAGACAACTGAGTTAATCTCCAGTCCTTGATGAAGTTTTCCCAATAGCATTCCAGGAACGCGGCAAAGTGTCTCGCGCTGCTGAGCCGATTAGTTTTAGAGGATAGATGAATTTCTTTCTGACCAAGATGGCCAGCATAGATAGAAGGCACCGCGACACGGAGGACGTAGATTCCGCTCGGGCGGCGGTAAAGCCGGAAGGATTTTGCCATGGCTAACGCGAGACCTGTGTAGGACAGCCACGCGAAAAAAGCCACTTGAGGTAGAAACCCGTTTGAAAACAACGAGTTATCTGAGAGTTGGAGCGGGCGAAGGGAATCGAACCCTCGTCATGAGCTTGGGAAGCTCAGGTAATGCCATTATACGACGCCCGCGTGGGGTGCCTTTGTACCAGAAGCCTGCGTCCGGGTGAAGAGGCGGGAGCCGTCTGGTCGTTTCGTGGTCCAACGAACAGGACCGCACGCTGCGGTGATCGGGGGCTCTGTCCCCCACAGGAGGAGGGCGCGCATGTCTCGTAACCAGGGCACCTACCAGGGGGTTATTCCCCCCTACATTCTTGGCCGCATCATCGATCATGGCGACGAACACCAGCGTTCCTGCGCCCTGACCACTCTGAGTCATGTGCAGAGTCTGCTGCACAATCCCGGTCGGCCCGGGGTACGCCAGGCACCGGTCGGAGCCTTGCCTCGGACCGACGACGCCAGTCCGCAACGCAGCATCTTCGATGCCGGCAATGCCATGCAGCTGCCCGGGCGCCTGGTACGCCAGGAAGGGCAGGCGCCCGTCAGCGACGTGGCGGTGGACGAAGCCTACGATCACCTGGGCGCTACCTTCACCTTCTTCAATGAGGTGTTCGGTCGCAACTCCATCGACGGCCAGGGCCTGCCGCTGGCCGGTACCGTCCACTATGGCCAGGAATACCAGAACGCCTTCTGGAACGGCGAGCAGATGGTGTTCGGCGATGGCGATGGCGAGATCTTCAACAGATTCACCATCGCCCTGGATGTCATCGCCCACGAACTGGCGCATGGAGTGACCGAGAGCGAAGCGGGCCTGGTGTACTTCAACCAGTCCGGCGCGCTCAACGAGTCGGTATCCGACGTCTTCGGCATCCTGGTCAAGCAGTACCAGCTCAAGCAGACCGCCGCCGAGGCGGACTGGATCATCGGCGCCGGGCTGCTCACCGACCGCATCAAGGGCAAAGGCCTCAGATCCATGGCCGAGCCGGGTACGGCGTACGACGACCCGACCCTGGGCAAGGATCCGCAACCCGGCCATATGCGCGACTACATCGAGACCCGTGAAGACAACGGCGGCGTTCACCTCAACTCCGGCATTCCCAACCGCGCCTTCTACCTTGCGGCCGTGGCCTTGGGTGGCTATGCCTGGGAAAAGGCCGGGCCCATCTGGTACGACACCCTGTGTGACAGTCGCCTGGCCAACGATGCGGACTTCGCCGCCTTCGCCCGGCTGACGGTTTCCAACGCCGGCCGCCGTTTTGGCGCCGAGTCGGCGGAGGTGGCCGCTGTCCAGGAGGCCTGGGCCGGCGTGGGCGTTACCCTTATCTAGAGGAGCATGGCGATGCGCGAACTTCCCCCGCTCGGCAAGGACACCGTGGTGCGGCTCTCGCGGCAGGGAGGCTTCGCGCCCCTGCATGCGTTGAGCAAGCCACGGGAGATCGAATTCGGCCAGTACGACAGCACCCAGCGTGGGCGCATCTGCTCGGTGCTGGAGCGCTGCCTGCCGGAATCCGGCGAACCGACCCAGGTCGGCCGTGGCGATCAGCGCTACTTCAAGGTGGAGCTGCGTTTTAGACCGCAGCCCGCCGAGCAGGAAGGCGAACTGACCCTGCTGATCCCCGAGGACCGGGCGCCCAGTGAGCTGGTACGCCTCTGGGACAAGGGGTTGGTGGAGTGAGCCCTAGGGCACCGACCAGGCCTCACCGGGTGCCAGCGTCCTGAACGCCTCATCCGCCAGGCCATGCAGCGCTCGGGCATGGGCCAGGTTGCGGGGCGGGGCGAATTGCGCTTCGTCGCTCAGTGGAAAGGTGCCGAAGTGGATACCCAGGCTGCTGCCTGCTCCGAGCGTCTGGTGCGCACGCACGGCGTCGTCGGGATTGAGGTGGCTGTCCTGCATGAACCAGCGCGGTTCATAGGCGCCAATGGGCAGGGCGGCAAAACGTGGCGCGCCTAGGCGTTCACGGATCTGCGCGAAATGCGGTCCCCAGCCGGTATCGCCGGCGAAATAGACCGGCCCGCTAGGCGCCTCCAGTACGAAGCCACCCCAGAGCCTGCGATTGGTGTCGAAGCGACTGCGCGCCGACCAGTGTTGGCCCGGCACCAGATGGAGGCGCACCCCGTCCTTGAGCGGCAGGCTTTGCCACCAGTCCAGTTCGCTGACCGTGACGAAACCGGTCTCGCGGCGGATCAGCTCGGCGTTACCCAGGGGCGTCACCACCGGCGTCAGGGGCGCACGCTCGGCCAGGCGCCTCAGGGTGGCCAGGTCCATATGATCGTAATGGCTGTGGCTGATAAAGATCAGATCCACCGGCGGTAGATCATCCAGGGCCACGCCAGGCGCGTGGAAGCGCTTGGGGCCGACGGAGCTGAAGGGGCTGACCCGCTCCGACCAGACCGGATCGGTGAGGATGTTGAGGCCCTGGTGCTGGATCAGCAGGGTGGCATGATTGACGAAGGTCACCTGCAGTTCGCCGCCCTCGACACGGGCTGGCGGGCGCATCGGCATGGCGGGACCGTCTTGCCAGGTCCACTGGGGGCGTGTCCGGGTGAGCTGCCACTTGAGCAGTGTCCAGAGACTCTTGTCCTCGCGCGGCGCCAGGTTATGGAAGCGCTCGCCGTCGAAATGCTCGGAGCGCGGGCCTTCATAGGCGGACGAGGCGCAACCGGCCAGGGTGAGCAGGTGGATCAGCCACAGCGGACGAAAGATGCGCATGGGACCTCGGACGAATAGACTAGGCGATCCAGCTTACCCTTTGGCTAGCCGCCGTCGATCCCCATGTCGCGAAATCCTCGCTTCACCCCCGGCCCCCGGCCTCGCCGTCAGGCCAAGGCGCCCCCGGCCACGCCGCGGCTGCTGCTGCTCAACAAGCCCTTCGATGTGCTCACCCAGTTCGCCGATGCCGACGGCCGCGCGACCCTGAAGGCCTTCGTCGAGGTGCCAGGCGTCTATCCCGCGGGCCGTCTGGATCGTGACAGCGAAGGTCTGCTGCTGCTCACCAACGATGGCCAGCTGCAGGCGCGCATCGCCGATCCCAGGCACAAGCTGCCCAAGACCTATTGGGCACAGGTGGAGGGCACGCCTAGCGAAGAGCAGTTGCAGCGGCTGCGCCAGGGCGTCGAACTCAATGATGGTCCCACCCTGCCAGCCGAGGCGCACCTGCTGGCCGAAGCGCCGGTGCTCTGGGAGCGCGATCCGCCGGTGCGTTTTCGCAAGAGCGTGCCGACCGCCTGGATCGAGCTGACCATTCGCGAAGGTCGCAATCGTCAGGTGCGCCGCATGACGGCCGCCGTGGGCCTGCCGACGCTACGGCTGGTACGGGTGCGTATCGGGCCCTGGACGCTGGACGATCTGGCGCCGGGTCAGTGGCGCGAGGTGCCCACGTCCCTGTAGCGCTGGACGTCAGTCCTGGTGCTGGCTGGCGGCGTCCTGCAGATCGCCGGCGATGTCGGCGAGGCGGCGGCTGATGTCTTTCAGCACGTGCGGGTCTAGGTCCCGTGGTGCTTGGCCTGGTTCGGTCAGGAGCTGATTGGCCAGCAGGGTGCTCAGGGCCCCGACCTCGGTCGCCTGGTGACGCAGGTCGTGGGTATGCTGGACGGCGGCGTCGCGCAGGAGATTGGTGCTGTGGGTCAGTCGGCCCAGTTCGTCGTCACGGCCACCGGGCAGGCGCTCGCCGAAGCGCCCGCGCGCCAGCAGGCCCAGTTGCCGAGCACAGGCCACCAGTGGATCGACCAGGCGACGCTCCACCAGCCGTACCCCCAGGAACAGCAGGCCACTGCCACAAAGCAGCAGCGCCAGGCCGGCGAGCAGGATGTCGCGTTGCGCCTCGGCGCGGATGGCGGCGATCTGCTCGGCGGTGCGCCCGTGCAGGTCGTCTACCAGGGCCGCGAAGCCCTCGGCCGTCTCACGATCGATACCCCGCACCTCGGCATCACCCCGCCGCGGATCGCGATCATGGGCGAGATAGGCGGCGTATCCGGCGCGATAGCGCTCGCCCAGGCGACCATGCTGGGCGCGCAGGGCCAGCAGCCGGGGCTGGAGATCGGGGTCGACGCGGGTGGCCAGCTGTTGCAGGCGCTGGTCGACCTCCGCCTCGCGGGTCTGGAAGGCCTGCCAGTAGCGCTCGGCGGTCGCGGCATCGCCGCCGCGCAGAAGGAAGTTCTTCCACTCCTGCACCTGGATCTTGAAGGTCAGGTGGGTGTCGTCGATCTCTACCAGTCGCTCCAGCGGGCCTTCGATCAGCTGCTGGTAGCGATGCAACTCGCGCGAGAGCAGGGCGAAGCCGGCCAGGGCGATCAGCAACATCAGCAGCAGACTGCCGCCGAACAGGAGCAGGCTCTGACTGCGGAGCGAGCGGGCGAAGGGCATGGGAGATCTCGACAGGGAACGCAGACCCGCAGCTTAGGGCGCTCGCTCGGCGAAGACCAGCCTCAGGTCGAGACCAGGAGCTGAGCCGCGACGGCAAACATCACCAGGGCCACCAGCAGGTCGATCAGCCGCCATACCCCCGGGCGGGCCAGGTAGGGTGCGGCCCAGGCGGCGCCCAGGGCGAGGCCGAAGAACCACAGCATGGAAGCGGTGGCGGCGCCGAACACATAGGCCAGGGGCGCGGCCTGCTGGCTGCCCAGGGAGCCTACCAGCAGCACCGTGTCCAGGTAGACGTGGGGATTGAGGAGGGAGACCGCGGCGGCGGCGAGCAGCGCCTGACGCCGGCTACGTGGGCTCGTGGTCTCCAGCTTGTCGATGGCCGCCGGCCGCCAGGCCCGCCGCAGCGCCTGGGCGCCGTACCAGAGCAGAAAGGCCGCGCCACCCCAGCGCAGGATGTCCACCAGCAACGGGCTGTGCTGGATCAGCGCGGCCAGGCCCAGCACGCCGGCGGCCACCAGGATCACGTCACAGGTCAGGCAGAAGGCGGCGATGGCCAGGTGGTGCTCGCGGCGCAGTCCCTGGGCCAGCAGATAGGTGTTCTGGGCACCGAGCGCCATGATGAGGCTGGCCATGGTCAGGAGGCCGGTGAAATAGCTGTTCATTACGGGGGGATGCCCTGTCGTCCTGGAATGGCTGCTACCTTGCCGTCTCCAGGCGTATAAGAAAAACCAATATTCCTTATGCAGCATTAGCCAGATCGATGATCGATTACAAATTGCTGGAAGCCCTGGCCGTGGTGGTGGAAGAGGGTGGCTTCGAACGCGCCGCGCGGCGCCTGGGGCTGTCGCAGTCGGCGGTGTCCCAGCGCATCAAATTGCTCGAAGCCAGGGTCGGCCAGGCGGTGCTGGTCCGCGAGACACCGCCCCAGCCCACCGCGCCAGGCCTGCGCCTGCTCCGTCATATCCAGCAGGTGCGCCTGCTGGAGGCCGATCTCGGCAGTGAGGTACCGGGGCTGGCCGAGGAGGCGCCGCAGCGGCTGCGCATCGCCCTCAATGCCGACAGCCTGGCCAACTGGTGGCCTGCGGCGGTGGGGCCCTGGGTGAGGGGGCAGCGCGTGCTGCTGGATCTGGTGGTCGAGGACCAGGACGTGGTGCTGCGTCGGATGAGAGCCGGGGAGGTGGCGGCCTGTCTCTGCGCCAGCGGTCAGCCACTGGCCGGGGCCCGGGTCAGCGCCCTGGGCGCCATGCGCTATCGGGCCCTGGCCAGCCCGCTGTTCCGCGCGCAGCAGCTGGCCGATCTGCCGGATCCTCAGGCCCTGGCGCAGGCACCGGCCATCGTGTTCGGGCCGGACGACCGGCTGCAGCATCGCTATCTGGAACAGCTCGGCGTCATCCAGTCCTTCGATTACCACCTCTGTCCTTCCGCCGAGGGCTTTCTGCAGATGACCCTGAGCGGGATCGGCTGGGGGCTGCTGCCGGATATCCAGAGCGCCACCGCCCGCGCCAGCGGCGCCCTGGTGGATCTGGCGCCCGGCCATTGGGTGGACGTGCCGCTGTTCTGGCATCACTGGCGCAACGGCGGAACCGCCCTGCAGGCCCTGACCCGGCATCTGCAGCAGGTTGCCGGCCAGTGGCTGGTGCGCGACTAGCGGCGTCCACGCGACGCTTTGGTTACACTGGTTGATCGGTCGCCACCGCCGTGACCGAGGTCTTTTCAGGGAATCCCAGCGATATGCGTATCTTGATCACCGGTGCCAGCGAGGCGCTCGGTGCAGGCCTGGCCTGCGATCTGCTCGACCGCGGCCAACTGGTGCGGGTGCACGGCCGCCCGGGGGCGACCCTGGATGCCCTGGTCGAGCGTGGCGCCGAGTACCGTCCCGCCCTGCTCGACCAGCCCGAGCAGGTGGTGGCGCTGTGCGACGACATCGACGCCATCGCCCACTGCACCGACGTGGCGGGTGTGCCCAGCGCAGCCGATCTGGACCATGGCCAGGTGCTGATCGAAGCCGCCCTGCAGCAGCAGGTCGCGCAATTCCTCTATGTTTCCTCCGCCCGGGTCTACGAGCGCGGGGGCGAGGCCCTCAAGGAAGACCAGGTGCCAGCCAAACCCAAGGGCAGCGAGGCCCAACGGCGGCTGCAACTGGAGCGCCTGGTGCTGGCCGCCGGCGAATTCGGTCCTCAGGTGACGGTGTTACGGCCAGCCCAGGTGCTGGGTCTGGCCGACCGCGAGTGGGCACGCTGGTTGCTGGAAAGAGCCAAGGCCAAACAGCTGGCGCGCACCGGCAATGGCCTCAATCGCTGGGACTTCACCAGCGCCGGCAACTTGCGCCAGGCCCTGGTGACCCTGCTGCTGGCGCAGCCGGTCACGGCCAATGGCAAGGTCTTCAATCTCAGCGATGGCGAGCCGCTGGTGTGCTGGGATGCGATCAACTTCCTGCTGCGGCGTTTCGAGTTGCCGCCGGTGGCCGAGCAGCACGCCTTCGCACCTCGCCGGCTCTATGCGCGGCTGCGGACACCGCGCCATGACTCGCGCTGGCCCGAGTTGCTGGACAGGCCCTTCACCCTGGACATTCGCGCCGCCCAGGAGGCCTTCGGCTATCGCCCACGAGCCAGCTCCTGGAGTGCCCTGGAAGATTACCGGCCGCGTGCGCCTGTGGCTCGCAGTGGCCCGGTTTAGCGAGAACCAACTGGCCGTAAAGGTATGGCATGCTGGCGCTTTGCTATCGACGCAGACTGCGTTTCGGCGCACGCTCCCGGGGCGAATCCGCGCGCGGGCTGCCTCGCGTCGGCGCTGACGGCCGTTATACTGGCCGCGATTTCGTCTTTCCGCCTTTGCTCACAGGTCTGCCATGCGCAACGATCTTCTCGATGAAATGGATAACGTCCCGAGTCTGACCCCGGAGCGCGACGATCGCCGTCCCGGTGGTCGTCGACCGGTCGAAGCCGAAGAGGTCTATCGCGAACCCGCTGCCGGTCACGCCCGCCCGGTGCGCCGTGGCCCTTCCACCGCGCCGCTGTGGGTGCTGGTCGCCGCCCTGACCCTGGCGCTGGCCGGCGTCGCCTGGTGGAGCCATCAGCAGCTGGTGCTGATGCAGGAACAGGTGGTGGCCACCCAGGAAAACTTCGCGCGCATCAGCGAAGACGCCCAGGGGCGGCTGAGAGACATCTCCGGCAAGCTGGTGGAGAGCGAATCCTCCGGCACTACCAGCCGCGAGGCCTTGCTGCTGCAGGTCAAGACGCTGCAGACTAAGGTCGCCGAGCTGACTCGCCAGCAGCAGGGCGTGACGGACAACCAGCAGGCGCAGGACAACCGTCTGCAAAACCTCTCCAGCGCGGTGCAAACCGTGCAGAGCGGTAGCGGCGAGGTGGAAAGCCGTCTCAAGGCCCTGGCGGAGGAGCAGGCCGCGCTGAAGAACGGCCTGGCCCAGACCAGCAGCCTGGCCGAGCAGGTCGCCAGTCTTGGCGCTCAGAACAAGGCGCTGCAGGCCGACATCGCCGCGCTGAAGAAGCCCAGCGCCCAGAGCCAAGCGCTGGGTGAGATGCAGCAGGACTTGCTGGTGCTGCGCAGCGAGCTGGACGCCCGCCCGGTGGGGCCGGACAGCAAGGAGTTCGACTCCTTCCGCCTGCAGACCACCCGCAACATCACCACCCTGCAGACCCAGGTGCAGAATCTGCAGCAGCAGATCAGCGCCGGGGCGCGTTGATCGGATCGATCTCGCTGCGCTGCCACTCCTGGGGCCAGAGCTCGCCATCGAGTTGGGCGAGCCGGCGCTGCAGGACCTTCTGCTTGAAGACTTCGAGGATTTCCACCAGCACCTCGTCCAGGGCATTGTCCTGGGCGCCGCTGGGCAGGCTCTGATCGAAGCCGTGATCGGCCAGGCGACTGGCCAGGGCGCGGAAGTCACGGGTACGCAGGCTGGCCGTCGCCTCCCGCACCAGCCCATTGACGATGTCGGTGAGCACCCCGTCCAGGGTGTCGGCCAACCGGTCGCCCATGGGCAGCCGCTTGAGCCGGGCGAGGTCGGGGTTCTCGTCCAGGGCGCGCTGCACCACGTCCCCTACCAGCCGTTCCAGGGTGGCGCGATTCTGGGTGTAGCCCTGTTCCACCATCGCCTGGATGCGCTGCGCCATGCCGTCGATCAGGCGCTGCTTGCGCGGGCGGATGACGCGATCGATCACGCTCTGGGAAAAGTCGTCGCGGGTGTTCAGCTCGTCCTGCAACTCACCGCAGATCTTGATCATCACCCGGTCCGACAGATCCTCCATGAGCAGCTGGTAGTAATGGTCGAAGAGCTGGTAGGGCCGCCAGTGGCGCATGTCGATCAGCCCCAGGCGCTGCAGGCGCAGGAGCAGGGAGATGATGCGCAGGGCGCGCAGCAGGCGGAAGCCGCCGAGGGGAATGCAGCCGAGTACGTCGTACCAGTGGATGAAAGGGTAGTGGTACCAGCGTGAGTGACGGCGCTCGACCACCGCCACCAGCCAGCCGAGCAGCACGTCGGTGAGGAAGAAGGCGACGAACACCAGGTCGATGTGGGTGAAGTGGGCGTGGATGCGTTCGCCATAGAAGGCGTGGAAGCCGGGCAGCACGGCGGCCAGGGCCTGGTTGAGCGGCCCCAGGGCATAGAGGCTGTCGAACAGGATCAGTGCCAGGTTCACGCAGACCAGGATCAGGATCAGGCCGTCCCAGAGGGCGAGCAGGCCTTCGTGGCGGCGCACGGGTGGCGCTGCTGGCGCGGCCGGCGCGCTCATGGCCGCGCGGCCTGCCAGAGCACCTCGCTCACCCCCTGGCGCCGGGCGACAATGCGCGCCGCGACGAACAGCAGGTCGGACAGGCGATTGAGATAGGGCAGGCCCTGGCCCTCCAGCGGCTCTACCGCATGCAGGCTACGGCAGCGCCGCTCGGCACTGCGCGCCAGGGTGCGGCAGACGTGGGCCTGGGCCACGGCGCGGGAGCCGCCGGGCAGGATGAAGTTCTCCAGGGGGCCCAGCTCGGTGTTCCAGTGATCGATGGCGCCTTCCAGGCGCTCGATCTCCACCGGTTGCAGGGCACGATAGCTGGGCATGGCCAGTTCACCGCCGAGATCGAACAGTCGGTGCTGGCAGGGCGCCAGGGCCTCGCTCACCTCGGCGAGGCGCGCATCCTCGGCCAGTTCGGCGAGCAAGAGCCCCAGGGCGCTGTTGAGTTCGTCCACCGCGCCGATGGCCTCGATGCGCGGATGGTCCTTGGGGACCCGGCTGCCGTCGGCGAGGCCGGTGTCGCCGGTGTCGCCCTGGCGGGTGTAGATCTCGGTGAGGCGAAAACCCATGGCGCGGCTCCTGGCAAGGTCTTAGACGGAATCAAAATCGGCCTGGACGAGGGGTAGGCGCAGGGTGAAGCAGGTCCCTACGCCGGGCGTGGAGTGCACCTCCATCTGCCCCTTGTGGTTGTTGGTGATGATGAAGTACGACACCGACAGGCCCAGGCCGGTGCCCTGGCCTACTTCCTTGGTGGTGAAGAAGGGCTCGAAGATGCGCTTGCAGATGTCCTCGGGGATGCCGATGCCATTGTCCTCCACCTGGATCTCGGCCCAGCCGCCACGCAGCCGGGTGCGCAAGGTGATGCGGCCGTATTCGCCTTCTTCCTCGTCGTCGCGCAGATGGATGGCCTGGGCGGCGTTCTTCAGCAGGTTGAGCAGCACCTGCTCCAGCTCGTTGGCGATCACCGGCACCGGTCCCAGCGCCGGGTCGAATTCGCGGAGGATGGACAGGGTGCGGAAGTCGAAGCCCTCGGCCAGGTCGAAGTCGTTGCCGGCGATCTCGATGGCCTGGTCGATCAGCGGCGGCAGCTCACTGGCTTCCATCTTGCGATTGCTGCGGCGGCTGAAGGCGAGCATGTGGCTGACGATCTTGGCCGCACGGCTGCCGGCCTGGTGGATGCCGTCGAGCAGCCGCGGGATCTGTCGACTCTCCAGGTAGCAGTTCACCGCATTGAGCTCGACGCCCGATTCGGCGGCCTGCTCGAGATTCTTCGGCAACTCCGGGGACAGCCGCCGACGGATGTTCTGCACGTTGTGCAGGATGGCGCCCAGGGGATTGTTGATCTCGTGGGCCATGCCGGCCGCCAGGCCACCGACCGAGAGCATCTTTTCCGACTGCACCATCATCTCTTCCATGTTCAGGCGCTGGGTGATGTCGTCGATGCGGATCACCACGCCGCGCCCGGCGCCGCCCATCAGCGGGTAGAAGGTCAGGGTGTAGTGACGCGGGGTGTCGGTCAGTGCCCAGGTCACCCGTTCCACCTTTTCCACCCGCAGGAGTTCGGCGGTGCGGCTCAGTTGCGGCAGGAAGGGTTTGAGCGAGGGAAAGGCAAGAAACACCGGCTGGTTCAGGGCTTCGTCCAACTGGGTGCCGGAAAGGTGGGTGGCCTCCTGGTTCCACTGGGTGACGTAGAACTGCTCGTCCACCGCGATCAGCGCCGAAGGCATGGAGTCGATGATGCTGTTGAGGTAGTTCTGGAAACCGGTGAGCTTCTTCTCGATCTTGCCGCGGACCTGCACTTCAAGTTCCAGCTTGCGGTTGGAGCGCCGGGTCTCCTCGGCCAGGCTCTGGGCCTGCAGCACCGCGTACTGGGCGTCGTCGCGGGCGCGCTTGAGTTGCTGCTCGCGGCCCTGGATGCGGCCGAGCATGGTGTTGAAGGATTCCGCCAGGCGCCCAAGCTCGTCTTCGCTGCCCTTGCTGGCGCGCAGCGAATAGTTTTCCTCCCGGGTCACCTGGCGCGACAGCTCTTCCAGTTCGCGGATCGGCAGGGTGATGAGCCGCTTGATCTGCCGCGCCACCACCAGCCAGAGCAGGATGCTGAAGGTCAGGATCGCCAGGCTGGCGGTGAGGGTGCCGCGATAGAAGGCCCCTGGCAGTTCGCTGCTGGCCACCAGCAGGAGATGCCCGGGCGCCCCTTCGGGACGGGGCAGTTCCACCAGCAGATTGGTGCGGAATTCACGCAGGCGCCAGGTCTGCAGGTCTTCGAAACGCGCGGGTACCTGCAGGCGATCGCCGTTGTGCAACTCTGCCAGGCGCTGGCCCTGGCTGTCGTAGACGGCCGCCAGACGCAGCGGTGCATAGCCCTCCAGCTGCCGCAGTTGCACCTCGGCCGCCGCCGGTGAGGCCAGCACTTCGCGGCTGAGTACCGGGCTGGCGAACAGCCGGCCAAGCGTCTGCAGGGCCTGGGGTGCCACGCTTTCCTGGGAGATCCAGTAGGCGGCGCTGATGAAGGTCACGTTGGCCACCACCAGCACCGCGATCATCATCACCAGCAGGGCGGCCAGCAACTTGCGGCCGACCGGGAGATTCTTCAGGCGTTTGGCGAGGATCATGGGGCAGCCGCGGCAACAGGGAAGCGGGCAGGGTAGCCCGCAGCTAGTTCTCGGGCAATCCGCGCTCCGCGAGCCTGGCCTGGAGCCGCTGCTGCAGCTCGGCCAGATGCGGCACCGGCAGGCGCAGCCGTCCGGCGATCGGCAGGGCATGACCGAGCAGATGGCTCACCTCGGTGCGCTGGCCGCGCTCCACGTCCTGCAGCATGGAAGAGCGGTTATTGGCGGTGGCGGCGATCACCGCCTCGACCTCCTGCTGCAGCCCCTGGGCCGCCGGAGCGAGTCCCATGGCTTCCAGCAGCACGACGAGTTCATTGCACAGCGCGGCCACCTCTGTGCGGTGCTGGCTCAGTTCGCCGTTGCGGCAGTGATAGAGCACGGTCAGGGGGTTGATGGCGCAGTTGATCGCCAGCTTGCGCCACAGCCGGGCATCGATGTCGTCCGTCCAGCGTACCGGAAAGCCCAGGTCGGTGAGCGTATCTAGCCAGGGCGGCGGGGTATGGCTGCCGAGCTGGTCGCCGATCCAGATCTGGCCGGCGCCGGCCGCCACCACATGGAAGTCGGTCTCGCGAAAGGCGCCCTCGGTGGTGCTGGCCCTCAGGCAGCGCGCCCGTGGTACGCGGGCCGCCACGGCGTCCTGACTACCCAGGCCATTCTGCAGGAGCAGGACCTCGGCTTCCGGTTCCAGGCGCGCGGCGACACTGGCGATGGCGTCCTCGGCGTCATAGCTCTTGCAGGCCAGGATCAACCGGCGGATCGGATTGCCCGCCTCGGGCGTTTCGGCGGGCAGCGGATAGAGACTGGTCGTGTCGCCTTCGGTGAGGCGCAGTCCGCCACCGGCGCGATACTGCGCCAGGCGGGTGCGATCGCGCAGGATCAGGCGGACCGGTTCGCCGCCACGGAACAGGCGCGCTGCCCAGAGTCCGCCGAGACTGCCGGCGCCCAGCACGTGCCAGCTCACAGCTGTGACTCCAGGATGGGTTCGCGGGGCATGGTCGGATTCCTGCAGAAGAAGGCCAGTCGTTATAATGGTCGGTCAGGCTGCAGCGTCAAGGCTGCCCCATCGCAACCGAGGAGAAAATCCATGCCTTCCTTCGACGTGGTATCGGAGCTGGACAAGCACGAAGTCACCAACGCCGTCGACAACGCCATCAAGGACCTTGATCGTCGCTACGACCTGCGCGGCAAGGGCAGCTTCGAGGCCAAGGACCTGACCGTGACCCTTACTGCCGATGCCGACTTCCAGCTCGAGCAGATGCTGGAGATCCTCAAGGTCAACCTGGCCAAGCGCAAGATCGACGTCCAGTGCCTGGAGGTCAAGGATGCCTATGCCTCCGGCAAGACCGTGAAGCAGGAGACCACCCTGCGCGAGGGCATCGACAAGGAGCTGGCGAAGAAGATCGTCGCCCTGATCAAGGACAGCAAGATCAAGGTCCAGGCCGCCATCCAGGGCGAGCAGGTGCGCGTCACCGGCAAGAAGCGCGACGAATTGCAGGAGGTCATCACCCTGCTGCGTGGCCAGTCGCTGGGCATGCCGCTGCAGTTCGACAACTTCCGCGACTAACGTCCGGCTTCGGAACCTCTGGGTCTACCGTCCGTCGCACATAGGGCGCCGCCATTCAGGCCGCGCCCGACTTTTTTCTTGTGCGTGGAGAGGTAGACGATGGATTTGAGTGCCCAGACCGATCACCTGCTGACGGCCTTCATGGCCTGGCTACCGGTGATCCTGCAATATTGCGGCAAGGTAATGCTGGCCCTGCTTACCCTGTGGATCGGCTGGTGGATCATCAATCGCCTGACCGGGCGGCTGGCCGCGCTGTTCACCGCGCGGCACATGGACCAGGCGTTGGAAACCTTCGTGGTGACCCTGGTCAACATCGGCCTCAAGGTGATGCTGGTAATCAGCGTTGCCTCCATGATCGGCATCGCCACCACCTCCTTTGTCGCCGCCCTCGGCGCTGCCAGCCTGGCCATCGGCCTTTCGCTACAGGGCAGCCTGGCCAACTTCGCCGGCGGGGTGCTGATCCTGCTGTTCCGGCCGTTCAAGATCGGCGATTACATCGAGGCCCAAGGCGTACAGGGCACCGTGGATTCGATCCAGATCTTCCACACCGTGCTGCGCACCGGCGACAACCGCACCATCACCGTCCCCAACGGCAATCTGTCCAACGGCATCATCACCAACCAGTCGCGCCAAACAACCCGGCAGATCGTCTTCGACGTCAAGGTGGGCTATGACGCCGATCTGCAGAAGGCCAAGCAGGTGCTGGGCGAGATGGCCAAGGATCCGCGGGTGCTGGAAACGCCGCCGCCCGCCATTGTGGTGGCTGGCCTGGGCGACACCTTCATCACCGTGTCGCTGCGCTGCTGGACCGCCAACAGTGACTTCTGGGGAACCCAGTTCACCTTCAACGAGCAGATTCGTGATCGGCTGCGCGCCGAGGGCATCGATATCGCGCTCCCCAGCCGGGTGGTCAAGGTGATTGACGACAAGGGCGAGGAACGCGCAGCGGCGGCGGCGCGCGGCGAAGCCTAGGGCTGGACGAGGCGGCCGCGGGCCGCCTCAGTTGCCGCTGCCGGAGGGACCGCTCGGTACCGCGGTCCGCCGCTGGCGCAGCCAGAGCACCGCGATCAGGAGCAGCGTCGGCACCCCCATCAGCGCGGTCAGCGAAAAGAACGAGCTGTAGCCGACGTGCTCCACCATGGCACCCGAATAGCCACCCAGCAGGCGCGGCAACAGCAGCATCAGCGAGCTGAGCATGGCGTACTGGGTTGCCGAGAACCTGAGGTTGGTCAGGCTCGACAGGTAGGCGACAAAGGCAGAGGTTGCCATGCCGCCGCTGACGTTGTCGGCGCAGATGGTGGCGATCAGCAGCGGCACGTTGGCGCCGGTGGAAGCGATCACCACGAACAGCAGGTTGGTCAGCGCCGAGGCGGCGCCGCCGAGAAAGAGGATCGGCAGAATCCCTACCCGAGTGATCAGTACGCCACCCAGCCCGGCGCCGAACAGAGTCATGAACACCCCGAAGATCTTGCTCACGCCGGCGATGGTTTCCTTGCTATAGCCCACGTCGATATAGAAGACGCTGGCCATCACGCCCATGACCGTATCGGACAGCCGATAGGTGGAGATCAGGCCAAGCAGCAGCAGCGCCTGCCACTGGTAGCGCTGGATGAACTCGGTGATGGGCGTCAGCACCGGCGCCATCAGCCGGCGTCCGGGGGCGGTGAGGCAGAGCCAGACGATCAGGCCGTACATCAGGCCGCGCGGCCAGTAGCCGCCGGCCAGGGCGGACAGACCGCCAGTGGCGGCCACGATGAGCACGATCAACAGAATCACCGAGACCATCTGGTGCACGAAGTCGAAGCGCGGCAACTCCTCGGCATTGGCCGCATCACGCAGCCGCAGGGGCTCGCGCATGCGGCGCATGAGATCGCTCAGCGGCTTGCTGCAGTAGCGGCCCCAGGGCGACAGGCAGCCGACGATGAACAGGCTGTAGAGCAGGGCGCGCGGCCAGGCCTGGGCGATGGCGGCATTGATGGCGGCGGGGATGGAGATCAGCATCACCAGCAGCAGGGCGACCGCCACCAGCTGGTGGTTGAAGCCGAAGCGCGATTCCGCCATGGCCATGGGCGCGACCGGCTCCGGCTCGCGAATCAGGACGCTGGTGACCAGTCCCGGCAGGACCAGCAGGGCGAACAGCATGTAGGTGGTGGCCCAGGCGCTCTGGCTGTAATCGAGGCGGGACGAGCCCAGCTCCTCGGCGAGAAACAGGGCGCCGGCGCTGGCCAGCAGGGCGGCGATGCGATAGCCGGTCATGTAGCAGGCGGCGAGGGCGGCCTGGCGCTCGTCGTCGGCGATCTCCAGGCGGTAGGCGTCCACAGCGATGTCCTGGGTGGCCGAGGCGAAGGCCACCAGGACCGCCAGGGCGATCAGTTGCTCCAGGTGCTGCTGCGGATTGCACAGCGCCATGCCAACCAGCCCCAGGCCCACCAGGATCTGCGACAGCACCAGCCAGGAGCGTCGACGGCCGAGCTTGCCGATCAACGGCAGCTTCCAGAGATCGAGCATGGGCGACCACACCCACTTGAAGGCATAGGCCAGGCCGATCCAGCTGGCGTAGCCGATGGTCTCGCGACTCACCCCCGCTTCGCGCAGCCAGACCGAGAGGGTGGAAAACACCAGCATGGCTGGCAGGCCCGCAGCGAAACCCAGCAGCAGCAGGGCCAGGCAGGCCTTGGATTTGTAGGTGGTGACGGCTTCGCGCCAGAAACGTGCAAACATGCCCTTGGGCTCGGAAAAAACGCGCACTCTACTCGACACTCTCAACTGGATTCCACCGGTACCGACGCATGTCCACCCGGTCCTCGTGCAGCAGCACGCCCTCGGCCCGCAACCGCTCGCGCTGCGCCTGACCGGAAGGGCTGTCGCGGGTCAGGCTCGGCCGGCCATCCGCGGCGATGACGCGATGCCAGGGCAGGGCGCTGCCCTCCGGCAGCCGACCCAGCACCCAGCCCACCCAGCGTGCGCCTCGGCCCAGGCCGGCGAGCTCCGCCAGTTGGCCATAGCTGACCACCCGCCCCGCAGGAATGGCGGCCAGCGCCTGGAAAACCGCCTGGCGACGAGGATCGGGGGGAGGGGACGTGGTCATGATGCCCTGCTGCTCCGGGAGAGAGTGCCAGTGTGCCGAAAAGTTTGGTTACGGTGGTGCTGAAACGTGTCGAGCTGCTGCTTTCTCACAAGACGTCAGACCTTTGGGCGGTATTTCCGGAAACTTGCCTAACTTTTACCTAGTAACAGTTGCGCGGGCCTCTGGCACCCGGATAATCGCGCCCCTCTCGTTTCGTTACCTTTCCACCCAAGTCCACCCAAGGTGTCCTGGTGCCCATGCGTTTTCGATTCCTTTCCTCGCTCGCGCTGTTGTCACTCGCCTCCTTCGCCCATGCCGACACCGTCTGGCTCAAGAATGGCGATCGCCTGACCGGAACCATCAAGCTGCTCGACAGCAAGAAGCTGCTCCTGCAGACCGAATACGGCGGCAACATTCCCCTGTCCTGGGACAAGATCAAGACCCTGCAACGTGACAAGCCCGTCATCGTCCAGCGCGGCAAGTACGAACCCGATTTCCCGGTGGAAAGCCTCAAGCCGGCCGAAGACGGCCAGGTAGTGGTCAGCACCGCCGACGGCCAGCAGACCGTGCCGCTGGCGAGCATCACCCAGATCGTGCCGCCGCGTCCCTTCCTGCGCGACTTCGCCTGGAAAGGCAACATCGACGCCGGCCTGGACTACATCAGCTCGTCGCAGGACAGCGAGAAGTACGATATCGACTTCAAGACCCAGGCCCGGCACGGCATGTGGCGGCACAACGCCAACGGCAGCTACGACCGCTACAAGACCGATGACGTGGTCTCGACCAGCAAGTACGGCTTGCAGTACGCCCTGGATCGCTTCTTCGATGAGAAATTCTTCTGGCAGGGCCGCGCCGAATACAAGCGCGACTGGATCCAGGATCTGGCCAAGCAGCGCACCCTGGGTACCGGTCCCGGTTACCAGTTCTGGGATAACGAGCTGGGCTCCTTCTCCCTGACCGGCCTGCTCAACCACAACCGCTACGAGTACTCGGACGGCGGCTCCGACCAGTTCCTGTCGGCGAGCGTGAAGTGGGACTACAACCGGTATCTGTACGGACAGACCATCCAGTTCTTCACCAACGGTGAACTGGGTCGGCCGCTGGACAACACCGCCAACTTGACCTTCGACGGTGATGTCGGCCTGAGATACAAGGTGACCAACTGGGCATCGCTGAACCTCAAGGCGTCCAAGGAACTCACCAGTGGTGCCCAGGGCAACGTCAACCAGACCGAGTACACCGCGGGTGTCGGCGTCTCCTGGTAACGTCATGTTTCCCTAGGTGCCTGCCAGCCCGTCAAGGCCGCGATTTTCGCGGCCTTTGCATTTCTATGGGGCACCACATGCCCACCTTGAAATCGACGTGGCCGCCTCCATCTCCTGTCTTTCAACCGGTTTCTACCGTGAAGGACCTGAGATGCGCGTGACCGCCTTACTCTTCTTGCTGTTCCCCTTTGTGGAACTGGCCGTACTCATCAAGATCGGCAGCGAAATCGGCGTGCTCGCCACCTTCGCCCTGCTGCTGCTGAGCTTTCTGGTCGGCGTCGCCCTGCTGCGCGTCGCCGGTTTCACCACCCTCTGGCGCATCCGCATGCGCCTGGCCCAGGGGCAGATGCCCGAGCAGGAGGTCATCCAGGGCCTTACCCTGGCGATCGC
This sequence comes from Pseudomonas oryzihabitans, assembly GCF_001518815.1. NCBI lineage: Bacteria > Pseudomonadati > Pseudomonadota > Gammaproteobacteria > Pseudomonadales > Pseudomonadaceae > Pseudomonas > Pseudomonas oryzihabitans. Next base: position 908,085 of record NZ_CP013987.1, read on the forward strand.
CGGTGCCCTGCTGATCTTTCCGGGCTTCATCAGCGACATCCTGGCGCTCGTCTGCCTTCTGCCGGTGACTCGCAAGGCGCTGCTGGGCGCGGTGATCGGCCGCGTGACCCGGCGCAATCCCGGTGCCCAGGGCTATCAGCCGGGGCCGGGTCAGGGCGCCTCTCATCGCCCCGAGGTGATCGAGGGTGAAGTGGTCCACCGCGATGAGCAAAAGCGCTAAAAAAATTACCGTCCACCCTTGAAATGCCTGGCGACAACCTCATGTAGCGGACACCGCAAGGTTGTCGCCGCAAGGCGAGCAGGTTTCGCGCTCTGTCATGGATGGGGCGCACCCGGCGCAGCCGGTTAAAACAAACTGCCGATGCAGTCATCGGCGCTGGAAACACTCAGAACTTTGGGAGATACGACAATGGCGCTTCGTCCTCTGCATGATCGCGTTGTGATCCGTCGCAGCGAAGAAGAGACCAAATCCGCTGGCGGCATCGTGCTGCCGGGCTCGGCTGCCGAAAAGCCGAACCGCGGTGAAGTGGTTGCCGTAGGCACTGGACGCGTGCTGGACAACGGTGATGTCCGTGCTCCGGCAGTAAAAGTGGGTGACAAGGTGGTTTTCGGTCCCTATTCCGGCAGCAACGCCATCAAGGTCGATGGCGAAGAACTGCTGGTCATGGCCGAGTCCGAAATCCTGGCCGTCATCGAAGGCTGATCTCCACTCACTTTTCGAATTTCTTAGAGGAAACAGAACATGGCTGCAAAAGACGTCAAATTCGGTGACTCCGCGCGCAAGAAGCTGCTGACCGGTGTCAACACCCTGGCCGACGCTGTCAAGGCTACCCTGGGCCCGAAAGGCCGCAACGTAGTTCTGGAGCGTAGCTTCGGTGCTCCCCTGATCACCAAGGACGGCGTTTCCGTCGCCAAGGAAATCGAGCTCAAGGATCGCATCGAGAACATCGGCGCCCAGCTGGTGAAAGATGTGGCCTCCAAGGCCAACGATGCTGCCGGTGACGGCACCACCACCGCCACCGTGCTGGCCCAGGCCATCGTGACCGAAGGCCTGAAGTCCGTGGCCGCTGGCCTGAACCCGATGGACCTGAAGCGCGGCATCGACAAGGCCACCGCGGCTGTCGTCGCCGAGCTGAAGAACCTGTCCAAGCCCTGCGCCGACAGCAAGGCCATCGCCCAGGTAGGCACCATCTCTGCCAACTCCGACGACAGCATCGGCAACATCATCGCCGAAGCCATGGAGAAGGTTGGTAAAGAAGGCGTCATCACCGTCGAAGAAGGCTCGGGCCTGGAAAACGAACTGTCCGTCGTCGAAGGCATGCAGTTCGACCGTGGCTACCTGTCGCCCTACTTCATCAACAAGCCCGACACCATGTCGGCCGAGCTGGACAGCCCGCTGCTGCTGCTGGTCGACAAGAAGATCTCCAACATCCGCGAACTGCTGCCGGTGCTGGAATCCGTTGCCAAGGCCGGTCGTCCGCTGCTGATCGTCGCCGAAGACGTCGAAGGCGAAGCCTTGGCCACCCTGGTGGTCAACAACATGCGCGGTATCGTCAAGGTCGCGGCCGTCAAGGCTCCGGGCTTCGGTGATCGTCGCAAGGCCATGCTGCAGGACATCGCCATCCTGACCGGCGGTACCGTCATCTCCGAAGAAGTCGGCCTGAGCCTGGAAAGCACCACCCTGGAGCACCTGGGTCAAGCCAAGCGTGTGGTCCTGAACAAGGAAAACACCACCGTCATCGACGGCGCTGGCGTCGAGGTCGACATCCAGGCCCGTATCAAGCAGATCCGTGCCCAGGTCGAAGAAACCTCTTCCGACTACGACAAAGAGAAGCTGCAAGAGCGTCTGGCCAAGCTGGCCGGCGGTGTTGCCGTGATCAAGGTTGGCGCTGCCACCGAAGTCGAGATGAAAGAGAAGAAAGCCCGCGTCGAAGACGCCCTGCACGCTACCCGCGCTGCTGTGGAAGAAGGCGTGGTGCCTGGCGGCGGTGTCGCTCTGGTCCGTGCCCTGGACGCGCTGAAGGATCTGAAAGGCATCAACGAAGAGCAGAACGCGGGTATCAACATCCTGCGCCGCGCTGTTGAAGCCCCCCTGCGCCAGATCGTGGCCAACGCCGGTGACGAAGCCTCCGTCGTGCTGGACAAGGTCAAGCAGGGCAGCGGCAACTACGGCTACAACGCCGCTACCGGCGAATACGGCGACATGCTGGAATTCGGCATCATCGACCCGGCCAAGGTGACCCGCAGCGCGCTGCAGGCTGCTTCCTCCATCGCCGGTCTGCTGATCACCACCGAAGCCATCGTGGCTGAGTTGCCGAAAGACGACGCAGCCCCGGCCATGCCCGACATGGGCGGCATGGGTGGCATGGGCGGCATGATGTAAGAGTCGCTCCGGCCCCAGGGCCGAGCCCGAACCCCGGTGATCCTCGCGGACACCGGGGTTTTTTGTGGCCGGCGTTTCCTGGAGGCTAGCCTTTGGTGGTCAGTATCCAGGCGGCGCGCTGGTCGCGGTCCGCGGACGCGGTTAGGCTCTGTGCCCAACAGCAAGCATGCGGGCGCCCGAAGAGCTCGCAGAAGAGGTTAGCGACATGCGTATCCTGGTGGTGGAAGACAACCGCGACATTCTCAGCAACCTGCTGGATTACCTCAGCCTCAAGGGCTACAGCGTGGACTGTGCCCAGGACGGCCTGTCCGGGCTGCACCTAGCCGCGACCGAGCATTATGATCTGCTCATCCTCGACATCATGCTGCCCGGTATCGACGGCTACACCCTCTGCCAGCGGCTGCGCCAGGATGCCCGCCGCGATACCCCGGTGATCATGCTCACCGCGCGCGACCAGCTCGACGACCGCCTGGAGGGCTTTCGCTCCGGGGCCGACGACTATCTGGTCAAACCCTTCGCCCTGTCCGAACTGGCCGCGCGCGTCGAGGCGGTGATGCGCCGGGCCAAGGGTGGCGGCCGTCGCCAGCTGCAGGTCGCCGATCTCAGCTACGACCTGGACACCCTGGAGGTGAGTCGCGCTGGCAAGTCGCTCAAGCTCAATCCCATCGGCTTGAAGATTCTCGCCCTGCTGATGCAGAAGAGTCCCCACGTGGTGCGTCGCGAGGTCCTGGAAGAGGCGGTCTGGGGGGAGGACTACCCTGACAGCGACAGCCTGCGCAGCCATGTCCACCAATTGCGGCAGGTGATCGACAAGCCTTTCGAGCAACCGTTGCTGCGCACCATCCATGGGGTGGGCTACAAGTTGGTCGAGCAGGATTAGCCATGGAATATCACCTGAGCCTGTCACGCCGGATCGTCATCGCCTTCGTGCTGATGACCTTTCTGGTCGGTGGCGTGTTTTCCCTGGGCATCGTCGCGGTGGTGCACACCGTCGAGGAGCGGCTGATCTCCACCGATCTGCACAACGAGCTGGAGCGCATGGTGCAACGCGACATGCGCCGGGGCGGCCAGCCGGTGCTGGATCCGGATATGCGCCTGTATTTCGTACCCCTCGCCGAGACGGCGCAGTTGCCCGACCGCCTGCGCGATCTGCCGCCAGGCTTCAGCGAGGTGCAAGAAGACCAGCAGTATTTCTATGCCTATGTGGCGGAGCTGGAGGGCAATCACTTCGTCCTGCTGCAGAACCAGAGCGATTTCGAGGCGCGTGAGCGACTGCTCTACAAGGTGGTGCTGGTGGGTTTCCTGATCAGCGTGGCGCTGGCCTGGCTACTCGGCTGGGCCCTGGCGCGGCGAGTGATCGCTCCGGTCGTGCGGCTGGCCCGGCAGGTGCGCCGCCGTGACCAGATTCTCGACGTCACCCCACCACTGGCGCCGGACTACGCCAAGGACGAAGTGGGCGAGCTGGCCGCCGCCTTCGACGATGCCTTCGACCGCCTGCGTGCCGCCCTGGCACGGGAGCAGCTGTTCACCAGTGATGTCAGCCACGAATTGCGCACCCCGCTGATGGTGATCCAGTCTTCTTGCGAACTGCTGGCTGCTACCCCCGATCTGCCGCCCCGAGCGACGGGGCCACTGGAGCGCATGACCCGCGCCGGGCGGGAGATGCAGGAACTGGTACAGACCTTTCTGGCGCTCGCGCGTAACCAGGGCGACAACGACACCCAGGCGCCGCGGGCCAGCCTGGCCGCGGTGGCGCGCCGGCAGACGGCGGAGTGGCAGGCGCTGGTGGAGGCCAAGGGCCTGCAATGGCGCCTGAGCGTCGCGCCGGAGGCCGATCACTATCTCTGGCACGAGCCCTTCCTACGCTCGGTAATGAGCAATCTGTTGCGCAATGCACTGCACTACACCGAGCACGGCTATATTGCCCTCCAGGTCGGACCTACGGGCTTCGTGGTCGAAGACAGCGGGATCGGCATTCCCGAAGAGCAGCGCGAGGCGATGTTCCAGCCCTTCGTGCGCGGCGCTGGGGGGCGTGGCGAGGGCCTGGGGCTGGGTCTGTCGCTGGTCCGGCGGATCTGTCAGCTGCAGGGCTGGAGCGTGGCGTTGGGCGACAGCGACGTGGGCGGGTGCCGCTTCCAGATTTCTCTCGGCACTGACAGGATAGCGGCCTAGCATTACAGAATTTTCACAAAGGCTTGACCGGTGTTTGACAGCGGCCTGGGTAGGGTAGCGCCATCTCTTTACTCCCCAGGAGTCACCGCCGTGAAAGCGCCCATCGACCTGCCTTTTTCGCAAAAGTACGATGCCGACCACGCCCGCCAGTACTTCCTGAAGCATCAGGATGGCCTGGCTCGCCGCCTGTCCAACTGGCGTGACCAGCAACTGGCACGCCAGGCCCTGAGCATCGCCGGCCAACCCAACCTGGTGCTGGATCTGCCCAGCGGCGCCGGGCGCTTCTGGCCCCTGCTGGCAGAAAAGCGCAATCGCGTGATCATTGGCGCCGACTATTCGGAAAACATGCTGGCCACCGCCCGTGAACAGCAACCTCCGGAAGTCGTGGCCCGGGTAAAGGCGCTACAGACGTCGGCTTTCGCTATCGACCTGTCCGACAATTCTGTAGATTGCATTTTCTGTATGCGTTTGTTTCACCATGTGGGCGAATCAGCGGACCGTCTGGCGCTGCTGCAGGAGTTTCACCGGGTGACCCGCGACAGCGTCATTCTGTCGCTATGGGTAGACGGCAACTTCAAGGCCTGGCGCCGCCAGGCGCTTGAGCGCCGTCGGCAGGCCCAGGGCCGCGATCGTGGCGGTTACCAGAACAGATTCATCGTCGAGCGCAGCCAGTTCGAGGCAGAAGTCGCCCAGGCCGGCTTTGTCGTCGACCGGGCCCTGGATTTCCTGCCGGGCTATGCCATGTGGCGGGTCTACGTCCTGCGCAAGGCCAATTGAGGTTATTCAGAATAAGAGAGGCAGCTGATGGGCGTCGTGACGCAAGGCGAACAGGGTTTCGATCGTTGGTGGAACACCGCGGGTGACTGGGTGGAAGCCCCCAACGTGCGTCGTGGCGGAGAAAGCGGCGTGCAGCGCCTGCAGCTGCCCGACGGGACTCTGGCTTACGTCAAGCGCCAGGTCGGCCATCTCTATCGCAGCTTGCGCCATCCGCTGGGGCGTCCTACCGCCCTGCGTGAGCGCGATGCGCTGATCGCCTTTCGCGACCTGGGCATCCAGGTCCCCGAATTGCTGTTCTGCGATGCCCAGCATGCTCAGGGCGGCTGGCGCGCGCTATTGGTGAGCGCCGCTCTGGAAGGCTATCAGGATCTCGATCACTGGTATGCCGAAGGCGCTGGCCAGCAGCTCAGCGAGGCCGAACACGAGCGCTTCCTGACTACCCTGGGCGAGGTGCTGGCGCGCATGCACCGGCACCGCTGGCAGCATGGTTGCCTCTATCCCAAGCATATTTTCGTAGCCGAGCGGCCCGGCCCTGAAGGCCGGGAGTTCTCCGTGGCACTGCTCGATCTGGAGAAATGCCGGCAGCGATTGTCACTAGACACGGCCGCTCGTCGGGATATGCTGCAATTACGTCGCCATTCGTCGTGGAACGCTGCGCAATGGCGAACTCTGCTCTACGGTTACCACCAAGCGCTGGGACGGAAAATCAGAGGGTTGGAGCCATGACTTCACAAATTACTCGAGGTTTGCTGGTGGCGGCCTTTTGTGGGGTCACCACGTTGGCCTATGCGAGCTGGTTGCGACCGGCGGCCGTGGTCGTGGGTAGCGAAGGCCTGGAATATTGTCAGACGCCAGTTGCTCGCACCCTCACTAGCTCCAGCACCGGTAGCCAGGATCTGCTGCTGTTCCTCTTCGGCATGACCCAGACGCACAACCGCTAGGCCCCCAGGCGGTCAAGCGCCTTTCGCTTGCCTGGCAAGTTCGGCATGCTGTCGATTGACCAATTAGCTGCCGAGCCCCGCCAATGATGGCCGATAGTTTTTCCGAGCAGGCCGTGCAAAGCCTGCTGGACACCGATTTCTACAAGCTCACCATGATGCAGGCCGTCCTGCACAACTATCCCAATGCGGAAGTCGAGTGGGCCTTCCGCTGCCGCAACGACGAAGACCTGCGGCCCTATCATGCGGCCATCCAGGCCGAGATCGATGCCCTCGCCGATGTCGCCATCAGCGACAGCCAGCTGGCCTTTCTCGAGCGCATTCCCTTCATCACGCCCGACTTCATCCGCTTCCTGCGGCTGTTTCGTTTCAATCCCTCCTATGTATTCCTGGGGGAAGAAGAAGGGCGCTTCACCCTGACCCTGAAAGGCCCCTGGCTGCACCTGATCCTGTTCGAAGTGCCGATCCTGGCGCTGATCAGCGAGGTGCGCAATCGCCAGCGCCATGCCGACCTGCCGCTGCAGGTGGCCCAGGATCAGCTCTATCGCAAGTTCGACTGGCTGGCACGGGAGGCGGGTGCCGACGAGTTGGCCGAATTCAAGATGGCCGACTTCGGTACCCGGCGGCGTTTCTCCTATGGCGTACAGGAAATGGTGGTGCGCAGCCTGAGGGACGACTTTCCCGGGCGCTTCGTTGGCACCAGCAATGTCCACCTGGCGTGGAAGCTGGGCGTGGCGCCCCTGGGGACCATGGCTCATGAATGGCTGATGGCGCACCAGCAACTAGGGCCGCGCCTGATCGACAGCCAGATCGCCGCCCTTGATTGCTGGGTGCGCGAGTATCGCGGTCAGCTTGGCATCGCTCTGACCGATACCATCACCATGGAAGCCTTTCTGCGCGATTTCGATCTCTACTTCGCCAAGCTGTTCGACGGCCTGCGCCACGACAGCGGCGATCCTCTGCAGTGGGCGGAAAAGGCCATCGCCCACTACCAGCAGCTGGGCATAGATCCCTTGACCAAGACCCTGGTGTTCTCCGATTCACTCAATCTGGAAAAGGCCCTCGCCCTGTTCCGCGCCCTGCGCGAGCGGATCAACGTGAGCTTTGGCATCGGCACCCATTTCACCTGTGACATCCCCGGGGTGCAGCCGATGAACATGGTACTCAAGATGAGCCGCTGCAACGGTCAGCCGGTGGCGAAGATCTCCGATGCCCCGGGCAAGGCCCAGGGCGGCGAGCCGGACTTCCTGCACTATCTGCGGCACGTCTTCCAGGTCAACGGCGCCTGAAGCACGGCGCCTGGCTGGAGCCGGACTTCAAGACGAGCAGCTGATCTCCAGGTGCTTGCCCCAGTCCGGTGGCCGCTGGGCGAAGCGCTCGCGTCCTGGCTGGGCCTCGAAGGGGCGCGACAGCACCTCGTGCAGCAGCCGCACCTCGCTGTAGTCTCCCGCTTCGGCTTTCTCGATGGCCTGCTGCGCCAGGTAGTTGCGCAGCACGTACAGCGGATTGACCGCGTTCATGCGGGCAGTCCGCTCCGCCGTCGTGCCGCCTTCGGCATCCAGCCGGGCGCGATAGGCCTGGCTCCAGTCGTCGAAGCCACGCAGGTCGATGAAGTCTTCGCGCACCCGGGCGAGGGCGGCGGCAGGTTCGTCTTCGCCCAGGTGGCGGAAGAACAGGTGATAGTCCACACCGCCCTGCTGCATCAGGGCGAGCAGACGTTCGACCAGCTCCTGGTCTTCCTCCCGGCCTTCCTGCAGGCCCAGGCGGCGGCGCATCAGATCCAGGTAGTGCGCCTGATACAACGGCAGGAAGAGCGCGATGCTCTCCTGCAGCGTCTCGACCGCCACCTTGGGCGTCAGCGCCTGGGCCAGGGCCGCCAGATTCCAGTGGGCGATGGGCACCTGGTTGCTATAGGAGTAACGCCCGGTGTGATCGGAATGGTTGCAGATGAACTGGGCGTCGAAGTCGTCGAGGAAGGCGAAGGGACCGAAGTCGAAGGTGAGGCCCAGGATCGAGAAGTTGTCGGTGTTCATCACCCCATGGCAGAAGCCATAGGCCTGCCAATGGGCGATCAGCCGGGCGTTGCGTTCGACCACCTCGCGGAACATCGCCGCCCAGGGCTCGGGGGTGGCTAGCAGTTCGGGGAAGTGCGCGGCCAGGACATGCTCGCCCAGTTGTTCCAGCAACTGATGCTGGCGGGTGTAGTAGAAGTACTCGAAGTGGCCGAAGCGCACGTGGCTGGGGGCCATGCGCAGCAGGGTGGCGCCGGTTTCCAACCGCTCGCGCACCACCTGGGTGGAGGAGCCGACCACGCAGAGGGCGCGGGTCGTCGGGATCTGCAGGGCGTGCAGGGCTTCCGACGCCAGGAATTCGCGGATCGACGAGCGCAGCACGGCGCGGCCGTCGCCCATGCGCGAGAAGGGCGTGAGGCCGGCGCCCTTGAGGTGCAGGTCCCAGTGCTCGCCACGCGCGTTCACCACTTCGCCCAGCAGCAGGCCGCGACCGTCGCCCAGGCGCGGGTTGTAGGAACCGAACTGGTGGCCGGAATAGACCATGGCCCGGGGTTCGGCGCTGTCCCAGAGCTGGGCGCCAGCGAACACCTGGGTGAACTCGGGCGTCTCGGCCACCGCTGGATCCAGGTCCAGCAAGGCCAAGGCCGTGGGCGAGGCGACCACCAGCCGCGGATCGTCCAGCGGCCGGGGATCGATGCGGGTGGAGAAGTCATCGCCCAGGCGGGCGAATCTGTTGTCGAAGGTCAGGTCTAGCAGCTGTTTCATGGGTGTCCCGAGATGTCCGTGCAGGGGCCGTCAGGCCTTGGATGGCTTGGGATCCTCGGCCTCCTGCTGGGCATCCCCTTCAGGTAGGAGAGGCTTTTTGCCCAGTTGTTTCTCCGCGCCGTGACGATTCTTCAGGGTGATCTCCATTTGCGGCGTGGACAGCAGGTTGATGCCGGCCTCGCGCAACAGCTGGTCGACCCGGCGGATCAGCTCATCGGTGGCGGCGCTGCGATCGCCCAGTTCGCGCACATAGATGCGCAATTCGTGGTCCAGGGTGCTGGCGCCGTACTGGGTGACGTACAGCGAGGGCTCGGGGTCGTGCAGCACCCGCGGATTCTCCTTCACCGCCTGCATGATGAGGCGCTGCGCCTCGGCCAGGTCGCTGCCGCGATTGACGCCGAAGGTCAGCACGATGCGGGTGACGGTGTCGGTCAGCGTCCAGTTGATCAGCTGACTGGTGACGAAGGTCTTGTTCGGTACCACTACCGACTTGCGATCGGCATCGGTGATGTGGGTGGCGCGGATACGGATCTTGTTTACCGTACCGGTCACGTTGCCGATGGTGATGAGGTCGCCGACGCGTACCGGGCGCTCGAAGAGAATGATCAGGCCGGAGATGAAGTTACCGAAGATCTCCTGCAAGCCGAAACCCAGACCGACCGAGAGGGCCGTGGCCAGCCACTGCAGCTTGTCCCAGCTCACCCCGAGGGTCGCCAGGGTGGTAACGGTGCCAAAGCCGACGATCACGTAGGACAGCAGGGTGGTGGTGGCGTAGGCGCTGCCCTGGGCCAGGTTCAGGCGCGAGAGCACCAGCACCTCCAGCAGGCCGGGCAGGTTGCGCGCCAGGGCGACGGTGAGACCGGCGATCACCAGGGCGATGATGAACACCCGCAGCGTCAGGGGCACTTGGGTGGCGGCGGCGCCGGTACCGCTGGTGTATTGGTAGAGGGTGACGTTGTCGAGGTAGGAGAACACCGCCACCACGTCGGCCCAGACCAGGTAGAGCACGCCGAGGAAGGCCAGCAGCAGGGTCAGGCGCAGCAGGCGCGAGGACTGCTGGTTGACCTGCTCCATGTCCAGGGTCGGCTCCTGCACCACCTCCAGGCCCTCGGCGTCCTCCTGCTGCGCCTGGCGCTTCTGGATGGCGCGCTGGTAGGCCAGGCGCCGTGCGGCCACGCTCAGGCCACGGGCCAGGGTGGCTTCGAGGATGATCCAGGCCATCAGCACATAGAGGGTGTCCACCAGGCGGTCAGTGAGCTTGAGCGCGGTGTAGTAGTAGCCGAACAGCACGGCGAAGAACAGCACGGCCGGGATGGCGGTGATCATCAGGCCGAGCAGCAGGCGGAAGAAGGGCAGGCGCTCGCGAGCCGTGGCGTTGAGCAAGGAGCGACCCAGCATCCAGGCCAGGCTGGCATAGGCGACGAGGACGATGAGAATGCCCAGGACGTCGTCGGCCAGCCCCGCCAGCTGGCGCTCGGCGATGGCCACCACCGCCATGAGTGCCAGGGCCAGCAACCCTACGCGCCTGACCAGCCGGCGCAGGGATTGTGCCTGGGGGCGGGCCCAGCGGAAGTGGGTTTCGGCCACGCCGCCGGAGGCCAGCAGGCGATACACCGTGTAGAACACCAGCCAGCCAGCGGCGATCTCCAGCAGCGCCGCGCCGATGGCGGCGTTGACCCCGCGTTGGTCACCTTCCAGGGTCACCCCGCCCAGCCAGAGCACCAGGCTCGCCGGCAGGCCCAGCAGGATGGTGAGCAGGATGGCCTGGGGCGTGTGCAGCTGGCTGTCGCGCTGATAGTGGCCGATGTCCTGATTGAGCTTGTTGACCCGCGCATAGAGCCGCGGGCGCTGCCAGATCAGGGTGGCGAAGGCCAGCACCAGCGGCAGCAGCAGCAGCGGCCGCTCGGCCAGGCCGACATAGAGTTCATGGACGCTGGAAGCCCAGGGAACGTCGCGCAACTGCTGCATCAGCTTGCCCGGCGCGGTCTTCACCCAGTTCCAGTCCAGCGGCTTGTTGCTGGGAATCCAGAACATCTGCTCGTCGAGGGTGCTGCGCAGGCTGCTGATGGTGCCCTGCAACTGCCGCTGGTTGAGTTGCAGATCGATGGACTCGCTGAGCAGCGCATTGAGTTCGGTGTTGAGGCGCTCCTGCAGTTCGGTACGGGTCCGGAGCAATTCGAGCAGCTGTTGGCGCAGTTGTGGTGTGGCCTTTTCCGGCGGCTGCTGGGCCAGCAGGGTGGCGACGTAGCCTTCCGGATTGGCAATCTGGGCGCGTTGCTGATTGAGTTCGAACTGGTAGAGGCGCAGGTCGGCGATGTCGTCGGTGAGGTCCTTGTTGACCTTGACCGAAGGCAGGGCCGCGCGCTGCTGGTAGAGCAGCTTGGACAACAGTACGCTGCCCTTGAGCACGCCGATCTGCTGTTCCATGTTCTCGGAGGTCTGCTTGAGCTGGTCCAGCTGCTGGCGGGACTCGAGATTGCGCCGGTTGAGGTCGTTGAGTCGGTCGGTGGCCCTCAGCAGGTAGTCGGACAGCTGCAGGTTGAGCCCGGTCTCCTGGGACAGCACATCGTCCCCGGCGGTCTCCTGCGACTCGCGGGAGGCCTCGGCCAGGGTCTTTTCCGACTGCTGGCGGCGCTTGCCACTGATCAGCGTCTGCAGGTCCAGGGTCTCCTGCTCGTAACGCTTGACCTGCTCGGTGAAGAGTTCGCGGCGAGCGGCGCCCAGATCCTGCAGGACACTGTTGCCGGCCAGCTCCTGGCGCAGCAGCTGGACCTGGGCATTGGCAGCTGCCTGCTCCGCCAGCAATTGGCTGCGCCGTTCGGCGGTCAGGGGCTTGGCGTTCTCGCGGCCGCTCTTGAGTTGATCGGCGATCTGCTGCAGGCGGGTCTGCAGGTTGGCGATGTCGACCTGGGCGCGCTCGGGCCGGGTCTGGGCATTGATCACGAGGCTGTTGGCCGCGTTGAGGTCATCCTGCACGCTGTTGAGCGCCAGGCTGGTCTCGCTCAGCCGCTGTTCCAGGGCCTGGGGCGTGGCGCCGGCATAGCGTTGCTCGGCTGGCTTGATCGGCTCGGCGCGCAGCCGCGCCAGTTGCCGTTGGGCATCCTTGGTCTGCTGGGGTGCCTGCGCCAATTGCTGGCGCAGATCGGCCAACTGCTTGACGTACTGATCCCGCTGATCGAGCAGCTTCAGCGTCTGCTGCAGATTGTCCTGGGCGGCGCTCTGCTCGGCAGCGGGCAGCTTACGATCGGCCAGACCGTTCAGGTTCTGCTGAACCTGCTGCGCATCGGGTGGCCCGGAATCCTGAGCCACGGCGGGAAGGGCGAACAGGCAGCCGCAGAAAGCAGCGGCGCGGAGCAGAGCAGACAGGCGGTGCATGCGGCAGGCGTCGGATAATGGAAAGGCGCGAGGTTAAAGCCAGGCTGCCTGGGGTGCAAGACGGCGTCCGCCAGGCCGCGAACCCTGTTCATCCACCGTTAAAGAAAGAGCGCGGGCCCGCTGCTGCGACCTTCCGGAAACTTCACCCCGACCTTGCGCACGCGCTTGTTCTCGATGGCTGCGACGATCCACACCAGGCCGTTCCATTCCACCAGGTCGCCGACGATAGGTTCGCCACCGATTTCGTGGGTGATGAAGCTGCCGAGGCGCTGATTGCCATCCACATTGCCCAGTTGCAGGCCGTACAAGGCCGCGACTGCGCTGAGTTCGGCATCGGCTTCGAGGACGAAGTCGCCGAAGAAGCGCTGGGTCTGTTGCGGTGCCTGGCTGAACAGGCGGCCCAGAGCCGGCAGGTCATGTTCATGACCGACTACGCAAAGGATGTCACCGGCTTCCAGGGTAGTACTACCAGACGGGTGCAGCAGTGTCTCGCCGCGGAACAGGGCGGCGATACGGGTGCCTTCGGGCATCTTCAGCTCGCGCAGGGCGGCGCCGATGCACCATTTCTCGGCACCCAGGCGGTAGATGAAGAGTTCCCACTCGCTGGTGGGATGGACCTGCAGCCCGGCGCGGGAGAAGGGCGCCGGCTCCGGCGGTACCGTCACCTTGAGCAGCTTGGCTGCCAGCGGCAGGCTGGAACCCTGTACCAGCAGCGACACCAGCACGATGAAGAAGGCCACGTTGAAGAACAGCTGGGCCTGGGGCAGCCCGGCCATCATCGGGAACACCGCGAGGATGATGGGCACCGCACCGCGCAGGCCGACCCAGGCGATAAAGGCCTTCTCGCGATCATGGAAGGCGCGGAAGGGCAGCAGGCCGATGGCAACCGACAGCGGACGGGCGACCAGGATCATCCATAGCGCCAGGCCCAGGGCGGGCAGGGCGATGGGTAGCAGGTTGTGCGGCTCCACCAGCAGGCCCAGCACCAGGAACATGCCGATCTGCGCGAGCCAGGCCATGCCGTCGAGCATGTGCAGCATGCCGTGGCGGCTGCGGATCGGTCGATTGCCCATCAGCAGGCCCGCCAGGTACACCGCGAGGATGCCGCTGCCGTGAACGGTGTTGGTCAGGGCGAAGACCAGCAGGCCACCGCTGATGGCCAGCAGAGGATAGAGGCCGTCGGCGAGGTGGATACGGTTGATCAGCTGCAGCAGCAGCCAGCCACCGCCCAGGCCGATGATGCCGCCAATGGCGAATTCGCTGACGAAGTGGCCGAGCAGGCTCCAGGTGAAGCCGCTCTCGCCGCTGGCGAGCATCTCGATCAGGGTGACGGTGAGAAATACCGCCATGGGGTCATTGCTGCCGGATTCGATTTCCAGGGTCGCGGTGACCCGCTCGTTGAGGCCGCGCCCTCCGAGCAGGGAAAACACCGCCGCGGCATCGGTGGAGCCGACGATGGCACCGATCAGCAGGCCCTGCAGCAGGCTGAGGTCGAACAGCCAGGCCGCCGCCAAGCCGGTCAGGCCAGTGGTGATCATCACCCCCACCGTCGCCAGTGACAGCGCCGGCCAGAGCGCTACCCGGAAGCTTGACACCCGGGTGCGCATGCCGCCGTCGAGCAGGATCACCGCCAGCGCCAGGTTGCCTACCAGGTAGGCCATCGGGTAGTTGTCGAAGGCGATGTGACCGGGACCGTCGACGCCGGCGAACATGCCGACCACCAGGAAGATCACCAGGATCGGGATGCCGACGCGCGAGGAGATCGAGCTGACCAGAATCGACAGGCCGATCAGCACCGCACCGATCAAGAACAAGCTGTTGATGGTGACGGCGTCCAAGCGTGACTCCTAAGGCAAAGAATTGAACAACCTGGGGATTTAACCCGCTGGGCAGCCAGGGTGTCAAAGCGCAGCGCCGCCTGGGGCGAAGGAAGGCGGTACACTGTAGGGCTGACGCTGGAGTATCCCATGAATTACCGACACGCCTTCCATGCCGGCAACCATGCCGACGTCTTCAAGCACGCCACCCTGTTGCGCCTGGCCGCGCTGCTGGCGCGCAAGGAGACCCCTTTCGCCTATCTCGACAGCCATTCCGGCGTTGGTCGCTATGATCTGGCTGGCGATCAGGCCAGTCGTACCGACGAATGGCGCGAGGGCATCGGCCGGCTTTGGGCATTGGAGTCCGCACCGGCGGCGTTCGTTGGCTATCGTGAGGCGGTGGCGGCGCTCAATACCGGTGACGCCTTGCGCTACTACCCCGGTTCGCCCGAGCTGATGCGCCAGGCCTTGAGACCCCAGGATCGTCTGCTGCTCAACGAGCTGCACCCCGAGGATGGTCAGCTGCTCAAGGAAAACATGGCGGGTGATCGCCGGGTGGCGGTGCATCAGAAGGATGGGTGGCTGCTGCCGCGGGCGCTGCTGCCGGTTCCCGAACGCCGGGCGCTGCTGTTGATCGATCCGCCCTTCGAGAAGGCCGATGAGCTGGAACGCTGCGTCAAGGCGGTGCAGGAGGCCATCGGCCGGATGCGCCAGACGGTGATCGCGCTCTGGTATCCGATCAAGGACCGCCGCCAGCTCAGGCGTTTCTATGCAGGGTTGCAAGCCAGCGGTGCGCCCAAGCTGTTGAGCGCCGAGTTGCTGATCCGCGCGGCGGACGATCCCACGCGGCTCAACGGTTCAGGATTGGCCATCGTCAACCCGCCCTGGGGCTTGGAAGAGGAGCTGCGCGAATTGCTGCCCTGGCTGGCTGAGCATCTGGCCCAGGGCGAAGGCAGCTGGCGGCTGGACTGGCTGGTCGCGGAATAGCGAGGCCCGGCGCTGTTGGGCTTCGCTGCGCTCAACCCAACCTACGAGAACAACTTGGCGTAGGCTGGGTTGGGGCGGCTCTGCGCCGAAGCCCAATGGCATCGCTGAGCGTAGAGGGTTGGGCTTCACTGCACTCAACCCAACCTACGAGAACAGCTTGGCGTAGGCTGGGTTGGGGCGGCTCTGCGCCGAAGCCCAATGGCATTGCCGAGCGTAGAGGGTTGGGCTTCACTGCACTCAACCCAACCTACGAGACAGCTTGGCGTAGGTTGGGTTGAGGCGGCTCTATCGCCGAAGCCCAACAGAGAGAGTCGCCGGAGCGGCTCGGGATCAGACCGCCAGGCTGGGCGGCAGGCAGACGCCGGTGCCGGCCAGGCCGCAGTAGCCGTTGGGGTTTTTCGCCAGATACTGCTGGTGATAGGCCTCGGCATAGTAGAAAGGCGGTAGCGGGGCGATCTCGGTGGTGATCTCGCCATAGCCGGCCTCGGCCAACTGGGCCTGGAAGGCGGCCTGGCTGGCTTCGAAGACTTCACGCTGGCTGTCGTCGACGTAGTACAGCGCCGAACGATACTGGGTGCCGACGTCGTTGCCCTGGCGCATGCCCTGGGTCGGATCATGGGCCTCCCAGAAGATCTTCAGCAGGGCTTCCAGCGAGGTCTGGGCCGGGTCGAACACCACCAGCACCACCTCGGTATGACCAGTCAGGCCGGAGCACACCTCTTCGTAGGTCGGGTTGGGGGTATGGCCGCCCGCGTAACCGGCCGCGGTGGTCCAGACACCCGGCTGTTGCCAGAAACGCCGCTCGACGCCCCAGAAGCAGCCCATGCCCACCACCAGGCTCTGCAGGCCGGCAGGGAAGGGGCCTTGCAGCGGATTGCCGTTGACGAAATGGGCCGCGGGGACGGTCATGGCCGTCGCCCGGCCAGGCAGCGCCTGCTCGGCGGCGGGCAGATGGGTCTTCTTGGTCAGAATTTCGGAACGCAGGACCATGGGATACCTCGTGGGAAAAGGCCAGGCGAAAAGCTCAGTGTACGCAAAATCGTCGCGGCAGGGTCTAGCCACCCGGCGACTCAGCGGGTCGGCAGATAACGCGCCAGGGCGGCGTCGAGCTGGTCGGCCGGAATAGGCTTGTCGAACAGGTAGCCCTGGCCGATATCGCAACGATGATGGCGCAGGAAAGCCAGCTGTTCGGTCGTCTCGATGCCCTCGGCAACCACCTGCAGGCGCAGGTTGTGGGCCATGGCGATCACCGCGGAGGTGATTTCCATGTCGTCCTGGTTGTCCGGAATGTCCTTGATGAAACTCCTGTCGATCTTGATGATGTCGATGGGGAATTTTTTCAAGTAGCTGAGCGACGAATAACCGGTGCCGAAGTCGTCCATCGCCAGGCTCATGCCCAGGCGCTTGAGGGCTTCGAGGGTGTTACGGGTGGCGTCAGTGGCGTCCAGCAACAGGCTTTCGGTCAGCTCCAGCTCCAGGCGCTCGGGGGCGATGCCTTCCTCGTCGAGGATGGTGACGAAGGACTGCACCAGATCGGGATCGGTGAACTGCTTGGGCGACAGGTTGATGGCGATCTGGAGATCGTCGAAGCCGGCGGCGTCGAGACGGTGCAGCTGGCGGCAGACTTCACGGATGATCCACTTGCCGATGGGCACGATGAGCCCGGTTTCCTCGGCGATGCTGATGAACTGATCGGGGCGGATCATGCCCTTTTCCGGGTGCTGCCAGCGAATCAGGGCTTCCAGGCCCAGCAGCTTGGCGCGCTTCAGGCAGACCTTGGGCTGGTAGTGCACCAGCAGCTCGTTCTGCTCCAGGGCACGGCGCAGGTTGTTCTGCACGAACAGCTTGTTGCTGGCCTCGGCGATCAGTGCCTCGGTGAACACCTGGACCTGATGGCCGCCTTTGGCCTTGGCGCGGTGCAGGGCGAGACCGGCATGCTTGATCAGGGTCTGCGGATCGGTCTCGTGCGGCCGTGCGGTGGTCAGGCCGATCGAGCAACTGATCAGGGTGGGGTGGCCTTCCACGTAGAGCGGCGGATCCAGGGCTACCAGGGTGTCGTGGGCCAGGCCGGTAGCGGCGACCGCATCCATGCCCTCGAGCAACACGGCGAACTCGTTGCTGGCGATGCGGGCGATCAGTGCGCCCTTGCCCAGGGCACTGCGCAGGCGGCGGGCCAGACCGACCAGCAGCTGATCGCCGATGCGATGGCCCAGGCTGTCGTTGACCCTCTTGAAGTTGTCGACGTCCACCAGCAGCAGCGAGTGCTCCTGACCTGGATTGGACTGCTCCAGGCGCGCCTCCAGCCGGGCGATGAAGTGGCTGCGGTTGGCCAGGCCGGTGAGGCTGTCGCGAAACACCAGCTCGTCGTTGTGCTGCTGGGCGAAACGGGTCTTGCTGGTGTCCTGGAAGATGCCGAGATAGCCCTGCAGGTCGCCATTGGGCTGCTGGATCTTGGAAATCGACAGCTGGCCCCAGTAGGTCTCGCCGTCACGGCGATAGCAGCGCATTTCCCCTTGCCAGCTATCTTGGCGAGACAGGCGTTCCCAGGCTTCGTAGAGCAGTTCGCTCCAGTTTTCCAAGGCTGGCAGGGACTCAATGAGCAGGCCCTGGAGCTTGCCGATGGGATAGCCGGTGATGCGGGCGAAGCTGTCCGTGGCATGCTCCAGGCGGCCTTCGGCATCCAGTAGCAGGAAGGCATCGGCGCTGGCCTGCATCACCCGGGTAAGCGGATGGAGGGTCTCGGGCGGGCTGTCCGGCTGCTGGATGAGGATCGCCAGGCACTCGGCCAGGCTGCGGGCGAAGGCGACATCCTCGGCTTCCCAGGTGGCCGGCCGATCTCGTCTCAGGTTGAGCAGCCCAACTAGCTGATCCTCCAGCAGCAAGGCCACATCCAAAGCCGTTCCGCCCGCGGTATGGGGCGCCTGCAAGACCTGGCTGGCGTCCTCGATCACGCCCTGCTCGCGCAGCCGGCGGCGGTGATCGCTGCACAGGGTTGGCAGGCGCCCTTCCTGGCACAGGGTGACCAGGCCATTGCCCTCGTAGCGCCACAGGCCGATCTCGTCGACGGCGAAGGCAGTCGGGCCCTCGGTGCGTAGCAGTTGCACGAGCTCGTCGTTGACCGCTTCCTGGCGCAGTGCCAGACGGGACAGGCCGAGCAGCAGGCGCTGGCGCGCCTGGGCCATCGCCAGGCGCTGCTGGCTGTGATCGTTACTTTCCTGCAGCAGCGACAGGGTCGAGCGCAGGGCCAGGGTATGGGCTTCCCATTCACCATTCACCGCATCATCGCTGACGACCCGCAGCAGGTAGCCGCGCAACAGCGGTCGGCCATGGCGCTGCAAGCTTTCGCCGACTTCGATGACCTCACAGGGCACGCTGGTGGAATGGAACAGGTAACGCACCTGGTAGCTGCCGTGTTCGGCGAGCTGCAGCTGGATGTCTTCATGCAGCCGATGGCGAACGCTGGGCTCCATCAGGCTGGCATAGGGAGATTCGATGAGCGAGCAGAGCGCCTGCGCGGGCAGGCCGAGGCTGGTTTCACAGCGGGAGTCAAGATAGAGCATCGCCCAGGAGGCTTCATTCAGACGCTCGAAACGCAGCAAGCCCAATCGGGCAGGAGCGCCGAGCGCGCCCGCCTGATCGGCTACCGCAGCATCGGCAGCATCGGAGTGAATACTCATGCGAGGGTCCGCGTCCTTGTGAAGACGGAAAGATGTCCTGGGTTTATCGGAAAGGACAGACAAATCATTAATCCTTTTCCTCTCCGCCTCGCCAGCGCTCTGGGATAGCTGACAAGGTTGCCCGATAGGGCCCGGCGCGTGCAAGGGGCGGCGCTACGGGGCGCTTATCCTACCTTTTTCCTGCATCTTTCGGTTGATCTGACAGCAGAAACCCCGCGAAAGCGGGGTTTCCGATCTACATCAAGGGACGGTAGCGGGATCCCGTTACCGTCCTGTGGCGGCTTACAGCAGCAATCCGCGGATTTCCGCCAGCAGATCGCCCAGACGCTTGGTGAAGCGCGCTGCGGCGGCCCCGTTGATCACGCGGTGATCATAGGACAGCGACAGCGGCAGCATCAGGCGTGGCTGGAAGGCCTTGCCGTCCCAGACCGGCTGCATGCTGGCCTTGGACACGCCGAGGATCGCCACTTCCGGGGCATTGACGATCGGCGTGAAGCCGGTGCCGCCGATGTGACCCAGGCTGGAGATGGTGAAGCAGGCGCCCTGCATGTCGTCGCCGCTGAGCTTCTTGGTCCGCGCCTTTTCCGCCAGCTGGGCGGCTTCGGCAGCGAGTTGCAGGAGGCTCTTCTGGTCGACGTTGCGGATGACCGGGACCAGCAGGCCGTCCGGGGTGTCCACGGCGAAGCCGATATGCACGTACTTCTTGCGGATTACCGCCTTGCCGCTGGGGGCCAGGGAGGCGTTGAAGTCCGGCAGTTCCTTGAGCACATGGGCACAGGCCTTGAGCAGGAACGGCAGGATGGTCAGCTTGACGCCGGCCTTTTCCGCGACGGCTTTCTGGCCGACCCGGAAGGCTTCCAGATCGGTCACGTCGGACTGGTCGAACTGGGTCACGTGGGGCACGTTCAGCCAGCTGCGATGCAGGTTGTTGGCACCGACCTGCATGAGGCGCGTCATCGGCACCTCTTCGATCTCGCCGAACTTGCTGAAGTCCACGGTGGGGATCGGCGGGATGCCGGCACCACCGGTGGCACCTGCAGCCGCGGCCGGAGCCGCCTTGCTCTTCTGCAGCTGATCCTTGACGTAGGCCTGGACGTCTTCCTTGAGGATGCGACCCTTGGGACCGGTCGGGGTCACCTCGCCCAGGTCGACGCCGAACTCGCGGGCGACCATGCGCACGGCTGGACCGGCATGGACCTTCTTGCCCTTGCCCGCAGCGGGTGCGCTGGCGGGTGCGGCGGCCTTGGCCGGAGCCTCGGCTTTCTTCTCGGCAGACGGCGCGCTGGCAGCGGTGTTGCCGGCAGCCGGCTTGGCCGCCTGCTTGGGCGCGGCGCCAGCCACCTTCAGGGTCAGGATCAGATCGCCGGTCTTGGCCTGGTCATTGACCTTGATGGCGACGCTTTCCACCACGCCCGCCTTGGGCGCCGGGATTTCCATGCTGGCCTTGTCGGACTCCAGCACGATCAGCGACTGCTCGGCCTTGACTTGGTCACCGGCCTTGACCAGCACCTCGATGACATTGGCACTGCCAGTGGAGCCGATGTCGGGGACCTTGATCTCCTCGACCGACTCACCGGCCGGCTCGGCGGCGGCTTCCTCGTGCAGCTCGGGCTCGGCGGCTTCCTTGGCGGGCGTGTCGCTGGCCTTGGATTCGACGCTCTTGCTCGGCTTGGCATTGGCGGCGCCCTTGAGCACCAGGATCAGATCGCCGGTGCCGACTTCGTCGCCGACCTTGACGGAAATGCTCTCCACCACGCCAGCGGCGGGGGAGGGGATTTCCATGCTGGCCTTGTCGGATTCCAGGGTGATCAGCGTCTGCTCGGCGGCGATGGTGTCGCCGGGCTTGACCGCCACCTCGATGATGCTGGCCTTGCCGCTGGAGCCGATGTCGGGGACATGGATCTCCTGGGCCTCGCCTTCGCCGGCGGACGCCGAAGCGTCCTCGTCGCCGGCCGGCGTCGGGGTTTCGCTTTCCTCGACCTGGGTCTGCTTGGACTCGGCCTTGGGCTCGGCGGCGGGCTCGCTGCCAGAGGCGGCGTCCTCGCCTTCCAGGTCGATCAGCAGATCACCGGTCTTGAGGGTATCGCCGACCTTGATGTGCAGGGCGGCGATCTTGCCGGCCTTGGGGGCCGGGATCTCCATGCTGGCCTTGTCGGACTCCAGCACCACCAGGCTCTGTTCGGCCTCGACGGTATCGCCGACCTTTACCAGCAGCTCGATGACTTCGCCGTCGCCACTGCCGATGTCGGGTACGCGGATGGTCTCGCTCACAGTTGTTTCCTCTTATCCGTGTGCCGCATCAGCAATCCAGGGGATTGCGCTTCTCGGTGTCGATGCCGAACTTGGTGATGGCGTCAGCCACGACCTTGCGTTCGAGCTTGCCTTGGTTGGCCAGCGCCTGCAGAGCGGCGACGGCGACCCAGCGGCGGTCGACCTCGAAGTGATCACGCAGCTTCTTGCGGCTGTCGCTGCGACCGAAGCCGTCGGTACCCAGCACCTGGAATTCGGTGGGGACCCACTGGCGGATCTGGTCGGCGAACAGCTTCATGTAGTCGGTGGACGCGATGACCGGGCCCTGGCGCTCGCCCAGGCACTGCTCGACGTAGGTCAGGCGGCGCTCTTCCAGCGGGTGCAGGCGGTTCCAGCGATCCACGGCCAGGCCTTCACGGCGCAGTTCGTTGAAGCTGGTGACGCTCCAGATATCGGCGCCGACGCCCATCTCGCGCAGCAGGCTCGCGGCAGCGCGGACCTCGTTGAGGATGGTGCCCGAGCCCAGCAGCTGGACGCGGTGCTTGAAGTCGCCCTGCTCTTCTTCCAGCAGGTACATGCCCTTGATGATGCCGTCTTCGACACCCTGCGGCATGGCCGGCTGCTGGTAGTTCTCGTTCATCACGGTGATGTAGTAGAAGACGCTCTGCTGCAGTTCCATCATCTGATGGATGCCTTCGCGCATGATCACCGCCAGCTCGTAGGCGTAGGTGGGATCGTAGCTGCGGCAGTTGGGGATGGTGCCGGCCAGGATGTGGCTGTGGCCGTCCTCGTGCTGCAGGCCTTCACCGTTGAGGGTGGTACGCCCGGAGGTGCCGCCCAGCAGGAAGCCACGGGTCTGGGCATCGCCTGCCGCCCAGGCCAGGTCGCCGATCCGCTGGAAGCCGAACATCGAATAGAAGATGTAGACCGGCAGCATGGGCTGGTTGTAGTTGCTGTAGGCGGTACCGGCGGCGATGAAGGAGGACATGGCGCCGGCCTCGTTGAGGCCTTCCTGGAGGATCTGGCCGTCCTTCTCTTCGCGGTAGTACATCACCTGGTCGCGGTCGACCGGCTCATAGAGCTGGCCGTGGGGCGAGTAGATGCCCAGCTGGCGGAACATGCCTTCCATGCCGAAGGTACGGGCCTCGTCGGCGAGGATGGGCACGATGCGCTTGCCCAGGTCCTTGTCCTTGACCAGTTGCGACAGGATGCGGCCGAAGGCCATGGTGGTGGAGATCTCGCGATCGCCGGAACCGTCCAGTACCGCCTTCAGGGTTTCCAGGGGCGGGGTGGGGATGCTGAGGCTGCGGGCGCGACGCTGGGGCAGGTGACCGCCCAGGGATTCGCGGCGACCCATCAGGTATTTCATCTCGGCGCTGTCGTCGGCCGGACGATAGAAGGGCAGCTCGCTGAGCTGGGAGTCGTTCAGCGGGATGTCGAAGCGATCGCGGAATTTCTTCAGCGACTCCACATCGACCTTCTTGGTGTTGTGCGCGGTGTTCTTGGCTTCGCCCGCACCGGTGCCGTAACCCTTGATGGTCTTGGCTAGGATGACGGTGGGCTGGCCCTTGTGGTTGACCGCCTGGTGGTAGGCCGCATAGACCTTGTAGGGGTCGTGACCGCCACGGTTGAGCTTCCAGATCTCGTCGTCGGACAGGTCCTCGACCATCTTGAGCAGCTCGGGATTGGCGCCGAAGAAGTGCTTGCGCACATAGGCGCCGTCCTTGGCCTTGTAGTTCTGGTATTCACCATCGACCACGGCGTCCATGCGTTGCTGCATGCGACCTTCGGTGTCGCGGGCGAACAGCGGATCCCACATGCGGCCCCAGAGGACCTTGGTGACGTTCCAGTCGGCGCCACGGAAGATGCCTTCCAGTTCCTGGACGATCTTGCCGTTGCCACGTACCGGGCCGTCGAGGCGCTGCAGGTTGCAGTTGATGACGAAGATCAGGTTGTCGAGGTTCTCGCGGCCGGCCAGGGAGATGGCGCCCAGGGTTTCCGGCTCGTCGCACTCGCCGTCACCGATGAAGCACCAGACCTTCTGCTTGCCTGCGGGGATGTAGCCGCGGTTCTCCAGGTACTTCATGAAGCGGGCCTGGTAGATGGCGGTGATCGGACCCAGACCCATGGAGACGGTCGGGAACTGCCAGAAGTCGGGCATCAGATGTGGGTGCGGGTAGCTCGACAGGCCCTTGCCGTCCACTTCCTGACGGAAGTTGTTCATCTGGTCTTCGGAGAGGCGGCCTTCCAGGAAGGCACGGGCGTAGACGCCGGGGGAGGCATGGCCCTGGTAGTAGATCAGGTCGCCGCCGTGCTCTTCGTTGGGCGCCTTCCAGAAATAGTTGAAGCCGATGTCATAGAGGGTGGCGCTGGAAGCGAAGGTGGAGATGTGGCCACCCAGATCCGGATCCTTGAGGTTGGCACGCATGACCATCGCCAGGGCGTTCCAGCGAACCAGGGAGCGGATACGCCGCTCCATGAACAGGTCGCCCGGCATATGGGCTTCCTTGGTCACTGGAATGGTGTTGCGATAGGGGGTATTGATGGAGTAGGGCAGCTGGGTACCACTGCGGGTAGCCAGTTCGCCCATGCGGGTCATCAGATAATGAACACGCTCCTCGCCTTCGTGGTCGAGGACGGACTCAAGGGCGTCCAGCCATTCCTGGGTTTCGACGGGATCGAGATCTTGCATGGCTTGCTCCAGGGCGGAAAGGCTTCCAAAATCGGTCGCCTCAGGGTCGCCGCCGGCCTCTTGGGGGCAGCGAAAATTCTTGGATTTATGACCGGACGGTTCCGATCGGCGTGTAGTTTTACTACAAATTCAAATCCGTTTCAGCTCCGAGCTGTAATGCGATAAAAAACAATTCGACGTTTGTCGAACGCGCTGCTCAAGGGCTCGCGAACTCCGAACCACGGACGTGATAACGGTTCCCGCTCGGACCAGGTGGTCCGTCGGAATGTCCCTGGTAGGGGGTTCGTGGCAGGGCGGTGGGGTTCGACCGTCCCTGCGCAGGACTGCCCATGATACCCCTCCTTCGTCCCGATCTGCCTCCGACTCTCGTCGCATGTGCCGAGCTCGCCGACCGGCGTCTGGCCGACGCCCTGGTCGAGGCGCCCGCGGCGGCGGCCCGCCAGGCGAACTGGTCCGCAGAGCGGCGCGCCGACTGGCGGCGGGTCGCCGCCCTCAGCGATTTCGTCGTCGAGCAGTTCTGCCGCCTGCCGGAACCGTGCCTGGCGCTGGTCGACAGCGGTGACCTGGATAAAGCGCTGGCGGCGGGGGAGATGGCGCAACGGCTGCGCGAGGTGCTCGTCGATTGCCCGGACGAAGCCGAGCTGGGTCGCCGGCTGCGGCGCTTTCGCATGCTGCAGCAGGTACGCATCGTCTGGCGCGACCTGACCCGCCAGGCCGATCTGGTGGAGACCTGCCGCGACCTCAGCGAGCTGGCCGATGCCTGCATCGACCAGGCCTGCGCCTGGTTGTACGCCCAGCAGTGCGCCCAGTTCGGCGTGCCGACCGGGCGCTACAGCGGTGAGCCGCAGCAGCTGGTGGTGCTGGGCATGGGCAAGCTGGGCGCGGGCGAGCTGAACCTGTCTTCCGACATCGACCTGATCTTCGCCTACGGCGAGGGAGGGGAGACCCGCGGCGCACGGCGCGAGCAGGACAACCAGGAATTCTTCACCCGGCTCGGGCAGCGGCTGATCAAGGCGCTGGACGCCACCACCGTGGAAGGCTTCGTCTTTCGCGTGGACATGCGCTTGCGGCCCTATGGCAGCGCCGGCGCCCTGGTGCTGAGCTTTGCCGCCATGGAGCTCTATTACCAGGACCAGGGCCGCGACTGGGAGCGCTACGCCATGATCAAGGCGCGGGTGGTCGGTGGCGACCAGGCCAGCGGTGCCGAGCTGCTGACCCTGCTACGACCCTTCGTCTACCGGCGCTACCTGGACTTCTCCGCCATCGAGGCCCTGCGCAGCATGAAGCAGCTGATCCGCCAGGAGGTGCGGCGGCGCGGCATGACCGACAACGTCAAGCTGGGGGCGGGCGGCATCCGCGAGGTGGAATTCATCGCCCAGGCCTACCAGCTGATCCACGGCGGTCGCGATCCGGCGCTGCAGCAGCGGCCGCTGCTCCAGGTGCTGACCAGCCTGCGTGAGCGGGACTATCTACCGGCGGCGGCCGAAGCCGAGCTCCGCGAGGGCTACTGCTTCCTGCGCTATGTCGAGCATGGGCTGCAGGCCATCGCCGACCAGCAGACCCAGACCCTGCCGGTGGATCCCCAGGGGCGGGCACGGGTGGCCTTCCTGATGGGTCATGCCGACTGGGATGAATTCAGCGCGGCGCTCGACGGCTGGCGCAGCCGCATCGACTGGCACTTCCAGCAGACCATCGCCGATCCCGAGGAGGAGACCCAGAGCGCCGAGCTGGAGGACAGCTGGTTGCCGTTGTGGGAAGACCTGCTCGATCCCGAAGAGAGTGTGGCGCGACTGCGCGAGGCGGGCTTCCAGGGGCCGGAGCAGGCGCTGGAATTGCTGGCCAACCTGCGTACCAGCGGCCAGGTGCGCGCCATGCAGCGCGCCGGTCGCGAACGCCTGGATGCCTTCATGCCGCGGCTGCTGGATGCCGTCAGCGCCGACGAGCAGCCCGACCGCGCCCTGGAGCGGGTGCTGCCGCTAGTGGAGGCGGTGGCGCGGCGGTCCGCCTATCTGGTCCTGCTCAGCGAGAATCCGCCGGCCCTGGCGCGGCTGCTGGAACTCTGCGGCGCCAGTGCCTGGGTGGCCGAGCAGATCGCCCGCTATCCGGCGCTGCTCGACGAATTGCTCAACGAGGGGCGGCTCTATCATCCGCCGCAGAAGCCCGAGCTGGCCGCCGAATTGCGTGAGCGCCTGATGCGCCTGCCCGAAGAGGACCTGGAGCAGCAGATGGACGTGCTGCGCCATTTCAAGCGCGCCCACAGCCTGCGGGTGGCGGCGGCGGAGATCGCCGGCAGCCTGCCGCTGATGAAGGTCAGCGACTATCTCACCTGGCTCGCCGAAGTGATCCTCGAAGAGGTGTTCGGGCTGGCCTGGCGCCAGTTGGTGCAGCGCCATGGCACGCCGCTGCGGCGCGACGGTTCGCCCTGCCAGCCGGATTTCATCATCGTCGGCTACGGCAAGGTCGGCGGCATCGAACTCGGCCATGGCTCGGACCTTGATCTGGTGTTCATCCACGACGCCGATCCCCTGGCCGAGACCGACGGCGCCAAGCCCATGGATGGCGCCCAGTTCTTCAACCGCCTGGGCCAGCGGATCATCCACCTGCTCACCACCACCACCCCGGTGGGCACCCTCTACGAGGTGGACATGCGGCTGCGGCCATCCGGCGCGGCGGGGTTGCTGGTCAGCTCGCTGGAGGCCTTCGAGCGCTATCAGCGCAGCGAGGCCTGGACCTGGGAACACCAGGCGCTGGTGCGAGCCCGGGTGGTGGCGGGCTGTGCGCACCTGGGCGAGCGCTTCGACGAGGTACGGGCACGAATACTCGGGCAGCAGCGAGAGCTGGCGGGGCTGCAGGCGGACGTGGCCGGGATGCGCGAGAAGATGCTCGACAACCTGGGCACCGCGGTGACCGCCGGCGGACTGGGGCCGAACGCGCGCCGGCCGGAGCAGCTGTTCGACCTCAAGCAGGATGCCGGCGGTATCGTCGATATCGAATTTATGGTCCAATACGCCGTTCTGGCCTGGTCGTGGCAGCATCCCGAATTGCTGCGTTTTCCCGACAACATCCGCATCCTGGAGTCCCTCGAGGCGGCTGGTCTGTTACCGGCCACGGACGCCATCGTCCTGCGCGAAGTCTACAAGACCTACCGCGCCGCGCTGCACCGCCTGGTCTTGCAGAAGCAGCCTGGCAAGGTGCCGGCCGACGGCTTTCTCGCCGAGCGCGACGAAGTGCGGCGCATCTGGCATGGCCTGGGGCTGGACATGGCCTCTGGCAATCCGGCCACCTTTTAGGCCGCCATCAGTAAGGAGAGGCAAGATGTCGATGTCCGTGCGCGACCTTTCGATCAGGCATGGCCTGACGGAGCGGGAGTCGGCCACCCGCTAGGTGCCGATCACCTTCCAGCATGAATATTCTGATCATCGGACCCAGTTGGGTCGGCGACATGGTGATGGCGCAGACCCTCTTCGTCTGCCTCAAGCGCCAGCATCCCGACTGCCAGATCGACGTACTCGCCCCCGAGTGGAGTCGCCCGCTGCTCGAGCGCATGCCCGAGGTGCGCGCGGCCCTGAGTTTTCCGCTCGGCCATGGCGCCTTCGAGCTGGCCACGCGTCGGCGCATCGGCCAGGAGCTGCGCGGTCGCTATGACCAGGCGATCCTCCTGCCCAATTCGCTGAAGTCGGCGCTGGTGCCCTATTTCGCCGGCATCCCCCAGCGCACCGGTTGGCGCGGCGAGATGAGATTCGGCCTGCTCAACGACATCCGCACCCTGGACAAGGCCCGCTATCCGCTGATGATCGAGCGCTTCATGGCGCTGGCTTACCCACCGGGCGCCGAGTTGCCCAAGCCCTATCCCGAGCCGCGCCTGGTCATCGACCCGACCAGCCGCGACGCCGCCCTGGAGCGCTTCGGCCTGACTCTGGACCGGCCGGTGCTGGCGCTCTGCCCGGGCGCCGAGTTCGGCGAGGCCAAACGCTGGCCGGCCGAGCACTACGCTGCCGTGGCCGATGCCCGCCTGCGCCAGGGCTGGCAGGTCTGGTTGTTCGGTTCGCAGAAGGATGCCCCGGGTGGCGAGGAGATCCGCGAATGGGTCACCCCCGGCTTCGAAGAGGATGTCTACAACCTCGCCGGGCGCACCTCCCTGGCCGAGGCCATCGACCTGCTCTCCTGCGCCAGTGCGGTGATCAGCAACGATTCCGGCCTGATGCACGTGGCTGCTGCCCTGGATCGCCCGCTGGTAGCGGTCTATGGCTCCACCTCTCCGGGCTTCACGCCGCCGCTGGCCAGCCAGGTCGAAGTGGTGCGCCTGGGTCTGGAATGCAGCCCCTGTTTCGACCGCACCTGCCGCTTTGGCCATTACGACTGCCTGCGCCTGTTGCAGCCGAGTCTGGTGCAGGAGGCCCTCGGCCGCCTGGTCGCCGATCCGGTCGAGGTGGGCTAGATGCGCGTGCTACTGATCAAGACCTCGTCCCTGGGCGATGTCATCCATACCCTGCCGGCGCTGACCGATGCGGCCCGGGCCATCCCAGGCATCTGCTTCGACTGGGTGGTGGAAGAGGGCTTCGCCGAGATTCCCGCCTGGCACCCGGCCGTGAGCCAGGTGATTCCGGTAGCCCTGCGCCGCTGGCGCAAGCAGCCCTTTTCCGCCTGGGCCAGTGGCGAGTGGGGCGAATTCAAGAATCGGGTGCGCGAGCAGCGCTATGACCGGGTGATCGATGCCCAGGGCCTGCTCAAGAGTGCCTGGCTGACCCGTTACGCCGAGGCACCGGTCGCCGGTCTCGACCGCAATTCCGCGCGCGAGCCGCTGGCCAGCCGCTTCTATGACGAGCGCTACCACGTCGCCAAGGGGCAACACGCCCTGGAGCGCATCCGCCAGCTGTTCGCCCAGGCGCTGGACTATCCGCTGCCGACGGGCGTGGGCGACTACGGTCTGGACCGGCAACGCCTGGCCGGTCCCAACGAGACGCCCTATGTGGTGTTCCTCCACGGCACCACCTGGGTCAGCAAGCACTGGCCCGAGGCCCACTGGCGCGAGCTGGCCGAGCGCATGAGCCAGCTGGACTGGCCGGTGCGACTGCTGTGGGGCAACGAAATGGAACATGCCCGTGCCGAGCGCATCGCCGATGGGCTCGACGGCGTCCAGGTGCTGCCGCGGCTGAATCTGGCGGGCGTGGCCAAGGTGCTGGCCGGTGCCCGTGCCTGCGTGGCGGTGGATACCGGTCTCGGCCATCTGGCGGCCGCCCTGGACGTGCCTACCGTCTCGCTCTATGGCCCGACCAGTCCGAAGAAGGTCGGTGCCTATGGCCGTTCCCAGGTGCATCTGAGCGCAGTGGGCCTGGACGGCACCGACGAGCCGCGTGACCAGCCCGCGGCCAGTCTCGCCGCCCTGACCCCGGAACGGGTCGAACTGGAACTGGAAACCCTGCTGTTGGAAGACCTCCCCGCATGACCCTGGCTTTCGTGCTCTACAAGTACTTTCCCTTTGGCGGCCTGCAGCGGGACTTTCTGCGCATCGCCCAGGAGTGTCAGCGCCGTGGCCACGCCATTCGCGTCTATACGCTGATCTGGGAAGGTCCGGTGCCGGAAGGCTTCGACGTGCGGGTGGCCCGGGTCAGCGCCCTGTTCAATCATCGCCGCAACGAGAAATTCCACGCCTGGCTGCAGGCGGACCTGGCCCGCGATCCGGTGGACCGGGTGATCGGCTTCAACAAGATGCCAGGGCTGGACGTCTATTACGCCGCCGACCCCTGCTTCGAGGACAAGGCCCAGACCTTGCGCAATCCGCTGTATCGCCAGTGGGGCCGCTATCGCCACTTCGCCGAGTACGAAAGGGCGGTGTTCGCCCCCGAATCGCCGACCGAGATCCTGATGATCTCCGAGGTGCAGCAGCCGCTCTTCGTCAAGCACTACGGGACCCCGGCAAAGCGTTTCCATCTCTTGCCGCCGGGCATCGCCGCCGACCGGCGAGCGCCGGCCAATGCCGCCGAGATCCGCGCCGACTTCCGCCGTGAATTCGAGCTGGAGGAGGGCGAGCTGCTGCTGGTACAGATCGGCTCCGGCTTCAAGACCAAAGGCCTGGATCGCAGCCTGCGGGCCCTGGCGTCCCTGCCCAAGGAACTGCGCCGCCGCACCCGGTTGTTCGCCATCGGCCAGGACGATCCCAAGCCCTTCCTGCTCCAGGCCAAGGCCCTGGGCGTGAGCGACCGGGTCGAGATCCTCAAGGGCCGCAGCGACATTCCACGCTTCCTGCTGGGCGCGGATCTGCTGATCCACCCGGCCTACAACGAGAACACCGGCACCGTGCTCTTGGAGGCGCTGGTCGCCGGGCTGCCGGTGCTGGTCACCGACGTCTGCGGCTATGCGCATTACATCGACGAGGCCCGCGCTGGCGCGGTGGTGCCGTCGCCCTTCGCCCAGGAGACCCTGGACCGGATGCTCGCCGAACTGCTGGCCGACCCCGAGCGCCGCGCGGTGCAGGGCCGCAATGGCCTGGCCTTCGCCGACAGCGCCGATCTCTATTCGCTGCCCGAACGTGCTGCCGACGTCATCCTGGGGGCGGCATGACCCTGGAATTGCATGAACCCTTCGCCAGCCTCTGGGCCGGCCAGGATCCCTTCGTCGCCGTGGAAGCCTTGCAGGGCCAGGTCTATCGCGAGCTGGACGGGCGCCGTACCCTGCGCACCGAGGTGGCCGGACGGGGTTATTTCGTCAAGATCCACCGCGGCATCGGCTGGGGCGAGATCGCCAAGAATCTGCTGCAGGCCAAGCAGCCAGTGCTGGGCGCGCGTCAGGAATGGCAGGCCATCGAGCGCCTGCACCAGGTCGGCGTGCCGACCATGACCGCCGTGGCCTTCGGCGAGCGCGGTGCCAATCCGGCGACCCAGCATTCCTTCATCATCACCGAAGAGCTGGCGCCTACCGTCAGCCTCGAAGACTTCAGTCTCGACTGGGTCCGCCAGCCGCCCGAACCGGGGCTCAAGCGGGCGCTGATCGCCGAGGTGGCGCGCATGACCGGCACCATGCACCGCGCCGGCGTCAATCATCGTGACTGCTATATCTGCCATTTCCTGCTCGACACCGCCCAGCCGGTCACGGTGGCCAACCTGCGACTATGGCTGATCGACCTGCACCGTGCCCAGTGCCGCACCCAGGTGCCCCGGCGCTGGCGCGACAAGGACCTGGCCGGGCTGTATTTCTCCGCCTTGGGCATCGGCCTGACGCGGCGCGACTTTCTGCGCTTTCTGCGTGGTTACTTCCAGCGGCCGCTACGCGAGGTCCTGCGCGACGAGGCGCCCCTGCTGGCCCGTCTCGAACGCAAGGCCGCCGCGCTGCTGGAACGCAAGGAACGCTATGGGGATCGGCTCTGATGGCTGACTGGCGGATCGATTCCAGCGTCGCCCACCTGCCCGAATTCGCGACCCTCGAAGCGGTGTTCGCCCTCAGCGGCGAGCGCCTGACCAGCGATCCGCTATCGGAAGTGGTGCGCATCGAGCGCGACGGCATCCGCTACTACGTCAAGCGCTACCACGGCGCCGGCAAGGGGCTGCGCCGCTATGTGGGGCGGCCGCGGGTCAAGGCCGAATGGCAGAATCTCAAGCGCTTCGCCAAATGGGGCATCGCCACCGCACCGGTGGTGGCCTGGGGCATGGAGCGCTCGCCACGGGGCTTCGCCCGGGGCGCCATGATCACCCGCGAGATTCCCAACACCCTGGATCTGGCCGAGCTCGCACGGCGCGAAGATCCACGGCTGCGCGACCGGGTCTGGGTGGACAACGTCAGTCGCCAGCTGGCCGCGGCGACCCGCACCCTGCACGACCACCATTTCGTCCACAACGATCTCAAGTGGCGCAATCTGCTGGTGGATGGCCAAGGCGTGCTCTATCTCATCGATTGCCCGGCCGGCGCCTTCTGGGTCGGCCACTGGCTGCGCTGGCGCATCGTCAAGGACCTGGCCTGCCTGGATAAGGTGGCCAAGTACCAGCTGTCGCGCACCCAACGCCTCAGGTTCTATCTGCAATACCGTGGCCGCGCGCGCCTCAGCGACAACGACAAGGGGCGCATCCGCGAGGTGCTGGACTATTTCAAGGGGCGGGAATGAACGAGGTATGGGCGGCCGAGGACAAGGCCGTGCTGGCCGGCCAGGGCCTGGACAGCTTCGAGGCGCTATGGGCTCTGGAGCTGGCCGCGGTGGACGAGCCCAATCGCGGCCGTGGCGGCTTCAGCCAGGTGTTTCGCCTGGATGTGGCTGGGCACGGCTACTACCTCAAGCGCCAGCGCGATTACCTGACCCGCACCCTGGCCCGTCCCCTGGGCGAACCGACCTTTGCTCGCGAGAGCCGCAACATCCGCCGCTACGCCGCGCGCGGCATCCCCGCGCTGGAGCTGGCCTACTACGGCGAGCGCCGCGATGAGCAAGGATGGCGCGCCATCCTGGTGACCCGTGCGCTGGACGAATGGCGCGACCTCGACAGCTGGCTGCGCCTCTGGCCGCACCTGGCCCCGGACGAGCGCCAGGCGGTGCTGGTCGCCGTGGGTGACCTGGCCCGGCGCCTGCACGGTGCTGGCCAGGTGCATGGCTGCTTCTATCCCAAGCACCTCTTCTTGCAACGCCAGGGCGAAGGCCTGGTCGCGCGGCTGATCGATCTGGAAAAGACCCGCCCGCTGCTGTTCGGCCGGCGTGATCGCCTGCGCGATCTCGAACCTCTGCTGCGCCGTGCGCCCGAGTGGAGCGAGCAGGACGTCGCGCGACTCCTGGCCAGCTACCTGCAACAACCCCAGGACAGCGCCGCGGTGCGTGACTGGAGTCGCCGCCTGGCGGGTCGGCGGCGTCACAAGGAGCGCAAGGCATGACCCTGGAACAGCTGGCCAAGGCCGGCCGTGCGCCGACGCTGCCACTGAGGATCGAGCTGCCCGGCGGTGAGCTGGAGCTGCTGTCGCTGCTGCGGGTGCTGCCCGGCCAGCGCTATGTCGGCGAGGCGCGTTGGCAGGGGCGGCGGGTGCTGGCCAAGCTGCTGGTGGGCGAGCGCGCCGCCCGGCAATTCGCCCGGGAGCGCGAGGGCTGTCGTCTGCTGGCCGCCGCCGGGGCGCCGACCCCAGCGCTGCTCGACAGCGGCGAGGCGAGCGGGCAGGGCGCCTGGCTGCTGTTCGACTTCATCGAGGCGGCGCCCAGTGTCGAGCACCTCTGGCAGCGGATCGCTGGCGAGCCGCCCCTGTCTCCCGCGCAGAACGACCTGCTCGGCATGGCCCTCGCCACCCTGGCGCGGTTGCACGCCCAGGGCCTCTGGCAGGCCGATCTGCATCTCGACAACCTGCTGGTCAAGGATGGCGCGGCACTGGTCATAGACGCGGCGGACATTCAGGCCGAAACGGTCGGCCAGCCGCTGTCCCAGGCGCGCGTGCAGGAGAACCTGGCGGTGTTTTTCGCCCAGCTGCCTGCCACCCTGGATGCTCAGCTGGAAGAGCTGCTGATCAATTATCTGCTGGTCAACGCCGAGCACGCCTTGCGTCTGGAGGCCTTGCTGGCGCGGACCGCCGAGATCCGTCGCTGGCGCCTGACCGATTACCTCAAGAAGAGCGGCCGGGAATGCACCCTGTTCGCCGTCACCCGTAGCGCCTTTGGGCTGATCGCCGTGCGGCGCACCTGGCTTAGCCGCCTGGAAGGCCTGCTGACCGATCCCGATGCGGCCCTGGCCGGGCTGCCGACCTTCAAGGACGGCGGCGCCGCCACCGTGGCCCGGCTGCCCTGGCAGGGTCAGGACCTGGTGCTCAAGAGATACAACATCAAGGGCTTCGGCCACTGGCTGACGCGTTTCTGGCGACCGAGCCGGGCCTGGCACAGCTGGCGCGAAGGGCATCGGCTGCTGTTTCTCGGCATTCCCACGCCGGAACCCCTGGCCGTGCGCGAGCGACGCTTCCTCGGCCTGCGCGGTCGCGCCTACCTGGTGACGCCCTTCGTCGACGGGCCCAATCTGCTGGAGCGCTTCGCGCCCTATGTGGATTCCGCACCGCCGGCGGCCGAGCTGGACGCCCTGCTGGCGCTGGTCGAGGCCCTGCGCCGCGAGCGCCTCGGTCATGGCGACTTCAAGGGCACCAACCTGATCTGGCACGGCGGCCGCTGGCTGGTGATCGACCTCGACGCCCTGCAGGCCCATGACAGCGACCGGGCCTACGCTGGTGCCTATGCCCGCGATCGTGCCCGGTTGCTGCGCAACTGGCCGGCTGACAGTGCCCTGCATCGCCTGCTCGACGAGCGCCTGCCGCCGGCCTGAGCGGCGTACCGTCATCTGTACCGGGGCTGAATCGCCGTGCGCTAAGCCCCGGTCCGGCGTGCGGCCATTACCCGTGGCCTGCCTGAACGGCTATAATTCGCCGTTTTTGAGGCGAGGCGGGCCTGCAGCGGCCTCGCGAAACCCCGGCGAACTCCCCTGGCTTCGCCCTGTACAGAGGCTTTACCTGTGTCCCTGACCGTCCTTGGCCTGTCCGGCGCCCTCAGCCACGATCCCTCCGCCGCGCTCTACATCGACGGCAAGCTGATCGCCGCGGTGGAAGAAGAACGCTTCGTGCGCGACAAGCATGCCAAGAATCGCATGCCCTACGAGTCGGCCAAGTTCTGCCTGGAGCAGGCCGGGATCACCCCCGCCGATGTCGACGTGGTGGCCATCCCCTATGCGCCCATCAGCCTCTTCGGTGAAGCCCGTTGGCACTACGCCAAGCGCTACGCCTATGCCCCGGATCGTGCCCTGGACGCCATCCTGTTCGGCAATCGCCGCTACCACCGCTACCAGAAGCGCATCGAGTGGTGCCTGGTGCAACTGGGCTTCGACCTGAATAAGGTCAAGCTGGAGGCCGTCGAGCACCACCTGGCCCACGCGTCCAGTGCCTATCACTGCTCGGGTTTCAGCGAGAAGACCGCCATCCTCGGCATCGACGGCAAGGGCGAGTACGCCACAACCTTCTTCGGCTACGGCGAGAACGGCAAGATCCACAAGATCAAGGAGTTCTACGATCCGGACTCCCTGGGCGGCCTCTATGGCGCCCTCACCGAATTCCTCGGCTTCGAGATGCTCGACGGCGAATTCAAGGTCATGGGCATGGCGCCCTATGGCGACGCCAGCAAGTACGATTTCTCGCGCCTGGCGAAATTCGAGAACGGCGAGCTGATCATCAACACCGACTACGCCAACGTCATCGGCTTCCGTCGCTACAAGGAAAAGGGCAAGGGCTACTACTTCTCGCCCAAGCTCATCGAGTGGCTGGGGCCCAAGCGCGAAGGTGACATCGCCGACGATCCCTACATCCACTACGCCGCCAGCATGCAGGCGCTGTTCGAACGCCTGGCGCTGGAGATGATGGACTACTACCTGGGCGACATCATCCGCGAAACCGGCAAGATCGCCTTTGCCGGCGGCTGCGCGCTCAACGTCAAGCTCAACCAGAAGATCATCGCCCGTCCCGAGGTCAAGGAACTATTCGTCCAGCCCGCTTCGGGCGATGCCGGTACCGCCGTTGGCGCCGCTGCCTACGTCTCCCATGCCCGTGGCGTGCCGGTGGAAAAGATGGAGCACGTCTATCTCGGCCCTGGCTACAGCAACGAAGACGTCATCGCCGCCTGCGCCCGTCACCCCAAGGCGCCCAAGTGGGAGCGGATCGAGAACATGCCCCAGCGCATCGCCGAGATCATGGTGGCCGGCAATCCGGTGGCCTGGTTCCAGGGGCGCCTGGAGTTCGGGCCGCGTGCCCTCGGCGGTCGCTCCATCATCGGTTGCCCCAGCGTGCCGGGCGTGGCCGACCGCATCAACGCCCAGATCAAGTTCCGCGAGCGCTGGCGCCCGTTCTGCCCGTCCATGCTCGATACCGTGGCGCCGCAGATGCTCAAGGTCGATCACCCTTCGCCCTTCATGACCTTTACCTTCGAGGTCAACGAGGAGTGGAAGAACCGGGTGCCCGAGGTGGTCCACGAAGACGGTACCTCCCGCGCCCAGGTGCTGGAGCGCCGCCATAATCCGCGCTGGTACGACCTCATGGTCGAGCTAGAAAAGCTCACCGGCAACGGCGTATCCCTTAATACCTCGCTCAACCGCCGCGGCGAACCCATGGTCTGCTCGCCTACCGACGCCCTGAACATGTTCTTCGGCTCGGATCTGCAGTACCTGATCATGGAAGATGTCCTGGTGATCAAGGAGGGGGCCGGCCTATGACGCGTTCCGCCGAACCGCGAGTGCTGCAGTTCTGTCATGGCTACGACGGTCCCTTTCTCGACTGCGCCCGCCAGACCGCCAGCCTCTTCGCGGGCAGCGGCTATCGCGTCACCACGGTCTTTCTCACCGGCAC
This sequence comes from Pseudomonas oryzihabitans, assembly GCF_001518815.1. Taxonomy (NCBI): domain Bacteria; kingdom Pseudomonadati; phylum Pseudomonadota; class Gammaproteobacteria; order Pseudomonadales; family Pseudomonadaceae; genus Pseudomonas; species Pseudomonas oryzihabitans. The sequence goes on from NZ_CP013987.1 coordinate 944,257, forward strand.
CGCCGATGCCGAGGTGGCCGCCGGCTGCGGCAGCGACGAAGTGCTGTTCCTAGAGTATTCCTCACGCGACGTGCGTGGCCTCAAGCTTGGCGCCATCCAGGCGCTGCGCGAGATCGTTCGCTCGCGGGGCATCCGCTTCGTCATCGCCCATCGCTTCAAGCCGATCTGGATCGCCTGCCTGGCCACCAATCTGCCGGTGATCGGCGTCCACCACGCCTTTGGCGACTACGACCGAGTCGGTCGCCGGCTGTTCGCCAAGCTGATGAGCAAGCGCCTGACGCTCCTGGCAGTCTCCGATGCGGTGCGCGACGAGATCCGCCAGCGCCTCAAGGACTGGCCGGCCGAGCGTATCGAGACCCTCTACAACCGCCTGGATGTCGAGGCGGTGGAGCGTGAGCTGTTGCCGGCCGATCAGGCACGCGCCGAGCTCAAGCTGCCCCAGGAGGCCTGGATCGTCGGTAACGTCGGCCGCCTGCACCCGGACAAGGACCAGGCCACGCTGCTGCGCGGCTTCGCCGCTGCCCTGCCGACCCTTCCGGCCAACGCCCTGCTGGCCATTCTCGGCAAGGGCCGCCTGGAAGACGACCTCAAGGACCTCGCTCGCGAACTGGCCATTGCCGACCGGGTGGTCTTCCTGGGTCAGGTGGAAGGCGCACGGCGGTATTTCAAGGCCTTCGATGTCTTCGCCCTGAGCTCCGATCACGAGCCCTTCGGCATGGTCCTGCTGGAAGCCATGGCCGCCGGCGTGCCGCTGATCGCCACCTCCTGCGGTGGCGCCCGCGAGATCGTCGAAGGCGTCGGCTTCCTCTTCCCCCTGGGGGACGCCGAAGCCCTCGGTCAGGGCCTGCAGCATCTGGGTCGGCTGGCGCCGAGCCAGCGACGTGCCTGCGTGCAGCACATGCGCGAACGCCTGGCCGAGCGCTTCTCCGATGAGGCCGTGCGCCGCGACTTCTGGCGTTTGCCCATGGTCGCCGCCTTCAAGGCCCCGGCGCCGTGAAAGTCCTGTTCCTGGTCCAGAAGGAGCAACGCATCCTGCTGGACCACTTCTATGCCAGCATCGCCGCCCAGTGCGATTGCGACCTGCGCTGGCTGAGCGACGAGGAACAGGCCGATCTGCGCGGCTATTTCCGCCGTGCCGTGCCCCGGCCCGAGCAATACGATCGCATCCTGCTGTTTCTCAGATTCAAGAAACAGCTCAAGCAGGTCTCGTTCATCCGCAGCCTGCCCAATCTGGTGGAGCTGGAGCACGACGCCTACCAGAATTTCATTCCCTGCAAGTACACCGGCAAATTCAGCCGCTACTACCAGGCCATGCCCCACGCGCGCGTGCTGGTCTCCGGCGCCGGCGTGGCGCGCCGATTGCGGGAGGAGGGAGTGGATGCCGTCTTCGTGCCCAAGGGCTACGACGACAGCCGCCTGCGCGACCTCGGGCTCGAACGTGACATCGAACTGGGCTTCGTCGGCAGCCTGGGCAGCGTGGCCTACAGCGGGCGCAAGCAGCTGCTGGAAGATTTGGCCAAGGTCGAGCCGTTACTGATCACCAAGACCCGCTCGGGCGACGAATACCTGCAGACGCTCAATCGCATCCGCTTCTTTGTCGGCGCCGATGTCGGCATGGGCGAATACATGATTAAGAACTTCGAGGCCATGGCCTGCGGCTGCGTGCTCTTCACCTTTGATCAGGGCGAAGAGGAGAATCGCGCGCTGGGGTTCGAGGATGGCGTCAACGTGGTGCTCTATCGCTCGCTGGACGAGTTGCGTGAAAAACTCGCAGGGCTGCGCAGGGATCCGCTGTCTGCAGTACGTATTGCTAAATGTGGAAAAAAGTTAGCAGTGGAAAAATTCTCGTTTTTTGCAATAGGCGAAACGGTAGCCCAGCATTTAAGGCCAAGGCTGCGCGTGAAGCATATGGAAAAGCGTTCCATGCTAAGAAGATGGTTAAAGTTATGTTGAGCTCAAAAATGCTAAACGCTGATGTGAAGGATGTTCCTTTGATAAGCGTTGTCATGCCTTGCTATAACCACATTGCTTATGTTGAGCAGGCCATCACTAGTGTGCTTAGGCAGGATCATGAGAGTTTTGAGTTAATTGTGGTCGATGACTGTTCAGTCGATGGCTCTTATGAGTTGCTGGAAGGCTTAAGCGCGCAACATGGCTTTAGACTTCTTAGGTTGGAATCGAATCAGGGCGTCTGCGCCGCGATGAACCGAGGCTTAGCGATTGCACGCGGCAAGTTTATTGCAACAATGGATTCTGATGATGTGATGCTGCCAGGTCGGTTGAGCTTGCAATCAGCTTATCTTGAGAAAAACAGCCAGGTTGGTTTGGTTGGCGGTAAGGTTGTTTATATAGATAGAAATGGCTCTGAAATAAAGCGAGAAAAGATAGATGCTTCTGGCAGAGCGCATGTGTTAACAATTAAAGAAATACTGAGTGAGGCCTTTGCAGTCGGAGGGCCTGTGTCCATGTATAGGCTTGACATTCTGAATGGGCAAGATCCTTACGACGATAGTCTGCGAGTTCAGGACTTTCAAATGACTTTGAAAGTTGCAGCCTCTGGAAAAGAAGTTCATGTTTTACCATCTTGGATAACTGCCTATCGTCGGCACGGTACCAACATATCAAGAACACAGTATCGGCGACAGTTCGAAGACGATATGCATGCTATAGCTCCGTTTAATGGCTTGGCTGAGTATCAGCTTGCCCGTCGGGCTATTATAAATAAGGCGCTGAAGCATGCCGTAAAGGACTCTAAGATTTACGCTGTAAAACTTTTTTTTATGTTGCCTTTTTCAATGTGGAACAGTGTGACACTTAAAAGATTGCTTCGCTTTTTTCTTTCATGGTAAATCTACTTTTAGAAGTCCGTTCCTTTTTAAATGGCTTTTGAAGTGCTCGGAGTTTCTTTTTCTTTGGTTTGAATTTAAAGGCTTTCCAAAAAAACGCATGTCAGCGATGTCGATCAGGCCAAACCTTCCATCGGGTGTGATAATGATATTGCCAAGGTGGAGGGATCTAAAATATATGCCCTTCTCATGGAGAGTGTTGATAAATCTTTTGATGGCGCTGTTTTTTCTTTTGAGCTTGAGAGGGTCTTCAAGATAAATCTCTTGAAGCGTTTTTCCCGCTAAAGGAAAATACTCCACTGCAGTGAGCGAGTGCTTTATTATCTTTATGTGTCTTATTGGTATAATGCTTGGGATGCCAAGTTTTTTGAGCTTTTCAGCGTTATTTATGAATCTTAAGGAGTATGGTTTCCACAGTGCTGAACTTAAAAGTCTTTTTCTTCTAAAAAGCTTTATGATGGTTTTTTCTTGTGTTAATAGGACTTTGGGGCCGCTAGCATCTGCCTCTAGTAATGTTGAATTCTTTAATATGGTCTCTAAAGACGAGATGTCTATTGATTCCGAAAGCATAGATCTCTCCAGTCAATTTTGGTGATTTTAACTGTGGTGCCAACTTTATGCAACGTGCGTTGATGTGTGAGCTTTGGTCTCGCTATAGGTGTCTGTTCTTTAGTGCTGGTATTGCTTGGTTTGTTATAGGGATGGGGCTGGTTCCTCGCAATAAAAATTATCAGCAGCTTTATTTGGTTTTAGTTGTTCTGCCTTTTTTTATTGATATTCTTTTAGGGCAGGTGGTAGTTGCCTTTTTCACTAGTCGGAAGGTGCTCTATTTTTTTGCGATTTTTGCATTGGTTGTTTTCCCGGCTTTTTATACGGGGGGCTTGCATCAAGGTTGGCAAACGTTAAAAAGAACTATCTTTATATTGGCCTTTCTGTATGGTTTTTTTGTGCTTGGCGGTAAAGAGTTTTCTTATATTAGAAGAGTGGTTTTGCTAGCGTATTGGGTGGGTGGAGTTATCGCCCTGGTCTCAATTTTGAATTTTTATTTTATAGAAAATAACTCTTTTTATAGCCGGCTTTTGGGATTGGGTGTCCTGGATGATCCTATTATGGGGGCTTATGCAGTCTCCGTAATGCTTATAGGCGGCTGGTGCCTAAGCGATTACAGTCTAACTATTCCTAGGGCAGTACTCTTTTATTGTTCTGGGTTTTCGATGTTTTGCTATGTAACGATGACGCAAAGTCGAGGCGCTTTCTTTGCTCTCTTAATTGTTTTTTTCATGCGATTTCTTTTCCGTTTTGGTCGAAAGGAGCGGTTAGCTAGTTGCGTTTTTGGGATACTTTTTGTACTGGTGATTGCGCTATTTTATCCTTTCATTATAGAGAGGGGGGTTTCGTTTCGTCCTGACATAGCGGCTCAAGCACTCAGCATGATAGGGGATCATCCATGGTTCGGTATTGGTGGTGATTATAAGATATATGTTCCCAGGCTGGGCATGGAGTTTGCGCATGCCCATAATATGCTTCTTCATATAGCTATTGTCTGCGGGTTAATTGTTCTGGTTGTTTGGTTGGCTGTGTGGGTTAATATTTTCAAGGTAGCCTGGTGCTTTAGGAGGGAAAGTTTTGCCGGTTACGTCTTGGCTGTGTGGTTGTATAGTACTATTGCCATGCAATTCGATGGGGCTCGCTTTATAGATACGCCTCGGCCAGAGTGGCTAATTAGCTGGTGGGTAGCAGGCTTGTACCTTTCGTTACTGGCTAATATTTCTAAAAGTCGGTCGAGCTGTCCAGATAGTCGCTAATCTCTTTAGAGTGCTGTACTCCTATGGATAGGCGGAAGGCAGGTGTCTTGAGTATTGTCAGTACCTGTTTCCTGTTTAGCTGATTTTTTTCGCTAGCATTTTTTAGAGCCGTTTCCCACCAGGCAAATTTACAGGCTCTTTCGAATTCATTCTGATAGTGATAGCACCCGTTCATGAGTTCTAGCGCAAGTTGCCTTTGCTGCCTTGGAATAAGCAAAGATTTTGCTTTATTGAAGAGCCGCTTGGGAGCAGGTGGTTTGGGTGGTCTGGTATTTATTAAGAGCATGTCGTTGAATGCAGCCTCAGACAGCGGTGATTCTCCATGTTTTTGATACCAGGCCACAATTTTTGCTCTGACTAAATTTTTTCTGCTCCAATAATGTTTTATTATGTCCGTGCACGTGTTTACTGAGAGATTTTTGGCGTGTGAAGTTACAGCTAAAGCAAACTCTTCCAGGTTGTAGGATGCTGAAGCTTTACTATGATATTTATCCATTAAAGCAATGCTTTTTTCTAAAACCACTTTATTTTCTTTAGTCAGGCCAATCACGCCGGAATTTAGTCGATACATGTTATCAGGGGCAAGTCCCAGTTTTTGTAGGTGATGTGCAAGGCTTTTATATGTGTAGTCATCTTTGTTTTCCCCGAATTTATGCTGTAGTTCATTGCATAGCAGCGATTCTTTTGAAACGCGTTCAAAAAGGCTCATGGGGGTGCGATGAAAAAATGTATCGCTATCAATAAGTATACATTGCTCGCTGTTCTCTAACTCCGATAGCAGGCAGGCATGCTTGGCTCTAAAAATATAGTCAATAGGACCTTTCCATTCCAGAAGGGTTTTTTGACTTATATGTCTAACACTAACCGGCAGTGCTCGATAAAAACTGGCTTGGTCGGTGTGGACTACAAATTCGATTTCTTCTCTTTTGTCTCCAAGTAATTTTATTGCTGATGCGAGGCTATAGAGAGATTCTATGTGGTAGGACTCTTTGCCAGTTGTGAGATAAATTATTTTTCTTTTCACTTAAAGGTCTATCCTAAAAATTGATTTATCAATGTTCTTTAGGGCTTCAATGTATTGCTTTCGATTATTTTTTTTCCAGAACTTAACTTCAGCTTCTGTTTTATAATTGCTAGGGTTGATATCGCTTGATATTTTTCCGCCGCCTTGTTGCTCGCAAAGCATCGGGAAGACGCAATATGCTCGAAGATTCTTCGAGTAGAAATTGTCAATGGCTTTGCCTTCAAAAGGTTTGTCTGCCACAATTCTGCAGGCTTCCCTGGATAAAATGTAAGCATGTGCCCCTTGGCCTCGGCATCTTGCAATATTTAGAGTCCAGGTAAGCCAGAGCTTGCCGAGTATTATGCCTAGGTAGAAAATTTGCGGCTGCTTTTCTTTTAGCGTTTTGTTGATAGCTTTGATTTGATGAGTGCTGAATTGTTTGAGCGTAGCATCGTCCTCAAGGATTAGGACATTCTTATAGTTTCTTTCGAGCGCTATTTGGGCGCAGCGGCGATGGGATTCATAGCATCCTTGTTCTGGATTCGAATGTGCAACTGCCTTTATGAATTCAATTTTTATTCCTGACTGCGAAAATTCCTTTTCTAGAAGTTTTTTTCTGTCAGTTCGCTTTTCTAGATTGATGCATAAACAGCCGTCTATAGAAAGTCCCGAAAGCGATTTGGTTTTCATTAATATCCCGCATCTGAAGTTGGCGTAAGTTTTGCTTCATGATACAATAGCTACTATTTGTTTGCTAACTGAGAGAGGCTTGGCGTGAATTCTGATCGGGAAAAGGTTCAGGCATCTAGCTTACGGCTATATTTCCGCCTGCTCGGCTACGTGCGGCCCTACATCGGCATGTTCGCCCTGAGTATCGTCGGCTTTCTGATCTTCGCCTCTACCCAGCCGATGCTGGCCGGCATCCTCAAGTACTTCGTCGATGGCCTGAACAATCCCAACGCCTCCATGTTCCCGGGCTGGCCCATTGTCGGTGGCCTGCACCTGGTACAAGCGGTGCCGCTGATGATCATCCTGATCGCCGCCTGGCAGGGCGTGGGTTCCTTTCTCGGCAACTATTTTTTGGCACGGGTTTCACTGGGGCTGGTGCACGACCTGCGGGTAGCGCTGTTCAACCACATGCTGCGTCTGCCCAATCGTTACTTCGATGAGAACAATTCGGGTCACCTGATCTCGCGCATCACCTTCAACGTCACCATGGTCACCGGTGCGGCCACAGATGCCATCAAGGTGGTGATCCGCGAGGGCATGACCGTGATCTTCCTGTTCGCATCCCTGCTGTGGATGAACTGGAAGCTGACCCTGGTGATGGTCGCCATCCTGCCGCTGATCGCCCTGATGGTGACCAGCGCCAGTCGCAAGTTCCGCAAGCAGAGCAGCAAGATCCAGTCGGCCATGGGTGACGTCACCCACATCACCTCTGAGGCCATCCAGGGCTATCGGGTGGTGCGCAGCTTTGGCGGCGAGACCTACGAGCAGCAGCGCTTCCTCGATTCCAGCATGGCCAACACCGACAAGCAGCTGACCATGACCAAGACCGGCGCGGTCTATACGCCCATGCTGCAGCTGGTGATCTACTCGGCCATGGCGGTGCTGATGTTCCTGGTGCTCTGGCTGCGCGGCGAAGCCTCTGCCGGTGACCTAGTCGCCTACATCACCATGGCCGGCCTCTTGCCCAAGCCGATCCGCCAGCTCTCCGAGGTCAGTTCCACCATCCAGCGCGGCGTGGCCGGTGCGGAAAGCATCTTCGAACAGCTCGACGAGCCCGCCGAGCGTGACGATGGCCGCGAAGAGCGCGAGCGCGTCCAGGGTCGCCTTGAAGTACGCAACCTGACCTTCCGTTACCCGGGCACCGACAAGCCCGTACTGGAAGGGATCGACTTCGCCGCCGAGCCTGGGCAGATGGTGGCCCTGGTGGGCCGCTCGGGCAGTGGCAAGTCGACCCTTGCCAATCTCATTCCGCGCTTCTATCAGCATGAAGAGGGCGAGATCCTCCTCGACGGCCTGGAGATCCAGGACTATCGACTGAACAACCTGCGCCGGCACATTGCCCTGGTGACCCAGCATGTCACCCTGTTCAACGACAGCGTCACCAACAACATTGCCTATGGCGACCTGGCCGGGGCGCCCATGGACCAGGTCAAGGCGGCAGCCGAGGCGGCCTATGCCGACGAATTCATCCAGCGCCTGCCGCAGCAGTACGACACCCAGGTCGGCGAGAACGGCGTGCTGCTCTCCGGCGGTCAGCGTCAGCGGCTGGCCATTGCCCGGGCGCTGCTGAAGAACGCGCCGCTGCTGATCCTCGACGAGGCCACCTCGGCGCTGGATACCGAATCCGAGCGTCACATCCAGGCGGCGCTGGACCGGGTCATGCAGGGCCGCACCACCCTGGTGATCGCCCACCGCCTCTCGACCATCGAGAAGGCCGACCTGATTCTGGTCATGGACAACGGCCGCATCGTCGAGCGCGGTAGCCACCACGAGCTGTTGGCGCTCAATGGCTACTACGCGCGCCTGCACGCCAAGCAATTCGAGGAAGTCGCCCCTGCGGCGCCCGCGTCCCATGCTGAATAGATTCCGTTTCTGGCGCGAACGCGGCTGGACGACGATTTCCGCCGCCGACTACGCCGCCACCTGGCAGCGCCATGGCGGCAGTGTCGCGACTCACCCCGAGATCATCGCGCGCCTGGCCGAGCTGGCCGGGATTCCAGTGCGTTACCTGGGCTGGCCCGGCGAGGATGGCTGGCAGGCCGCGGTGCCCTGTTGGGGGCGCGAACTGGCGCTCTCGCGCACCGTGCTGAAGAAACGCCGCCAGCGCGCCCTGTTCGACCTGGGCAACGCCGAGATCATCCTGCCTGCCGCTGCGGGCGCTGCTGCCCCCCTGCGCCAGCGCGCCCGCTACCTGTCGCCGCTGTGCGCCGAGCGCTTCGCCGGTCTGCGGCGGCAGAGCGAAGAGCTGGCCATGCTCCGCGAGCCGGAAGCCTGGTCGAAGAAGTTCCGTTACAACCAGCGCCGCGAGCAGCGGCTCTTTGAAGATGCTGGCGGCCGCGCCATACCCATGGCCGAACTGGATAGCACCGAGCAGGCGCGGATCTATGCAGAGCTGTTCGAGGCGCGCTGGGGCTTCGAGGTGCCGGGCAAGGAGCGCCTGGCCGAGGTGTTCGCCCTGCTGCGCGAATTCATGACCGGTTCGCTGCTGATGCTCGGCGAGCGCCCCGTGGCCATCCAGGTGCTCTATCGGGTGGAAGCGCCTGAATGGATCAGCGTCGAGTACGTCAACGGCGGTGTCGACCCCGCTTCCAGCGACCTGAGTCCCGGTAGCGTCCTCACCTATCTGAACACCCAGGCCGCCTGGCAGGATGCCCGGGCCCTGGGCAAGGCGCTACGCTACTCCTTCGGCCGTGCCGACCGCGATTACAAGGATCGCTGGTGCCACCGCGTTACCGTCTTCGAGAGCTGAGATGAGCGCCCGCAAACAAGCCTTGCTCAAACGTCATCGCCGGCACAAGCGGCTGGCCCTGCTGGTCATCGTCGGGGTGCTGCTCGGCTGTCTGCTGCTGGGGCCCTGGTGGAGCGCGCCGCTGCTGGCGCTGCTGGTCTGGCTCGGCCACGAGGCCTGGTTCGCCGATCACCTCTTCTATTCGCCGCGCGACAACTACAGCTACCAGTTCCCCGCCGATACCCTGGTGCTGGGCCTCCTTCTGCAACAGGGCCGGCTGGCGGCAGTGGAGTTGCCGCCGGGCGAGCTGACGCTGTTCATGGAATGCCGCTTGCGTGCCGGCTGGCTCGGCCGACTGCTGGATCCCCAGGTGCGGCTGCGGGCGGGCGACGATAGCGACCGTCAGGACTTCGAGCGCGGCGTCGCCGGACGTCGCTATGTCAATCTCAGCGGTTACGCCGAGGCCCTGCGCCGTGGCGAGCTGCACCTCTGGACCCGCTTCTGTCGCCTGCAAGGCGAGCTGCGTCTGCACGTCTTCGCCCAACCGGATTTCAGCGCCAAGCGGGTGATGGTCATCGCGCCCCACGCCGACGACGCTGAGCTAGCCGCCTTCGGGCTCTACAGCCAGGCACGGGAAGCCAGCATCGTCACCCTGACCCAGGGCGAGATCGAGGCCGAGCATTACCAGCGCCTGGGTCTCGACCGTCAGGCAGCCGCCCGGCTCAAGGGCCGGCTGCGCACCTGGGACAGCCTGGCCACCCCACTGTGGGGCGGGGTGCCGTCGGAGCGTTGCATCCAGCTGGGCTACTATTGTCTGCAACTGCCGGCCATGCGTCAGGCGCCGGATGCCGCCTTCGGCTCCCGCGAGTCCGGTGACAGCGATATTCGCAGCGCTCGTGGCCATAACGCCCTGACACTGCCTGGGGATGCCGATGGCACCCCGACCTGGCCCAATCTGGTGGCGGATCTGGTGGCCCTGCTGGAGCACTTCCGCCCCGAGGTGGTGGTGCTGCCGCATCCGGAGATCGATCCCCATGCCGATCACGTGGCCAGCACCCAGGCCCTGCGCGAAGCCATGAGCGCGAGCGACTGGCAGCCCGAGTTCGAACTGCTCTACGCCAACCACCTGCACGACAACGATCGTTGGCCCATGGGCCCGGCCGAGGGCGGCATTGCCCTGCCGCCGGCCATCGAAACGCCCACGCCGCTGGTACCCTGGAGTCCATTGCTGACGCCCGAACGGCGGCTGGACAAGGCCATGGCCCTGGGCATGCAGCACGACCTGCTGGTGCCGCTGCCGGCCAAGAAACGGCTGCGCCGCGCCATCCAGTGGCTGCTGGCCGGGCGCCGCTGGCCGCGCACCGGCGAAGACGAGTTCTTCCGCAAGGCCGTGCGCCGTCACGAACTGTTCTGGATCAGCCGCCGCGCGCCGTGAGCGCCCGGCGTCCCCACTGGCAGGCGCTTCCGGGGCGCCTTGGCCCCTATGCTATGATCGCCGCCATTTTCGCGCTTTGGAGCCTGTCCCTATGAAGCTGACCATGCCTCGCTTCGATCTCGCGCCGGTCCTGGTGGTCGGTGACGTGATGCTCGACCGCTACTGGCACGGCACCACCTCGCGGATCTCTCCCGAGGCGCCGGTACCCGTGGTGCGCGTCGACCAGCACGAGGATCGTCCCGGTGGCGCGGCCAACGTCGCCCTCAATATCGCTGCCCTGGGCGCGCCGGCCTATCTGGTTGGCGTCACCGGCCAGGACGAGGCCGCCGATGCGCTGACCGATAGCCTGAGAGCCGCCCATGTACAGGTGCGCTTCCAGCGCATCGCTCAGCAGCCGACCATCGTCAAGCTGCGCATCATGAGCCGTCACCAGCAGCTGATCCGTGTCGACTTCGAAGAGCCCTTCGACACCAATGCCCAGGCGCTGGCTTCGGACACCGCCGCCATGCTGGCCGGGGTCAAGGTGCTAGTGCTGTCCGACTATGGCAAGGGCGCGCTGAAGAACCATCAGGCGCTGATCCAGCTGGCCAGGGCGCGCAATATCCCGGTGCTGGCCGATCCCAAGGGCAAGGACTTTTCCATCTATCGCGGCGCCAGCCTGATCACGCCGAATCTGTCCGAATTCGAGGCCATCGTCGGCGTCTGCGCCGACGACGCCGAGCTGGTCGCCAAGGGTAATGAGCTAATGGCGCGCCTGGATCTGGGCGCCTTGCTGGTGACCCGTGGCGAGCATGGCATGACCCTGCTGCGTCCTGGCCAGGCGGCATTGCACCTGCCGGCCCGCGCTCGCGAAGTGTTCGATGTCACCGGCGCTGGCGATACCGTGATCTCCACCCTGGCCGCCGCCCTGGCGGCCGGCGAGGAGCTGCCCCAGGCCGTGGCCCTGGCCAACCTGGCCGCCGGCATCGTGGTCGGCAAGTTGGGTACCGCCGCCATCAGCGCTCCCGAGCTACGGCGCGCGGTACAGCGCTCGGAAGGCTCCGAGCGCGGTGTCCTGACCCTGGAACAGCTGCAACTGGCCATCGAGGATGCCCGCGCCCACGGCGAGAACATCGTTTTCACCAACGGCTGCTTCGACATCCTTCACGCCGGTCACGTGACCTATCTGGAACAGGCGCGCGCCCAAGGCGATCGTCTGATCGTGGCGGTCAACGACGACGCCTCGGTCACCCGCCTCAAGGGGCCGGGGCGGCCGATCAACAGCGTCGACCGGCGCATGGCCGTGCTGGCCGGCCTAGGGGCGGTGGATTGGGTCATCCCCTTCAGCGAGAACACCCCGGAGCGCCTGCTCGAACAGGTACGACCGGATGTCCTGGTCAAGGGCGGCGACTACAAGAGCGTGGAAGAGGTGGTCGGTGCCCAGATCGTGCAGGGCTACGGCGGCGAGGTGCGCATCCTCGGCCTGGTGGAGAACAGTTCCACCACCGCCATCGTCGAGCGCATCCGCAACCGCACCTGACCACTGCCGGCACTCGGGTTAAGCTGGGCGCAGAACCGTTACGGAGCTGCGCCATGCCCTCGACGCCTCAGCTGATCCTTGGTACCCGGTCCGATGGTCAACCCCTCGGTCATCCTCTCAAGCTGGCCAACCGCCATGGCCTCATCGCCGGGGCCTCGGGTACCGGCAAGACCGTGACCCTGCAGCGCCTCGCCGAAGCCTTCAGCGAGGCGGGCGTCGCCGTGTTCGCCGCCGACATCAAGGGCGATCTCTGCGGCCTGGGTGCAGCTGGCACGCCCCAGGGCAAGCTGGCCGAGCGCATCGCTGTCCAGGGGCTACCACATCAGCCCCAGGCCTATCCAGTCACGCTCTGGGACATCGATGGCCAGCGCGGCCATCCGCTGCGCACTACCCTGAGCGAGATGGGGCCGCTGCTGCTGGGCAATCTGCTGGAACTGACCGACAGCCAGCAGGCCGCCTTGCACGCCGCCTTCAAGGTGGCCGATCGTGAAGGCCTGCTGCTGCTCGACCTCAAGGATCTCAAAGCAGTCCTCAATCACCTGCGCGAACAGCCCGAAATCCTTGGCGAAGACCGCGCCCTGTTCACCGGCGCTTCGGCCCAGGCGTTGTTGCGGCGCCTGGCGACCCTGGAGCAGCAGGGCGCCGAGGCCTTCTTCGGCGAACCGGCGCTGCAACTGGAAGACGTACTGCGCCCCGAGGCCGATGGCCGTGGGCGTATTCATCTGCTCGACGCCAGCCGGCTGGTGCACGAGGCACCCAAGGTCTATGCCACCTTTCTGATCTGGCTGCTGGCCGAGCTCTTCGAGCAACTGCCTGAGCGCGGCGATGCCGAAAAGCCGGTACTGGCGCTGTTCTTCGACGAAGCGCACCTGCTGTTTGGCGATACGCCCAAGGCCTTGCGCGAGCGCCTGGAGCAGGTGGTGCGGCTGATCCGTTCCAAGGGCGTCGGCGTCTATTTCGTCACTCAGTCGCCTGCCGATCTGCCGGACGCCATCCTGGCCCAGCTGGGGCTGCGCATCCAGCATGGCCTGCGCGCCTTCACCGCCCGGGAGCAGAAGGCCCTGCGTGCGGTGGCAGACGGCTTCCGGCCCAACCCGGCCTTCGATAGCCTGCAGGTGCTGACCGAACTTGGCATCGGCGAGGCCCTGGTGGGCAGCCTGGAAGATAAGGGCACTCCCGCGGTGGTCCAGCGGGTGGCCATCGCGCCACCGCAGTCGCGGGTCGGTCCGCTGGGCGAAAACGAGCGCCAGACGCTGATTCGTCAGTCGCCCCAGGCGGGGCGCTACGACCGGCCGGTGGATCGTCAGTCGGCTTACGAGATCCTGCATGATCGCCAGGCCGAGCGCCTGCCCGCAGAGGCGCCTGTGGTCGAGACGGCGCCAAAAGGGCAGGGCGGTGCGCTGGGCGATCTGGTAGGCGAACTGGCTGGCCAGGCGATCAGGAGCGCGGCCCGGCAGGCGGCCAATCAGCTGGGTCGCCAGCTGGTACGCGGTCTGCTCGGCTCACTGCTGGGTGGCAAGCGCCGCTAGCAGGAAATGCGGACAAAAAAAGACCCCGCCTAGGCGGGGTCTTGTCCTCCTACGCAGAGATTACATGCGCGGGGCGACCGGGTTGGCATCATTGGAGATGGTCACTTCCACGCGGCGATTCAGCGCGCGGTCGGAGGCGTTGCTGTTGCTGGCCACCGGGAAGGCCTTGCCATAGCCGCGGGTCTGGATGCGGCTCGGCTCGACACCGGCGCTGATCAGCGCGGTCTGGATGGCCTGGGCGCGACGCTCGGACAGTTGCTGGTTGTAGGAGTCGCTGCCGACGCTGTCGGTGTAACCCTCGACGATCACCTTGCGCTCGGGATTCTGCTTCAGGTACTCGGCCAGCTTCTGGGCATTGGCATAGCCCTGGGGCTTGAGTTCGGCCTTGTTGAAGTCGAACAGCACATTGCCGAAGGTCACCACGGTGCCGCGCTCGGTCTGCTTGGCCTGCAGGGCATCCTGCAGCTGCTTGAGCTGGGCGGTACGGGCATCCAGGCGGGCCTGGGTGCGCTCGGCGTCGACGCTCTGCATCTGGGCTTCGGTCATGCGCAGCTTGATGGTCTGCATGGCCGTCTGGATGCGCTGGTTGGTCAGGTAGGCCAGCTGGTCGACGGTCTTCTCGTTTTCACCGTCCTTGTAGGCCTTCTCGGCCTTCTGCAGCCAGGTACCGGCGTCCTTGGTTTCCAGGGCGGCCAGCTGGGCAGCCTGGGGCTGGGACTCCAGCGCGGAATAGTCGGACTTGGCCTGTTCCAGGTTGGGGTTGGGCGGCGTGGAGCACGCGGCCAGGGCCAGGCTGAGCAGCGACACGGCAGGGATCAGAATGTGTTTACGCATGATGGTCGTCCTTTGAATTCGTGAAGGGAGGAAAGGGGCGGTCGCTTACTGCTGGACCTTCTTCTGCAGGTTCTGCTGGAGCTGCAGGTTGATCTGACCTTCCTCACGGATCTGCTGGATGCTGTTCTGGGCATCCTTGAGTGCGGCGTCGGCCTTGGCGGCCTGGGTCTTGCGGGTGGCCAGACGGGCATCCCACTCGGCCTGTTCGGCCAGTTGCTTGGCTTCGTCGTACTTCTCGTTGGAGAGCGCGGTCTGGGCCTGCGTCCACTTGTCCTGGGCGGACTTGGTCTCGATGGGCGCGAACTGGTTGCCACCGGAGCTGACGGCTTCGTTGACGGCGGACTGGGTCACGGCCATCTGCGCGGTCGGCGGATTGCCGGCGCAACCGGCCAGCAACAGCGAGCTGCCCAGCGCGAGGGCTGCCAGTTTCAGGGTGCAGGCTTTGGACAGGGACTTTTGGGCAGTGGCACTCTTCATGGATTCAAGCTCCGTTGTTGATCCTAAAAGCACGCCGCCGGCACGGGCAGGGCGGGCGCCTTGTCAGTAAAAGCCGCAAGTGGAAGAAAGCCCTGCCCGGTCCTTTTTGGGGGCCGTAGTGGGCGCTGGTAACCAGCCCTCGTCCAGCGCTGCGGTCTGATCCTGTGACCGCTCATCCGCCAAGAATGTTCACTGGCTATCGAATTTCGCCCGACGCCGAAGTGCTTGGCAGAGCGGTAGCGCCGTAGGTAAAGGTGCAGGTCGGCGTCTAGACGCCGTCTTTCGTCTGCAGCTGATGCAGGTGCTTACGCGCCAACTCGAGGAAGCGCGGCGTCGTCCCGGCGTCCGCGTACAAGGGGTCGCCCAGTTCGTCCGTGGCGACCACCTCGTCCCCCTTGACGTAGGGAAAGCTGGCTTCGAGTTCCTCGAACGCCGCCGCCAGCAATTCGCTGAGCAGCGCTTCGGGGGTGCGCTGGGGGTAGAGCTCGCACAGGGCTTCGAGACGGGCAGCGGTCTCCAGCTCCAGGTCGAGACGGTAGCTGCGGGTCGCGCCGGATGCGGGGGTCTGCTGCTCCCATTGGTGAGCGAGTTCGCGAATCTTCATGGTATCTCCGGAAAGGTTAGGCAAAGGTCGGATGGTCAGCCCGATCACGGCTGGGCACCCTGCAAAAACCGGGGCTTGCAACCGTGGCAGTAGGGTGCTGTCCTCTGCGCTAGACCGCAGCGGTTGCCGTGAGGTCCGAACCGGTACTTTCAAGGAGCACGAGATGGTGGAAATCGACGTTCGCCTGCGCGAGCAGGTGCGGTTGCTGGGTGAGCTCCTGGGGCAGACCATCGCCGACCAGCATGGCGCAGCCTTTCTCGACAAGATCGAGCGGATTCGCAAGGGCGCCAAGGCCGCCCGTGGCGGGTCCGCGGAAGGCGCCCGTCAGTTGGGCGATACCCTGGATACCCTGGCCGAAGACGAACTGCTGCCCGTGGCGCGGGCCTTCAGCCACTTTCTCAACCTTGCCAACATTGCCGAGGAATACCACAAGGTCAGACGGCGCACCGAGGACGAGCCGCCGCCCTTCGAGCAGCAGGTACTGCCCGAGTTGCTGGAACGGCTGAGCGCGGCCGGTCATTCCGGCCAGGAGCTGGCCGAGCGCGTGGCGGCGCTGGACATCGACCTCGTGCTGACCGCCCACCCCACCGAGGTCTCCCGGCGCACCCTGATCCAGAAATACGACGAGATCAGCGCTCAGCTGGCCGCCCTCGATCATCGTGACCTGAGCGCTGCCGAAGTGGCCGCCATCGAGGCGCGGCTGCGCCGGCTGATCGCCGAGGCCTGGCACACCGAAGAGATTCGTCGCCAGCGCCCGACGCCGGTGGACGAAGCCAAGTGGGGCTTCGCGGTGATCGAGAATTCGCTCTGGCAGGCGGTGCCCAATCTGCTGCGCAATCTGGATGTCTGCCTGGAGGAACGCACCGGCCAACGACTGCCGCTGACGGCCGCCCCGGTACGCTTCTCGTCATGGATGGGCGGCGACCGCGACGGCAATCCCAATGTCACCGCCGCCATCACCCGCGAGGTACTGCTGCTGGCGCGCTGGATGGCCGCGGATCTCTATCTGCGCGATGTCGACCGGCTGGCCGCCGAGCTGTCCATGCAGGCGGCGAGTCCGGCCCTGCGCGAACAGGCCGGTGATCACCCCGAGCCCTATCGCAAGGTGCTCAAGGTGCTGCGCGAACGCCTGCAGATCACCCGCAGCTGGGCCGCCCATGCGATCACCGACCCCCATGCCGGCGCCCGTCACATCCTCAGCGACAACGCCGAGCTGATCGCCCCGCTGCAGCTGTGCTACGACTCCCTGCAGCGCTGCGGTCTGGGCGTCATCGCCGACGGCTCCCTGCTCGACACCCTGCGCCGGGCGCGTACCTTCGGGCTCTATCTGGTCCGGCTGGACATTCGGCAGGACGCCGCGCGGCATGCCGCGGCCATGGCCGACATCTGCCGCTACCTGAAGCTGGGCGACTACGCCGCCTGGAGCGAGGAGCAGCGCCTGGACTTCCTGCGTGGGGAGCTGAGTGGCCGGCGGCCGCTGTTGCCCCAGGACGCCCAGCTCGACGCCGATACCCAGGAGGTGCTCGCCACCTGTCGCGTCATTGCCGCCTCGCCGCCCGATGCCCTGGGCTCCTATGTCATCTCCATGGCCGGCGCGGCTTCCGACGTGCTTGCCGTGCAGCTGCTGCTGCGCGAATGCGGGGTGCGCCAGCCGATGCGCGTGGTACCCCTGTTCGAGACCCTCGACGACCTTGATCACGCCGGCACCGCCATCGCCAGCCTGCTGGACCTGCCCGACTATCGCGAGCGCCTGGCCGGACCCCAGGAGGTCATGATCGGCTATTCGGATTCGGCCAAGGACGCCGGTACCCTGACGGCCGCCTGGGCCCAGTACCGCGCCCAGGAGGCACTGGTGGAGATCTGCGCCAGCCGCGAGGTGGAACTGCTGCTGTTCCATGGCCGGGGCGGCACCGTGGGGCGGGGCGGCGGTCCGGCCCATGCGGCCATCCTGTCGCAGCCGCCGGGCTCGGTTGCCGGGCGGTTCCGCACCACCGAACAGGGCGAGATGATCCGCTTCAAGTTCGGCCAGCCGGCCATCGCCGAGCAGAATCTGGCGCTCTATCTGGGCGCCGTGCTGGAGGCCACGCTGTTGCCGCCCCCAGCCCCGGAGCCGGCCTGGCGCGAGCAGATGGATCGCCTGGCCCGCGACAGCCTGCAGTCCTATCGCGGCGTGGTGCGCGAGGATCCGCACTTCGTCACCTATTTCCGCCAGGCCACGCCGGAACAGGAGCTGGGCCGCCTGCCGCTGGGCAGTCGGCCGGCCAAGCGCCGCGAGGGAGGGGTGGAAAGCCTCAGGGCCATCCCCTGGATCTTCGCCTGGACCCAGACCCGCTTGATGCTGCCCGCCTGGCTCGGCTGGGAAGCTGCGCTGGAAGAGGCCGAGCGGCGGGGCGAGTCGCCACTGCTGCGCGAGATGCGCGAGCGCTGGCCGTTCTTCCAGACCCGCATCGACATGCTGGAGATGGTGCTGGCCAAGGCCGAGGCCGAACTGGCACGGCTGTATGACGAGCGCCTGGTCGAGGCGGACCTGCAGGTGCTTGGCAGCCAGCTGCGCGAGCGGCTGCGCCAGGCGGGCGTGGCGGTATTGCGGCTGACCGGGCAGGGGGAGTTGCTCGAACACCATCCGGAAACCCTGGTGTTCATCGCCGTGCGCAACACCTATCTCGACCCGCTGCACCTGCTGCAGATCGAGTTGCTGGCCCGGGCGCGGGCGGCGGGCGAAAGCCAGCCGGCGGCGCTCGATCAGGCCCTGCTGGTGAGCGTGGCCGGTATCGCCGCGGGACTGCGTAATACCGGTTGAACAGACTGTCGCTTTTGCCGGTGCCCGGGGTCGTCTGGACGGGCCCGGCACCTGCGACGCTTGGTAACTTGTGCGGCCAGGGGGCGCTGTGTATGGTTGGTCCCTTTGGCCGTCTCGTGTCGTCGACAACAATCATCGCGACAGCGCCCTGCGCGGGCTGCCAGTCCGAGACCATTCTAAGGAGCAACAGATGCGCGTAATCCTGCTGGGAGCGCCCGGTGCCGGCAAAGGTACTCAGGCCCGGTTCATCACTGAGAAATTCGGCATTCCGCAGGTTTCCACCGGCGACATGCTGCGTGCCGCGGTCAAGGCCGGCACGCCCCTGGGGCTGCAGGTCAAGGACATCATGGACAACGGCGGCCTGGTTTCCGACGAGATCATCATCGCCCTGATCAGCGAACGCATCCTGGAGGCCGACTGCGCCCAGGGCTTCCTGTTCGACGGCTTCCCGCGCACCATTCCCCAGGCCGAGGCGCTCGAAGCCGCAGGCGTCAAGATCGACCACGTGCTGGAGATCGCCGTCGATGACGAGGAAATCGTCCAGCGGCTGTCCGGTCGCCGCGTGCACCCGGGTTCGGGCCGCGTCTATCACGTCCAGCACAATCCGCCGAAGATCGCCGACACCGACGATGTGACCGGTGAGCCGCTGGTACAGCGTGAAGACGATCGCGAAGCCACCATTCGCAAGCGCCTGGAGCTCTATCATTCCCAGACCAAGCCGCTGGTAGCGTTCTACCAGAAGCTGGGCGCCGCCCAGGGCACGCCCAAATGCAGCCGCATCGAAGGCGTGGGTTCGGTGGATGCCATCACGGCCAAGGTGCTGCAAGCCCTGAACTGATCCCGACTCCGACCGCCTGCGCCCGCAGGTGGTCCGCTCAAGACGCCGGCCTGGTGTCGTGAGCGATGGGCGGGTCCCCTTGGGTCCCGTCTTCCTCTAGAATGCGCAGCCCTCCTAATCGTTGCGGATTCGCCCCCATGTCCATCCTGCTCGCCCTCGACACCGCCACCGAAGCCTGTTCGGTCGCCTTGCACCTGGGCGACGAGATCATCCATCGCTACGAGATCGCGCCACGTCTGCATGCCCAACGGGTACTGCCCATGGTGCAAGAGGTGCTGGCCGAGACCGGCATGAGTCTGTCGCAGGTGGATGCCATCGCCTTCGGTCGTGGTCCTGGCGCCTTCACCGGGGTGCGGATCGCCATCGGCGTGGTGCAGGGCCTGGCCTTTGGTCTGGATCGACCGGTGCTGCCGGTGTCGAATCTGGCGATCATCGCCCAGCGCGCCTGGCGCGAGCGGGGTGTGACCCAGGTGGCCGCGGCCATCGATGCGCGCATGGACGAGGTCTACTGGGGTTGCTACCGCCTGGAAGGCGAGGCCATGGCCCTGGCAGGCGCGGAAGCCGTGCTGGCGCCCGAAGCCATCGCCCTGCCCGAGGACGCCACGGGCGACTGGTTCGGCGCCGGGACCGGTTGGGGCTACGAGGGTCGCATGGCCGTGCCGCTCGGCGAAAGGGATGCCACCCTGCTGCCCCATGCATGGGATCTGGCAATGCTCGCCGCCGTTGGCTGGCAGCGCGGCGAAGCCGTGTCGGCGGAGTCCGAGGCCGCGCAACCCGTCTATCTGCGTGACCGGGTCGCCACTCCTAAACAGTCGGTCTGATGGCAAGGAACCAGGGGGTAATGGTCAGACGTCTAAGATCTGAACGCCACTCGTCCGCCCATCGTGACGGACGTCCGGCTCTTGATTGTCATAGTTTTCGACCCTACTTAGAGTAGCGTCATCCGTTCGGGACCTGCCATGCGCATCGACAGCGGCTATTCCTCCTCCGCCTACCCCCTGAATCGTTCTTCGCGCGCGGTCACACCCGTACGTGAAGTGGCGCGGGACGAGGACGCCCGGCAGAATGCCATCGCCAAGGAGGCGGCGGGCAATCCCCAACCCAATGTCGCACCTGTGCGCCGGGTCGAGGCGGCTGCTGCCACCGACACCAGCCGTGGCGATACCAATGGTCTGGTGCTCAGTGAACGGGAAGGCCGTTTCGCCAGCCAGCTCACCGGTCGCGCCCAGCAGGCCCTGGCCAGCTATGGCAGCACCGCTGCCTTTGGCGCAGAGCCCGATGGCTCTTCCAGCGTCGTGGGCCTCGATCTCTACGCCTGATGCTGCCGTACTTTCTCGGCTGTCCTTCCTGGAACGATAACGCCTGGCGCGAAAGCCTCTACCATGGCCTGCGTCCAGGTGACTTCCTGCCGCGCTATGCCCAGGTGTTCAATGCCGTGGAAGGCAATACCACCTTCTATGCCTGGCCCTCGGCGGACACCATCCGCCGCTGGGCCGAGCTGATGCCCAGCGGCTTTCGCTTCTGCGCCAAGTTTCCCCGGGACATCAGCCATGCCGAGGATCTGCGGGTACAGCTTTCCAGCGCCCGCACCTTTCTCGACCTGCTGGCGCCGCTGGGCGAGCGGGCCAGCCCGCTGTGGCTGCAATTGCCGGCCGGTTTCGGTCCGGACCGGCTCAATGAACTGAGGGTCTTTCTCTCGGCCATGGCCCCACGCTGCGCCCTGGCCGTCGAAGTCCGACACCTGGCCTTCTTCGACAAGGGCGAAACCGAGCGTGCCCTCAACCGGCTGCTCATGGAGCTGGGCGTGGAGCGCGTTGGACTGGATTCCGCCGCCCTGTTCAGCGCCGACCCGAGTGAGCCGGCGGTACGCCTGGCCCAGGCCAAGAAGCCGCGAGTACCGGCGCGCGCCCTGGCATTCAGCGAGCAGCCCCAGGTACGCTTCATCGGCCGCCTGGAGCTGGCCGCCAACGACTACTACCTGGCCAAGTGGATCACCCGGGTAGCGGACTGGGTCGAGGCGGGCAAGGCGCCCTATGTCTTTCTCCATACCCCGGACAATCGCCAGGCGCCCGAGCTAGCGCTGAGATTCCATGCCCAACTGCGCGAACGATTGCCCGGCCTGCCGGAGTTGCCCGCCTTGACCACCGCCGACACCGAACAACTCGGCCTGCTCTAGTCCGCGCCCTTCGTCGCGATACGTTTGGCGACGTTTTCGCCGGCATTCCCGTGGTCCGCTCCGGTCAGATGAAGTCTCTCGCTTGACGATCCTCTTCGGCGCGCCGCATGAAAGCCAGACACCTGCTCGGTCTCGTCATCCTGCTCTATGGCGGTCTACACACAGCCTTCGACCAGGGCTGGCTGCTTGTTCCGCCGGCCTACAATCCCTGGGCGCCACTGGACATCCAGGCATCCACCAACCCCGTCACCCGGATCAAGCTATGGCGCCTGCAAGCCGATGCCGACTATTGCGCGGCGTCCCTGGCGACCTCGGCGCTCAGCTATCGCGAGCTGCGCGGTAATCCCGGTTCGGCTGACTGTCCCCTGGAGCGGACGGTGCGTGTCCAGCGCGGCGAAGGCGTAAGACTCAGCGGCAGCTTCCTTGCCAGCTGCCCCCTGGCGGTCAGCTTCGCGCTTTTCGAGCGGCAGGCGCTACAACCCGCCGCCGAAGCCGTCTATGGCCAGCGGGTGGCCGAGGTGGAGCACTATGGCAGCTTCGCCTGCCGCAACATCTATGGCCGGGCCAGCGGGAGACGCAGTCAGCACGCCACGGCCAACGCCCTGGATATCGCCGGCCTGCGCCTGGCCGATGGCCGGCGGATCAGCGTGGCGCGGGATTGGAAGGGCGATCCCAAGGCGCAGCGCTTCCTGCGCCTGGTACGCGATGGCGCCTGCCGCGCCTTCAACACCACCCTGGGACCTGACTACAACGCGGCGCACCGCGATCATTTCCATGTCGACATGGGTGGCTTCCGCGTCTGCCGGTAGAATGACCGGTCTTCCCGCCATCGAGTCGCCCATGTCCACCGCCAGCCCCGCGCTTATCGTCGAAGCCTTGGAACCCGCTTACAGGGAGGCTGCCGCTGCCTGGGCCGCGCGCCTGGGCTTGCCCCTGGGCACCGCCACGAGCGAGGACTTCGCCTTGCAGTTCGGCGCCCAGGGGCTGCAACTGGTCCAGCGCGGCCCGGATGCGCCAGGTCCGGTGCGGGTGGACTTCGTCGAGGGTGCAGCGGCCCATAGGCGCAAGTTCGGCGGCGGTGCCGGCCAGATGATCGCCAAGGCGGTCGGGGTCGGGCCGGGCGTCCGCCCGCGGATCCTCGATGCCACGGCCGGCCTGGGGCGCGACGCCTTCGTGCTGGCGACGCTGGGCTGTCCGGTGACCTTGGTGGAGCGGCAGCCGCTCATCGCCGCCCTGCTCGAAGACGGCCTGGCCCGCGCGGTGCGGGACCCCGAGGCGGCCGGCATCGTTGCCCTGATGACCCTGGTACAGGCCGATTCCACCGCCTATCTGCAGGGCGGGGAGGGCGAGGCGCCCGAAGTGATCTATCTGGATCCCATGTTCCCCCATCGCGACAAGAGCGCTCTGGTGAAGAAGGAAATGCGCCTGTTCCGCCCGCTGGTGGGCGATGACCTGGACGCCCCGGCGTTGCTCGCCGCGGCCCTGGCCCGCGCCAGCCACCGGGTGGTGGTCAAGCGCCCGCGCAAGGCACCGGTCATCGAAGGGGTGAAACCGGGCTATGTGCTGGAGGGCAAGTCCAGCCGCTATGACATCTATCCGAAGAAGAGCTTCAAATCTTCCTGAATGAAAAAGCCCGCGGGCGGAAGGACTCCGGCCGCGGGCGCGGGTGTCGCCGACCTCAGACGGTCGCGGCCTTGGGCGCGCGACGCTTGCGCCAGGCACGGTAGAAGGGCAGGGCCACCATCAGGATGCAGATGATCCAGATGACCTGGCTGATGCCGCTCTGCCAGAGGATGCCCACTTCGCCGTTGGAGATCGACAGCGCGCGTCTCAGGCTGGTCTCCATCAGCTCGCCGAGGATGAAGCCCAGCAGCAACGGTGAGAGCGGGAAGTCCAGCTTGCGCATGATGTAGCCGAAGATGCCCACGCAGACCATCAGCACCAGGTCGAAGGTGGTGGCGTGCACCGCGTAGACGCCGATGCCGGTGATGATGGCGATGGCCGGAGCCAGCGACCAGTTCGGCACATCGAGGATCTTGGTGAACATCTTCACCATGGGCACGTTGAGGATCAGCAGCATCACGTTCGCGATGAACAGCGAGGCGATCAGGCCCCACACCAGATTCGGCTCGTTCTGGAACAGCAGCGGGCCGGGAGTGATGTTGTACAGGGTCAGGGCGCCGATCATCACCGCGGTGGTGCCCGAGCCGGGGATGCCCAGGGTCAGCATGGGAATCATGTTGCCGCACACCGCCGCGCCGATGGCGGTTTCCGGCGCGGCCAGGCCGCGCAGGTCACCCTTGCCGAACTTGCCGTCGGCACCCGCCATGCGCTTCTCGGTGGTGTAGGCCAGGGCACTGGCCAAGGTCGCGCCGGCGCCCGGCAACACGCCGATGATGAAGCCACTCACCGAGCTGCGCAGGTTGACCATGAATACGCTGCGAGCTTCGCGCACGTTGAACAGCATGCGTCCGGTAGCCTTGACCGCCACCTGACCGTGGTGGGTCTGTTCCAGCAGCAGGAGCAGTTCGCTCACCGAGAATAGGCCCAGTACTAGGATCACGAAGTCGATGCCGTCGGCCAGATGCACGTTGTCAAAGGTGAAACGATAGACGCCGCTGTTGGCGTCGATGCCCACGGAGGCGATGGCCAGGCCGAACAGTGCGGCGACCAGCGTCTTGACCGGCTTCTCGGCGGCCATGCCGGAGAGGCTGAGGATGGCCAGCGCCATCAGCGCGAAGTATTCCGCCGGACCGAAGGCGATCGCCCACTTGGCCAGCAGCGGCGAGAACAGCACCATGCCACAGGTGGCGATGAAGGCACCGATGAAGGAGCTCCAGGCCGACAGCGACAGGGCCACGCCCGCCATGCCTTGCCGTGCCAGCGGATAGCCGTCCAGACAGGTCATCATGGTCGCGGCTTCGCCGGGGATGTTCAGCAGGATCGAAGAGATCCGGCCGCCGTATTCGCAGCCCAGATAGACCGCCGCCAGCAGGATCAGCGACGTCTCCGGCGGCAGGCCCAGGGCGAAGGCCACCGGGATCAGCAGGGCGATGCCGTTGATCGGCCCGAGACCCGGCAGCAGACCCACCACGGTGCCGATCAGGGTGCCGATCAGCGCCACGATCAGGTTGGTCGGCGTCATGGCGACGCCAAAGCCCTGCATCAGAAAATTCAAGGTTTCCATGTCAGCCTTCCAGGAATTCCAGCACGCCAAGGGGTAGGGGGACTTCCATCACCCGGTCGAACAGCACATAGAGACTTACCGAGAGCAGCAGGCTGACCAGGGCACAGGGCATCAGGCGGCCGCCATAGAGCAGGCCGCACAGGGTGGCGGTAAGGAAGGCGCTCAAGGGGAAGCCCAGCGGCTGGAAGGTCAGGGCGTAGCCCAGCAGGATGACGCAGCAGGCCACCACCTTGCGCAGCGACGAGGCGTCCAGCGGCTTCTGGTCTTCGCCATCGCCGATCGGCGTGGGGCGGATGATCAGATAGGCGAGGCCCAGGCTCATCAGCCCGAACATCAGCATCGGATAGGCCCGCGGACCGACCGGCTCGTAGGAGAAGGGCGCCTGGTAATCCCGGGCGATGAACAGCATGACGAGTCCGGCCACCAGCCAGACCGCCATGAAGGCGCGTTGGAAGATCATGTCGACATCCTCGAAGGCGCCCGGAGGGGCGCCAGGGGCGGGGGCTCTGTTACTGGATCAGGCCGAATTCCTTGGCCATGCCGCGGTAGCGCGCGACTTCCTTCTGCACATAGGCGTCCAGTTCGGAACCGGTCATGGCGAAGGGGAAGAGCTCGCGCTGATCACGCAGCTTGGCGAAGTCGTCGGACGCCAGCAGCTTGTCGAAGCTGGCTTTCCACCAGTTGTACTGCTCGTCGGTGACCTTCGGGCCGACATAGAAGCCGCGGACCACCGGCCAGACGATGTCGTAGCCCTGCTCGCGTGCGGTGGGGATGTCCTTCATCGCCGGTTCGTCGAAGCGCTGCTCGGCGAAGACCGCCAGGAGGCGCATGTTGCCGGCCTCGACATGGGGCATGGAGTCTGAGATGTCGGTGCTGCCGACCTGAATGTGACCACCCAGCAGCGCGGTGGCGATCTCGCCGCCGCCTTCCAGAGCTACATAGCGCAGGTCCTTGGGATTGATGCCGGCGGCCTTGGCGATCAGCGCCGTCTGCATCCAGTCCTGGCTGCCCACGGTGCCGCCGGAGCCGATCACCACCTTGCTCGGATCCTTTTTCAGCGCCTCGACCAGGTCGCCTAGGGTCTTGTAGGGCGAGTCGGCCTTGACCGCGATGGCGCCATAGCTGGCCCCCACCGCCGCCAGCCAGCGCACGGCCTTCTCGTCGAAACGACCGAACTTGCCCTGGGCCAGGTTCAGCAGCGAGCCGCTGGAGAAGGCGACGATGGTATCGCCATCGGCTGGACGCTGAGCCACCACGGTGTTGTAGGCCACCGCGCCTACCCCGCCGGGCATGTAGGTCACGCGCATGGGCTTGTCCAGCAGCTTGGCTTCCACCAGGCCACTCTGGGCCAGCTTGCAGGTCAGGTCGAAGCCACCACCCGGGGAGGCCGGCGCGATGCATTCGGGACGCTTGGGTTCGGCCATGGCCTGGGCGGATAGCAGCACGGAAGCGGCCAGGGTCAGGGTGAGGTTGCGCAAGGTGGTGCTCATCGACGTCTTCCTTTTGTTGTTATTTCAGAAGCTGACAGGCGGACACGGCTCAGTCTCGCCAGGGCGGCGATCGTTCACAGAAGAGAAGGGTAAGCACGTGGAGCTGCGCGAGGGCGAGCATGGATGTCGTTCCGCTTGTTATTGTTGTTGGCCAACCAGGGGTGGCGCTTGGGCAAGCATCATGCGGTTCTGGGACCGCTACCTTTCACTCTAGACCGCCAAGCTTTCAACAGCCTTTCAGTCGTGAAAGGCAACGAATGTGCGTGGCGGGCAACGGGTCAAGGGGCCACTATCCGGTAAACTCGGGCCTTTTAGGCAGGAGCTGTCAGCGTGCGCATCCTACTGGTCGAAGATCATCCGCCTCTGGCCGAAAGCGTCGCCCAGGCGCTCAAGAGTGCCGGGCTCAACGTCGATCTGCTCAACGATGGCGTGGCCGCCGACCTGGCCCTGCAGAGTGAAAGCTATGCCCTGGCCATTCTCGACGTCGGCCTGCCGCGCATGGATGGCTTCGAGGTGCTGGCGCGCCTGCGCGAGCGTGGCGATCGCCTGCCGGTGCTGATGCTGACCGCCCGGGGCGAGGTCAAGGATCGGGTGCAGGGGCTCAATCTCGGCGCCGACGACTACCTGGCCAAGCCCTTCGAGCTCACCGAGCTGGAAGCCCGGGTCAAGGCCTTGCTGCGCCGCAGCGTGCTGGGCGGGGATCGCCAGCAGCGCTGCGGCCCGCTGATCTATGACCTCAACACCTCGCGCTTCACTCTGGGCGAGGAGGCGCTGTCGCTCACGTCCCGCGAACATGCGGTGCTGGCCGCGCTCATCGCTCGTCCCGGACGGGTCATGAGCAAGGAGCAGCTGGCCGCCCAGGTCTTCGGCCTGGACGAGGAAGCCAGTCCCGAAGCCATCGAGATCTATGTGCACCGGCTGCGCAAGAAGCTGGAGGCCGGCGCCGTGCGCATCGTTACCTTCCGTGGTCTGGGCTATCTGCTGGAAGAGCAGCATGGCTGACGTGGTAAAGGCAGCGGGCAGCCTGCGTGGCCGGCTGCTGCTGCGACTGGTGGTGCTGCTGGCGGTCATCCTGGCGATCAGCAGCCTGGCGGCCTATCTCAATGGCCGGCGCCTGGCTGACGTCGCCTATGACCGGACGCTGCTGGCGTCGGCCCGCACCATTGCCGCCGGATTGTCGGCCAGCAACGGCATCCTGCGCGCCGATGTACCCTACATCGCCCTGGACAACTTCGCCTACGACAACGTCGGACGCATCTTCTATCAGGTACTGGACACCCGCGGCCGGCTGATCTCCGGCTACGAGGAAATTCCGCCGCCGCCGCCGGATACCCCCCTGACCCGCGACTATCCGGCCCTGGCTCGCTTCTACAACAGCACCTATCGCGGCAAGGATGTACGGGTGGTCAGTCTGGCCCAGCCGGTCAGCCAGCCGGATCTCACCGGCATGGCCGAGATTCGCGTCGCCGAGACTGCCGAAGCTCGTGAGGAGGTGGCACGCAGCCTGCTCACCGATACCCTGATCCGCCTGGGCCTGATGGGGCTGGGTGCCATCCTGCTGGTATGGATGGCGGTAGGTGCCGCGCTGCGTCCCCTGGAACGCCTGCGCCAAGCCGTGGAAGAGCGGGGGGTGGACGATCTGCGCCCGCTGCCCGAGGTGCGGGCACCCCAGGAGCTATTGCCCCTGGTGCATGCCCTGGAAGGCTTTACCCTGCGCCTGCGCCGACTGTTCGAGCGCCAGGCCGATTTCATCGCCAACGCCGCCCATGAACTGCGCACCCCGTTGGCGGCGATCAAGGCCCGGGTCGAGCTTGGCCTGCGCGAGCGGGAACCCCACGCCTGGTACGCCACCCTGGAAGAGACCCGCACCAGCACCGACCGCCTGGCGCGTCTGGCCAACCAGTTGCTGTCGCTGGCACGGATCGAGAGCGGGGCCCAGGCCATCGCCGAGGGCGGTGCCGAGCGGCTGGAACTCGGTGAGCTGGCGCGGGAACTGGCCATGGCGCTGGCACCGCTGGCCCATGCCAAGGGCGTCGCCCTGGCCTTCGAGCCCTTTGCCAAGGCATGGGTGATTGGCGAGCCCACGCTGCTCAACGAGTTGCTCTGCAACCTGGTGGAAAATGCCCTGGCTCACAGCGAGCCAGGCGGCAACATCGTGGTGCGGGTACTGGCACCGGCGGTTCTGGAGGTCGAGGACGATGGTCCCGGCATTCCGGCCAATGCCCGGGTAAAGGTCTTCGAGCGCTTTCAGCGCCTGGATATGCAATCCGGTGGCGCCGGTCTGGGCCTCGCCATCGTCGGAGAGATCTGCGCCGCGCACCGGGCACGCATCCAGTTGCTGGACGGCGCGCTCGGTGGGCTAAGGGTGCGGATCGAATTTCCCGCCGAGGACGTCTAGGTCAGCCGAGCAGGGTGCGCGACTGTTCCACCGCGTCCCAGAAGGCTGGATCCTTGGCTGGGTCGGGCTGATTGTTCAGCCCCAGGCGGATGGCGGCAGGCAGCGTCTGGATCGAACCTTCCTGACCCTGGCGCTGGGCATGCAACTGAGTGGCGATCTGCACGATGTCGGCGTAGTCGGCCGTCGCGGGCTGACGCTCCAGCGCCAGGTACTCGCGCGGCACGCAGGCGATGTCCGCGGGAAAATCCCAGACCTTGAGGATGCGTTCGCCAATCTGCGAATGGATACGCGCCGTCACCTGGTCGAGGGTGATGGCGTTGGCCAGCAGGTCTTCCTGCTCTTCGGCATAGGTCAGGATCGGCAGCACGCCGATCTGGTGTACCAGGCCGGCGAGCAGGGCGCGATCGGCCATCAGGCGCGTGTACTTCTTGCACAGTGCATGGCTGATGGCGGCGATCTCGGTGCCCTGGCTCCAGACCTCGCGCATCTTGCGATCCACGGCATCGCTGGTGGCCTGGAACATCTGCTGCATGGCCAGGCCCGTGGCCAGATTCGCCGTGTAGTTGATACCCAGCCGTCCCACCGCCATTTGCAGATCGGTGATCTCCTTGCTGGTCCGCAAGAGCGGGCTGTTGACCACCTTGATCAGGCGCGCCGTCAGGGCCGCGTCCATGGCGATCACGCGACTCAACTCGGCGACGCCCACGTCGGGGTCTTCGGCCGCTTCTCTGACCTTCAATGCCACCTCGGGAAGCGTGGGCAACACCACGCGATCGGTGTCTATCGCGTGGAGAAGATCCTGGACAACTTTTTCAGCAAGAGGAGTCATGACATACCTGTGTGAGGAGCGGAAAGGCGATCCCAACCTTCAGCGCTTTATTTCACGATCGCTATCGAGTGAGTAGGGCAAATCGAGTAAACGGCAGTTTGGCCCGTCCGAGCTGCCGACCGAGACGCGGCCATCCTCGGCCGCATCGCCCTGAAGCACGGCCAGGAACTCGCAGCCTTCGCGGCTCGACGCGGCGAGCACTACCTCGCCCACGCTACTGCCGTGGACCGGCGAGAACAGCTGGGTACCCACGGCAGGGGGCTGCTCGCTGCCGGCCAGGCGGTAAAGCCGTCGCTTGAGCTTGCCCAGGTACTGCATGCGGGCGACGATTTCCTGGCCGGTGTAGCAGCCCTTGCGAAAGCTCACGCCGTCCAATGCCTGCAGATTGATCATCTGCGGGACGAACAGCTCGCGGGTCGCGCCAAACACCTGGCCGATGCCGGCGCGCACCTGCGCCAACAGCCAGGTGTCGAGTCCGACCTCAGGCAGCTCGGGCGCGCTCGTCTCCGCGGTGAGCCAGAGCTCGACCCGGCCATCCTCCAGGCGCAGGGCGAAGCCGCCGTCTAGCGGCGCCACGGCATTGGCCTGCGCGCCCAGCGCCACAGTGGGGTAGGCATTGGTAAAGCCGGTGGCAGAGAGACCCAGGCGTTGCCACTGGGCGCTTTCGTCGGCGAGCGTCGACTTGGAAAAGACCGCGTACTTCTTCAGGTCGGTCAGCAAGGGCTCGACCAGCTCCTGTGCCATCGCCAGCAGATAGCCGTCGGCCTGCTTGATGATGCGGAAGCTGGATACCAGCCGCCCCTTGGGCGTGCAGCGACCCCCCAGGCCGGCCTGGTCGTCAGCGAGATAGTTGAGGTTGCAGGTCACCTGCCCCTGGAGAAACTTGGTCGCGTCGACCCCGCGGATGGCCAGGACGCCTTCGTGGGTCAAGCGGCAGAAATACGGCGAGTCGGCCATTGCGGCAGCAGCTCCGTGTCGAGTGAAGCCGCTCATCATAGGCGCGCCTGGGGTGAATGTCAGGCGCACTGCGCGGCGGGGCGCTTCGGGCTTATACTGCGCCGATTGTCGCAGGAGTCCCCATGAGTACCGAAGCTACCGAACTCAACAGATTGTACTGGCACAGCCGTCGCGGCATGCTGGAACTGGATGTATTGCTGGTGCCCTTCGTCAAGGAGGTCTATTCCTCCCTAGGCGCGGAAGACCAGGCCCGCTATCGCAAGCTGCTCGAGTGCGAGGATCAGGACATGTTCCACTGGTTCATGCAGCGCGGCGAACCGGAAGACGCCGACCTGCAGATCATCGTGCGCATGATCCTGGACCGTGTCCAGCCGGCTTGAGCCCTTCGAATGCCGCTGGAGCGCCTCCCCGGCGCTCCTCCGGCTGCACACCCTGGCCGCCTTCGCCGCGGGAGCCTGTCTCTGGCTCGCCGCCATCCCCTGGACGCTCAAGCCTCTCCTGACGCTGCTGGTGCTCTGGTCCTGGCACCGCGTGCGCTATCGCCAGCTCCAGCAGCGTCATCCCGCGGTGCCCCGACGCCTGCGCCATGGCACGGAAGGTTGGCAGCTCTGGTCGCCCGCCAGCGGCTGGCAGGACGTCCAGTTGCGTCCGGATAGCCTGGCGTTGCCGCTGCTGGTGGTCCTGCGCTATCGCCTGCCTGGCGAAAGATTCCCTCGCAGTCTCTGCATTGCCAGCGACAGCCTGTCGGCGGACGCCCACCGCCGCCTGCGCGTCAGGCTTCGCTTCGCGCCACGCCGGTTCGCGGCGCCAGGATAGTGTCCCGGGCGCAGCCGTCGGTCTGCGGATAATCCAGGGTAAAGTGCAGGCCACGGCTCTCCTGGCGGGCGAGGGCGCTCTCGATGATCAGGTCCGCCACCTGCGCCAGGTTGCGCAATTCGATCAGGTCACGGCTCACCCTGTAGTTGCTGTAGAACTCGTCGATCTCGTCCATCAGCAGCCGGATGCGATGGCGGGCGCGCACCAGCCGCTTGGTGGTGCGCACGATGCCGACGTAGTCCCACATGAAGCGCCGCAGTTCATCCCAGTTGTGGGCGATCACCACGTCCTCGTCGGAATCCGTCACCTGGCTGGCATCCCAGTCGGGCAGGTCGTGCGGCATCGGAATCCGCGCCTCCTGCGCCTGGATGTCCAGTGCCGCCGAGCGCGCGTAGACGAAGCATTCCAGCAGCGAATTGCTGGCCATGCGATTGGCGCCATGCAGGCCGGTGCAGCTGGTTTCGCCGATGGCATAGAGGCCGGCGAGATCCGAGCGGCCATGCTCGTCGACGCGGACGCCACCGCAGGTGTAGTGCGCGGCAGGCACCACGGGTATCGGATCACGGGTGATGTCGATGCCCAGTTCGAGACAGCGGCGATAGACCGTGGGGAAGTGCTCCTGCACGAAGTCCGCCGGCTTGTGGCTGATATCGAGGAACACGGAGTCGATGCCAAGGCGCTTCATCTCATGGTCGATGGCGCGGGCCACTACGTCCCGGGGTGCCAGATCGGCGCGCGCGTCGAAGCGTGGCATGAAGCGCTCACCCTCCGGCAGGCGCAGAACGGCGCCTTCACCGCGCAGGGCTTCGGTGATCAGAAAACTCCGCGCATGAGGGTGGTAAAGGCAGGTCGGATGGAACTGGTTGAATTCCAGGTTGGCCACCGAGCAGCCGGCGCGCCAGGCCATGGCGATGCCATCGCCACTGGCGCTGTCCAGGTTGGTGCTATAGAGGTAGGCCTTGCTGGCTCCGCCCGTGGCCAGCACGGTGAAGCGTGCGTGCAGGGTATCCACCTGACCACTGGTCCGGTCCAGCACATAGGCGCCCAGGCAGCGCGCGCCCGGACGGCCAAGCTTTTCGGTGGTGATCAGATCCACCGCCACACGCTGGCTCAGCAGTTGGATGTTGGGGCGACCTTCGGCGGTACGCAGCAGGGTGTCGAAGATCGCCATGCCGGTGGCATCGGCGGCATGGATGATCCGCCTGTGGCTGTGGCCGCCTTCACGGGTGAGGTGAAAGCCCAGGCCACCCTTGGCAGCATCCGGTTCGCGGGTGAAAGGCACTCCCTGGTCGATCAGCCACTGCATGGCCTCGCGACTGTGCTCCACGGTGAAACGCACGGCGGCTTCGTTGCAGAGCCCGGCGCCCGCAACTAGGGTATCCTGAACGTGCGCCTCGACAGTGTCGCCCTCGTCCAGCACGGCGGCGACGCCACCTTGCGCCCAGTAGGTCGATCCCTGGGCCAGCTCACCTTTGCTCAGCACCGCGATCGACAGCGTTGCCGGCAGGTTGAGCGCGAGCGTGAGGCCTGCCGCGCCACTGCCGATTACCAGAACATCGAACTCCAGATGACGCGCCATGACGATTCCTTCTCAGCGAGACGGCGAGTATAGGAACAAGGTGGCTGACGGCATAGCCATCGTGCAGGTACGGTCAGGGAACTCGCAGGCTTCGTGTGCGGTCTATGTACAGATAATTGCCCATCCGTATGGCCGGAGCGCCTGAACGAGAATGGGACATCTGCCAAAGCTAAATCAGTGACACCCAGGAGCGATCAGCAGCCATCCAGCGCTCGCTCATCAACTGCTGTGGAGGGGAGAACTTACGTGCAACAGCCCAGTCTAGCAGCGCGCGTCGATAGTGAAAGCAAGGACGATACCGAGCTGCAAGCCAAGGACAGCAAGCAAGCCCTGCCCACGCAGGAGCAGGATCAACAACTTGTCGAGCGCGTGCAGCGCGGTGACAAGCGTGCCTTCGACCTGCTGGTACTCAAGTATCAGCACAAGATCCTCGGTCTGATCGTGCGTTTCGTCCACGATACCCAGGAAGCTCAGGACGTCGCGCAGGAGGCTTTCATCAAGGCCTATCGCGCGCTCGGGAACTTCCGCGGTGATAGTGCTTTCTACACATGGCTTTATCGTATCGCCATCAACACGGCAAAGAATCATCTGGTTGCCCGGGGTCGTCGTCCACCGGACAGCGACG
Source organism: Pseudomonas oryzihabitans (assembly GCF_001518815.1). Taxonomy (NCBI): domain Bacteria; kingdom Pseudomonadati; phylum Pseudomonadota; class Gammaproteobacteria; order Pseudomonadales; family Pseudomonadaceae; genus Pseudomonas; species Pseudomonas oryzihabitans. The sequence goes on from NZ_CP013987.1 coordinate 977,461, forward strand.
TCAGTGCCGAAGATGCGGAATTTTATGAAGGCGACCATGCTCTAAAGGATATCGAGTCCCCAGAGCGGTCCCTTTTGCGGGATGAGATCGAGGCCACCGTGCACCGGACCATCCAGCAGCTCCCGGAAGATCTGCGTACCGCGCTGACCCTTCGTGAGTTCGAAGGCCTCAGCTACGAGGACATTGCCAATGTTATGCAGTGTCCCGTGGGAACGGTCCGGTCTCGGATTTTCCGAGCTCGGGAAGCGATAGACAAAGCATTGCAGCCCTTGCTGCGTGATGCATAGACAGCGGCGACAGCTTTTAGAGAGGTAATACGTATGAGTCGTGAAGCCCTGCTGGAATCCCTGTCCGCTGTTATGGATAACGAAGCGGACGAATTCGAAACCCGGCGTGTCATCGCCGAGGTCAGCAAGGACCCGGAACTGCGCGCCACTTGGTCGCGCTACGCCATGGTCAGTGCCGTGATTCGCGGCGAGCCCATGATGCCGAACCTGGACATCGCTAAGGGCGTCACCACCACGCTGGAGCGTGACGAAGCCGTTGTGGCTCCGGCAGCTCCCGTTGCTGCCCAAGTCAGCAAGGGTCGTTGGTCGAGCCTGGGTCGGGTTGCGGTAGCAGCCTCCGTGACCTTTGCCGTACTGGCTGGCGTGAAGGTATACAACCAGTCTGACGTTTCCACCCAGGGTCTGGCCCAGCAGGCACCAAGCCAGCTGACCGTGCCGCAACCCGCTCGTAGCCCGGCCGTACTGGCCAGCTTCAGCGAGGAAAGCACCAAGGCCAATGCTGAGGTCAAAGCTGATCAGTCTGCTGTAGGTGAAAAGCAGGAAACCCCTGCCCAGCGTTGATCCGCTGGCTTCACCTCGAAACGGTGTCCGGACGTCCAGTTCCGGGCACCGTTTTTTTTCGTCTGCAGGTTTTCCTTCAGGCAGCAAAATGCTTCGAAAGCTATCGTTCAGCAAGGGCGTGATATTCCTGCTGCCAGTCGTCTTTGACTGTGCTTCCCTCGGGGTGGGGCAGTCCGCTAGCGATGTGTTCAAGTCATTGGATAGAGTGGAGCTGCATGCGCATGCGCAATTTCAAGCATTACACCGCTGCCCTGCTAGGGCTCTGGCTGATGGGACTGACGGCCATGGCTCGGGCCGATCTACCGGATTTCACTGGTCTGGTCGAGGCTGCGTCTCCCGCCGTCGTCAACATCAGCACCCGCCAAAAGATTCCCGAAGGTCGTGGCGTCGGCGCCATGACCATGCCCGACCTGGAAGGCCTGCCGCCGGGCATTCGTGAATTCTTCGAACGCAGCATCCCGCAGATGCCGCGCAGCCCGCGTGGCAAGCAGGAGCAGGCCCAGTCGCTGGGTTCCGGCTTCATCATCTCGCCCGATGGCTACATCCTGACCAACAACCATGTGGTCGCCGATGCCGATGAGATCCTGGTGCGTCTATCCGATCGCAGCGATCACACCGCCAAGCTGATCGGCGCGGATCCCCGGACCGACGTGGCTCTGCTGAAGATCGATGCCAAGGACCTGCCCACCCTCAAGTTGGGCAACTCCGATCAGCTCAAGGTTGGCGAATGGGTACTGGCCATCGGCTCGCCCTTCGGCTTCGATCACTCGGTGACTGCCGGTATCGTCAGTGCCAAGGGACGCAGCCTGCCTAACGAAAGCTATGTGCCCTTCATCCAGACCGACGTGGCCATCAACCCGGGTAACTCCGGTGGCCCGCTGTTCAACCTGAAAGGCGAAGTGGTCGGGATCAACTCGCAGATCTTCACCCGCTCCGGTGGCTTCATGGGGCTGTCCTTCGCCATTCCGATCGACGTCGCCATGAATGTGGCCAATCAGCTGAAGACAGAAGGCAAGGTCAGTCGTGGCTGGTTGGGTGTGGTCATCCAGGAAGTGGACAAGGATCTCGCCGAGTCCTTTGGTCTGGATCGCCCTGCCGGCGCCCTGGTCGCCCAGATTCTGGACGACGGCCCTGCCGCCAAGAGCGGGATCAAGGTCGGTGACGTCATCCTCTCGGTCAACGGCCAGAAAATCGAAGAATCCGCCGACCTGCCGCACCTGATCGGCAATCTCAAGCCGGGTGCCAAGGCCGACATGGAGATCATTCGCGAAGGCAAGCGCCAGAACCTCAGCGTCACCGTGGGCGACATGCCCAAGGATGACCAGGCCGCTTCCGGTGGCGAGCCCGGCTCCAATCGTGCCAGCAATCGCCTGGGTATCGCCGTGGCCAATCTGACCCCTGAGCAGAAGAAGACCATGGACCTCCAGAGTGGCGTGGTGATCAACAAGCTCAGCGGCGATGGTCCTGCCGCAGCCATTGGCCTGCGCCCGGGCGATGTCATCACTCACCTGAACAACCAGCCCATCGATTCGGCCAAGGCCTTCGAGAAGATCACCTCCGCCTTGCCGGCCGGGCGTTCCATCTCGATGCGCGTAGTACGTGATGGTCGGGCCAGCTTCATTACCTTCAAGCTGCCCGGCAAGTAATCGGCGGCTCAGCAGCGAAGGGGCAGGCGACTGCCCCTTCTTTTTGTCCGCTCGAACGGCGGAGTCTCCCTTGTTTGCCGCATTCAGGTAAACTTCCCCGCTATTTTCCCGGCGGATGTTCCGCTGCTGGCTATTCGAGTGCTGATACGTGAGTGATCTGAGCCATATCCGCAATTTCTCCATCATCGCCCACATCGATCACGGCAAGTCGACGCTTGCGGATCGGTTCATCCAGATGTGTGGTGGTTTGAGCGACCGAGAAATGGAGGCCCAGGTCCTGGATTCCATGGATCTCGAGCGTGAGCGCGGCATCACCATCAAGGCCCACAGCGTTACGCTGTACTACAAAGCCGAAGACGGTAAGACCTACCAGCTCAACTTCATCGATACCCCTGGCCACGTCGACTTCACCTATGAAGTCAGCCGCTCGCTGGCCGCCTGCGAAGGAGCGCTGCTGGTGGTGGACGCGGGGCAGGGCGTGGAAGCCCAGTCGGTCGCCAACTGCTACACCGCCATCGAGCAGGGCCTTGAGGTCATGCCGGTGCTGAACAAGATGGATCTGCCCCAGGCCGATCCGGACAAGGTCAAGGCCGAGATCGAGCACATCATCGGCATCGACGCTACCGACGCCGTCCCTTGCAGCGCCAAGAGCGGCATGGGCGTGCCCGAGGTGCTGGAGCAACTGGTCAAGGTCATTCCGCCGCCCCAGGGTGAAATCGATGCGCCCCTGCAGGCACTGATCATCGACTCCTGGTTCGATAACTACCTGGGCGTCGTCTCGCTCGTGCGTGTCAAGCATGGTCGGGTCAAGAAGGGCGACAAGATCCTGGTCAAGTCCACCGGCAAGGTGCACCAGGTCGACAGCGTCGGCGTCTTCTCGCCCAAGCACACCGAGATGCCCGATCTGAAAGCGGGCGAAGTGGGCTTCATCATCGCCGGTATCAAGGAAATCCTCGGTGCCCCGGTCGGTGACACCCTGACCCTCAGCGCTACGCCGGATGTCGCCATGCTGCCGGGCTTCCAGCGGGTCAAGCCGCAGGTCTATGCCGGTCTGTTCCCGGTCAGCTCCGACGACTTCGAGGATTTCCGTGAAGCGCTGCAGAAGCTCACTCTCAACGACGCGGCCCTGCAATACGAGCCGGAAAGCTCCGAGGCCCTTGGCTTCGGCTTCCGCATCGGCTTCCTCGGCATGCTGCACATGGAGATCATCCAGGAACGCCTGGAGCGCGAATACGATCTCGACCTGATCACCACCGCGCCGACCGTGGTCTTCGAGGTGGTGCTCAAGGATGGCAGCACCATCTATGTCGACAACCCGTCCAAGCTCCCTGACCTCGCCTCCGTCGCCGAGATGCGCGAGCCCATCGTGCGCGCCAACATCCTGGTACCCCAGGAGCACCTGGGCAACGTCATCACTCTGTGCATCGAGAAGCGTGGCGTCCAGCGCGACATGCAGTTCCTCAGCAGCCAGGTGCAGGTCAGCTACGACCTGCCAATGAACGAGGTGGTGCTGGACTTCTTCGACCGCCTGAAGTCGGTGAGCCGCGGCTATGCGTCGCTGGACTACAGCTTCGATCGCTTCGAAGCCGCCAGCCTGGTCAAGCTCGACGTCCTCATCAACGGTGAGAAGGTCGATGCCCTGGCCCTGATCGTCCATCGCGACAAGGCGCACTACAAGGGTCGCGCCCTGACCGAAAAGATGAAGGAGCTGATCCCGCGGCAGATGTTCGACGTGGCGATCCAGGCGGCCATCGGCGGTCAGATCGTCGCCCGTACCACCGTCAAGGCACTACGCAAGAACGTTCTGGCCAAGTGCTACGGTGGTGACGTCTCCCGTAAACGCAAGCTGCTGGAAAAGCAGAAGGCGGGCAAGAAGCGCATGAAGCAGGTCGGTAGCGTGGAGATTCCTCAGGAGGCCTTCCTGGCCGTGCTCAAGGTGGATAGCTAAAGCCCATGTCTTTGAACTTCCCTCTGTTGCTGGTACTCGCCGTCGCCATCTGTGGCGCCCTGGCGCTCATCGATCTGCTGGTGCTCGCGCCGCGTCGGCGCAAGGCGATCCAGACCTACGGGCAGCAGGTCGGCGAGCCTGATCCTGCAGTACTGGAGCAGTTGAACAAGGAGCCGGCGCTGGTCGAGTACGGAAAGTCCTTCTTTCCCGTACTGGCCATCGTGCTGATCCTGAGGTCGTTCCTGGTCGAGCCCTTCCAGATTCCTTCGGGATCCATGAAGCCGACCCTGGAAGTGGGCGATTTCATCCTGGTGAACAAATTCGCCTATGGTATTCGCCTGCCGGTGGTCGACCTCAAGGTCATTCCGATCGGGGACCCGCAACGGGGTGACGTCATGGTATTCCGCTATCCCAGCGATCCCAGCGTCAACTACATCAAGCGCGTCGTCGGCGTGCCAGGCGACAGCATCCGCTACACCAGCGACAAGCAGCTGTACGTCAACGGCCAACTCGTCAGCAAGCAGCTGGTGGGCGACGAGCCGGGGTCCCTGGGCAGCGTCAAGTTGTTCAAGGAGCAACTCGGCAAGACCGAGCACCTGATCCGCGAAGAAATGACCCGCTACCGCATGGAGCCCGACCACGAATGGAAGGTGCCGGCGGGGCACTACTTCATGATGGGCGACAACCGCGACAACTCCAATGACAGCCGTTACTGGGACGATCCCAACATTCCCCGTGATCTGCTGGGCATGGTTCCGGACCGCAACATCGTCGGCAAGGCGTTCGCCGTCTGGCTGAGCTGGCCTGAGCCCAAGCTGCAGAGCATGCCCACCCTGTCCCGTGTAGGTATCATCAGATGACTGAGCGCAGAGTGCCTCGCCTTCCGTCCCGCCAGCAGGGGCTGTCGTTTCTGGGCGGTCTGCTCGCACTCTGCGTCATTGCCTTCCTGGCCAGTACGGCCATGAAGCTCGTTCCCCATTACCTGGACTACAATGCTCTGACCAAGGTCATCGAATCCATCGGCGACAATCCCGATAACCAGATTCGCAGCGTGTCCGACGTCTACAGCTACGTGGGGAAGGGTATGCAGGTGAACGACATCCGTGATCTCGATCTGCAAAAGGCCATGCGCGTCGAAGCCGACGGCAACCATCTGCAGATCCGCCTCGACTATGAAAAACGTGAACACCTGATCCGCAACATCGATCTGGTCGTTCGTTTCAATCGTGATTTCCGTATAAATCTCCCGTGACTTTATCTCTAGATCGCCTCGAGCGTCGGCTGGGTTATACCTTCAAGGACCCGGACCTGATGCTGCTCGCCCTTACGCACCGCAGCTTTGCCGGTCGTAACAATGAACGCCTTGAATTCCTCGGCGACGCCATTCTCAACTTCATCATCGGTGAAGCCCTCTACGATCACTTCCCCCAGGCTCGCGAAGGCCAGCTGTCCCGTTTGCGGGCCAAGCTGGTGAAAGGCGAGACCCTGGCGCTGCTCGCCCGCAGCTTCGAACTGGGCGACTACCTGCGCCTGGGGTCCGGTGAGCTGAAAAGTGGTGGCTTTCGCCGCGAGTCCATCCTGGCCGATGCCATGGAAGCCCTGATCGGCGGCATCTATCTGGATGCCGGCATGGATGCCGCCAAGGACCGGGTCATGGCCTGGCTCGGCCCCCAGTTGCGCGAGCTGACGCCGGTGGATACCAACAAGGATCCCAAGACCCGACTGCAGGAGTTTCTCCAGGCACGTGCCTGTGACCTGCCGCGCTACGAAGTGGTCGCCATCGAAGGCGAACCGCACTGCCGGGTCTTCTTTGTCGAATGCGAGATCGCCATGCTCAATGAAAAGACGACAGGGCAGGGCGCCAGCCGCCGGATCGCCGAACAGATAGCCGCCTCGGCGGCCTTGATCGCCCTGGGCGTGGAGAATGGTCATGAATGATGAGCTGAAGGCATCGCGCTGCGGCTATGTGGCCATCGTGGGTCGTCCCAACGTCGGCAAGTCCACGCTGCTCAATCATATCCTCGGGCAGAAGCTCGCCATCACGTCGCGCAAGCCGCAGACCACCCGTCACAACATGCTCGGCATCAAGACCGAGGGTGAGGTGCAGACCATCTATGTGGACACTCCCGGTCTGCACAAGGAAAATCAGAAGGCGCTCAACCGCTTCATGAACAAGACGGCCGTCACCGCGTTACGCGATGTGGACGTGGTGGTCTTCGTGGTCGACCGTACGCGCTGGACCGACGAGGATCAGATGGTGCTGGAGCGAGTCCGCTTCGTGAAGTGCCCGGTACTGCTCGCCGTCAACAAGATGGATCGCCTGGAAGACAAGGCCGACATGCTGCCGCACCTGCAGTGGTTGCAGGAGCAACTGCCGGAAGCCACGCTCATTCCGGTCTCCGCCCAGCACGGCCACAACCTCGACGCCCTCGAAGAGCTGGTGGCCGAACGCCTGCCGGAAGGCGATCACTTCTTCCCGGAAGACCAGATCACCGACAGATCCAGCCGCTTCCTGGCAGCCGAGCTGATCCGCGAAAAGATCATGCGTCAGCTGGGGGCGGAATTGCCTTACCAGGTCGCCGTCGAGATCGAGGAATTCAAGTACGAGAACGGCGTGCTGCACATTCACGGCCTCATTCTGGTCGAGCGTGATGGCCAGAAGAAGATCCTCATCGGTCAGGCCGGTGAACGCATCAAGCGCATCGGCCAGGAAGCCCGTCACGACATGGAAACCCTGTTCGACGCCAAGGTCATGCTCAATCTCTGGGTCAAAGTCAAAGGCGGCTGGTCCGATGATGAGCGCGCACTGCGCTCTCTGGGTTATTCCGACCTCTAGCGATGCAGGCGTCCGAGCCGCTGTTCGTCCTGCATTCGCGCCCCTATCGGGAAAGCAGTGCGCTGGTGGATGTATTCGGCGCCTTCGGACGGATCCGTACGGTGCTGCGCGCAGCCCGCTCTCGCTCCGGTAGTCTGGCCAGGCCTTTCATTCCGCTCGAAGGCCAGGTCACCGGACGCGGGGAGCTGAAGAATCTGCAAAAGGTGGCTCCCCTGGCGCCACCCTATCTGCTCCAGGGACAGGCGCTGTTCAGCGGTTTCTATCTCAATGAACTCCTGGTTCGGCTACTGCCCGCCGAAGATCCCTATCCCGCCCTGTTCGAGCTCTATGGCCTGACCCTGGCTGCCCTTGCCCAGGGACGCCCGGTTGAGCCTCTGCTGCGTACCTTTGAATGGCGCCTGCTCGATCTCCTAGGCTATGGCTTCTCGCTGTCCCATGCCCTGGATGGTCAGATCATCGAAGATCAGCGCCTGTATCGCTTCATTCCGGACCAGGGCTTCGAGCCCGTCGACGAGGTTCGCCCCGGTTGCCTGGCCGGCGCGGAAATCCTGGCACTGGAGCGTGGCGAGTGGGACGATCCTACGGTCGTTCGGGCTGCCAAGCGCTTGATGCGTCAGGCCCTGGCGCCGCACCTGGGTAGCAAACCCCTGATGAGTCGCGAATTGTTCGCCAAGCCAAGTGAATAAACCATGAAAGAGTTCAGTCGAGTTCTGTTGGGCGTCAACATCGATCATGTCGCCACCCTGCGCCAGGCCCGGGGTACGCGTTACCCTGATCCGGTCAAGGCGGCACTGGATGCGGAGGAGGCGGGGGCGGATGGCATCACCCTGCACCTGCGCGAGGATCGTCGCCACATTCAAGAGCGGGATGTCCGCCTGCTGCGTGATGTGCTGCAGACCCGCATGAATCTCGAAGTGGCCCTGACTGCTGAAATGCTGGCATTCGCTCAGGAGATCCGCCCCGCGCACGTCTGCCTGGTACCCGAGCGTCGTGAAGAGCTGACGACAGAAGGTGGTTTGGATGTGGTGGGGCAGGTCCAGCGTATCCGCGACGCCATCGCCGCGCTGCCCGCGTCGGAAGTATCCCTCTTTATAGATCCCGAGCTGCAGCAGATTCAGGCGGCCAAGGATTGCGGCGCACCGGTGATCGAACTCCATACCGGTCGCTATGCCGAGGCTGAGACCCAGGAAGAGCAGGCCAGTGAGCTGCAACGCCTGGCCAAGGCCGTGGAGTTCGCCATTGGCCTTGGGCTGGTGGTCAATGCCGGCCATGGTCTGCACTATCACAATGTCCAGCCCATCGCGGCACTGCCGGGTATCAATGAGCTGAACATCGGCCACGCCATCGTGGCCCACGCCGTCTTCGTCGGCTTCAAGCAGGCGGTCAAGGAAATGGCTGAATTGATCCGCTGTCACTCGACTGTAAAATAACTGTTGACGCCCTTTGAAACTCGCCTATAATGCGCCCCACTTCCGGCGCAGATGCTGAAGCGGCTTGAAAATCAAGCACTTAGGTCTGAGCCGGGCGAGGGGTCCACGGAGTCCTCGCCGCTAGGTTAACGCCTCCGGGCGATAACAGAGTGAAGCGGAGGGGGTTGACAGCGTCTCAGGATGCTGTAGGATTCGCCTCCCGCTGCCGAGATTGGTTAGACCGGTCAGGCAAGCGCAAGTGGTTGAGTTGAAACGAAAAAGTTCAAATCAACGCTTGACAGGATGTGAGGACAGCGTAGAATGCGCGCCTCGGTTAGCGACACGGTCGCAGCCACTGCTCTTTAACAAGTTGAATCAAGCAATTCGTGTGGGTGCTTGTGAGATAAGTCTGATGTCGCAAGATTATCAGCAACACAAGTAACTCGTGAATTCATGAGTTTTTTGCGATTGCTGAGCCAAGTTTAGGGTTTTCTCAAAACCCGATCAGTCTACTTAACTGAAGAGTTTGATCATGGCTCAGATTGAACGCTGGCGGCAGGCCTAACACATGCAAGTCGAGCGGATGAAGAGAGCTTGCTCTCTGATTCAGCGGCGGACGGGTGAGTAATGCCTAGGAATCTGCCTAGTAGTGGGGGACAACGTTTCGAAAGGAACGCTAATACCGCATACGTCCTACGGGAGAAAGTGGGGGATCTTCGGACCTCACGCTATTAGATGAGCCTAGGTCGGATTAGCTAGTTGGTAGGGTAACGGCCTACCAAGGCGACGATCCGTAACTGGTCTGAGAGGATGATCAGTCACACTGGAACTGAGACACGGTCCAGACTCCTACGGGAGGCAGCAGTGGGGAATATTGGACAATGGGCGAAAGCCTGATCCAGCCATGCCGCGTGTGTGAAGAAGGCCCTCGGGTCGTAAAGCACTTTAAGTTGGGAGGAAGGGCTCATAGCGAATACCTGTGAGTTTTGACGTTACCAACAGAATAAGCACCGGCTAACTTCGTGCCAGCAGCCGCGGTAATACGAAGGGTGCAAGCGTTAATCGGAATTACTGGGCGTAAAGCGCGCGTAGGTGGCTTGATAAGTTGGATGTGAAATCCCCGGGCTCAACCTGGGAACTGCATCCAAAACTGTCTGGCTAGAGTGTGGTAGAGGGTAGTGGAATTTCCAGTGTAGCGGTGAAATGCGTAGATATTGGAAGGAACACCAGTGGCGAAGGCGACTACCTGGACTAACACTGACACTGAGGTGCGAAAGCGTGGGGAGCAAACAGGATTAGATACCCTGGTAGTCCACGCCGTAAACGATGTCAACTAGCCGTTGGGATCCTTGAGATCTTAGTGGCGCAGCTAACGCATTAAGTTGACCGCCTGGGGAGTACGGCCGCAAGGTTAAAACTCAAATGAATTGACGGGGGCCCGCACAAGCGGTGGAGCATGTGGTTTAATTCGAAGCAACGCGAAGAACCTTACCTGGCCTTGACATGCTGAGAACTTTCCAGAGATGGATTGGTGCCTTCGGGAACTCAGACACAGGTGCTGCATGGCTGTCGTCAGCTCGTGTCGTGAGATGTTGGGTTAAGTCCCGTAACGAGCGCAACCCTTGTCCTTAGTTACCAGCACGTTATGGTGGGCACTCTAAGGAGACTGCCGGTGACAAACCGGAGGAAGGTGGGGATGACGTCAAGTCATCATGGCCCTTACGGCCAGGGCTACACACGTGCTACAATGGTCGGTACAAAGGGTTGCCAAGCCGCGAGGTGGAGCTAATCCCATAAAACCGATCGTAGTCCGGATCGCAGTCTGCAACTCGACTGCGTGAAGTCGGAATCGCTAGTAATCGTGAATCAGAACGTCACGGTGAATACGTTCCCGGGCCTTGTACACACCGCCCGTCACACCATGGGAGTGGGTTGCTCCAGAAGTAGCTAGTCTAACCTTCGGGAGGACGGTTACCACGGAGTGATTCATGACTGGGGTGAAGTCGTAACAAGGTAGCCGTAGGGGAACCTGCGGCTGGATCACCTCCTTAATCGAAAGATGTCAGCTTGCTGGCAAGCACCCACACGAATTGCTTGATTCACTGATAGAAGAGCAATTGAGTTAGTTAGACTCAAGGTAAGACGATTGGGTCTGTAGCTCAGTTGGTTAGAGCGCACCCCTGATAAGGGTGAGGTCGGCAGTTCGAATCTGCCCAGACCCACCAATCGATGGGGCCATAGCTCAGCTGGGAGAGCGCCTGCCTTGCACGCAGGAGGTCAGGAGTTCGATCCTCCTTGGCTCCACCATCTCCACCTAACCGCTAACGCAATTGCTTGAAAAGCTCAGACATGAGCGTTTGATGCACCATCCGGTGTAGCCCAAACTCTGATGTCTGGTCTTTGATCAGAACTGTTCTTTAAAAAATTGGGAAAGTGATAGAAGTAGACTGCATTAACTGTTTTCACTGGCAGTTAGTGTCGTCAAGGTAAAATCTTGCGAACTCAAGCGCAAGTTTTCGGCGAAATGTCGTCTTCACTCATCTAACGCCCTGCAGATCGGTAGCGTCCTTGTGACGCCGGCGAGATTGCTTGGGGTTATATGGTCAAGTGAAGAAGCGCATACGGTGGATGCCTTGGCAGTCAGAGGCGATGAAAGACGTGATAGCCTGCGATAAGCTTCGGTGAGGTGGCAAATGACCTGTGACCCGGAGATCTCTGAATGGGGAAACCCACCTAGCATAAGCTAGGTATCTTAACCTGAATCCATAGGGTTAAGAGGCGAACCAGGGGAACTGAAACATCTAAGTACCCTGAGGAAAAGAAATCAACCGAGATTCCCTTAGTAGTGGCGAGCGAACGGGGACCAGCCCTTAAGTTGATTTGAGAGTAGCGGAACGCTCTGGAAAGTGCGGCCATAGTGGGTGATAGCCCTGTACGCGAAACGCTCTTATCAATGAAATCGAGTAGGACGGGGCACGAGAAACCCTGTCTGAATATGGGGGGACCATCCTCCAAGGCTAAATACTCCTGACTGACCGATAGTGAACCAGTACCGTGAGGGAAAGGCGAAAAGAACCCCGGAGAGGGGAGTGAAATAGAACCTGAAACCGTATGCGTACAAGCAGTGGGAGCCCACTTTGTTGGGTGACTGCGTACCTTTTGTATAATGGGTCAGCGACTTATTTTCAGTGGCGAGCTTAACCGAATAGGGGAGGCGTAGCGAAAGCGAGTCTTAATAGGGCGTCTAGTCGCTGGGAATAGACCCGAAACCGGGCGATCTATCCATGAGCAGGTTGAAGGTTAGGTAACACTGACTGGAGGACCGAACCCACTTCCGTTGAAAAGGCAGGGGATGACTTGTGGATCGGAGTGAAAGGCTAATCAAGCTCGGAGATAGCTGGTTCTCCTCGAAAGCTATTTAGGTAGCGCCTCATGTATCACTCTGGGGGGTAGAGCACTGTTTCGGCTAGGGGGTCATCCCGACTTACCAAACCGATGCAAACTCCGAATACCCAGAAGTGCCGAGCATGGGAGACACACGGCGGGTGCTAACGTCCGTCGTGAAAAGGGAAACAACCCAGACCGTCAGCTAAGGTCCCAAAGTCCTGGTTAAGTGGTAAACGATGTGGGAAGGCTTAGACAGCTAGGAGGTTGGCTTAGAAGCAGCCACCCTTTAAAGAAAGCGTAATAGCTCACTAGTCGAGTCGGCCTGCGCGGAAGATGTAACGGGGCTCAAACCAGGCACCGAAGCTACGGGTATCACCTTTGGTGATGCGGTAGAGGAGCGTTCTGTAAGCCTGTGAAGGTGAGTTGAGAAGCTTGCTGGAGGTATCAGAAGTGCGAATGCTGACATGAGTAACGACAATGCGAGTGAAAAACTCGCACGCCGAAAGACCAAGGGTTCCTGCGCAACGTTAATCGACGCAGGGTGAGTCGGTCCCTAAGGCGAGGCTGAAAGGCGTAGTCGATGGGAAACGGGTTAATATTCCCGTACTTCTAGTTACTGCGATGGGGGGACGGAGAAGGCTAGGCCAGCTTGGCGATGGTTGTCCAAGTTTAAGGTGGTAGGCTGACTGTTTAGGTAAATCCGGACAGTTAAGGCCGAGAACTGATGACGATCCTTCTTTTAGAAGGAGAAGTGGTTGATGCCATGCTTCCAGGAAAAGCCTCTAAGCTTCAGGTAACTAGGAACCGTACCCCAAACCGACACAGGTGGTCGGGTAGAGAATACCAAGGCGCTTGAGAGAACTCGGGTGAAGGAACTAGGCAAAATGGCACCGTAACTTCGGGAGAAGGTGCGCCGGTGAGGGTGAAGGGTTTACCCCGTAAGCTCATGCCGGTCGAAGATACCAGGCCGCTGCGACTGTTTATTAAAAACACAGCACTCTGCAAACACGAAAGTGGACGTATAGGGTGTGACGCCTGCCCGGTGCCGGAAGGTTAATTGATGGGGTTAGCGCAAGCGAAGCTCTTGATCGAAGCCCCGGTAAACGGCGGCCGTAACTATAACGGTCCTAAGGTAGCGAAATTCCTTGTCGGGTAAGTTCCGACCTGCACGAATGGCGTAACGATGGCGGCGCTGTCTCCACCCGAGACTCAGTGAAATTGAAATCGCTGTGAAGATGCAGTGTATCCGCGGCTAGACGGAAAGACCCCGTGAACCTTTACTGTAGCTTTGCACTGGACTTTGAGCTTGCTTGTGTAGGATAGGTGGGAGGCTTTGAAGCGTGGACGCCAGTCTGCGTGGAGCCATCCTTGAAATACCACCCTGGCAACCTTGAGGTTCTAACTCTGGTCCGTTATCCGGATCGAGGACAGTGTATGGTGGGCAGTTTGACTGGGGCGGTCTCCTCCTAAAGAGTAACGGAGGAGTACGAAGGTGCGCTCAGACCGGTCGGAAATCGGTCGTAGAGTATAAAGGCAAAAGCGCGCTTGACTGCGAGACAGACACGTCGAGCAGGTACGAAAGTAGGTCTTAGTGATCCGGTGGTTCTGTATGGAAGGGCCATCGCTCAACGGATAAAAGGTACTCCGGGGATAACAGGCTGATACCGCCCAAGAGTTCATATCGACGGCGGTGTTTGGCACCTCGATGTCGGCTCATCACATCCTGGGGCTGAAGCCGGTCCCAAGGGTATGGCTGTTCGCCATTTAAAGTGGTACGCGAGCTGGGTTTAGAACGTCGTGAGACAGTTCGGTCCCTATCTGCCGTGGACGTTTGAGATTTGAGAGGGGCTGCTCCTAGTACGAGAGGACCGGAGTGGACGAACCTCTGGTGTTCCGGTTGTCACGCCAGTGGCATCGCCGGGTAGCTATGTTCGGAAGAGATAACCGCTGAAAGCATCTAAGCGGGAAACTTGCCTCAAGATGAGATCTCACTGGAGCCTTGAGCTTCCTAAAGGGCCGTCGAAGACTACGACGTTGATAGGTCGGGTGTGTAAGCGCTGTGAGGCGTTGAGCTAACCGATACTAATTGCCCGTGAGGCTTGACCATATAACACCCAAACAATCTGACCGCAGGTCAGAGCGTGAGGAAGACGACGCCGGAAACGGGCGCGTGGGTTCGCAAGACCCCAAGACGAATTGTCTACTTCGATCACAGACCCAATTGGGCCAGCCAGGCAGTCTTATTGCCTGGCCAGCCAACCGAATTGCTTGACGAACATAGAGCATTGGAACCACCTGATCCCTTCCCGAACTCAGAAGTGAAACGATGCATCGCCGATGGTAGTGTGGGGTTTCCCCATGTGAGAGTAGGTCATCGTCAAGCGCCTAACACCCAGCACCCCCGCTCAGATCACTCTGGCGGGGGTGTTGTCTTTGGGGCGGAAGAAAGTCGAACGGAGTTCGGGCATGCCGTTGCTGAACCTGCTGAGTGATGGAAAATTTCATTCCGGCGTCGAGCTTGGTGAGGCCTTGGGCGTCTCCAGGAGTGCCATCTGGAAGCGCCTGAAGACGCTTGAAGAAGACTTTGGCGTCGAGGTGTTCAAGGTTCCGGGGCGGGGTTACCGCTTGGAGGAGCCCCTGTTCCTGCTCGATGCCGAGCGCATCGCTCGGCAGGGTGGGTGGCCAGTTACCGTCCTGGCTTCGATAGATTCCACCAATGCCGAGGCGCAACGCCGGCTGCACCAGCACGAGCAGCCACCCTTCGTCTTGCTGGCCGAGCATCAGCAGGCCGGGCGCGGACGTCGAGGTCGTGCCTGGATCAGCCCCTATGGCAAGAATCTCTATCTCACCGCCGTGGTGTCCAGCCAGGGTGGCATCCAGAAGCTGCAGGCACTGAGCCTGACCATGGGCCTGGCCGTGATCCGTACCCTGCAACGGCTGGGTGTCGAAGATGCCTGGCTGAAGTGGCCCAATGACGTCCTGGTTCGTGGTCGCAAGCTGGCTGGCATTCTGATCGAGCTGTCGGGTGATCCGCAGGACGTCTGTCAGGCAATCATCGGAATTGGCATCAACGTCAACATGCGCCTGGCCGAGAACATCGATCAGCCGTGGATTTCCATGGCCGAGGCGTTGGGTGGCCTGCAGGATCGCAACGAGGTCGCCAGCCTCCTGCTCCAGGAGATAGACAACCTGTGGTGTATTCATCGCCAGTCGGGATTCACCGCCCTGCGGGACGAGTGGGAGCGTTATCATGGCTGGCAAGGTCGAGCGGTAACCCTGTCTTCGGGGGTTCGCTGTATCCAGGGCACAGTGGAAGGAGTTGCCGAAGATGGGGCTATCCTCATGCGCGTAGACGGGCAGACGCAGGCTTTCAGCGGTGGCGAATTGAGCCTGAGCCTAGATCATGATTCTTGAACTCGATTGTGGTAACAGCCTGATCAAGTGGCGGCTCTTGGCCAAGGGTGGCGACGTGGTCGCTACCGGCATCGTCGACAGCGACGAAGCCCTGATCGCCGCGTTGTCCCAACCGGACACACCCGCCCTGACGGCCTGTCGCCTGGTCAGCGTGCGCAGTGACGAAGAGACCCAGCGACTCAAGGAGCTTCTCACGGCGACCTTCGGTATCGTCTGCCACCAGGCCTTGCCAGTAGAGATCTGGAACGGCGTGCGCAATGGATATCGGGACCACCAGCGCCTGGGCATGGACCGTTGGCTGGTGATCCTGGCAGCGGTGCAGTTGGCAGAAGGCAAGGCTTGTGTAGTGCTTGACCTGGGTACTGCGGTCACCGCCGATCTGGTCGACGCCCAGGGCGAGCATCAGGGTGGGTTCATCTGTCCGGGTATTCCGTTGATGCGTCGGGAACTGCAGACCCATACCCGTCGTATCCGCTACGATCCACATTGGGCCAGTGGTGAACGCTACGAGGCGCCGGGACGTACGACCATCGAGGCCGTGGAGCGTGGGTGTCTATACATGCTCAAGGGTTTCGTCCGTACTCAGTACGAACTGGCTCAGGATATGTTCGCCGAAGGTTGCGAAGTGTTTCTGACCGGGGGTGACGCAGAACTGGTCAAACATGTCGTTCCGGGTGCGCGAATCGTGCCCGATATGGTGTTTGCTGGATTGGCATTGGCGTGTCCGCTCGAGAACGAATGATGCGTTGGTTGTTTCTGCTATTGGCGGTACTGAACGTTTTCTACTACATATGGCACCAACAGCAGGCGCCTTTGTTAGGTAAGGAAATCGCCCCTCTGGCGTTGTACAAAGGCGAGCGTGAGAACATTCGCCTGTTGAACGAGACGGCATCCGGTGACGCTGTGCGGCGTCAGTGACGGCGGTACCCTTCGATGAGGAGCGAAGATGCTGACGCTAGGTAATCTCTGCCTGTTACTGGGCGCAGTCGGCATTGGTCTGTGGTTCTGGCATGCCCATGGCATTCGCGAACAGGCTCTGAGGTTGGCGGAGCAGGAGTGCCGCCGCCGCAAGGTCATCCTGCTCGATGGCGCCGTGGCTTTTTCACGTTTTCGCTGGATGGCCGATGCCAAGGGGCGCAAGCGCCTGGCCCGGCTATTCGCCTTCGAGTTCACCGTGACGGGTGAAGAGCGGCTGAACGCCTCTCTTGCGCTGTTCGGCAAGACGCTGGCCAAGGTCGACTTCGCCTCCTTCGTGGTACCCGAGGTCGAACGGCCGTCGGCGGACTCAGTGGTGGCTTCGGCTCCCGTCTATCAGGCCAAGCCCGAGCATGGCCAGGTGGTCTATCTGGATCAGTGGCGGCAGCGCCAGCGCACCGATACCAGCAGGCGCCAAGAGCCGGAGTAGGATCCGGCGCTTCTTTCAAACCCTTTCCTTTCTTGGTCTCGACGATCAGCGCGTGCTGGTCCGTTCTGGCTTTTCGCTTCCTTTCATGTGATCCCTGATGTTCAGCCCTCTAGTTACCTTTCCTGCGCTCTATTTCGCCACCCTGTTGATGTTGGCCGGTTCCGGTCTGTTCACCACCTATATCGGCCTGAGACTCACTCAGCAGGGAGCTGGCGACCTCTGGACCGGCGCCCTGATGGCGGCCTATTACTTCGGGCTGGTGTGCGGGGGCAAGTTCGGCCACCGGCTCATCGCCGGTGTCGGCCATATCCGCTCCTATGTGGCCTGTGCCGGTGCCGCCACGGTCACCGTCCTCATCCATGCCCTGGTCGACGACCTGAACGTCTGGATCGCGCTGAGATTCGTCATGGGCATAGTGATGATGAACCAGTACATGGTGATCGAGAGCTGGCTCAACGAGCAGGCGGAGAATCATCAGCGCGGCAAGGTGTTCGCGGGCTACATGGTTGCGGTGGACCTGGGTCTGGTGATCGGCCAGGCGCTGCTGGCCTGGCATCCGCAACTGGATTACAAGCCGCTGTTGCTGGTCGCGATCTGCTTCGCCTCTTGCCTGATTCCCCTGGCGATGACGCGGCGGGTGCACCCGGCCAAGCTGGTGGCGGCGCCCCTGGAGATCCGCTTCTTCTGGCAGCGTGTACCTCAGTCACTGGTGACCATCTTTACCGCGGGACTGCTGGTGGGCGGCTTCTATGGCCTGGCACCGGTATTCGCCAGCCGTAGCGGGCTGGACACGGCGCAGTCGAGCTTCTATGTCGGGTTGTGCATCGTGGCAGGTTTCTGCGCCCAGTGGCCGCTGGGTTGGCTGTCGGATCGTCTCGATCGCTGCAAGCTGATCCGCGCCAATGCGGTATTGCTGTGCCTCGCGGCGGTGCCGCTGTGGGGCCTGATCACCTTGCCCTATCCCTGGCTGCTGGCCGCGGGATTCGTGTCGGGGATGCTGCTGTTCACCCTCTATCCGCTGGCCACGGCCTTTGCCAATGACCATGTCGAGCCCGAGCGGCGGGTGGAGTTGTCGGCGATGCTGCTGACCACCTATGGCGTGGGTGCGTGCATCGGTCCTCTGCTGGCTGGCGCCGCCATGGAGCACTTTGGCCCGGGCATGTTCTATGTGCTGACCTCGGCCTATGCGCTGATCCTGATCTTCTTCGTGCAACCGCGCTTCGTGAGTGGCGAGCACCGACTGGACGCGGCGCCGCTGCATCACGTGGCCATGCCCGATTCGGTGAGTCCGATGGCGGCGGCGCTGGACCCGCGGATCGACGAGGTGCCTCAGGAGCTGAGCGTGGACGCACCCGCCAGCATCGGGCCGGGCAGCGAAAAGATTCATTGAGCGAGCCCGGCGCAAGGCCGGGCAGGAAGGCGCTGATAAGGCTTAGGCCTGGCGGGTCTGGCCGGCCTTGATCAGGCGGTCGAGGGTCTGGGCCGACCCGTTTTCAGCCACTTCATCGCTATCCAGGCGCTGTTGCTGGTCTTCGATGACCTGACCCAGTGGGCGCAGGCTGGACTCTTCGGCGACCCGGTGTTCCTGCAGCTGCCGTTGCTGCTGCTTGATGATCTGGCCCAGGGGACGCAGGCTGGATTCCTCGGCGAGGGTGTGTTCCTGCAGGCGCTGCTGCTGTTGCTTGATCAGCTGGCCCAGGGGGCGTTGGCTGGATTCCTCGGCGATCTGGGTCGCAGCGCTCGGAGCAGAGACGAAGTCCTGGGCGAAGGTGTTGAGGGCAAGAGCGGTCAGGGCAAAACCGAAGGCGATACGCAGGTTCATGGTGGTGTCCTCTGGGGAGACTGGTCTGGAGTGAGTTCAGTATCCCGAGCAGGGCCGCCCGAAAAAAATAGACTGGCGAGATAGTGACTATCAGCGCCGTCGATGGCTTTGCGAAAGTGTCTAGCCTCCTGTCGATGATTCTCGCTTTTCCGCTTCGCTCAGGTGCGCGCCACCGAACAGTTCGCGCAAGGCGGCGGCATAGTCGCGCGTGCCGATCACCATGCTGTTGGAGTGAGTGCCGCCCGGGATCAACAGCAGCCGCTTGGGCGGTTGCGCGGCTGCATAAAGCGCCTCGCTGAAGCGGGGCGGCACATAGCGGTCGTCGCCGCCGTGGACGATGAGCACCGGGATATGGATTTCCGGGATCTTGTCCAGGGAATCGAATTTCTCCGACATCAGCCAGCGCAGGGGAAAGCGGGTGTCGACCACTGCCGAGGCGGCGTCGGCCAGGGTGGTGAAGGTGGATTCGATGATCAAACCGGCCGCGGCGGGATAGTCGCCCGTCGGATCTCCGTCACGGGCGATGCGCCAGGCCAGATCCACCGCCACCGCACCACCCAGTGAATGGCCATAGATGTATCTCTTGCGGGGATCGGGCTGCAGGCTCTGCAGGTGCTTCCAGGCGATGCGGGCATCCTGGTAGACGCTGCGCTCCGACGGGACGTCGCCAGGGCTTTCACCGAAGCCGCGATAGTCGATGGCCAGCACCGAATAGCCGAGTTGTCGCAGGGTGGCGATGCGCCGGACCTGCGCCGTGAGGTTCCAGCGGGTACCGTGCAGATAGAGCAGGGTGGGGGCGTCTGGACGGCGGGCGGGCCACCACCAGGCGTGGAGGTAGTCGGTGCCGGTCAGACCGTCCGGAACCGGCAGATTGAACTGGCGGACGCCTTCCGGCACGCCAGTGAACCAGCTGGCATTGCCGGGCTCGATGCTGAACACCCACTGACGTTCGCGATAGGCCAGTTCCGAGCAGCCATAGGGG
The DNA here is from genome assembly GCF_001518815.1 of Pseudomonas oryzihabitans. Lineage (NCBI taxonomy): Bacteria > Pseudomonadati > Pseudomonadota > Gammaproteobacteria > Pseudomonadales > Pseudomonadaceae > Pseudomonas > Pseudomonas oryzihabitans. The sequence goes on from NZ_CP013987.1 coordinate 997,158, forward strand.
ACACCTACACCCACCAGCAGGATGACGAAGAGCAGCGGGATCCAGCGGCGGCGGAGTAGGGCGGCAGGGGACATGGCGTTCTCTGAAGACTAAGGCGGGGGACTGGAGCGTTCGTCGCCTAGCGCGAACCCCCGTTTCGGTTGGACAGTCATCCTAGAGTCAACGACTGCAATGTCTCCAACTTGAGGTGAGCCATGAGTGCCACGGCCAAGAAGAGCGATCCCGAACTCTGGGAAAAGGTGAAGCAAGAAATTACCGCGGGCGACAAGGGCGGCAAGCCCGGTCAGTGGTCGGCGCGCAAGGCGCAGCTGGCGGCCCAGGAGTACCAGAAGCGCGGTGGTGAATACCAGGGCGGCAAAGGCAAGGACAACCATCTGCAGCAATGGACCGACGAGAAGTGGGGCACCCGCTCCGGCAAGAAGTCCGAAGCGACCGGTGAACGCTATCTGCCGGAAAAGGCACGGGATTCCCTGAGCAAGGAAGAGTACCAGCGCACCACCGCGAAGAAGCGTCGCGATACGCGACGCGGTAAGCAGCATTCCAAGCAGCCTGCCGATGTGGCACGCAAGACGGCGACCGCGCGCGAATCGGGCCTGGCCGGTCTGACCAAGGACGAGCTGATGAAACGTGCCGCGCGCCGTGAGGTGCGGGGCCGGTCGCGTATGAAGAAAGACGAACTGGTGAAAGCGTTGCAAAAGGCAGGTGAAAAATGAGCACCAAGAAGGCTTCCGACGACGACCGGAAAGAAGTACGCAACGAATTCAAGCAGGTGGTCAACATGACCCCGAGCCAGCTGCGCAAATGGCTCAGCGGTGACACCAGCAAGGGCGTCGGCATGACCAAGGGCGGCAAGAAGGTCACCGCAGCCAACGACGGCAAGGCGGTCGGCCACGCCATGGGCGAACGTATCCTGGAGCTCAAGGGCAAGCGCCAGGCCGAGCTGGAAGACGATGACTACCAGGCCATGCGCAAGGTCATCGGCTATGTCCATCGCCATCTCAAGCAGCGGCCGGAGGGCGATATCGAAGATTCGCGCTGGCGCAAATCGCTGATGAACTGGGGCCACGACCCGCTGCGCGACAAGCGCAGTGCCTGATCCCAACTAACCGCAGCCCAGGCTGCGGTTTTTCTTTTGCAGAGAGTGACTGGCCGAATTTGTGGGCAACTGTGACGCCGCAGCGCGGACACAAAGGAGTAGGGTAGCCGCCTATCTATCTGAACGCGTTCAAGGAGTTGTCGATGGCACCCCGGGATCTGTTGCTGGCACTGGTCGTCATCCTGGCCTGGGGGGTGAACTTCGTCGTCATCAAGCTCGGGCTGCATGGGGTGCCGCCCATGTTGCTGGGTACCTTGCGCTTCTGCCTGGCGGCCTTTCCGGCGATTCTGTTCGTGCGGCGACCCCAGGTGTCCTGGCGGCTGCTACTGGCCTACGGGCTGACCATCTCCCTGGGGCAGTTCGCCTTCCTGTTCTCGGCCATGTACGTGGGCATGCCGGCCGGCCTGGCCTCGCTGGTGCTGCAGGCGCAGGCCTTCTTTACCCTGGCGTTCGCCGCCACGTTGCTTGGGGAAAAGGTAAGACGTGCCAGCCTGGTAGGGCTGGCGGTGGCGGCCCTGGGGCTCTTGCTGATCGGTACCGAGCATGGCGTCACCATGACCCTGGCTGGTTTCCTGCTCACCCTGGCGGCCGCAGCCATGTGGGGCCTGGGCAATATCGTCACCAAGAAGATCGGCAAGGTGGACATGCTCGGTCTGGTGGTCTGGGGCAGCCTGATTCCGCCGCTGCCCTTCCTGGCCCTGTCGCTGCTGCTGGAAGGCCCGGAGCAGATCTCCACGGCACTGACGTCGCTGTCGGGCGGGTCGGTCTTCGCCATCGTCTACCTGGCCTTTATCGCCACCCTGGTTGGCTACGGCATCTGGAGTCGGCTGCTGTCGCGCTATCCGGCCGGTCAGGTGGCGCCCTTTTCGCTGCTGGTGCCGGTGGTTGGCCTGACGTCAGCGGCCGTCGTGCTGGGCGAGCAAATGACCACTCAGCAACAACTGGGTGGGCTGGCGGTCATGCTGGGCCTGCTGATCAATGTCTTTGGCGGTCGCTGGCTGGATGCTCGGAAAAGCGTGTCACCTAACGCATGATGTTGCACGTTTGTATTTGATTGTGCATGATCTACTGATCCTCTTGGAGTATCGGTATGAGTGCAGCTATCCATCTTCCCGAAGAACGCCAGGCCGCGATCCTGGCCCTGCTGCGTGAGCAGGGACGGGTCCTGTCCGCCGAGCTGGCCGCGACCTGGGGCATTTCCGAAGACAGCGTGCGCCGTGACCTGCGCGAGCTGGCCCGTCAGGGCCTGTGCCGACGGGTATACGGAGGGGCGCTGTCGCTGTTGACGCCGCCGGAGCCGCTGCCGACCCGTATCGGCCAGGACGAAACCGCCAAGCAGTCCCTGGGGCAGGCGGCGGCCCGGCTGGTGCAGCCGGGGCAATTGCTGCTGCTGGACGCCGGCTCGACCAACCTGGCCATCGCCCAGGCGCTACCGGGCGATCAGCAGTTGACCGTGGCGACCAATGCGCCAGTAATCGCGGCGGCGCTGCTGCAGCGCCAGGGTATCCGGGTGCTGATGATCGGCGGGCTGGCCGCTCCGGAGTCGGGCGCTTGCCTGGGTGCACGCGCGATGCGCGATCTGCGCGGTGTACGGGCGGACCTGGCTTTCCTTGGCGCCTGCGCCCTGGCAGTGGAAACCGGGGTGACCGGCTTCGATCTGGAGGAAGCCGAATTCAAGGCAGCCGTGGCCGAGCAGAGCAGCCAGGTCGCCGTCGCGGTGACTGCCGAGAAGCTCGACAGCGTGGCCTTCTATCATGTGCTGAAGCTCGATCAGGTGAACCACCTGGTGCTGGAGCCGGGTCTGAGCGAGGGGCGCCTCCAGCCCTATCGCGACGCCGGTCTGCAGCTGCATTCGCTCGCCAGTGACCGTTAGCCTCTCGCCCTAGGATCCCCATGACCACTGCCGTCTTGCGTCGCCAGCGCCGCGCCACCTTTACCGTCTTTCTCGCCAATGGTTGCGGGATTGGCGGCTGGGCGGCGGCCATTCCCGAGCTCAAGCGCAATCTGGCACTGGGGGACGGTCAGTTGAGCCTGGTGCTGCTGGCCGTCGCCCTGGGCGCCATGCTCACCATGCCCTTCGCCGGGGTGCTGGTGCCGCGGCTCGGCGGCACCGGACGCCTCACCCGCTTGAGTATCCTGGCCTTCGTATTGGTGCTGATCTGGCCCGGAGTGGCGCCGTCACTGGCCTGGCTGCTCCTCTGCGCGCTGCTGCTCGGCGCCTGCAATGGCCTGATCGACGTGGCCATGAACGCCCATGCCAGTGATGTCGAAAGCCGTTGGGACAGGCCGCTGATGTCGTCTTTCCACGCCGCCTTCAGCCTGGGCGGCTTCCTCGGTGCCGGCCTCGGGGCGCTGGTGCTGCACCTGGGCGCCTCGGCATTGCTGGTGCTGCTGGCCGCGGCGCTGGTGGCGCTGGTGCTGGCGTTGCCGGCCGCCCTGGCGCTGGACCAAGGTGACCGCAGTCCGGTGAGCCATGCCCTGCGGCTGCCGGATCGACGGGTGCTGGCGCTGGGGTTGATCGCCCTGGGCTGCCTGATGCTCGAAGGCGCCATGACCGACTGGAGCGCTGTCTACCTGGGTCAGGTGGGTGGGGCGACGCCGGTGGTCGCCACCCTCGGCTACGCCGCCTTTTCGCTGACCATGCTGGTGGGCCGTCTGTTTGGCGATGGCATTCGCCACCGCTTCGGCGGGCCCCAGGTGATCTTTGGCGGGGCCCTCCTTGCCACTCTTGGCCTGGCACTGGCGGTGATCCTGCCGGCGCCCTGGAGCGCCATCCTCGGCTTCGCCCTGGTGGGACTGGGTCTGTCCAACGTGGTGCCCGCAGCCTTCAGTGCCGCAGGCCAGGTGGCCGAGACCCCGGCCGCCGGTATCGCCATGACCGCCACCGCCGGCTATCTGGGCTTCCTGCTCGGCCCGCCGCTGATCGGGGCCGTGGCGGGGCAGGTGGGACTGCGCGGCAGTCTGCTGCTGCTGACCCTGATCGGGGTGGCGGTAGCGCTGCTCGCCCTGCGCCAGCGCAAGGCATGACGTCTATCCAGGGAACCCCGCTGCGCTGAGCAGACCCAAGAGGGAACGGAAATCCAAGGAGGCGGCCATGACACGCCCACGCAAGATCCTCGCCTGGCTGCTGGGAATCATCCTGCTGCTGCTCGTCCTGCTGGTGGTGGTCCTCGCCACCTTCGACTGGAATCGGCTCAAGCCAACCATCAACGAGCAGGTATCGAGCGCTTTGCACCGACCGTTCGCCATCGAGGGTAACCTGGGCGTGGTCTGGCACCGCGAGCCGGACCAGGGCGGCTGGCGTGCCTGGATCCCTTGGCCGCACATCGCCGCCGAAGATCTGACCCTGGGCAATCCGGACTGGGCCAAGGAAAAGACCTTCGTTCATCTCGACCGGGTGCAGTTGCGGATCTCGCCGCTGGCGCTGCTGGCCAAGCAGATCTATATCCCGCGCATCGACCTTACCGGGCCGGTGGTCAATGCTCAGCGGCTGGCCGATGGGCGCAACAGCTGGACCTTCGAGACCGCCGAAAAGGATCCCAAGGCCGAGCCTTCGGCCTGGACGGTGGACATCGGCACCATCGGCTTCGATGCCGGCAAGGTGGGCTTCGACGATGCCCAGACCGCCACCCGGCTAAAGGCGCGCATCACCTCCCTGGATGCTCCCATCGCCTATGCCGACCTGGTCGGCAAGCAGGGCACCTCGCGCCAGCGGTCCAACGTCAAGCAGACCCAGGCCTTCCAGTTCGCCCTGGCGGTGGAAGGCAGCTACAAGCAGGTGCCGGTCAATGGCCGTGGCCAGATCGGTGGTCTGCTGGCCTTGCAGGATGCCGATACGCCGTTTCCCATCCAGCTCGATGCCCGGGCAGGTGAGACCCGGGTGCAGGTGTTCGGGACCCTGACCGATCCGCGACGCCTGGGCGCCCTTGATCTGCATCTGGTACTGGAAGGCAAGAGTCTGGCGCAGCTCTATCCGCTGACAGGCGTCACCCTGCCGGAAACGGCACCCTATGCCACCGACGGTCATCTCACCGTCAAGCTCAACGATCCGGCTGGCGCCCGCTTCAGCTACGAAGACTTCAACGGCCGGGTAGGCAAGAGCGATCTGCATGGCGAGGTGCTGTTCACCGGTGGTAAGCCACGACCCAAGCTCAGCGGGACGCTGCGCTCCGATCAGTTGCTGTTCGAAGACCTGGCACCACTGATTGGCGCCGATACCAAGGAGCAGCAGGCCGCCAAGGGTGAAACCAGCCAGCAGCCGACGACCAAGGCGCTGCCCGTGTCCGAGTTTCGCACCGATCGGTGGCGCGCCATGGATGCCGACGTGCGCTTCACCGGTAAGCGCATCGTGCAGAACGCGCAGTTGCCGATCACCGACCTCAATACCCATGTACGCCTGACCGATGGGGTGCTGTTGCTCGATCCCCTTCGCTTTGGCGTGGCAGGGGGCGACCTGAACACCACGGTACGTTTGGAGGGCGACAAGACCCCACTGCGGGGGCGTGTCGACCTGCATGTACGACGGGTCAAATTGAATCAGCTGTTCCCTACCGTGGAGACGATGAAGCGCAGCATGGGTGAGCTCAATGGCGACGCCACCCTGAGCGGCACCGGCAACTCGGTGGCGGCCCTGCTGGGCACCAGCGATGGTGAGCTCAAGCTGCTGATGAACGACGGCCGCATCAGCCGCAGCCTGATGGAGCTGGCCGGCCTCAACGTCGGCAACTACCTGGTCGATCGGCTGTTCGGCGATGACGAAGTGGAGATCAATTGCGCGGTTGCCGATCTCGACTTCAAGAAGGGCTTGGTGCAGCCCCAGGTGTTCGTGCTCGACACCGAGAACGCCCTGATCAACATCACCGGCACCATCAACCTGGCGAGCGAACGACTGGATCTCACCGTCGATCCCCACAGCAAGGGCTTGCGCATCTTTTCCCTGCGCTCGCCGCTCTATGTGCGCGGTACCCTGAAGAATCCTTCGCCTGGCGTGAAGGCGCTGCCTCTGGCCGCCCGGGGTGCCGTGGCGGCGCTGCTGGCGACCTTCGCCGCGCCTGCCGCCGGTCTGCTGGCGCTGGTGGCGCCCAGCAATGAGCAGGGTGCCCAGTGCAGCGCGCTGCTCCAGCAAATGCGGGCCGCACACTGAGGTAAAGCCGCTGAAAAGGAACTTGACAGGCGACCGTTCGGCGGCGTCGGACGAGCGGAAAAGAACCGGTTTGGTTGGTCGAGTTCTATAACAATAACCCGAGTCGGGCAGCCTTTTCGCGGAGACCCCTCATGCGTGACGACACCGATAGCCATTACGAAATTCACTACAAGTTGCTGGGCGAAAGCTATACCGACCGTATCAGCAATCTGGATGTACCCATCACCGACGTGGTCCGCGATCTGGCCTGCCGGCACCTGGATGCCATCAACGATGAGCGCTTCCAGTTGGCCGACATCGAGTCCGGTCAGGCGCTGGTGGCCCTGCATGATGTCTCCATTCATCGTGTCTCGCCGGAAGCGCCATGAGTCGCCTGGCAAGCGGTGGCGTGCTGGCCCTGACCCTCATGGGGCTGGCGGCCTGTTCCACCGAGACAGTGGTGACCCTGCAGGATGGCACCCAGTACATCACCGAGGATCGTCCCACTACCAAGACGGCCGACGGCTTTTATGAATTCACCGATGTGGCGGGTCGTCACGTGCGGGTGAAAGCCGGTGAAGTGGCCACCATCAAGGCTGAAGACTAATCGGGAGACTGCCATGCCTCGCGGCGACAAGTCCAAGTACAGCGACAAGCAGGAACGCAAGGCCGAGCACATCGAGGAGAGCTACGAGAAAAAGGGCGTCTCCAAGGATGAAGCCGAAGCGCGGGCCTGGGCGACGGTGAACAAGCAGTCCGGCGGTGGTGAAAAGGCAGGTTCCGGCAAGGCCAAGAGCGGTACCGCCAAAAGCGCGGATCGCAAGGATTCCGCCCGGCGGGCGGTGGCCACCAAACAGGGCCAGTCGCCCAACAGCGGACATGCAGCGGCGCATCGCTCGCGCAGCGGTAGTACTTCGCTCAGTGACCTGACCCGCGACGAACTGGTGAAGAAGGCAGCCGAGCAGAATGTGCGGGGTCGTTCGCGGATGAAGAAGGACGAGTTGATCCGCGCCCTCAGCTGAGGTTTGAACACGCACAAAAAAGCCGGACCTGGTCCGGCTTTTTCTTGGCCTGGCGTCTTAGCTGGGCAGCAGACGGCAGGTGAGGCTCTTGATGTAGCGGGTTTCCGGAATGGCCGGGTGTACCGGATGATCCGGGCCCTGGGCGCCGCGTTCGAGGATCTGCAGGTTGCGATCCAGATGGCGGGCGCTGCCGAGCAGGATGTTCTGCAGGTCGTCTTCGGGCAGGTGCATGGAGCAGGAGGCACTGACCAGGATGCCGTCCTTGTTCAGCAGCCGCATGGCCTGCTCGTTGAGGCGACGGTAGGCGGCCTCGCCGTTCTTCAGGTCCTTGCGCTTCTTGATGAAGGCCGGCGGGTCGGCAACGATGACATCGAATTTTTCTTCACCGGCCTTGAGTTCCTTGAGCGCCTCGAAGACATCGCCCTCGACGCACACCAGCTTTTCCGCCAGGCCGTTGAGAGTGGCATTGCGCTCCACGCCGTCGAGGGCGAAGCCCGAGGCGTCCACGCACATGACTTCGCTGGCACCGAAGGCCGCGGCCTGCACGCCCCAGCCGCCGATGTAGCTGAACAGGTCGAGCACCCGCTTGCCTTCGACATAGGGCGCCAGGCGCGCACGATTCAGGCGGTGGTCATAGAACCAGCCGGTCTTCTGGCCTTCACGCACCGGGGCCTCGAAGCGCACGCCGTTCTCTTCCAGCCCCACCCAGTCGGGGACCTCGCCGTAGGCCACTTCCACATAGCTGGAAAGGCCCTCGGCCACACGGGCGCTGCCATCGTTCTTCCACAGCACGCCCTGGGGTTTGAATACCTGCAGCAGGGCGGCGAGGATGGCGTCGCGCTGGCGCTCCATGGTCGCCGAGGCGATCTGCACCACCAGGATATCGTTGAAGCGATCCACCACCAGGCCAGGCAGGAAATCCGAATCGCCATAGACCAGGCGATAGCAGTGGCTGCCGAACAGCCGCTCGCGCAGGCTCAGGGCGACCTTGAAGCGATGCACCAGCAGCGACTTGTCCAGCAGGTAGCCGGTGTCGCGGGAGAACAGGCGGGCGCAGATCAGGTTGTTGGGCGACAACGCCACCAGGCCCAGCGGCTTGCCGCTGGTGGTTTCCAGGATGGCCTGGTCGCCTGGTTCGAAGGCGGTGAGCGGCGTGGCGACCACGTCCACCTCGTTGCTGTACACCCAGAGGTGCCCGGCGCGCAGACGGCGGTCGGCATTGGCTTTGAGGCGCAGGCGAGGCAGGGTCATGAATCACTCCAACGAAGGGGGCAAAAGCGCGGAATTATAGCGCAAAGCCACCTGCCTGGGCCGGCCGTCAGTCCCGCTGGCTGATCTCGATGTCGCTCAGTCCGGCTTCCTGGGCGCGGCGGGCGATGCTCGGCTGGGCATGACGCTCCCAGGGTGCATCGACCACCACCTGGGGTTCCTCGACGTGCTTGATGAGCAATTGCAGCAGCGCTTCCTCCTCGGTGACCGGCTCGAAGCTCTCCAGCTCGTGGCTGAGTGGCTCGCCATTGAGGCGATAGCGGATCTGGTAGTGGTGCAGGGTCTGCATGGTGGTGCCTCGGTAGCGGGGGGATAACCGATGGACCCCGCTGGGCGGCAGCGGTTGCGTCAGCCGCCCAGGCTATCGAGGATCGGGCAGTCGGGGCTGGCATCGCCGTGGCAGCAGGAAACCAGTTCGCCCAGGGTGCTGCGCAGCCGCGTCAGCTCGGCGATCTTCTGGTCCAGCTCGGTGATGTGCCGCTTGGCCAGCGCCTTGACGTCGGCACTGGCACGCTGCCGGTCCTGCCAGAGACTGAGCAGCTGGCGGATCTCCTCGAGGCTGAAGCCCAGCTCCCGCGAGCGGCGGACGAAGGCCAGCACCCGCAGGTCTTCGGCGCCGTACTGGCGATAGCCGCTATCGGTGCGCCCGGCGGGTGCCAGGAGGCCGATGCGCTCGTAGTAGCGCAGCATCTTGGCGGTAAGCCCGCTGGCCTTGGCGGCCTGACCGATGTTCATGACGGGGAGTCTCCGGACGGGCGCCAGCGGCCGAGCAGCAGGGCATTGGCCAGGACACTGACGCTGGAAAAGGCCATGGCGGCCCCGGCATAGACCGGGTCGAGCAGGCCGAAGGCCGCCAGGGGCAGGCCGATGACATTGTAGACGAAGGCCCAGAACAGATTCTGGCGGATCTTGCGCTGGGTACGCCGGGCGATGTCCAGCGCCGCGACCACCTGGCGCGGGTCCTCCTGCAGCAGGGTGATGCCGGCGGCATGGCGGGCGGCCGCGGTGCCCGAGCCCATGGCGATGCCCAGCTCGGCAGCGGCCAGTGCCGGGGCGTCGTTGAGGCCGTCGCCGACCATGGCGACGCCCCCCTGGGTCGCTTGCAGGCGGGCGACCACCGCGGCCTTGTCGGCGGGCAGTACCTCGGCCTCCCACTGCGCGATGCCCAGCGCCTCGGCCACCTGGCGGGCACTGCCGCGGTTGTCACCGGTCAGCAGCCAGCTGTCGATGCCGTCCGCGCGCAACTGGGCGATAGCCTGGGTGGCGCCCGGACGGATCTCGTCGCCAAAGGCCAGCAGTCCCAGCACCCGCGCCGGGGCACCAGTCTCCAGCAGCCAGGACAGCGTGAGGCCCTGGTCTTCCCAGTCGCGGGCCGCCTCGGCCAGCGGGCCGGCAGCCAGGCCCTGTTCGGCCAGCAGCCGGGCATTGCCGAGGAGCAGCGCGCGCCCTTGCCAGCTACCGTTCAGGCCGCGGCCGGGGAGGGCGCGGACGTCGCTGGCTGGTGGCGTATCCAGGCCACGCGCGCGGCAGGCCTTCAGCACCGCCGTGGCGAGGGGGTGTTCGCTGCCCCGTTGCAGGCTGCCGGTCAGGCTCAGCAGCTCGTGCTCCTCGATTCCGGGCGCCGTGGCCAGCTGGCGCAGGCGCAACTGGCCGGCGGTCAGGGTGCCGGTCTTGTCGAACACCACGGTGGTGATGCCCTGGGCGCGTTCCAGGGTTTCGGCGTCCTTGATCAGGATGCCGTGGCGCGCCGCCACCCCGGTGCCGGCCATGAGCGCGGCTGGCGTCGCCAGACCCAGGGCGCAGGGGCAGGCGATGACCAGCACGGCGACGGCGGCGAGCAGGGCGGGTTCCAGGGCGTGTCCGGTCAGCAGCCAGCCAGCCAGGGTGAGGAAGGCCAGGCCGATCACTACCGGGACGAAGATCCGGCTGATGCGATCCACCAGTTGCTGGATGGGCGCCTTGCTGGCCTGGGCATCTTCCACCAGGCGGATGATGCCGGCCAGCACCGTCTCGCCGCCCAGCGCGCTGACCTCGATGTGCAGATTGCCCTCGCCATTGATGGCACCTCCGACCACTTCGTCACCGGGGCCTTTGGCGACCGGGCGGCTCTCGCCGGTGAGCAGGGCTTCGTCCACCTGGCTTTCGCCCAGCAGGATGCGACCGTCGGCCGGAATGCGTTCGCCCGGGCGAATCTGCAGGCGGTCGCCCAGCCGCAGCCGATTCAGCGCGACTTCTTCTTCCTCGCCGTCCGCGTTCAGGCGCCGGGCCTGCTCGGGGCGCAGGGCTTCCAGGGCGCGCAGGGCGGCACCGGTACGGCGCTTGGCGCGGGCCTCCAGGTATTTGCCCAGGCGGACCAGGGCGATGACCATCGCCGCCGTCTCGAAATAGAGATGGGGACTGTCCTTGACCAGCCAGAGGTAGAGGCTCAGGCCGTAGGCAGCGCTGGTGCCCAGGGCGACCAGCACATCCATGTTGCCGCTGCGGGCGCACAGGGCATGCCAGGCGCCGCGATAGAAGCGGGCGCCGACCAGGAACTGTACCGGTGTCGCCAGCAGGAATTGCAGCCAGGCCGGCGGCATCAGGTGCCAGCCGAAGGGTACCAGCAGCATGGGCAGGATCAGCGGGGCGGCCAGCAGCAGTGCCAGGGCCAGCTCCAGTTGCTCCCAGGGCAGCCCCGCACGCCCCGGGGCAGGGCGGTCATCCTCGGCGAGGCGGTCCTGGGCGTCGTAGCCCGCGGCTTCCACCGCGGCGATCAGGGCGCCGGTCTCGACCGCGGCCAGGGTCTTCACACGGGCACGCTCGCTGGCGAGATTGACCTCGGCCGACAGGACCCCGGGCACGGCGCGCAGGGCCTTTTCGATGCGCCCCGCGCAGTTGGCGCAACTCATGCCGGACAGCGCCAGGTCGTGCTCGGCCTCGGCTACCCGGTAGCCGGCCGCCGTGATGGCTTCGGCCAGCGCCGGGGCCGCCTCGGGTGGTGCGCTGACGCGGGCCTTTTCGCTGGCGAGGTTGACCCCGGCCGCGCTGACCGCCGGCACCTTCTGCAGGGCGCGCTCGACCCGCCCGGCGCAGGCTGCGCAGGTCATGCCGCTGATGGAGAGTTCGAATTCGTGCATGGGCACCTCCTGACATCAGTGTTGACCTTGACCTCGGGTCAAGGTCAACACTGGAACCCGGTCCTGGCGTTTGGCGTCAGGAGAGATAGGTTTCGTCAGACAGGAGCAGACCATGCATGTCATCAAGGTAGTCGGAATGAGTTGCGCCCACTGCGTGAGCGCGGTCGAGGCGGCGGTCCTCAAGGTCGATAGCCAGGCCCGGGTCGAGGTGGACCTGCAGGCGGGCGAAGTGCGCATCGACAGCGCCGAGGTGGATGCGCCTTTCCGCGCGGCCATCGAGCAGGCGGGTTATACCGTCGCTGACTGAGCCCAGTCGCGCACGATGGCGCGGAAGAAGGTGGTGAACACCTGCTCGGTGGCCAGCAGCGGCGCGAAGGTCTGTTCGTCGCGCAAGAGATCGGACAGGGTGCCAAGAAATAGGCTGTGCAGCAGTCGGCTGGCCAGTTGTGGTGTCACGCCCGGCTGCAGCCGGGCCGCCTGGGCGGTGAAAAGGGCGTCGGTGATGCGGATGAACTGACGCAGGAACTGCAGATCGCGTTCCTCGGCCTCGCGCAGTTCCTCGGTAAATTCGCAGCGGTGCAGCATGATCGTCATGACCCGCTGTTCACGTCCGGGCTTGGTGAATTTCTCCATGCCTTCGATGCAGAGCTTGAACAATCGCTGCAGACTGTCTTCCTCGCCATCGACGCGCAGGCGCTCGGTCAGTTCGTCGGCTGGGATCCTTATCTGGCTAAGCATTTCGTGGAACAGGTGGGCCTTGTTCTGGAAATGCCAGTACACTGCACCCCGGGTGACGCCGCATTCGCGGGCGATCATTTCCAAGCTGGTACGCGCCACGCCATTGGTCAGGAACAGGGCTTCCGCCGCATCGAGAATGGCTTGGCGAGTCTGTTCGGCTTCTTCTTTCGTACGACGCATGGGCGATCTGATTGGCAGTGGGTCTGCCATGCAGTTTAGCGCGCCTTGGCACTTTTACAAACATCATTGTATGTAACTGCGCGGCATTTCCGCTTCCACCGGATTGGCTTTCATGACCTTTCGCTTACTGTTGATTCTCGGGGCCCTCTCGGCCTTCGCTCCCTTCGCCATCGACATGTACCTGCCCAGCTTTCCTTCGCTGGCACTGTCGTTCGCCACTGACATCGAGCATGTGCAGCTGAGTCTGGCGGTGTATTTCGCCGGCCTCGCCAGCGGCCAGCTGTTCTACGGTCCCCTGGCAGATCGCTTCGGCCGACGGCTGCCGCTGCTGATCGGCATCGGCCTGTTCTGCCTGGCCTCGCTGGGTTGCGCCCTGGCGCCGAGCCTGCCCTGGTTGATCGCCGCGCGCTTCGTCCAGGCCTTGGGCGGCTGCGCCGGCATGGTGATCGCGCGCGCCGTGGTGCGCGACCTCTGCGAGCCGGTGGCGGCGGCACGGGCCTTCTCGCAGATCATGCTGGTGACCGGTATCGCCCCCATCATCGCGCCCTTCGCCGGCAGTCTGCTGCTGAGCACCTTCGGCTGGCAGGCCATCTTCGTCAGCCTGGCGCTGTTCGCCGCCGCCTGCGGCACCGCCGTGGCGCTCTGGTTGCCCGAATCCCTGCCGACGCACCATCCGCGGCCACCGCTGCGCGGGGCCTTGCGCAACTACCTGCGCCTGCTGCGCGATCGCGGCTTCATCGGCCATACCTTGACCGGTGGCATCGCCATGGCCGGCATGTTCGCCTACATCTCCGGCTCGCCCTTCGTGCTGATCGAACTCTATGGTGTTGCCCCGAGCACTACGGCTGGGTGTTCGGTCTCAATGCCGCCGGCTTCATCCTGCTCGGCCAGCTCAATGCGCGTCTGGTGGTTCGCCAGGGGCCGGCCTTCTGGCTGCGTCGCGCGGTGGTGGCCTATGCCGCGGCGGGGCTGATCCTGCTGCTGGTCGGTGCCTTCCAGCCCAAGGCGTTGCCGGTGCTGATGATCCCGCTGTTCTTCGCCATCGCCCTGCTCGGCGGCATCGTGCCCAACGCCTCGGCCTGCGCCCTCTCCGGGCAGGGCGCCAATGCCGGCAGTGCCTCGGCGCTGATGGGTAGCCTGCAATTCATCCTGGCGGCGCTCGCCTCCAGTAGCGTGGGCGCGCTGCACAACGGCACCGTGGTGCCCATGTGCGCGGTGCTCGCCCTCTGCGCGGTGGCGACCGCTTTGATGGCGCGCTGGACCCACAGGCGCACGCCGGCCTGAGTCGGAGGGATTTTTCCCGGTGCGGCGGGTCAGATAGGCGAACCCTCAACTTCCAGGGACGCCGACATGACCTTTGCCTACTGGTGCATCTTCCTCGTCTACTTCGTGCCCTATGGCGCGGCCTACTACGCCAAGTTCAAGGGCAGCGGCTTCACGCCCGAGGACAACCGTGATCCGCGCGGCTTCCTCGGCAAGCTGGAAGGCGCCCGGGCACGAGCCAACGCCGCCCAGCAGAACGCCTTTGAGATCAATCCGCTGTTCGCCGCGGCGGTGATCGTCGCCCACGTCACCGGTGGCGCCGACCAGGGCACCATCAACTTCTGGGCCTTCCTCTTCCTGCTCAGCCGCATTGCCTACACCTGGCTGTACATCCGCGACCATGCCACCCGCCGTTCGCTGGCCTGGGCCGGTGGTATGTTCTGCTGCCTGTGCCTGTTCATCGCCGCGGCCTGAGTCGCTCGAACGCGGACGTCGTCGGTCTTGACCGGCGGCGTTGGCTGCGGCTTCATTAGCGGCCTATCTTTCCTGACGTGCCGCCATGACCGCTGCTTCGCCCGCCCAGCAGGTGCTGGAGCATTTCGCCGATCTGGCTCGAACCCGTGGGTACACCCTTGATAGCGCCCAACAGGCGGCCATCGAGCGCTTCGCCATCTTGGCCGACGAGCTGCTGCGCCCGCGGCTGTTCCGCCCCAAAGCGCCGCGCAGCCTCTACCTCTGGGGGCCGGTGGGGCGTGGCAAGAGCTTCCTGCTGGACGGCTTCTTTGCCGCTCTACCATTCGCCGAGAAGCGCCGCGTGCACTTTCATGCCTTCTTTTGCGACCTGCACGAGCGCATGTTTCGCCAGCCAGCGGGTGGCGATGCCCTGGCCGCCAGCCTGGACGACCTGCTGGAAGGTTGCCGACTGCTCTGCTTCGATGAATTCCATGTGCATGACATCGGCGATGCCATGCTCATTACCCGGCTGTTCAAGGCCTTGTTCAGCCGCGGCGTGGTGTTGATCACCACCTCCAACTATCCCCCCGAAGGGCTGCTGCCCAATCCGCTTTATCACGAGCGCTTCCTGCCGGCGATCCAACTGATCGAAACGCGCATGGACATTCTCTCGGTGGCCGGCCCCCAGGACTACCGCAGTGCCAGCTCCGTCGAGCCCGATCCCTTCGGCGTTGGCGCCTATCTCTGGCCGGGTAGCCCTGATCAGCGCCGCGCTCTGGGGCTGCCGCCGATGGTGGAGACGCGGGTGGAGGTAGCGGTGGGGCATCGCCATCTCCCCGCCATCAGCGCGGCGGATGGGCTGCTGCAGTTCAGTTTCGCCGAGCTCTGCGAAGGCCCCACGGCGGTCCTCGACTACCTGACCCTGAGCGAAACCTGGCACCGCTGGCTGCTCGACGAGGTACCTCCGCTGCGGGAGGCCAGCCCCGCCGCGCGACAGCGCTTCATCAATCTGGTGGACGTGCTCTACGACCGTCGGCTGGCACTGTTCCTGGTCAGCGCCGCGCCGCTCGACGAGACCCTGGCCGACAGCGAGATCGCCGACATGTCGCGTACGCGCAGTCGGCTGTCCCAGCTGCGGCAGATCGGCACCGGTTAGCGCTGTTGCCGTAGCTTCGCACTGTCCAGATGCCAGCGGCGCTGTTCGGCCGAGGCGCCATCGACGTCGTTGACCCGGCGCACCTGGTAGCTGCCGCTAAAGGTCTGGCGGGTGCCGTCGACCAGGCGCGCTCTTACCGTGACCGGGACGCTGACATAGCTCGAGCCCGCCGCGCCCTCGACCGGACCAGGCTGACCGAGGGTCACCTGCACGCCGCGGGTGCGGGCATAGCCCTGGCGGAATTTCTCGTAGCTGTTGCCGGGCTGGCCGTCGCTTCCCCATTGCTGCCAGGCGGTACCGTAGTCCCGGGCATCCAGCGCGCGGTAGTACCGCGCCACCACTGCCGCGGCGGCTTCGGCGCTGCTGGGTAGCGGACCGCAACCGGGCTGCTTGGCTGCCTCGTCGTCACCGAACAGGGCGCAACTGCGGGCGATTTCGTCCTGCATCAGCGCGCAACTGTTGGCGGCGTTGCAGGGCGGATGCGTCGCGGGGGAGAGCGCCCGACAGGTCGTGGCCAGCGCCTGGGCCGGCTTTTGCCCCAGCTCCTGGGCGCAACTGCGCGGGGCACGCTCGGTGGCGGCCAGGGCACCGCTGGCAAGGGACCACAGCAGAAGAGGACAGAGCAGCAAGCGTGGGGGCATAGGTGCGATCCTTGGGCAAAGGCCCAGCCTAGCAGGCCGAGGTCGACACGGAAAAAGGCACGCGGCGGTCATCCGTCGTCTGGTCTTAGGGCTGACGTAAAAGCGTCATGCAGCCGGCGCAGGGTAGGCAGATCCCGTGTCGGAGTTCGCCCATGCCTTCGTCCAGTCCAGCCGCCTCCCTGTCACCGCTGTCCCATCCCCTGCACAGTTCGCGCAAGCCCGGTCCGCTGCGGATCGTGCTGTTCATCGTGCTGCTGCTGACCGGTCTGGCGGTCACTCTCGGGGGTATCCACAGCGACGTCAGCGATGCCCAGTCGCCGCCCACCACCTGGCTGCCCTTCGCCGGGCTGGCGCTGGCGCTGGTGATCGCCCTCGGCTTCGAATTCGTCAACGGCTTCCACGACACCGCCAATGCCGTGGCCACGGTGATCTACACCCACTCGCTGCCGCCCAATGCGGCGGTGCTCTGGTCCGGCTTCTGCAATTTCCTCGGGGTGCTGTTCTCCAGCGGCGCGGTGGCCTTCAGCGTCATCGCCCTGCTGCCGGTGGACCTGGTGGTGGAGATGGGCGCGGGCCGGGGCTTCGCCATGATCTTCGCCTTGCTGATCGCCGCCATCATCTGGAATCTCGGCACCTGGTGGCTGGGCTTGCCGGCGTCCTCGTCCCATACCCTGATCGGCTCCATCATCGGCGTCGGCCTGATGCACGCCTGGCTGGGCGGCCTGGATGGCAGCAGCGGCGTGGACTGGGACCAGGTGGCCAAGGTCGGCTATGCGCTGCTGTTCTCGCCGCTGATCGGCTTCGTCTGCGCGGCGGTGCTGCTGGTGCTGCTCAAGCGGATCGTGCGCGACCAGACGCTCTACCAGGAGCCGAAAAGCGCCGAGCCGCCGCCGCCCTGGATCCGCGGCCTGCTGATCCTGACCTGCACCGGGGTGTCCTTCGCCCATGGCTCCAACGACGGCCAGAAGGGCATGGGGCTGATCATGCTGATCCTGGTCGGCGCCCTGCCGACCGCCTATGCGCTCAATCGAGCGGTGCCGGCCACCGCCACGCCGGCCTTTGCCGCCGTGGCCGAGGTCACCGCCAGCGGCCTGCGCCAGGCGGCGCCCCAGGCTGCGCCAGCCGATCCCCACGGCGTACTGCTGGAATTCGTGCGCAAGCGGCAGAGCAATCCCGAGGTGCTGCCGGCGCTGGCGGCCATCACCGACGACATCGCGCGCGAGGTGCGTCAGTACGGCGCTCTCAACAACGTGCCGGCGCAGAGCATGCCCAACGTGCGCAATGCCATGTACCTGGCGTCGGAATCCATCCGCCTGCTGGAAAAGGAGCACCTGCCGGGCCTGGCGCCCAAGGCGCAGGAGGACCTCAAAGAATTCAAGCGGCAGATCGATCAGGCCACCCGCTTCATCCCGCTCTGGGTGAAGGTGGCGGTGGCCATCGCCCTGGGCCTGGGCACCCTGGTCGGCTGGCGGCGCATCGTCATCACCGTTGGCGAGCGCATCGGCAAGACCCACCTGACCTATGCCCAGGGTGCCTCGGCCGAGCTGGTGGCCATGGGCACCATAGGCGCGGCGGATGCCTTCGGCCTGCCGGTCTCCACCACCCATGTGCTCTCTTCGGGCGTGGCCGGGACCATGGCCGCCAATGGTTCCGGATTGCAGTGGGCCACGGTGCGCAATCTGGCGCTGGCCTGGGTGCTCACCCTGCCGGTAGCCATGGCGCTGTCCGCTTCACTCTACTGGTTGCTGGTGCAGCTGTTCTGACACGGCCTCGGTCAGGCACTGGCGAAACAGCGCCACCGCCGGCAGATCGCGCCCGGCGTGGCGAGTGATGACCTGCAGTTCGCGATGGAAGGTGAGGGTGCCGAGCGATAGCCGGCGCACCCGCGCATGCTCCAGCCAGAGGCCGGCGCAGGGCACCAGGGCCACCCCCAGGCCGTGCTCCACCATCTTGACGATGGCGTCGAGCTCGTCGAGTTCGAGCACCTGGCGCACCGTCAGGCGCTGCTCGCGCAGAAAAGCGCTGACCCGACGTCCGCCGAAGGAGTGGCGGTCGTAGCGGATGAAGGGTTGGGTCTCCAGCAGCAGCCGGGGGGCGTCACCTGTCAGCCCTGGCGGGACGATGAGCACGAAGGGTTCCTGCAACAAGGTGGTGGCGTGCAGCTCCTTGGGCAGCTCGAAGGGCGGGCGGATGAGGATGGCCAGGTCCAACTCGCCGGCGTCCACCTGGCTGAGCAGGGCGAGCGACACCCCAGGCACCAGGCGGGGCTCCAGGCGTGGCGCCCGCTGGCGCAGCCGCACCAGGGTGCCGGGGAGCAGGCCGGTCTGGACGCTGGCGATGGCGCCGATGCGCAACTCGCCCTGGATCTCGTCCCCGGCGCCCGCCATGCGGGCGTAGGTAGCGAGGATTTCCTCGGCCAAGGGCAGGGCGCGGCGTCCCGCGGCATTGAGCAGGGCGCTGCGTCCGTTGCGGTCGAAGAGATCCACGCCCAGGTTCTGCTCCAGATTGCGGATCTGGGCGCTCACCGCCGAAGGCGTGAGGCCTACGTGCAGACCGGCCGCGGCGAAGCTGCCATGGCGGACGACGGCGAGAAAGGTCTTGAGTTCGCGAAGCATGGCGGATGCCCGATGCCTGGGTAGGGCACTGTAGCGAGCCCAGCGCCGAGCGACAAAAATTTCGATGCTCGGAGGCAGGAATATGCGCTTCATACGCAGGAAAACTTAAGGTGAGAATGGGCCATCCATCCTCCATCAGGAATTCCACGTATGGCCCTGTCGCCCTTTCACCTCGCTATTCCTGTCTATGACCTGGCCGCCGCCCGGCATTTCTATGGGGAGGTCTTCGGCCTCGCCGAAGGTCGCTCCAGCGACCACTGGGTCGACTTCGACTTCTATGGCCACCAGCTGGTGATCCACGAGCATCCCAAGACCGCTTCCCAGGACGAGGCTCACACCAACGCCGTGGATGGCCACAACGTGCCGGTGCCGCACTTCGGCATCGTGCTGGGCTGGGACGAGTGGGAAGCCCTGGCCGACCGCCTGCGTGCCCGCGAGACCCAATTCGTCATCGAGCCTTACATCCGCTTCCAGGGCCAGGTGGGCGAGCAGGCCACCATGTTTCTGTTCGACCCCTGCGGCAATGCCCTGGAGTTCAAGGCCTTCAAGGACATGAGCCAGCTGTTCGCCAAATAGCGCGGCTCGGCCGGTCTGCTGTCGCGAAACCTAGGCAAAAGACGTGGCAACGGCCATCCTTGAGGCCTAGCCCGTCGCCCGGTCGCCGTCATGAATGCCCGCCAGCCCTTTCTCGATCCCTATCACCAGACCATTCGCCAGCTGTCCGACCGCATCGTCGCGGCCCAGGCGCCGATCCGTATTCTCGATGCGGTGAAGTGGGACGACGAGGTGCGCCAGGGTTTCCTGGACGGCAAGGGCAAGCGCCTGCCTGCGGTGGATCGCGCCTTCTACGACGGACGTCCGCTGGGGTTCGATGCCGATGCGCTCAAAGGCGAATTCCAGAGCATCGAGCGGGAGGTGACCCGCCAGCTCGGCCAGTTCAATCCGGTCGGCCAGATCATGAGGCGCATGTGCCGCGAGTACCGCATGGTGATTCGCATGTTGCAGGCGCGTGGCACCCCGGATTTCGGGCTGATCTCCCAGGAGCTCTATGGCGCCGCCTCGGACGCCTTTCATGCCGGCGATCCGACCCTGGCCGACCTGGGCATGATGATGTCCAGCTACCTGGACAACATCGCCCATCGCGGTGCCCTGGAGGACGAGCCCAAGACCCTGACCGCCAAGGACGCCGTGCCCATCCTGCAGGAACGGCTGAATCGGGTCTTTGGCGAGACGGAAGGCACCATCCGGGTGTTCGAGTCCGACGGTATCGTCGCCGACGCCGCGGCGGGCGCCGACTACATCAAGGTGCGTGCCGACGCCCTGTTCAACGAGCGTGACGTGCGCGCCCTGGAGGTCCACGAGGGGCTGGTGCACGTCGGTACCACCCTCAATGGCCAGAACCAGCCGATCTGCACCTTCCTGGCCAAGGGTCCGCCGTCGTCCACCGTGACCCAGGAGGGCCTGGCGATCCTCATGGAAGTGATCGCCTTCGCCTCCTATCCGACCCGCCTGCGCAAGCTGACCAATCGCACCCGCGCCATCCACCTGGCCGAGGACGGCGCCGATTTCCTTGAGGTCTTCCGCTTCTTCCAGGAGCAGGGCTACGACCTGGAGTCGGGCTACCAGAACGCCAGCCGGGTGTTCCGCGGCTCGACGCCGACCGGGCTGCCCTTCACCAAGGACCTGTCCTATCTCAAGGGCTTCATCCTGATCTACAACTACATCCAGCTGGCGGTGCGCAAGGGCAAGCTGGAGCAGATCCCGCTGCTGTTTTGCGGCAAGACCACCCTGGAGGACATGCGCATCCTGCGCCAGCTGGTGGACGAGGGCGTGGTGGTACCGCCCAAGTACCTGCCGGCGCAATTCCAGGACCTCAACGCCCTGGCGGCCTGGATGTGCTTCTCCAACTTCCTCAATCACCTGAGCCTGGATCGGATCGAGGCGGACTACGCCAACATCCTTTGAGAAGCTGGCAAGGATCTGAACAGGCCCTGACATGAAAAAAAGGCCCGGCAGACCGGGGCTTTTCTTTGCCATGACCAGAGGTCGCCGGGATCAGTCGCCCTGGAAGGCCGCGGCGATGCTGGGTTCGCTGTCGCCTGCGCGCTCCGGCAGGTGGGCCAGGGCACGGTTGAGAGCGCCGCAGGCTTCCCGGCCACTGGCGCGGGCGATGGCTTCGGCCACGGCGCTGCCGGGGATGGTCTCGTCGCGCAGCAGTTGCTCGGTGATGTCGTCCAGTGCCGGCTTGAGCTCGGTGATCAGCGCCAGGCAGCGATGATCCAGGCTGTGCAGCAGCTGATCGGCGGAGGCGATGCTGGGCGCGGCGTCGAACTCGATCCCGGCGTCGCGCAGGGCCTGCAGGCTGAGCAGCGAGCCGCTCGGGCCCATGCCCAGGGAGGCGACCATGGACAGCGCCAGCTTGGAGGCTTCCTGCAGGTCCTGGGCAGCGCCCGAAGAGACCTCGTTGAAGTACAGCTGCTCGGCGCAGCGGCCGGCCAGCAGCATCTGGATACGGCCTTCGAGTTCCGACTTCAGGTGCAGGCGCTTGTCTTCGGTGGGGGTGATCAGGGTCACGCCCAGGGCCTGGCCACGGGGCAGCAGGGTGACCTTTTCCACCCGGCCGACGTTGAGCACGGCAGCGACCAGGGCATGACCGGCTTCGTGCACGGCGATGCGGGTGCGCTCGGCCGAACCCAGCGGGGTGACGCCGACCGGTTGCTCGCCGATCCGGCAGGTCTCGATGGCCTCGACGAAGTGGGCCATGGTCACGGCGCTGGCATTCTCGCGAGCGGCCAGCAGGGCGGCGTGGTTGCTGATGTAGGCGATGGCCGCCGGGGTCAGGCCCACGGTGCCGCGCGACAGGGCGGCGAGGTCCAGTTCGCCTTCGCAGGGCAGCTTGCCGGCATAGAGTTCGAACAGGGCGCGACGGTCTTCCAGGCTCGGCAGCGGCACGGCGATGGTGCGGTCGAAGCGACCTTCGCGGCGCAGCGCCGGATCCAGGGAGTCGGCGAAGTTGGTGGCGCCCAGGACCAGCACGCCACTGGTGCCGTCGAAGCCGTCCAGTTCGGTGAGGAACTGGTTGATGATGCGGTTGGCTTCGGCATCGCTGGAGCGCGACTGCTCAGCGCGGCGACCGATGCCGTCGATCTCGTCGATGAAGATGATGCAGGGCGCCTTCTTGCGCGCCGTGCGGAACAACGACTTGACCTTCTGGATGCCCACACCAAAGAACATCGAGGAGAAGTCGCTGCCGGTCACCTGAATGAAGTGGGCGTTGCACTCGGTCGCCAGGGCCTTGGCCAACTGGGTCTTGCCGGTGCCGGGTTCGCCGGTCAGCAGTACGCCCTTGGGCGGACGGGCGCCGAGGGCGGCGAAGGCCTCGGGATTGCGCAGGCAGGTGGTGACGTCTTCCAGGGCGCGCTTGGCTTCGGCGGCGCCGACCACGTCCTTGAAGGAGATGCCGGTGCCCTTGCGGTGCAGCTTGAAGGGGCTGGCGAAACGCAGCGCCAGGGGCACGGCCAGCAGCAGCAGGAGCAGATAGCCCGGCAGGTTGAACAGCAGGGCATCCAGCCAGGGGTGGCGTTGGCCGGACTCGCTCCAGGTGGCGATCGGGAACAGCGGCTCGGCCTGGGTGGCGTAGTCGGCTAGCAGCCGGTCGGTCAGGCGGCCGCCATTGTCGGTCACCGCGTAGTGCTCGCCGCGGGTGGTGTCGATGTAGAGGGTATGGTCACCGATCACGGCGCCACTGATGACCTTGGCGCGCAGATCGGCCAGCAGCACGGAGAAATCGCGAGGCTCCTGGGTCCAGTGTTCAGGCGTCTGCTGCACACTGGCGAGCATGGCCGTGGCGGTCGGAGCCGGGGTGGAAGGCTTGAGCCACCACCAGCAGGCCAGGCTGACGAGGGTGACGAGTGCGAGAGCACCGGCGATCAGCAGGCGCGGATACTTGGAAACGACGGACTTCTTCATTCACATACCGTTGGGTAGGAGCGACATCGGACGCGGACTCCCGGATTATCGGCCTGTGGGAAAAAGGGTGAACCTCGGTTCCCGGGAAAACGATGAGCGGACTCACCATCCGTCGAGTATCGTCACACTTTCGGCCTTTTTAGCGGTCCGCAAGACCCCCTTGTGTTGCCTTAGATGTCAGGAGCCAGCGCCCTTATGCCCGATCCCTTCGATTGCCGGTCCGGACTCGCGCCGCTCCCCGAGGTCCTGCTCGATCGCTTGCGACAAGCCGACGAGGTGCTGGTGCTGACCGGCGCCGGCGTCTCGGCGGAGAGTGGCATAGCCACCTTTCGCGAAGCCCTGACCGGTCTCTGGGCGCGCTTCGATCCGGCGCAACTGGCCACCGCGGAGGCCTTTCAGGAGGATCCCGCGCGGGTCTGGAGTTGGTACGAGTGGCGGCGTGCCCAGGTGCTCAGGGCCGAACCCAACCCGGCCCATCGCGCTCTGGCGGACTGGGCCGACCGCCAGGGGCGGTTGCGGCTGGTCACCCAGAATGTCGACGACCTGCACGAGCGGGCTGGCAATCGCGACGTCATCCATCTGCACGGCAGCCTGCATGAACCGCGCTGCTTCGATTGCGCGAATCCCCTGGCGGCGTCGTCACCCGTGGGCGCGGAGGCGCAGCTGCTGGCGCCGCCGACCTGTCCGCTGTGCGGCGGCTTGGCGCGGCCCGGGGTGGTGTGGTTCGGCGAGTCCTTGCCGGAAGCGGCCCTGACTACCGCCTGGGCGCTGGCCGAGCGCTGCGACCTCTGCCTGGTAGTAGGCACGTCCGGTTTGGTGCAGCCAGCCGCCAGTCTGCCGGTGGTGGCGCGCCAGCAGGGGGCGACGGTGATACGCATCGACCTGCAGCCGGCGGCGGATTTCCAGGCGGACTGGCAGTTGCTGGGGGCTGCGGGTCTGATCCTGCCAGCGCTGCTGGAACGCCTTTAGGACATCAGTGCAGCGCCTGGCCGCCGGTGCCCAGGGCATCCAGGGTGCGCTTGAGCGCGGTGTAGGCCTGGCGCTGGTCCTCGTCTTCGGTCAGCAGGCCGTCGAACAGGGTGGCCACCAGCGCCGGATCCTGCGCCACGAAGCGGTCGATGAGGACGTCGTTGTCCTGGCGACCCGCGGTGATCAGCAGCACGGCGAGCTGGGCGACATAGCGTGCGGCGAGCGGATAGGCCTTGAGAAAGACCTTGAAGGGCGCATCGGCCAGACCCGGCGCGAAGCCCTTGGCCAACCCCTGCTGGGCGGCGGCGATGGCCTGGCGTACGGCGTCCTGCCAGTTGCCGGCGGTTACCGCACCGGCAGGCAGGGCACGGCGCATCTGGCCAAGCAGGCTGTTGAGGAAGATGCGACGATTGGCTTGATAGTCATGATCGGTATCGAGCAGTTCGCTGCGGATACGCGTCAGGACGCGATCGTCTTCGGCATCGGCGGTCACCGCCTGCTTGAAGGCCAGGGTCAGCTCGCGATCCAGCAGACCCGGCTTGCGACCCTCCAGCTCGGCCTGCAGCAGCGGGCCGCTGGAGTCGGCGAAGAAGAAGCGCTCGGCATGGGGCGCCAGGCGCTCGCGCAGGCGCGGCCAGAGATCTGCGGCAAACAGCTGCTCGGCCGTACCGCCGGAGACGATGACCCGGTGCTGCGGCGCCTCGGCCAGATAGTCGAACAGCGCAGGGCTATCGAGCGCGGTGCGATCGACGATGAGATAACGGTGCTTCACGGTCACTCCTGAATACGACGGCCGGACCTTTCGAGGCGCGGCGGGATGGCCATTAGTCTATAGGAAGGCGGGAACGCTTGGCCCGGCCTTTGGCCTAATCCACCAGGGTGCAGCCCGCGACACCCTTCCTTTCGCGGCAGGAGGACACCACGATGCGCAAGACCCCGCTGATACTTGCCTTAAGCGCCGCCCTGGCTCTGGTAGCCGGCCCTAGCCTGGCCGCCAGCAACAATGACGCCGGTGTGACCGGTAATGGCATCGGCGCGCCGGGCAGCTCCAACACCGGCAAGCGCGACAGCGCCGACGACACCTCCACGGCCAATCCAACCACCCAGAAAAAGACCGGCAAGACGCCCGCCACCAAGCAGGGCAGCCAGCAGAAGCGCGAACTCAACGATTGACGGTCACGAAAAAGGCGCCTCTTGGGGCGCCTGTTCAACCGCGATTGCCAGACTCAGGATGCGCGGGTGTAGCGCACCTGCCAGTCGAGGCGTTCGTGGGTCGCCCGCTCGATACGGGCACGGCTGTCGCAGATGAAGGCTTCCAGCAGGGAGTTGTCGAGCAGATCGACCCGGGCGATGCGTCGCTGCAACAGTGCCGTGCCGTTGGGCGCATAGACCTCGACGTTGAAGGTCGCCTGATCCTGGGCGGTCATGGCGCACAACATGGGTTGGAAAGCGCCCTTGATAATGGTGTTCGCATCCGTGAACTTCAGCGGCTCGGCCATCGCAATCACTCCTGTCAGCTATAACGCTTCGACCGATTCTTGCGGTACCCGTTCGACTTTCGCCACGACCGGCTGGCAGATTTGTGATGCAGGTGCTAGCGCGCCTCGTGCAGAAGACGACCGGTCAGTTGATCAGAGTGCCAAAGGCCTTGTCGGCTTCGATGACCTGGGGCAGTTCGGCCAGCAGTTCGTCCAGATCCACGCCCTCCAGCAAGGCGTTGCCCAAGGCGACCTTGGCCTGTTCGTTGATGCCGCCATGGCGACGCAGGACAAAGGAGACCAGGCGGGCCTGGGCCACCAGCCGCGCCTGGGTGGGGTCGTCGGGGGCGTCCTGGGGGTGCAGCTGATAGGCGATGGCGTGCTGGATCACCACGGGCAGCTGCCAGCGGCGAGCCAGCTCGGCACCCACTTCGGGATAGCCGAAGCCGAGGACTTCCCCTTCCACCAAGGGCGCACGCTGCTCGGCATCTATTCGCGCGGCGATGTCGGGTGCTGCCGTCCTGATCAGCAACTCGCCAATGCTGTGCAGCATGCCGCAGGTAAAGGCCGTTTCCGGATCGGCACCGACCTGGCGGGCGAGGACGCGACAGATGCTGGCCACGTCGAAACTGTGCTGCCAGAAATCTCGCGGGTCGAAGGCCGGGTTATGGCGGAAGGCCGCCGTGACCGCCGACGCCAGCACCAGGGTACGCAGGGCATCGAAGCCCAGGCGGATGGCCGCGCCTTCGATGCTGGTGGACGGGCGGACGCCGCGAAAGCGTACCGAGTTGGCCAGGCGCAAGACCTTGGCCGAGAGCACTGGATCCAATGCCAGGTTACGAGCGATGCCTTCGATGCTACTGCGGGGATCGTCGAACTGCTGGATGAGCTCCTGCGCCACCTTGGGAATGCTGGGAAGGGTATGCAGGTGGTCGAACAGAGCATCGATTTCCATGATGGCGCCTGGTGTGTTCTATGCCGGTAGAAAAGGGGCTTGAGGTCGCTCGAAGCATGAACGACGGCTTGGGCACTGCCAAGCCTAGCCGAAAATCTCAAGCGCAGAGCTTAGCGGGAGGGGCCTGCGGGTTCGCAGGGCGAGCTGACCGGTGGCGTCTTTTCGCCGCCGTTCGTTTCGTCGGTGCGGTGGAGAAAGCGGTCCTATGCTGTCTGGTCAGAGGCAGGGTGATGTTCAGACGTCTATCGTCTTGCTTGAATCCGCTTTTCGCCGACGAAACGCAACGAATGGGATAGCATCTAATGATGTCAGTTGGCCACTAAATTTGGCGTTCGAGTTATGCAATGACCTATCAGACTCATATTCGCCAAATGCTGCAGTTGCCCAATGTGCTGGCGCAGACCACTGGCATCCTGGGTTGGTTGATCAGTGTGCTGATCAACCCCTTCCTGAGCGCTGGGGTCCCGCTGTGTGGCTGGCTGGCCTTTGGCGGGATGGTCGGCTCGTGCCTGACGATGGCCACGGCGCGGCGCTTTGTCGTCTGGCGCTTGTTCGCCCTGGTATTCGTGCTCTTCGAAGCCCTGGCCTTTCGTTTCCAGATCCTGCAGATGGGCGAGCCCGGCCAGGCCTGGATGATTCCCATGGCCATCGTCATCACCCTGGGCTCGACCATCCTCTTTTCCCATGTGCTCGACTACGGCATCGCCGCCGCTGCCGTCTGGCTGCTGCTCTTCTACGGGCAGATGGACCTGGTCGCAGCGATGGGCCTGCCGCTGTTCGTGGTGATGCTCGGCGCCAGCCTGGCCCTGGGCGTGCTGCTCAACGCCACCTTCGTGCGTATCGTCGCCAGCACCCTGGAACTCAAGGAAAACTACCGGCGGCAGGCGGAGACCGATGCCCTCACCGGCATCAGCAATCGACGGGCGCTGATGCTGGACATGGAGCAGGTCTGCGAGGAGGCCTCGCCGTCCTGGTATTTCGCCATGCTCGATATCGATGACTTCAAACGGATCAACGACCGCTTCGGCCATGACGTGGGCGACCAGGTACTCAAGGAAATCGCGACCATCCTGGGCCGGCATTTTCCCGCTGGCCGCTTCGGCCGCCTGGGCGGCGAGGAGTTCGGCATGTTGCTGGAGGCCGAGGACGAGCGGTACCTGGCGCAGCGGTTGCAGGCGCTGCTCGATGACATCCGCAGCAACACCAGCACCGGTACCTGCTTTTCCTTCAGTGCGGGTGTTGCGCGCCTGGCCCCGGGTTATCAGCCTTCCGATCTGCTCAAGCAGGCCGATGGCGAGCTCTACCAGGCCAAGCGCGCCGGCAAGGATCGGGTGCACTACCGCGGTGGCATGATCTGCGGCTGATCGTCGTCGGGGTCCACCGATGGGTAGGTGCGATTACGCCCCAGGTGCTTGGCGCGATAGAGGGCGGCGTCGGCATTGGCCAGCAGCTCGGCGGGCTGCGGCGGCTGCAGCCCGCCGGGTGTCTGGACGGCGAAGCCGAGGCTGACGGTGATGCGGCCGAAGGCGCTGGTGGCGTGGGGTACCTCCAGAACCTGCAGCCGCTCCTGGACCGCAAGGGCCACCTGCTGGGCACCGGCCGCGTCGCAGTTGGGTAGCAAGAGAGCCATTTCCTCGCCGCCGTAGCGTACCGCCAGATCGCCCGGGCGCCGTGCTGCCGAGGCCACTACGCCAGCTACCGCCTGCAGGCAGCGATCACCCGCCGGATGACCGTAGTGATCGTTGTAGGCCTTGAAGTGATCGATGTCGATCATCAGCAGGCTGAGCGGTTGATGGTTGCGCTGCGCCCGCGCCAGTTCCACCGGCAGCAGGGTGTCGAACTGCCGGCGATTGCCCAGGCCGGTCAGGCTGTCCTTGAGCGTCAGCTTGTGCAACTCATCATGGGCCAGGCGCAGGGCCGCTTCGATACGCTCGCTGGCGCGGATTTCCCGCAAGAGGCTGAAGCCGAAGATCAGCATCCCAAGGATGATGAGGCCCACCACCGTCACCGAACGCAGCATGTCCTGGCGCCAGCTGGCGAGGATATCGCTCTTGGAGATGCCGGCCAGGGCCACCAGCGGATAACCTTCCAGGTGCTGGAAGGCATAGAGGCGCTCGCGCCCGTCGATCATGGCGCGTACCAGGGCGGTACCTGTGGACGCCTGGGTCACGTACTGGCGAAACAGCACGCTGCTGGCCAGCGGCGTGCCGACGTGCTCGGGCACATAGGGGCGCCGTACCATCAGGGTGCCATCGTCCAGCGCCAGGGTGATGGCGCCCCGGCCGTCCAGTTTGAAGCGGGCGTAATAGTCGACGAAATACTGCAGGCGAATGGTGGCGAGCAGGACCCCGGCGAAGTGGCCAGCGCGGTCTTCCAGGCGCCGCGACACCGGAATGATCAGCTCATGGGTGCTGCGGCTTTCGATCACGGCGCCGACGTGCAGCCGGTCTTCCGGATGTTCCCGGTGAAACTGGAAATACTCACGGTCGGCGTTGCTGGCCTGGGGCGGGTTGCTGCTCTTGTCGGTCACCCGCCAGTTGCCGTCGCGATCGTAGATGAACAACCCGTGGAGCTGCGGCAGCAGAGTCGCCTGGCGTGCCAGCAGGCGATGCACCCGCGGGCGATCCAGCTGGTCGAGCGGTTGGTCCTCCAGGCGGTCACGGATGCTGACCAGCAACGAATCGGCTTCCTTGATGGCATCGTCGGCGTGCTGGGCCGCTGCCAGGGCGATGTTGCCGACATCGCTGCGGGCGCTGGCAAAGGCATTCTGGTAGTTGCGCCACACCTGCCAGGACTCCAGTGCCAGGATCACCGCGACGGCGCAGACGAGCAGCCAGAGTGCCAGGCGCTGGGTGGCCGGATTACGGGGCGGAGTGGGGTGATCGTCAGCGTCGACCATGGCGGGGCAGCTTCCTCGTCCTCGGTGTGCAGGAGACCGCAACCCGGCCGATTGAGACGTCATGAAAGTCGTAAAGTCATACAAGTCTACAGTTTCGTCGGAATCTTGCAGAGAGAACGAATCCTCTCGCCGTGCTCGTGGTCATTAGCGAAACAGCCGTCCATGGGGATGGTGAATCAGCCAGTACCTGACCAGGAGGTCACAGATGTCGCAGATCGCCGAACAAATCGTCGAAGACGCCATGCAGCGCATCGAGGAGAACGAGCTGCAGCATGCCGCCGATCCTGTACGCAGTTTTTCCCTGACCTTGACCGATCCGGCGGAAATCCAGGTCGGCGCGGAGATCTACTTTCTCTTCGAGCAGCGCCTCAAGGGCTTCTATCCCGATGCGCGCGTCGTGGTCCGTGGCCATGCGGCCGAGGGCTACAACATCACTGCCCAGGTCGAACGTCGCCGTTCGGCCTAGGCCCCGGCGTCCGCACCTCCTGCTAGGTGCGGGCAAGCTTGACCAGCTGCCGGGCCAGTAGTGGCCCGGTCAGTACCACGCCGATCAGCCGTAGTGCCTGCATGGCCAGTACCAGACCGACATCGGCGTGGGCATCCACCGCGATAATGGCCATCGAATCCAGTCCGCCTGGGCTGGTAGCCAGGTAGGCGGTGAGAAAATCGACGTGCATCAGCCGCGCCATCAGCAGCGCCGACAAGGCGCACAGGGCGATGAGCAGCAGCGAGGCGAAAATCATCTTGGGCAGGGCCCGCCAGACATAGCTGACGGTGGCCCGGTCGAATCTCAGGCCGACATAGCAGCCCATGGCGCCATAGGCGGCCGCGAGCAGCAAGTGTGGCAGCGTGATATCCAGCCAGCCATTGAGTTGCAGCAGGGTGCCCAAGGCGATGGGTAACAGCAGGGCGCCGGCGGGAAACAACCGCCCGCCCAACCAGCTGCCGGCCAGGGCTACTGCCAGGGTCAGCGCCAGGTTGAAGGCGAAGTGTCCGTCAAGGCTGATGCCGGTGGCCTGATGACCCGTGCCGCTGCCTTCCGCACCCAGTAGCCGGCCCACCAGGGCACTGATGAGCACCACGCAGACCACGCGCACGTATTGCATGGTGGCGACGATACGCGGATCGGCGCCGTATTCCTCGGCCATGGCGACCATGGCCGCAGCTGCACCGGGCGTGGTGCCCCAGGCCGCGGTGCTACCGGGCAGGCCGCCAAAACGTACCAGCAGGGCCCCTGTGAGCAGGCTGAGCAAGACGGTCAGGGCGGTCGCCAGCAGCATCACCGGCCAGTGCTCGGCAACGGTGAGCAGTACCGCGGCGGTCATGGCATGGGCGATCAGACAGCCCACCACCCCCTGACCGGATTGGAACAGGCGCCGTGGCAGACGGATGCTGGCGCCGCTGACGCCAAAGGCGATGGCCACCAGCATGGGGCCCAGAAAGAGCGCGGCGGGCACCTGCAGCCAGCTGAGTCCGCCCCCGACCAGGGCCGAGCAGAGGATCAGGGCAAGCCATTGCAGCAGGGGAGGATAGGGCAGGTTGGCGGGCGGGATGGGCAAGACGGTCTCCAAACGACGAGGGGACCGGCGAGGCGTACCGACCCCGGGACCGGCACGGGGCCGACCCTGGGAGCGATTATACGACGTCTATCGCTTTCAATGGCCTTTCAGTCTACGAAAAAACCACCTTCTAGCGTACCAGGTGCAGGAACTGCAGGTGGCGTTCGTACTGATCGAGCATGTCGTTGAGGATCTGCTCGCGGTTGTAGCCCACCAGGTCGTAGTCCTGGCTGCCTTCGGTGAGGTGCACCTCGGCGCGGTAGTAGCGACGGTTCTTCAGGTGCAGCCGGCCGATGCCGGCGCGGGCGAAGGAGGGCGTGAAGTAGCCCTGCATGATCACTTGATAGATGAAGGGGTGCTCCTCGCCGTGACCGATGGTCAGCTGCAGGTTGGCATTGGTGGAATCGAACTGGGTTTCCACCACCAGTCCCTTCTCCCGCGAGACCTCGACCATCTCTTCCATGGCCGGCCGCACGAGGCTGTCCATGAAGCGGTACACCTCGTCCCGTGAGGGGAAGTACACCGCCTGGGACAGCCGCTGGCGCCAGCCGCCGTGGCGGGCCTTGCCGTTGGTCGCCACCGGCGCCAGGGAATGCAGTCGCGCGCGCTGGCGTTGAGATTCCAGGTGAAGCGCCTTGTGCAGGCCCCACATCATCAGCAGGACGACCACCGAGAAGGGCAGGGAGGTCAGCACCACCGCCGATTTGAGCGCATCCATGCTGCCGGCGAACAGCAGCCCGCCGGTGACCAGGGCCACCGCGGCGCCCCAGAACACCCGCAGCCATCTGGGACCGTCTTCGTCCGCCTCGCCGCCCTTGGAAGACAGGGTCGATAGCACCACGGTGCCGGAGTCGGCCGAGGTGACGAAGAAGACGAAACTCACCAGTACGGCGACGCTGATCACCACGCGGCTGGCCGGATAGGTTTCCAGCACCTGGTAGAAGACCATGGCGGGATCGGTGAGCGCGGTCTGTGCCAGGCCGGTCATGCCTTGGCCGAGGACCAGTTCCAGGGCGCTGTTGCCAAAGATCGACAGCCAGGCCAGGGTGAAGCCCAGCGGGATGAACAGGACGCCAAAGACGAATTCGCGGATGGTGCGGCCGCGCGAGATGCGGGCGATGAACAGCCCGACGAAGGGCGCCCAGGCGATCCACCAGGCCCAGTAGAACACCGTCCAGCCGCCGAGCCAGTCGGAGGGCTTGTCATAGGCATAGAGGTCGAAGCTCTTGCCCGGCAGCGCGGCGAGATAGTCGCCGATGTTCTGGATCAGGGTGTTGAGCAGATGTTGGGTAGGACCGGCGAACAGCACGAACAGCAGCAGGGCGACCGCCAGCACCATGTTGATGTCGGACATGATCCGCACGCCCTTGTCCACGCCGGACACGGCCACGGCGATGGCGGCGCCCATCATCAGCACGATGAGCACCAGCTGTACCCAGTGGCTGTGGCTGATGCCGAACAGGTAGTCGAGCCCGGCGTTGAGGTGCAGCACCCCGAAGCCCAGGTCGGCGCCCAGGCCAAAGATGGTGGCGATGATGCCGAAGGCGTCCACGGCGTGCCCGATGGGACCGTTGATGCGCTTGCCGATCAGCGGATAGAGCGCCGAACGCAGGGCCAGGGGCAGATTGTGCCGGTAGGCGAAATAGGCCAGGGACATGGCCACCAGGGCGAAGACGCCCCAGCCATGCAGGCCCCAGTGCAGAAAGAGGATCTGCATGGCCTGGCGGGCCGCCGCCGAATTACCGCCTTCACCTGCCGGGGGTTGGGTGAAGTGGGTAAGGGGTTCGGACACGCAAAAGAAGAACAGGGTGATGCTGATGCCGGCGGCGAACAGCATGCCGGCCCAGGACAGGTAGCTGAACTCGGGTTGGTCGTGGTCGGCACCGAGCTTGATCTTGCCGTAGCCGGACAGGGCGGTGACCACCACGAACACCAGGTAGAGCGACATGGCGAGCAGGTAATACCAGCCGACCGTGTTGGCAGCCCAGGTCTGCGCCTGCAGCAACCAGACGCCCGCTTGATCGGGCCAGCCGATGACAACCAGGGAAAACAGCAGGATCACTGCCGCCGCGCAATAGAAGGCGGGGGGATTGAGCTTTACGGTGCCGGATGAGGGCGTCGCACTCATGGGGACTCCTTACGAGCTGCCAAAAGGGATAGGGTTCTTTTTTTATTGATCGTTCAAACAAGAAAGAATATCACAGCGGGCTGTCAAGGTGAACGCCTAGGCTCAGCGAAACGCTGGAAAAATACCGCTTAGAGGGGTTGCCACTGCCGGTGGTCGACTTTGGTCGAGACTGGGCCAGGCAGCCAGAACCGCGCCTGTTTGGCAAAGTCTGTTGGTTATGACACAAGCATCTTCCCTTCTCGGCGGCTATCGTCCTCTACTGTTACTGGTGGAGGATGAGCCGTTGCTGCGGGAACTGGCCACCGAAGCGCTCGAGTCCCTGGTGGATCTGCAGGTGGTGGCCGTGTCCACCGCCGATGCGGCGCTGAGCTATCTGGAGCAGAACGGCGCTCGCATCGATGTGCTCTTCACCGATGTGCGCATGCCGGGCCGGCTGGATGGCGAAGCGCTGGCCCAACTCGTCTCCCAACGCTGGCCACACATTCCGGTAATCCTCACCTCGGGTGATCGCCTGACGGTCCCACGCGGCGCCGGCCGGACCCGTTTCATGCCCAAACCCTGGCACATCGACGACATGGCCAACTGCGTCAACGAGGCGCTGGGGCAAAGCCGGGTGGCGTGAAGGGTTAGCTGACTTTCCTCAGTGTTTGAGCTACTCCACTTTCAGGTTCCACTAGTGAACCCCTTCGTGATCCTTGTGTGGATGAGACGGCGTCGTCATCCAGGCGAGGGGTCGAACCTTTGTCAGGCGGTCGCTCGATGCGCATGTAGGAGCGGCCCATGGCCGCGATGGATTCGGCGCTGTAGCACCAGTGTGGAGAGGATAGCGGGAGGGAAAGCTTGCCTATCGCCAGCCTTCGGCCTTTTCATAATCGTCACGACTACTGACGGCATCGCGGCCATGGGCCGCTCCTACGGATACCTCAGGAGCGACCCAGGACCGCGATCCAGATCAACCTACGGCTGCCACTGCGGATCCCGGCCGCTCAGTTTGCGATCCAGGAAGAAGGCGGTGCTGATCAAGGCCAGGTGCGACAGGGCCTGTGGCACGTTGCCCAGGGGATAGCCGCGCTTGTCCAGCTCCTCGGCGTACAGGCCCAGCGGGTTGGCATAGCCCAGCAGCTTCTCGAACTCCAGGTGGGCTTCGTCGACCCGGCCGGCACGGGCCAGGCACTCGACGTACCAGAAGGCACAGGCGACGAAGGCGCCTTCCTCGCCCTTGAGGTTGTCCGCCGGAGTATCGACCGGGTTGTAGCGGCGGATCATGCCGTCGTAGGCCAGGTTGGTCTTGATGGCGTCCAGGGTGGCCAGCCACATGGGATCGGTGGCGCTGACGAAGCGCACCAGGGGCATCAGCAGCAGGGCCGCGTCCAGGCTCTTGCCATGGCGCGTCGAGGTGAAGTGCCCCAGCTCGGCGTTCCAGAAGTTTTCCCAGATGTCTTCCTGGATGGCGGCGCGGGCGGCGTACCAGCGCTCGTAGGGCATGGGCAGCGAGCGCTTGACTGACAGCCGCATGGCGCGGTCGATGGCTACCCAGCACATCAGGCGCGAATGCAGGAAATGCTCGGGATCGCCACGCATCTCCCAGATACCGGCATCCGGCTGATTCCAGTTCTCGCAGACGTGATCGATCATCCGCACCACGTCCTTCCAGCCGTGATGGGAGATGGCCTCGCCATATTTGTTGGACAGGTAGATGGCGTCCATCAGCTCGCCATAGATGTCCAGCTGGACCTGCTTGTAGGCCTCGTTGCCGATGCGCACCGGACTGGAATTCGCGTAGCCCGTCAGGTGGTCGAGGGTTTCCTCGGGCAGATCCAGGCCACCGTCCAGGCGATACATGATCTGCAGCTTTTCCGGGGCGTTGTGGCTGTTTTCCACGCACTGACCTACCCAGTGGGTAAAGTCCTTGGCCTCCTGGGTGTAGCCCAGACGCATGAAGGCGTAGACGGTAAAGGAGGCATCACGGATCCAGGAGGCGCGGTAGTCCCAGTTGCGTTCGCCGCCCAGGGCCTCGGGCAGGCTGAAGGTCGCGGCCGCGGCGATGGAGCCGTGCTTGCATGAGGTCAGCATCTTCAGCGCCAGGGCGGAACGGGTGACCATCTCGCGCCAGCGACCCTGGTAATGACTCTTGGCGGCCCAGCGGGTCCAGTAGGAGTGAGTCTCCTCGAAGCAGAGATCGCTCTGCCCGGTGACGACCTTGTCGTCCTCTTCGCAGCCAAAGACGAAGTCCAGCTGCTGGCCCTGTTCCAGCTCGAATTCACCGTAGGCGATATTGTTCTCCACCTGCAGGGTGACGCTGGAAGCCAGGCGCAGGGTCGGCTGGCCGTCGGCTTCGAACAGGGCACCGCCATCCACCAGACGCGCCCGGGTCTGGGCCCGGGCATAGTCGTGGGCCGGAGCGCAGACGAGGCGGAAACGGCAGCTTCCGGCCACCGCCTGCACGCGGCGCACGATGCGTGGCTTGGTGTCGTCGCTGCTGCACACCGGCATCAGGTCGGTGACCTCGGCAACGCCGTCCGCCGAAAGCCAGCGGGTCTGCAGGATGTTGGTGTCCGGCAGGTAGAGCTGTTGTTCACGGGCATCCTCCCAGACCGGCGCCAGGCTGAAGTAACCGGCCTTTTCCGAGTCGAGCAGGGAGGCGAACACCGAGGGACTGTCCAGATTCGGCCAGCAGAAGTGGTCGATGGTGCCGTCGGTGGCGACCAGGGCGCAGGTGCGCAGGTCGCCGATGACACCGTGGGCGCCGATACTGCGGCGGGCGTGCACGGAGGAGGAATCAGCCATTGTCTTCGAATCCTGGATAGAGGCACATGCCGCCGTCGACGAACAGGGTCGTCCCGACGATGTAGTCGGCCAGGTCGCTGGCCAGGAAAACCGCCACGTTGCCGATGTCATCGACATGGCCGACCCGCTTGTAGGGGATCAGCCTGAGCAGCTCGCGCGCCTTGGCCTCGTCACCGGTGACCTCTTCGTTGATGGCGGTGGCGATGGCGCCCGGGGCGATGCTGTTGACGCGGATGCCCTCGGCGGCGACTTCCTGGGCCAGGCTGCGCATCAGCAGATTGACCCCGCCCTTGGAGGCCGCGTAGTTGACGTGTCCAGCCCAGGGAATGACTTCGTGCACCGAGCTCATGTGAATGATCTTGCCGAGCGCGCGGGAAATGTTCTCGTCGCGGCCCTGCTTGCGGAACTGGCGGATCGCCGCCCGGGCGCAGAGAAACTGGCCGGTCAGGTTGGTGTTGATCACCGTGTTCCAGTCCTCGAGTGACATGTCGGCGACCGCCGCATCCTTTTGCAGGCCGGAATTGGCGACCAGGATGTCCAGCCGGCCGAAGGCTTCCAGGGTTTGGTCGAACAGGGCCTGGACCTCGGCCTCGTCGCCGACGTCACCGCCGACGGCGATGGCGCGACCGCCGGCATCCTCGATACGCTTGGCTAATTCCTCGGCCGGCTCGGCGCTGGAATGGTAGTTGATGGCGACGGCGGCACCGGCCTTGGCCAGGGCTTCGGCGACGGCGGCGCCGATCCCGGAGCTGCCACCGGTGACCAGGGCGACCTGACCGTTTAGGGAAAGCTGCATGTCCAGACTCCTGTGCGGGAAAAGGTGTCTGACTGCTGACCGTCACGCTTGCCGCTAGGTTCAGCCCGGGAGCGTTGCCGGATGTTCAGGTCTAGGCGGTGCGGAACAGACTCATGCGGCGTTCCAGATCCTCGGCCAGTTCCGCCAGTTGACGGCTGGCCCCGGCGATCTGCTGCGAGCCGCTGGCGGTTTCCAGGGTGGCCGAGTGGATGCGGTTGATGTTCTCGTTGACCTCTTCGGCCACCGCGGTCTGCTGGGCGGCTGCGGTGGCGATCTGGGCATTCATGGCGTTGACCGAGCCAACGTCGGCCCGAATGGCCGCCAGGGCCGTGACCGCGCGCTGGGTCAGCTCGGCAGTCTCATGGGCCTGGCTGCGGCTTTCTTCCATCTGCGCGGAGGCGCGGCTGGCTCCTTCCTGCAGGGTGGCGATCATGCCGCGGATCTCGCGGGTCGACTCCTGGGTGCGGGTCGCCAGGTTACGTACCTCGTCGGCCACCACGGCGAAGCCGCGGCCCTGCTCGCCGGCACGGGCGGCTTCGATGGCGGCATTCAGCGCCAGCAGATTGGTCTGCTCGGCGATGCCGTTGATGACGGCGACGATGTTCTCGATGCTGGCACTGTCGCTGGACACCTGCTGCACGGTCACGCTGGCCTGCTCCAAGGCCTGCACCAGTTGGCCGATGGCCTGGCCGGAGCTGGCCACCAGCTGGTTGCCGGTGTCCACCTGGGTACTGGCATTGCCGGTGGCCTGGGCGGCCTGAGCGGCGTAGCCGGCGACCTCGCCGATGGTGGCGGCCAGTTCGGTGACCGCCGCCGCCATGTGCTGGGCCTGGTTGGACTGGACATCGGTGTGCCGCTGGTTGGTCTGGGCGGTGTTCTGCAACTGGGCCGCGGCCGCGGCGACCGAAGTGGCGGTGCTGCGTACCTGGACGATGGTCTCGCCCAGGTGCGCCGTGGCGCTGCCCAGGGTGCCCATGACGCTGTCCGGGTGACGCGTGGCAGGACGCTCGTCCAGGCGGCCCTCGGCCAGCCGGCGAATGGCCGCAGCCACGGCGTGGGGCTCGCCGCCCAGGGTCGCACCCATCTGGCGAATGAGCAGAATGGAGACGGTCACGCTCAGCAGCAGGGCGATGGCGCAGGTCACCAGCATCAGCCAGCGGAAGCCGCCGGCGATGGTACGAACTTCGCCCAGATGGCCGCTGGCGATGGCTTCCTCGTGATCGATGAGCGCATTGATGCGCTTGAGCCACTCGACGTAGGCCGGCGAGACGCGGTCGAGCAGGAACACCCGGGCGCCTTCGAAATCACCGGCCTGACGCAGCTGCAGCAGGCGATCGGTCAAGGGCAGGGCGATGCCTTCGATCTCCTTGATGGCCGCGAGCAGGCGCTGCTCCTCAGGGGTAGCGCCTTGGCTGGCATAGAGCTGATCCATGGGGGCGGCGGACTGGCTATAGAAGGCCTTGAGGCGATCGATGTCGGCCAGGCGGTTGGTCAGGGGGGCGGCGTCGTGGATCAGCACCGTATCGCGGATGGCGATGGCACGGTCGTGGACGCTGCCGCGGAAGTTGATGGCGTAGCGCTGCTTGACGCTGGCGCCCTGGCTGACGGCGGTCAGGGTGTCGTCGATGACGTTGACGCGCTGGACGCCGACCAGGGTGATCAGCAGCATCAGCACCAGGATGAGGCCGAAGCCCAGACTCAGGCGAGCGGCTATGGAAAGGGGGGTATGCATGGAAACCTCAAGACTCGATCGGTATGTGATATGGATCACATTTTGCGATTAAGGTTTGCGCGATAAATGTCCCCTGGGCCGAACGGTCGTTCAGGGCGGATGAACGACCGTGGCGGTGACGGGCGGCTCAGCTGTCGACGCGTGGCTCGTGCAGGCGATCGCGTTTGGCCAGACCCGGGAACAGCTTCATCCAGGCCCCGGTGATGACCAGGGTGCCGACGCCGCCCAGCACCACGGCGGGCACCGTGCCGAAGTAGTGCGCGGTGACCCCGGACTCGAATTCGCCGAGCTGATTGGAGGCGCCGATGAACAGGCCATTGACCGCGCTGACCCGGCCGCGCATGGCATCCGGGGTTTCCAGCTGGACGAAAGAGCTGCGGATCACCACGCTGACCATGTCGGCGGCACCCAGCACCACCAGGGTGCCCAGCGAGAACCACAGCGAGGTGGATAGCCCGAAGGCGATGGTGGCCACGCCGAACAGCGCCACCGAGCCGAACATGACGCGCCCGACGTGGCGATTCAGGCTGACGTAGGCGAGCAGGAAGGACATGCCCAGGGCGCCCACCGCGGGTGCCGAGCGCAACAGGCCGAGGCCCCAGGGCCCGGTGAGCAGGATGTCGGCGGCGAACACCGGGAGCAGGGCGGTGGCGCCGCCCAGCAGCACGGCGAACAGATCCAGGGAAATGGCGCCGAGCACGTCCGGGCGACTCTTGATGAAGCGGATGCCGGCCAGCAGATTGTCCAGGGTTGGCTTTTCCTTCTGGCTGGGCGTCTGCCGTGCCGGCAGGCTCGACACCAGCAGGATGGCGATGCCATAGAAGAGCACGGCCGGGCCGTAGACCCAGGCGGCGCCCAGGGCATAGAGCAGGCCACCCAAGGCGGGCGCGATGATGGTGGCGCCCTGCATGGCCGAAGCCGCCGCGGCGATGGCGCGGGGAAAGATCGCCGGTGGCACGATGTTGGGCAGCAGCGCCTGGGTGGTCGGCTGCTCGAAGGCACGGGCGGTGCCCAGGCAGAAGGCCAGGATGAAGATCAGTTCGCGGGTCACCGCCTGGTTCAGGCTGCCCACCAGCAGCACCAGGGCGATCAGCCCCTGGCCGGTCTGGCAGAGGGCCGCGACCCGGCGGCGATCGTAGCGATCGGCGACATGGCCGGTGTGCAGCATGAACAGCACCCGCGGCAGGAACTCCACCAGGCCCACCAGCCCCAGGTCGAGTACGTTGCCGGTGAGGGAATAGAGGTGCCAGCCGATGGCCACGGTCAGCATCTGGAAGCTGCCAGCAGTACAGACGCGGGCGAACCAGAAGGCGACGAAGGGACGATGGTGACGCAGCTGCAGGGTATCGCCGGACATGACTGGGGCTCGCGGGGGCAGAGGCGGCATCTTAAGCCACCTGGAGACTAATCGTCAGACAACCTAGTGGGGTGGTTCAGGCGTTCGTGAAAAAATGGGCCAGCGATTTTCTGCGGTTCGATGCTCCGCTGGCGGGGCCAGGCGCCGCGGCGGCTCATGGCAGGGCTATGGTGAGGAGTGGCAATGCCGCCGCTGCGGCCGAAAAAGCCCCGCCGCAATGACGCGGTCGACGGCTGAAACAGCGCACCTGGGGTGCGACAGCCTGCCCAGTGCGACATCGAACCGCGTAAGCAAATGTATCCAAGAGGTCTACTCTAAAGCCTGACGTTGATCCACGTCAGTTTCCGGGCACGCCTGATCGGCTAGCCGCGCCACCTTTTTAGCGTCCCGCTAGAACCGCTGGCGATGCCTGGGGCTCGAACCTCGGTCAGCGTCATCTCGACCGGCTGCCCTCGACAGCCGGCGTGCCTGAGAGGAATAGCTATGTTCGGCCTCGAAGCCCTGGATCTCGCCCGGATCCAGTTCGCCTTCACCGTGTCCTTCCACATCGTCTTCCCGGCGCTGTCCATCGGTACCGCGAGCTTTCTCGCCGTGCTCGAAGGGCTCTGGCTGAAGACCGACAACCACGTCTACAAGGATCTGTATCACTTCTGGCTGAAGATCTTCGCGATCTTCTTCGGCATGGGCGTGGTGTCCGGTCTGGTGATGGCCTATGAGTTCGGCACCAACTGGAGCGGTTTCGCCGACTATGCCGGCGCCGTGACCGGTCCGCTGCTGACCTACGAGGTGCTCACCGCCTTCTTCATCGAGGCCGGCTTCCTTGGCGTCATGCTGTTCGGCTGGAATCGCGTGGGCCGCGGCCTGCACTTCTTCTCGACGGTGATGGTGGCCATCGGCACCCTGATGTCGACCTTCTGGATCCTGTCGTCCAACAGCTGGATGCACACCCCGAGCGGCTACGAGATCGTCGACGGGCGCATCGTCCCGGTGGACTGGCTGGCGGTGATCTTCAACCCGTCGTTCCCCTTCCGCTGGGCGCACATGACCATCGCCGCCTACCTGTCGGTGGCCTTCCTGGTCGGCGCCTCGGCGGCCTGGCACCTGCTGCGCGGCAACGACAACCCGGCCGTGCGCAAGATGTTTTCCATGGCCATGTGGATGGCCCTGCTGGTGGCGCCAATCCAGGCCTTCGTCGGCGACGCCCATGGCCTCAACACCCTGGAGCACCAGCCGGCCAAGATCGCCGCGATGGAAGGCCACTGGGAGAATCCCCCCGGCGAGGCGACCCCGCTGATCCTGTTCGGCTGGCCGGACATGGAGCGCGAGGAAACCCGCTTCAAGCTGGAGATCCCGGTACTGGGCAGCCTGATCCTCAAGCACAGCCTCACCGAGCCGATCCCGGCGCTCAAGGACTTCCCCAAGGAAGACCGGCCGCCGGCCTATGTGGTGTTCTGGTCGTTTCGCATCATGGTCGCCCTGGGCATGCTGATGATCGCCGCTGGTCTGTGGAGCGCCTGGCTGCGCTGGCGCGGCAAGCTGTTCGAGACTCGCGGCTTCCTGCGCCTGGTCACCTGCATGGGCCCGGTGGGCCTCATCGCCCTGCTGGCCGGCTGGTTCACCACCGAGGTGGGCCGCCAGCCGTGGATCGTCTACGGCCTGTTGCGCACCAAGGACGGGGTGTCCAACCACAGCGTCACCCAGCTGAGCATCACCCTGGTGGCCTTCGTGGTGGTCTACTTCGCCGTGTTCGGCATCGGCACCCTCTATGCCCTGCGCATGATCGGCAAGGGTCCGCACACCGGTGAAGGCGACCTGCCCACCTCCGGCGGCCCGGGCACCGATCGTCATCCCAAGCGTCCGCTGTCCGGTGCCGATGGCGGCCTGGAAGAAGAAAACCCCACCGACCAGCTGACCGGAGACCGCACATGAACGGCATCCCTGGCATCGACCTCCCGCTGATCTGGGCGATCATCATCATCTTCGGCCTCATGATGTACGTGGTCATGGATGGCTTCGACCTGGGCATCGGCATCCTCTTTCCCTTCGTCAAGGGCAAGGAAGACCGCGACGTCATGATGAACACCGTGGCGCCCATCTGGGACGGCAACGAGACCTGGCTGGTGCTGGGCGGGGCGGGGCTCTATGGCGCCTTCCCGCTGGCCTACTCGGTGATCCTGCCGGCGCTGTACCTGCCGCTGATCTTCATGTTGATCGGCCTGATCTTCCGCGGCGTGGCCTTCGAGTTCCGCTTCAAGGTCCAGGAAGGCAAGGAAGCCCTATGGGACAAGTCCTTCATCTTCGGCTCGCTGCTGGCCAGCTTCTGCCAGGGCGTGGCCCTGGGTGCCTTCATCGAAGGCTTCCCGGTGGAGAATCGCCAGTACGTCGGCGGGCCGCTGGATTGGCTGACGCCCTTCTCGATGTTCTGCGGCCTGGGCGTGATCGTCGCCTATGCTCTCCTGGGCAGCACCTGGCTGATCATGAAGACCGAAGGCCCGCTGCAGGCCACCATGCGCCGCCTGACCAAGCCATTGCTGTTCCTGCTGCTGGCCTTCACCGCGGTGGTGAGCATCTGGACGCCGCTGAGCCAGGCGGCCATCTCCGCCCGCTGGTTCAGCATGCCCAACCTGATCTGGTTCCTGCCGGTGCCGATCCTGGTGGGCGTGGTGACCCTGGCCCTGCTGCGCGCCATCCTGCGCGAGGACTCGCACCATGCGCCCTTCCTGCTCACCCTGGCGCTGATCTTTCTCGGCTACAGTGGCCTGGGCATCAGCCTCTGGCCGAACATCATCCCGCCGGCAGTTTCCATTTGGGAGGCGTCGTCGCCGCCGCAGAGCCAGCTGTTCCTGCTCATCGGCACCCTGTTCATCATTCCCATTACCCTGATGTACACCTTCTGGGGCTACTACGTGTTCC
The DNA here is from genome assembly GCF_001518815.1 of Pseudomonas oryzihabitans. Taxonomy (NCBI): domain Bacteria; kingdom Pseudomonadati; phylum Pseudomonadota; class Gammaproteobacteria; order Pseudomonadales; family Pseudomonadaceae; genus Pseudomonas; species Pseudomonas oryzihabitans. The sequence goes on from NZ_CP013987.1 coordinate 1,039,371, forward strand.
GTGGCAAGGTCCGGACGGGGGAGGGCTATCACTGATGGTCGGCCGCTCGCGCGTACCCAACCCCGCCGATAACAAGCCGCTCTGGCAGCGGCTGGCCTGGATGGCCGGCATCTGGGCCTGCAGCCTGGTAGCGCTCGGTGTGGTGGCCTGGGTGTTGAGATTGGTGCTGACGGCGGCGGGGCTCAAGTCGCATTGACCCTTCCATGTGTCGGTGGATGAGGCTGCGCCGTCATCCACCCTACGCAGGGGTTTGTCCTTGCGTAGGAAACTTATCCTGCACACCGGATTACCCCCTCTCCCGCTTGCGGGGGAGGGGGCTGTCTAGCGTCAAGGTATCATCCGCCGTACAAGGACCCTCCCTCGCAGGGAATCTGCTGGTTCCGCGAATCAACTCACTCCCCAAACCTACAACTTTTCCCAGTTATCCCCCTGCCACCCGCCCGCTAGCCTGACCCCGTTCCCATCCAGACGAGGAAGGCATCCATGCAGGTTCGAGAAGGCTACGCCGATTTCCAAGGCCACCAGACCTGGTACCGGGTCACCGGCGACCTGGCCAGCGGGCGGCTGCCGCTGGTAGTGGCTCATGGCGGTCCCGGCTGCACCCATGACTATGTCGACAGCTTCAAGGATCTGGCCGAGCACGGCTGGCCTGTGGTGCATTACGACCAATTGGGCAATGGCCGTTCCACCCACCTGCGCGGCATCGATCCGGGGTTCTGGACAGTGGCGTTGTTTCTTGACGAATTGAACAACCTGCTGCGCCACCTGGGTATCGCTGAGTACGTGCTGCTTGGCCAGTCCTGGGGCGGGATGCTGGCTGCCGAGCATGGGGTGCGCCAGCCGCCGGGGTTGAAAGGACTGATCATCGCCAATTCACCGGCTTCCATGGCGCTCTGGCGCGCGGCGGCGGCTGGACTGCGGGCCGAGTTGCCAGCCGAGGTGCAGGCCACCCTGGAGCGCCACGAGGCGGCCGGTACCACCGCCTCACCGGAGTACCGCGCCGCCAGCGAGGTCTTCTATGCCCGCCACGTCTGCCGGGTACAGCCCCTGCCGGCCGAGGTGGCGCGTACCTTCGCCGCCATCGACGCCGACCCCACCGTCTATCACGCCATGAATGGCCCGACCGAATTCCATGTGATCGGCAGTCTCAGGGACTGGAGCGTGACCGAGCGGCTGGAGCGGATCCGGGTGCCGACCTTGCTGATCTCCGGCCGCCATGACGAGGCGACGCCGGCCTGCGTGGAGCCCTTCGAGCGGCTCATACCGGACGTGCGCTGGCGTATTTTCGAAGACTCCAGCCACATGCCCCATGTGGAAGAGCGCGAGGTCTGCATGGCCCTGGTGGCGGACTTTCTCGCCGAGGTGGAGCGCGGCTAGGCGTCCGCGTCCAGGGCCGCGGCGATCTCGTCGATACGGGTCTGGCGGTCGTCGGCCTGCAGGCGCGGACGCGGATTGAGCGCCGACCATTCCGGATGGGCCCGCGCCACCTGCACGGCGGCGGGCAGCTTGCCCTCGCGCCAGCGCTGCTCGTCAGGCGCGGCCACTTCGATCGCGCCCTGGGCGGCGTGACCGCGGATTTCCAGCGCCGCCAGCAGCTGACGCTGCCGTAGCGCCAGCAGGCGCAGCACGGCATCGTCGATGGACAGCTCCCGCCCGCCGCGCAACTTGCCGAACAGCCGCCGGCCGTAGTGGCCGCCGGTCTGCGCCAGGCCACCGGCCAGGGCACCCAGCACCGTGGCGGCGCCCAGGGTCAGGCCACCGGCGAGCAGGTCGAGCCCGACCCCTGCCGCGGCGCCGGCCGCCACGCCGCCGCCCAGGCGAATGCCCAGCAGGCGCAGGGTCTCCGGATTGAACAGGTCATCGCCCCAGCGCCCGTCCAGCAGCGGCAGGTCGCTGGCATGGGCATCACCCGGGCGAAAGCCGAACAACCGCAAGAGTTCTTCCACGCAGCGTTGTTCGCGGCTACGCAGGGCATCGCGCAACTCGGCGGTCGCGGTGCTCACCTCGGCTTCGCCGGGCGCCACGCTGCGCCGCGCGGCGGCGGCGTCCACCAGCAGTTCGGCGATCAGGCGCACGCCCTGCTGATGGCGGCGCCGGGCCTGTTCGGCATGGTCGGCGATCAGCCGTTGCAGCGCTGGGCGGCCGCTTTCCAGCAGGGTCGCCAGGCTTTCGTAGAGACGGGCCTCGCCGTCCGCCGGCGGCGCGACGCTGTCGAAGCGCACCAGGGCATGCAGCCCGAGGCGGGCCAGGGTCGCGCGCCAGTCGTCGGCGCGGTGGCCCTCGGCGGCGACGAAATTGAGTACCGGCACCAGCGGTCGACCGCAGCCAGCCAGCACCGCCAGTTCGTCGCGGTATTTGGCCAGCACCGGCTCGCGGGCGTCGATCACATAGAGACCGGCATCGGAGGCGCGCAACTGGCGGATCACCTTGGCTTCCTGTTCGAAACGCTGGCGAGCTTCCACGCTGTCGAGAAAGCGCTCGAGCAGGGTGGCGGCGTCCAGGCGTTCGCCGGGGCGCTCCAGTTGCTCCAGGTAGTCGCGCAGGGCGATGGCGTCTTCCAGGCCGGGCGTGTCGTAGAGCTCCAGCAGGGCCTCGCCATCCACCGACAGCCGCGCGCCCTCGACGTGACGGGTGGTGCTGGGGCGATGGGAGACCTCGCCGAAGTCGACGTCGCGGGTCAGGGTGCGCAGTAGCGAGGTCTTGCCGACATTGGTGTGGCCAACCAGCGCCAGGCGCAGGGGGCCGCTCATGGATTCGTCTCCAGCCAGGCCAATTCTGTTTGATCGCCTTCGCAGTGTGCCAGATGCAGAGCGTCCAGTGCCTGGCGCCAGTCATCCAGGCGGATCGGATCGAGCTTGCTACCCAGGGGCGCGGGCAGCAGCCAGATGCGGGTCGCCGTGGCGCAGCGCGACAGTTCTGCCAGCAGCGTCAGGGTACCGCGATCCGGTGAGCGGCGGGGATCGCAGGCGATCAGCAGGCGGCGCGCTGGATAGCGGGTCAGCTGTTCGAGCAGGTGCCGGCGCCCCTGACCGTCGTCGAGGACGCCGGCGTCTCGCACGCCCTCGGGCAGCGGCGGCGGCCAGGTATGGTCGCTGAGCTCGATGCCTACCAGCAGCGCCTCGTCGCCGGTGCGGGTAAGACCACCGGCGTCCTGCTGGGGCAGGTGCGCGGGGGCGGCGTCGTTCACGCCCAGGCGTTCGCTGGTGGGCAGCAGGCGTTCACGCAGTTGCAGATAGCCAGGGCGCTCCACGTCCAGGCGCAGCCGCTGGCGGCCGCGCTGCCAGCGCCACAGGCAGAGCAGGGTCAGCAGCAGGCGTGGCAGCAGGCCATAGACCAGCACCACCCCGAGCAGCCAGCCAGCCCAGGCCTGGCGTGCAGCGGCCAGGGGGCTGGCCGCATCGCCACTGGCGGCGATGCTGGCCGGATCGGGCAGGGGAAAGCCCAGCAGGTGGGGCAGGGCGCCCAGCACCTGGGTCAGGAGCACGAAGGTGTCACTGCCGAGCAGGGTGGTCTCCCAGACGAACAGGTAGCTGCGTCCGGAGAGCAGCGCCAGCAAGGTCGCCAGGGCACTGCCGAGGATCAGTAGCCAGAGGCCATGGACCAGGCCGCCCAGGGCCCAGGGCAGCAGGCGGGCGCGGCCGAGCAGGCCGACCAGTGCCGGCCCCAGGTGCAGGGCCCGGGCATCGCGCGCCAGGCGACCGGATAGCCACAGCCAGAGCCGGGCCAGCGGCGAGGCCAGCTGCCGTCCGCCCCCCAGCAGGCCAAGGGCCCAGACCGCGAGGCTCAGCAGATTGAGACCGAGCAGACTGCCCAGCGCCCAGAACACATTGACCGGGCGACTGCCGTCGCCCAGGGCGCCAGCGGCGAGGCCGGCGCCACAGAACAGCGCCACGATGCCGAGCAGCCAGGCGGCCAGCACCGCGCCCTGGCGCCAACGGCGCCGCGCGGCCAGCAGACCGTCACGCTGGCCGAGCAGCCGGGCGCGGGTCACCAGGCGCGTCTCGAAGGCACCACCGGCTGCTCGTGCCTGGCGATTGGCCTCGGCGTCTTCCAGCGGGCCGCTGTCTTCCTCGGTCAGGCGCAGGGCTTCGGTCAGCCAGAGATCTTCGAAGGCGGGAGAAGGGGGTGCGGTCACGCGGGGACGCCCTTGCGGCAAAAACGCCGAGGATAGTCCCTGGCGTCCCTGCTGTTAACGCCTCTGTTATGCTCTGTCACCATGAAAACTTCTCTCCCCCTTAGCCTGATCGTTGCCGTAGCTGATAACGGCGTCATCGGCATCGACAATCGTCTCCCCTGGCACCTGCCGGCGGAGCTCAAATATTTCAAGGCCGTGACCCTCGGCAAGCCGTTGGTCATGGGTCGCAAGACCTGGGACTCCCTTGGCCGCCCGCTACCGGGACGGCTGAATCTGGTGGTCTCCCGTCAGACTGATCTGGTGGCCGAAGGTGCCGAGGTCCGCACCTCGCTGGCGGCGGCGGTCGAGCGCGCCGAGGCCTGGGCCCTTGAGCACCAGGCAGCCGAGATCATGCTGATCGGTGGTGCCCAGCTGTTCGCCGACGCCCTGCCCCAGGCGCAGCGCCTCTACCTGACCCGAGTCGCCCTGGCGCCGCAAGGCGATGTCTTCTTTCCCCCATGGCAGGAGAGCGACTGGCAGCTCGTCTCGCGGCAGGAGCATGCGGCCGAGGACGATCGTCCCGCCTATGCCTGCGAGGTCTGGGAGCGGCGGGGCTAGCGCCTGTCGCCTGTGTCTTTCCCGCGTCGCGTCTCCGATCCTTGCCCCGGCCTTAAGTAAAACCTAAGACGGGTATGGCATAAAGATGCTGAGACAGGCCGCCTGGGCGGCCGGAGGGCACGACCATGAGGGCGATCGACAGCCAGACTTCGACGGCAACGACAGGGACTCAGCCTGCCAATCCGAGCGCTACCGGCAATCAGGGCGCACCCGCCGCCGATTCCGCCAGCGCGGGGGGAACCCCAGCCGGCACCGATGTCGCGGTGGACCTGTCGCCCGCCGCCCAGCTCATTGCCAGGCTGTTGCCGGGCCAGTCGAACGGTAACAGCGATCTCGACAGCTTCATGCAGATCCTCCAGCAACAGATCCGCAGCCAGGGTACCGACGCCGCCGTGCTCGGCGAGATGCCCGAGGGGGCCAGTCCCGACCGTATCCAGTTGGCGAAGCAGGCGGCCAATCACCTGCTGGTGAGCTATTACCATGACGACAGTCGCTATGCCGACGCCTCCACCCAGGATCCCTTCGCCAACCTGGACAGCGACAGCCTGACGCGTAACGACAGTCGCTATGCCGACGCCTCCACCCAGGATCCCTTCGCCAACCTGGACAGCGACAGCCTGACGCGTAACGACAGTCGCTATGCCGACGCCTCCACCCAGGATCCCTTCGCCAACCTGGACAGCGACAGCCTGACGCGTATCGCCAGCGACGATTCGGGCACCTTCACTTCGGCTGAACGTCAGCTTGCCTATTTCGAAGGCGCGCAGCGTGGCACCGATGCGGCCAACGTGGCCTTCTCCGGGCTTTCCCCGCAGGATCAGGGTGCCGCGTCCTGGAACTGGGCTCCCGCCGCCACGGAAGATGCCGGCATCCTCGGTACGCTGAATCCCGGCATGCCGGATTGGCATCCCAATCAGTTGAGCAGCCAGCTCATCAATGGCCTCAGCCCTGGCGGCGTGGCGACCGCTGCCGCTCAGGAAACCGCCCAGTTGTCGGCGCCGACCTTCAACATCAGCACCGGTGCCGATGGTGCACCCCAGTGGACGGTGCTGCCGGCGGACGGACAGGGCGCAGGGGCGAGCATCGCGCTGGATGGCAGTATCCTCACCCAGATGACCGGCACGACCACAGCGCCAGCGCTGTCGCTCTATCGCCAGATCGCCGCGTTCGGTTGAGTGGGGCTGTTGGGCTCAGGCCTGCCTGTTGGGCTTCGACGATGAAGCTGTCTCAGCCCAACCTACGGGAGACTGGTAGGTTGGGCTAAGCGGCAGCGAAGCCCAACATCGTGGCGCTCAGGTCTGGCTGTTGGGCTTCGACGGTGAGGCCGTCTCAACCCAACCTACGGCGCGGTAGGTTGGCGCTGAGCGCAGCGAAGCCCAACATTGTAGCGCTCAGGTCTGGCTGTTGGGCTTCGACGATGAAGCCGTCTCAACCCAACCTACGGGTCGGTAGGTTGGGTTGAGCGCCAGCGAAGCCCAACATCGTGGCGCTCAGGCCTGCCTGTTGGGCTTCGACGATGAAGCCGTCTCAACCCAACCTACGGGTCGGTAGGTTGGGTTGAGCGCCAGCGAAGCCCAACAGCGTGTCGTTGCTCAGATCGCCCGCAGTTTCTTCGCCGGCAGGTAGTCGCGATGGACGCGCTCTTCCACCAGGTACAGCCAGCAGGGGCCTTCCACCTGGGGGAAGAGGCGTACTTCCTGGATGCTGCTGGGCTTGGGTTCGCCATTGCCGACCTGCACCGCCACCGTCTGGCCGAGGCGGAAGCGCGGGACCACGCCGGCGTCCACCACGCTCTGCTCGGCCTTGGTCGCCGGGCGGCCCAGGTATTCGCCCAGGTCCACCGGGCCGGAGGGGCCTTCGGCCACGGTATCCACATGGAAGCTGTAGGCGGTGGCCAGGCCTTCGTCGCCACCGTGGGTCTCACCCTGCTTGATGCGCGACACGGCCTGGTCGAGGGCGGCGTCGAGCGTCAGTTCATTGTTCGATTGCAGGGTAATGACGATGCGGCGTTCGAAGGGGTACTGGCTCATGGTTTCGACTTTTTCGGAGGATAAGGAAAAGAAGGGACATCTTGTGCCCCCTTTGGCCGGCCGCTGTCCAGCCGGGGGCGCCCGATCGGTGATCGCGTTTGCAACCCCAGGTGTCCAGGAGGCTCGACGGTCATTCGCCGATGACCGTGCTCGCTGCGTTCAGGCTAGTCATTGCGCCGCTTGAGCTGGTCCTTGAGCTGGCTGGGCACCTCGCGAATGATCAGCAGGTCCTGGCCTTCGTCGTATTCGATACGCGAACCCAGGAGGTGCGCCTCGAAGCTGATCGACAGCCCTTCGGCGCGGCCGGTGAAGCGGCGGAATTGATTGAGGGTGCGCTTGTCCGCCGGGATCTCCGGAGCCAGGCCATAGTCCTTGTTGCGGATGTAGTCGTAGAAGGCACGCGGGGCCTGGTCGTCCATCAGCTCGGAAAGGGCATCCAGGGCCATGGGCTCGCCACGCTTGGCCTGGCTGCTGGCGTAGTCCACCAGGGTATCGGTCTTTTCCTTGGCGGCTTCCTCGGGCAGGTCCTCGCTTTCCACGTAGTCGCTGAAGGCCTTGAGCAGGGTGCGGGTCTCGCCCTTGGCGTCGACGCCTTCCTGGCAGCCGATGAAGTCGCGGAAGTAGTCCGAGACCTTCTTGCCGCCCTTGCCGCGGATAAAGGAGATGTACTGGCGCGACTGCTTGTTGTTGCGCCATTCCGAGAGGTTGATGCGCGCCGCCAGGTGCAGCTGGCCCAGGTCCAGGTGCTTGGCCGGGGCCACCTCCAGGCTCTCGGTGACGGTCACCCCCTCGCTGTGGTGCAGCAGGGCGATGGTCAGGTAGTCGGTCATGCCCTGCTGGTACTGGGCGAACAGCACATGGCCGCCGGTGGAGAGGTTGCTGCTCTCCATCAGGCTCTTGAGGTGCTCCACCGCCTGGCGACTGAAGGCGACGAAATCCTGCTCGCCTTCCAGGTAGGCGGTGAGCCAGCCGCTGAAGGGGTAGGCGCCGGATTCCTCGTGGAACAGGCCCCAGGCCTTGTTGGGCTTGGCGTTGTAGCTGTCGTTGAGATCGGCCAGCAGATTCTCGATGGCCTGGGAATCGGTAAGGGTGGCGTCCCGCGCGTGCAGGGTCGCGGGCTGGCCGTCGGGCTTCTTGTCGATCAGATGGACGATGGCGTGACGGATCGGCATGGCGGACTCGGGTGACGGGAAAAGTCCACCAGTCTAACGCTCCCGCGCCCTGGCGGGCAGGCCCCTGGCGCCGCAGGCTCAGCTCGCGGGCGCCGTCTGCTTTTCCTGCAGCGCGTTGCCGAGGTGCAGGGTCATGAAGGCTGCCGCGTCCTCGCGGTGGCCCTCCAGCAGCAGATCGATCAGCTGCAGATGCTCCTGGCAACGGCGCTGGGCCTGCTGGCGATCCACCGACTTCTGGTACTCGATCAGCCGGCGCAGGCGATTGAGGCGGCGCAGCGCATCGAGGATGAAGGCATTGCCAGAGCAGCGGGCGATGGTCTCGTGCAGGCGGGTGTTGGCGTCGAAGATTTCCGCGGGCGAGGCCTCGAACACCCGGCCTGCGGCCAGCAGCGCCTGCTCATCGCGGCAGCGCCGCAATTCACCGGCATCCAGGGTGAAGCCGGCGTCGCGGATGCCGGCGGGTTCGATCAGCAGGCGGAAGGCATAGCTCTGGGCGTAGGCGTCGGGCGAGGTGAGGCCTTCGACGAAACTCCAGCCATAGCCTGGCAGGCGCTCGGCCCAGCCTTCCTGGACGATGCGTCTGAGGATGTCGGCCAGTTGCCCACGGGTGACCTGGTAGCGGCGGATCAACTCGTTTTCCGTGACCTTCAGCGGCAGTTCGCCCTCGATCCGGTCGCGGGCGATGGTCAGGTACAGGCGCTCGCTGGCGGACACCTCTTCGCGCGCCTGGGGCGTGGCGTCCAGGGCCGCGGCGGCCACGGCGAAGCCGCCTTCGGGATGGCGCGCCAGCAGGGACTGGTCGGCCATCTGCTGCAGGGCACTGCGCACCGGCGAGCGGGAGACGCGCAGCCGCTCGGCCAGGGTGCGCTCGGGCAGTCGTGTGCCCACCGCCAGCTGGTGAGAGGCGATGTAGGTAAGGATCTCGGGGATCAGTTGGGAGGCGAGGGTGTTGCCCATGGCAGCGCTGGCGAGTCGACCGGAAAGGTCAGGATGCTAGCACGGGACCCGCCGGGCGCAGCCGGCAGGTCCCGCTAGCGGTCGCTCAGTCCCCGCTCGGACTGACGTCCATGTCCTTGAGCTTAACCAGGCGGCTGCGGTGCTTGAAGCGGTAGCCCAGCCAGACGGCGAGAAACAGCGGCAGGCTGATGTAGGTGGCGGCCAGGCCTAGCCAGTCGACGCCGTTCGGCCCGAACAGGGCGGCATAGTTCTGCCCCAGGGTGATCACCAGGCAGAGGGCGAAGGCCAGCAGCGGCCCGAAGGGGAACAGCTTGGCGCGGTAGGGCAGGTCTTCCAGGCGGCGACCCTGGGCCAGGTAGCCCTGGCGGAAGCGATAGTGGGAGACGGCGATGCCCAGCCAGGCGATGAAGCCACACATGCCCGAGGTGTTGAGCAACCAGCCATAGAGGGCCTTGTCGCCGACCAGGGAGGTAAAGAAGCACAGGGCGCCCACCGCGGTGGTGGCCAGCAGGGCATTGCGCGGCACGCCATTGCGCGAGACGCGGGCGAACAGCCGCGGCGCCTTGCCCTGTTCGGCCAGGCTGTGCAGCATCCGGGTCGAGGCGTACATGCCCGAGGTGCCAGCGGAGAGCACCGCCGAGAGGATCACCGCGTTCATCAGGCTGGCGGCGAAGGCCAGGCCGGCGCGCTCGAACAGCAGGGTGAACGGCGAGACGGAAACATCGGTGGCATCGTTCTGCAAGAGGCGCGGATCGGTGTAGGGAATCAGCATGCCGATGACGAAGATCGCTAGCACATAGAACATCAGGATGCGCCAGAACACCTGGCGGATGGCGATGGGCACGTTCTTGCGCGGATTCTCCGATTCACCGGCGGCGATGCCGATCAGCTCGGTGCCCTGGAAGGAGAAGCCGGCGATCATGGCCACCCCGACCATGGCCTGCAGGCCGCCGACGAAGGGCGCCTCGCCCTGGGTGAACACGGAAAGCCCCGGCGGTTCGATGCCGCTGAAGATGCCGAGGATGGCAGCCAGGCCCAGGCCGATGAAGACCACCACGGTGGCCACCTTGATCAGCGCGAACCAGAATTCGCTCTCGCCGAAGCCGCGTACCGACACCGCATTGAGCAGGAACATCAGTGCGAGGAACAGCGCGCTCCAGATGAGCCCCGGCACCTCGGGAAACCAGAAGCCCATTACCAGCTGCGCCGCCACCAGTTCGGCAGCGATGGTCACCGCCCAGTTGTACCAGTAGTTCCAGCCCAGGGCGAAGCCGAAGCCGTCCTCGACGAAGCGACTGCCATAGATGGAGAAGGAGCCCGACACCGGCTGGTAGGCGGCCATTTCGCCGAGGCTGGTCATGAGGAAGTAGACCATCAAACCGATCAGCGCATAGGCCGCCAGGGCGCCGCCGGGACCAGCGGTGGCCACGGTGGCGCCGGAGGCGACGAACAGCCCGGTGCCGATGGAGCCGCCGATGGCGATCATGTTGAGGTGACGGGGCTTGAGCCGGCGCTGCAGACTCGGAGAGGCGGTGGACATGGAATTTCCAGCTGGCAGTTGAAGGGGCCGGACGTTGGCTCTGGCGGCCATTCTCGGTCATGGGGTGCAGGGCGGTGCACCCACCGCCTGCGGCGACCTGCACGGGCAGGTGGCAAAAAAGCGGCGAAGCTTAGCAGGCTAAGGGCGCCAGGTGGGATGGCGGTCGTCGGTGCGCGGCCGGGCGAGGAAGCCAGCACGTCCGTTCTGGCTACGGGGAGGCAGCACAGGGCAAGCGCTAGCCAGCGAGATCAGCGCCGCAGCGAACGGCGGACCGCCGCCACCTGGTCAGCCAGGGTACTGATGTCGAGCGCGGCCAGGCAGGGGAGGACGGTCCGCTGCGCTGCGGCAGCGGACCGAATAGCGTCTTTAGCTCGAGATCAAGACGCGTCGATCCAGATGGTCTTGATCTCGGTGTACTGGTCGTGGGCCCACAGCGACTTGTCGCGCCCACCGAAGCCCGACTCCTTGTAGCCGCCAAAGGGAGTGGAGGCATCGCCCTCGCCGAAGCAGTTGACGGTAACGATGCCGGCACGGATGCCACGGGCCAGCTTGATGGCGTGGCGCAGGTTGCCGGTGTAGGCCGAGGCGGCCAGGCCGTAGGCGGTGTCGTTGGCCAGCTCCAGGGCTTCGTCGAGCGTGTCGAAGGGGGTCACGCTCAGCACCGGGCCGAAGATCTCCTCGCGGAACAGGCGGCTGTCACGGTCCACGTCATCGACGATGGTCGGCTCTACATAGACGCCCTCGCGGGTCGCGCCACCGGTCACCAGCTTGAGCTGCTGCTCGCTGGCATGTTCCAGGTAGGAACGCACCTTGTCGAAGTGTGCCTTGCTGACCATCGAGCCCAGACGATTTTCGGGATCCAGCGGATCGCCCAGCTGCCAGTCCTGCAAGTGGGCCTGGACGCGCTCCAGCAGGGCGTCCTTGACCTCGCGATGGACGATCAGCCGCGACGATGCCGAGCAGTTCTCGCCCATGTTCCAGAAGGCGCCATTGACCACGTGCTGGGCGACCTGGTCAAGATCCTCGACGTCGTTCATCACCACGGCTGGATTCTTGCCTCCAAGTTCCAGCACGATGCGCTTGAGGTTGGATTCGGCGGCGTACTTGAGGAACAGCCGCCCGGTGTCGGTGGAGCCGGTAAAGCTGACTGCCGCGATATCGGGATGACGGCCGATGGGCTCGCCGGCTTCCTTGCCACTGCCGGGCACCACGTTGAACACGCCGGCCGGCACCCCAGCCTGGTGGGCCAGCTCGGCCACCCGCAGGGCACTCAGGGTGGTCTCCTTGGCCGGCTTGACCACGATGGAGCAGCCGGCAGCCAGCGACGGGCCGATCTTCCAGGCCAGCATCAGCAACGGGAAGTTCCAGGGCAGCACCAGACCCACCACGCCGATGGGCTCGCGGACCACCATGGCCAGGGCGCCGGCGCCGGTGGGGGCGGTGGCGTCGTAGATCTTGTCGATCAGCTCGGCGTGCCAGCGCAGGGTGTTGATGGTCTCGGGCACATCGATGGTCTGGCACTCGCGCACCGGCTTGCCGCTGTCGAGGCTCTCGACCACCGCCAGTTCATGGGCGTGTTCTTCCAGCAGCGCAGCGAATTTCTGCAGCACGACCTTGCGCGCGGAGGGGTGCAGACCGCTCCAGCGACCGTCCTCGAAGGCGGTCTTGGCGGCGGCCACGGCAAGGTCGACGTCGGCGGCGCCACAGGCCGCCACCCGCGCCAGCTCGACCCCTGTGGCGGGGTTGCTGGTGACGAAGGTCTGGCCGCTCTGGGCGGCGACGAAGGCGCCATCGATGAAGGCCTGGGTGCGTAGCTCGACGGTGGCGGCGAGGTCGGCGTAGGCGGCTTTGCTCAGCAGATCGGTCATGGTCAGGCTCCTTGGACGATACGGGCGACGTTGTTCTTCAGCGCGGCGATCACCTGCGCCAGTTCGGCCTGTTCGGTTTCGCTCATGCCCTTGAGCGGCGCGCGGACGCCGCCGTTGGGCAGGCCGGCCAGTTCGCAGCCGTACTTGATCGACTGCACGAACTTGCCGCCTTCGAGGTAATCCATCAGCGGCAGCATGGCCGCCATGATCCGGCGCCCCTTGGCGAAGTCCTGCTCCAGTACGCAGGCCTCATAGAGCGCCACGTGCTCGCGCGGCACGAAATTGGAGCCGGCGCAGACCCAGCTGCGCGCGCCCCAGGCGAAGAATTCCAGGGCCTGGTCGTCCCAGCCGCAGGAAAGCTGCAGGTCCGGGCGCTTGACCGCGTGGCGGTGCAGACTCGCCATGTCGCCGCTGCTTTCCTTGATCGACTGGACATTGCTGCAGCCGGCGATGGCGGCGAAGAAGTCCTCGCCCATGGCCACGTTCATCCGCCCCGGATAGTTGTAGAGCATGATCGGCAGGTCGGCGGCGCGATCCACCGTCAGTACGTGCTCGGCGATCTCCTGCTGGGTCGGCAGGGCATAGGGCGGGGTGCCGACCAGGAGGGCGTCGGCGCCGTGCTCACGCGCGGCCTGGGCGAACACCACCGAATCCTCGGTACGGATGGCGCCGGTACCGATCACCAGTGGCAGGCGCTGGCCCACCACGTCGCAGGCCTGGGCGATCAGCGCCAGGCGCTCTTCGCCGCTGTGGGCGTAGTACTCGCCGGTGGAACCGCCGACCACGATGCCGTGCACCTTGGACTCGATCAGGTATTCCAGGACCTGGGCGAAACCGGCCTGGTCGATGGCGCCGTCCGCCTTGAGCGGGGTGATGGCCGGTGTGTAGATGCCGTCGAAGTTCATGGGTGGAGCCTCCAGAGGTTGCACGGATGTCAGCGGGGAGGGTGCGGCCGTCAGCTTTCGCAGCCGGCGCGGTACTGTCCCCACAAGAGGTTGAAATTGACGCCGGCCGAGAGGAACGGCTGCGGTGGGTTGGCATTGGGCCCGGGCGCGGCGAGCAGGAAATCGATCAGTTCGTCGCGCTCGCCGGCCAGCCAGTTGGCGAGCAGCTTGCCGGTGGCGGTACCGCGGGTGACGCCCAGGCCGTTGCAGCCCAGGGCGCCATAGACGTTGGGGGCCAGCTGGCCGAAGAAGCCGTTGTGGTTGCGGGTCATGGCCAGGGCGCCACCCCAGGTGTACTCGAAGGTTACCTTTGGCAGCATGGGAAAGCGGCGGGCGAAGGAGGCCTGGTGACGCTGCAGCACCCGCTGCAAATGCTTGGGATTGCTGCGGCCATCGGGGTTGAAGCTGAAGCTGTTGCGGATCAGCAGGCGCTGGTCGGGGGTACGCCGCACCGTGGTGCCGAAAGGGTCGGCAGGGATGGCACCCCAGAAGGGCTTGCCGCCCAGCAGCGCCTGCTCGTCGGGCGTCAACTGCCGCGTGAGACTGCCGTAGGTGAAGATCGGCAGCATGCGCCCCTGCAGGAAGCCGAAGTGCTGGCCGAAGGAATTGTTGGCCAGCACCAGTTTGCCGGCGGTGATACGGCCAGCTGCATGCCGCAGCTCGGGGCGCGGACCGTAGTCCACGTCCAGGATCGGCGTGCGCTCATGGAGCGTGACATTGGCTGGTAGATTCTCGGCCAAACCCTTGACCAGGGCGCTGGGCTGGATCAGCACCGCGCCAGGGGTATAGAGCGCCCGCTGATAGAAGTCCGTGCCCAGATGCTCGGGCAGGGTCTCGCGTTCGATCATCTGGTAGGGCTGGTCGAGCTTGTCCAGGCCGCGCCGGTAGGCATCGAGCACTGCCAGACCGCGTTCCTCGACAGCGGCCTGATACTTGCCGCAGGCCTGCAGCTGGCAATCGATGCCGTAGCGTTCGACCTGCCGGCGCAGGTAGGCCTGGCCACTCAGGTTCAGCTTGAGCACGGTGCGGGCGATGCCGATGTCGCCGATGTAGTCCTCGGCGCCGATGTCGTGGGGCAGATCGATGGCGAAGCCGGCATTGCGCCCGGCCGGGCCCAGACCGACCTCCTGCGCCTCCACCAGGATCACCTCGTCGTCCGGGAACTTCAGCGCCAGCTGCCGCGCGGCAGCGAGCCCGGTGAAACCGGCGCCGACCACCACCCAGGGCGCCTCGCTATGGCCGCGATGGCTGGGCCGGGGCGTGCGCGGGGCACTGGTGTGGTACCAGCCACAGGTGTTGTCGTCGGCGGGCAGGGCTTGGACTTTCATGGTGCGCAACCGTCTCTGGTGAAGCGTCTGGCCTGAACGCGAGGCGCACAGGGCTTGCCCGCCTCCCGGGGAGGCAGGATGTCGCTTGAGGTCGTTCAGGGCCGGGCCGCGGGCTCAGGCCGTTCAGGCCCGGCGGTCCGGTACGTCGTGGTGGCGCTGTGCCCGACTACTGCCCGGTCACGGCGCGCTGGCGCCGTCTAGGCGATCACTTCTGGCCAGCGGCGCGGGCGTCCGCCAGCCAGCCGTCCCACTCGGCCTGGTGCGCCTTGATCCACTCGGCGGCCTGACGCTTGATGTCGTCCAGCGATTTCTCGCCGTTCTGCATCTTGAGGTTCTGGGCGCTTTCGTCGGCGGTGGCGATCTTCAGCTCCGAGAGGAACTTGACCGCGGCGGGGTTCTTCCTGGCGAAGTCCTTGTTGATCACCGCCACGACGTTGTCGATGGGAGCGCCCAGGTTCTTGCCCTCGAAGGTGGTGTTCACATCGTTCTTGCCGTCGGGCAGCGAGGTGAAGGGCACTGGTAGCCAGACAACGTCCCGGCCTTCCACCAGCACGCTGGAGATCCACTGCGGCACCCAGGTGTAGTAGAAGATCGGCTTGCCGTCCTTGTAGCGCTGGATGGTGTCGGCCATCAGCGCGAAATAGGAGCCGCGGTTGTCGGTGACGGTGTCGTTCAGGCCATAGGCCTTGAGCTGGTGCTCGACGATCACCTCGCAGCCCCAGCCGGGGTTGCAGCCGGTAAGGTCGGCCTTGCCGTCGCCATTGCTGTCGAACAGCTTGGCGATTTCCGGCTTCTTGAAGTCCGAGATGTCCTTGATGTGGTACTGGTCGGCGGTCTTCTTGTCGATCATGAAGCCCTGCAGCACGCCTGGCATCACGTTACCGGCCTTGACCATGGTGTCGTCGCCGCCGGCCTTGTCATAGAAGGCCTGGTGCATGTGTTCCCACATGTGCACGGTGAAGTCGGCGTCGCCATAGGACAGCGCCAGGAACAGCGCCGGGTAGTCGGTTTCCTTGGGGGCCTTGACGTCGTAGCCCAGCGCCTTGAGGCCGGCTATGGCGATCTCGCCGCGAAAGCGTTCTTCGGCGATGGTGGGGAAGATCGGCGTGACTTTCACCCCGGCGCCGGGTTGGTCGGCGCTAGCGGCATGGACGGCGCCGCTCAGGGCCAGACCCAGGAGGGAGGCGGCGAAGCCGGTCAGGAGCGCTTTCTTGCATGCGGAAAGATTCATGGAGCACCTGTCGTTGTGAGTTGATGTTCTGCGGTGAAAGGCAGGTTCAAGGCGTAACCGGATGCGGCAGCGCTTTTTTCTTGCCGACCAGACGCACCACCAGGCCGACCGGGCCGCTGTGGTACCAGCGCTGACCGCTGGCCAGGTGGGCGCTGCGCTCGCCCATGGCCTGGGTGAAGCGATCAAGGAAGATCGCCAGCAACACCAGGCCGATACCGCCGACGCTGGCCAGGCCCATGTCCAGGCGACCGATGCCGCTGAGGACCATGAGGCCGAGTCCGCCGACCGAGATCATCGAGGCCACCACCACCATCGACAGCGCCAGCATCAGGGTCTGGTTGACCCCGGCCATGATGGTCGGCGCGGCCAGCGGCAGCTGGACCTTGACCAGCATCTGCCAGGGCGTGCAGCCGAAGGCACGGGCGGCTTCGATCTTGTCTTCCGGCACCTGGCGGATGCCCAGATTGGTCAGGCGCACCAGCGGTGCCAGCGAGAAGATGATGGTGACGATGACCCCCGGCACGTTGCCGATGCCGAACAGCATCACCACCGGCACCAGGTAGACGAAGGCGGGCAGCGTCTGCATGGCGTCCAGCAGCGGGCGGATGCACATTTCCAGGCGATTGCTGCGGGCGCTGAGGATGCCTAGCGGGATGCCGATCACCGCGCAGAACACCAGCGAGGTGAGTACCAGGGCAAGGGTGACCATGGCGTCGTTCCACACGCCGATCAGTCCCAGGGCGGTGAGCATGACCAGGGTCAGCACGCCGATGCGGCGACCGCCGATCTGCCAGCCGAGCAGGGCGGCCAGCAGGATGAACACGGTCGGCGGCACCGACATCAGCGCGGCCTGGATGCCGTCCAGGACCTGGTCCACCGGCCAGCGGATGGAGCGGAACACCTCGCGGAAGTTGTGCACCAGGTAGCGCAGCGCGGCTTCCACCCAGGAGCCCACCGGAACGGTAATCGTCTTGAAGGGATCAAGAATGCTGAAATCGGACATGAGCGGGGCCTCCGGCGCGCCTGCGCGCCCTCAACAAAGGAAAACAGCGATCAGTGGCCGCCGAGATAGCTCAGCAGGCGACCCTGGGAGATGCAGCCCTGATAGGCGCCGGCGGCGTCCACGACCGGTACGGGCGCACTGGCGCGGGCCACGGTGCCGAAGATGTCCCTGATCGGCGTGTCCGCCGTGATCGGGGTCTCGCGACCGGGCCTATAGGCGATCTGCGCATCCCGCTGGGCGATGTCGCCGGCCTTGAGGATGCGGCTGGAATCGAAGCCGTTGAAGAAGGTGCGCACGTAGTCGTTGGCCGGCTGGCACAGCAACTGGCGCGGGGTACCGATCTGCACCACCCGGCCGCCTTCCATGATGGCGATGCGATGGCCGATGCGGACCGCTTCCTCGATGTCGTGGGAGATGAAGATGATGGTGCGGTCCTGTTGCTGTTGCAGCTTGATCAGCTCGCCCTGCATCTCGTGGCGGATCAGCGGATCGAGGGCCGAGAAGGCTTCGTCCATCAGCAGGATGGCTGGATCGTTGGCCAGCGCCCGGGCCAGGCCCACGCGCTGCTGCATGCCGCCGGAGAGCTGGTGCGGATAGCAGTTTTCCTGGCCGGCCAGGCCGACCTGGCGCAGCGCGGTGATGGAGCGGCTGTTGCGCTCCTTTTCGGCGACGCCGCTGATCTGCAGACCGAAGCCGACGTTGTCCAGCACCGTCATGTGCGGCATCAGGGCGAAGGACTGGAACACCATGCCCATGTCCTTGCGGCGGACCTGCAACAGGTCCTTGTCACTGAGGCCAGTGATTTCCCGGCCGTTGAGGAAGATGGTGCCAGCGGTGGGTTCGATGAGGCGATTGAACAGCCGCACCATGGTCGACTTGCCCGAGCCGGACAGTCCCATGATCACGAAGATCTCGCCGCGCATGACCGAGAAGCTGGCATCGAAGACCCCGATGACCTGGCCGGTCTTCTCGAACACCTCCGCCTTGGAAGCCCCCGCCCTGACCAGCGCCATGGCGGTGTCCGCCTGAGAGCCGAACACCTTGTAGATGTTACGGACCGAGATGATTTCGTCGGAGCGGGTCATGCCATGCCTCCTTCGCGCCCAGCACAGGCAGTCACCACCGCTGTGCAGTTCTGATTGATGAGAGATGCTGGGCAGAGGAAATGGGTGTCTGTCTTCACGACGGCGGTCCCTTCTTGTTGTTCTGGTGGCCCTCGGAACGGGGCTTTTCAGCAAATCTATAAGCTGACTCCGGGCAAATCCAACAACATTTCCAGCCCTGATTTGATAACGTCACGTTATGATTTCGCTGAGCGCGCCAGAGGTGTCGCCGTGAGATATGCCTGGCGTCTCCACAGGCTCCAAAGTCGCGCGGCCATGGCCAATAATGGTGGTCCGCCCCTTTTCCGTCCGTCGAGAGTCGCGATGTCCAAAGCCGTCGATCCCGATACGCTGCTGCTGAAAATGCCTTCGTTGCGCGCGGTGAAGGCCTTTGTCGCGGCGGCCAAGTACGCAAGTTTCACCCGCGCTGCCGAGGCGCTGTGCGTGTCCCAGGCGGCGATCAGTAGACAGATCCGCGAGCTGGAGGGCTATCTCGGGGCCCAGTTGTTCAGCCGGGTCGGGCGCGCGGTGGCGCTGACCCCGGCGGGCGAACTGTTCTTCGATGCGGCCCAGTTATCCTTCGTCAACATCGCCCAGGCCGCCGAACGCATCCGCAGCAACCAGACCGCCCGGCACATGCTCACCCTGTGCTGCTCGCCGGCGTTCTCGGCACTGTGGTTGTCTCAGCACCTGCCGGATTTCTTCGCCAGCCACCCCGAGATCGAACTGAATCTGGTCACCACGCAGAATTTCCTGGCCATGGAGCCGGGGGTGCAGCCGGACGCCTTCATCACCAAGATGCCCAAGGTGCGCGACGGCTATCGCAGCACGGCGCTGTTCCACGACATCATCTATCCGGTGTGCTCGCCGCTGTATCTCGAACGCCATCCGCAGATCCGCACCCTCGAAGGGGTACGCGACGCGGCCCTGCTCAACCTCAGTCCCTACGGTCGCTCCCAGGTGGCCGAGCACGTCGACTGGGGCGTCTGGCTGGCCTTCCAGGGCATTGATCTGGACGAGCGTCCGGCCGGGCGTCCGCCGCTGTTCAATGCCAACGACTACAACCTGATCATCGGCATGGTGCTGACGCACCAGGGCATCAGCCTGGGCTGGAATCACCTGGTGGCGGCGCTGCTGGAACAGGGCCAGCTGGTGCGGCCGATCCAGGAGCAGGTGGTCCTGCGCAACAGCCGCCACTACCTGTCGATCCGCGAGGAAATGGAAGACAGCGAGGCGGTGCGGCGCTTCCAGCAGTGGCTGCTTGGCCGCCTCGGCCGGGCGCCCGCCTGACCTGCGGTTATCCTTTGCCCGGCGAAAAAGTCGTTGGAGCCATCGCCCGACCCTGACTCATTGTCTGTTGCCGGCCAACCTCGGCAGCCAACAACAAGGGAGTCCGCGGATGTCGCTCTACGCCTTTTGCCAAGCCCTCACCCTCGACCAGGGACCGCGCCCTAGCCGGGCCATCCTGCAGAAGAGCCTGCTGGACATCCTCGGCACCATGGCCGTGGCGGTGTCCAATGCCACCAGTCAGACTCTCTATGGCTATGCGTGCAAGCACTATCCCGGTGGCGAATTCATGAGTCGCCTGCCTTTCGATGGCACCCCGGTGAATCTGCTGGGCGCGGGTTGGGCGGGAGGGTTCACCGCCGACAGCCTGGACGCCCACGAGGGGCACTTCACCTCCAAGGGCCATGCCGCACCGCGGTCCCGGCACTGCTGGCCCTGGCCGATGCCCTGCACGCCCAGGGCCGCCGTATCAGTGGCCGCGAGCTGCCCGAAGCCCTCTGCCTCGGCTACGAGACCGGCCCGTGCGCTGTACAGCGATCCCGAGGTCTGTCGCCAGGACCTCGAACAATTCTGGCATCGCGACTGGATCTTCGCCGGCCACACCTTCGAGATCGCCAAGCCCGGCCGGTACTTCACCCTGCAGATCGGCGACTACCCGGTGGCGGTGGTGCGCAGCAGTGACGGTCAGGTGCGGGCCTTCCATAACGCCTGTCGCCGTCGTGGTGCCAAGGTCTGCGAGGACGAGCAGGGCAAGGTTGCCAAGCGGGTCTGCCCCTATCACAGGTGGACCTACGAACCGGACGGCAGCCTGCTGTTCGCCGGCAACGTGAACGCTGATTTCGACGGGACCCTGGTCGCTGGCGACATGGTGGGCGGCGGTTCTCCCGCCAGGTGGGAACGCGGCTTTGGGCTAGGATGGGCCCGAGGCAAGGAGCGGGGCGGTAGGACGTGATCGATTCAAGAACCTTTGGCAGCGGTATCCAGGGCAAGAACTACCTGCAGTTGCAGTCGACGCGGCCACGGCCGGAGTTTTCCCGGCTGGTCGGCTTCATCCTGCTTGATCACTTTTCCCTGCCGTCCTTCACCCAGGCGCTGGATACCCTGGTCACCGCCAACCTGCTGGCCGCCGGGACCTTCGCCACCCGGACCTACAGCCCGACCGGCGCCGAGGTGCTCAGTGACCTCGGCATCGTCATCCGTCCGGACGGCGACTACCGCGCCGCGGAGAGCGCCCGCTTCGATCTGCTGGTGGTTTGTGGCGGGCTGCGAACGCCCCTGGAGCTGGATCCGCGGCTCAAGGCGCTGCTGGTGCGCGCGGCCAAGCAGCAGGTGACCCTCTGTGGCCTGTGGAACGGCGCCTGGCAACTGGGCCAGGCCGGGATGCTGGACGGCTATCGCTGCGCTATCCATCCCGAGCACCGCAGCGCCTTCAGCGAGCGTGTGCGTGGCTGCAAGACCTCGGCGGAAAGCCATGTACTGGATCGCGACCGGCTGACCGCCGCCAGCCCCAGTGGCGCCTTCCACCTGTTCCTCGAATGGATCGGTGCCCAGTGCGGGAGCGCCCTGGCCGATGGCCTGGTCAATATCCTGGCCTTCGAGGAATCGCGCTTCCGCCAGGTCAATCCCACCCTCAAGGTGCAGATGACGCCGCCGCTGCGCGAGGTGGTGACCCTGATGGAAGCCAACATCGAGGAGCCCCTGACCATCGAGCAGCTGTGCGACTACGCCGGCCGCTCGCGGCGTCAGGTCGAGCGGCTGTTCCGCGAGCAGCTCGACACCGCGCCCATGCGCTACTACCTGGAACTGCGCATCACCGAGGGCCGTCGCCTGCTGCAGCATTCCAGGCTGTCGGTACTGGAGGTGGCGGTCGCCTGCGGCTTCACCTCGGTCACGCACTTCAGCAAAAGATATTCGGCCTACTTCGGCTATCCGCCCTCCAAGGAACGGCGACTCAAGTACTAGGCACGTCGTACGGGCGGCGACAATCCTTGCGGCAAAGGACCTGAATGGTCGGGCCTCTTCGTCGCGCACGGTGAACGGCCGCGCGCGGTCAGGATCGAATCATCACCCCGGTGCAACACTGCCCGCATGATGCGTCGATGGGTGTCCGAATGACTTTCAAGCCAAGGAAATCCCATGACCGATCCCCGTAACGTCGCCCACGACAAGAAAGTGCAACAAGAGAAGAAGCATCATGGCGAGGACATCGCGCCCGATGCCGAGCACGCGCCACAACCAGGCAAGAAGCCTGCGCTCAAGGATGACGACGACCAAGCCGACGACAAGGCCTGATCCGGCGCGCGCCTCGCGATGAACGAGGCGCGTGGTGATGCTGACGGCTGTCAGCATCACGCTTTCCAGTCACAGCTTCTGCCCCGTGCCTGCCCAGGTTGGAAGCAAGGCCAGGGCCGGCATGAAGGGTCATGCCAGCTTACAAAGGCCCTGCTGATGCACCCTGAGCTGTCTTTATAGGTAGGGAAGGGTGACGCCGGATGCGGCGCGGCGATGCCGTCATCTGTCCATTGCAGGCTCCAGTCGGCCAGTGCGCTCCGCCGCATTCAAACAGAGCAACCCCGCCAGGGCGAACAGCAGGCCGAGCAGCATGCCCGGCGCCAGGGGCTCGTCGAAGCAGGCCCAGGCCCACAGCAAGGCTACCGGCGGACTGAGGTAGAGAGCGCCGCTCACTGCCTGGGGGCTGCCCTGGCGCAGGCATAGCCAGTAGAGGCCGAAGCCGAGCAGGGTAGGGATCAACAGCCAGAGTACCGCCAGCGCGAAGCCGAGGGTCAGCGGAGGTGTCAGGGGACCTTCTATCCCAGCCACTCCCAGCATTACCAGGCTGCTGGCCGCGAGCTGGATGAACAGCTGGGTCCGCAGGGCCAGGCGACTGGGGGGCAGGCGACTCTGTACCAGGGTCGCCAGGGCCAGCGCCAGGGCGCCGCCCAGTGGCAGGGCATAGGCCCAGCGCGGTGCCACGCCCAGTCCCAGTCCTGCCCCGGTGGCGAGCAACACCCCCGCCAGCCCCAGGGCCAGTCCGAGCCACTGGCGTCCATTGGTGCGCTGGCCGGGCAGCAGGCAGCAACCCAGAGCCACCAGCAGCGGCGACAGATCCGAAAGCAGCGCCGCCAGCCCAGGCGAGACGCCCAGTTCGATGGCCTTGGCCGCTGGCGCTGCCGCGCCGGCGAAGGCGAGCACTCCAATGACCGCCTGCTGACCGATGACTTTCAGCGGCAGGCGTCGCACGTCGGTCCAGGCGAAGGGCAGCAGCAGCGCGGCGGCCAGCAGCAGACGCCAGAAAGTCACCAGCAGGGTAGGGGCCTGGTCCGCGGCATAGCGATAGCCGACGAAGCCAGCGCTCCAGCACAGTACCAGGGCGAATTGACGTAGCAGGGGGGAAGAAAGGGCACGGGTCATGGCCAGGCTCCTGGGGACGGGATGCCTTGAGCCTGGGCCAGACTGGTAATACACTCAAACGACATTATCAGCATATATGATTCGATAAAGGTGCATAATGCCTGCTCCCCTCGACATCGACGTCCTGCGTACCTTCCACACCATCGTCCGGTTGGGGCAGTTCCGCGCCGCCTCGCTGCAGCTCAACCGCAGCCCCTCGGCGGTGAGCAGCCAGATTCGTCGGTTGGAGGAGCAGACCGGTGGCCGGCTGTTCGAGCGCGACAACCAGGCCGTGACCCTGACTCCGCTCGGGCGCCGCGTGCTGCTGGAGACCGCCGACCTGCTGCAGGCCCACGACCGTATCCTCGCGGGTCTCACCGGTCAGCCAGTGGTGGGCGAGGTGCGCCTGGGCGTGGCCGAAGACTATGCGGCCCGCTTGCTCAAAGCGGTGCTGCCGCGGTTGCAGGGCGAGCACCCGGGAATCGTGCTGGAGGTGCTGACCGGCAACAGCAGCCAACTCCGTCGCTGGCTCGGCCAGGGACTGCTGGACCTGGCGCTGCTGGTCGGGCCGCCCCGCAGCGACCGGGCGGACGGCCAGATGTTCGCCCACACCCAGCCGGTATGGGTCGCCGGCCCTGGGCTGCATCCGAGTCCGGATGCCAGCGTGCCGCTGGCCTTGCATGGCGAAGGCTGTAGCTATCGCGAACTGGGCATCGACCTGCTGACCGGCCAGGGCCGTCGCTGGCACGCGGTAGTGACCAGCGCCGCCTCTTCAGCGCTGGAGGCCGCGGTCGAACTGGGTCAGGCGGTGGCCATCACTGACCAGGCGCGCATGACCCCGCCGATGCGCGAATTGTCGCCGGAAGAAGGCTTCCCCAGGCTGCCGGTGCACGAATTGCGCTTGGCCTCGCCACCGGGCGAACGCAGCCCCGCCTGCGCTCACCTGGCCGGGCTGATCGCCGAGGGTTTTCGGATCTGAACCCCTCTGTATCACGCGTTTCCTTGCGATTCGGCTAGTGCCTCCGCTGTAGCCTTGCTGTCATCTTGCCCTGGCATGTTGCCTTGCGAACGAGAGGAGGCGCGATTTCGCGCTTCCTGCTTCTAAACCATCGGCAAGGGCGGCACAGACATGCAGGCTTCGCTTCGCGGTATGACGTTGGGATTGGTTCTTAAGCTGATGAGCAGCGGTCAGGCACTGGCGGCGACGCCCATTCCCTTTTGGCATTCGATGGATGCGGAGCTCGGCAAGGAAGTCGATTCCCTGGCCCAGCGATTCAACCAGACGCACCCGGAATTCCAGGTGCAGCCGGTGTACAAGGGCAACTACGAGCAGAACCTGGCCGCCGGGATCGCCGCCTTCCGTACCGGCAAGCCACCGGCCCTCCTGCAGGTCTACGAGGTGGGCACGGCGACCATGATGGCGTCCAACGCCATCGAGCCGGTCTACCAGGTGTTCAAGAATGCCGGCCTTGCCTTCGACGAGTCGCGCTTCGTGCCTACCGTCGCCAGCTACTACAGCGATGGCAAGACCGGGCAGCTACTGTCGCAGCCCTTCAATAGCTCGACGCCGGTGCTCTACTACAACAAGGACGCCTTCACGAAGGCCGGCCTCGACCCGCAGTCGCCGCCCAAGACCTGGCAGGAGCTGGCCGAGGACAGCGCCAAATTGCGCGCCGCCGGCATGAAATGCGGCTACACCAGTGGCTGGCAGAGCTGGGTCCAGTTGGAAAACTTCAGTGCCTGGAACGGCTTGCCGTTCGCCAGCCGCGACAACGGCTACCTAGGTACCGACGCCGTGCTGGAGTTCAACAAGGCGCCCCAGGTCAAGCACATCGCCCTGCTGCAGGAGATGGGCAAGAAGGGTGATTTCACCTATGTCGGGCGCAAGGACGAACCCACCGAGAAGTTCTACAACGGTGACTGTGGCCTGCTCACCACCTCGTCCGGCTCCCTGGCCAACATCCGCCACTATGCCAAGTTCGATTTCGGCGTGGCCATGATGCCCTACGACGGCGACCTCAAGGGCGCGCCGCAGAACGCCATCATCGGTGGGGCCAGCCTCTGGGTGTTCAAGGGCCAGGACGCGGCGGTGAAGCGCGGCGTGGCCGAATTCCTCGCCTTCCTGGCGCAGCCGGAGATCGCGGCCGAGTGGCACCAGCAGACCGGCTACCTGCCGATCACCAAGGCGGCCTACGACCTGACCCGCGAGCAAGGCTTCTACACCAAGAACCCGGGGGCCGACATCGCCACCCGGCAGATGCTGAACAAGCCGCCACTGGCCTTCACCAAGGGCCTGCGCCTGGGCAACATGCCGCAGATCCGCGCGGTGATCGATGAGGAGCTGGAAGGCGTCTGGACCGGCAAGCAGGCCCCGCAGCAGGCGCTGGACGCCGCCGTGCAACGCGGCAATGCCCTGTTGCGTCGCTTCGAGAAGTCCAGCCAGTAAGGCTGATGTCTGCCCCGGCGCCGGCATGCTTCCTGCCGGCGCCGGCCCTTCTTCTCGCAACGACTTTCCCGCCCATGTCCACATCGCGTCAGGTCTTTCCCTCCGGCTGGCTGCCCTATGCGCTGCTCGCGCCGCAGCTGGCGATCACCGCCGTGTTCTTTCTCTGGCCGGCCGGCAAGACGCTCTGGTATTCGCTACAGAGCCTCGACCCCTTCGGGCTCTCCAGCCAGTTCGTCGGCCTGGACAACTTCATTCAGCTGTTCCATGACCCCCTGTACCTGGCCTCCTTCTGGACCACCCTGAAGTTCAGCGCCCTGGTGACCGGCTGCGGCCTGCTGGTCTCCCTGGTCTTCGCCGCCCTGGTCGATCTGGTGGTGCGCGGTAGCCGGCTGTACCAGACCCTGCTGTTGCTGCCCTATGCGGTGGCTCCGGCCATCGCCGCGGTGCTGTGGATCTTTCTGTTCAACCCCGGCCTTGGCCTGCTCACCCTGCTGCTGGAGCACTACGGCTACGCCTGGAACCACGCCCAGAATGCCGGCCAGGCGATGTTCCTGGTGGTGCTCGCCTCGGTGTGGAAGCAGATCAGCTACAACTTCCTGTTCTTCTTCGCCGCGCTGCAATCCATCCCACGCTCGCTGGTGGAAGCCGCCGCCATCGATGGGGCCGGGCCGTTGCGCCGCTTCCTGCAGCTGTCCCTGCCGCTGATCGCGCCGGTGAGCTTCTTTCTGCTGGTGGTCAACCTGGTCTATGCCTTCTTCGACACCTTTCCGGTGATCGATGCGGCCACCAACGGCGGGCCGGTGCAGGCCACTACCACCCTGATCTACAAGATCTATCGCGAGGGCTTCACCGGTCTCGACCTTTCGGCCTCCGCCGCCCAGTCGGTGGTGCTGATGCTGCTGGTCATCGTGCTCACGGTGCTGCAGTTCCGCTATGTCGAACGCCGGGTACGCTATCAATGATCGAGAATCGCCGTGGGCTGACGCTGCTGTGCCACCTCATGCTGGTGCTGGGTATCGCCGTTATCCTCTTTCCGCTCTATGTGGCCTTCGTCGCCGCCACCCTCGACGACCAGGCGGTGTTCGCCACGCCCATGACGCTGGTGCCGGGTCGCCACCTTTGGGACAACCTCAGCCTGATCTGGACCCAGGGCGTCGGCAACAGCACGGCGCCTTTCTGGCTGCTGCTGTTCAACAGCTTCCTGATGGCGCTGGGCATCACCCTGGGCAAGCTCTCGGTGTCCATCCTCTCGGCCTTCGCCATCGTCTGGTTCCGCTTTCCACTGCGCAACCTGGCCTTCTGGCTGATCTTCATCACCCTGATGCTGCCGGTGGAGGTGCGCATCTTTCCCACCGTGGACACCCTCGGCCAATTGGGCCTGGTGGACAGCTACGCCGGCCTGACCCTGCCGCTGATGGCCTCGGCCACCGCCACCTTCCTGTTCCGCCAGTTCTTCCTGACCCTGCCGGACGAATTGCTGGAGGCCGCGCGCATCGACGGCGCCTCGCCCCTGCGCTTCTTTCGCGACATCGTGCTGCCGCTGTCACGGACCAACCTGGCGGCGCTGTTCGTCATCACCTTCATCTACGGCTGGAACCAGTACCTCTGGCCGCTGCTGATCGTCAGCAACCCCGACCTCGGCACGGCCGTGGCGGGCATCCGCAGCATGCTCTCGCTCGGCGAGCGGGCGCCGCAGTGGAATCAGGTGATGGCGGCCATGCTGCTCACCCTGATCCCTCCGGTGACGGTGGTGCTGGTCATGCAACGCGCCTTCGTACGCGGTTTGGTGGATAGCGAAAAGTAACCATGGCAAAACTCGAACTAAGAGCCGTTTCCAAGAGCTGGAACGGTGGCAAGACCCAGGTGATCCAGCCCCTCGACCTGGAGGTGGCGGACGGCGAGTTCATCGTACTGGTGGGGCCCTCGGGCTGCGGCAAGTCCACCCTGCTGCGACTGGTGGCCGGCCTGGAACGGGTCAGTGCCGGCAGCATCCATATCGGCGGAACCGACGTGACCGCGCTTGAACCCAAGGCGCGCGGCATCGCCATGGTGTTCCAGAACTATGCCCTCTATCCGCACATGAGCGTGGCCGAGAACCTGGCCTGGGGCCTGAAGATCGCCGGTCTCGGCCGCGCCGAGATCGCCAGCCGGGTCAAGGAGGCGGCGCGCATCCTGGAACTCGACAAGCTGCTCGAACGCCGGCCGCGGGAACTGTCCGGTGGCCAGCGACAGCGGGTGGCCATGGGTCGCGCCATGGTGCGCGATCCGGCGGTGTTCCTGTTCGACGAGCCGCTGTCCAACCTGGACGCCAAGCTACGCGTGCAGATGCGCCTGGAGCTGCAGCAGCTGCACCAGCGCCTCAATACCACCAGCCTCTATGTGACCCATGACCAGGTGGAGGCCATGACCCTGGCCCAGCGGGTGGTGGTCATGCAGGGTGGGGTGGTCGAGCAGCTCGGTACGCCAGTGGAGGTCTATGAGCGCCCGGCGACGCGCTTCGTCGCCAGCTTCATCGGCAGTCCGGCGATGAACCTGCTGGACGGCCAGGTGAACGCCGCCGGCAGTCACTGCGAATTGCCGGGTGGCCTGGGGCTACCCTTGGGTCCGGGCTATCGCCATCTGGCCGGGCGCTCGATCAGCCTGGGCATCCGGCCCGAACATCTGCAGCCCTGCGGCGATCCGGGGCAGGGGCTGCCACTGGTGGTCCACACGCTGGAGATCCTTGGCGCCGACAACCTGGCCCATGGCCGCTGGGGCGACCAGTCGCTGGTCGTGCGCCTGCCCCATCAGCAACGCCCGGCGCCGGGTAGCCTGCTGCAGCTGCGCGTGCCGGAAGAGCACCTGCATCTGTTCGATGCCATCTCCGGGCAGCGCCTCGAACCCCAGGGTTGAACGGGCTCCGGCGAGGACGTGGCAGGGTTCCCCTCCGACGCCCTTGAGGAGCATAAGGCGCTCCTTGCCACCTTGACCTCGCCGACCCAAGGGCAACCTTCCGCTGTGGTATCTGCCTGTCTTGACCGACGGATCGGCCGCTGCAGTGGCGTCGTCGTGATGATGAAATCGGCCTGTTGCACGGCGACATTCCCTTCGTCAGACCGCGCGACCCGGTGCGGAGCCAGACGCCGCCTCGTTGACCGAGCGGCGTCGCAGCCACTAAGGTGCCCGCCTTGCCGCCCGCCCTGGCGCTGGTCGACCGCGACCCGCCGCAGGGGCAGGGCACCGCTCGAACGCGCCGGCGAGCCCCTGTGGCGGGCCCGCGCGCTCGTCCACTACGCGAGGTCCCGAGGGCGCCTCGCCGTTGCCTCCGGGGCTGGCCACGTACCGCCTGTCTCGCCTCTCTGCCGGAATGCTTTCCTCGCCATGAATGCCCCACCCGCCATCCCTCGTCTCGTCTATCTGCTGGCCCTTACCATCTTCGCGCTGACCACCGCCGAATTCATGGTGGCCGGCATGATGCCGGCGCTGGCCACCGATCTCGGCGTTTCCATCGG
This sequence comes from Pseudomonas oryzihabitans, assembly GCF_001518815.1. Lineage (NCBI taxonomy): Bacteria > Pseudomonadati > Pseudomonadota > Gammaproteobacteria > Pseudomonadales > Pseudomonadaceae > Pseudomonas > Pseudomonas oryzihabitans. Next base: position 1,067,893 of record NZ_CP013987.1, read on the forward strand.
CCAGATCGGCTATCTGATCTCCTGGTACGCCCTGGGCATGGCCCTGGGTGGTCCCCCGCTGACCCTGCTGCTGCTGGCGTTGCGGCTGGCCGAAAAGTCGGCGCTGCTGTGGCTGCTGTCGCTCTATCTGATCGGTGCCGTGGTGGCCGCGCTGGCCGCCAGCTATCCGGTGATGGCGGCGGGTCGAGTGCTCATGGGGGTCGCCAGCTCCGCCAGCATCGGCCTGTGCCTGACCCTGGGTGCCTCCCTGGTCACGCCGGACCGCCGCGGACGGGCGGCCTCGCTGGTGCTGTCCGGTCTCATGCTGGCGCCCGTCTTCGGTGTGCCGGGTACGGTATTGATCGAGCAACAGGCCGGCTGGCGGGCCAGCTTCTGGGCGGTCGCGCTACTGGCAGCCTGCTGCACCCTGCTGGTCGGCTGGTGCGTGCCTCGTGCACCGGCCCACGCCGTCGGGCAGCTGGGCCGGGAACTCCGTACCCTGCTCAGTGCCAGGCTTTGGGCCGCCTACGTGACCAGTGGCCTGATCATCGGCGCGACCTTCGCGGGGTTCAGTTATTTCTCACCCATCCTCATCAAGGTGACCGGATTCGCGCCCACTACCATTCCCTGGTTGCTGATGGGCTATGGCATCGCCAATGTGCTGGGCAATCTACTGGTAGGCCGCTTGGCCGATCGTCACACCCTGAAGGTCCAGGGCGTTGGCCTGGCCGTGCTGGCTCTGGGTTTCGCCCTGTTCGCTCGCGGCGCTGAACAGCCGGCTGTCAGCCTGGTGGCCCTGGCGCTCATCGGCGTGACCGGGGTGGCGCTCAATCCGGCGATGGTCGCCCGGGTAATGGCTGCGGCGACGCCAGGGCCACTGGTCAACACCCTGCATACCTCGGTGATCACGGCGGGACTGGCGGTGGGAGCCTGGGCGGGCGGTGCGGCCATTGACGCCGGCCAGGGCCTGCAAGCCCCGCTGTGGGTCGGTCTGGGGATGGCGGTGCTGGGTCTGCTCAGTCTGGCCCCGCTGGCCGTGAGGCGGAGTCGTCTCACGGCCAGCCAGCCGTGCGAAGGGTGACAGACCGGTCCGCTGCCAATCGCCCGCTAGCGGGTCGTGGCGCTCGGTATTTCCCTCCCTGCGGCGGGAGGAGGATACTGCGCCCTTTGCCGCGTTGACCTCGCCTGCCCATGGAAAACCTCCCGCTGTTCGATCTGCCCGCCGCCTCCGCGGAAAAAACCAAGTCCAAGCGCGCGCGCAAGGCCACCGCCCGTGGCGGCCTGCGCCTGCTGCACACCTCCGACTGGCACCTGGGGCAGCACTTTCTCGGCCGCACCCGCGAGACCGAGCATCGCGCCTTTCTTGCCTGGCTGGTGGCTCAGGTGGAGGAGCAGGCGGTGGACGTGGTGCTGGTGGCAGGGGACATCTTCGATACCGCCACCCCACCGAGCTATGCCCGCGAGTTGTACAACGGCTTCATCGTCGCCCTGCGTGGCACCGGCGCCAGCCTGGTGGTGCTCGGCGGCAACCATGATTCGGCCGCGGTGCTGGCCGAGTCCCGCGAATTGCTGGCCTGCCTGGACACCCGGGTGATCCCCTGTGTCAGCGAGACGCCGGCGGATCAACTGCTGGAATTGCGTCGCCGTGATGGCGAAATCGGCGCGCTGCTCTGTGGCATTCCCTTCGTCCGGCCGCGTGACGTGGTGCAGAGCCAGGCAGGGCAAAGCGCTGATGAAAAGCGCCAGGCGCTGCAACAGGCCATCCAGGGGCACTATGCCGAACTCCATGGCCTGGCCGAGGCACGTCGCGCCGAGCTGGGCGTCGCCCTGCCGATCATCGCCACCGGTCACCTGACCACCGTGGGTGCCAGCGCCAGCGAGTCGGTGCGGGAGATCTACGTCGGCAGCCTCGATGCCTTTCCCACCAGCGCCTTTCCGCCGGCGGACTACATCGCTCTCGGCCACATCCACCGGCCCCAGCGGGTCGGGGGGCTGGAGCAGGTGCGCTACAGTGGTTCGCCCCTGTGCCTGAGCTTCGACGAAGAGCGCGCCAAGGAGGTCCTACTGGTGGAGTTCGGCACGGGTCTGGAGCAGGTCACGCCACTGGCGGTACCCTGTTTCCAGCCCCTGGCGGTGGTGCAGGGCACTCTGGATACCCTGGGCGCGGCCCTGGCTCAGGCGGCCGCTGACGGCAGTCCCGAGTGTCCGGTGTGGGTCGAGGTGGTGGTGGCCGGTGACGACTACCTGGCCGATCTGCAACCACGCATCACGGCCCTGGTAGCCGAGTTGCCGCTGGAGGTGCTACGCGTCCGCCGGGCACGTAGTACGGTGGCGCCGACCCTGCAGAGCGTCCAGCGCGAGACGCTGGATGAACTCAGCCCGTTGGACGTCTTCAGCCAGCGCCTGGCCGAGGAGACCCTCGACGACGAGCTGCGCACCCGGCTGGAAGGCCTTTACCGCGAGGTTCTTGGCGAGTTGCCGACCTGATCGCAGCGAAACGCGTCCATCGGGCCGATTTTCCCCTTCGGAACAACGTCCCACGCGCTGGGGTCACCCTCTCTATGTAGCCCATACCGGAGGAGACCCCATGCACGACCTATCCCAACCCCTCGCCGCCACGCGCCATGAGCGTTCCGACAACCAGGTCCCCAACGTCCAGGGCACCGAACGTGTGGTTTCCCTGCTCGGCGGCGGTCTGCTGATCCTTGGCGGCCTGCGCCGCGGTGGCCTGGCCGGCTGCGTGAAGATGGCCCTGGGCGCCATGGCCCTCAGCCGGGGCGTGCGTCAGCGCTGCGAGCTCAAGGCCGCGCTGCAGCCGTCGCCCTTCGAGCAGGCCCTGGCCGAGCGCTGGGGCTGGCGCAATCCCACCGCCATCCAGCGCAGCGTCACCGTCGCGCGGCCGCGTGAAGAGGTGTTCGCCTACTGCGCCGACCTGCAAAAGCTGCGCGAGCTGCTGCCCTTCGTCGACCGCATCGAACTAGGCGCCGATGGCGACAGCCACTGGCATGCCTCCGGTCCCCTGGGTCGTACCCTGAACTGGACCCTGGAGCAGAGCGAGCGCCGCGAGAACGAGTTCCTGCTGTGGAGTACCGTGCCCGGCACCTTCATGGCGCACAAGGCCAGCCTGACCTTCAGCGATGCGCCCCAGGGCCGTGGCACCCTGGTGCAGGTCGTGCTGGCCTGCGAAGCCCCGGCCGGCCTGCTCGGCCATGCCGTCACCGAGGGCATCAGCCGCTTCACCGGCAAGGCGGTCAACCTCGGCCTGCGCCGCCTCAAGCAGCAACTGGAAACTGGCGAGATCGCTACCCCCGAGGTCTCGCGCAGCGGTCGCCCGCTGGCGCCACCCCATCCGCCGGTGACTCGCCCGGCCGACGAACCCTCGGCTGACATCGACGCCGGCCTCGGTACTCCGGGGAGGGCGAACTGATGCGTGCCCTGACCTGGCAAGCCCCCAACCGTCTGCAGGTGGAAACCGTCCCGGATCCGGAGATCCTCAATCCGCGCGATGCCATCGTGCGCATCATCATGTCCTCGGTGTGCGGCTCGGACCTGCATCTTTTAGGCGGTTATGTCCCGGCGATGAAGCCCGGCGACATCATCGGCCATGAGTTTCTCGGCGAGATCGTCGAGTTGGGCAGTAGCCTGCGCAACCAGGGCCTGGCCGTGGGCGATCGAGTGGTGACCGTCTCCATCATCGGGTGCGGGGACTGCGAGCACTGCCAGCGTGAGGATTACAACTGCTGCGACAACAGCAATCCCAAACCCGAGATGACCGAGCTGGCCTATGGGCAGCCCTGTTCCGGCATCTTTGGCTACAGCCATGCCTTCGGCGGCTATGCCGGCAGCCATGCCACCTACGTGCGGGTGCCCTATGCCGACGTCAACCTGTTCAAGGTGCCCGACGGCGTCAGCGATGCCCAGGCAGTGTTCGTGTCCGATGCCGTGCCCACTGGCTACTACGCCGCCGACATCGCCGACATCCAGCCCGGCGACACCGTGGCGGTCTGGGGCTGCGGTGGCGTCGGCCAGATGGCCATTCGCAGCGCCTACCTGTTGGGCGCGGAGCGGGTCATCGCCATCGACCGCTTCAGCGATCGTCTGCAACTGGCGGCCGAGAAGGCCGGCGCCATCGTCCTCGACTACGAAACCACCAACGTCCACGAAGCCCTGCTGGAGCTGACCGGGGGCCGTGGCCCGGATCGCTGCATCGATTGTGTCGGCATGGAGGCCCATGGCACCCAGCTGGATTACGCCTACGACAAGACCAAGCAGATGCTGCGCCTGCACACCGAACGCGGCTCGGCGCTGCGCCAGGCCATCCGCGCCTGTCGCAAGGGCGGTACGGTATCGGTGATCGGTGTCTATGGTGGCTTGATCGACAAGTTTCCCATGGGCGCCATCGTCAACAAGGCCCTGACCCTGAGGTCCGGCCAGCAGCCGGGGCAGCGCTATGTGGAGCGGTTGTTCGAACACATCCAGAAGGGCGAACTGGATCCCTCCTACCTGCTCACCCATCCGATGAGCCTGGAGGAATCGCCCTACGGCTACGAGCTGTTCAAGTCCAAGGACAAGAACTGCATGAGAGCGGTGTTCATGCCGTAATGGGCAGCCCGGTGATTCTGGATCGCCGGGCTCTTTCCCGCTAGACCAGCCAGGTCACCAGCGGCTGCCAGAGCGCGGCGGTCTTGTGACCGCCACTGCAGCTGACCAGCGCCAGGATGCCCAGACCGACCAGCAGGGGCATGCCGAGGAAATCGAAGGGAGACAGGGGCGAGCGCACGGCGGATCCTCCCGGAAAAGGTAGTTGCAGAGCGATACCTTCCTGTTGAGAACCTCAGCGGGCACAAGTTCAGCAGTGGGTACGACCTCAGGTCGAGTGGTCGGTTGGCATGGGCGAGCGCGCCCAACAATGCCAGAATTGGCGGTTCGCCGAGTCGACCTGGAAAAGCCCGATGAAGATCCTCACCCTGCGCCTGAAGAATCTCAATTCCCTCAAGGGTGAGTGGAAGATCGACTTCACCGCCGAACCCTTCGCCAGCAGTGGCCTGTTTGCTATCACCGGGCCGACCGGGGCGGGCAAGACCACCCTGTTGGATGCCATCTGTCTCGCGCTCTATCACCGCACCCCGCGCATGAGCAAGGTGGGCGGCGAAAGCAACGAACTCATGACCCGCCATACCGGCGATTGCCTCGCCGAGGTGGAATTCGCCGTGCGTGGCGAGCGCTATCGGGCCTTCTGGAGTCAGCGACGGGCCCGGGATCGCGCCGATGGCGCGTTGCAGCCGCCCAAGGTCGAGCTGGCCCGACTCGACGGCATCATCCTCGCCGAAAAGACCGGCGATAAGCTCAGGCTCACCGAAGAACTCACCGGCCTAGACTTCGAGCGTTTCACCCGCTCCATGCTGCTGGCCCAGGGTGGCTTCGCCGCTTTCCTGGAGGCCAGTGCCAGTCAACGTGCCGAACTCCTCGAAGAGCTGACCGGGACCGCCGTGTACGGCCAGATCTCCCAGCGGGTCTACGAGCGCGCGCGAGAGGCCAAGGGCGTGCTGGAAGGCCTGCGCCAGCGTGTCGCGGGCGTGGAAGTATTGGACGACGAACGCCGCCAGGCGCTGGCCGCCGAGGGTGCCAGCCTGGCCGCTCGCGAGGGCCAATTGAGTGAAGACCTCAAGACCTGGCAGACCCAGCGGCAATGGCTGACCGCATTGGAGCAGGCGGCGGCGGGGGAGCAGGAGGCCCAGGCGCGCCTGGCCGGGGCGCAGCAGGCCTGGGACGCCGCCGAGCCGCGACGCCAGCGCTTGGCGGCGGCTGAACCGGCGGCCCGGCTGCTGCCCATCGAGCAGGCATGGCGCGAGGCCGAGGCGCGCGAACAACGCAGCCAGGAAGAAGGGGCGCAACTCGATCAGCGCATCCAGAGCCTGGCCACTCGCCGCGCTGCTGCGCTGGCCGACGGCCTGGGCGCCAGTCTCGAACAGCTGCGTCAGGCCGAGACGGACCAGGCGCGCATCCTCGACGAGCAACGGCGCCTGGACGCCAGCCTGGCCGAGCGTACCGGCCATGCCGAGCTGGGCGAGCGCCTGGGCGACTGGCGCAGTCAGTTGGCCCTGCGCGACGAAAGAGCCGAGGCGCTGGCGCGTCTGACCCGGCGCCAACAGGAACAGACCCGTCAGCTGCAGCTCCTGGCCGAGGAGCGCGAGGCCCAGCAGGTCGCGGTGGCGCGCGCCCGCGAGCAGGCCACCCAGGCCCAGGCGGCGGAGCAGGCCCAGGACGAGCGCTGGCAGGCCGCGCTGGACGGGCGCGACGAAAAGGCCTGGCGTGCGCTCTGGCAGGCCGCGCTCGGACGAGTCAACGAAGTGGACCAGCTGGATCAGCTGGTCGAACGCCAGCGGCAACTGCAGACCCAGCTAGAGCGCCTGGCGCGCAGCCAGGGCGATCGCCAGCGTCAGCATGGCGAACACCAGGTGCGGCTGGACGCCCTGCGCGGTCGCTACCGCGAAGTGGCCCAGCAGGTGCGCGAGCGCGAAAAGCTGCTGGAACAGGAAAGGGTCATTCGCAGCCTGGAAGCCCAGCGCGCCGACTTGCGGCCCGACGAACCCTGCCCGCTGTGCGGTTCCCGCGACCATCCGGCGGTGGCCGACTATGCCGCCCTGGACGTCTCGGCCACCCAGACGGCCCTGCAGGAGGCCCGGACCGAACTGGAGCGGCTGACCCAGGAGGGCAAGGAACTGGGTGAGGCCCTGGTCGCCCTCAAAACGCAGCTCGACCAGGCCAATGAGCAGCAGACCGAGGCCAGCCAACAGCTGGAGCAACTGGGCGAACTCTGGCGCCAGCGCTGCACGGCGCTGGGCGCCGACCCCGAGGCGCCCGGTGCGGTGGCCGAGTTGCGGCGGCGGCAGGATCAGGAGCTGGCGCGTATCCAGCAGGTGCTCGCCACCCTGGATGGTTTGCGCCAGCAGGGCGAGGAGAATCGGCAGGAAGCCCTGCGCCTGGCGCGCCAGCAGGCCGATGCCGAACAGCGCCTGGCCCTGGCCGAGGCGGCCTGGGAGCGGGCACGTCAAGGCCTGGCCGAAGGCGCCGAGGAACAGCGCGCGGCCCAGACGCAGCAGACCACGGCGGAGCGCCAGCTGGCCGAGGACCTGGCCCTTTGGGGCTACGAGCTGCCCAGTCGCGCCGCCGAGTGGCTGGACCAGCGCGAACAGGAATGGCGTCGCTGGCAAGCCGATCGCCAGCGCGCGCAGGAGCTGCAGCAGCAATCGAAGGATATCGCTCAGCGCCTGGCCAGCCTGGCGCCCCTGGTAGCGACCTGGCGCGAGCGTGCCGCGGACATCGCACCGACCACGGTGGCACCGGAGGCCGCAGCGACGCTTCTGGGCGAGGCCATCGCGACCTGGGAGGAGTGCCGTGAACAGGGTGCGGCCCTACAGGGTAGCCGGCAGGCCCTGAACGAGCGATTGGCCGGAGAGACGCATCTGGCCCGTGAGGCGGGCGAACGCTGGGAAGCGGCCCTGGCCGCCAGCGCCTTCGCGGATGCCGAGGCCTGGCGCGCCGCGCAACTGGACGATAGCGAGCGCAATGCCCTGGACGAGGAGCGTACCCGCCTCGAGACCGCCCTGACCGAGTCGCGTGCCCTGGCCGGAGCCGCCCGGGAACGGCATGCCAGCCTAGGCGCCGTACCCCTTACCGAGCGCACCGCTGCCGAGCTGGATGCCGATCTGGCTGCCGCCACCGCCGAACTCCGCACCCTTGGTCAGCGCCAGGGCGAGGTCGGTGCGACCCTGCGCGAAGACGACCGCCGACGCGACGGCCTGCAGGCCCTGCTGAGCGAGATCGCCGCCCAGGAGCGCGATCATGACCTCTGGCAGCACCTCAACGGCCTGATCGGTTCGGCCGATGGCGCCAAGTTCCGCAAGTTCGCCCAGGGGCTGACCCTGGATCACCTGGTGCACCTGGCGAACGACCAGCTCAGGCGTCTGCACGGCCGCTACCAGTTGATCCGGCGGCAGGCGGCGGAGCTGGAGCTGCAGATCCTCGATACCTGGCAGGCCGATGCCCTGCGCGACATCCGTACCCTTTCCGGCGGTGAGAGCTTCCTGGTCAGCCTGGCCTTGGCGCTGGCCCTGTCGGATCTGGTCAGCCAGCGCACCGGCATCGATTCGCTGTTTCTCGACGAGGGCTTCGGCACCCTCGATGGCGAGACCCTGGAGGTCGCCCTCGATGCCCTGGACCAGCTCAATGCCGGCGGCAAGACCATTGGCATCATCAGCCACGTGGAGGCGCTCAAGGAGCGCATTCCCGTGCAGCTCAAGGTGCGCAAGGGTGTCGGTCTGGGCCATAGCGGTCTGGAGCGGCGCTATGCCGTGGAGAAAAACGCGACCGAGTGAGTACTTTTTCTGGCGCAGTGGTCGAAGGCCAGCGCGAAGCGAAACGCTGAAACTGTTAATTTAGACGGGTTTCCTCTGTTCGCCCTCGCGGTGACTCTTTTCTCCTAACCGGCCACCTACCTACCATGTCCCAATTCCTTGCCGTCGGCTTGTTCGAATACGATTCCTGCCGCGCCGAATGGCGAGCGGACGCCACCTGTGCGGCCATGCTGGAATGGGACGCCGAGCTGCTCGCCCGGGGCCTGGCGCCCGCCGAGCTGCTGGCCGGCCTGCAGAGCCGCACCGCACCGCCCGAGGGCCTGCTGCCTGCTCCAGGAACGGTGTGGGAGGCCTGGCGCCAGGGCGCGGACGGTCAGCTGCGTTGCCTGCAATTCCAGCGCCGCGAGGCCGGTGGCGTGATGCTGGACGTTACCGCCCAGCGCCGTCACGAGGCCGAACTCTGGCAGGGTGAGGCCTTCAAGCGCAGCGTCATGGTCTGCAGTGTCGACTGCATCAAGCTGATCGATCTCGAAGGGCGCCTGGAATACATGAATCCGGGCGGCCTGATGGTCATGGAGATCGATGACTTCATTCCCTTCCAAGGCCGACCCTGGGCCGAGCTCTGGCCCGAGGGGCAGCGTCACGAGGTGGTAACCGCCATCGAGGCGGCGCGGCAGGGCGGCATCGGTCGCTTCACCGGGCTCGCACCTACCGCCAAGGGCACCCGCCGCTGGTGGGACGTGGTGGTCACGCCGATTCTCGACGATGACCAGCGTCCCATGAAGTTTCTGTCCATCTCCCGCGACGTCAGCGAGACCGTACGGGCCCGCGAAGCCCTGGACGAACTCAATCGCAACCTGGAAGAGCGTATCGAGGCGCGCAGCCGGGAGCTGGTGGCCCTGGAAGAAGAGCTGCGCCAGGCGCAGAAGATGGAAGCCATCGGCCAGCTCACCGGTGGCATCGCCCATGACTTCAACAATCTGCTGACCGGTATCGTCGGCTCGCTCGACCTGATGCGGCGGCGGGTGCAACAGGGGCGCATCCAGGAGCTGGAACGCTACCTGGACACCGCTACCCGCTCGGCGGAGAACGCCGCGGCCCTGACCCAACGGTTGCTGGCCTTCGCTCGTCGTCAGGTGCTCGAACCCCGCGCGGTGGATGCCGGGCAGCTGGTGCAGGACATGCACGAGCTGCTGCGCCATAGCCTGGGCAAGAAGATCCGCAAGGAGGTCCAGCGCGCCGACGATCTCTGGCTGCTGCACTGCGACCCCCACCAGCTGGAAAACGCCATCCTCAACCTGGCCATCAACGCCCGTGATGCCATGCCGGACGGCGGCAGCCTGAGTATCCGTGTGGAAAACGTCAGTGGGCCGCTCAGCGTCGGCTTGCCGATCGAGACGCTGGAGGGCGATTTCGTCCGCATCCAGGTCTGCGACACGGGGACCGGGATGGATGCCGACACCCTCAAACGTGCCTGCGAACCCTTCTTCACCACCAAGCCCAGCGGTCGCGGAACCGGCCTCGGGCTATCGATGATCTACGGTTTCGTCCGCCAGTCCGGTGGCCAGGTGGAAATCCACTCGGTGGTGGGCGAGGGCACCTGCATCAACCTCTATCTGCCGCGGCTGCTGGCTCAGCCTGAGGTGCAGCCCGCTGCCAACGACGCCGAAGGCCCGGTGCTGCCGGAGGTATCCGGCGATTGCGCACTGATCGTCGAGGAAGAACGCGAGGTCCGCGTCATCATCGGCGAGGTATTGGCCGAACTGGGGTACACGCCGCTGGCGGTGGCCGACAGTGCCACGGCCGTGGCCCTGATCGCCTCCGGCAGCCTGCGCATCGATCTGCTGGTGACCAGCCTTGGCCTCGCCGGGCTGGATGGCCGGCAGCTGGCCGAACAGGCCCGTGCCACCACCCCTGGGCTGCCAGTGGTCTACCTGTCAGGCCAGGCTGATCCGGCGTCCCTTCCGGAGCTGGCCGAGGAGGGCGTCGAACTCATCGGAAAACCCTTCGGCCTGGAGGAGCTGGCGCGCTGCGTGAGGCGTCTGCGACCAGGCGCCTGAGGCCGTCGCGGCGAACTGTCGCGGCGCTCCAGGGTCGATCCTTTCGTGTCGCAACGTCCGTTGCGGCTGCTGTCGTGTCGACAAGAAAAGGAGCGCTTCATGAAACGCCTGCCACCTGCGCCACCCGCGCGGATGCTCGTCCTGTCCCTGTCCATCGCCTTTCTCGCCGGCTGTGCCCATGAGGCGAGCAAGCCGGAAACCTCGACCTGGAGTTGGCGCGACGCCAGCAATGCCCGCGCAGTACCGCCGGACCAGGCCTATCCCGAGCTGTTCGCCGCGGTGCAGCAGGGCAAGCTGTTCACCGACCAGAAGCACTTCGTCGATGCACTGCCCAAGCGCAACCCGGCCGACATTCGCCAGGACTACCTGAGCCAGCGCGACAAGCCCGGCTTCGACCTCAAGGCCTTCGTCAGCGCCAATTTCGAAGAATCCGCTCCGATCAAGGCGGCACCACCCAAGCCTGGCGCCGACCTGCCCACCCACATCAAGGATCTCTGGCCGGTACTGACCCGCCACTATGAAGAAGTACCGGCCTACAGCAGCCTGCTGCCGTTGCCCAAACCCTATGTGGTACCGGGCGGACGCTTCCGTGAGGTCTACTACTGGGATTCCTACTTCACCATGCTGGGTCTGGCCAAGGACGGACGCACCGACCTGGTCCGCGACATGGTGGACAATTTCGCCCATGAGATCGACGTCTACGGCCATATCCCCAATGGCAACCGCAGCTACTACCTGAGTCGCTCGCAGCCACCGTTCTTCGCCTACATGGTCGACCTGCAGGCCAGCCTGGAAGGCGACTCGGCCTATCGTCGCTACCTGCCGCAGCTGCAGAAGGAATACGCCTACTGGATGGCGGGCGCCGAAGGCCTGCAAGCGGGCCAGGCCAATGCCCATGTGGTCAAGCTGGCCGATGGCACCCTGCTCAATCGCTACTGGGATGCCCGCGACACGCCGCGTCAGGAGTCCTATCTGGAAGACCTGGCCACCGCCGGCCAGGCCAAGGGCCGTCCGGCCGGCGAGGTCTATCGCGACCTGCGCGCCGGCGCCGAGAGCGGCTGGGATTTCTCCTCGCGCTGGCTCGGTGATGGCAAGACCCTGGCCACCATCCGCACCACCTCCATCGCTCCGGTGGACCTCAACAGCCTGCTCTATCATCTGGAACAGACCATCGCCAAGGCCTGTGAGAAGACCGGTGAGGCCAGTTGCGTCCAGGCCTACAGTCAGAAGGCCAAGACCCGCCAGCAGGCCATCGACCGCTACCTGTGGAATCCGGCCGGTTACTACACCGACTTCGATTGGCAGGCCAAGCGTCGTACCGACAAGGTCACCGCCGCCGCGCTGTTCCCGCTGTACACCGGGCTCGCCAGCCAGAGCAGTGCCGACCAGACCGCCGCGACGGTGGCCAACCAGCTGTTGCGTCCCGGCGGCATCGCCACCACGACCGTCAAGACCGGCCAGCAGTGGGACGAACCCAATGGCTGGGCACCGCTGCAATGGGTGGCCGTGGATGGCCTGCGCCGCTACAAGCAGGACAAGCTCGCCGAGGACATCGGCACCCGCTTCCTGACCCAGGTGCAGAATCTCTACGCCCGCGAGCAGAAGCTGGTGGAGAAATACGACCTTACCGGCGGCCAGGGCGGTGGTGGCGGCGAGTACGAGCTGCAGGACGGCTTTGGCTGGACCAATGGCGTTACGCTCAAGCTGCTCGAACTCTACAAAGCGCAACCCGGCACGAAATAAGGCCAAAGAAAAGGTCCGCCACGGCGGACCTTTTTCATGATGTGAAACCCGTAGGGTGGGCTGAGACAATCCCATCGTTGAAGCCCAACGTCTCAGTTAATGGTGACAACGTTGGGCTTCGCTGCGCTCAACCCAACCTACGGGCCACCATTCACCCTCTCCCTCCGGGAGAGGGCTGGGGTGAGGGCAAATCCAACTCCAGATCCATCAGACGGCATACTACGGCGTCACAGCGGATCCACGGGCGGCGCATCGTCTTCGTCCGCCGGCAGCTCCGCAGGATGCAGCCCTTCCGGATCTTCATCCTCGGGCAGCGGCAGGATGGCGTTCATCAGCTGTACTCCGGATCGCGCGGATTCTTTTGCGGCAGGCGCTCTTCCACCGGCCGGTCTTCCGGGTCATCGCCCACGGGCTCTTCGGGATCGGGCGCGATGTCCGGATCGATGTCCAGGTCGTCGGGGTTTTCCTTGATCTGATCGTTCATGCGGCCTCCGCGAGTGGTTGTTAAGGTTGGGCAGAGCGCCCTGCGCGAAGTTCGCCACCGGCGATCAACGATACCCTCGGGCTTGCAGATCGAACAGCTGGGCATAGCGGCCGCCGCTGGCCAGCAATTGGTCATGATCGCCGCGTTCGCGGATCTCGCCGCCCTCCAGCACCAGGATCTGATCGGCGTTGCGCACGCTGGAGAAGCGGTGCGAGATCAGCAGGGTCATGCGCTGCTGCGCCTGGGCCCGAAAACGCTCGAAGATCACTGCCTCGGCCGCGGCGTCCAGGGCGGCGGTGGGTTCGTCCAGCACCAGGATGTCGGCGTCTTCACGCATATAGGCCCGCGACAGGGCGATCTTCTGCCATTGCCCGCCAGACAGTTCCTGGCCACCGAGAAACCAGCGACCCAGCTGTGTCCCGTATCCCTCGCGCAAACCGGCGATGACGTCGTCGGCCAGGCCCTGTTCGGCCGCCTTGCGCCAGCGCGCTTCGTCAGCGAAGGCGGCGGTGTCGCCGACCCCCAGGTTCTCGCCCGCAGTGAGCTGGTAGCGGATGAAGTCCTGGAAGATGACCCCGATGCGTCGGTGCAGGGCCGCTGGCTGCCACTCCTGCAGATCGCTGCCATCGAGCAGGATGCGCCCTTTGGTAGGGGCATGCAGGCGGGTAAGCAGCTTGATCAGAGTGGTCTTGCCGGAGCCGTTGGCGCCTACCAGGGCCAGGCTCTGGCCCGGTGCCAGATGAAAGCTGATGTCCTCTAGCGTCGTCGCGGTCGCGCCTGGATAGGTAAAGCCGACCCCTTCGAATCTCAGCCCGTCGCCAGGATGGCTCCCCACCGTCAGGCTGCCGCCCTCGGCGCTGGTTGGCTGGCCGAGATAGTCATAAAGATTGCTCAGGTAGAGGCTGTCTTCATAGAGACCGCCAAGGGCGGTAAGGCTCGCGCTGACCGCCGCCTGGCCCTGGCGGAACAGCGTCAGATAGAGGGTCATCTGGCCCAGGCTCAGGCGACCCCGCACGGTATCGAGCACCACCCAGGCGTAGGCGGCATAGAAGGCGAGGGTGCCGAGGAGGCCAAAGACGAAACCCCAACCGTCGCGTCTCAGGGTGAGGCGGCGATCCTCGGCATAGAGTTTGGCGAAGGTGGTGCGGTAGCGCTCCAACAGCAGCGGCGCCAGGCCGAACAGCTTGACCTCCTTGATGTAGGCCTCATGGGAAAGCAGGGTTTCCAGGTAGGTCTGGCGACGGGTCTCGGGCGCGCGCCGGCTGAAGAGACGAAAGGCATCACCGGAAAAGCGCGCCTCGGCCAGAAACACCGGAAGGGCACCCACCACCAGCAGCAGTAGCGCCCAAGGCGAGAAATGCACCAGCAGCACGGCGAAGCTGACCAGGGAGATGAGGTTCTGCAATAGGGTCAGGGACTTGGTCACCAGCGCCAGCGGCCTTACCGACGCCTCGCGCCGGGCCCGCACCAGCTTGTCGTAGAAGTCGGCGTCCTCGAATTGCGCTAGCGACAGGGTCTGGGCCTTTTCCAGTATCAGCAGGTTCACCGTCTGCCCCAGGCGTACCCGCAGCAGCGATTGCTGCACCGACAGCAGACGCTGGGCACCGGCCAGGGCTGCCAGGACCCCGGCTTCCGCCAGCACGAACTTCAGCACTGGCCACAGAGGGGCCTGACCCTGCTCGGCATGTAGCTGCATGGCTGCCACCACGGCATCGACGATACGCTGCCCGAGCCAGGCGGCCAGGGCCGGCAGCAGGCCGGCGACCAGAGTCGCCAGGACCAGGCCGACCAGCAGCGCGGGCGAGGTGCTCCAGACCAGGCCGGCAGCACGGCGCATCTGCAATTGCACGATAGCGAAGGAGGTAGAGAGGGCCATGAGAGATCTTCGGCTGGAATCAGCATTAGTCGAAACGACGGTCGCGGTGTTCCCGGGGGTATGGCAAAAGGCTTACACGGCGTGGTGTCACCTGGCCATGTTGCGGTCCCGGCAGGCTGCGTAATCTACACCCATCAGCCGCGCAGGATGCGCAGCCCTGAGGTCACGGATGAAGACCAGGCCAGGATGGCGCCTGACAGGACGTTGGGATGGTCGCAACAAACAACCCGCTTCGGCGGGTTTTTTGTTGCCTGGGATTCAGGGCCGAGCAGGGGTGCTGGCGAAGGGATGGCAAAAGGCTTACACGGTGTGGTGTCACCTGGCCATGTTGCGGTCCCGGCAGGCTGCGTAATCTACACCCCATCAGCCGCGCAGGATGCGCAGCCCTGAGGTCACGGATGAAGACCAGGCCAGGATGGCGCCTGACAGGATGTTGGGATGGTCGCAACAAACAACCCGCTTCGGCGGGTTTTTTGTTGCCTGGGATTCAGGGCCGAGCAGGGGTGCTGGCGAAGGTATGGCAAAAGGCTTACACGGCGTGGTGTCACCTGGCCATGTTGCGAGCCCGGCAGGCTGCGTAATCTACACCCCATCAGCCGCGCAGGATGCGCAGCCCTGAGGTCACGGATGAAGACCAGGCCAGGATGGCGCCTGACAGGACGTTGGGATGGTCGCAACAAACAACCCGCTTCGGCGGGTTTTTTGTTGCCTGGGATTCAGGGCCGAGCAGGGGTGCTGGCGAAGGTATGGCAAAAGGCTTACACGGTGTGGTGTCACCTGGCCATGTTGCGAGCCCGGCAGGCTGCGTAATCTACCTACATCAGCGGCGCAGGATGCGCAGCCCTGAGGTCACGGATGAAGACCAGGCCAGGATGGCGCCTGACAGGACGTTGGGATGGTCGCAACAAACAACCCGCTTCGGCGGGTTTTTTGTTGCCTGGGATTCAGGGCCGAGCAGGGGTGCTGGCTGAGGTATGGCAAAAGGCTTACACGGTGTGGTGTCACCTGGCCATGTTGCGATCCCGGCAGGCTGCGTAATCTACACCCATCAGCCGCGCAGGATGCGCAGCCCTGAGGTCACGGATGAAGACCAGGCCAGGATGGCGCCTGACAGGATGTTGGGATGGTCGCAACAAACAACCCGCTTCGGCGGGTTTTTTGTTTGGGCGTCATTCTGCCTTGGAGTCCGATTCCAGTACGGATGCCGCGGCGATCCGGTTGCGGCCGGCGCCCTTGGCGGCATAGAGCGCCTGATCGGCGCTTTCGGTCAGACGATAGGCATCCATGCCGGCAGCATAGGTGACCAAGCCGACACTGAGGGTGATGGGGCGGCGCGACCAGGCATGGTTGGCAACCGCCGCACGACAGCGCTCGGCCACCAGCTGGGCCGCGTTGCTGTCAGCGCCCGGCAGCAAGATGGCGAATTCTTCGCCGCCATAGCGGAAGCAGGCGTCATTGTCGCGGCAGCTCTGCGACAGCAGCCGGCTGACTGCCTGCAGGGCGACATCGCCGGCCTGATGGCCAAAGGCGTCGTTATAGGCCTTGAAGTGATCGACATCGATCAGCAGCATGGACAGCGGCGTGCCCTGTTCTTCGGCGCGCCGCAGATGCTCCGCCAGGCGCAGGTCGAAGGCGCGTCTGTTGTACAGGCCGGTCAGGGCGTCGGTGACACTGCGTTGTTCGGCGGCCTGCATCATGTCCAGCAGTTGGCGCTGCGAGGCCTCCAGCATGTGCTGCTGCTCGATATGCTCGGTGACATCCACCGACAGCCCCGCCAAGGCGATGCCCTGGCGGGTGACCAGGGGAAACTTGTAGGACTGCCAGAAGATGCGTCGTCCATCGTGGGTGGTCATGCGCTCGACGAGACGGCTCGGCTTGAGCTCGTTCATGACCTGCTCGTCGCTTTGACGAAAGCGCAGCGCCGCGTCCGGCCAGATGACGAAATCGTCCTTGCCGATGATCTCCTCACGGGTCAGCCCCAGCTGTTGCAGAAAGGGCTCGTTGACGTAGGAATAGCGCCAGTCGCGGTCCTTGATATAGGCGACGAAGGGACCGTTGTTCATGAAGGCGGAAAAGTTGATGTCCAGCTCTTCCAGTTGGCGCAGGGTGTCGCGCTGCTGCAAGAGGATCGTGACCTGCCGTGCCAGGCGTTGCAGGTTGTCGATCTGGGCGGTTTCGAAGCGGCGGACCCGATCGTCCATCACGCAGAGCGTACCGAGCGCGACGCCGTGTCGATCGAGCAGGGGGATGCCCAGGTAGGCACACATCCCTTCCAGGCCTGGTGCGGCTCTGAGGTGAGCCACGCGCGGATCCCTTTGCAGGTCTTCCACCATGAAAGGCTGTCGCGGGGTGCGGATCGCCAGATGACACAGTGACGAGTCGACCGGGACCTCGTCCACTCTCAGGCCCTGGCAGGCCTTGAACCAGAGTCGATGACGATCGGCCAGGGTGATGAAGGCCACCGGCGCGCGGGTCAGTTGGCAGGCCAGGACGACGATGTCCTCGTAGGCGGCCTCGACCCCACTATCGAGAATCTGCAGCTCGCTCAGGGCGTGGAGACGCTGGGCGTCATCGGAGGCAGTCATGCGGGCTCTTGAATGCAGTGTCTCAGGCTTGAGCATAGTATCCAGCACGGCGGAGGAAAACCGTGGCCGTTGCGCAAGTGACCGAGGTGCCGGCCGGAGCCGGCACCTCAAGCGACCACTCTAGCGCCTGGGTTGCAGCAGGAGCGCCACCAGGGCGCTCCAGCCGGTTTGGTGCGAGGCGCCGAGCCCGCGACCGTTTTCACCATGGAAATACTCGTGGAACAGGACCAGGTCGCGACTGCGCGGATCGTCCTGCAGTTGCGGATAGTCGACCATGCTCGGGCGCTTGCCGTCGGCGTCCTTGAGGAACAGCCGGGTCAGTCGCTGGCTGAGACCATCGGCGACTTCTTCCAGGTTGGCCAGGTAGCCGGAGCCGTTGGGGTATTCCACCGAGAAGCTGTCGGCATAGTAGCGGTGGAATTCGTGCAGCGACTCGATGAGCATGTAGTTGATCGGCATCCACAGCGGGCCACGCCAGTTGGAGTTGCCGCCATAGAGTCGTGAATCCGACTCTGCCGGTTGGTAGCGGGCGCTGAGCAGATTGCCGTCGGCCTGGCGCATCTCGAAGGGTTGCTGTTCGTGGGCCTTGGACAGCGAACGGATGCCGTACTCGGAGAGGAATTCGCTGTCATCCAGCATGCGCTTGAGCAGCAGCTTGGTGCGATGGCCACGCAGCAGCGAAAGCAGGAATCTATTGCCCTGGCCGGGCTCGGTCCAGCGCGACACCAGGCGGGCGAGATCCGGACGTTGCCGCAGGAAGCCGCGCAGGCGGCCACCCAGGCCCGGCAGGCCTTCATGTTCGCGCTGCTCCAGTACCTGCACCGCGAACAGCGGGATGAGGCCGACGATGGATCTCAGGCGCAGCGGTTCGGCACTGCCATCCGGCTTGTGCAAGACGTCGTAGAAGAATTCGTCCTGTTCGTCCCAGAGGCCGTCTTCGCGTTCGTCGCTATGGTTGATGGCGCCGGCGATGTGCAGGAAGTGCTCGAAGAACTTGACCCCTAGGTCGACGTACACCGGGTTTTCCTTGGCCAGCTCCAGCGCGATGCGCATCAGGTCCAGGGCATAGGCGGCCATCCAGGCGGTGCCGTCGGCCTGGTCCAGGTGATAGCCCGGAGGCAGCGGGGCCGAGCGGTCGAAGAGGGCGATGTTGTCCAGGCCGAGGAAGCCGCCCTGGAAGATGTTGCGGCCTTCGGTGTCCTTGCGGTTGATCCACCAGGAGAAATTCAGCAGCAGCTTGTGGAAGACGCGCTCCAGGAAGACGCGATCACCCACTCCGGTCAGGGATTTCTCCTGCAGGTAGACGTGCCAGGTCGCCCAGGCATGCACCGGCGGATTGGCATCCTCGAAATTCCACTCGTAGGCCGGTAGCTGGCCATTGGGATGCATGAACCTGTCCTTCACCAGGAGCAGCAGCTGCTGCTTGGCGAAGCCGGGATCGATCAGTGCATAGGCCACCGCCTGGAAGGCCAGGTCCCAGGAGGCGTACCAGGGATACTCCCACTTGTCCGGCATGGAGACGATGTCGAAATTGAGCAGGTGACGCCAGTGGCCGTTACGGATGCGTTCGCGCTGCGCCGGTGGCATGGGCTGGGCCGGATCGCCATTGAGCCAGCGATTGACCTCGAAATAGTAGAGCTGCTTGGACCACAGCAGGCCGGCCAGGGCCTGGCGCTGCACCAGGCGCGCATCGGGGTCGCTGATCTTTTCCTGCAGGGCGGCGTAGAAGGCATCGGCTTCGGCGATGCGTTCGGCGAAGATCGCATCGGCATCCACCGCAAGGGCATTCGTGGGGGCCAGCCGCAGGTAGATCACCGTCGTGGCGCCACCGTCCAGCTCCACGGCGAAATGGGCGGCCGCCTTGCTGCCGAAGTCGCGACGGATCGCCTCACGGGCGCCCTTCACCACGTAGTCGTTGATGCCGTCCTTGAAGGGCCCCTCGGCGGCTTCGCCGGTAAGACGCGGCAGGTTGGTTTCGTTGTTGCAGAACAGCCACTCGACGTCGCGCGGTCCCCAGGCGGTGACCACCAGGTCGGGGCGATCGAAATAGCTGGCGCGGACCTGCTCGCCTTCCAGGCTGAGCATGGAGCGCGGCGGGGTGCCGGTCCAGGCCCAGGTATTGCGCGACCAGATCTGTGGCAGTACCCGCAGGCTGGCGCGCTCGGCGCCGCGGTTCTCTACCGTGACCCGCATGAGGATGTCGTCGGGGGTGTGCTTGGCGTATTCGACGGTGACATCAAAATAACGATTCTCGGCGAAGACGCCGGTGTCGAGAATCTCGTATTCCCGATCATTCAGGCCGCGCCGGGCGTTTTCCTCGGTGAGCTGGGCATAGGGGAAGGCGGCGTGGGGGTACTTGTAGAGCATCTTCTGGTAGGCATGGCTCGGTACGCCATCCAGGTAGAAATAGAGCTCCTTGACGTCTTCGCCATGGTTGCCCTCGGCGTTGGTCAGGCCGAACAGGCGTTCCTTGAGAAAGGCATCGCGTTCGTTCCACAGGGCGATGCCCAGGCACCATTGCTGGGCCTTGTCGCAGAACCCGGCGAGGCCATCCTCGCCCCAGCGATAGGCACGGCTGCGCGCATGGTCATGGGGAAAGTAGCGCCAGGCGTCGCCATCGGCGCTGTAGTCCTCACGGACCGTGGCCCACTGGCGCTCGCTCAGGTAGGGGCCCCACTGGCGCCAGGCGGCGGCATCGGTATCGGCCAGGCGCTGGCCTTCGCGGGTATGCAGGATGCCCGGGGCGGGATGTGCCGTCATCGTGTCTCCTGATTCAGGTAACGGTTAAAGCTCGAGAATAGATCATCATTGTGGCGCGCAGAGGCGTCGACTGGCGCATCGCTGCCCTCTTAGTGCCTGATCGCAGCGGAAAAATTCACGCCGCTGCGGTTTCGGTCACAGGGTATCCGATGCGGACGCAGGTGCCTGACGCCTTGCGGCGGACGAAAAAAAGCCCCACGCCCGAAAGGGGTGGGGCTTTGCCAGGCTACGCGGCCCGAGAGGAATCCTCGGGCCGGTCGCTCATCAGAGCGCCATGTCGTTGGCGGCCTTGTCGGCGCGCGGGGCGCTGACGGTAGCCTTGGCGTTCTGGGTGCCGGTGGCGACTGGCGGGGTGGCCAGCTGCAGCACTTCGGCGGTGTAGTTCCACTCCTGCTGCACGCGCTCGGGATCACCGTTGAGCTTGGTGCCGTAGCTGGGCACGATCTGGTGCAGCTTGGCTTGCCACTCCGGGGTCGCGACCTTGTCCTTGAACACCTTCTCCAGCACGCTCAGCATGATGGGCGCGGCGGTCGAGGCGCCCGGGGAGGCGCCCAGCAGGCCGGCGATGCTGCCGTCCTTGGCCGCGACGATCTCGGTGCCCAGCTTCAGCACGCCACCCTTGTCGGCGTCGCGCTTGATGATCTGCACGCGCTGACCGGCCTGCCACAGGCGCCAGTCTTCCTTCTTAGCGTTGGGGAAGTACTCGCGCAGGGCGGCCATGCGGTCGTCATCCGACAGCATCAGCTGGCCGGCGAGGTATTCCACCAGCGGGTACTCGGCCACGCCCACGCGGACCATCGGCCAGGCGTTGTGGGTGTTGGTGCTGGTCAGCAGGTCGAGGTAGGAACCCTGCTTGAGGAACTTGGTGGAGAAGGTGGCGAAGGGCCCGAACAGGATCACGCGCTTGCCGTCGAGCACACGGGTGTCCAGGTGCGGCACCGACATCGGCGGTGCGCCGACCGACGCCTTGCCGTAGGCCTTGGCCAGGTGCTGCTGGGCGATCTCGGGGTTGTCGGTGACCAGGAAGGAGCCACCCACCGGGAAGCCGGCGTAGTCGTTCGCTTCGGGGATACCCGATTTCTGCAGCAGGTGCAGGGCACCGCCGCCGGCACCGATGAAGACGAACTTGGCGTCGGTCTCGGTCTTCTTGCCGTCCTTGAGGTTCTTGTACTCCACGCGCCAGCTGCCGTCGGCATTGCGGGTGATGTTCTCGACTTCGCTGGACAGGTTCAGCTTGAAGTTCGGCTTGGACTGCAGGTTGGCGGCGAACTGGCGGGTGATCTCGCCGAAGTTGACGTCGGTACCCAGCGGGCTCCAGGTGGCAGCGATCTTCTGCTTGGGATCGCGGCCTTCCATCATCAGCGGGACCCACTGCTTGATCTGCGCGGGATCCTCGGAGTACTGCATGCCGGAGAACAGCGGGCTGGCCTTCAGGGCTTCATAGCGCTTCTTCAGGAAGGCAATGTTCTCGTCACCCCAGACGAAGCTCATGTGCGGGGTGCTGTTGATGAAGCTGCGGGGGTCCTTGAGGACGCCGTTCCTGACCTGCCAGGACCAGAACTGACGGGAGATCTGGAAGGCTTCGTTGATCTCGATGGCCTTGGAGATGGTGACCTTGCCGTCTTTGTCTTCAGGGGTGTAGTTCAGCTCGGCCAGGGCGGAGTGGCCGGTACCGGCGTTGTTCCAGCCGTTGGAACTCTCTTCGGCGACCTTGTCCAGGCGCTCGACCATTTCCATGGTCCAGTTCGGCTCCAGCTCATTCAGCCAGATACCCAGGGTGGAGCTCATGATGCCACCGCCGATCAGCAGGACGTCGACCTTCTTGGCATCTTCGGCCTGTGCGGTGCCCAGGGCGGAGGCGATGGCGACGCCGAGCAGCGCGCCAGTCATTTTCTTCAGCATGTGGTCTCTCAATCGATAGAAGCTGGATCTGCTTATCGAGTTTCGGTGCGGTGCGGCACCATGGCACATGGGGGTATGTGCAGTGGGCAAGGCAGAATGCAGCCAGAAACACGCAAGGGCAGGTTCTTGTCCCTCCACCGCCCCTCTCTCGTGAGTCACCGGAGGAGTCGGAGCAAAAACGCATACGCGGTCTTGGCAACGGCTGGCCGGAGACAGAGGTCTCGGGCGCGGTTGCGTGCGCGTGGCGTTTTTGTTGGCCGGCATTTTAATGAGAAGACCCCGGGATTCCTAGTCCGTAATTCATAGGCTTTGGCTATTAGCCTTTGGTCTAATCCTGTGCGACCTGGGTCAAAGTCCCGTCACATGCCCATCAGGCGGAGCGGGCAGGTTCCGCCTGGCTGCCTGCAGCAGGACGCAGCACCGACGAAACCGGCCAGAAAGCCGCTGAAGGGTCAGGGTTCGAGGCGCCCGGCGGGCGCCGGACACTCGACTAGGCGAAGCGCCAGGCGAGAAAGCGACTCTGCTTCTGGCCTTGGGCCATGGCGACGACGCGGACCTCGCGGGCCTGCTCGCGGCGCAACGCCGTCTGCAAGGGCGGCAGGTTGCTGGCCTTGGAGACCAGGCAGGTGAACCAGCCTACCTGAGCGGCATGGCTGCGGCTCTCACGGATCATCCGTTCGATGAAGGCCGCTTCGCCACCGGGGCACCAGAGTTCGGCCGCCTGCCCGCCGAAGTTGAGCAGCGGCACCGTCTTGCCGGTGGTCTTGCCCAGGTTCTTCCATTTGCGCTTGCTGCCGCGCACGGCGTCGTCGGGGCTGGCGTGGAAGGGCGGATTGCACAGGGTGGCGGCGTAGCGCTCACCGGGTTTCAGGATGCCCGCAAAGATCGCCTGGGAGTCCGGCTGGCGGCGTAACTCGATGGCGGCGGCGCAGTCCGGGTTGGCGGCCAGGGCACGCCCGAAGGCGGCCAGGGCCGCTGGGGCGATGTCGCTGCCAACGAAATGCCAGCCGTACTCCTTGAAGCCGATCAGCGGATAGACGCCATTGGCGCCCGTGCCCACGTCCAGCAGCCGAATCGCCTCCCCGCGAGGAATCTGGCCGCTATTGCCCTCGGCCAGCAGGTCGGCCAGGTGGTGCAGATAGTCCGCCCGACCGGGAATCGGCGGACAGAGAAAGTCGGCGGGGATGTCCCAGTCGCGCACGCCATGGTGCAGCGCCAGCAACGCGCGATTCAGTGCCCGGACCGCCTGGGGATCGGTGAAATCGATGGAGAGATTGCCCCGCGGCGTGGGTGCCACGAATGGCTTGAGCGCCGGGCTCACGCGTATCAGGGCCGGAAAGTCGTAGCTGCCCTGGTGGCGATTGCGCGGATGCAGGGGAGCGGGGCGGCCCGGCAGGGGCCGGCGGGGCGAAGTCATGGCGGCGGACAGGGTGGAAAAGGGGGCGGCAGCCTAGCACAGCCGCCCCCTTGGACTCACGCCGGCGTCGGCGCATCTTCTGGCAGCACGCCGATCTCGCGCAGATTGCGCCAGAAGGCGGCGGGGATGGCTGCCCGCAGCAGTTCAGCGTTCTGCCGGGCCCGCTCCGGGGTGCTGCTGCCCGGTATGGTGGCGGCGACGGTGGGATGGGCGAGACAGAACTGCAGGGCCGCGGCGCGGATATCCACCCCGTGATCCTGGCAGACACCCTCGATCAGCTCGACCTTGCGGCGCAGTGCCGGCTCGGCTTCGGCATAGTTATAGTGCTTGCCACCGGCGAGCAGACCGGAGTTGAAGGGCCCGCCCACCACGATACCCACGCCACGGCGTTCGCATTCGGGAAAGAGCGTATCCAGGGCTTCACGATGATCCAGCAGCGAATAGCGTCCGGCCAGCAGGAAGGCGTCGGGATCGCTTTGCTCCAGCGCCAGCCGGCAGGGCTCCACCAGGTTGACGCCGAGGCCCCAGCCCAGGATCAAACCCTCCTCGCGCATCTCGGTGAGGGCCTTGGCCGCCCCCTGCATGGCCTGGGCGAAGTAGTCGCGCCAGGCGGGCCCGTGCTGGTCCTCGGACAGATCATGGATCCAGACCAGGTCGAGCCGGTCGGTCTTGAGGCGTTCCAGGCTGGCTTCGATGGAGCGGCGGGCGCCATCGGCGGAATAGTCGAGCACCCGCTTGAAGGGCAGTTCGTTGACGAACGGCGGGGCGTTTTCCGGCCTGTCAGCCGGCTCCAGCAGGCGGCCTACCTTGCTGCAAAGCACGAAGTCATCGCGCGGCTTGTCGGCCAGCACCTCGGCGAAGCGGTGCTCGGACAGGCCGGCGCCATAGTGCGGCGAGGTATCGTAGAGGCGGATGCCGGCCTCCCAGGCGGCTTCGAGCGTCGCTCGGGCGTCGGCGTCGCTTACCTCGCGGAACATGTTGCCCAGCGGGGCGCCGCCAAAACCGAGGGAGGGGATGTCGATACGCATGAGAGGTCTCCGGGTGGTACGTGTCTGCATCCCGACCGGTGCTCCCGAGGTCCTGTTCCCCTAATCCGCCGGACGTAACAGCGCCACTTCCTGCTTTGTGAGCGCGCGATGAGCACCCTCTGCCAGTGTTGGGTCCAGCGCCAGGCCGCCAATGCGATCGCGGTGCAGGGCGATGACCTCGATGCCGAAGCGCCCGAACATGCGCTTGACCTGGTGATAGCGGCCCTCGACCAGGGTCAGGTAGGCACTGCGTTCATCCAGCAGCTCCAGCTGGGCGGGCTGGGTCGTGAGGTCTTCGTAGGCGAAATAGAGGCCCTCGGCAAAGGCTGCCACGAGGTGCGGCGGGATGACCTCGGCGGTGGTGACCAGGTAGCGCTTGGTCTGCTTGTGCCGTGGATGGCTCAGGCCACGCGACCACTGGCCGTCATTGGTGAGCAACAGCAGGCCCGTGGTGTTGAAGTCCAGCCGCCCGGCCAGGTGCAGATCGGCACGCTGGTCCGGATCGAGGCAGTCCAGCACCGTGGGATGGCGGGTATCGACCGTGGCGCTCACGCAACCACGCGGCTTGTGCAGCATCAGGTAGCGACCGCCGGGGCCGTCTTGCAGCAGGCGCTCGTCGGACTCGATGCGATCGAAGGCGAACACCTCTCGCTCGGCCTGCAGGGTCGTGGCGCCGTTGACCTTTATCCGACCCTCGGCGAGCAGGCGGCGGGCCAGCTGGCGACCCAGCTCGGGGCGATTGCCCAGCCAGCGATCCAGGCGCATCAGCTGCTCTCGACCTGGGCCCCGACGGCGCAGGCGGGGCAGAGGCAGCGCCGATCACGCTCCTCCTCGGGCAGGCGCGCCAGGGCGGCCGGAGCGATCGGCGTCTGCAAGCACCAGCAGTCGTGGATCTCACCGCCGGCGGCGAGGACGCAGCGATTGGGCCTGCCGCAGAGCGGACAGCGTGTGGGATCGAAGAGGGTGGGAGAGGCGGTCATGGTGATCTCGTCAGGCGAAGCGGGCGGCAGAGTACCGGAAATTGCGACCTGGATAACGTCTCCTGCGCCGGGTGTCTGCGTAATGTCGCCTCCAGGGTGCAGTCTGCACCCTGAACGCAGTTCGGAGGTGGTTCCGCCTGACGCAGACCACGCGGAAACGGGCCCCTATCGGCCTGTTCCCTGGGGATGCCCATTCGTCCACCTTGAACTAGGCTTCTGCAGCTGTCTTCCTGGAGCCGCAGTCGATCCTACCCAGGCTCGCACGATCTGCAGCAGGCCTCAGCGCTACCCGTCGGACCACCCGAGGAACCCATGACAATAAACGCTCTGCGCACCCTGATCCGTACCCTCATACCCGGCACCCTGCTGGTCAGCCAGCTGGCCCTGGCCACCGAAGCCGATGTCGGCCAGACCCTGGCACGCCAGGCCGGCATTCCCTGGCCGGCGGTGATCGCCCATCGCGGCGCCTCCTTCGATGCCCCGGAGTCCACCACCCCGGCCTATCTGGTGGCGCGGGAGCTGGGCGCCGACTACCTGGAACTCGACCTGCAGCGCACCAAGGATGGCCAGCTCATCGCTCTGCATGACGATACCCTGGAACGCACCACCGATGTCGCCAAGCGCTTTCCCGACCGTGCCAAGGCACCGGTCAGCCAATTCACCCTGGCCGAACTCAAGTCGCTGGACGCCGGCAGCTGGTTCAACCAGGCCCATCCCGACCGCGCCCGTTCGACATTCGCCGGACTCAAGATCCTCACCCTCGACGAGGTCATCGACATCGCCGAAGGCGGTCGCAACAAGCCGGGCCTCTACATCGAGACCAAGCAGCCCAAGCTGTTTCCCGGCATCGAGCGTGACCTCAAGGCCAAGCTGACCCAGCGCGGCTGGCTCGGCCAGCCCAAGGCCGGCGCCACCGGCGTCGCCGCCATGCCCGGCCGGGTGATTCTGCAGACCTTCGAGAAGAGCAGCCTGGAGCTCTTGCAGAAGGAGATGCCCAAGACGCCGAAGATCCTTTTGCTGTGGCTGGGCGACGACTACATCCCGGCCAAGGCCGGACCGAGCTATGCCGACTCCGGCGAGGCGAGCAAGGCGGCCTACTATGCCAAGCAGCAGGTGCGCTCCGAGGGTGACTTCACCGCCTGGATCGAGTGGGCCAAGGCCCATGGCGCCATCGGCATCGGCCCGTCGGCGGCCCTGGAGGAGGGCGGCGACCAGAGCTATGCGGATCTGGTGAAGCCCTGGATGAATGATGTCGCCCATGAACGCGGCCTGCTGGTGCATGCCTATACCGTGGATTCGGCGGTGGACTACGCCCGGCTGGCGCCGCGTGGTGTGGATGGCTTCTTCAGCAACCGCAGCGCTGAATTGCTGAAGTTCTACGAACGGCCGGCCAAGCAGGAGCCGGGTGCACTGCTCAAGCAACTCGGCTACTAAGTCGCTACGGGGAGGCCTTGCGGTCTCCCCACATCCAGCGGAGATCGCCATGTCACTCGAAGCCTTCAACGGTGCCAAGCTGGCCTTGCTCTGCGCGGACCAGATACTGGTCTATCAGCGCGACGACAAGCCCGATATTCCCTGGCCGGGACTCTGGGACCTGCCCGGTGGCGGTCGTGAAGACGGCGAAACGCCCGAACGTTGCGCCCTGCGTGAACTGGAGGAGGAGTTCGGGCTGGTGCTGGACGAATCGCGGCTGATCTGGGGCCGCTGCTATCCACCCCGCCAGCCGGGCTACCTGCCTAGCTGGCTGTTCGCCGGGGTGCTGAGCCAGGCCGACATCGCCGCCATCCGCTTCGGCGACGAAGGCCAGGACTGGCGGCTGATGAGCGTCGTCGATTTTCTCGCCCATCCCCAGGGGGTGCCCCATCTGCAGGAGCGGCTACAGCACTACTTGGCCGAGCGGCAGAAGAATGGGCCGGCGGCGACCGGCGTCTCTTAATCCCGGCTGAATGAACGTGTGATAGCTGGGCGCACGGCACCGCCGCAGCTTAAGCTTTCTCCAGGCCCATCCGGGCCGTTCTGGAGACTCCCCCCATGCGCCATTTCCTCTTGGCGTCGCTCTGTGCCCTGACCTTCACCGGCTGCACCGTCTACGACACGTCCCCACGCTATTACAGCCGGCCGGCACCGCCTGCGGCCGTCTTCTATGGCACGCCGGCCTATCCGCCGCCCGCGGTCATCGTGCGGCCCTATGGCTACGGCTACTACTATCGACCGGCACCTCCGCCGCCGCCGCACTGGGGGCCTCCGGGCTGGGGGCCGCGTTCGGGCTATGGTCCGCCCGGTTGGGGCCCACGTTACGGCCCTCCGGGGTGGGGCCCGCGCTGGTAGCAGGTTTGACAGGGGCAGCCGGCTTTTCTAGGGTGCTGCCCTTGTCTTGACCAGGAAGCCTCGAATCGTGGATGACGATCGCATCAAGCTCGACCCCCAATGGAAAGCCGCGCTGCGCGACGAGTTCGAGCAGCCCTACATGCGTCAGCTGAGCGAATTCCTGAGGCGCGAGAAGGCCGCGGGCAAGGTCATCTATCCGCCCGGTCCGCTGATCTTCAATGCGCTTAATACCACCCCTTTGGATCAGGTGAGGGTGGTCATCCTCGGCCAGGATCCCTATCACGGTCCGGGCCAGGCCCATGGCCTGAGCTTCTCGGTGCAGCCTGGCGTGCCGGCACCACCATCGTTGCAGAACATCTTCAAGGAGCTCAAGCGCGACCTGAACCTGCCCATCCCTAACCACGGCTACCTGCAGCACTGGGCCGAGCAGGGCGTGCTGCTGCTCAACACCTCGCTGACGGTGGAGCAGGCCAACGCCGGGTCCCACGCCAAGGCCGGCTGGCAGCGCTTCACCGATCGCATCATCGAAGTGGTCAGTGCCGAGCGCGAGAATCTGGTGTTCTTGCTCTGGGGCAGCCATGCCCAGAGCAAGCAGACGCTCATCGACCCCCAGAAGCACCTGATCCTCAAGTCGGCGCACCCTTCACCACTGTCCGCTCACCGCGGTTTCATCGGCAACGGCCATTTCGGTCGTACCAACGAATTCCTGCGCAACGCCGGTCTGACCCCCATCGACTGGGCGCTGCCACCGCTGGCGTAGGATGGGTGCAGACGGTCGGGACCCTCAGGGTCAGGTCGCCACCGCTGCCGTCGGGGGCGGCCGCCGGTGGCATTGCAGGCACCAACTCGTCCCGAGCACGAGCAGAAAGATCGCCAGGGATTCCAGGCGAGTCGGCCAGCGCCCGTTCCAGAGAAAGCCATAGGTCAGCGAGGCCAGGGTCTCGATGACGATAGCCTGACCACTCAGGGTCAGGGGTAGTCGGCGGCTGGCCTGGTTCCAGCAAGTGCCGCCGATGACCGAGGCGAGCAGCGCCACGCCGGCGGCCACCAGCAGCGGTTGCAGCCAGTCCGCCGGTGCTCGCAACACCATTTGCTCGCTAAGCAACCAGGGCGCGGCCAGCAGTGCCTGGGCGCCGGCCATCCCCCCCAGCAGCAGGCCCCAATCGTGGGCGCCGATCGGCGTGCTGGCCAGAAAGCGCGTGTTGACCACCGCGAACCAGCTCCAGGCCAGCAGGGCGCCACAGGCGCACAGCAAACCCAGGACGGGTTGCTCGCCGACTGCGGTGCTGGTCAGCGTCTCGTAGCTGATCAGGGCGACGCCGAGCAGCGCGCAGCAGAGCGATGGCCAGAGGCGACCGAAACTCACGGCGCCCGCGTCGCGCTGCCCGGCCAAGGCCACCAGCAGCGGGATCAGGCCGACGATCAGGGTGGTCGCCGCGATACCGGCCTGCTTCACGCCCACGCCGACCAGGGTGTAGTAGGCCAGGTTGCCGATCAGGCTGAGCCAGAACAGGCGCTTGCCGTCGG
The DNA here is from genome assembly GCF_001518815.1 of Pseudomonas oryzihabitans. Taxonomy (NCBI): domain Bacteria; kingdom Pseudomonadati; phylum Pseudomonadota; class Gammaproteobacteria; order Pseudomonadales; family Pseudomonadaceae; genus Pseudomonas; species Pseudomonas oryzihabitans. The sequence continues at coordinate 1,096,919 of NZ_CP013987.1, forward strand.
ACCAGGTCAGTTGCGTGCGGAGTCGGCGCCAGCCGGGCAGCAGCAGTCCGAGTGAAACCAGCCCGTAGCAGAGAAAGCGCAGCACGGCGAACTGGGCGCCGCTCAGGTCAGGGACCAGTGCCGGGGCCAGAAAGATCACGCCCCAGCACAGGCCTGCCGCCAGCCCGTAGCCGATACCCACTGCCGATAGCTTTCGTTCCTGCATCGCGCCGTCTCCATCCATTCACCACCAGTGTGGCGACGGCGACATGGACCGGTCTTGCGCGAGCCTGCGAGGCTTTTTACCTGGACTGCGTTACCCGGGCAGTCGCTGGCCGCGCCGCCAGGCGGCCGGGCTGATGCCCAGGCGGCGGGTCATGGCGCGAGTCAGGGCGGCCTGATCGGAAAAGCCGACGCGCAGGGCGATGTTGGCAATGGGCAGGTGGCTGTCGGCCAGCCAGCGCTGCGCCTGGCGCAGGCGCAGATCGGTGAGCCAAGCCTGGGGCGTCTGGGCGAAGCGTTCATGGAAGAGCAGGTGCAGTCGGGTCAGACCCAGGCCCGCCAGGCGGGCCATGGCCGCATTGTTCCAGTCACCCGCGGGCTGGGCTTCCATCTGCGCCAGCAGCCGGTCGAAGGCCGAGGCGGCGGTTGCGGCGTTGAGCGACGCGAGCAGCAGGCGCGTGAGTTCGGACGCATGCTGGTCGAGAGCGTCAGGCGAGGTCAGTTCGGCGAAGGCGATCAGCTGGCGCGTCGCTGGAGGAATCTCCAGGCCAGGCTGGTGTAGCGCACGATCCAGAGTTTGGGCGGGCAACCAGTCGGCCGCGCAGTCGATCACCAGAAAGCGGCTGCCTGGCTCCGATTGCTGGGCATGACCGCATTCGGGCGCGACCAGGGCCGCAAGACCGGTATGCAGCCGTGTCCCGGTACGCCCGGCTAGCTCCAGCTCCATGCCGCCCTGGATGGGCAGCACCAGCTGCGCGAAGGCATGGGCGTGGGGCTGGTGTTCGCCCTGATAGCGCTTGATGGCGAGGCGAGGGGTCAAGGCACACCTCGTTGGAGAAACGGGAGGTCGAGAACCTTGATCCTAGCACGCCACATCGGACCTTTCGGACCTCAGCGCACCGGCTGCAACGGCAATTCCACCTCGCCACCGCTGCCGAGGTCCACGACCACGGGTTCCTGGGTCAGGTACAGCGGGCGACCGCCCAGCAGGATGCGGCCGCTGAGCAGATAGCGCTCGCCGCTCTTGACCTTGGCCGGGGCGTAGTCGAGGCGGAAGGGCACCTGATCCTGCTGCTTGACGAACAGGGTGCGCTGGGCCAGGCGGCCGCTCGGCGTGTCGCCGGCGCTGGCGCTGTACAGGCTGATGGTGAGCTTGGCGGTGGGCGGTACCGGCTCGCTGGCGGTAAAGGTGGCCTGGCCGCTGAGGCTGGTCATGCTTGGCTGGGCAGGCACGCCGGGAGTGGTGGTCTGCGGCTGCTCGGTAGGCGGCAGCGGCTGGCCGGCCGGGGACGGCGGTGTCGCGGGACCGGGGCGCAGCCCGCTACAGGCGCTGAGCAGCAGCGAGGTGGCGAGCAGGGTGACGATTCTTTTCATGGATGAATCCTAGGTTGAAATCGACTGCTGTGACCGGTGCCGGCGCGCTTAGTTGCTGGCAACGGGTAGGGTTTCAGGGTCCGGCAGGTCCGGGGCATCGGGTCTATCCAGGGCCACCTGGCGGATCGACAGGCGAATCTCCGCGGGCAGCACCCGCTTGCCTGCGCCCTCGGCCAGTTCACCCAGCAGTTCGTGGTGGCCCAGGGTGCCGTCGTCCGCCTTGCGCAGCACCCCCTCGGCCAGCAACGTCTGGATGAAATGGCGGAACAGCGACTTGTCGAAGAATTCCGGCGCATTGAGGCCATGCAGCACCGACAGCCGCTGGGCCATCACCGTGCAGAGCTCCTCCAGCTGCGGCGCGGTCAGGCTGTTCTGGCCATGGTTGAGGATGAGCGCGGTCGTCATGTAGTAGCGCTGCAGGGTCTGCAGGATGGCCCGCGCCAACAGGGTGAGGCGGACGAACTGCCGCGAGCTGGGCGCGGCGCGCACGAAGACGTCGTCTTCGATGCGCAGCAAGCCGCGCTCCACCATGGCCTCCAGCCAGCCGTCCAGCACCAGGGGTAGCTCGTCGCGCTCCCAGTGGATGAACAGCTCGGCCTGCAGGTAGGGATAGAGTGCCAGGGCGAAGCGGTGGATCAGCTCGCGGGTCATGCGCCCGGTGTTCTGGAAGAAGCTGGCGATCAGCGCGGGTATGGCGAAGAGGTGCAGGACGTTGTTGCGGTAATAGGTCATCAGGACCGCGTTCTGTTCGTCCAGGTAGAGGATGCGCCCCAGGGCGTCCTGCTGCTCGGCGAGGAATCCCAGGCCACGCACCTCCTCGATGATGGCCTGGCCGTCGCCCTCGGGCAGGGTGACACTGTTGGAGTAGGGCACCCGCCGCAAGAGGTCCAGATAGAGGTCGATGGCGCGCACCAGGGCGCCTTCGTCGAGGGCCTGGCGGTTGGTCGACAGCAGCGCCAGGGCCACCAGGTTGACCGGCGTGACCGCCGCGGCGGCATTGATGCGGCGCACCACCCGCTCGCCCAGTTCGTGGGTGACGGGGTTGAACCAGGCCGGTTTCAGGTCTTCGTCGAGGGGTTCGTCGCGCCAGCCGGGGCGCCGCGCATCGAGGAAACCCTGCAGCGGAATGGGTTCGCCGAAGTTGACCCAAACCCGGCCGAAGCGTTGGCGCAGGGCGCCAAACACCTTGACCAGATCGAAGAGGGATTCCTTCTTCTTGGTTGCGCCGCGCAATTCGCCCAGGTAGGTGCGGCCTTCGAAAACCTTTTCGTAGCCGATGTACACCGGTACGAAGACGATGGGTCGCCGGGAGTCGCGCAGGAAACTGCGCAAGGTCATGGCCAGCATGCCAGTGCGCGGCTGCAGGGTGCGCCCTGTGCGCGAGCGCCCCCCCTCGACGAAGTATTCGGTGGAGAAACCGCGGCTGAACAGGCTGTGCAGGTATTCGTTGAACACCGCCGCATAGAGGGCGTTGCCCTTGAAGCTGCGCCTCATGAAGAAGGCCCCGCCGCGGCGCAGGATATTGCCCACCACCGGCATGTCCAGGTTGATGCCGGCGGCGATGTGCGGCGGCGTCAGGCCGTTCTGGAAGAGCAGATAGGAGAGCAGCAGGTAGTCGATGTGGCTGCGATGGCAGGGCACGTAGACCACGGTGTGGCCGGGCGCCATCTCCTGGATCCGCTCGATGTGGCTGACCTTGACGCCGTCATAGATGCTGTTCCAGAACCAACGCAGGCCGACGTCCAGGCAGCGCACCACCGGATAGGAGAAGTCCGAGGCGATCTCCCGCGCATAGTGCGCCGCTTCGTCTTCGATACGTCCCGGCGTGGCCTTGCGCTGGGTGATCTCCCGGGCAATGGTCGCCCGCACCTGGGGCGCGCGGAGCAGCCCACGCAGCAGGGTGCGCCGGTGCGACAGGTCGGGGCCGATCACCGCCTGGCGTACGTTGCGGAAGTGGATGCGCAGCCGGCGCATCACCAGACGCTCCAGGCGCTGCGGATCAGGGCGCTGAGCGGCCAGCTCACCGAGCGACAACGGCTTGGAAAACTGCACCCGGGTCAGGCGGCCCAGCACCAGGATGCGCGCCAGCTTGCGCAGCCGTCCGGTCACCACCCAGTTGTCCGCCCAGAGCAGCTTCCAGGGACTGGTTTCGCGATCCGGCGACTGGCCCCAGAAGACGCTGACAGGTACCAGCTGGACGTCCGCCAGACCCTGTTCGGTTACCGCTGTCACCACTCGGCGCAGGGTGGGCGGTACCGAGCGCCGTGCCGGACGCCCGCGCCAGTTGGCTTTGCCGACGGCGTTGAAATAGGCCAGTGGCTCGGTGCGGCTACCCAGTACCAGCGGGCGCAACGGGCGCGGCAGTCCGGCCTTGCGGCATTCGCGGTCAAGCACCGCCAGATCGCTCAGCGAGGCCTCGGGGAGCACATAGAGCACCGGCTTGCTGGGGTCGATGCGGCTGAGCAGGCTGGCCGCCTGGGTCGTCTCGGAGCGAACCCAGAGATAGAGCAGGCGCTTGAGCAGCGAAAAGGCCAGAAGGCGCAGCGGCGAACGAGTCATGGAGGGCTACCGGATGGACGAGGCGGCAGTGTGCCGGATGGCCTGGTGGGCGTAAAACCACCCGCCTTGTTCTGACTTCGACCCGGCAGTCGGCACCTTGTCCCCGCCGTCGAAAAAATGCCGTCTAAATCGTCGAAAACCCGTCGCCAGTGCGGCTTTCAGCCATGATGGCACTTTGCGTAAAGAACGTTGCTTTTGCCGGGAAAGCCATGCTTCATAAGGTGTCGGCAGGTTCTTGCCGATGGTCGGAAACGGGCTGCCAGCCTGGCGACCGGTCCGGCGAGCGATCTGTACCGATATAACAAAGCAACCCGATCGCCCACCTTGTGGCGAGCGGGGATAGGAAATCCAGAAAGCTTCGGAGAGATGTGATGGGTGAGCAACGCGAAACCGGGACCGTCAAGTGGTTCAATGACGCCAAGGGATATGGATTCATTCAACGCGAGGGCGGTGCCGACGTGTTCGTTCACTACCGCGCCATCCGCGGTGAAGGTCACCGTTCCCTGATCGAAGGCCAGCAGGTGGAGTTCTCGGTGATCGAGGGCCAGAAGGGCCTGCAGGCCGAAGACGTCGCCCGGGTCTAAGACCCGTTTCGCGAGGGGCTCAAGGCTCCTCGCGCCTTCAGATCACTCGGTACGCCAGACGATTTCCTCGACACCCTCGTCCGTGACCTTCAGCCAGCGATCGGCGGCTTCGTCCTCTTCTTCCTCGCTCCAGCCACTCGGGGCACAGCGCACCTGCACCTGCAGGGCCGCCTGGGCGTCACGCGCGCAGGCCAGGTCGTCAACCCAGGGCGATACATCGCTTTCCAATAGCAGGCTGTGCCACTTGCCGACCGCCTTGGGCAGCCAGGTGACCGGAATAGGCTCGCCACCATAGCGCAGGGTGCACTTGAAGGTCTGCCCGCGGGCCTGCCAGGTACAAGGCATGGCGAACACCTGTTCGAGCCAGGCCGAGACGGCGTCCTGGTCGACGTCCTTGAGATAGATTTCGATATCGGGCTGGCGCATGGGGCTTAGGCTCCGGATTTGACGATCCAATCGTAACGTACTGCCACCCGCACCTCGAAGGGCTCGGCCAGGACCCGCTCGCGACGCTCGGCGTTGACGCGCCAACCGTGGGGCGTCATGGCCAGTAGGTCTTCGCGGGTCTGGCGCTCGGCCAGCGGCAGCACGAATTCGAGCCCTTCGCTGTGGGCCAGTTCCAGCCCGGGCGGCAGATCCTGCAGGTGCTTGTCTTCGGCATAGTCACGCACCTCGTCATAGAGCCGCTGGCGCAACTCCAGCAGGTGGGCGCTGGCCGGGCCCAGGCGCAGGATGCCGCCACCGGGTGCCAGCACGCGCAGGGCCTCGGCCCAGTCGATGGGGCTGAAGACACTGGCCAGCAGCTGGCAACTGGCGTCCGGCAGCGGCAGGCGCGCCATGCTCGCCACCAGCCAGGTCAGCGCCGGGGTACGTCGGCAGGCGCGGCGCACCGCTTCGCGGGAGATGTCCAGGGCATAGCCGTCAGCGGCGGGCAGGGCCTGGGCCAGGCGTGCGGTATAGAAGCCTTCGCCACAGCCCACGTCGATCCAGCGCTGGGGCGCGCGTTCGGCAGCCAGCTGCGCCAGGCGCTCGGCCAGGGGCGCATAGTGACCGGCATCGAGAAAGCGTCGGCGTGCCTCGACCATGGCGGCGTTGTCACCCGGATCCAGGCTCTTCTTATGCTGCACCGGCAGGAGATTCAGGTAGCCCTGACGGGCGCGGTCGAAGCGATGGCCGGCTGGGCAGCCGACGCCACCTTCGAGTTCGGCCAGCGGGGCCTGACAGAGCGGACAGATGAGCTTCATGCCAGCAACCGTACCAGGGTGCCGTAATAGACCTCGGTCAGGAGATCCAGGTCGCTGGCCAGCACGTGCTCGTCCACTTGGTGGATGGTGGCGTTGACCGGACCCAGTTCCACCACCTGGGCGCCCAGGGTAGCGATGAAGCGACCATCCGAGGTGCCGCCACTGGTTGAGGCCTCGGGGCGATAGCCGGTGACCGCCTCCACGCTGGCCGCGACGGCGTCGAGCAGGTCGCCCGGCTCGGTGAGGAAGGGCAGGCCGGACAGGGACCAGTCGATGTGCCAGTCCAGGCCATGGCGGTCGAGGATGGCCTCGACGCGGGCCTGCAGGCCTTCCACGGTGGATTCGGTGGAGAAGCGGAAGTTGAACAGCGCCTGCAGTTCGCCCGGCACCACATTACCGGCACCAGTGCCGGAGTTGAGATTGGAAATCTGGAAGCTGGTGGGCGGGAAGAAGGCGTTGCCGTCGTCCCATTGCTCGGCGGCGAGATCCGCCAGGGCCTGGGCCGCCAGGTGGATGGGATTGCGCGCCAGGTGCGGGTAGGCCACATGGCCCTGCTTGCCGCGCACGGTCAGGCGGCCATTGAGCGAACCGCGGCGACCGTTCTTGACCACATCGCCCAGCAACCGGGTGCTGGAGGGCTCACCGACGATGCACCAGTCCAACCGCTCGCCGCGCTCGCGCAGGCGCTCGACCACGGCGCGGGTGCCGTGCAGGGCGGGGCCTTCCTCGTCACTGGTGATCAGGAAGGCGATGGCGCCGTGATGATCCGGGTGGTCGGCGACAAAGCGCTCCACGGCGATGATCATGCTCGCCAGGCTGCCCTTCATGTCGGCGGCGCCGCGGCCGCGCAGCATGCCGTCGGCATCCACATGGGCATTGAAGGGCGCCTGCTGCCAGGCCTCCAGCGGTCCGGTGGGCACCACGTCGGTGTGGCCGGCGAAGCACAGCACCGGACCCTCGCCGCCACGTCGCGCCCAGAAGTTGTCCACCTCCTCGAAGCGCAGGGGTTCGAGGGCGAAGCCCAGGCGCTCCAGACGCTGCATCATCAGGGCCTGGCAGCCTTCGTCCAGCGGCGTGACCGACGCTCGGCCGATCAGGTCGCAGGCGAGTTCCAGGGTGGGGGTGAGGGCGGTGGTCATGGCGGGTCCCGGGAGGCAGCTAGGGTTCAGAGGGAGCGGTATGGTAAAGGAAAACCTATACTGTGGCTTTTGTGGAAAGCTTTCATGACGTTCGATGAACAACGCTTCGGCGGGATTGCCCGGCTCTATGGGCAGGAGGCCGTCGAGCGCCTGGCCGCCAGTCACGTCGCCGTGGTCGGCATCGGCGGGGTAGGTTCCTGGGCTGCCGAAGCCCTGGCTCGCAGTGGCGTCGGGCGCATCAGCCTGTTCGATCTGGACGACGTCTGCGTCAGCAACACCAATCGCCAGGTGCACGCCCTGGAAGGCCAGGTGGGCCGGCCCAAGGTCACGGTGATGGCCGAGCGCATCCAGGCCATCAACCCGGCCTGCGAAGTGAAGGCGGTGGCGGACTTCGTTACCCGCGAGACCATGGCCGACTACATCACCGAGGATCTCGACCTGGTGCTGGACTGTATCGACAGCGTGGCCTCCAAGGCGGCGCTGATCGCCTGGTGCAAGAGACGCAAGATCGCCATCGTCACCACTGGCGGCGCGGGCGGCCAGATCGACCCCACCCAGATCCAGGTGGTGGACCTCAATCGCACCTACAACGACCCCCTGGCCTCGCGGGTGCGTTCGCTGCTGCGTCGCGACTATGGCTTCTCGCGCAATCCCAGCCGCCACTACAGCGTGCCCTGCGTCTTTTCCACCGAGCAGCTGCGCTACCCCAAACCGGACGGCAGCGTTTGCCAGCAGAAGAGTTTCGTCGGCGAAGGCGTGCGCCTGGACTGCGCCGGCGGCTTCGGCGCGGTAATGATGGTCACCGCCACCTTTGGCATGGTCGCCGCGGCCCGGGCTGTGGACAAGCTGATCCAGAAGCCGAAGAAGTAGCGCTTTTCGCAGGTTAGGCTGAGCGCAGCGAAGCCCAGCGCTGCCCAGGTCGAGCCCACATGTTGGGCTTCGGCGATGGAGCTGCCTCAGCCCAACCTACGTCCTGAGGGCGAAGGGGCGCTTCGGTAGGTTGGGCTGAGCACGGCGAAGCCCAACGCTGCCCAGGTCGAGCCCGCATGTTGGGCTTCGGTGATGGAGCTGCCTCAGCCCAACCTACGTTCTGGAGGGCGAAGGGACGCTTCGGTAGGTTGGGTTGAGCGCAGCGAAGCCCAACGCTGCCCAGGTCGAGCCCGCATGTTGGGCTTCGGCGATGGAGCTGCCTCAGCCCAACCTGCGTTCTGGAGGGCGATAGCTGCGTAGGGTGGGCAACGGCGCAGCCTTGGCCACGCGGGGTGATGCCGGATGCCAGTGGAAAACGCTGCGCGGTTTTCCACGCTACGGGCTTCGTTTGGCTAGACCCTCACCCCAGCCCCCGAGGGAGAGGGGGCAGTATCGTGCCTCACATATCCTGCGGCGTTTCCCGGGCGGGTCGGTAGTCGGCGATGGCGGGGACGTGCAGCTGCGTAGGGTGGACAACGGCGCAGCCTTGTCCACGCGGGATGGTGCCGGATGCCAGTGGAAAACGCTGCGCGGTTTTCCACGCTACGGGCTTCGTTTGGCTAGATCCTCACCCCAGCCCTCTCCCCGAGGGAGAGGAGGCAGTGTCGTGCCTCACATATCCTGCGGCGTTTCCCGGGCGGGCCGGTCGTCGGCGATGGCGGGGACGTGCAGGCCGGTCTTGGCCAGTTGCTGGCCTTCCATCTGCGGCTGGGTGGTCCAGGTGAGGATGTCGTAGTAACGGCGCACGTTCTGCACGAATTCCACTGTCTCGCCGCCGCGGGCGTAGCCGTAGCGGGTCTTGCTGTACCACTGCTTTTGCGCCAGGCGCGGCAGCATCTTCTTCACGTCCAGCCAGCGATCCGGGTCCAGGCCCTGGGACTCGGCCAGGCGGCGGGCGTCGAGGATGTGGGCGATGCCGATGTTGTAGGTGGCCAGGGCGAACCAGGTACGATCCGGTTCCTTGATGCTGTCCGGCAGGTCGTCGCGGATCTGGTCGAAGTACTTGGCGCCGCCGGTGATGCTCTGCTCCGGGTCCAGGCGGTTGGATACCCCCATGGCCTGGGCCGTGTTGTTGGTCAGCATCATCAGTCCGCGCACCCCGGTCTTGGAGGTGGCGTCCGGCGTCCACAGCGATTCCTGGTAGCCCATGGCGGCGAGCAGGCGCCAGTCCAGCTGGTGCTTCTGCGCCACCTTGCGGAAGTGCTTCTCGTACTTGGGCAGGCGTTCCTGCAGGTGCTGGGCGAAGGTATAGGCACCGACGTAGCCAAGCACGTCGACATGGCCGTAGTAGCGCTCCTTGAGCTGCTGCAGGGTGCCGTCGCGGCGGACCTTGTCCAGGTAGGCGTTGACCGCATCGAGCAGGCTGTTGTCCTCACCGGGTTGCAGGGCCCAGGCCTGGCCCTGGTTGTCGCCCAGGTCGAAGGCCACCCGCACGTTGGGGAAATACACCTGGTTCATGGCCAGCTCGTTGGAATCCACCAGGGTCAGGTCGATCTGGCCCTCGTCGACCATGCGCAGCAGGTCGCTGACCTCCACCTGATCGGATTCGTCGAAGGCCAGCCCCGGCACCTGGGCCTGCAGCGCCTTGAGCTGCTGGGCCTGGCTGCTGCCCTTGAGCACCAGGATGCGCTTGCCGACCATGTCCTTGGGGGTGCTGGGACGAACGGTGCCGTTGCGATAGATGACCTGGGGCACCACGTCCAGATAGCTGCGGGAGAACTTGAGATTCTGTCGATTGACCGAGGGCGTGAGTCCGGCCGCGGCGATCACCGGTCCGTCCGGCGCGGTCAGGCGATTGAAGAGGTCGTCGAGGTTGTCGGCGGTGCTAATTTCCAGGCGCACCTTGAGGGATTCGGCGAAGCCCTTGACCAGTTCGTATTCGAAACCGGTCTCGCCGTTGCGGTCCTGGAAGTAGGTCGCCGGACTGTTGCGCGTCACCACGCGTAGCACACCCGCCTGCTGCACCTGCTCCAGCGCGGTCGGCTTGGGCGGCACAGGCACGTCGGCCTCCCCGCAGCTCATGAGCAAGGCGAGGAAGGGCAGGGTAAGCCAGGCGAATCGCTTGAAGGCTCTATTCAAATGGGCTAGCTCGGCCATACGGCATCAAAACGGCACTGGCGCCTTGCTGACGCGCCTCATCGGTCGGCCCCTCCGGGCACTCGTTATGGTCGGGACGCTCCGCGCCACCGGTCCGGCCAAAGGCTCTATCCTGAGCCCAATGGGGAGCCGCGTCCATGGGGCGCGGCAGGCCGTAACGGCGGGCAGTATACGCGAGAAGTGGCAAAGCGCCCATTTTATACATACAAGGGTGGTGGTAAGGCTGCATGAACCCTCGTCGCCGGAAGGTGTCCCCGGCGCGCCTTTAGTCTAGAATGCACGGCCCCAAAGTGACTTGGCCCCGAGGCTGTCCCCGATGCTGATCCTGCGCGGCGCTCCCGCTCTTTCTTCGTTCCGTCACGGCAAACTTCTCGACCAGCTGACTCGCCTGGTTCCCGGTGTTTCCGGGCTCTATGCCGAGTTCGTTCATTTCGCCGAAGTCGCCGGCACCCTGAGCGCGGAGGAAGAGGGCATCCTCGGCCGACTGCTGCAATACGGCCCCAGCGTCCCCCAGCAGGAACCCAGCGGCGCGCTGTTCCTGATAGTGCCCCGCCTGGGCACCATTTCGCCTTGGTCGAGCAAGGCCACCGACATCGCCCACAACTGTGGCCTGGCGCAGATCGAGCGCCTGGAGCGCGGCGTGGCCTACTACGTCGCCGGCGAACTGGACGCCGCTGCCCACGAGCAGCTGGCCGCGGCCCTGCATGACCGCATGACCCAGCGCGTGCTGCCGACCCTGGACGCCGCCGCCGACATCTTCAGCCATGCCGCGCCCAAGCCGCTCACCGCGGTAGACGTGCTCGGCGGTGGTCACGCTGCCCTGGAGCAGGCCAATCTGGAGCTGGGCCTGGCCCTGGCCGAGGACGAGATCGACTACCTGGTCAAGAGCTTCACCGCCCTGGGGCGCAATCCCCATGACATCGAACTCATGATGTTCGCTCAGGCCAACTCCGAGCACTGCCGGCACAAGATCTTCAATGCCAGCTGGGACCTCGACGGCGAAAGCCAGGAGAAGTCGCTGTTCGGCATGATCAAGAACACCTACGAGATGAACCGCACCGGCGTGCTGTCCGCCTACAAGGACAACGCGGCGGTCATGGAAGGCTTCACCGCCGGGCGCTTCTATCCCGACGCCGACTCCCGCGAGTACGGGGCGCACAGCCAGCCCGTGCACATCCTGATGAAGGTGGAGACCCACAACCACCCGACCGCCATCGCTCCCTTCCCCGGCGCCTCCACCGGCTCCGGCGGCGAGATCCGCGACGAAGGTGCCACCGGCCGTGGCTCCAAGCCCAAGGCCGGCCTGACCGGCTTCACCGTCTCCAACCTGAACATCCCCGGTTTCGAGCAGCCCTGGGAGCAGCCCTACGGCAAGCCCGAGCGCATCGTCACCCCACTGGACATCATGATCGAAGGCCCGCTGGGCGGCGCCGCCTTCAACAACGAATTCGGTCGTCCGGCCCTGGCCGGCTACTTCCGCACCTTCGAACAGCAGGTCGAGACCCCGCGTGGTCCCGAGGTGCGTGGCTACCACAAGCCGATCATGCTCGCCGGCGGCCTGGGCAACATCCGCGCCGACCACGTGCAGAAGGGCGACATCTCGGTGGGCGGCAAGCTCATCGTGCTGGGTGGTCCGGCCATGCTGATCGGTCTGGGCGGCGGCGCCGCCTCGTCCATGTCCACCGGTGCCAGCTCCGCCGACCTGGATTTCGCCTCGGTGCAGCGCGAGAACCCGGAAATGGAGCGCCGCTGCCAGGAGGTCATCGACCGCTGCTGGCAGCTGGGCGAAAACAACCCCATCACCTTCATCCATGACGTAGGCGCGGGCGGCCTGTCCAACGCCTTCCCCGAACTGGTCAACGATGCCGGTCGCGGCGGCCGCTTCGAATTGCGCAACGTGCCGAACGACGAGCCAGGCATGAGCCCGCTGGAGATCTGGTGCAACGAGTCCCAGGAGCGCTACGTGCTCTCCGTGGACGCCGAGAACTTCGAGACCTTCAAGGCCATCTGCGAACGCGAGCGCTGCCCCTTCGCCGTGGTCGGCGAGGCCACCGAGGAGCGCCAGCTGACCGTGGCCGACAGCCACTTCGGCAACAACGCCGTGGACATGCCGCTGGACGTCCTGCTCGGCAAGCCGCCGCGCATGCACCGCAGCGCGACCCGTGAAGCCGAACTGGGCGACGCCTTCGACGGCGCCGGCCTGGACCTGACCGAGTCGGTCGAGCGTGTGCTGCGTCACCCGGCGGTGGCCAGCAAGAGCTTCCTGATCACCATCGGCGACCGCACCATCACCGGCCTGGTCGCCCGCGACCAGATGGTCGGCCCCTGGCAGGTCCCGGTAGCCGACTGCGCCGTGACCGCCACCAGCTTCGACGTCCACACCGGCGAAGCCATGGCCATGGGCGAGCGCACCCCGCTGGCGCTGCTCGACGCGCCCGCTTCCGGCCGCATGGCCATCGGCGAGACCATCACCAACCTGGCCGCTGCGCGCATCGAGAAGCTCGGCGACATCAAGCTCTCCGCCAACTGGATGGCTGCCGCCGGCCACCCGGGCGAAGACGCGCGCCTCTATGAAACCGTCAAGGCGGTAGGCATGGAGCTGTGCCCGGAGCTGGGCATCACCATCCCGGTCGGCAAGGACTCCATGTCCATGAAGACCCGCTGGCAGGACGGCGGCGAAGACAAGAGCGTCACCGCACCGCTGTCGCTGGTGATTACCGGCTTCGCCCCGGTGCAGGACATCCGTCGCACCCTGACCCCCCAGCTGCGCCTGGACAAGGGCCAGACCGACCTGATCCTAATCGATTTGGGTCGTGGCCAGAATCGCCTGGGCGGCTCCATCCTCGCCCAGACCCATGGCAAGCTCGGCCAGCAGGCTCCCGATGTCGACGAAGCCGAAGACCTCAAGGCCTTCTTCGCGGTGATCCAGGGCCTCAACCAGGACGGGCTGCTGCTGGCCTACCACGACCGTTCCGATGGTGGCCTCATCACCACCGTGGTGGAAATGGCCTTCGCCGGTCACTGCGGCCTGGCCCTGCGCCTGGACGCCCTGGCCGCCGACCGTGACGAACTGACCCGTGCGCTGTTCGCCGAGGAGCTGGGCGCCGTCATCCAGGTGCCCCAGGACTTCACCCACGAGGTGCTGGCCCAGTTCAGCGCGGCCGGTCTGGAAGATTGCGTGGCGGTGATCGGTAATCCGGTCAACGGCTACGAGATCAACATCCACTACCACGACGAGCACCTGTACCGAGCCGAGCGGCGCATGCTGCAGCGCGTCTGGAGCGAGACCAGCTTCCAGATCCAGCGCCTGCGCGACAACGCCGACTGCGCCCAGCAGGAATTCGATGCCCTGCTGGAAGAGGATCATCCGGGTCTGTCCGCCAAGCTGGCCTATGATCCCAACGAGGACATCTGCGCCCCCTACATCAAGAAGGGCGTGCGGCCCCAGGTCGCCATCCTGCGCGAGCAGGGCGTCAACGGTCAGGTGGAGATGGGCGCGGCCTTCGATCGCGCCGGCTTCGCCGCCATCGACGTGCACATGAGCGACATCCTCTCCGGTCGCATCGACCTGGCGGACTTCAAGGGCGTGGTCGCCTGTGGCGGCTTCTCCTATGGCGACGTGCTCGGCGCCGGCGGTGGCTGGGCCAAGTCCATCCTGTTCAACGCCCGCGCCCGTGACGGCTTCCAGCAGTTCTTCGAGCGCACCGACACCTTTACCCTGGGCGTGTGCAACGGCTGCCAGATGGTCGCCAACCTGCGCGAGCTGGTGCCCGGCAGCGAATTCTGGCCGCGCTTCGTGCGCAACCGCTCCGAGCAGTTCGAGGCGCGGGTGGCCATGGTTCAGGTGCAGGATTCGCCCTCCCTGTTCCTCGCCGGGATGGCCGGGTCGCGGCTGCCCATCGCCATCGCCCACGGCGAAGGCTTCGCCGAGTACCCGAACCAGCAGGCGCTGGTTGCCGCCGATGTGTCTGGCACCGTGGCGCTGCGCTACGTGGACGGTCACAGCAAGGTCACCGAGGCCTATCCGGCCAACCCCAACGGTTCGCCGCTGGGCATCACCGGTCTGTCCAGCCAGGACGGTCGCGTGCTGTTGATGATGCCGCACCCAGAGCGCTGCTTCCGCGCCGTGCAGAACTCCTGGATCCCGGCCGACTGGCAGGGCGAGGACGGCGGCTGGATGCGCCTGTTCCGCAACGCCCGGGTCTGGGTGGACTGAGTCCACGGCTTGCGCCTGACGAAACCCGCGCCTCGGCGCGGGTTTCGTCTTTCTGGGAAGGGATTAAGCTGAAGGGACCGTCCAGCGTCTCCGGAGTCCTCGATGTTCAAGCTGTGTTTCTATGTTCCCGACTCGCACCTCGATGCCGTCAAGCAGGCGATCTTTGCTGTCGGCGGTGGCCGCCTCGGGCTCTATGACAGTTGCTGCTGGCAGGTCCAGGGCCTCGGTCAGTTCCGTCCACTGGCGGGCAGCCAGCCGCACCTGGGCGAGCAGGGCAGTCTCGAACAGCTAACGGAATGGCGAGTGGAGCTGGTACTGGGCGATGAGCAGGTCGCCCGCCAGGCCGTGGCGGCGCTAAAGGAGGTGCATCCCTATGAAACGCCGGCCTACGACGTGGTGCAGGTGCTGGATTTCTAGCTGTCAGGGATAGCCGAGAACGGTCTTGATCCGCGCAAGCTCACGCTCCACCCAGCGTGGATCCACCGCGCCCCAATCGCGGATCTCGTAGCCGCCCGCGTTGTTGCGCGCGCCGTCGCCCTGCACGAACTGGCAGTCGATATCCAGATCGGCCAGGGCCAGCAGGGTGTCCTGGGCCGTACGCCGCGGCATGCCGGTGGCGGCCATCAGCGCGGGTACGCTGGTGGCGGTGCCGCTGGCCACCAGCCAGGCCACATAGAGCCGGCGATAGAAGCTGGTCTTGGTCTTGCTTACGTCCATGAAAATCTTCCGGTCAAGAAAAAGCCCACCGCGAGGGTGGGCTTCAGGGGCATCAGAGGGTGGCGATGCGCTGCCGCTGTTCCACCATCTTGGCCAGGGCCTGCTCGGCTTCGGCCAGTTTGGCGCGCTCCTTCTCCAGCACCTCGGCCGGGGCCTTGGCGACGAAGCCTTCATTAGCCAGCTTGCCGCCGACGCGCTTGACCTCGCCTTCCAGGCGGCCGATCTCCTTGTCCAGGCGCGTAAGTTCCGCGTCCTTGTCGATCAGCCCGGCCATGGGCACCAGCACTTCCATCTCGCCCACCAGGGTGGTGGCGGACATCGGCGCTTCCTCGCCGGCGGCCAGGACACGGACCGATTCCAGCTTGGCCAGCTTGTTCAGCAGCGGCTCGAAGTCGGCCAGGCGACGCTGGTCCTCGGCGCTGGTGTTGGCGACGATGATGTCGATGCGCTTGGCCATGGAGATTTTCATCTCGCCACGGATCTGCCGCACGCCCAGCATCAGCGCCTTGACCCACTCGATGTCGCCTTCGGCGGCAGCATCGATGCGCGCCTCGTTGGCCACCGGCCAGGGTTGCAGCATCAGGGTCTCGCCCTGGACACCGGCCGGCGCCTTGAGGCGCTGCCAGATTTCCTCGGTGATGAAGGGCATGAAGGGATGCGCCAGGCGCAGCACCACTTCCAGGACCCGCGCCAGGGTGCGGCGGGTGCCACGCTGACGCTCGATGGAGGCGTTCTCGTCCCACAGCACCGGCTTGACCAGTTCCAGGTACCAGGCGCAGTACTCGTCCCAGACGAATTCGTAGAGGGCCTGGGTAGCCAGGTCAAAGCGGAAGGCGTCGAGCTGACGGGTCACCTCGGCCTCGGTGCGCTGCAGCTGGGAGATGATCCAGCGATCCACCGAGGAGAGCTCCACGGGTTCGTCATTGACGCCGGTGTCCTGGCCTTCGACGTTCTCCATGACGAAGTTCGCCGCGTTCCACAGTTTGTTGCAGAAGTTGCGATAGCCCTCGACGCGACCCATGTCGAACTTGACGTCGCGGCCGGTGGTGGCCAGGGAGCAGAAGGTGAATCTCAGGGCATCGGTGCCGTAGCTGGCGATGCCGTCCGGGAATTCAGCGCGGGTCTGCTTGGCGATCTTCTCGGCCAGCTTGGGCTGCATCAGGCCGCTGGTGCGCTTCTCCAGCAGGGTCTCCAGATCGATGCCGTCGACGATGTCCAGCGGATCGAGCACGTTGCCCTTGGACTTGGACATCTTCTGGCCCTGGCCATCGCGCACCAGGCCATGGACGTAGACGGTCTTGAACGGGATCTGCCCGGTCAGGTGGGTGGACAGCATGATCATCCGGGCGACCCAGAAGAAGATGATGTCGAAGCCGGTCACCAGCACGTCGGTGGGGTGGAAGGTCTTCAGCGCCTCGGTCTGCTCGGGCCAGCCCAGGGTGGAGAAGGTCCACAGGCCTGAGCTGAACCAGGTGTCCAGCACGTCGTCGTCCTGACGCAGGGCGATGTCACCGAGGTCGTGCTTGGCGCGTACCTCGGCCTCGTCGCGACCGACGTAGACGTTGCCGGCCTGGTCGTACCAGGCGGGAATGCGGTGGCCCCACCAGAGCTGGCGGCTGATGCACCAGTCCTGGATGTCGCGCATCCAGCTGAAGTACATGTTCTCGTACTGCTTGGGCACGAACTGCACTTCGCCGCTCTCGACCACGCCGATGGCCTTCTCGGCCAGGGGCTTGGTGGAGACGTACCACTGGTCGGTCAGCCAGGGCTCGATCACGGTGCCGGAACGGTCGCCCTTGGGCACCTTGAGGGCGTGGTCCTCGATCTTCTCCAGGCGGCCGGCGGCGTCCAGGTCGGCGACGATACGCTTGCGCGCCTCGAAGCGGTCCAGGCCGGCGTAGGCCTCGGGCAGGGTGGCGTCGAACATGCCGTTGACGCTGCCGTCCAGGTTGAACACCTGGGCACCGGGCAGGATGGCCGCGTCGGCATCGAAGACGTTGATCAGCGGCAGGTTGTGGCGCTTGCCGACTTCATAGTCGTTGAAATCGTGGGCCGGAGTGATCTTGACGCAGCCGGTGCCGAATTCGGGGTCGCAGTAGTCGTCGCCGACGATGGGGATGCGGCGGCCCACCAGGGGCAGTTCGACGTACTGGCCGATCAGATCCTTGTAGCGCGGATCTTCCGGATGCACGGCCACGGCGGCATCGCCCAGCAGGGTCTCGGGGCGGGTGGTGGCGACCACCAGGTGGTCCATGCCCTCGGCGGTGCGGGCGCCGTCCGCCAGGGGATAGCGCAGGTGCCAGAGGTGGCCCTTCTCGTCATGGCTTTCCACTTCCAGGTCGGAAATGGCGGTGTGCAGCTTGGTGTCCCAGTTGACCAGGCGCTTGCCGCGATAGATCAGGCCGTCCTCGTGCAGGCGTACGAAGGCTTCCTTGACCGCCTCGGAGAGGCCGTCGTCCATGGTGAAGCGTTCGCGCGACCAGTCCACCGAGGAGCCCAGACGGCGGATCTGCCGGCTGATGTTGCCACCCGATTCGTTCTTCCATTCCCAGACCTTTTCCAGGAATTTTTCCCGGCCCAGGTAATGGCGCGACAGGCCCTCGGCACCGATGCGGCGCTCCACCAGCATCTGGGTGGCGATGCCGGCGTGGTCGGTGCCCGGCTGCCAGAGGGTGTTGCGACCCTGCATGCGGCGGAAGCGGATCAGGGCATCCATGATGGCGTTGTTGAAGCCATGGCCCATGTGCAGGCTGCCGGTCACGTTCGGCGGCGGGATCATGATGGTGTAGGGCTCGCCCGACCCCTGGGGCGCGAAGTAGCCCTGGCGTTCCCAGGTCTGGTACCAGGAGGTTTCGATGGCGTGCGGCTGGTAGGTCTTGTCCATGGAGGGGGCTTTTGTCGCTGGAAGAGGAAAGCCTCCGAGTATAGCGACTCCAGCCCGCCGACGGCAGGGCGCCTTGCCCGTCGGCTCAGGAGCGTTGCAGGAGTTCTTCCAGGCGTTGTGCCAGGCGGCGCTGCAGTTCGGCTTCCAGGCGCGGCAGCTGCTCGTCGAGCAGTTCCTGCAGGATGGCCGGTGCCTCCTGGCGCAGGCGGACGTGGGCCAGGTCTTCGCGCGGCGCGCTGGGCGTCACGTCTTCGATGGACTCCGGCACGATCTGGTCGAGCAGTGGCGGAATGGCCTTGAGGCGCTCGGCGCTGGGGGCGATGACATCGGACAGGATGGGGATACCGTCGGCGCTGCTCGGCTGGACCGTGTTACGGCTCTTGTCGAGCACCTGGCGGATGGCTTCGAGGTCTTGCAGGACGTGCGCGGGAGGCTTGGTGCTGGTCATGGATATCAGACACGCGACAACTGATGGTCCTGTAGAGCATAGCCAAGCTTGCGGTAGAAGCGAAAACCTTCGCGCATCGCCTGGCGCACGTCGGGGGCCTCGACGACCACCTCGGCGATCCGGGCGAAACCCGCATGGCAGGGCGGTGGGGCCAGGGTCAGGTTGATCAGCAGTTCGCCCGTCTGCTCGGCGGGCGTGGTCAGGCCGAGTACCACCGGACTGTCACTGGCGGTTTCCGCCAAGTCGTGGGGAATGAAGCTGTCGGGGCGGAAGGCCCACAGCTGTTCGTCCAGGCGCTGACGCTGCTCGGTGTCGGCGCAATGCACATAGACCGGCATGCCCTGCTTCCAGGCCTTGTCCACCAGCCGGCAGGCGAAGGCCAGCCGCGCCGCGGGATCGGTGGAGGGCAGGACATAGAAGTCGACACGGGTCATGGAGGATCACGCAGAGAAGAGGGAAACGGCAAGGCCGCGACGTAGGGGCGTCGCGGCCTTGGGCAGAGGCTTAGGCCTCGTTGCTGCGGTCGAGCAGATACTGCACCAGCAGCGGGACCGGACGACCGGTGGCGGCCTTGTCCTTGCCGCCGCTGATCCAGGCGGTGCCGGCCACGTCCAGGTGGGCCCAGGGATAGGCCTTGGCATAGCGCGCCAGGAAGCAGCCCGCGGTGATGGTGCCCGCCTTGGGACCGCCGATGTTGGCCATGTCGGCGAAGGGGCTGTCCAGCTGCTCCTGGTACTCCTCGTGCAGCGGCAGTTGCCAGACACGGTCGTCGGCACGATCGCCGGCCTGCTTGACCTGGTCGATCAGGGCATCGTCGTTGCCCATCAGGCCGGAGACCAGCGAACCCAGTGCGGTGATGCAGGCGCCAGTCAGGGTGGCGATGTCGATCACGGCCTTGGGCTGGAAGCGTTCGGCATAGGTGAGGGTGTCGCACAGCACCAGCCGGCCTTCGGCGTCGGTGTTGAGGATCTCGATGGTCTGGCCGCTCATGCTGGTGACGATGTCACCCGGACGGGTGGCGGTACCGCTGGGCATGTTCTCGGCCAGGGCCAGCAGGCCCACCACGTTGATCGCGGGCTTGAGCTCCATGAGGGCGCGGAAGGTGCCCAGGACGCTGGCAGCGCCGCACATGTCGTACTTCATCTCGTCCATGCCGGCGCTGGGCTTGATGCTGATGCCGCCGGTGTCGAAGGTGATGCCCTTGCCGACCAGGGTGTAGGGCTGGGCATTCTTGGACCCGCCCTTGTATTGCAGCACCACCAGACGCGGCGGCTGGGCGCTGCCCTGGGCCACGGCGAGGAAGGAACCCATGCCCAATTCGCGCATCTTCTTCTCGTCGAGCACCTCGACGGAGAGGCCGGCGTCCTTGAACTGCTTGCCCAGGGCCTTGGCCTGATCGGCCACATAGACCGGATTGCAGACGTTTGGCGGCAGGTTGCCGAAGTCCTTGGCGTAGGCGGTGCCGTGGGTGATCGCCAGGGCGTGGGCCAGGGCACGCTCGGCCTCCGGCTGGGAGGCCTTGGTGGTGACCAGGGTCAGCTTCTTCAGCGGCCGCGGCTCGGCCTTCTTGCTCTTGAAGCGGTCGAAGACGTAATCGCCATCGGCCAGGGTCTCGGCCAGCAGGCGCAGGCGGGCATAGCCGTCGCGATTCTTGACCGGCACATCGCCCAGGGCGATGGCGGCGTCGCTGCCGCCCAGGCTCTTGAGCACGCCCAGGGCGCCACTGGCCAGCTTGCGGTACTGACGGTCGGAAAGGCCTTCGGTAGCGCCGCTACCCACCAGCAGCACGCGCTCGGCCTTGATACCGGAAAGATTGGTAAGCAGCAGGGTCTGGCCGGCCTTGCCGGCGATGTCACCACGCTTGACCGCCGCGCTCAGGGCGCCGGAGGTGGCAGCGTCCACGGCGCTGGCCGCTGCGTCGAGCGCGCCGCCTTCACCGACGGCCACGACCAGCGTGGCGGTTTTCAGGGTTTCCGGACGAGCGTTTTTGACGACGAATTCCATTAGGAGAAGCTCCCCAAGACAAACACATGAGTTCGCAGGATATAATGCGGGGCTTTCGCCAGGACCTTTCCCGGCGATCGGCCTTCAACGGGTGGGCCTTGCGACGCCAGCCTTGCAACCGAGCTAGTGTGAGCGTTCGCGCCAGAGCCTGACAACCCTGGAGAATCCTGTTTGATCGTCTTCCGCTATCTGTCTCGAGAAGTTCTCACCACCCTCGGTGCGGTCAGTGCCGTGCTGCTGGTGATCATCATGAGCGGCCGTTTCATCAAGTACCTGGCCCAGGCGGCCCAGGGCCTGCTGGATCCGGGCGTGCTCCTGCTCATCATGGCCTACCGGATTCCCGGCTTCCTGCAGTTGATCCTGCCGCTGGGCCTGTTCCTCGGTTTCCTGCTGGCCTACGGCCGGCTGTACCTGGACAGCGAGATGACCGTGCTCACCGCCACCGGCCTGAGCCCGCGCCGCCTGCTGGCCTACAGCATGGCCCCCGCGGCGGTGGTCGCCCTGGTGGTCGCCTGGCTGAGCCTGTCGCTGGCGCCCCTGGGCGTGCAGAAGGTCACCAGCATCCTCAACCAGCAGGATGCCATGACCGAGTTCGACACCCTTGAGCCGGGACGCTTCCAATCCTTGAGGGACAACTCGCGGGTCACCTACACCGAGCGCCTGTCGGCGGATCGCAGCCAACTGGGCGGTGTCTTCATTTCCGAGCGCAACACCTCCGCCGCGGGCGGCAAGGACCGCGGCGTAGGCGTGCTGGTAGCCGATACCGGGCGTCAGGAAATCCATCCCGATGGCAGTCGCTACCTGATCCTGCAGAACGGTTTCCGCTACGACGGCGTGCCGGGCCAGGCCGACTACCGTGCGGTGCAGTACGACACCTATGGCGTCCTGCTGCCCAAGCCGGAGGTGAGCGAAGACATCAGCGAGCGTGACGCCGTCACCACCGGCGAACTCATGCGCAGCAACGAGCTACAGTATCGCGGCGAGCTGCAATGGCGGCTGTCGCTGCCGATCCTGGTATTCGTAGTGACCCTCATCGCGGTGCCCCTGTCCAAGGTCAATCCGCGCCAGGGCCGCTTCCTCAAGCTGCTGCCGGCGATCCTGCTGTACATGGCCTACCTGTCGCTGCTGATCGCCGCTCGTGGTGCCCTGGACAAGGGCCGCCTGCCGCCGGCCATCGGTCTGTGGGGCGTGCACCTGCTGTTCCTGGTGCTGGGCCTGCTGCTGGCCTTCTGGGAACCGCTCACGGCGCGTCTGCGCGGTCGCAAGCCGGAGGTAGCGGCATGAACAAGCTCGACTGGTACATAGGTCGCACCGTCTTCGTCAGCATCCTCGCGGTGCTGGGCGTGATCGTCGGTCTGGCCCTGCTGTTCGCCTTCATCGACCAGCTCGGCGACTTCGATGACAACTACGGCGTCGCCGAGGCCCTCAAGTTCGTCCTGCTCACCACGCCGCGGCGGGCCTACGAGATGCTGCCCATGGCTGCGCTCATCGGCTGCCTGATCGGCCTGGGCACCCTGGCCAGCAGCAGCGAGCTGATCGTGATGCGCGCCGCCGGCGTTTCCCTGGGGCGCATCGTCTGGGCAGTGATGAAGCCGATGTTCGTGCTGCTCATCGCCGGCATCCTGGTCGGCGAGTACGTGGCGCCCTGGTCGGAGAACCTGGCCCAGAGCGGTCGCGCCCTGGCGCAAAGCGCCGGCAAGGCGCAGAGCTCGCGGCACGGCCTCTGGCATCGCCAGGGCCACGAATACACCCACGTCAACGCCGTGCAACCCAACGGCCTGCTCCTGGGCGTGACCCGCTACGAATTCGACGACAATCGCCACCTGCTGCAATCCAGCTTCGCCCAGCGCGGTATCTATCGCGGCGATCACTGGGAGCTGGAAAACGTCAGCATCACCGACTTCGGCAATCGCCAGACCAGCGTCCGCCAGGAGCCCAAGGTGATCTGGAACGTCGAGCTGACCCCACAGGTGCTCGACACCGTGATCATGGAACCGGATGCGCTGTCGATCTCCGGGCTGTGGTGGTACATCCACTACCTGGCCGATCAGGGCCTGAGCAACAAGAGCTACTGGCTGGCGTTCTGGTCGAAGATCTTCCAGCCGCTGGTGACCGCCGCCCTAGTGCTGATGGCGATCTCCTTCATCTTCGGCCCGCTGCGCTCGGTGACCCTGGGTCAGCGGATCTTCACCGGCGTGATCATCGGCTTCGCCCTGCGGATCTTCCAGGACCTGCTGGGACCGTCCAGCCTGGTATTCGGCTTTTCGCCGCTGCTGGCCGTACTGGCACCGGCGCTGCTCTGCGCCGTGGCCGGGGTGCTGCTGCTGCGACGGGCCGGCTAGGGCCCGTCGGCGGCGTCGCTCAGGCGGCGCCCTTGCGCGCCACTGGCTGCAGCTGCAGCCAGCCGGCGTGCTCCTCGCAGAAGCTCAGGATCCGTTGCACGCGACGGATCTGGTCGCGATCACGGCATTCGCCCACCACGGTCCGCACCAGCAGATCGACGTTCTGCATGTGGATCAGTCGCAGATCCGGACTCATGTCGGCAAAGTCTTCCATCTCGCCCATGCGCGTCTCGCAACGTGAAAGCAAGCGCTCGATGAAGTCGGGGGAGAGGCGGGTCGGAGGCTGGGCTGTTTCCAGGTCCTTGACCGCCACCTGGGAAAGGGGGGAGAGCGTTTCCATGTGCAAGATCTCGCGTCCATATCGAAGTCTTACTATTGCACGCTTTGCCCTGCGGATTCAGCTGCCGATTGTCAGCTGGCTCAGCGGTCGTCCTCCAGGCTAGGGACCAGTACCCGCTTCTTTCGTCGCCACGTCCAGCAACATCGATCGCGCCTTGAGATATGACTGTTTGCGCTGCAGGTCGGCTGGATGATCGATGGTCAGCGTCGCCAGATAGGTCTGCCAGGCGGCCAGATAGGCCTTCTGCGCATTGCGCAGCAGCCGATCCTGGCCCGCTGGCAACTCACCGGTAGCCTTCTCCTCCTGAGCATCAGCCTCAGCCTGACAGCGGCTCAGCCGCTGACGAAAGTCCGCCAGGCGCTCCTGCTCGCCTGCTAGGCGAGCGTTGTTGCCATGCAACACCAGCAATTCGCAGCCATAGAGCGCGCTGTGCAACCGGGCCTGCAGGGTCCAGCTGGGCGAACGGCTCAGCTCAGTACCTGCGTCAGCTGGATTGGCTGGTTGCTGCACGGCGCAGCCGCCCAGGGGCAGCAGCAGGGCGAGTAACAGGGCAGGGGAGCGGTGCATGGTCTGATCTCGGCAAATCTCAGGCAAACGGCAGCCTACTGGTAACGTTGCCATTCCCGATACTTGTCCACCAGGTAGTTGCCAACCGGTTGAGACTTCTTGCAGTCCTCGCCACTCAGAGGGCTGGGCTCGCACACGGGGTCGGCATAGCTGTAGTGGTTGCAGCCGGCTAGTAGCAGGGCGAGGCCCAGAAGCAGAGTTTTCAACGTACGTACTTTCGTAGGTTCAGGGAATGGACGCTAGGCTTCCAAAATTTTGGAGTCACGTTTTGATAGTACCTGAGCTGTACCTTTTGAAGGCGGCGAGGCATCACCGGCTGCTCATTGTAGAAGGGGCTCTAGCAAGCTCATCGGGTCTGTCGTTATCGCCTGTTGAGACGACAGACGGTCGTACGGATATAGTCGGAGGATTGTGACGTAATTCTCATAAGGTAAAATGCTGCCCGCTGTGCAACGCAGTTTGCCAATGAAGGCACTGGAAGTCTGCCAAGGGAGTCAGCATGAAAGCCTTTCGTACCACCATCTCTGTTTTGTCCGCCGCCTGTCTTCTCACCCTGAGTGGCTGCGCGAGCATCGTCGGTAATAGCCAGTATCCCGTCGCTGTGAAAAGCACGCCCGTTGGGGCCAGCTTCACCATCAAGAACCGTTCGGGTGAGGTTGTTCATACTGGCACCACGCCCGGAACCGTGACACTCAAGTCGGGCAGTGGCTACTTCAAGGGTGAAGCCTATACCGTTACCTTCCACAAGGACGGCTACGCTGACACCACGACCCAGCTCAGCAGCAGCATGAGCGGCTGGTATTGGGGCAATATCCTGTTCGGCGGGCTGATCGGCATGCTGATCGTCGATCCGCTGACGGGTGCCATGTACAAACTGCCGGACTCTTCGAGCGGTGATCTGGGCGCACCTGTCATGGCCAAGACCTCCGGGCAGGACCTGACGATGCTGACCATCGATCAGGTGCCAGTCGACCAGCGATTGAAGCTGATTCGAGTGAACTGAAAAAAGGCCCGTCTTGAACGGGCCTTTCTGTCTGTCTGCACGCTGGGTAGGGCGGAACGGCTTGTTGGTCCGACTGATATTCGCAAGCGGAAGTTACAGGCACAAAAAAACCGCCTCAAGGGCGGTTTTTTCGGCTTCCAAGAATCGCAAGGGATGCCTGGAAGATGCTGCTTGGTGCCCCGGGGGAGACTCGAACTCCCACTCCTTTCGGAAACGGATTTTGAATCCGCCGCGTCTACCGGTTCCGCCACCGGGGCAATGGCGGCGGAGTATAGGGATGGTCGCAGGTCCGGTCAATCCAAAGTGCGTTGGTGAAAAAGGCCGCTTCCGGTAAGCTGTGCGGCCTTTCGAGATCTACCTGCCATGCACGTCGCCGACTTCCATTTCGACCTTCCCGAATCCCTCATCGCCCGTCATCCGCTGGCCGAGCGCCGCGGCAGTCGATTGCTGGTGCTCGACGGTCCCACCGGTGAGCTGAATCATCGCCACTTCGGCGATCTGCTGGGCTATCTGCAGCCGGGCGACCTGATGGTGTTCAACGACACCCGGGTGATACCCGCGCGGCTGTTTGGCCAGAAGGCCAGTGGCGGCAAGCTGGAGATCCTGGTGGAGCGGGTGCTGGACGAGGAGCGGGTGCTGGCCCATGTGCGTTCCAGCAAGTCGCCCAAGCCGGGCAGCCGCATCCTCATCGACGGCGGCGCCGAGGCCGAGATGGTGGCGCGTCACGAGGCGCTGTTCGAGTTGAAATTCGCCGAGCCCGTGCTGCCGCTGCTGGAGCGGGTCGGGCACATGCCGCTGCCGCCCTATATCGACCGGCCCGACGAGGCCGAGGATCGCGAGCGCTACCAGACCGTCTATGCGCGCAATGCCGGCGCCGTGGCCGCGCCCACCGCCGGACTGCACTTCGACGAGCCGCTGCTGGACGCCATCCGCGCCAAGGGCGTGGCGACCGCCTTCGTCACCCTGCACGTCGGCGCCGGCACCTTCCAGCCGGTGCGGGTCGAGCGCATCGAAGACCACCACATGCACCGCGAGTGGCTGCAGGTCGACCAGGCCGTGGTGGACGCCGTGGCCGCCTGCCGTGCTCGTGGCGGTCGGGTGATCGCCGTCGGCACCACCAGCGTGCGTTCGCTGGAAAGCGCCTCTCGCGATGGCCAGCTCAAGGCCTTCTCCGGCGAGACGGACATCTTTCTCTATCCCGGTCGCCCCTTCCATGTCGTCGATGCGCTGGTGACCAACTTCCACCTGCCCGAATCGACCCTGCTGATGCTGGTGTCGGCCTTTGCCGGTTACCGCGAGACCATGGCCGCCTATGCGACGGCCGTGGCCGAGGGCTATCGCTTCTTCAGTTATGGCGACGCCATGTTCATCACCCGCAATCCCGGGGCCCAGGGCCCGGAGAGCTGATATGAGTTTCATGAAATTCGAATTGCTGGCCACCGAAGGCAAGGCCCGTCGCGGTCGCCTGACCTTTCCCCGTGGCGTGGTCGAGACCCCGGCCTTCATGCCGGTCGGTACCTATGGCACGGTCAAGGGCATGTTTCCCGACAGCGTCGCCGACATCGGTGCCCAGATCATCCTCGGCAACACCTTCCATCTCTGGCTGCGGCCCGGGACCGAGGTGATCCAGCGCCACGGCGACCTGCACGATTTCATGCAGTGGCAGGGGCCGATCCTCACCGATTCCGGCGGCTTCCAGGTGTTCAGCCTGGGCGCGCTGCGCAAGATCAAGGAGGAGGGCGTCTACTTCGCTTCGCCGGTGGACGGCGCCAAGGTGTTCATGGGGCCCGAGGAATCCATGGCCGTGCAGCGCGCCCTGGGCTCGGACATCGTGATGATCTTCGACGAGTGCACCCCCTATCCGGCGGACTTCGACACCGCGCGCCGCTCCATGGAGCTGTCGCTGCGCTGGGCCAAGCGCTCCCGCGAAGCCCACGGCGACAACCCCTCGGCGCTGTTCGGCATCGTCCAGGGCGGCATGCACGAAGAGTTGCGCCTGAGATCCCTGGACGGGCTGGAGCAGATCGGCTTCGACGGCTACGCCATCGGCGGCCTGTCGGTAGGCGAGCCCAAGGAAGAGATGATTCGCGTGCTGGACTTCCTGCCGCCGCACCTGCCGGCGGACAAGCCGCGCTACCTGATGGGCGTGGGCAAGCCGGAAGACCTGGTGGAGGGCGTGCGCCGTGGCGTCGACATGTTCGACTGCGTGATGCCTACCCGCAACGCGCGCAACGGCCATCTGTTCATCGACACCGGTGTGCTCAAGCTGCGCAACGCCGTGCACCGTCACGACGAGACGTCGCTGGATCCCGCCTGCGACTGTTACACCTGCAAACATTTCTCCCGTGCCTATCTGCACCATCTGGATAAATGCGGGGAAATGCTGGGGAGTATGCTGAATACGATCCACAACCTGCGGTACTACCAGCGGGTGATGGCCGGTTTGCGCCAGGCTATCCAAGAGGGTAAATTGGCCGACTTTGTGGACGCCTTCTATGCTCGGCGCGGCCTGCCTACGCCGCCGCTCGACAGCTGAAAGCCCCTGTCCGATCGTCAAGGCGAAACGGCGTTTGCGCGTCGTTCGCCGGCTTCGCGAATGGGGTCCTGAAGCGGTCGGACCGGCTGCGAGCGACCCCCGGCATCTCTTCTTTTTCCGTCATCCAACTCTGCAAGGAGTAGTGCAATGAGTTTTCTGATTTCCACGGCCCAGGCCCAGGAAGCTGCCGCGCCGGCCGCCAACGCTGCACCAGGAGGTGAATACATTCAGTTCATCTTCCTGATCGGCTTCGTGGTGATCTTCTATTTCCTGATTTGGCGTCCCCAGGCCAAGCGCACCAAGGATCACAAGAACCTGATCGGCGGCCTGCAGAAGGGTGACGAAGTGGTGACCACCGGTGGCATCGCCGGCCGCATCAACAAGGTCACCGATGAGTTCGTGGTGCTGGAAGTGTCCGACAACGTCGAGCTGAAATTCCAGAAGGGCGCCATTGCCGCGACCCTGCCGAAGGGCACCCTGAAGGCCCTCTGAGCCTTCCTAAATCTAGCTAACACCGGGGCGCGCAAGGCGCCCCGCCTTTATCTCGGGCGGTGTCATGCTCAACAAATATCCCCTCTGGAAGTACCTGCTGATCCTGGCCGTACTGGTCGTGGGCGCCATCTATTCGGTTCCTAATCTGTACCCCGACGATCCGGCCGTGCAGGTCAGCGCTTCCAGCACCGAACGTACGGTGACGCCGGCCGAGGTGCAGCGTGTGAACGCCGCCCTGGCCGAGGCTCATCTGGCCGTGAAGTCCAGTGATCTCAATGCGAACGGCAGCCGGGTGCTGATCCGCCTGATGCGCGCCGATGATCAGCTGCCGGCCCAGGAAGTGGTCCGTCGTACCCTCGGCGACGACTTCGTGGTGGCGCTGAACCTGGCGCCCACCACCCCGCAGTGGTTGCGCAAGCTTGGCGCCAGCCCCATGAAACTGGGCCTGGACCTCTCCGGTGGGGTGCATTTCCTGCTGGCGGTGGACATGGACAAGGCCGTGGACGCGCGCCTGAAGGTCTATGACAACGAGGTCAAGACCCTGCTGCGCCGCGAGAAGGTGCGCTATCGCAGCATGCCCGAGCAGAACGGCGCCCTGCAGCTCGGCTTCACCGATGCCGCCGACCTGCAGCAGGCCCAGGGCCTGATCCGCAAGAACTACACCGATTTCGAGCTGACCACCGACACCCGGGGCGACCTGCAGGTGCTGCGCCTGCAGCTGACCGAGGCCAAGCTGCGCGAGATCCGCAACTATGCCGTCACCCAGAACCTGACCACGGTGCGCAACCGGGTCAACGAACTGGGCGTGGCCGAGCCGCTGGTACAGCGCCAGGGCGCCGACCGCATCGTGGTCGAGCTGCCGGGCGTGCAGGACACCGCCGAAGCCAAGCGCATCCTCGGTAAGACCGCCAACCTGGAATTCCGCCTGGCCGCCACCGCGGACACGCCGCGTGCCTCCACCGAGAGCTTCGAGTTCCGCGAGCCCGGTCGTCCCGCGGTACCCCTGGAACGTAACGTCATCATCACCGGTGACCAGGTCACCGACGCCTCGGCCAGCTTCGACGAGAACGGCCGGCCCCAGGTCAACATCCGCCTGGATGGCCATGGTGGCGATCTGATCAACCGCGCTACCCGGAGCAACGTCGGCCGCAGCATGGCCGTGGTGTTCATCGAGCAGCGTCCGGTCACTCGCTACACCACCCAGACCGTCGATGGCGTGCAGAAGGAAGTGGCGGTGCCCGGCTTCGAAGAAGAGCGGCGCATCATCAGCCTGGCGACCATTCAGTCGGCTCTGGGCAACAGCTTCCGCATCACTGGCCTGAACGGCTCGGGCGAGGCGTCGGAACTGGCGCTGCTGCTGCGCGCCGGCGGCCTGGCCGCGCCCATGTACTTCGCCGAAGAACGCACCCTCGGCCCAAGCCTGGGCGCCGACAACATCGCCAAGGGCATCGATGCCTCGCTGTGGGGCATGGTCTTCGTCTCGCTGTTCCTGATCGCCATTTACCGCTTCTTCGGGGTGCTGGCGACCATCGCCCTGGGCTTCAACATGGTGCTGCTGATGGCCTTGATGTCCATCCTGCATGCCACCCTGACCTTGCCGGGTATCGCCGGTATCGTCTTGACCATGGGCCAGGCGGTGGACGCCAACGTGCTGATCTTCTCGCGGATCCGTGAAGAGATCGCCAACGGCATGCCGGTCCAGCGCGCCATCCATGAAGGCTTCAGTCGTGCCTTCACGGCGATCGTCGACTCCAACCTGACGACCCTGCTGGTGGGCGCCATCCTGTTCGCCATGGGCACCGGGCCGGTCAAGGGCTTCGCCGTGACCATGTCGCTGGGTATCTTCACCTCCCTGTTCACCGCCATCTTCGTGACCCGTGCCATGGTCAACCTGATTTATGGCGGCCGGAACGTCAAGAAGCTGTGGATTTGAGGACGCGGCGATGAAAAAGACCATCAACTTCATGGGCGTCCGCAATATCGCGTTCGCCATCACCGCCCTCCTGACCGTCCTGGCACTGGTCAGCTGGTTCTACAAAGGGCTGAACTTCGGCCTGGATTTCACCGGCGGTACCCTGATCGAGCTGCGCTACGAGCAGCCGGCCGACCTCGGCAAGATTCGCCAGGAGCTGGTCGGTGCCGGTTTCGAAGAGGCTGTGGTGCAGAGTTTCGGCGCCACCACCGACGTGCTGGTACGGATGCCGGGTGACAATCCCCAGCTGGGTCAGCAGGTGACCACCGCGCTGCAACAGGCGAGCACCGAACGCTTTTCCCTGACCCGTACCGAATTCGTCGGTCCGCAGGTGGGCGAGGAATTGCGTGACCAGGGTGGCCTGGGCATGCTGCTGGCCTTGGGTAGCGTGCTGGTCTACGTGGCCTTCCGCTTCCAGTGGAAGTTCGCGGTGGGCGCCATCCTGTCATTGATTCACGACGTGGTGGTGACCCTGGGTCTGTTGTCGTTCTTCCAGATCACCTTCGATCTGACGGTGCTGGCGGCGGTCCTGGCCATCATCGGCTACTCGCTCAACGACACCATCGTGGTGTTCGACCGGGTCCGGGAAAACTTCCGGGTGCTGCGCAAGGCCGACCTGATCGAGAACATCAACGTCTCGACCACCCAGACCCTGCTGCGGACCCTGGCGACCTCGATCTCGACCCTGCTGGCCGTGGCGGCGCTGCTGTTCTTTGGCGGTGACAACCTGTTCGGCTTCTCCCTGGCATTGTTCATCGGTGTGCTGGCCGGTACCTACTCGTCGATCTATATCGCCAACGTGGTGCTGATCTGGCTGGACCTGAAGAGTGAAGACTTAATTCCTCCGCAAGCCAAGGAACTAGACGACCGCCCCTGATGTCCCAGGCATGGCAAAGGGCCATGTGCCCGCTATGACAGTAGTCAGGAGGTTGTAGTGAACAAGTCTATGCTCGTAGGTACGGTTCTGGGAGCCATCGTCGCCACCGCAGGTGGCGCCGTGGCGTACAGCTTCGTCGACCGCGGGCCTCAGTACGCCGAGGTCGTTGCCGTCCAGCCGGTCAAGGAAACGGTCAAGACCCCGCGCGAGGTCTGCAAGGAGGTCGCGGTGACGCACCGCCGGCCGGTTCAGGACCAGCACCAGATCGCCGGTACCGCCGTAGGCGCGGTCGTCGGCGGTCTGCTGGGCAACCAGGTTGGTAACGGCAGCGGCAAGACCCTGGCCACCATCGCTGGCGCCGTTGGCGGTGGTTATGCCGGCAACAAGGGTCAGGAATACATGCAGAACCGCGACACCTACACCACCACCCAGACCCGCTGCAGCACGGTTACCGACAGCAGCGACAAGGTGGTCG
This sequence comes from Pseudomonas oryzihabitans, assembly GCF_001518815.1. Lineage (NCBI taxonomy): Bacteria > Pseudomonadati > Pseudomonadota > Gammaproteobacteria > Pseudomonadales > Pseudomonadaceae > Pseudomonas > Pseudomonas oryzihabitans. The sequence continues at coordinate 1,127,959 of NZ_CP013987.1, forward strand.
GCTATGACGTCAAATACCTGCTGGACGGCAAGCTCGGCCAGGTCCGCATGGATCATGAGCCAGGCAAGCAGCTGGAAGTGAAGAACGGCCAGGTGCTGGCCAGCCAGTGATCCGCGTTAGCGGCTGAGGCCCAGGGCTTCAGCCAACAAAAAGCCCGCTACCAGGTGACTGGTAGCGGGCTTTTTGTTGGGGCTTCACTGGGACGAGAGCGGAGCCTTCAGATCAGGCCAGGGCGAAGCGCCCTGGCCGTGGCCGTCACTCAGAGGGCGGGGCGGGGCGTTTCAGCTTTGGGCCGAAGCCACCGCCGGGCGGAGATCCACGCCGGCGCCTCGAACAGACCGTTGATGCCGCGGGCTTCCAGCAGCTTGGCGATGGCCACCGGCACCAGGATGCCGAAGGCGCAGCCGGCGACGATGTGCAGCAGACCGTCGTTGATGTGCAGGCCCTTGCTTAGGACGATGCGGGCGCCGCTGCCGCTCAGTACGTGCATCACATAGATGGGCATGGACAGCGCACCCAAGGTCAGCACCCACTGCAGCGGCCGCTGCGCCAATACCATGCAGGTGGCGCTGACGAAGACGATGCCGTTCAGCGCCAGTACCAGGGTGGCCAGGCCGCGATCGGTGTAGACCAGGCCCAGCAGGCCGTGGAACCAGTACTCGAGCACCACGAACAGCAGACCCGAGCCCAGCATCACCCGGCCGGCCTGTTCTTCGATGGCCTGCTTGAAGTTGTTGAACCAGACACCGAAGGCGAAAAACACGAAGTTCTGCGCGGTGAAGGTAAAGAAGAAGTCTTCCGGGCCGGCGTTCTGGAACAGATAGACGAGGGCGCCAAAGGCGAACACGGCAAAGAAGGCCAGCGGCTTGGCCCAGCGATAGGCGAGCATGGCCAGGCAGAACACCAGGAACAGCGCATAGAGGAACCAGAACTGCTGGCGTGGCTCCCAGACCGTCAGGACTTCGCTGAAGCTCACGCCGCCGTTGGTGTAGCGCGACATCAGCGCCTCGACCGAACCCTGCAGCAGTGACCAGACCAGGAAGGGATAGACGATGGTGTCGATCTTGTTCACCAGCAGGCCGCCGGTACCGCGCTTGACGAAGGAGCTGTAGAAGAAGAGGCCGGAGAGGAAGAAGAACAGCGGCATGTGGAAGCTGTAGATGACGCTGTCCACCAGGCCGTGGAATTGGGCGTCCTGGAGGATGCCCGCGTTGAGCAGGCCACGCACGACATGGCCATAGACGACCAGCACGATGCCAATGGCCTTGGCATAGTCGACCCAGAGATTGCGAGTGTTCATTGAATGATCCTTTTCAGAAGAGAACCTGTGCAGCTGGAGCCAAGCGCTGGGGCAAACGAAAGCGTGAGCGTTGCGACGCCGGGGCGCGCATCGCGACAGGTTCGGTCATGGTAGGACTCCCGAAGGAACGACGTCCGTAAGTAGCCGGTGACAGGATGGGGCTCCTTGCCCGCGTTCTGACCATGGCTATCTGCCATTGTTCATGGCTTGTTTCCGAACAGGCGTGAACGGGGCGACACTTTCACCGCTCGGTAGGCAATTGTCCGACGAACTGTAACCGGATGTTTAGAGGGAATCTTTGACGAACTGCAGCTGCTTCTCCTTGAGCAGGGGCTCGTAGCGCGGCGAGGTATAGATCAGCAGGACCTGTTTCCTGCGTGCCGCCTGGGCGCTGAACTTGTAGACCACGGTGTCGTGATCGAAGGCCAGATAGGCCTGGGCGTCGTCGGCCTGGTTCAGGCGCTCGAAGGCGGCGGCCGACGACTGGGAGGAGGGTTTGCCATACTTTTGAGTGAGTCCTTCGGCGATCAGAAAGGACTGGGCCAGGGGCGTGACGATCGACAGGCGCAGGAAGCGGCCCTCGATGAAGAAGGCGCCCGCCTCGACCTTTTCGCCAGCGAAGGCAAGGTCATTGCATTCGAAATACTCGACGCCAACTACGTCGATCTTGCGCGGCTGGAAGGTACAGAGCTTTTTCGCCAGAAAGGTTTTCTGGTCGGTGCCGAAGGCGATGCCCGCATAGCCATCCACGGCCTGGGCCCACGCCGGGAACAGCACCAGCAGCGCCAACAGGGGCGCAAGGAGAGGCGACAGGTAGGACCTGACGGTCATGGTGATCTGGATTCCCTTCACGAAGGCCCTGGGGCCCACTCAACCCGACGGATGCTAGAAGCTCCGCCGGGGCTTTGCCACCGCTGTCGACGGCTTTTGTCGAGGGGTTCAGGGTTGGCGTCAGGCGATGCCGGGCGGAATCTGGTCCTTGCCGTAGTCCTTGAGCTTTTCCAGGTTCTCCGGCTTCTGGTGCTCGGGTACGTCGTCGCCTTCGGCGGGGGTGTCCTGGGGTTCCTGGTCTCGGGTGTCTTCGCTCATGGCAGCGCTCTCGGCAGGGGGTGTCCGACTTTGAGGGGGGCGCCTGGCCGGCGGTTCCGCAGGATCAGGCGTTGACGCCATCGGTGAGCCAACCCTCGCGCCGGGCCAGGCGCCAGGCGAGGAGGGCGGAAATCAGTCCGCGCAGGGCCATGAAGGTGAGAAAGGCCAGCCACAGACCGTGATTGCCCCAGCCGCGCAGCAGCCAGCCGAGTGGCAGGGCCAGGAGCAGGGCCAGCAGCATGGCATTGCGCATCTCCCGGGCGCGAGTGGCGCCGATGAAGAGGCCGTCCAGTAGATAGCTGGCCATGGCGATCAAGGGCAGCACAGCGAGATAGGGCAGATAGGCATGGGCCTCCTGGCGCACCGCGGCGATGTCGCTCTGCAGGGCGACGAAGAGGTCGCCACAGAGGGCGAAGGCCAGGGCGAAGCCGAGGCTGGCCAGCAGCGACCAGCCGCCGGCAATCACCAGCACCCGGCGCAGGGTGGCGCCTTCGTGCGCGCCCAGGGCATGGCCGGCCAGGGCTTCCACCGCATGGGCGAGGCCGTCGAGGGCGAAGGCGGTGACCAGCAGGCCGTTGAGCAGCAGGGCGTTGACCGCGACGGTGGTCTCGCCCAGCTGGGCGCCCTGGGCAGCGAAGAGCAGGAACACCGCCTGCAGTGCCAGGGAGCGGATGAAGATGTCGCGATTGACCGCCAGCAGGGGGCGCCAGCTGACGAGGCGCTGCAGGGCCTGGCGGTCGATCCGGCCCGGCCACCGCTGCAGGCGGCGCACCACCAGCCAGAGGCCGAGCAGCATGCCGCTCCACTCCGCCAGGACCGAGGCCAGGGCGATGCCCTGCACCCCGCTGCCGAGGCCGAGCACGAAGCCGGTCACCAGCAGCAGATTTAGGGCATTGGTGGTGAGCAGCAGCACCAGCGGCGTGCGTGCATCCTGGGTACCGAGCAGCCAGCCGATCACGGCGTAGCTGAGCAGCGCCGCGGGTAGGCCGAGCAGCCGCAGGTGCAGGAAGCGCGCGGCCAGTTCGGCGAAGGCGGGGTCCAGGCCGAGCCAGGCGAGCAGGGGATCGAGCGCCAGGCTGGCCGCCAGCAGCAGGACCAGCGACAGGCCCAGCCCCAGCAGGCCGGCTTGCAAGAGGATCTGGCGCAGGGCGGCGCCGTCGCAGCGCCCGCTGGCCTGGGCGGCGAAGCCGGTGGTGCCCATGCGCAGAAACCCGAGGATGCCGAGCAGCGCGGTATAGAAGGCGCCGCCCATGGCCACCGCGGCGAGCTGGCGGGCTTCCGGCAGGTGGCCGGCGATGGCGCTATCGACCAGGGTCACCAGCGGTACGCTGAGATTGGACAGGATCATCGGCGCGGCCAGCGCCCAGACGCGGCGGTGCAGCAGGGGGTGGCGCCAGTCGGCAAGCAGGGTGGGCATTGGGCTGATCGCAGCGGCGGCGGAGGAGGCATTGTAAGCCAGCCGGTGCGGCCGGTCCTCCGCCTGAATGCCAGGCTGACGCTAGTCCAGCTGCCCGCCGCCCTCGCGCAGGTCCTCGCCAGTGGTCGCCGCGCAGGTCAGCGCCAGGCGCAGCCCGGCGACCAGGGTCTCCAGGGCCATGGACGGCGCCCCGGGCTGGGCGGCGGCCTGGGCCGGCAGATAGGGGATATGGATGAAGCCGCCGCGCACTCCGGTGCCCTGCAACCGATGCTGCAGGCCGTAGAAGACATGGTTGCAGACGAAGGTGCCTGCGGTCTGGGACACCGCCGCGGGAATGCCGGCGGCGCGCAGGGCATGGACCATGGCCTTGATCGGCAGGGTACTGAAGTAGGCGGCCGGACCGCCGGCCACCACTGGTTCGTCGATGGGCTGGTGCCCGGCGTTGTCAGGGATGCGGGCATCGTCGACATTGATGGCGATGCGTTCCAGCGACAGCTCGGCCCGCCCGCCAGCCTGGCCGACCGCTACCACCAGGGTGGGACGATGGCGGTCGAGCAGGTCATCCAGCATCTTTAGCGCAGTGCCGAATTCGGTCGGCAGCTGAGCCGCCACTACGGTCAGGTCGCCGAGGCGTTCTCCATCAAGCCGGCGCACGGCCTCCCAGGAGGGGTTGAGATCCTCGCCGCCAAAGGGGGCGAAGCCGGTGAGCAGCAGGGTCATGGGATACCTCACATCAGCAGATAGAGCAGCACCACGTTGCAGGCCAGCACCGCCAGTGCCGTGGGGATCTGGGCCTTGATCACGGCGTTCTTGTCATCGAGTTCCAGCAGGGCGGCCGGGACGATGTTGAAGTTGGCCGCCATGGGCGTCATCAGGGTGCCGCAGTAGCCGGAGAACATGCCGATGGCGGCCATCACCGCCGGATCGGCGTGGTAGACACCCACCAGCACCGGCACCCCGATGCCGCCGGTCATCACCGGGAAGGCGGCGAAGCCGTTGCCCATGATGACGGTGAAGGCGGCCATGCCCACTACATAGACCACCACCGCCACCAGGCGCAGGTCGAGGGCCACATAGGCAGTGGCCAGGTGCGCCACCGCCTTGCCGACGCCGGCATCGGTGAATACCAGACCGAGCATGGCCAGGGCCTGGGGCAGCACCAGCGACCAGCCCAGGGCGTCGGTCAGGCGGCGCGACTCGCGCATCGCCTGGATCGGAGTGTCACGGGTCAGCCAGCAGGCCAGCGCCAGGGCCGCCAGGGCGCCCAGACCCAGGGAGACGAAGGTGACGTTCTTCGGGTCGAGCAGCGGCAGGCCGGCAATCTGCACGTCCTTGAGCAGCACGCTGCCGATCACCGTCACCACGGGAATGGCCAGGGCTGGAATGAACAGGCGATTGCCCAGCCGCCCGGCGCTGGCGCGCGTCTCCCGCTCGGGACGGCTCTCGTGGTGTCCGCTACCCACCGCACCGCAGCCGGCCAGCACCGCCATCAGCAGCACGCCGGCGCCGACCCAGGCCGGTGGCAGGCGATCGCCGACCAGGAAGACCAGGCTGAACAGGCCCCAGAACAGGCCACTGGTCCAGCGCTTGGGGTGGTGGCGGTCGGCCATGGTCATGACCGCGGTCAGGGCCAGGATGGCGCCGGCCAGCCAGAACAGGTATTGGATCGACAGGATCATGGCTGCACCTCCTTGGCCGCGGTCAGCTCGCGATAGAGCTGGCGGTCGAAGCGGTGCAGGCGCAGGGCGTGGATGAAAAAGGCGCAGAGGGCCGTGGGAATGCCCCAGAGGGCGATGTGCAGGGGTTCGACATCGAGGCCGGCACCCAGCAGGAAGGTGTGCATCAGGGCGATGGCGCCAAAGGCGACGAAGATGTCTTCGCCAAAGAACAGCCCGACGTTGTCGGTGGCCGCGCAAAAGGCCAGCAGGCGCTGGCGCAGGGCTTCGGGCAGGCGGCCATGGCGTTTCTCCGCGGTGCCTTCGGCCATGGGCGCGAGTAGCGGCCGGACCATCTGCGGATGGCCGCCGAGGCTGGTCAGGCCCAGGGCGGCGGTGGTCTCGCGGACGAACAGGTAGAAGATCAGCAGGCGGCCGACGGTGGCGTTGCGAAAGCGGGCGATCCAGTTCTGCGCGTGCAGGCGCAGGCCGTGGCGTTCGAGCAGGCCGATCACCGCCAGGGGTAGCAGGATGATCAGCGGCAGGGCCCGCGCCTTGATGAAGCCGGTGCCAATGGCCGCAAGCAGCGCCTCGGGGCTGAACTGGGCGGCCAGGCCGGTGGCCACGGCGGCCAGGGCGACGACCAATAGCGGATTGAACCTCAGCACGAAGCCGACCACGATGACCAGCACGCCCAGCAGCGGCCAGAGGTTGACGGTGGTTTGCATAGGTGGATGTCTCCAGCGGATCCACCGCGCTCCGGGCAGACGGTGCGGCGGACGGTAGGAAGCCGCAGGCGGCTTCGGCTGATCCAGGCAGTGCCCGTGGCACGGCTCGTTATTGTTGTCGGACGTCATTTGGCGTGGCGCCGGCTGGCATCTTTTGCCGTCGGTGGAGCTGGCGTCCAGCAAATAAAACTGTTCGCCGCCGATAGGGAAAAGCGGGGCAGACAAGCCCGCTGGTGGGGGTAAAGTGACGGGATAGCCTTGTCGAGGTCCCCATGAACCTGCGCTTTCTCGATACCTTCGTCTGGGTCGCCCGCCTGGGCAGTTTCCGACTGACGGCAGAAAAGCTCTCCACCACCCAGGCCGCCATCTCCAGTCGCATCGCCGTGCTGGAAAGCGAACTGGGCGTGCAACTGTTCCTGCGCGACTCCCGCGGCGTGAGTCTGACCGCCGAGGGGCATCGGGTGCTGGGCTACGCCGAGCGGATGCTGGCGACCCAGCGTGAGCTGCACGAGGCCCTGGGGCATGGCCAGACCCTGGAGGGCCGCCTGCGCATCGGCGTCATGGATACCGTGATCCACAGCTGGCTGGACCAGCTGATCGCCGCGGTCACCCAGAGCTATCCGGCCATCGAGCTGGAGCTGACCGCCGACACCGCGCTGAATCTGGCCGAGCAGCTGGCGCGGGGACAGCTCGACCTGATCTTCCAGACCGATCTATTGCGCGCCGAAGGCATTCGCAACCTGCACCTGGCCAGCTATCCGGTGCGCTGGCTGGTCGCCACCGACAGCCATCTGGCGCGGCCCTATGCCAATCTGGCCGAGCTGGCCGGCGAGCGGCTGATCACCTTTTCCCGCCATTCCAGGCCACACCAGGACATCCTCGGCCTGCTGCAGCGCGAGGGCATCGCCGAACCGCGGGTCTGCTGCATCAATTCGGTGGCGGCCATCATCAAGCTGATGGGCGAGGGCTTCGGCATCGGCGCCCTGCCGCCGGCACTGGTGATAGAGGAGTTGGCCCGTGGCAGCCTGATGCCTGTGCCGCTGGCCGGACCGCCGCCCTTCGATGTCCAGGCCAGCTGGCACGGCGGTGCCGGCCTGGCGCTGAGCGAGGCGGTGGTGGCGTTGAGCCAGACGGTAGTGGCCGACTGGTGTACGCGCCTGGGTCCGGAGCGCGCCTTGCCGGTGCTGGTCTAGCCCGGGTGTTTCAACGCCTTCTTATCGCCAGCGCCTGGAATCTTTTGTTGGACAGCGGCGCCCCGTCTTTCCGACACTCGAAGCTCTTCCTCAGAGGATCCTGTCATGCCCGCTCGCCTGCTGCTCAATTGCGATTCCGGTGAAAGCTACGGTGCCTGGTCCATGGGCGACGATGCCCATGCCATTCCCCTGGTCGACCAGGCCAATCTGGCTTGCGGCTTCCATGCCGCCGATCCCCTGATCATGCAGCGCGCCGTCACCCTGGCGGTGACCAATGGCGTGCAGATCGGTGCCCATCCGGCCTATCCCGACCTGGTGGGCTTCGGGCGCCGGCCCATGGCCTGCACCCCGGCCGAGGTGGAAGCCATGATCCTCTACCAGATCGGCGCCCTGGACGCCTTCTGCCGCGCCGCAGGCGTACGCGTCGAGTACGTAAAGCCCCATGGCGCCCTCTATAACGCCCTAGTCAAGGATGATGCCCTGCTGACCGCCGCACTCTCCGCCTGCGCCCGTTATCGCCAGGGACTGCCGCTGATGGTGCTGGCCAAGGCCGACAACGCCCGCGAGCATCGGCTGGCGGAAGTCGCTGGCGTACCACTGCTGCTGGAGGCCTTCGCCGACCGCGCCTATCTGGCCGACGGCTCCCTGGCGCCACGTGGCCAGGTTGGCGCCGTTCACCATGACCCCGAGCGCATCCTGGCCCAGGCCATCGCCATCGCCCGCGGTGAGGACTTCCCCGGTTTCGACGGCCAACCCATGCGGCTGCAGGCTGACAGCCTCTGCGTGCATGGCGACAATGCCGAGTCCCTGGTAGTGCTGCGTCGGCTGCGCGCGGCGCTGGACGCCCTATGATCACCTTCAAGCCCTTTGGCGTCGCGGCGCTGCTGCTCGAACTGGCCGAGCACCCCGATACCGAACTGCCCTCGCGCATCGCGCGCCTGGGCGAGCGGATTCGCCAGCGCTTCGGCGCGGCGGTGACCGATCTGGTAGCGGGCTGGACCAGTCTGCTGGTGCACTACGATCCCCTGCAGCTGACCTTGGCCGAGGTACAGGCCGGCCTCGAACCCTTGCTGGCCGACTGGCCGGGCGCTGCGCAGGCGGGCGAGGGCGGGCGCCTGCACGAGGTGCCGACCCTCTATGCCGGCCCGGACCTCGCCGAGGTGGCTGAGCGCTGCGGCCTGAGCGAGGCCGAGGTCATCGCCCGGCACTGTGGTCGTGACTATCAGGTAGGCGCCATCGGCTTCATGCCTGGTTTCGCCTTTCTCGGTGAGCTGGACGAGCGCCTTGCCCTGCCCCGGCGCAGTACGCCCCGTACCGCCGTACCCGCCGGCAGCCTGGCCATCGCCGAACGCCAGACTGCCGTCTATCCCCAGGCTTCGCCCGGGGGCTGGAATCTCATCGGCCGTTGCCTGTGGACCGTCTTCGATGCCCGGGCCGAGCCGCCGTGCCTCCTGACGCCAGGAGACCGGGTGCGCTTCGTGCCGGTCGACGAAGCCGCCTTTCGCGCCCAAGGAGGTCAGCCATGAGCGGTCTCAAGGTCATCAAGCCCGGTCCCCTGACCCTGCTGCAGGATCTCGGACGCCAGGGCTGGCAGCATCTGGGCGTGGCCCCCTCAGGGCCCATGGACGGTCATGCCGCGCGTTGGGCCAATCGCCTGGTGGATAATCCGATGACGGCGCCGCTGCTGGAGATCGCTCTGGGCGGTGCCGAATTCGAGATCGAGACCGACACCTGGCTGGCGCTGACCGGCGCGCCTCTGGAAGCCCGCCTGGAGGGTGAGCCCCTGCCGCCCTGGTCGTGTTTTCCAGTAAGAGCCGGCATGCGCCTGCGGCTGGGATTCGCCCAGGCCGGGCAGCGTGCCTACCTGGCTGCGGCCGGCGGAGGCTTCCAGGTGCCTGCGACCCTAGGCAGCATGGCCAGCAACAGACGCGAAGGCCTGGGCGGTCCGGATGGCAATGGCGCCGCGCTGGTGGCGAGGCAGCAGCTGGCCTGCGCTGCCGTGACCGAACTGCATGCGCGCGGTTGTGGGCCGGCGGCGCGCTTCGTGCCGGACTATCGCGAGGTGCCAACGTTGAGGGTGATCTTTGGCGGTGACGCCGAGGCCTTCGGTCCGGCGGCGCAGCAGGCGCTCTGCGATCAACCGTGGCAGATCAGCCCGCAGTCCGACCGCATGGGCATTCGCCTGGCCGGACGCACGCCCCTGGCGCCACCACGCCGCCAGTGGTCGCTGGGGGTGGTGACCGGTGCCATCCAGGTGCCACCCGATGGCCAGCCCATCGTGCTCATGGCCGATCGCCAGACCATGGGCGGTTATCCACTGCTGGGCTTCATCCATCCCCTGGACCTGGCGCGCCTGGCCCAGTGCCCGGCCCACCACGAGGTGCGTTTCGCCCCGGTGGAACTGGCCGTCGCCCAGGACGAATGGCGCTGTTTTCTCGCGTTTTTCTCCGGTTGAAGGCGCAGCCGGTCACGGCCGAGGAATCTTGTCCGCTTCGATGAGTCGCACGCTCAGGGGCGACGCCGACTTCCCTTTCTCGGCGTCTGGCTTGAAACTTGCCTCACACGTCCCCCTGTGACGACCGACAAGAAGGAGCTGGAACCGGCGATGAAAACTCCCAAACGCATCGAGCCGCTGATCGAGGACGGCTTGGTCGATGAGGTGATACGGCCCCTGATGAGTGGCAAGGAGGCGGCGGTCTACGTGGTGCGCTGCGGCAGCCAGGTGCGCTGCGCCAAGGTCTACAAGGAGGCTGACAAGCGCAGCTTCCGTCAGGCCGCCGAATACCAGGAGGGGCGCAAGGTGCGTGGCAGCCGGGAAAATCGCGCCATGGCCAAGGGCTCCAAGTTCGGTCGCCGCGAGCGCGAGGACAATTGGCAGAACGCCGAGGTGACGGCGCTCTATCGCCTGGCCGATGCCGGGGTCCGGGTACCCAAGCCCCACGACTTCCTCGATGGCGTGCTGCTGATGGACCTGGTCACCGACGGTAATGGCGAGGCCGCGCCCCGTCTCAACGACGTGACCCTCACCGCCGAGGAAGCGCTGCGCTATCACGACCTGATGATTGGCCAGATCGTGCGCATGCTCTGCGCCGGGCTGGTCCACGGCGACCTGTCCGAATTCAACGTGCTGCTGGCCGAGGATGGCCCGGTCATCATCGACCTGCCCCAGGCGGTGGATGCCGCTGGCAACAACCACGCCTTCCGTCTTCTGGCGCGGGACGTGGAGAACATGGCGCTGTACTTCGGTCGCTTCGCCCCTGAGTTGCGCACCACCCGCTATGCGCCGGAGATGTGGGCCCTGTTCGAGAAGGGCGAGTTGTTCGCCAACACGCGCCTGACTGGCGAATTCGCCGAGCGTGAAGACCAGGCTGACGTCCATGCGGTGATGCGCGAGATCGAGGCGGCGCGGCGTGACGAAGAGCGCCGGCAGGCGGCGCGTCGCGAACAGGACGAGCCGAGCGTGCGCGAAGAGCCGCCACCGCCTTGGCTAAGCTGATCGTGAAGCAGAACGATTAGCGCTGCGATGAGACGAACGGCCCCAGTGGTCGGGCGATGAACGGCGCCTCCCAGGCGCCAGCGCGCTAAACTGGGCACTGAACAGCACAGGACTCTTTTCATGCAAGGCCATCCGGACGTCATCAACTACCTCAACCAGCTGCTGCGTGGCGAGCTGGCGGCGCGCGACCAGTACTTCATCCATTCGCGGATGTACGAGGACTGGGGCCTGATGCGGCTGTACGAGCGGATCGGCCACGAGATGGAAGAGGAAACCCAGCACGCCGATGCCCTGCTGCGCCGCATCCTCTTCCTCGAAGGCACGCCGGACATGCGTCCCAACGCCATCACCGTGGGCCAGACCGTGCCCGAGATGCTGCGTGCCGATCTTGCCCTGGAGTACGAGGTGCGCGAAGCCCTGGCCCAGGGCGTGGCCCTGTGCAACCAGCACAAGGACTTCGTCACTCGCGAGATCCTGGTGGTCCAGCTGGAAGATACCGAGGAAGACCATGCCTACTGGCTGGAGCAGCAGCTGGGGCTGATCGACAAGATCGGTCTGCAGAACTACCTGCAGTCGCAGATGAAAGGCGGTACTACGCCCCACGGCGCCGGCCTGTAAGACCGGCTGCTCGGCGCCACCCGGCGCTAATCAGGACCTGCTGGCGTCACCTTCTGGCGCCCGCGGCAGATAGAGCGAAATGCAGGTACCCACGCCCGTCGTGCTGTCTACCTGGATCTGCCCGCCCGATTGGTGCACGAAGCCGTGCACCATGGACAGCCCCAGTCCGGTGCCCTGGCCTGGCGGCTTGGTGGTGAAGAAGGGATCGAAGATCCGCTCCCGGATCTCCGGCGCGATGCCGGTACCGGTATCGCTTACCTTGACCCTCACGTAATCGCCCGTGGGCAGCCCTTCCGGCCGGTCAGCGGCTGCCTCGGGCAGATTCGCCGTGGACAGTAGCAGCTGGCCGCCTTGGGGCATGGCGTCACGGGCGTTGATCGCCAGATTCAACAGGGCGCTTTCCAGCTGCACCGCATCGATCACTGTGAGCCACAACGGCTCCGCGGGCTGTGCCTGGACCTCGATCGCCGGGCCGACGCTGCGGCGGATCAGTTCTTCCATGGCCAGCATCAGCTCGTTCACGTCGGTGGGCTTGGGTTCCAGCGTCTGCCGGCGGGAAAAGGCCAGCAGCCGCTGGGTCAGGGAGGCGGCGCGCGCAGCGTAGGCCTGGGCGCCGCCAAGCAGCCGGTCGAGCTGATCGGTGCGATTCTGCTGCAGGCGGCGCTCGATCAATTCCAGACTGCCGATGATGCCGGCCAGCAGATTGTTGAAGTCGTGGGCGATGCCGCCGGTCAACTGGCCGATGGCTTCCATCTTCTGCGCCTGGTGCAGGGCCTGCTGCGCCTGGGTCAATTCGGCGGTGCGTTCGACGACCCGCTGTTCGAGCGTTTCGTTGGCGGTGCGTACCGCCTGGAACAGTTGAGCCTGCTCGATGGCGAGGGCGGCGCGGGCGGCCAGCGCGGCCATCAGCCGTTCGTGACGGAGGTTGAAGCGACCCGGTTCGGGATGTCCGAAGAAGAGTCCACCCAGCACCGTTCCGTTGCGGGCGACCACCGAGACGGCCAGGTAGCTGCGTACTGACAGGGGCCCGACCAGCAGGCCCTGATGCGGTTCGGAGCGGGACGGGTGCGAATCGCTGGCCACGTCGTCGACGCGAATCACGCCTTCGCCGCCCAAGGGTGGGGCGAACAGGGCGGTGGCATCCGGATCGCCCTGGTGTTCGAAAGCGGCACGCTCGGCGCCAGACAGGGTGAGGCGCTGCAGATGCCCGCTGTTTTCCTCATGCTGCTGATTGAGGTAGGCGCCAAGGCGCGCCCCGGTCAGCTCTACCCCGGCATCGGTCACCGTCTGCACCAGGTACGCCAGATCCAGCTGGCTGGCCAGCTCCGTATCGATGCGTTTGAGGGCTTCCAGGGTACGGGTTTCTTCGCGCAACTCGGCTTCGGCCTGCTTGCGGTCGCTGATGTCGACGACGAATTCGAAGGCGCTGCCATCGGGCAGGCGCTTGGCCGCCACCAGGGCCCAGCCGACGGAGCCGTCACGCCGCCGGTAGCTGCGTTCGTCGGGCGGCAGCTGATCGCCAGCCTGGCTCAGGGTTGGCGCCGGCCAGCGGATATGCCCAGCCAGGAGGTCCTGACGAGCGTGACCGCTCATGCGCAGGAAGGCATCGTTGGCATCGATGAGATGGCCTTCGGCGTCGAAGCAGAGGGCGCCCACCGTCTCGATTTCCAGGGCGGTGCGAAAACGTCGCTCGCTGGCTTCGAGGGCGGCGCGGGCCAGATGGGCTTCGGTGACGTCCTGCCCCTGGCAGAAGATGCCGATCACCTGGCCGGCTTCGTCGGTCAGGGGCTCGTAGATGAAGTCGAGATAGAGGGTACGAACCGGCTCGCCTTCGGTCTCCAGGCGCATCGGCATATGTTCGGCGACGAAGCGGCGGCCACTCCGGTACACCTGTTCGAGCCACTCGAAGTAGCCCTGATTCTGCAATTCGGGAAAGACGTCGCGTACTTTGAGGCCTTCACAGGGACGGTCGTCGAACAACCGGCGGAAGGCGACATTGACGAAGTCGAAGACGTGATCCGGGCCGCGCACGATGGCGACGAAGCCAGGCGCCTGCTCGAACATCCGCCGCTGGCGTGCGGCGTCGGCGGCGCGGCGTCGTTCTTCGAGGATACGCTGGGTGGTCTCGTGCCCCTGGTTGAACAGCCCGGCGATCTCACCGCCCTCGCCGCGGATGGGCGTGAAGCTGTAGTTCCAGTAGGTCTCGGTGACCACGCCCTGGCGCACCATCGGCAGCAGCTGATCGAAGACGGAAAAGCCCTGGCCGGTGGTCAGCACCTGCTCGAACTGAGGACCGACCACCGGCCAGATGTCCTGCCAGACCTCCTGGGCGGGACGCCCCAGGGCCCAGGGATGGCGCTCGGCGGGGATCGGTGACCAGGCGTCGTTGTAGAGCAGCAGCAGGTCAGGGCCCCAGTAGATGGCCGTGGGAAAGCTGGAATTCAGACAGATACTGAGGGCGGATCGGAGGGACTGCGGCCACTGGGACGGCGGGCCCAGCGGCGAGTCCGACCAATCGTGGGTGCGCAGCCGGGCGCCCATGTCACCGCCGCCGGCGAGAAAATCCAGTTCGTTCCAGTCGGCAATCTGCGCTGCCATCGGTTATGTCTCCCCAGCCACTTCTGCAGTTCCAGGCGTTCTGACCACAATCGCACCGGAACTGCAGGACCGCGACGAGTTTTTTTAGTTCGCGTCTGCCTTACAGCCGCGGCGTGTAGCGCTCTACGGCTTCCGGCAGGGCCCAGCCGGCGGCGAAGGCGAAGATCAGCAGGATCAGCGGCAGCAGCACCAGCCAGGTCCGGGTCGGGATCGGCTCCAGACGATTGCCGCCGGTCTTCTGCAGCAGGGCGAGACTCAGGCCGCAGAAGCCGCCGGCGAGCAGGGCGCCGGCGAGGACATCGGTGGGCCAGTGTACCCCCAGATAGACGCGGCTCAGGGCGATGAGCACCGCCGGTAGCGCAGCGATCACCAGCCAGGCGAGGCGCCCGCGTGGGCCGTAGCGACGCCCGACCAGGATGCCGAGGGTCAGGAAGAAGGCGAAGGAGGCCGAGCTGTGGCCGCTGGGCAGACTGTAGGTGGTGAGCGGCTCGGCGAGCACGTCCGGCCGGGCGCGGGCCAGCAGATTCTTCAGCTGGCCATTGGCGAGGGCGGTACCCAGGGTGGTACCCACGGCGAACAGCAGCGGACGCCACTGGCGGAAGCCGGCCAGCACCAGGGTGAGCACTGCCGCGACGATCAGCTGGGTGCGAAAGTCGCCCATGCGGGTGACGACCACGGCGACCAGGTTGAGCCAGTTCTCGCGATGCGCCTGGACCAGCGCCATCAGGCCTTCGTCGAAGGCGCGCAGATGATGCCAGCCAAACAGCAGCGCCAGCAGGCCGGCCAGGCAGAGGGCGCCACTGAGCAGGGTGGTGCCGGCCCGCTCGCGCCAGGCGCCATGGGCGATGACGCTCGCCAGCAGGACGATCCCGCCCGCCACGACGCCCGCCTGATACCAGAACCCCTCGGGTAGCGGCAGGCGCAAGGCTGCCCCGGCTACCCAGCCTGGTCCCAGTGCGGCGATCGACCAGCCAGCCGCTGCCACCAGGCTGACGGCGGCGAACTTCACCAAGGGCATGTCGAGCATGCCGGCGATCAGCGGCAGCAGCGGGCGCAAGGGGCCGATGAAGCGGCCGACCAGCAGACTGGCCACGCCGTACTTGTGGATGAAGTCCTCCGCGCGGCTGATCCATTCGGGATGGGTGCGCAGGCCCGGCAGGCGGCGAATGCGCTCGTGGAAATGGCGGCCGAGGAAATACGACACGGCATCGCCGAGGATGCCACCCAGGAAGCCGAGCAGAAGGGTATCGAGGAGGTTCATGGCGCCGTTGCCGGCGGCGATGGAAATGGCGAACAGCACCACCGTGCCAGGCACCACCAGACCGGCCAGGGCCAGGCATTCGAGAAAGGCTACGACGAAGATGGCAACGCCGAGCCACTCATTGTGATGGGTGATCCACTGGGTGAGGCCGGCGAACAGTTCCGTCATCGAAAGGCTTCCTGGGGGCTAAGGGCTGCGTCCTCAGACCCGTAGGAAAAGCCTTTGGTTGCCTCAAGGACGCGGATCGAGACGTAACGCCTCGGGGCCCGGGGATTGTAAATCGCGCTCGGGAATTTCCCAGACCAATAACTGTGGCGGGGTTTGTCGGAAGGCGGGGCTGGCAAAGTAGTCCCGCGCCGCACCGGCGAAGTGGCCGCCGTCCTTGGCGAAGCGCCCGACGCTGGCGCCCAGGGCCTGCTCCAGGAAGGGCAGGAAGTTGGAGTTGCGCGAGAAGGAGGTACCGATCACCGCGACATTGGGCAGGTCGCCATCGCCGAAGAGGTCGTCGCTGGCACTGGGGGGCACGCGGCTGTCGACCTGGGTCAGGCTCGGCTGCTCGGGGGTGGGTTGCAGGCGCGGAGGCAGCCAGTCCAGGCCGGCCAGGCGGACCAGGTCGCCAGGGCGGGTCGTTGGCGGCTGCGCCGTGCGGCTGAACTCCCGCGCCGGGGTGGCCTGGAAGGGCAAGGCCTGGAGGTAGGCAGCCAGGGCGCGGGCGGCGGCCTCGGCACCGGTTTCGTTCCAGTGGGTGTCGGTACGCAGGAAGGCATTACTGCCCAGGGGGGCGAGCACCGCAGTGAGGTCGAGCACCGGCACCCGCGCCGCGCTGAGCATCCGCGTCCAGTCGGCGATGCGACTGGCGAAGGCGGCTGGCCGGCGCAGCCCGCAGAGCTGATCGGCGGCGATACGGCTCTTGTCCGGAACCACCGCGACCAGCAGCTGGATGTGCCGGGCGGCCAGCTGTTGCCGCAACTCGATCACCGTCTGGGCGCGGGCCCGGGCATTGGCGGCAGCCTGGCGCGGGACGTCGAGCTCCTCGGCGAGAAATAGCCAGTCGGGACAGCCCTGGCGTACCCGCGGACCGGTATCGCCAAGCAGTAACCAGCTGGCGCCCCGTTCCAGGCGGGCGGCTGCTTCCGGCAGCGGTGCCTTGGCCAGCTCCTTGGCGATGTGGTGGGTGATCTCACCTTCGAGCAGGGCATGCCGATCCACCTGCTCCGGCCAGAGCGAGAGCCGGTCGGTCAGCAGCGCCCAGGCGCAGGAGCCGAGGCCGATCGCCAGAAACAGGGCGAAGACGCCTCCGGCCAGGGGCGCCAGGCGCGTGCTGGCGGCACTGGGCGGCTGCGGGGCGGGCGAGGGCGGCAGGGCGGGAGCGCTCATGACGGCGGCCTCAGAACTGGAAATAGAGGAAGGGCACGGCTTCGCGGCTGGCGATCAGCGCAAAACAGAGCAGGAAGCCGGCTATCGGCCAAAGGGCACCGACACCCCGCAGCAGGGCGCTGCCGGACAGACGCGCCTCGATGCGCGCCTGCCACAGCGGGGCGAGGATGCAGGCCACCCCCAGGGCGGCGGCCAGGCCGTGCACGGGTCTCAGGGTTACGGCCAGGGCATCGCCCAGGGCGAAGCCGTGCAGGCCGAACTGGCCGGCGTACATGGACAGCGCCGTGGCGAAGTCCGGCGCGCGGAACAGTGTCCAGGCCAGGGCCACGAACAGCAGGGTCAGGCCATGGGCCAGGGCACGCGGCAGCGGGCGACCACCGAGTTCGTCCCAGAGTCGGTCCAGGCACAGCGCCAGGCCGTGCAGCATGCCCCAGAGCAGGTAATTCCAGCTGTCGCCGCCATGCCAGAGGCCGGCGATGGCCATGGTCAGGAAGAGATTGCGGTAGGTGCGCCAGCGGCCGCCGCGGTTGCCACCCAGGGAGATATAGAGGTAGTCGCGCAGCCAGCTGGACAGCGACAGGTGCCAGCGCCGCCAGAAGTCCTGGATGCTGCGGGCGAGATAGGGCCGGTTGAAGTTTTCCGGGAAGTGGAAGCCCAGCATCAGGCCCAGGCCGATGGCCATGGCGCTGTAGCCGGCGAAGTCGAAGAACAGTTGCAGCGAATAGGCCAGGCAGCCGATCCAGGCGTCAGCGAAGGACGGCTGGTCGAGGTGGAAGGCCACGTCCACCAGCGGCGACAGGGTGTCGGCCACCAGTACCTTCATGCACAGGCCGATCATGAACCGGCGCGCGCCGAGGGCGAAATTCTCGCGATTGAACCAGCGCTGGTTGAGTTCGCGACGGACCCAGTCGTAGCGGATGATCGGCCCGGCGATGGAGTGGCCGAACATGGAGATGTAGGTGGCGTAGTTGACGAAGCTGCGCTCCACCGGCACCACGTGGCGATGGACATCTACCAGGTAGGAAATCGCCTGCAGCACGATAAAGGACAGTCCGGCCGGCAGGGCCACCTTCTGCCAGTCCAGTGGCAGGGCGCCGGTCGTCACCAGCACCTGACTCCAGGTGGCGGCGACGATGTTGGCGTACTTGTACCAGCAGAGCACCGCCAGGTTGATCACGATCAGCCCGGCAAGCAGCCGCAGCCGCGTCTTCGAGCCTTCGCGCGCGCGATCCACCAGCAACCCGCCGACCCAGGCCAACAACGCCAGGGCCATGTGCAGCAGCAGGAACAGCGGACTCAGCCAGCCGTAGAACAGCCAGCTGCCCACCAGCAGCACCCCGTTGCGCCCGCCGGGCCGCGCCAGGGCGTAGACCAGCAGGAACAGCGGCAGGAAGAGGGTGAGGAATTCCAGCGAGGCGAAGACCATCGAGGGGCTGTCCTTAGTGGGCGATAGCGTCCTGGGTGGCGAGCAGACGCGGACCCGCGGCGCCGGGGAGCAGCAGCACGCTATAGCGCTCGCCGGCCTTGAGTTCGCCCAGATCCAGCGGCGCGCCTTGCGGCTGACCGGCGCAGGTCAGTTGCACCTTGAGCGCCACGGCGTTGAGGCTGCGGCGCTGCAGGGTGCCGTCGGTGACGTCCTTGAAGATCTCGGCGTTGCGCCCCGCGGCCTGCAGCCCAGGTGCTGCGCACTGCGGATCCAGGCTGTAGAAGGCCAGGGAAGCCTTGAGGGCATTGAAATCGTCGGCTTGCTCGCGCACTAGGCGCTGCACCAGCGGCGTGCCGGGCAGGACCACCAGGGTGGCGAATTCACCGGCCGCCACGGTCAGCTCCAGCGGAGCCTTGGCCGCGCCCTGGACCAGTTCGCCCTTGATGGCCTTGGCCGCCGGCACCGTCAGGTAGTCGGAGACCGGCTTGGCGGCTTCCAGCTGCAGGCGCGCGGCGGAGCCGGAGGCCTGCAGCGCCAGGGGCTCGCTGCCGGCATTGACGAATCTCAGGAAGGCCGAGTCCTCGCTGGGTCCGGTGGGGTAGAGGGAGACTTCCGCCTGGGCGACTCCGGTCGCCAGCAGGCCGAGCAGCAGCAGGGCCTTCACTGGGCGGCTCCCTTGAGCTTGTCGGCGGGCAGCTTGTTCAGGGCGTCGACGATCGCCGAGCTCCAAGACTTGTAGCCCTGGCCGGTGAGGTGCTGGCCGTCGATGGTGGCCCACTGACCGGGCTTGGCGAAGCTCAGGGAGTCGATGTAGCTGCAGGGCGCGACGTTGTTGGCGAGGAAGCCGGACATCAGCTTGACCCGGTCGAAGGTCTTGCCGTACTTGCCGCCCTCGGTGCCCCAGGTCGGGCCGACCCAGGCGCAATGGGTCTTGGTCGCGGCGATGGCCTTGGTCAGGCTGGTGGTCTGCTGCCAGACCCAGGTCTTGGGAAAGCTGGGATTGGTGTAGCTGGCCATGGTGTCGCCCATGACGATCAGCACCAGGTCGGGCTTGTCGGCGGCGATGAGTTCGTTGATCGGCTGGGTGGCGGCCTTGCCGCCGAGCACCACGGCCTTGTCGCCGTTACGCCGCTCGGCGCCGCCACAGGTGCCGGGGGTGACCTTGAGCCAGTCGCCGGCGTTGCTCCCGCAGATACCCAGGGTATGCACCTTGGCGCCTTGCTGCACCAGGCTGTCCTGCAGCGCGCCGATCAGGTAGTCGGGGGTGGCCAGGTGGCTGTCGCCGATCATGAGAATGGTAAGGCCGGTAAGGAGGCTGGCTGCCATGGGAGCTCCGTGAATCAGTTGTCGTAAGGGGAACGATAGGGACTGACCGGCAGGGCGAGTGCGCGGTCCTGGGGTTCCAGCGCATAGCGCAGATAGACGGCGCCATTGAGCTGTTGGAAATCGCGGCCGTTGTCGACGCCGAGGTTGCCGCCGACGAACAGCTGGCGCCCGAGCTGGTACTCGGTGGCGCCATGAAGGCTGTAGCCGAGACTGGTCTTGCTCTGGCCGCCATAGGCCGCCGGGGCGCCGAGCGCCTGGCTCGCCGCGGCCTGCAGCCGGGCGTCGGTCGGATAGAAATCGGCGCCGTCCTGCACGATGCGCTGCACGCCCACCGCGCCACGTAGCTGCCAGGTCCAGCGGTCGGTGCGCTGCGACCAGGTCAGGGGCACGCCCAGGGCGTAGAAGCGCTGGGGGCTGAAGTAGCCGCCATGGCCATAGGTGAAGAAGGCCTGGTTGTTGTCATAGGCGATGCCCGTGAGGGACAGACCCAGCGTCAGGCGGCTGTCTTCGCTGTTGATCAGATAGCGGTACAGCCCGGCACCCAGTTCGCCGCGGCTGTTGTCGGCGACATGATTGCCCAGCAGCCGGTACCAGGAGGCATAGGCATAGGCACCGAACTGGCTGTCGTCGTAGCCGAGCTGGCCGCGTACGCCATTGGCGGTCACGCCGCCCCATTGCTGGCCGGTACGGGCGTCCTCGCTGCCGGCGAAGGAGGTCAGGCTGTCGATCACCGCGCGGCGCGAGGCCGAGAGGGTATAGCGGCTGTTATCGGTCAGCGGCCGGTCCAGGCTCACCCCACCCACTGGCGTCGAATAGAGAAAGCCCAGGGGCGTGGTGCCGGCGTCGGCCTTGAGGCCGAGCTGCGGATCGCTGTAGGCCACCGCGAGGCCTACGCCGCTGTCGCTCTGGCTGCCCGGCGAGACATCCGGCGCGGCCTGGGTGGCGGCCGGACCGCCCCCGAAGCGACTGCGGGCATCGCGGCCGACGCTACCGGCGTTCAGGCTGACCGGGGTCACCCGCACGGCCAGGCGCACGTCGCCCAGCGGGAAGTCGATCTCCAGTGGCGCTTCCACGTCGGTGAGCTTGCCGAGGCCGCGCTCGTTATCGTTGCTGCGCACGGTCAGGCCCTGGGTGATCCGCGCGCTGCGCGTCTGCAGCAGGTCGTCGAGGGCGCGTTCGGCGGCGCTGTCGCGCGGGGCCTCGGCTACGTCCGCTGGCGGGGCGGTCTTGGCCGCCGCCAGCAACTGGTCGGCGGTCGGCGGAATGGCCTGGCTGGCGAGCGTGGCGCTACCGCGTCGTGGACCGAAGGGATTGGCGGGTGCATCCGCCAGGGGGCGTGCGGTTTCGGCATCCCGGCGCTGCACGGCAACCACCTGACGCAGCAGCTCGGTGGCCCGGCCTTCCCGGCCCAGCTGGCGATAGAGGCGGGCGGCATCGGTCAGTACCGCCACGTCGTCGGCGCCCAGGGCGACAGCGCGATCCAGGGCGCGATCGGCAAAGGCGGTGTCTCGTGCGCGCACGGCGGCATCGGCCGCGCCCAGTTGCAGGCGGGGATTGTCGGGCGCGCGGCGCAGCAGCGGTTCATAGAGCCGTAGCGCCTTGTCGGCGTCGCCATTGGCGAGGTAGAGCCGCGCCAGGGCGGTGTTGACCAGATCGTCGTCCGGGCGCTGGGCAAGGGCCGGCGCCAGGGTGTCGTAGGCGGTCACCAGATCGCCACGCTCGCGCAGCTGGTCGGCCTGACGCACCCGGTAGCGATAGAGCAGGTCTTCATAGCCCTGGCGCTGCGTGGCGCTCAGGCGCTGCCCCTGAAGGTCATGCAGCAGGGCGTTGACCTCGTCGTCGGCGCCACTGCGCAGCAGCACCTCGCCATATTGCAGGCGCAAGGCGGGATCGGGCGTGCGCTCGCGGGCCAGGACATCGCGCAGCAGGCGCAGACCGCGCTCGACGTCGCCTGCTTCGGCATAGGCCGCCGCCAGGCCGCCCAGGGCCGCGGCGCGTTCGCCGGCCTGCGGTTCCAGGGTTGCCAGCTGGCGGCGCGCGGCCTGCTGCTGGCCGCGGCGGGCCAGGTCGCGGGCGGCGCTGACCTTGGCGTCGAAGTCGAGATCGGCGGCCAGGCCGTTCATGGCCGGGCTGCGCTTGGCCGACGGGATGCGATCGAGCAGCTCGCGCGCCGCCGCGGGATCGTTCTGCTCCAGGGCGAACAGGGCGCGTACATAGAGCGCCTCGGGGCGCTGGGGATCCTTGGCCAGGCCGCTGTCCAGGGTCTGGCGGGCGGCCTGGGCCTGGCCCTGACGCAGCTGCAGACGGGCCAGGGCAAGCAAGGTCCAGACATCGTCCGGATCGGCACGCCGGGCGTCTTCCAGGGCGCGCCGGGCGCCCTGGAGATCGCCACGGCCTTCGGCCAGTTTGGCTTCCTGCAGGGCCTGGGTGGCCTTGAGCCGATCCAGGTTGCCGAGCTTGGCGCGCTCGGCTGGCGTCAGGGTGTCGAGCAGGCGCAGGGCCTCGGCGGGACGATCGCTTTCGGCGAGCAGGTCGATCAGGCCCCGACGGGCTTCGAGATTGCGCGGATCCTGCTGCAGGATTCGCCGATAACCGGCCTCGGCGGCATCCAGTTGGCCGGTCTGGGCCTGCAGCCCGGCCAGGGCCAGCGGTGCCTCCGGACGCTTGGCATCCAGCCGCAGCGCCTGCTCCACCCGGGCGTGGGCGGTAGTGAAGTCGTTGGCTTGCTGGGCCTTGCGAGCCTGGGCGAGCAGGGCCCAGTAGCGCACCTCCGCCAAGGGCGCCTGCCAGCGCGCACCGCCCGGTTGGCGGCTGGCGCGGCTCAAGAGATCCTCGGCGTCGCTGAAGCGCTCCTGGCGCTGGCGGACGATACCCAGTCCGCCCAGGGCGTTGGCATCGTTAGGGGCCGTCTTGAGGCGTGCCTGGAAGGCGCTTTCGGCCTCGCCCAGCTCATTGCGGCGCAAGGCTTCGATGCCGCGCGCCAGTTGCGGATCAAGGCCGCCGCTACGGCTCAGGGCACGGCCCTTGTCCAGCTGGGCGCGCAACTCGGCGTCATCCGGATGCTGGCGCAGGTAGGCCTCGAACAGCGGTGTCTCGGCCGGACCGGGCGGACCGCTCCAGACCAGCGCCTGACGCCAGTATTCGGCGGCCTCGCCACCGATGTCCTTGCGCGAACTGAGATCGGCCAGGGCCTGGATGCCGCGACTGCGACTGGCCGGGAAGCGCGCCAGGTGCTTGGCTTGGATCAGCATCAATGCCGGATCCTGGGGCCGCAGCTTGCGCAGGCGTTCGATACCCGGACCGGCTTCCTGCCACCCATTGGGGGTATAGGCGAGGATGTCGTAGTACTCCCGCGCCAGATCGCCCTGGGGCGGCCGACCGGCGAACAGCTGGCGATAGAGCGCCAGTGCCTGTACAGGCTTGTCTTCGCTGACGAGCTGGCGGGCATCCACCAGGCGCTGGGAGTTGTCGCCACTGGCCAGGGCGATGTCCTGTTCCAGTTGCAAGGCCTGCTGGGGCAGGGGTTTGAGCGCCTGCAGGCGACGCAGATAGGCCTGGGCCGCTGGCAGACGCGCAGCCTGTACCTCGATCAGCCCCAGGCCGTACAGCGCCTCGGGCTGCTGCGCATCCAGTTCGAGCAGCTTGTTCCAGGTCTCCTGGGCACGAGGCGCGTTCTTGCGCGCCTGCCAGAAATGCCCCTGCTCGATGAGCAGGTCTTCGGGCGTGCTGGCCGCCAGGGCCAGCGGCGGCGTCAGGAGACCGGTCAGCAGGGTGGCCAGCAGCGGTGCACGGATCATGGTCTAGCGCTCCAGTCGCTGGCGAGCGCGGGCGCGCAACGCCGTGTAGACCAGGCCGGCGAGCAGGGCGACGCCCATGGCGCTCAGCAGCAGCATCAGCAGCGGGTGGCGAGCCAGTTGCCAGCGTGCGTAGAGCAGTGGTCCCAGGCTGCCGACATGATAGGTCTCATCGGCCACAAGGCTCTCCACCTGCTCGCCACGCACCGTGGCCAGGCTGCCCTGCAGTGCCTGGGCATAGTCTTCCCGGGTAGTGAGGGCGCGGCTGATGTCGGCCAGGCCTTCGGGGCGGGCGGCGACCAGGGCCACCACGCTGCGGCCGCTCCTGAGCGGTGACTCGAAACCGGCCACATAGGCGCCGGCGGTGCCACCGCTAGTGCTCAGCGCCGCGCGACTGCGCTGCAGGCTGGCCTCGTTGTCGGAGCTGAACCACTGCCGCACCCGGAACGCCAGGTCCGAGACCTCGAAGCGCTGGGTGTTGCCGGCGAAGCCGGCGGGGAGATGGGTCGCCCAACGTTGCAGCAGTGGCTGGTCGGCGCTGCCGGCGATCAGCAGCAGGTCCTTGTCGGCGAGCCCCTCGACCTCACTGGCGCGGGCCACGGTGACCGCCGTGGCGGGATAGCCGGTGGAACTGCCGAAGCGGCCGAGCACGTTCAGGTAGGTGTCGATTTCCGCCGCGCTGGGGGTGTCGGGCAGGATCACCGCGGTTTCGCTCAGATCGGCCAGGCGGGTGAAGGGAAAGCCGCTGTCCTTGAACACGCCCAGGTTGGGCAGGGCGATGAAGTGCCGATAGCCGGACAGGTCCAGGGTGGAATCCGGTTCCAGGGTGCCGCGCATGTTGTCGATGATGACGTCGCGGCATTCACCCTGTTTGAGATAGTCGTACATGAAGCGGAATTGCAGGCGCGCCTGCAGAGCTTCGCCATCCAGCGGCAACCGCACCTCGGCTTCGCGGGGCAACTCCTCGTCCTTGATCAGACCCAGCAGGCCCTGGCTCAGGTGCTCCTGGGACGGCAGGGGAATGGACTGCACGAAACGGTCGTTGAAGCTCACCAGCAGCGAGGAATTGGTCGCTACCGGCTGAGGGGTGTAGCGGTATCTGAGGTGCAGCGGCAGGCCTTGGTTGCGCCAGAGGAACAGGTCCGGCGGCAGCCTCAACGGCACGGACACGGTACCCGGAGCGTAGCCGGAGACGGCGAGCTCCTTGGGCGTCGCCAGCTCGCCCAGGCGCACCGGACGATCGCTGGGCAGCCAGTTTGGGGCATCGTAGGGCTTGCGCGGCTGCAGCATCTGCAGGGTGTCGATGGTCATGCTCTGGCCGGCGAGGGTCTGATGACCGAGCGCCACGGCGGCGGCCGCGCGTTTGAGTTCGTTGGCATCGCGTCCCGAGATGACCAGCAGCTGGCCCTGGGGATCGAAGGGATTGACCAGGATATCGACCCGCGCCGCCGCCGGTGCCGGCAGGCTCAGGCCCAGGGTCTTGGCGCGTTCCTCGCTGGTGACCAGCACCACGGCATTGCCCTTGGCTGGCAGGGCGGTCTGGCTGCTGGGAAAGCGCGCGCCGCGATAGCTGGCCAGGGCACTGAACCAGGACGACAGGGTACCGGCGGCTTCCAGGGTGCCATTGTCGGCCGCGCCGGCGATGACGAAGGGCAGCTCCAGCTGGCGGGCATCGCGGCGATCGAAGAACGGCTGCGGCAGGCGTGCCAGGTCCGGTGCCAGGTCTAGATGGCTGACCTGGATATCCAAGCGGCTGCCGTTGCTCACCTTGGCCCAGAGACTGGAATGCAGCGGATCTTCGCACTGCATGGTGTAGTGGCCGATCAGCTGGATGCTCAGCCGATTGAATTCGGTGATCAGTCGCGGCGGGATGTCCACCACCCGGGTCTGGGGCGTGCCGGCGGTTTCCTTGGGCAAGGGAATGCTGGCCGCGACCTCGTCGTTGACCAGCACATTGAGCTGGGACAACTCCGGCAACAGCGCCGGGGAATAGGTGTAGTTCAGCGTCACCTTGGCGGCGCTGACGATCTCGTCGGCGCGGACGTCGAAGCTGACCCCGTCGCGGCTGTCGATGCCGCGCAGGTTGAAGGGATAGACCGCGCCGAGCTGCTTGAAGCTGTTGTCGTAGCCGGTGCCGGCCACCGCTACCGGGGCGGCAGTCTGGGCCAGGGCAAGGGTGGGCGCGCCGGCCAGGGCGACAAGCAGGAGCGGGGCGAAGCGGAGCGACACGGTCATGGGCGATCCAGGGGAGCGGTAGAAGGGGGTGTCTTGCGCCAGGAACGGCTGCTCACCCGCCAGAGGTTGCGGTTGAGGTCGGCGACGCCGCGCAGGCCGATCAGACTGACCTCGCGCAGCGAGCCCAGCAGGGAATCCGGGCGGTGATTGCCCCAGGCCTCGGCCCAGAGGTCGGCGCGGGAAAAGGTCATGCGCACCAGCTCGCGCTGCTCGGTGACGCTGAGTTCGGCGAAGCGGGTGCCCACCGCGCCGGCGCGGCTGAAGGCCACGGTGGCGGGAAAGCGTCGGCTGCGGCCATTGCGACTGAGCTCGACCTGGACCGCACAGCCCTCGGGCAGCTGGACACCCTCGGGCAGCTTCAGCCCCAGGCCGCTCTGGGAAAAGTCCAGGGTGCTGCAGTCCAGGCGGCTGCCATCGGCGAGGATGAGTCCGGCCGGCAACGTGGCGGCCACGCGGGGTTCGGCGCGCACCTGACGCGTCTCGCTCGCCACGGCCACCGCGGCACTGGCGATCACCAGGTTGTAGAGGGTCCAGGCCAGGTTGATGGCAACGGTGGTCATTGCCTCGGGATCACCCAGGAACAGCCGGCCAATGCCCACCCCCAGGCCTAGCAGATTGAGCGCCAGCAGCGCGATGTAGGGGCGCGCCAGCTCCCAGTCGAAGTAATCACGGGCGATGATGCCGCCCTTGTCGGTCACGTTGAACTTGCCCAGCCGCGGGTTGATCAGCGCCAGCAGCGTGGGCCGCAGGATGTACCAGGCCAGCACCGTCTCGTAGACCTCGTTCCAGAAGGAATGGCGGAATTCGCCCTGGATCCGCGAGTTGGTCAGGTTCGAGTGCAGTACGTGGGGCAGCACGTAGCAGGTGATCAGCAACGCCGAGGCGTGGAAGATCTGCGCACTGAACAGCAGATAGGCCAGGGGCGCGGTGAGGAACACCAGGCGTGGCAGGCCGTAGAAGAAGTGCAGCATGGCGTTGAGGTAGCAGAGCCGCTGCCCGAGGGCGAGGCCCTTGCCGAGCAGCGGATTGTCCGTACGAAAGATCTGCGCCATGCCGCGGGCCCAGCGGATGCGCTGGGCGATGTGCCGCGACAGACTCTCGGTAGCGAGACCGGCGGCCTGGGGAATGCCCAGGTAGGCCGTGTTGTAGCCCAGGCGATTGAGTTTCAGCGCGGTGTGAGCGTCCTCGGTCACCGTCTCGGTGGCCACCCCGCCGACCTCCTCGAGCATCGAGCGGCGAATCACCGCGCAGGAGCCGCAGAAGAAGGTGGCGTTCCACAGGTCGTTGCCGTCCTGCACCAGGCCGTAGAACAGTTCGCCTTCGTTGGGCACGGTGCGAAAGGTCTTGAGGTTCTTCTCGAAGGGGTCGGGGGAAAAGAAGAAGTGCGGCGTCTGCAGCATGGCCAGCTTGGGGTCCCTGAGGAACCAGCCCAGGCAGACCTGCAGGAAGGAGCGCGTCGGTACGTGATCGGCATCGAAGATGGCGACGTACTCGCCATCGGTCACCTTGAGCGCTTCGTTGAGGTTGCCGGCCTTGGCGTGCTCGTTGTTTTCCCGCACCAGATAGGAGACTCCCGCCGTGGCGCAGAAGAGGCGAAAGTCCTCGCGCCGGCCGTCGTCGAGCACGTGGACCCTGAGCTTGTCGCGCGGCCAGTCGATGGCCTGGGCAGCCAGGATCGACAGCTTCACGATGCTCAGGGCTTCGTTGTAGGTGGGGATGAAGACGTCCACGGTTGGCCAGGTGAGCGGATCCTCCGGCAGCGGGACCGGCGTGCGGCGCAGCGGCCAGATGGTTTGCAGATAGCCGAACACCAGCACGGCCAGGGCATAGAGTTCGGCAGCCACCAGGCCATAGCCGAGCAGCATCTCCAGCGGCGTCTCGAAACCGAGGGTGCTGGTCAGGCGCCAGTAGAGGTAGCGCAATGAGGCCAGCAGCGACAGCGTGACCAGCATGATCACCGGCAATCGTCCGGGGAGGCGGCGCAGCAATAGCGCCGCGAGGAAGCAGCCGCCAGCGAACAGCGCCTGCTCTTCCAGGGCCAGGGGCACACTCACCAGCAGGGCGCCCAGCAGCGCCGCCGTGATCCAGGCGATCAGCTGCAGCCAGAGCGGCGCCGAGAACGTCGAGTGGGTTGCCGACGCGCGGCGCTGCCGTTGGCGCTGGCGAACCTGTTCCAGGTGGTCGAGAAAGCTCATGCCTAGGAACGCGCGTAGTGCTGGACGGCCAGGCGGATGTCGCCGAGCAGTTCGTGGCCCAGCCCAGCGAGACAGCTCGACCAGGCGTCCTTGACCGTTGCCAGGCCCTGACCCAGGGCCAGGGCCTGCTCCAGGTCAGGGCTCTCGGGCAGCACGCCCAGCAGCCGCTCACCCCAGGACTGGGCGACGATGGCGGCGATGTCCTGGCTCAACGGGCGCGCGGGATCGACCCGGTTGAGCAGGTGCAGCGGACTCGCCTGGCCAGCACCGTGCTGCCATTGCCGTTCGAGCCGGGGCAGGCTGGCATAGCCGGCGGCATCCGCAGTCGTCACCCCCAGTACCTGGGTAGCCAGGGCCAGCGCCTGACGACTCAGGGGGGTGGCGCCCGTGGGGCAGTCGAGGATCACCAGGGTATCGGCGGAGACGCTCAGCGCCTGCAGGCGCCGCGCCAGCCACAGGGGATCGCTCGCCAGGGTCCGTTCCAGCGCGCGCAGCTCGATGTCATCGGGGGCGCCGAAGGGGACCAGCCGCAGCCGTTCATCCACCGCCAGGCACAGCGACAGCGGCGCGCCGACCGAGCCCGTGGTGGAGGAGGCTTCCGGCAGCAGCAGCGACGACAGCACGTTCTGGGTGTCCAGCTCCACCAGCAGCACCTGCTGGCCGTCGCGACTCAGCGCCTGGGCCAGGCCTGCGGCGATGACCGTCTTGCCAGTTCCGCCCCGCGCCGACATCAGCGCCAGGACTGGACCGGCCAGCGGTGGCGGCGTCCGGCTCAGGGCCTGGTCCAGCGCAGCGACCGCCTGGCTGGCCTGGCGGCTGCTGTGCAGTTGCGCCAATTCCTGCGCCAGCGGAGGCAGCGTGCTGGGTTCGGCTTCTACCAGGGGCGCTGGAGCCGCAAGGGTCTCCTCGACCGGCGTACTTGGTTCCGGCTGTCGCGCTGGGGCTACCGGCGACGTCTCGGCGTGATGCTCGATGTCCGGCGCCTCGAATTCGTGGTAACGCTGCGGATCTCCACCGAAGGAGCGGAACAGATTGGCGACATCCAGAGAGCGGCCCATGGCGAATCCCGTTGGGTCGAAAGAAAGGTTTCAGGTTGTTGGCGTCAATTTAATGGCTAAAGGCCACTAGGCGACAAATTTTGTGAATACTGTCACGGGCACTCCGTGACGTACCAACAAAATTTTCTTGTTCGGATACTGCAACGGGACGACCGGATCAGCGACCGATGCGGTGGTCGTGTTGCGCTCATGTTTGGATGAGGCGCAGAGGTCGTCAACGGCAGGCGGCAAGGCATGCGGACGAAAGGTTGCCGCTGGGGACGGGGCGGTCGAAGTGGCGACGAGCGTGAGGATGAACGGTCGTTTGCAGAGGGTTCGATCAGCTAGAAAAAGGCCCGCATGCGCGGGCCTTTTTCCTCATTCCTCGTTACGTGACCGGTAGGGCTGCGGACGCGAGAGTTGCGGCCGGCCCTCCTGTTCCTCGAAGAAGTAGCGCAGATAGAGGTTGCCGTTGACGTCGCGCTCGTCCTGGGCGTTGTCCAGGCCCAGGCGACCGCCCAGAGCGAACTGCCCGCTAAGGCGGTATTCGCCATTGGCCGAAAGGCTGTAGGCCACGCCGGTCTTGCTCTTGCTGCCATACTGGCCTTCGCCAGCGGCTTCAGCGGCAGCCTGCAGGGCGGCGTCGTCGGGATAGCGATCCGCAGCGTCCTGGCGGATGGTCTGCACGCCCAGCATGCCCTGCACCTGGTAGGCCCAGAGGTCGCCGCGCTGCGCCCAGACCAGGGGCACGCCGATGGCGAAGTAGCGCTGCGGGCTGAAGTAGCCGCCATGGCCGTAGGTCAGGTGGTTCTGGTTGTTGTCGTAGCCGATCGCCGTGGCGGAGAGGCCGACGGTGAAGAGGCTGTCCGGTCCGTTGCGCAGGTAGTAGTAGACGCCCGTGCCGATCTCGAAGCGGTCGTTGTTCTTGACGTCATGGCCGGTCAGGCGATGGGCCGCGCCGTAGATGTAGGAACCGTAGCGCCCGTCATCGTAGCGCAGGCGGGCCAGGCCGCCATTGGCGGTGACGCCACCCCATTCCTGGCCGGTGCGCGGATCGCGGATGCCGCCGTAGGAGGCCAGGGAGTCGGTCACCGAGCGACGCGACACGCTCAGGGCATAGAGCAGGTTCTCGCTCAGGCTGCTCAGCGGCCGCTCCAGGGTCGCGCCACCCACGACGGTGCTGTATCTCAGACCCACCGGCGAGACGCCGATGTCGCCCTTGAGGCCGCGCCCGGCATCTTCCACGGCAATGGACGCCGCCACGCCGTTTTCCTTCTGGCTGCCGTCACTGCTGCTGTCGTTGATCCGCGTCGGGGTGACGCGTACCGCCATGCGCTGGTCGCCGGCTGGAAAAGAGATCTCCAGGGGGGCGCTGACGGTGGTCTGGCGCGAGCTGCCACTGGGGTCGTAGCTGCGCACGTTCAAGCCTTGGGTGATGCGGATACTGCGCTCACGCTGCAGCTGGCCAAGGATCTGCTCGGTGGCCAGGCTGCTCGACAGGCTGCTGGTGGGCACCACGGACAGGTCGTTGAAGGGGTTGTTGGCGGCCTTCTGCGCCTGTAGCGGATCGCTCCAGGCGTAGTCGGCACTGCCACCGCTGCCGCCCACGGCGGCAGGAACGGCCGCCAGGGCGTCATCGCTGCGACTCTGGCCGGGCAGGGTGGCGAAGGGGTTGTCGCTGGCACCGGCGGCGCGGGCGGCGGATTCGCGATCCTTGCGTTCCACCTGGACCACCTGTTCCAGCAGGCTGGTGGCGGTACCGGCCATGCCGATGTCGCGATAGAGCAGGGCTGCGCGGCGTAGCACCTGGGGATCGCTCTGGCCCAGCTTGACCGCCTGGTCCAGATATTGGCGCGCGGTGACGCTGTCCTGGGACTTGGCGGCAATCTCGGCCGCGCCCAGATAGAGTTCGGCGTCCTTGGGCTGGTCGCTGAGCACGTCGCGATAGAGCTGGCGGGCCTTCTGGGTGTCGCCACTGGCCAGGTACATGCGCGCCAGGGCAGCCTGGGCGGCCTTGTCGTCGGGACGGGCCTTGAGCGCCGGCGCCAGGGTGTCGTAGGCCGCGGCCAGCTTGCCCTGATCGGTGAGGCGGTCGGCCTGGCGAATGCGATAGCGCGCGAGGAGGTCGTCGTACTGCTGCTTCTCGCCGCTGTCGAGCACCACGCCTTGCAGGTCGCGCAGGACATTGCCCACGGTCTGGTCCTGATTCATCTGCAACTGGATGCTGGCGTAGTGCAGCTGCATGCCAGGCGCCGGCCGGGTATCGCCGGAGATCAGCGGCTTGAGCAATTCCAGGCCGTGCTCGGGATCGCCCGCGGTAGCAAAGGCCTCGGCCAGATCGCCGATCAGATCCGGGTTGCGCCCGGCGCGGGTCTCCAGGCGCTGCATCAGGCTGCGCGCTTCTTCGCGGCGTCCCTGCTTGGCGAGGGCCACGGTTTCGGCCAGTTGTTCGTTGAAGGTGATGCGCGCGGCCAGGGCGTTCATGTCCGGGGAACGCTGCGCCTGGGGGATGCGCATCAGGGTCTGCATGGCGCGCGGGTATTCGCCCAGTTCGTTGGACAGCAGGGCGCTGGCATAGAGCACCTCGGGACGCTGGGCGCCATCCTTGACCAGGCTGTCGACCAGGTCGCGGGCGGCGCGCGGCCGACCCTGGCGGACCTCCAGGCGGGCCTGGGCCAGGCGCAGCCAGGGATCCTCCGGAGCCTCCTTGCGGGCCTGTTCGAGCAGCCGCGAGGCGCCCTGCAGATCACCCCGCGCCTCGGCGGCTTCGGCTTCCTGCATGGCCTGGCCGGCGCGCAGGCGATCCAGGCCCTTGATCGGGCTCTTGGCGCTCGGCTGCAGACTCTTGGTCAGTTGCAGGGCTTCTTCGGTACGGCCCAGCTCGTTGAGTGCGGCGATGCGCCCGTAGTAGGCGTCGACGTTGGCCGGCTCACGCATCAGCACCTGGCGGTAGGTGGCCTCGGCCAGCTCCCATTGGCGCTTCTGGCTCTGGATGCCGGCCAGGAACAGTTGCGCCTCGACGGCTTCGGGGCGCAGGCGAATGGCTTCGACGCTGAGATCCCGTGCCTGATCCAGCTCGCGCTTGTTCTCGGCCGCGTGGGCACGTTCCAGCAGATGGTGATAGCGCGCCTCGTCCAGCGCCGGCTGCCAGGTCTTGCCGCCTTTCTGCACGGCCTGGGTCAGCAACTGCTCGGCATCGGTATAGCGCTGCTGCGCCAGACGGGCACTGCCCAGCTTACCGAGGGCATCCGGATCCTGAGGCGTCTTCTTGAGCTGGGCTTCCAGCGCCTGGACGACAGCCGCGGTCGGTGCGGCATCGGCAGTGGCGGCCCAGGTCGCATCGGCATGGATCAACAGGGCGAGCAGGCCGAGGGGCAAGGTAAGGTGCTTGGGCATGGTTCTTTCCGTGAAGGCTGGTAGGCATCGCTGCAGCACCCAGTCGCGGCTGGCGCAGAGCTGGAACGGATTCGGCTATCGGGTTCTGTACGAAAAGGGCTGCGCTCGGTGATGCTTGGTCGAAAAACGCCTCGGAATGCTCATTTACCACGCGTAAATTTCGCTTCCTCGGCGCTTTTCCCTTCGCCTGACCATCGCTCGACGACTTTTCGTCCAGAACCTAGGGAATAGCTGAACGCAAGCTGAACGGCAAATATAGCGGCGGATGATTCCCGACAGGCCGTGGCGAGTCAACCAAATCGAGCAACCGGATGCCATCGCCAGGCCCCTCGGCGCTGGCCGCGCCAGGCCTGGCGACGCTATACTCTGCGGCTTTCCTACCGTCTTTCGCAGGCCGCCGACCATGACCGAGTCCGTCTCCGCCTACATGACCCGTCTTGGCCAGGCTGCCCGTGCCGCGTCGCGGGTCGCCGCCCGGGCGAGCACCGCCCAGAAGAATCGCGCGCTGCTCGCTGCTGCTGCGGCCCTCGACGCTTGCCGCGCCGAGTTGACCGCTGCCAACGAGCAGGATCTGAGCGCGGCACGGGCCAACGGCCTGGAGCCGGCCATGCTGGATCGTCTGGCACTCACGCCCCAGCGCATCGACGACATGATCGAAGGCCTGCGTCAGGTCGCGACCCTGCCCGATCCCATTGGCGAAATCCGCGACATGAGATACGTGCCCTCGGGCATCCAGCTAGGCAAGATGCGCGTGCCGCTGGGTGTCATCGGCATCATCTACGAGTCGCGGCCCAACGTGACCATCGACGCGGCCAGCCTCTGCCTCAAGTCCGGCAACGCCACCATCCTGCGTGGTGGTTCCGAGGCCATTCATTCCAACCAGGCCATCGCTGCCTGCATCCAGGCCGGTCTGGCCGAGGCCGATCTCCCTGCGGAGCTGGTCCAAGTGGTGGAAACCACCGACCGCGCCGCCGTAGGCGCGCTGATCACCATGCCCGAGTATGTGGACGTCATCGTGCCGCGCGGTGGCA
The DNA here is from genome assembly GCF_001518815.1 of Pseudomonas oryzihabitans. Taxonomy (NCBI): domain Bacteria; kingdom Pseudomonadati; phylum Pseudomonadota; class Gammaproteobacteria; order Pseudomonadales; family Pseudomonadaceae; genus Pseudomonas; species Pseudomonas oryzihabitans. The sequence goes on from NZ_CP013987.1 coordinate 1,161,131, forward strand.
AAAGCCTGATCGAGCGGATCAGTCGCGATGCCCGGGTGCCAGTGATCAAGCATCTGGATGGCATCTGCCATGTCTACATCGATCGCGCCGCCGATCTGGACAAGGCCATCCGCATCGCCGACAACGCCAAGACCCAGCGCTATGCCCCCTGCAACACCATGGAGACGCTGCTGGTTCATGCCGCCATCGCCGAGCAGGTGCTGCCCCCCCTGGCCGCCATCTACCGCGACAAGCATGTGGAGCTGCGCGGTTGCGAGCGGACCCGCGCGCTGCTCGGCACCGAGGTGCTGGCCGCGAGCGAAGAAGACTGGCGTACCGAATACAACGCGCCGATTCTGTCCATCCGGGTGGTGGACGGCCTCGACGCGGCCATCGAGCACATCAATGCCTATGGCTCGCAGCACACCGATGCCATCGTGACCGAAAACTTCAGCGACGCGCGGCGTTTCCTTACCGAGGTCGATTCGGCGTCGGTGATGGTCAATGCGTCTACCCGCTTCGCCGACGGCTTCGAATACGGCCTGGGCGCCGAGATCGGCATCTCCACCGACAAGCTGCACGCCCGCGGGCCGGTGGGCCTGGAAGGGCTGACCAGCGAGAAGTACGTGGTCTTCGGCGATGGCCACGTCCGTAGCTGATGAGCAGTCTGCCCACACGCATCGGCCTGTTCGGCGGTACCTTCGACCCCGTGCACATCGGCCATCTGCGCGCTGCGCTGGAGGTGGCCGAGGCCCTGGCGCTGGACGAGCTGCGGGTGATTCCCAGCGCTCGGCCGCCCCATCGCGAGGCACCCAGCGTCTCCGCCGAGGATCGCCTGGCGATGGTGCGACTGGCGGTGGCCGACGTCGCGACCCTGGTGGTCGATGACCGGGAACTGCGCCGAACGCGCCACTCCTATACCATAGAGACCCTGGAAAGCCTGCGCGCCGAACTCGGCGATGAAGTGCAGCTGTTACTGATGCTGGGTTGGGACGCCTTTTGTGGCCTGCCAGGCTGGCATCGCTGGCGCGAGTTGCTGGAGCTGTGCCACATCCTGGTCCTGCAACGGCCCGACGCCGACAGCGAGCCCTGTCAGGAATTGCGCGATTTCCTGGCGGCGCGCAGTCAGCCCGATCCCCAGGCCCTGAAAGGGCCGGGCGGGCAGATCACCTTTATCTGGCAGAACCCGCTCGCGGTGTCCGCCACCCAGATTCGCGGCCTCTTGGCCACCGGGAAGTCGATCCGCTTCCTGGTGCCCGATGCCGTGCTTGACTACATCCGGACGCACGGTCTCTATCCGGCGTCCTCCGAACCGAGGTAAGAGCTACACCATGCAAAGCGAACAACTCGTCCAGGTGGCCATCGCCGCCCTGGAAGACATGAAGGCCCAGGACATCGTTTCCCTGGACGTGCGCGAAAAGACCAGCGTGACCGACATCATGGTCATCGCCAGCGGCACCTCCAGCCGCCACGTGAAGTCGCTGGCCGACAACGTGCTGGAAAAGGTCAAGCAGCAGGGCGTGCGCCCGCTGGGCAGCGAAGGCCTGGAAGGCGGCGAATGGGCGCTGCTGGACCTGGGTGACGTGGTCGTCCACGTGATGCTGCCGACCACCCGCGAGTTCTATGACCTCGAGCGCCTCTGGCGCGGGGCCGAGCAGAGCCGCGCCGCTCACGGCGAATAAGCCGGTGCGCCTGCGTCTCATCGCCGTCGGCTCGCGCATGCCGCGCTGGGTCGAGGAGGGCTGGCACGAGTACGTCAAGCGTCTGCCACCGGAACTGCCGCTGGAGCTCGTCGAGATCCCGCTGCAGACCCGTGGCAAGAACGCCGACGTCGCCCGGCTGATCCGCCAGGAGGGTGAGGCCATGCTGGCCAAGGTGCAGCCGGGCGAGCGCGTGGTGACCCTGGAGGTCACCGGCAAGCCCTGGAGCACCGAGCAACTGGCTGAAACACTCCAGCAGTGGCGCCTGGAAGCCCGCACCGTCAATCTCATGGTTGGCGGCCCCGAGGGCCTCGCCCCCGAGGTGCAGGCGCGCAGTGAGCAGCGCTGGTCGCTCTCGCCGCTGACCCTGCCGCATCCGCTGGTGCGCATCCTCGTCGGTGAACAGCTCTACCGTGCCTGGACCGTACTGGCCGGCCATCCGTATCACAAGTAGTCCGTACCTGCGATGTCGCAACCCATACGCCTCAAGGACCACGAGAAAGACGCCCAGCTCGTCCGCGCCCGCGTGATGGTCGGGGCGGCACTCTTTCTCGTGCTCGCCTGCGTACTGGTGGCGCGCATGTACTACCTGCAGGTCATCCAGTACCAGTACCACTCGACCCTCTCGGAAAACAACCGGGTCCACGTTCAGCCGATTCCGCCTACCCGCGGGCTGATCTACGACCGCAACGGCATCATCGTCGCCGACAACCGCCCCAGCTTCAGCCTGACCATCACCCGTGAGCGGGCTGACAACTGGCGGGAGACCCTCGATACCCTGGTTCAGGTCCTGGGCCTGACCGAGGAAGATCGCGAGCTGTTCGAGAAGCGCATGAAACAGGGCCGGCGGCCCTTCGAACCGGTGCCGGTGCTATTCGAGCTGACCGAGGAGCAGATCGCCAAGATCGCCGTCAACCAGTTCCGTCTACCCGGGGTCGAGGTGACGGCGCAGCTGGTGCGCCACTATCCCATGGGCGAGCACTTCGCTCATTCCGTGGGCTACGTCGGCCGGATCAACGAGCAGGAGCTCAAGCGCCTGGATCCGGTCAACTACAGCGGCACCCATCATATCGGCAAGACCGGCGTGGAGCGCTTCTACGAACCCGAGCTGCATGGCGAGGTGGGTTACGAGGAAGTGGAAACCAACGCCCGCGGCCGGGTGTTGCGGGTGCTCAATCGCACCGACCCCAAGCCGGGCAAGGACATCGTCCTGACCATCGATTCCCGCCTGCAGGCCGCCGCCGAAGCCGCCCTGGGCGGGCGCCGCGGTGCCATCGTCGCCATCCAGCCCAAGACCGGCGAGGTGCTGGCCATGGTCAGCCAGCCGAGCTACGACCCCAACCCCTTCGTTACCGGGATCAGCTTCAAGGAATATTCCGAGCTGCGCGATTCCATCGATCGCCCGCTCTACAACCGCGTGCTGCGCGGGCTCTACCCGCCGGGCTCGACCATCAAGCCGGCGGTGGCCATCGCCGGTCTCGACAGCGGCGCCACCACGCCCCAGGCGCGGATTTTCGATCCGGGCTACTACGAGCTGCCCAACTACGATCACAAGTACCGCAACTGGAACCACGGCGGCGAAGGCTACGTGGATCTGGACATGGCCCTGATGAGATCCAACGACACCTATTTCTACGATCTGGCCCACAAGATCGGCATCGACCGGCTCGCCGAGTACATGGGCAAGTTCGGGCTCGGGCAGAAGGTCGCCCTGGACATGTTCGAGGAGTCCCCGGGGCTGATGCCTTCGCGCCAGTGGAAGCGCGCTACCCGTCGGCAGGCCTGGTTCCCGGGTGAGACGCTGATCCTCGGTATCGGCCAGGGCTACATGCAGACCACGCCGCTGCAGCTGGCCCAGGTCACCACCCTGATCGCCAACCACGGCAAGTGGATCCGTCCGCACCTGGCCAGAACCCTGGACGGCCAGCCGCCGGTGGACACCAATCCCATGCCCGATATCCAGCTCAAGGACGATAGCTACTGGGATCGCGCAGTCCACGGCATGGAGATGGTGGTGCAGAATCCCCGCGGCACCGCGCACAAGATCAATGTCGGTGCCCAATACCGCATCGCCGGCAAGAGTGGTACCGCCCAGGTGGTCGCCATTCGCCAGAACGAGAGGTACAACTCGGCGGCGCTCAAGGAGCGGCACCGTGACCACGCCCTGTTCGTGGCCTTCGCCCCGGCGGACAATCCGCAGATCGCCGTGGCGGTGATGGTCGAGAACGGCGAGTCGGGCAGTGGCGTGGCCGCCCCGGTGGTGCGCCAGGTCCTCGACGCCTGGCTGCTCGATGACCAGGGCCATCTCAAGGCGGAATACGCCAAGCCCAGTACCGCTGCGGCCACTGCCGCCGCGACCAAGGTGCAGCCATGAGTCTTGCCCCCAACTTCGATCGCACCATCCCCGAAGGGGACGTGATGAAGCGGCGCGCCACCCTGCTGCAGCGCCTGCATATCGACGGTCCCCTGTTGATCCTGCTGCTGATGCTGGGCGCGACGGGCCTGTTCGTCCTCTACTCCGCGGGCGGTCGCAGCCTCGACCTGCTGTTCAAGCAGGCCAGCTCCTTTGGCCTCGGCCTGGTGGCCATGGCCATCGTCGCCCAGCTGGAGCCGCGCTTCATGGCGCGCTGGGTGCCGCTGGGCTACGTGATCGGCGTGGCCCTGCTGGTGGTGGTGGACGTCATGGGCCACAACGCCATGGGCGCCACTCGCTGGATCAACATTCCCGGGGTGATCCGCTTCCAGCCGTCGGAATTCATGAAGCTGCTGATGCCCATGATGATGGCCTGGTACCTTTCCAAGCGCAGCCTGCCACCGAACTTCAAGCACAGCCTGATCAGCCTGTCGCTGGTGGTGGTGCCCTTCGTGCTGATCCTCGACCAGCCCGACCTCGGCACTGCCATGCTGGTGCTGGCCTCGGGCGGCTTCGTGCTGTTCGTCGGCGGCCTGCAGTGGCGCTGGCTGATCGGCGCGGTGAGCGCCGCGGTGCCCATGGCCGTGGCCATGTGGTTCTTCGTCCTGCACGATTACCAGAAGCGCCGGATCCTGACCTTCCTCGATCCGGAAATGGATCCGCTGGGGGCCGGCTGGAACATCATCCAGTCCAAGGCCGCCATCGGCTCGGGTGGGGTGTTCGGCAAGGGCTGGCTGCTGGGTACCCAGTCTCATCTGGATTTTTTGCCGGAAAGTCACACGGACTTTATCATTGCCGTGCTCGGTGAAGAGTTCGGCATGGTGGGCGTCTGCCTGCTGCTGGTGCTCTATCTGCTGCTCATCGGTCGCGGGCTGACCATCACGGTGCAGGCCCAGACGTTGTTCGGCAAGTTGCTCGCCGGCGGCGTGACCATGACCTTTTTCGTCTATGTCTTCGTCAACATCGGCATGGTCAGCGGGCTCTTGCCCGTGGTGGGCGTACCGCTGCCTTTCATCAGTTATGGCGGCACCTCGGTGGTTACCTTGTTCACCGGGTTCGGAGTTTTGATGTCGATCCACACGCACCGCAAGTGGATCGCCCAGGTTTAACACGCAACACAGAGGGTTAGATGCCGACAATGGGATGGATGCATCGCTGCCTGCAGAGCCTGGGGCTCGCGGCGGCGATGGGCGTGACGACCGGTGTCGTCGCGGGTGACTACGACACGGCACCGCTGACGCGCGACTTCATCGCCGAGATGAGTCAGAGTTACGGCTTCGCCCCGGAACAGCTGCAGGCGCTGTTCGGCGAGGTCGAGCGCAAGCAGGCCATTCTCGACGCCATCTCGCGACCGGCCGAGCGGGTCAAGCCCTGGAGCGAATACCGGCCCATCTTCATCACCGACCGTCGCATCGCTCAGGGCGTCGAGTTCTGGAAGGCCCACGAAGAGGCGCTGGCCCGTGCCGAGCGCGAGTACGACGTACCGGCCCAGTTCATCGTCGCCATTATCGGCGTGGAAACCTTCTATGGGCGCAACACCGGTAACTACCGGGTGCTGGATGCGCTCTCGACGCTGGCCTTCGATTATCCGCCGCGTGCACCTTTCTTCCGCAGCCAGCTGCGGGAATTCCTGTTGCTCGCCCGCGAACAGCAGGTCGATCCCCTCAGTCTCACCGGCTCCTATGCCGGTGCCATGGGGCTGCCGCAATTCATGCCGGGCAGCTTCCGCGCCTATGCGGTGGATTTCGACGGCGACGGCCACATCAACATCTGGTCCGACCCCACCGATGCCATCGGCAGCGTGGCCAACTACTTCAAGCGCCACGGCTGGTCCGGCCGCGGGCCTACTGCCATCCGTGCCCAGGTCAGCGGTGACCGGGTGGAGGAGGGCGTGGTGGCCGGGATCGAGCCGGTCAAGAGCGTCGCCGAGTTGCGCGCCCTGGGCTGGAACGCCCAAGACCCTGCCCTGCGTGACGATTTGCGTGTAACCTCGTTCCGCCTCGACGGAGACAAGGGACCGGAGTACTGGATGGGCCTGCCCAATTTCTACGCCATTACCCGATACAACCGCAGCGTCATGTACGCCATGGCGGTGACCGATCTGGCGACCGCCATTGCCGAGCGCCATGCCGCGGAGGGTGCCAAGCCGTGATGCGTCTGACTGCCATGGCGCGCCTGGCCGGCTGCCTGGGCCTCGGCCTGCTGCTGGTGAGCTGCTCCAGCCAGGCGCCCAAGCCGACCAGCAAGGGCGTGGCCGGGCCGGGCGGCTACCTGCGTCCGCACCGTGACGGCGCACCCTGGTGGGACGTGGACGTCAGCCGCATTCCCGATGCCGTGCCCATGCCCTACAACGGGCCGCTGAAGAACAACCCCTACACCGTGTTGGGCAAGACCTACTTCCCGCTGACCGACTCGCGCAACTACCGCGCGACCGGTACGGCTTCCTGGTATGGCACCAAGTTCCACGGCCAGGCCACCGCCAACGGCGAGACCTACGACCTCTATGGCATGACCGCCGCGCACAAGACCCTGCCGCTGCCCAGCTATGTACGGGTCACCAACCTGGACAATGGCCGCAGCGTCATCCTGCGCGTCAACGACCGCGGTCCCTTCTACTCCGACCGGGTCATCGATCTGTCCTTCGCCGCTGCCAAGAAGCTCGGCTACGCCGAGATCGGTACCGCACGGGTCAGCGTCGAGGGTATCGATCCGCAGCAGTACTGGGCCCAGCGCGGTCAGGCGGTGCCCATGGTGCTGGCGCAGCCGCGCCAGGCGCCGGTGGCCCAGAAAACCACCGAGACGCAGACCTTCGGCGCCATCGAGACCTATACGCCACCAGTCAACCAGCACGCCGAGCCGGTGACCCCGGCCGTCGTCGACGCAAAAAAAAACGTTTCTGTCCCAGCCGCTGGGCTCTATCTGCAGGTGGCGGCCTTCGCCAATCCGGACGCTGCGGAACTGCTCAAGGACAAGCTCAGCGACCTGACCGGTGCCCCGGTGTTCATCAGTTCGACGGTGCGCAACCAGCAGACCTTGCATCGGGTCCGTCTCGGACCGGTCCAGCCGGCTGAGGTCGCCCAGCTCCAGAACAGCGTACGCGTGGCCCGGCTGGGTCAGGCGTCTCTCGTGCAACCGGATTGAAGCAAGGATGCTTCATGACGCCCAGTCGCCGCCCCCTGCCTTCGTGATCCGCCCCGTGCGGATCGAGGTGGGCCTGGTGTCCTGGGTCCGCTGCTCCTGCCACACCCCAACCTTTCAGAGATTCGGATGACAATCGCAAAAATCGCTCGACGCCTGCTCCTCCTGGTAACGATCGCCTGTGTCCCGGCCGTCTGGGCGGCCGAGACAATGGTCCCGGCAGCGCCCCAGCTGGCCGCCAAGGCCTGGATTCTCATGGATGCCAACAGCGGCGCCGTGCTCACCGAATCCAATTCCGACCAGCGCCTGCCGCCGGCCAGCCTGACCAAGCTGATGACCGCCTATATCGCCACCCTGGAAATCGACCGGGGGCGCATCAAGGAATCCGACATGGTCACCGTCAGCGAGCACGCCTGGCGTACCGGCGGTTCGCGGATGTTCATCAAGGTCGGTACCCAGGTGTCGGTCGGTGACCTGCTGCACGGCATCATTATCCAGTCCGGCAACGACGCCAGCGTCGCCCTGGCCGAGCACATCGCCGGCAGTGAAGACGCCTTCGCGGACATGATGAATACCACCGCGCAGAAGCTGGGCATGCAGAATACCCACTTCATGGACGCGACCGGTCTGCCGGACCCGAACCACTATTCCTCGGCCCATGACATGGCCATCCTGGCGCGCGCCATCATCAATGCCGATGCCCAGCACTACGCCATCTACTCCCAGAAGGAATTCTTCTGGAACAACATCAAGCAGCCCAACCGCAACCTGCTGCTGTGGCGCGACAAGACCGTCGACGGCCTGAAGACCGGCCACACCGACGAAGCCGGCTACTGCCTGGTGGCTTCGGCCGTACGCGACGGCATGCGCCTGGTCGCCGTGGTGTTCGGCACCAACAGCGAACAGGCCCGCGCCGCCGAGACCCAGAAGCTGCTGACCTACGGCTTCCGCTTCTTCGAGACCCAGTCCTTCTACAAGAAGGGCACCGAGCTGGCCAAGGCGCCGGTCTGGAAGGGCGACGCTCGTGAGGTCCAGGCCGGTCTGGCCAATGACCTGACCATGACCCTGCCGCGTGGCCAGGCCAAGAAGCTGCATGCCGAGATGGTGCTCAATCCGCAGCTGACCGCTCCCATCGCCCAGGGCCAGGTGATCGGCAAGGTCGAGGTGAAGCTGGATGACAAGGTGGTGCACACCGCCGACCTGGTCGCCTTGCAGCCGGTCGAGGAGGGTGGCCTCTTCCGTCGCCTGTGGGATAGCATTCGCCTGTTCTTCTACGGATTGTTCAACTGATCCGTTGTTCTGGAAAGGCCCGCGCTCGCGGGCCTTTCGCCCCCTGCCGACAGCGGTCGGCCTGGAAGTCCGCATGACCGAAGACGTACAACCCCCCAAGATCGAATTTCCCTGCCCGCGTTACCCCATCAAGGTGATCGGTGATGCCGCTGCCGATTTCGCCGAGCTGGTGCTCGATACCGTCCAGCGCCATGCGCCGGATCTCGACCGTGGCACCCTGGTGACCCGCGATAGCCGCAATGGTCGCTTCCTGTCGGTGCAGGTACTGATCACCGCTACCGGCGTGGATCAGCTGCAGGCCATTCATCAGGATCTGCGCGCCACCGGCCGCGTACACATGGTGATCTGATGACCATTCCCGCCCCGGCAAGCCTGGGCGTGCGCCGCTGGGGCCTGCGGCCCTACGAGGCGACCCTGGAGGCCATGCGCCGCTTCACCGATGAGCGCAGCGCCCAGACGGTCGATGAACTCTGGCTGCTCCAGCACCCCGCGGTCTTCACCCAGGGTCAGGCCGGCAAGCCCGAGCATCTGCTCGCCGTGGGCGACATTCCGGTGGTGCAGGTCGATCGTGGCGGCCAGGTCACGTACCATGGTCCCGGTCAGCTCATCGCCTATGTGCTGCTGGATGTTCGCCGCAAGGGCCTGGGCGTGAGAGAATTGGTCAGCGCCATGGAAGACAGCCTGATCGCGCTGCTCGCCGATTGGGGTGTGCAGGCCGAGGCCCGGGCCGATGCGCCGGGTGTCTATGTGGACGGCGCCAAGATCGCCTCGCTGGGGCTGCGCATCCGTAATGGGCGTTCCTTCCACGGACTGGCGCTCAACGTTGACATGGATCTGGCGCCCTTCCGCCGGATCAACCCCTGCGGTTATGCCGGCCTGGCCATGACCCAGCTCCGCGATCTGGTGACCGGGCCACTAGCTTTCGACGACGTCCGCGAGTCTCTGGTCCGTCACCTGAGTCTGCGCCTGGGCTACCCCGAACCGATCACCCTGGAATCGGATTGACATGACCAATACAGTACAAGACAGCGTCCAGACCCTTACCCCGCCCGCCCGCCCCAACAAGGTGGAAGCCGGCGTCAAGCTGCGCGGTGCCGAGAAGGTCGCGCGTATCCCGGTAAAGATCATTCCTACCGAGGAGCTGCCGCGTAAGCCGGACTGGATCCGCGTGCGCATCCCGGTTACCCCCGAGGTCGAGCGCATCAAGCAACTGCTGCGCAAGCACAAGTTGCACAGCGTCTGCGAAGAGGCCTCTTGCCCAAACCTGGGCGAGTGCTTCTCCGGCGGCACCGCCACCTTCATGATCATGGGTGACATCTGCACCCGTCGCTGCCCCTTCTGTGACGTCGGCCACGGCCGGCCGAAGCCGCTGGACGTGGACGAGCCGAAGAACCTGGCAGTGGCCATCGCCGATCTGGGCCTTAAGTACGTGGTGATCACCTCGGTGGACCGCGACGACCTGCGTGACGGCGGTGCCCAGCACTTCGTCGACTGCCTGCGCGAGATCCGCAAGCTCACGCCCGGCATCCAGCTGGAGACCCTGGTACCCGACTATCGCGGCCGCATGGACGTCGCCCTGGCGATCACCGAGCAGGAGCCGCCGGATGTCTTCAACCACAACCTGGAGACCGTCCCGCGCCTGTACAAGGCCGCGCGCCCCGGTTCGGACTTCGAGTGGTCGCTGGACCTGCTGCAGAACTTCAAGAAGCGCGTGCCCCACGTGCCGACCAAGTCCGGCCTGATGCTGGGCCTGGGCGAGACCGACGAGGAAGTCATCGAGGTCATGCAGCGCATGCGCGAGCACGAGATCGACATGCTGACCCTCGGCCAGTACCTGCAGCCCTCGCGCAACCATCTGCCGGTGCAGCGCTTCGTCCACCCGGATACCTTCGCCTGGTTTGCCGAGGAAGGCGCCAGGATGGGCTTCAAGAACGTCGCTTCCGGTCCGCTGGTGCGCTCGTCCTACCACGCCGACCAGCAGGCGCACGGCGCCAAGAAGATTAGCTGATCCTCGCGTCGTAATAGAAAAGGGCAGCCACTGGCTGCCCTTTTTCATGCTGGCTGCGCAGCCAATCCCTCACCGACCCGCTTTTAGCGTCCTCTCCCTGAGGGAGAGGGTTGGGGAGAGGGCGCGCGCCATCAGCCGCGCAGCACGCCGTCCACCAGCGCCTTGGCTTCTTCCTGGATGCGGCCCAGGTGGGCTTCGCCCTCGAAGCTCTCCGCGTAGATCTTGTAGACGTCCTCGGTACCCGAGGGGCGGGCGGCGAACCAGCCGTTCTCGGTGACCACCTTGAGGCCACCGATGGCGGCGCCGTTGCCGGGAGCCTCGGTGAGGATCGCGGTGATTGGCTGGCCGGCCAGCTCCTTGGCCGTCACCTGGGCGGCGGACAGCTTGCCAAGGCGAGCCTTCTGCTCGCGGTCGGCGGCGGCGTCGATGCGCTGGTAGACCGGCGCGCCGAAGCGCTCGGTCAGGGCCTGGTAGCGCTCGCCCGGGTCCTTGCCGGTCACGGCGGTGATTTCCGCCGCCAGCAGGCCGAGGATGAGGCCGTCCTTGTCGGTGGACCAGGCGCCGCCAGCCTTGCGCAGGAAGGACGCGCCGGCGGATTCCTCGCCACCGAAGCCCAGGCTGCCGTCCAGCAGGCCGTCGACGAACCACTTGAAGCCTACCGGCACTTCCACCACCTGGCGGCCGATGCCCTGGGCCACCCGGTCGATCATCGAGGAAGACACCAGGGTCTTGCCGATGCCGGCCTGCTGGCTCCACTGGGGTCTATGGGTGAACAGGTACTCGATGGCCACCGCCAGGTAATGGTTGGGGTTGAGCAGGCCCACCGAGCGGGCGACGATGCCGTGGCGGTCATGGTCGGTGTCGCAGGCGAAGGAGACGTCGAATCTGTCCTTGTTCTCGATCAGGCCGGCCATGGCGTGGGGCGAGCTGCAGTCCATGCGGATCTTGCCGTCCCAGTCCAGGCGCATGAAGCGGAAGGTCTGATCGACACGGGTCGACAGCACTTCCAGCGGCAGGCCATAGCGCTCGGCGATGCGCGGCCAGTAGTGCACCCCGGCGCCGCCGAGGGGGTCGACGCCAAAGGTCAGGCCGGAGCCGCGGATGGCGTCCAGGTCGATGACCTGGCCCAGCCCGCTGACATAGCTGTCGAGGAAATCGAATCTCTGGGTAGTGGCAGCCTTGAGCGCCTGGCGATAATCCATGCGCTGGACACCTTCCAGACCGTTCGCCAGCAGGGCATTGGCACGGTCCTGAATCCATTTGGTGACGTTGGTGTCGGCCGGACCGCCATTGGTGGGGTTGTACTTGAAGCCGCCATCGGCCGGCGGGTTGTGCGACGGGGTGATGACGATGCCGTCGGCCAGGCCCGAGGTGCGGCCGGCGTTGTATTCGAGGATGGCATTGGACAGCGCCGGGGTAGGCGTGTAACCCGGCTCACCATGGGTCTCGGCGCAGCCCGCGTCGATACGGACGTCCACGCCGTTGGCGGCCAGGACTTCCAGGGCGGAGATGAAGGCCGGCTCGGACAGCGCATGGGTGTCCATGCCCATGAACAGCGGACCGTCGACGCCCTGCGCCTTGCGGTACTCGCAGATGGCCTGGGTGATGGCGAGGATGTGCCACTCGTTGAAGCTGCCCTTGAGCGAGGAACCGCGGTGCCCGGAGGTGCCAAAGGCCACCTGCTGACCCGGATCGCTGGGCTCGGGGCGATCACTGTAATAGCGCGCCACCAGGCGCGGCAGATGGGTCAGGGTATTCTCGTCGGGGAGGCGTCCTGCGTTGGCGGCAATACTCATCTCGGGTTCCTTGGCTTGAATGGAGCCCGGGCGTTCGAGTACCCCGGGCGACGCGACTCGCGTTCGACCTTGGCGATCGCAGTTTGCTCATTGCGCCCGAGAGGCGATCCTCAGAATGCGGATTCGTGCACGCTGAGGCCGCCTGGCAGGGCAGGGTATCAACCGCGCAATTTTTCCAGCAGCTGATGATTGGGATAGCCGTCTGCGGGCCAGCCCTGGGACTGCTGATAGGCGCGGATGGCCTTGCGGGTGTTGGCGCCGATGATGCCGTCGGCGCTGCCCGGGTCCAGGCCGAGCGCGGCCAGGCGCTGCTGCAGTTCGACGCGTTCGCTGCGGCTCAGCGGCAGGTCGTCGGTGGGCCAACTGCCAGCGATCTGGCCGGCGTCGCGATAGCGCTCCGAGAGCAGTGCCACGCCCAGGGCGTAGGAGCTGGAGTTGTTGTACCTGAGGATGGTGCGGAAGTTGTTGAACACCAGGAAGGCCGGACCGCGATGACCGGCAGGCAGTAGCAGTGAGGCGCTGTCGCTCGGCAGGGCCGCCGGTTGCGGCAGGCCGAGGCCCTGGACGCCTAGGGCGTTCCACTCGGCCAGGGTCTTGCGCACGCCCATGTCGGCCAGGCTGTAGTCGAAGTTGGTGGGCACCCGCACCTCGTAGCCCCAGGGCTTGCCATCCTGCCAGCCGGAGGCCTTGAGGTAATTGGCGGTGGAGGCCAGGGCGTCGGCAGTGGAGCCCCAGATGTCGCGGCGACCGTCGCCGTCGAAGTCCACCGCGTACTGGTCGTAGGTGGTGGGAATGAACTGAGTCTGGCCCATAGCGCCGGCCCAGGAGCCGATCATGCGGTCGGCGGTGACGTCGCCGTGCTGCAGGATGCCGAGGGCGGCGATGAGCTGGTCCTGGGCGAAGTCCGGGCGGCGACCTTCGTAGGCGAGGGTCGCCAGGGAGCGGATGACGCCCTTGTTGCCCATGTTGTTGCCGTAGTTGCTCTCCATGCCCCAGAAGGCCACCAGACGCGCGGGCTCGATGCCGTAGCGGGCTTCCAGGGAGGCCAGCAACCCCGCTTGTTGAATGAGCAGGCTCTTGCCATTGCGCACGCGCAGCGGCGAGACGGCGGATTCCAGGTATTCCCAGACCGGCTTGGTGAATTCGGGCTGGCTGCGATCGGCGGCGATCACTGCCGGATCGGGCTCGACGCCGGCGAAGGCCTGGTCGAAGGTCGCTGCCGAGACGCCACGGCCCAGCGCCAGGGTACGGAAACGGCTACGCCACTGCTCGAAGCTCTCGTCCGGCTGGGGCATGGCCTCGGCCGCGTTGGCGGAGGCGTTCGCCACAGGGGCGGGACTGGGTGAGGTCGGAGAGGAGGACGCCGTGGTGGGCGCCGTCTGAGTCTGGGCGCAGGCGGCCAGGGCGGCGGTCAGCAGGGTGACCAGGGTTCCGGCGAGGAGGCCGCCGGTCTTGAATCCGCGGGTTTTCCCGAATTGCATCTGTCTCCACCGGACGTCTAGGCAGGAAGCCTCACCTTAGCACGGCCCGGGTCCTGGCGTCTGGGCCTAGCTTTCAGGCGGCCAGAAAGACCGAAGCCTTCTCGTCTTGCAACGAGAAGGCTTCGCGGCGGTAGCTGCCTTTGCCCTTGGCGGGTCGCTCCTGGCGTGAGCGAAAACAGGGATCGCTGACGAGGACCTTGGCCTTGTTGGGGCCGCGGCTGTATTTCTTGGCCATGCGTGCGTACTCCGAAGGAGGGATGTCACCCCTTGATGGGGGCATGCCAGTCTATTGCAAGGGCCGGGGATTACAAGGAGCGGCTATGGCGAGGGCTTGGTCAGCGTCAGCCGCTTGCCAGCAAGCATCAGGGCGAGGCTGGCGAGGGTCAGCCAGACATCGCCAGGTGCCTGTCCCTTGATCTGTTCGTCGGCGACCTGGGCGTCCCGCAGCAGGGCTTCCAGACGACGTGCGCCCTGGCGCTGCAGGGCCCGACTGACCAGGGGACGGCGCTTGTCCCACACCGGCGGCTTCACCTGGGTGAAGGCGCGCTCCAGGGGCGTGCCGCTTTCCTGCAGGTAGGCCAGGTTGGCCAGCAGGCGTAGTTCGCGGGCCAGGGCCCAGAGCACCACGGCCGCTTCCACGCCTTCACCGCGCAGGCCTTCGAGGATGCGCACTGCATGCTCGGCATCACCGGCCAGGGCAGCGTCGAGCAGGCCGAAGACGTCGTAGCGGGCGCTGTCGGCCACCGTGGCGCGTACCGTCTCGGCGTCCACCTGGGAGCCCTCGGTGAGCAGGCGGAGCTTTTCGATTTCCTGGGCAGCGGCCAATAGATTGCCTTCCACCCGCTCGGCGATCAGCTCGACGGCTTCAGGGGTAGCGGCCAGGCCCAGACGCGACAGACGCTGGTTGATCCACTGCGGCAACTGCGCCAGTTCCACCGGCCAGATCTGCACGAATTGCGCCTGCTCGTGCTCCAGCAGGGCCTTGGCCCACTTGGTCTTCTGGGCCGCGGCATCGAGCCGCGGCAGACTGATCAGCAGCAGGGTGTCTTCGGCGGGGCGGGCCAGGTAGTCGAGCAGGGCGGCGGAACCCTTGTCGCCGGGCTTGCCGGTGGGCAGGCGCAATTCGAGGATGCGTTTCTGGGCGAACAGCGAAAGGCTGGCGCCGGCCTCGTAGAGACGGCCCCAGTCGAACCCGGCATCGACGTCGAAGACCTCGCGTTCGTCGAAACCCTGGGCGCGGGCCGCGCCACGAATGGCGTCGCTGGCTTCCTGGCAGAGCAGGGGCTCATCGCCGCTGACGGCATAGACGGCGGCCAGCGAGCCCTGGAGCTGCTTGCCCAGCTGGTTGGCGTTGAGTTTCATGGTGAACCGGGATGGCAAACCGGAGCCTTGCGGCTCCGGGTGCGGCGCTTAGCGCGCAGGGGTGGGGATTTCGATGGGCGACTGCTGCGGCGGGGCGGACTCGCGGGCGCGGCGGTCGGCTTCGGCCTTGGCGGCGGCGCGGGCGTCGGCGTCGCGTTGCAGCTTGTCCAGACGCTCGGGCGTCAGGGCCTGCAGGCGAGCGGCCAGCTGCTGCACCAATTCGCGGCGCATCTCGCGGCGCAGCTGATCCTTCTGCTGTTCGGAACCGACGATGTTGTTCTGGTCGGTCACGTAATAGCGCTGGGTTTCCAGGTAGTCGCTGACCAGCACCGCCTGGTTCTTGCCGACGATGGTGTAGGGCTGACGGGTAGTCAGCTCCACTTCGGCACTGCGGGCGCCGCTGGTGTAGCTGGCCGTGCGCTCGCTCTGGGCTTCGCCACCCAGATCCAGGGTGTAGGGCGCACCCGAGGTGATCCGGACATGGGCGTCTTCGAGCATGTCGCGCACGTCCTTGACGGTCTGGCCGTAGGCGTCGCGCGCCGTCAGGTTCAGCTCGTTCACGGTCAGGCGCGTTTCACCGGTGCCGCGCAGCTGGAAGCCGCAGGCCGTCAGCAAGGTCGCCAGGCCGACTACCGCAAGGCCGGGGAGAATCCGTTTCTTCATCTGTTGTCTGCTCCGTTCGCGTGTCTTAGTTGGCGACGATGTTGACCAGTTTACCCGGGACCACGACGACCTTGCGGATGGTCAGACCCTCGGTGAAGCGTGCCACGTTCTCGTTGGCGCGGGCGGCGGCCTCGATGGCCTCGCGGCTGGCGTCGGCCGGTACTTCGATCTGGCCGCGCAGCTTGCCGTTCACCTGGATGACGATCTGCAGGCTGTCCTGCACCAGGGCGCTTTCGTCCACCTGCGGCCAGCGAGCATCGATGACCGCGTCGCTGTGGCCCAGCTGCTGCCAGAGGCCGTGGGCGATGTGCGGGGTGATGGGCGCCAGCAGCAGGGTGACGGCCTCCAGGCCTTCCTGCAGCAGACGGCGATCGGTATCGCTGTCCTGGGCGGCCTTTTCCAGCACGTTCATCAGGGTCATGACCGCGGCGATGGCGGTGTTGAACTTGTGATGCTGACCGATATCCTGGCTGGCCTGGCGGATGGCCAGGTGGATGGCACGGCGTACGTCCTTCTGGGCGGGCGACAGCTCGCCGAGGGCGCCGGCGCTCGGCAGGCCCTGGCCCACATGGGCCTGGGCCAGACGCCAGACACGACGCAGGAAGCGGCTGGCGCCTTCGACACCGGAGTCGGACCATTCCAGGCTCATGTCCGGCGGCGAGGCGAACATCATGAACAGGCGGCAGGTGTCGGCGCCGTACTGGTCGATCATCGCCTGGGGGTCGACGCCGTTGTTCTTCGACTTGGACATCTTCTCGACGCCGCCGATTTCCACCGGCTGGCCATCGCTCTTCAGGCGCGCGCCGATCACCTTGGCCTTGGCATCGCGCTCCACCTCGACATCGGCCGGGTTGAACCAGTCCTTGCTGCCGTTGGGATTGGTGCGGTAGTAGGTCTCGGCCACCACCATGCCCTGGGTCAGCAGGTTCTCGAAGGGCTCGTCGGAATCGATCAGGCCCTGGTCACGCATCAGCTTGTGGAAGAAGCGCGAGTAGAGCAGGTGCAGGATGGCGTGCTCGATGCCGCCGATGTACTGGTCGACGGGCAGCCAGTAGTTGGCTTCTTCCTTGTCCAGCATGCCGCCGGTGAAATTGGGCGAAGCATAGCGGGCGAAGTACCAGGAGCTTTCGACGAAGGTATCCATGGTGTCGGTTTCGCGGCGGGCCGGCTGGCCGTTGCGCGGATCGACGGTCTCGTAGAACTCGGGCATGCGCGCCAGGGGCGAGCCGGCGCCATCGGGTACCACGTCTTCGGGCAGCACCACCGGCAGCAGGTCGGCGGGCACCGGGATGTCGATGCCGTCGTCGCCGTGGATGATGGGGATCGGGCAACCCCAGTAGCGCTGGCGGCTGATGCCCCAGTCGCGCAGGCGGAACTGGGTGCGCGGCTGACCCAGGCCCTTGGCCTGCAGATCGGCGCCGATGGCGTCGAAGGCGGCGTCGTAGGCGAGGTTGTCGTAGGCGCCGGAATTGATCAGGAAGCCTTCCTTGCTGCCGTACCAGTCCTTCCACTGCACCGGGTCGAACTGGTAGCGCTCGTATTCCGCGGGGCTGTAGTCGTCCGGATTGGCCAGCACACGGGTGGCCTCTTCGGTATCCACCACCTGGACGATGGGCAGCTGGTACTTGTTGGCGAATTCGAAGTCACGTTCGTCGTGACCGGGAACGGCCATGACCGCACCGTCGCCGTAGTGCATCAGCACATAGTTGGCGACCCAGACCGGCAGGCGGGCATCGGTCAGCGGATGACGGACGAACAGGCCGGTATCCAGGCCCTTCTTCTCCTGAGTGGCGATGTCGGCCTCGGCGACACCGCCGCGCTTGCACTCGTCGATGAAGTCCTGCAGCTGGGCATTGCCCTGGGCGGCCTGGGTGGCCAGCGGGTGTTCGGCGGCCACGGCGACATAGGTGGCGCCGAGCAGGGTATCGGGGCGGGTGGTGAAGACCTTCAGGGTGCCTTCGGCGCCGATGCTCTCCTGGTCATAGGGGAACTGCACCTCCATGCCGCGGGACTTGCCGATCCAGTTGCGCTGCATGGTCTTGACCTGCTCGGGCCAGCCGGGCAGGCCGTCGAGGGAGGTCAGCAGCTCTTCCGCATAGTCGGTGATGCGGAAGTAGTACATGGGGATCTCGCGCTTCTCGATCAGCGCACCGCTGCGCCAGCCGCGGCCGTCGATGACCTGCTCGTTGGCCAGTACGGTCTGGTCCACCGGGTCCCAGTTCACCGTACCGTTCTTGCGGTAGATGATGCCCTTCTCGAACAGCTGGGTGAACAGCCACTGCTCCCAGCGATAGTAGTCGGGCTTGCAGGTGGTGACCTCACGGGACCAGTCGATCGCCAGACCCAGGCTCTGCAGCTGGGACTTCATGTAGGCGATGTTCTCGTAGGTCCACTTGGCCGGGGCCACGCCGTTCTTCATGGCGGCGTTTTCGGCAGGCATGCCGAAGGCGTCCCAACCCATGGGCTGCAGGACGTTCTTGCCCAGCATCCGCTGGTAGCGGGCAATGACGTCACCGATGGTGTAGTTGCGCACGTGCCCCATGTGCAGCTTGCCGCTGGGGTAGGGGAACATCGACAGGCAGTAGAACTTCTCCTGGCCCGGGCGCATGGTGGCCTTGAAGGACAGATTCTGGTCCCAGAAGGACTGGGCGGCGGCTTCTATTTCGCGGGGCTGATAGTGTTCTTGCATGGGCGTGTCGAGGGCTGCAGAGGCGTTTGATCGAGCCGCCAAGCATACATGACCCCCCGAGCGCGGGGAAATGTCCCGGTCCGCCGCTTGTTTCGCACTCCGGGGGAGGCAGGGTCCAGAGGGCCGTACTAGGCTATTCGAACGTCTGTTCAATTATCCGGGAGGATGATCGCCATCATGGGAAAGTTTCGACGCGAGTCCGAAAAGCTGCCCGTCGACGTACGCCTGCAACGCCGCCTGGCCCTGGCGCTGGATGAGGCCGCCACTCAGGAGCGCCTCTACGACAGCGCTGACGGGGAAATAGAGGTGCAGGGCCTGAGTCCGGCCGAGTACGCCCTGATCAGGCGCTGGCTGGAACGTCACCAGGCGACGGAGGCGGCCATGGCCTGCTGCCTGGGCTGCGGACGGGTACAGCCGGTGGGATCCTTCTGCAGTCACTGCCAGGGACGCCAGGTCCTGGTCGAGAGTCCTTCTGCTCGGGTCCGCGCTCCCCTACACTGAGCGCCGCCGCGACCTGGAGGTCGCCACCGACCGGAGGGACCATGGGTCTGCGTTATTTCTTCAAGCAACTGCTGCTGCCACCAGGCGGCCTGCTGTTGCTCCTGCTCTGTGGCTGGTGGCTGCGTCGTCGTCATCCGCGACTGGGGCTGGCCTGCTTCCTTTGCGGTCTGCTGGGCCTCTGGGCCAGTACCCTGCCGGCCATGGTGGAGTTCGGCGGTCGTCTGCTGGAACGCGATGCCGCCCTGCCCGAAGCCCGCTGGGCAGGCCTGGCGCAACAGGCGGATGCCATCGTGGTACTTGGCGCTGGCCGCGAGGTGGACGATCCCGGCTGGGGAGGCGATGCCGCCAGTCACCTGGCGGTGGAGCGACTGCGCTATGCGGCGCGCCTGGCCAAGGCCAGTGGCCTGCCGGTACTGATCACCGGTGGTTCGCCCCATGATCGCCCGCTGAGCGAGGCGGCGCTGATGACCGAGGTGATGGAGCGTGACCTGGGGGTGCCGGTGCGCTGGCAGGAAGGGGCCAGCCGTACCACCTGGGAGAACGCCACCCTGAGCGCGCCGCTGCTGCGCGAGGCCGGGGTGAAGCGGGTGGTGCTGGTGACCCAGGCCTACCACATGGCCCGTTCGCGCTGGTGCTTCGAGCGCCAGGGCTTCCAGGTGGTCGCCGCGCCCATGGGCTTCATCGGCATCCCCAACGGCCGGCCCTTCGGCGGCTGGTTGCCGGAAGCCAAGGCGGTCGAGCAGACCGCCCAGTTGCTCAACGAGACTGCCGGGCTCTTGCTCTATCCGCTTGCCTATCGCTGAGTCACCACCAGCGGCGCCTCTTCCGGACGATCCTGCCGCCGCAGCAGCAGGCCCCAGAGCAGCACCAGGACGGAAAAGATCGCCAGCGGCCAGAGGCGGTAGTGTAGATAGGGCGTCAGGCCGTCCATGGGCACCACGGTGCCCTGCAGCACGCCGACCTGGAAGGCCGGGATCTGCCGGCTGATACGCCCGAAGGGATCGACCAGGGCGGTGATGCCGTCGTTGGTGACCCGTACCAGCCAGCGACCGGTTTCCAGGGCACGCATCTGCGCCATCTGCAGGTGCTGTTGCGGGCCGATGGACTTGCCGAACCAGGTGTCGTTGCTGATCGTGAGCAGCAACTGGCTCTGGGCGGCCAGGTCGGCGACGAACTCCGGATAGACCACCTCGTAGCAGATGTAGGGCGCCACCCGATAACCCTTCACCAGCAACGGTTCCTGGTGCTCGGGGCCGCGGACGAAGTCGGACATGGGCAGATCGAAGAAGCCGATCAGGCCCCGCAGGTATTCCTGCAGCGGCACGTATTCGCCAAAGGGCACCAGTTTCTGCTTGTAGTAGGTGCCCGAGCCGTTGCCGACCGCGGTGATGCTGTTGAAGTAGCGCGAATCGCCATCGGCATCGCGTTCGCGGGCGGGCAGGCCGGTGACCAGGGCCCCGCCATGGGCGGCCACTTGCGCCCCTTCGGCGGCGAGGAAGTCGCCGACGTATTCACGCAGCACGGGAATGGCGTTTTCCGGCCAGACTACCAAGTCGGCATCGGTCTGCTCGGCGGTATGGTCACGATAGAGCGCCAGGGTGGCCCGTGCATGATCCGGATTCCACTTGAGTTCCTGGGCGATGTTGCCCTGGACCCCGGCGACCTTGAGTGGGGCACCGGCCGGTTGCGTCCACACCTGGCCCTTGAAGACATCGCCCGCGACCCAGGGCAGGGTCACCAGCACCAGGGCCGCGACCAGGGCCACCGGCCGCAGGATCAGCCGTGGGGCATTGACCAGCAGGGCCGCGGTAAAGGCCAGCACGGCCGAGATCAGCCAGACGCCGCCCAGGGGCGCCAGGCCCTGCAGAGGGCCGCTGAGCTGGCTGTAGCCGAGCAGCAGCCAGGGAAAGCCGGTCAGTGCCCAGCTGCGGAACAGCTCCAGGGCGAACCACAGGCCGGCGAAGGTGAGGGCATCGCCCAGGGGTGCCTGGTTGCGTCTCAGGCACAGCGCCCAGAGCCAGGCCGGCAGCGCGAAGAACAGCGCGATGCCGGCGCAGAAGCCCACGGTAAGCAGTAGCGCCAGTGGCACGGAGGCGGCGCCGTAGTCGTGGATGCTGACGTAGATCCAGCTGGTGCCGGCAAGGAAGGCGCCGAAGCCATAGCACCAGCCGCGCAGCAGGGCACGCCAGGCGGTGAGGCCCTTGAGGCCCAGGTAGAAAAGACCGGCCGACAGCAGGGCCAGTGGCCAGATATTGAAAGGGGCCAACGCCAGGGGCGTGAGGGCGCCAGCGAAGAGTGCCAGAAGGTTGCCCTTCCAGCCAGGTTGAGAGATCCAGCGCATCGAAAATCCTTGGTCCGATCGAGGCTGCGCAAGCTTACTCGCCAGCGCGAGTCAGTGCCAAAGGCGCTTGAGGGAGAGCGAGCCAGGTCGCAGTTGGGGAGGGGTGGTAAAGGCTATCGCGGCCATGGCGATCCGTCGGTTGGGCTAGGACGACTCTATCGTCGAAGCCCAACAGTCGTGCAGTCGAGGCAAGGCCTGTTGGGCTTCGCTGCGGTCAACCCAACCTACGGCGGTCCGTAGGAGGGCGTGCGATGCGGGTTGCCTAGGCAGAGACCGGCCCTCACCCCAACCCTCTCCCGGAGGGAGAGGGGGCAAACGCGGCTAGCGGTTGACCGGGGTCACCCGCAGCAGGTGGATGCGGCGGCCGTCGGCGTTGAGGACGCGGAAACGGAAGTCATCGATCACCGTTTCCTCGTTGCGCTTGGGCAGGTGACCCAAGCGATTCATCACCAGGCCGCCGGCGGTGTCGGCGTCGGTGTCGGCGAAGCGGGTCTCCAGGGTCTCGTTGAGCGTCTCGATGGGGGTGAGCGCCTTGACCACGAAGTCGCCATTGGGCAGCGACTTGATGAAGCTCTCTTCCTCCACGTCGTGCTCGTCCTCGATCTCGCCGACGATCTGCTCCAACACGTCCTCGATGGTCACCAGGCCGGCGACGCCGCCGTACTCGTCCACCACGATGGCCATGTGGCTGTGGGTAGAGCGGAATTCGCGCAGGAGCACGTTGAGGCGCTTGGACTCGGGCACGAAGGTGGCCGGGCGCAGCACCGCCTTGAGGTCGAAGGGGAGCTCGTGGTCCAGCAGCAGCAGGGGCAGCAGGTCCTTGGCCAGCAGCAGGCCGAGGACGTCGTCAGGGCCGTCGCCGATCACCGGATAGCGGGAGTGGGCGGCCTCGATCACCGCCGGCAGGAATTCCGCCGGGGTCTGGTGGGCACGGATGCTGATGATCTGGGAGCGCGGCACCATGATGTCGCGCACCTGCAGGTCGGCTACCGAAATGGCGCCCTCGACGATGGACAGCGCCTCGCTGTCGAGCACCTTGTTCTCGTGCGCTTCACGCAGCAGTTCCAGCAGCTCCTGGCGGCTCTTGGGTTCATGGGCAAAGGCCTGGACGATGCGTTCCAGCCAGGAACGATGCCCATTGCCTGATCGATCTTCGTTCATGTGTGTGTCATTCACCGTAGGGATCGGGATAGCCCAGTTCAGCGAGCAATTGGCGTTCCAGGTCTTCCATCTCCTCGGCTTCGTCATCTTCCAGATGATCGTAGCCCAGCAGGTGCAGGCAGCCGTGGATGACCAGGTGCGCCCAGTGCGCCTTGACGGGCTTGCCTTGCTCGGCGGCTTCGCGGGCCACCACGGGGGCGCAGATCACCAGATCGCCGAGCAGGGGAATATCGAGGAATTCGTCCGGCACGTCGGCCGGGAAGGACAGCACGTTGGTGGCGTAGTCCTTGTGCCGCCAGGTGCGGTTGAGCTCGCGGCCCTCGTCTTCGTCCACCAGGCGAATGGTGAGCTCCGAATCGCCCTGGCGGGCGCGCAGGGCCAGCTCACACCAGAGGCGTAAGTCCGGCTCCTCGGGAAGATCGGCCGCCTCGCTGGCGACCTGGACGTCCAGCTCAATCGCCATGGCGATCCTCACCGTTGCCGCGCGGCTTGTCCTGCAGCGCCTCGAAGCGGTCATAGGCCTCGACGATGCGCTGCACCAGCGGATGGCGCACCACGTCCTTGGAATCGAAATGGGTGAAGCCGATGCCGGGCACGTCACGCAGGACCTCGATGACATGCTTGAGGCCCGACTTGGTACCACGCGGCAGGTCGACCTGGGTGACGTCACCGGTAATCACCGCGGTGGAGCCAAAACCGATCCGGGTGAGGAACATCTTCATCTGCTCGAGGGTGGTGTTCTGGCTTTCGTCGAGAATGATGAAGCTGTTGTTGAGGGTCCGGCCACGCATGTAGGCCAGCGGCGCGACCTCGATGACCTGGCGCTCGATGAGCTTGGCCACCTGCTCGAAGCCGAGCATCTCGTAGAGGGCGTCGTATAGAGGGCGCAGATAGGGGTCGATCTTCTGTGCCAGATCGCCGGGCAGGAAGCCGAGCTTCTCGCCGGCTTCCACCGCCGGGCGTACCAGCAGGATGCGGCGGATCTGCTCGCGCTCCAGGGCGTCCACGGCGCAGGCCACGGCCAGGTAGGTCTTGCCGGTACCGGCCGGGCCTATGCCAAAGTTGATGTCGTGATCGAGGATCGACTTGACGTAGCGCTGCTGGTTGGCACCACGCGGACGGATCATGCCCTTCTTGGTGCGCAGGGCCACGCTGGTGTCGCCGCCGCTACGGTGCTCTTCCTGCAAGGCTTCCAGGCCGGACTCCTGCAGATAGAGGTGCACCAGCTCCGGCGCCACCGCTGTGCCACTGGCGGTCTCGCGATAGAGGCGCTGCAGGAGGTTCTGGGCCGCGCGGGTGCGCTCGGGATCGCCGACCAGTTCGAACTGGTTGCCGCGGTTGCGGATCTCGATGCCAAGACGCCGTTCGATCTGGCGCAGATTCTCATCGAGCTGGCCGCACAGGTTGGCGAAACGGTCGGCGTCGAAGGGTTCGAGGGTGAAATGCTGGAGCGTCTGGGGGGTATTCAAGGTGTGCTGGGAGACCCTTTGGATTGGCTTTACGAAAACTTGACGTAGCTTGAGAGTAACCTGCGTCGCGCCCTTGGCAAAGGGCGCGTGCGACCATCCATCAGGCCAGGGCGGCGGCGACGGTCGGGCGGGCGCCATTGGCGACCGGAGCGAGCAGGGTGCCACGCAGCGAGTGCGGCAGGGCTTCGTCGATGTGCACCTGGACGAACTGGCCGATCAGGCTGGCGTCGCTGCAGCGGAAGTTGACGATGCGGTTGTTCTCGGTGCGGCCCTGCAGCATGCCGGGATCGCGCTTGGAGAAGTCGCTGACCAGGATGGTCTGGACGCTGCCAGCCATGCGCCGGCTGATCTCGAAACCCTGCTGGTGGATACGCGTCTGCAGGATCTGCAGGCGCTGCTTCTTGAGCTCGTCCGAGGTGTCGTCGACTAGGTCGGCCGCCGGAGTGCCAGGACGCGCGCTGTAGATGAAGGAGAAGGAGAAGTCGAAACCGACGTCCTCGATCAGCTTCATGGTCTGCTCGAAATCCTTCTCGGTCTCGCCGGGGAAGCCGACGATGAAGTCCGAGCTGATGCAGATGTCGGGCACCGCCGCCTTGAGCTTGCGGATGCGCGACTTGTATTCCAGCGCCGTGTGGTTGCGCTTCATGGCGGCCAGGATGCGATCCGAACCGGCCTGTACCGGCAGGTGGACGAATTTCACCAGTTCCGGGATCTCGGCGTGGGCCTGGATCAGGGCGTCGGAGAACTCCAGCGGATGCGAGGTGGTGTAGCGGATGCGGTCGATGCCGTCGACTGCCGCCACTACATAGAGCAGCTCGGCGAAGTCGGCGATGCGGCCGTCGCCGGTGGCGCCGCGATAGCCGTTGACGTTCTGGCCCAGCAGGGTCACTTCTCGTACCCCGTGCTCGGCGAGGTGGATGATCTCGGCCAGGACGTCGTCCAGCGGCCGGCTGACCTCTTCACCACGGGTATAGGGCACCACACAGAAAGTGCAGTACTTGCTGCAGCCTTCCATGATGGAGACGAAGGCGCTGGGGCCGTCGATGCGCGGCTCGGGCAGGCGGTCGAACTTCTCGATCTCGGGGAAGGAGATGTCCACCTGGGGTGCCCGGGTGGTGCGCGCGGCGTCGATCATTTCCGGCAGCCGGTGCAGGGTCTGGGGACCGAAGACCACGTCGACATAGGGCGCGCGGTCGCGAATGGCAGCGCCTTCCTGACTGGCCACGCAGCCGCCGACGCCGATCACCAGGTCGGGATTTTCCAGCTTGAGTTCGCGCCAGCGACCGAGCTGGGAGAACACCTTCTCCTGCGCCTTCTCGCGGATCGAGCAGGTGTTGAGCAGGATGACATCGGCCTCGGCCGGATTCTGGGTGACTTCCAGCGGCTCCCGTTCGCCGAGCAGGTCGACCATGCGCGACGAATCGTATTCGTTCATCTGGCAGCCATGGGTTTCGATATAGAGCTTCTTGGACATGCGCGGCAGGGAGTCGGTAGCGAGTGGACCGCGCATTATAATGATGGCCTTCCGCACGGGGAAGAGCCGCCCGGAAGGCAGCCGGCCTAGCCCTGGGCGCTGCCCTCCGGTAGTCGGGCGATGACCTTGATCTCGAAGCGAAAGCCGGCCAGCCAGGTGACGCCGACCGCGGTCACCGTGGGGTAGGGCGCCGTGCCCCAGTGCTCCAGCAGCACCGGCCAGATCCGTTCGAAGCTGGCCTCGGCATCGACCATGAACAGGGTGACGTCCACTACGTCGGCGAAGGACGCGCCAGCGGCGGCAAGAATGGCGTCGAGGTTGGCGAAGGCCAGGCGGACCTGATCTTCCAGCTCCGGCTCGGGTGAGCCATCGGCACGGCTGCCGACCTGGCCCGAGACGAAGAGAAAGCCGTTGGAACGGATGGCTGGCGAATAGCGGTGCTGTTCGTAGAGGGCGTGGCGCTGGGCGGGAAAGACGACGTCACGGGTCATGGTGGTGCTCCGGTAGGGATCGATGAGGCCACCTTAGGCGCCGGCCCGCCAAGAGATAAACCAGGCCTGGCGGTCAGCATTGTTTGTACAATCCAAACAATCCTCTTTCCAGGAATCGGCATGGACCTGTTCGCTGCGATGCAGACCTTCGTGCGGGTGGTGGAGGCCGGCAGTTTCACCCGCGCGGCCGAGACCCTGGGCAGCAGCCGGACCCGCGTCACCCAGCAGGTGCAGCAGCTGGAAGCGCGCTTGCAGGTGCGCCTGCTCAATCGCACCACCCGGCTGGTGCAGGTCACCGCCGATGGCGCTGCCTATTACCAACGCTGTCTGGGCGTGCTGGCCGCGGTGGACGACGCCGAGACAGGCCTGTCGGTCGCCACCCGCACGCCCCGGGGTCGCTTGCGGGTGGATGTGCCCAGCCCTCTGGCGCGCCTGATCCTGATCCCGGCGCTGCCGGAATTCTTCGAGCGTTATCCGGACATCCAGCTGGACCTGGGCGTCAGCGATCGCCAGGTGGATCTGATCGGCGACAACGTCGATTGCGTGATCCGTGGCGGGCGCATCCGCGAGCAGTATCTGGTGGCTCGCCCGCTGGGCGCGCTACGGCTGGGTTGCTATGCCGCGCCGGCCTACCTCGCGACGCATGGTGTACCGGATCATCCCGCGGTACTGGCCGAGGCGCCGCATCGGGTGGTGCGATTTCTCTGGGGGGCGGGCACGGGCTTTCCCTATGCCCTGCAACGCGGCGCCGAGCGCCTGGAGTTGCAGGGGCGCCACAGTCTGGAGGTGGACGACGGCAATGCCTGCCTGGCGGCGGGGCAGGCGGGGCTGGGGGTGGTCTGTCTGCCGCACTACCTGGCAGCGGAAGCGGTGTCCCGCGGCGAGCTGAGGACCCTGTTCGAAGACTGGCAGGTAGCACCCCTGCCGCTTTATCTGGCCTTTGCCCCCAATCGCCATGTCAGCGCCAAGATGCGGGTGTTCATCGACTGGGTCAGTACCGTGGTGGCGCAGCGGGCACGGTTGGAAACCCCTGCTGATGGCTGACCGCCATGCTATGCTCGCAGCCCTCTTTTTCCGTTGAAATTCGCGTCCGCCATGAGCTCATCCCCGAACAAGCCGGCCATCTACAAGGTCATCTTCGTCAACCAGGGTCAGGTCTTCGAGATCTATGCCAAGCAGATCTTCCAGAGCGATCTCTGGGGCTTCCTGGAAATCGAGGAACTGGTGTTCGGCGAGCGCACCCAGGTGGTGGTGGATCCGAGCGAGGAAAAGCTCAAGGCCCAGTTCGAAGGCGTGGTGCGCAGCTTCGTGCCGATGCATTCGATCATCCGCATCGACGAGGTGGAGCGTCTGGGTCAGCCCAAGATCAGCGAAGCCAAGGGTGGCACCAACGTCATGCCGTTCCCCATGCCGATGCCCGACAAAAGCTAGGTATGGCCAAGTAGGTTCGCGCTGGCGAGCGGTAGGGCCGGCGCCGGACCGCTAGTTCTGCGGCGGCTGGAAGGGATTGAGATTGCCCGCGGTCTGCATGTCCTGCAGATAGTCGCGGAAGATCTGCCCCAGTACCTGGGTGGCCATCTCCAGCTCGTCACGACGCATCTGGGCGCTGACCAGGTCGGCGGTATCCATGGCTTCGTCGTTGCCATTGATGGCGGCCATCTTCAGGACGATATAGGCCTGGATGTTGTTGGGCGGAACGCCCTCGCCGCGAAAGAACATGTTGCCGAGTCGATTCTGCGCATCGGCGTTGCCCTTGAGCGACGCCTGCTCGAACCACAGCCGCGCCTGGTTGAGATCCTTGGGCGTCTGCTTGCCTTCGTAATAGAAGTCGCCGAGTTCGTACTGCGCCTGGGCGTCGCCGTCATGGGCGATCTGCTGGCAGCGGGCGATCGCCTGTGCCAGGGCTTCGTTGGCCAGATTCAGGTTGCAACGGCTGGTGCTGGGGACGAGCAGCGAATTACCACCGGCCAGGGCGACCAGGGGCATCAGAATTAGGGCTGCGCACAGGGTACGGCCAGCGCGGTGCATGAAGCGCCTCCACGAGCGAGGCAGGTTCAAAGAACCCGGTCGGCGAAACGCGCCGACGTCTCATTATGGGTCAAGCCGACGCACGCTTTCAAAACCTTTACGCGTAATGGCGGAACTTTTTTATCTGTGACGCCGGCCTCTCAACTAGGTGTGAGGCCGGCGCGGCAGAGAGGTTCCTCAACCGAGACGGATGGTACCTAGTCGTTGAAGGTGGCGAAGGCGCGCTCGGCGGCGTCCAGGGTGATGCGCAGTTCCTCGTCGCCATGGGCGATGGAGGTGAAGCCGGCTTCGAAGGCACTGGGCGCCAGGTAGACGCCGCCGTCCAGCATCAGGTGGAAGAAGCGCTTGAACCTCTCGCTGTCGCTGGCCATGACGTCGCTGAAGGTGACGATGTCTTCGGCGCCGCTGAAGTAGAGACCGAACATGCCGCCCGCCTGAGTGGTGACGAAGGGCACACCGGCGGCATCGGCGCGATCCTGCAGGCCCTGCAGCATGCGTGTGGTGTAGTCGGTCAGCTCGGCGTGGAAACCGGGACGGCGGATCAGTTGCAGGGTGGTGAGCCCCGCGGCCATGGCCAGCGGATTGCCCGACAGGGTGCCGGCCTGGTAGACCGGGCCGAGCGGGGCGATCTTTTCCATGATCTCGCGCTTGCCGCCAAAGCAGCCCACCGGCATGCCGCCGCCGACGATCTTGCCGAAGGTGGTGAGGTC
Organism: Pseudomonas oryzihabitans; assembly: GCF_001518815.1. NCBI lineage: Bacteria > Pseudomonadati > Pseudomonadota > Gammaproteobacteria > Pseudomonadales > Pseudomonadaceae > Pseudomonas > Pseudomonas oryzihabitans. The sequence continues at coordinate 1,189,825 of NZ_CP013987.1, forward strand.
CGGACGGATGCCGTAATGCGCCTGGGCGCCGCCCAGGGCGACGCGGAAACCGGTCATGACCTCATCGAAGATCAGCACCACGCCGTAGCGATCGCAGAGGCTGCGCAGCCCTTCCAGGAAGCCCGGCGCCGGTGGCACGCAGTTCATGTTGCCGGCCACCGGCTCGACGATGATGCAGGCGATCTGGTCGCCGACCCGGGACAGGGTTTCTTCGACTTCCGCCAGGTCGTTGTAGGCCAGGGTCAGGGTGTGCTGGGCGAAGGCTGCCGGGACGCCGGGAGAGCTGGGTACGCCCAGGGTCAGGGCGCCGGAGCCGGCCTTGACCAAGAGGCTGTCGGAATGGCCGTGGTAGCAACCTTCGAACTTGATGATGGTGTCGCGCCCGGTGTAGCCGCGCGCCAGGCGGATGGCGCTCATGGTGGCCTCGGTACCGGAGCTGACCATGCGCACCATTTCCATGGAGGGGACGATCTCGCAGATGAGATCGGCCATGGTGGTTTCCAGGGCGGTCGGGGCGCCGTAGGAGAGGCCGTGTTCCAGTTGCCGACGCACGGCGTCGAGCACGTCCGGGTGGCTATGACCAAGGATCATCGGACCCCAGGAGCCCACGTAGTCGACATAGCGCTTGTCATCCTCGTCGACGATGTAGGCGCCCTGGGCGTGCTTGAAGAACAGCGGCGTGCCGCCGACGCTCTTGAAGGCGCGGACGGGCGAGTTGACGCCGCCGGGAATGTGGCGCTGGGCTTGGTCGAAGAGTTGTGCTGAACGGGACATGAAGGTCTCCTCAAAGGGGATCAGGCCGCGAACAACCGGGAGAAGGCGCGCGCACGGCGCTCCACTTCGCCCGCGCTGGCGGCGGAAAACAGGGTATGGACGACGGCGAGCAGGTCGACGCCGTGGGTGAGCAGGCGCGGGGCGTTGTCCAGGGTGACGCCGCCGATGGCGCAGAGCGGCAGGCTGAAACGGCTGCGTGCCTGGTCGAGCACGTCGAGAGGGGCCGGTGGGGCATCCGGCTTGGTGCTGGAGGCGAAGAAGCGCCCGAACGCCAGGTAGCTGGCCCCCGCTGCGGCCGCGACTTCGGCCAGTTCCAGGCTGGCGTGGCAGGTGCCGCCGAGTATGGCGTCCGCGCCCAGGTCGGCGCGGGCCGCGGCGAGGGAGCCGTCTTCCTGGCCCAGGTGCAGGCCAACGCCCAGCTGGCGGGCCAAGGGCAGGTCGTCATTGATGATCAGCTGGGCGTCATGCTGCCGGCAGAGTTCGGCGAGGGCTGCGGCTTCGTCCTGGCGACGGCGGACGTCTTGCGACTTGTCGCGGTACTGCACCAGGCGGGCACCGCCCTGCAAGGCGGCCTCGACATAGGGCAGCAGGCGACCCTCGGCGAGGAGGGCGTTGTCGGTGATGGCGTAGAGGCCGCGCAGGGTGCTCATGAGCAGAAGTCCAGTGGCAGGCGACGTGGCACGTACTGGCCGCGGCCAGGGCGCTCGGCGTCCCTCAGGGTACGCCAGGTGTAGTCCAAGGCACTGCGCACGGCGCTGGGCAAGGCTTCCCCCAGGGCCAAGCGCCCGGCCAGGGTGCTGGCCAGGGTGCAGCCGGAGCCATGGTAGCTACCGGGCAGGCGCTGGCAGACGTGGGTCTCGCAGTTACCGGCGCGGTCATAGAGACGGTTGTGCACCTCGTGTTCTTCGCCATGACCGCCGGTGATCAACAGATGGGCACATAAAGGCAGCAGGCGCTCGGCGCATTGCTCCGGGGTGCCCTCGGGCAACTCGGCGAGGATGCGCGCCTCCGGCAGGTTGGGGGTGGCGATGGTGGCGCGCGGCAAGAGGCGCTCGCGGATGGCGTAGCCGACCTCGTCCTTGCCCAAGGCGCCGCCGCCACCGGCGCGCAGCACCGGATCGCAGACCAGGGGCACGCCAGGCAGGGATTCCATGATCTCCAGCACCGTCTCGACCATTTCCACCGAACCGAGCATGCCCAGCTTGACCGCCGCCACCGGCAGGTCGGTGATGATCGCCCGGGCCTGGGCCAGTACCCACTCGCGATCCAGCACCCGGAAGTCCAGCACGTCGACGGTGTCCTGCACGGTCAGCGCGGTGACCGCCGGAGCGGCGTGGCAGCCCTGGGCGATCAGGGCTTCGATGTCGGCCTGCAGCCCGGCGCCACCACTCGGATCGTGGCCGGACAGGCAGAGGACGACGGGACGTTGGGGTTCGAGGGTCATGGACGTCAGCCTAGCAAAGGGAAAAGGGGCGCAGCGGCCGGGTGCCGCAGGGAGTGGCACCCTACAACGACCTCGCGCCCCGCGCCACCCGTTGACATGGGACCCGGATCGGGACGAAGGAACTCCGCTGCCCCTTGGGTAGCCGATATACTGCACCTTTGCTCGGGACAGGCGGTTTTATGGCGTTGTGGCGGTTGTTGCGTGATTTCTTCCTGCGCCAACGGCGTGCCTACGGGACCGCCATCTTCTGTCTGCTGGGCGTTGGCCTGCTCAACCTGACCCTGCCCTGGTGGATCGGCAAGGCCATCGACGCCCTGCGCGCGGGCGAGCTCGACCAGAGCGGGCTGCTCTGGCGCGTCGCCCTGATCGTGGCGGTCGGCTGCGGCCTCTATGTACTGAGGTACCAGTGGCGGGTGCGGCTGTTCGGCACTTCCTACCAGGTCGGGGTGGAGCTGCGTGACACCTTCTTTGCCAAGCTGGCGCGACTGGACCCCGGTTTCTTCCAGTCCAGCCGCACGGGCGATCTGCTGGCCCGCGCCACCCAGGACATCGACGCCGTGGAGACCGCCGCTGGCGAAGGGGTGCTGGCCAGCTTCGACGGCATGATGACCCTGCTGCTGGTACTGCTGGCCATGTTCATCGGCATCGATGCGCCCCTGGCCGCCCTGGCGCTCCTGCCCTTTCCCTTCATGGCCTGGGGCTTCTATCGCGTGGCGCAGCGGGTGCAGCAGCGCTTCGGCCTGGCGCTGGCGGGCTTTTCCGCCCTCAACGACCGTACCCAGGAGGCCCTGAGCGGCCTGCGCATGCTGCGCCAGCATGCCCTGATCGAAGCCGAGCTGGACGATTTCGACGCCCGCGCCCGCAGCGTCGCCAAGGCCGACTACCAGGTACAGCGCACCGAGGCGCGCTACGAGCCGATCATCTTCGTCGCCCTGAGCCTCGCCACCCTGCTGACCCTGGTCATGGGCAGCTGGCGCTATCTCGACGGCCATATCACCCTGGGCCAGCTGACCAGTTTCAGCCTCTATCTGGTGCAGTTGATCTGGCCGATGTTCGCCATCGGCTGGTGCCTCAATCTGTTGCAGCGCGGCGAAGCCGGGGCGCGGCGCCTGGAAGAGGTGTTCGCGGTCACCGAGCGCATCCGCGACGAGGGCACCCAGACGCCGCCGGACCAGGCGGATCTGTCGGTCTACATTCCGGCCTTCACCTATCCCCAGGCGCGCCAGCCGGCGCTACGGGACGTGGTCATCGACCTGCCCGCGGGCGATACCCTGGGTATCGTCGGCGCCACCGGCAGCGGCAAGAGCACCTTGCTCCGCCTGCTGCTGCGCCAGTTTCCGCTGGAGCAGGGCTGTATCCGCCTGGGCGGGGTGCCGCTGGAAGACTATCGGCTGGCCGACCTGCGTGCCCAGTTCGCCTATGTACCCCAGGATCCCTTCCTGTTCGCCCGCACCCTGGGCGAGAACGTCGCCCTCAGCCGCCCGGATGCCACGGCTGGGGAAATCCGCGAAGCCCTGGACGCCGCCGCCTTCGGCACCGACCTGGCGGCGCTGCCGCAAGGGCTGGATACCCCGGTGGGTGAGCGGGGCCTGACCCTCTCGGGTGGCCAGCGCCAGCGCGTGGCCCTGGCCCGGGCGCTGCTCTCGCCCGCGCCCATCCTGCTGCTGGACGACACCCTCTCGGCGGTGGATACCGCCACCGAGGCCCGGCTGCTGCGTACCCTGGCGGGGCTGCAAGGCCGGACCACCCTGATCGTCAGCCACCGCCTCTCGGCCGTGCAGCATGCCGACGAGATCATCGTCCTCGACCAGGGCAGCCTGGTGGAGCGAGGCCGCCATGGCGAGCTGCTCGCCGCCGGCGGACTCTATGCCCGACTCTGGAATCTGCAGCAGGCGGAGGAGGCCAGCCAATGACCAGGACCCGCGTGCTTTCCCTGCTGCTCAAGCCGGTACTCGCCAATCCGCGCAAACTGGCCGGCACCCTGGCGATCCTGGTCGTGGCGACGCTGTTCGACGTGCTGGGTCCCTGGCTGACCAAGCACTACCTCGACAACTACCTGGTGCCCCACGACCTGCGCCTCTGGCCGCTGGTGGGCCTGGTCGCCGCCTATGTGGTTTCCCAGGGGCTGGCCGCCTATGGCCGTTACCTGCAATCGCTACGCTTCGCCGAGATCGCCATGGACGTGGTGCTCTTGCAGCGGCGACGACTGTTCCGCCATGTGCTGAGCCTGCCGCAGAGCTTTCATGATCGCACCGCCACCGGCGAGCTGGTGGCGCGAGTCACCAATGACACCGATGCCTTGCGCGAACTCTATGTGGCCTTTCTCGGCAACATGGTCGGCAACATCGTGCTGCTGATCGGCATCCTGGTGGCCATGGCGCTCTTGGACGTTCGCCTGATGGCCATCGCCGTGCTGCTGATTCCGGCCGCGGTGCTGATCGTCTGGGCCTACCAGCGATACAGCGGCGCGGCGGCCATGGAGGTGCGGATGCTACGTGCCGAGCAGAGCGCCCGGCTGGGCGAGGCCATCGGTGGCATGGGTCTCTTGCAGGCCTTCAACCAGACCGACCGCTTCCGCCAGGATTTCCAGCGGCTCAACCAGGCCCAGTACGGCGCCCGCATGCGCACCATCCGCGTTTCCGGCCTGCTGCTGCGCTCGGCGTTGGACCTGGTCAGCGTGGCGGTCCTGGCGGTGCTGCTGCTGGTCTACGGCCTGGGTCACCTGCAGGGTGGTGCCGAAATCGGCGTGCTCTATGCCTTCGTCACCTACCTGGGCCGGGTGACCGAGCCGTTGATGGACATCACTCAGAGATTCAACCTGTTCCAGCAGGCCTCGGTGGCTGGCACTCGCCTGCTGCACCTGCTGGAGGAAAAACCAGCGTTGAGCGGCGAGGACGACCGGGCCATCGAGACCGCGCACTTCCATCTCGACGCCGTGCGTTTTCGCCATGCCGGCGCGGGGCACGACACCCTGCACGGCATCGACCTGGACATCCCCCCGGGGACCTTCCTGGGCATCGTCGGCCCCACCGGCAGCGGCAAGTCGACCCTGCTCGACCTCTTCGCCGGACTGCAGCCGGTCACCGGCGGCAGCCTCTGCCTGGACGGGCGCGAGCTGGGCAGCCTCACCCCGGAAGTGCTGGGCGCCGCCCTGGCCAGCGTGCCCCAGGAGCCCTTCATCCGTTCCACCAGTCTCAGGGACAATCTGCTGCTGGGCAGCCAGGTATCGGATGAGCGCCTGCGCGAGGCCCTGGCCGCGGCCCATATGGACGACCTGGTGGCGCGCCTGCCGGAAGGCCTGGATACCCTGCTGGGCGAGCGTGGCTTCACCCTTTCCACCGGCGAGCGGCAGCTGCTGGCGCTGGCCCGGGCACTCCTGCGCGAGCCCAAGGTACTGCTGCTGGACGAGGCCACCGCCAGCATCGACAGCGCCACCGAGGCGCGGCTGCAACAGGCGCTGGACGAATTGCGCGGCCAGGTCACCCTGATCGTGGTGGCGCACCGGCTGTCCACCATCCGCCATGCCGATCGCATCCTGGTGCTGCGCGACGGCCGCAAGGTGGAGGAGGGCAGTCACGAGGCGCTGCTGCAACGGCCCGAAGGGCATTATCGTCGCCTGTGGGAGCAGCATGCCCAGGGTGAAAAACCGCTATGACCGGTCGCAGCCGTTGTCACCCAGGGGTGTTAGGGTGTCAGCTATAGCCAGTGTCCCAACAAGGAAACCCGCATGACCTCCGTACCCGAGGATTTCACCTCTGTTGCCACGGCCAGCGAGGCGGTCGACCGTCTCGCGGCGCTTCACCTGGAGGCTACCCAGGCCCTGGATGCCGCGCTCAAGCGCTATCTCAAGGATCGCGTCGAGCCCAGCGCCGCCGAGCGCGAGCTGTTCCGCTATCCCGAGATCCGCATCCGCTACCGCGCGCCCGGCGTGCCGCCGGCCACCACCCGTGCCTACGCCAAGATCCAGCTGCCCGGCACCTATGTGGCCACCGTGACCCATCCGGCGGCCTTCCGCGGCTATCTGCTGGAGCAGCTCGAACCCCTGATGCGCGACTACGACCTCCAGGTCGAGATCGGTCGCAGTCGCCAGGACATCCCCTATCCCTATGTGGTGGAGCAGGGCGACGAACTGGCCGGCAGTGGTGTGACCGCCGCCGAGCTGGCACGGGTCTTCCCCAGCACCGATCTCTCCGCGGCCCACGATGACATCGCCGACGGCCACTATGACTGGGAGCGCATCGATCCGCTGCCGCTGGCGCTGTTCGACGCCGCCCGCACCGATTTCTCGCTGCGCCGCATCGTCCACTACACCGGCAGCGACTGGCGTCACGTGCAGCCCTGGATCCTGCTCACCAACTACCATCGCTACGTCGATCAGTTCATCCAGCATGGCCTGGAGCAACTGCGCAACGATCCGCGCTTCGAGCGTCTGGTCCTGCCGGGCAATGTCGTCATCGAGCGCGACATGGATCCCAGCGAGGCCCAGGCGGTCATCGCCGCCATCGCCTGGCACCGCTTCCAGATGCCGGCCTACCACCTGATCGCGAGCGACGGCCATGGCGTCACCCTGGTCAATATCGGCGTCGGCCCATCCAATGCCAAGAACATCACCGACCACCTGGCGGTGCTGCGCCCGCACTGCTGGCTGATGATCGGCCACTGCGGCGGCCTGCGGCAGTCGCAGACCATCGGCGACTACGTGCTGGCCCACGCCTACATGAGGCGCGACGGTATCCTCGATCGCGTGGTGCCGCCGCATATCCCCATTCCTGCTCTGGCCGAGGTGCAGGTGGCGCTGCAGGAAGCCGCCGCCAGCGTCACCGGCGAACGCGGCGAGGCACTCAAGCGCCGCCTGCGTACCGGTACGGTATTGACCTACGACGACCGCAACTGGGAGCTGCGCTGGGCGCAGGAGCGCCCGCTGATCAACCTGGCGCGCGCCGTGGCGGTGGACATGGAAAGCGGCACCATCGCCGCCCAGGGCTATCGCCTGCGGGTGCCCTACGGCACCCTGCTGTGCGTGTCCGACAAGCCCCTGCACAGCGAGATCAAGCTGCCTGGCTCGGCCAACGCCTTTTATGCCCGCGCCGTCAGCCAGCACCTGGCCATCGGCATCGCCGCCCTGGACCAGCTGCGCACCCAGCTCGACTCCCTGCACTCGCGCAAGCTGCGCAGCTTCGACGAGCCGCCGTTCCGGTAAGGCGTGGGGCGTGTTGGGCTTCGCTGCGCTCAACCCAACCTACGGATGGCGATGAGCCTAGATCGATTGGTTTCACAGTCGCTCGGATGGCTCCCTCTCCCGCTGGGAGAGGGCTGGGTGAGGGCGCCCTTGCAGCGAATGCCTCCGTGGAAAAGGCTGCGCCGTTTTCCACGCTACGGTGATAAGGGACTGATCGCGGCCATGGCGGTCCGCCGATGCGGCCGCTCCTACGGTATCGGACCTGTAGGAGCGGCCCATGGCCGCGATAGTACAGCGCCATCGTCAAGGCCCGACGATGGCGTTATCCGGCATCTTGATTCCCCACTCGGAAACCCCCTGTCATCGCCCCTCCGGAACATCTCGCCATCCGGTCCGGTCGGTTGCAGGAGTGGGGGTGAGTTCGCACACGTCACCGTTCGGTAAAGATCACGGATTTAACATTGATCTCTGGGACGTCTGGCCCTAAAGTTCGCGCCCGAACGTCCATGCTGGAAACGATCCATCCGGCTCAAGTACCGACGACGAGACAGCGAGGTCAACGCCAGTACGCGTTGACCTTTTTGCTTTCGGCGATGTGCCTTGGGAAGTAGGCGAACCAAAGTGGGGAAACGGATTAGGCGTTCAGAACACCCCCTCCTTCAATTTGTTCTGCCCATCGGGAGCCCGACGCATGTCCATCAAGGTCGAAGATTACTATTCTCGCGAAACCTTCCAGAAGATGAAGGCCTTCGCCGACCAGCATGAAACCCCCTTCGTCGTCATCGACACCGCCACCATCGCGCGGGCCTATGACGATCTCGTTGGCAACTTCCCGTTCGCCAAGATCTACTACGCGGTCAAGGCCAACCCGGCCATCGAGATCACCGAGCTACTGCGTGACAAGGGCTCCAACTTCGACATCGCCTCCATCTACGAGCTGGACAAGGTGCTGTCCACTGGTGTCGGTCCGGAGCGCATCAGCTACGGCAACACCATCAAGAAATCCAAGGACATCCGCTACTTCTACGAGAAGGGCGTGCGCATGTTCGCCACCGACTCCGAGGCCGACCTGCGCAACATCGCCAAGGCCGCTCCGGGCTCGCGCATCTATGTGCGGATCCTCACCGAAGGCTCCAACTCGGCCGACTGGCCGCTGTCGCGCAAGTTCGGCTGCCAGCCCGACATGGCCCTGGACCTGCTGATCCTGGCCCGCCAGCTGGGCCTGGAGCCCTATGGCATCTCCTTCCATGTCGGCAGCCAGCAGCGCGACATCGATGTCTGGGACGCCGCCATCGCCAAGGTCAAGGTGATCTTCGAGCGCCTCAAGGAAGAAGACGGCATCACCCTGAAGATGATCAACATGGGGGGTGGCTTCCCGGCCAACTACATCCATCGCACCAACAGCCTGGAGACCTATGCCGAGGAAATCATCCGCTTCCTCAAGGAAGATTTCGGCGACGAGCTGCCGGAAATCATCCTGGAGCCGGGCCGTTCGCTGATTTCCAATGCCGGTATCCTGGTCAGCGAAGTAGTGCTGGTGGCGCGCAAGTCGCGTACCGCCGTGGAGCGCTGGGTCTATACCGACGTCGGCAAGTTCTCCGGCCTGATCGAAACCATGGACGAGTCCATCAAGTTCCCGATCTGGACCGAGAAGAAGGGCGAGATGGAAGAGGTGGTGATCGCCGGCCCGACCTGCGACAGCGCCGACATCATGTACGAGCACTACAAGTACGGCCTGCCGTTGAACCTGGCCAGTGGCGACCGCCTGTACTGGCTGTCTACCGGTGCCTACACCACCAGCTACAGCGCGGTGGAATTCAACGGTTTCCCGCCGCTGAAGGCCTTCTACCTCTAACGCCTTCCTGCGTTGATCGAGCCCGTGTCCCGCAAAGGACGCGGGCTTTTTCATGCCTGTCGATAAGGGATTTGTCAGGCTTTTTGTAAGTTGTTAAGAATAGTTTACATTCGCTATGGATTTGATAATCGTTTGCAAATAGAATCGCGCCGCATTCAAGAAAGGAGGCGGCTCGTCATCATGTCCAAGGAAATGTCCTCGCTGTCCCAGCGTCGTTTGCTGGTTTCTACGTTCAGTGTCGCTGTTGCCTCGTTGTCTCTGGGAGCCCAGGCCGAAGAGGCCAGAGAGCCGGTGACCCGGTTGGAAAGTCTGACTATCGAAGGTCAGGCGCAGCAGGAAGGCTTCAAGGCCGAGCAATCCGCCTCGCGCAAGTACACCGCTCCCTTGCTGGATACCCCGCAGACCGTCACCGTGGTGCCGACGCAGGTGATCCAGGATCAGCAGGCACTGAGTCTGAGATCGGTGCTGTCCAACGTCTCCGGTATCACCTTCAACGCCGGTGAGGGCGGTGGCGGCTCCGGCGACAGCATCAACATCCGTGGCTTCAGCGCCAACTCGAACATCCAGATCGATGGCCTGCGCGACAGCACCCAGACCAACCGTACCGACACCTTCAACCTGGAATCGGTCGAGGTCATCAAGGGCCCCAACTCGGTGTTCGGCGGCGCCGGCACCACGGGTGGCTCCATCAACCTGATCAGCAAGAAGCCCCAGGAGCGCCAGTTCACCCGCATCGGCGCAGGCCTGGGCACCGACAGCTATCGCCGCCTGACCCTGGACACCAACCAGCCGCTGCAAGGCGTAGGTAACGACAGTGCCTTCCGCCTGAACCTGATGGCCCACGAGAACGACGTGCCCGGCCGCGACCAGATCGACCGCGAGCGCTGGGGCATCGCGCCGTCGCTGGCCCTGGGCCTGTCGGACGACACCCGCCTGACCCTGAGTTACTTCCACCAGACCGACAACAACCAGCCCGACTACGGGGTGCCGGCGCTCAACGGCAAGCGTTTGGGCGGGGTGGATCGCGACGCCTACTTCGGCTTCAGGAACATCGACAAGGAAGACATCAACAACAATGTCTTCACCGTGGAGCTGGAGCACCGCTTCAACGACAACCTGAGCCTGCAGAACCTGACCCGCTACAGCCGCATCGAGCGCGACACGGTGATCTCGGCATCCCACGTCAACCTGGGCGGCGTGGCCGCGGGCCGCTATCGCCCGGCTGGTCCCCAGGGCTATGGCCGCGACGTGACTTCGGAGATGTGGATCAACCAGACCAACCTGAGCGGCGATTTCGACACCTTCGGCCTGGGCCATTCCTTCGTGCTGGGCGCCGAATTCTCCCGCGAGGACTACGACCGCGATACCTACAGCTATGGCCTGACCTTCCCGGCCGCCGGCTACTCCCTGGCTGCACCGCCGGAGCGCTATGACGGGGCGACCAACAAGCAGACCTCGGCCATTGCCAACAATGTCCTGACCGACAAGGCGCTCTATGCCTTCGACACCATCGCCCTGAGTCAGTACTGGGATTTGAACCTGGGTCTGCGTTACGACTGGTTCGACGGCGACAGCGACACCACCCCGGTCGCCAACGGTGTGCGCGGCGCCAAGACTCACCTGAGTTCCGATGATGCCAAGCTGAGCGGGCGCGCTGGCCTGGTGTTCAAGCCGGCACCGAACGGTCGGGTCTATGTCGCCTATGGCACCTCCTTCAACCCCTCGGCGGAAAGCCTGACCTCCACCGGCGGCGGGCTGAGCGCGGCCAACCAGGATCTGGGGCCGGAAAAGAACAAGACCTGGGAACTGGGCACCAAGTGGGAATTCCTCGACAAGCGCCTGGAGCTGGACGGCGCCCTGTTCCGCGTCGAGAAGAGCAACGCTCGGGAAACCCTGGTGGACGGCAGCACCGCGCTGGCCGGCGAGCAGCGCGTGCAGGGCATCGAGCTGGGTGCCACTGGGCGTCTCACCCCGCAGTGGAACGTCTACGCCAACTTCACCTTCCTCGACAGCGAGACGCTCAAGGCCGCCGATACCTTGGATGGACGCAATCGAGAGGGGCAGGCGCTGGCCAACACCCCGCCGCGCTCGCTCAATCTCTGGACCACCTACGAGCTGCCGGCTGGCTGGCGGGTGGGCTATGGTGCGCGCTATGTCAGCGAGCGCAACGTCACCTCCAGCAACGACGGCGCCAAGCTCGACGCCTACTGGCTGCACAACGCCATGGTCGGCTACCGCGTCAACCGCAACGTCGACCTGCAGCTCAACGTCAACAACGTCTTCGACAAGGACTATGTGGAGCGGGTGCGCTCGCAGCTCGGCGCCACCACGCGGTCCTCGGCCATCGAATATGGCGATGCCCGTTCCGCCATCCTGACCGCGACCTACAGCTTCTAAGGTCGAACGCAAAACACCGAGGCCCTGCGCGCGCGCAGGGCTTTCGGCGTTAGAGGGGATTGCCATGATGATCAGCGTTCCGGGCGTGCTGACGCCCGACCAGGTAAGGGACTGCCGCCAGCGGCTGGAGGCCGCGGCCTGGGCCGACGGCAAGCACACCGCCGGCTTCCAGTCGGCCATGGCCAAGGACAACCTGCAATTGCCGGCGGACGCGCCGGCGGCGCGCGCGGTGGGCGAGCTGATCCAGCAGGCGCTGGCGCGGCATCCGCTGTTCGTTGCCGCCGCGCTACCGGCACGAGTCTTTCCGCCACTGTTCAATCTCTACCAGGGCGGCCAGTCCTTCGGCCTGCACGTGGACAACGCCCTGCGCCCCTTACCGGATGGCAGCGGCTATCTGCGCACCGACCTGTCGGCCACCCTGTTCCTGTGCGAGCCGGACGAGTACGACGGTGGCGAACTGGTGGTGGAGGACACCTATGGCGCCCACAGCGTCAAGCTGGCGGCTGGCGATCTGATCCTCTATCCGGCCAGCAGCCTGCATCGGGTGCTGCCGGTCACCCGTGGCATGCGGCTGTGTTCCTTCTTCTGGATCCAGAGCCTGGTGCGCGATGCCGGCCAGCGCAGCCAGCTGTTCGAACTCGACCAAGGCATCCAGCGGGCCGCCGCCGAGCTGGGGCAGGGCCATGAGGCCTGCCTGCAGCTGACCGGCGTCTATCACAACCTCCTGCGACAATGGGCCCAGCCCTGATTCGCAGGGGCCTCTTCCAGCTGCACAGCCTGCTTGGGCTAGCGGCTGGCCTGGTACTAGTGGTGCTAGGGGTGACGGGTGCGCTCTACAGCTTTCAGCTGGAATTGCTGGAGCTGCTCAATCCGCCGCCAAGCGCCGCGACTGCGGACCGGCGTCCGCTGACGCTGCCGGAGGTGCGGCAGCGCCTCGTTCCTCCGGGCCGGGAGTTGAGCTTCGTCTCCAGCATGGCGGGGGAGGGCTATGGCCTGCTCGGCCTGGCACCGGCCAGTGGTCAAGGCCGTGGTGAGGTGCAGCTGTTCGATCGCTACACGGGCGAGGTGCTGAGTTCGCCTCGCGGCCAGGCGTTCTTTCGCCTGGTCCTGGACCTGCACCGCTCCCTGGCCCTGGGGCCGGTGGGCAAGGCCCTGACCGGCGCGGCCACCCTGATCCTGCTGGTGCTCTGTCTGTCCGGGCTGTACCTGCGCTGGCCGCGTCACGTACGCCGCTGGCGCACCTGGCTGACCCTGGACTGGGCGCGCCGTGGGCGCAGTTTCCATTGGGACCTGCACGCCGTGGCGGGCACCTGGTGCCTGCTGCTCTATCTGCTGGCGGCCCTGACCGGTCTCTATTGGTCCTATGACTGGTACCGCGAGGCCAGCGAGCGCCTGCTCGGCGCCGCCCCGGAGCCCCAGACCACGGGGGTGGTCGCGCGCCAGGAGGTGGATCTGGACGCGCTCTGGCAGAGCTTCCGCGCAGAGACCGGCGGACGCGTGGAGGGCTACGGCCTGCTGCTGCCCAATCCGGCGCGCAAGGTCAGTCATCCGACGCTCTGGTACCTGCCCGACGATGCCGAGCACATCCGCGCGCTCAATCGCCTCGTCTTCGACGGCCAGGGGCGGGTGCTCGATCATCGTCGTTACCGCGAGCAGCCGCTGGGTGCCCGGCTGTTGCTCAGCGTCTATGCCCTGCATTCGGGGGAGTACTTCGGCCTGGCGGGACGGATCGCCCTGCTGCTCGCCAGCCTCGCCATGCCGCTGTTCATGGTGACCGGACTCTGGCTCTATCTGGATCGCCGGCGCAAACGCCGCCAGGCGCGCCAGGCGCAGAGCGGGCTCACACCGGCCGCGGCAGGGAGCGCCGACTGGCTGATCGGCTATGCCAGCCAGAGTGGCCAGGGCGAGGCGCTGGCCTGGCAAGCCGCCGGCCAGCTGCAGGCGGCGGGGCTGAGCGCCGAGGTGGTCGCGCTCGGGCGTCTCTCGGTGGAGCGGCTGCAGCAGGCCACCCGGGCGCTGTTCGTCGTCGCCACCCACGGCGACGGCGAGGCCCCGGATGCCGCGCGCGGCTTCGAGCGGCGGATGCTGACCCAGGCGGCAACGCTGCCAAGCCTGAGCTATGGGGTGCTGGCCCTGGGCGACCGGCGCTATCCGGCCTACTGCGCCTTCGCCCAACGGCTGGACGCCTGGCTGGATGGACAGGGCGCCCGGTCACTGTTCGCTCCGGTGGAGGTGGACAATGGCGACCCCCTGGCGCTTGCGGTCTGGCAGGGTCAGTTGCAGGCCCTGGGCGCCGCGCGTATCGAACCATCGCCCGAGCGTCCGTTGCAGTCCTGGCAGCTGGCGTCGGTGCAGCGGCTCAATGCCGGCAGCCCCGGCGGCCCTGCTTTCGAGCTGCAGCTGCGGCCACTGCCTGGAAGCCACTGGGCACCAGGTGACCTCCTGGAGATCGCGCCACGCCAGCGCGCCGAGCGCGTGGCAGCCTGGCTGCAGCCCCTGGGCCTGGCCGCTGACAGCAGGGTCGAGATCGGCGGTGTGACGCTCAAGCTGGCGACGGCCCTGGAAACCCGTCTGCTGCCGGAAGACCAGACTGCGCTGCGGGGCCTGGACGCCCAGGCGCTGGTCGACGCCCTGGTGCCGCTCGCCGTACGCCAGTACTCCATCGCCTCGCTGCCCGGCGAAGGCGCCCTGCGACTGCTGGTGCGCCAGGAGCGCAAGGCGGATGGTCGCCTGGGTATCGCCTCCGGCTGGTTGACCACGGCGCTACGGCCCGGTGACCAGGTGCAGGCGCGGCTACGCACCCATCCCGGCTTCCGGCCACCACTGGACGAGCGCCCGCTGATCCTGATCGCCGCCGGGACCGGTCTTGCCGGGGTACGGTCCCTGCTGGCCGCACGCATCGCCGCCGGGCACAGACGCAACTGGCTGCTGTTCGGCGAACGCACGGCGGCGCACGATGATTTCTACGGTACTCAGTTGCAGGCCTGGCAGGCCCAAGGCGGGCTGGCCCGGTTGGACCGGGTGTTCTCGCGCGAGGGCGATGGCTATGTGCAGGGGCGGCTGGAGGCGCAGCGCGACCTCTTGTTCGACTGGCTGGCGGCCGATGCCGTGATCATGGTCTGCGGCAGCCTGCAGGGCCTGGGGCGCGGTGTCCAGGCCACCCTGCAGGCGTTGCTCGGCGAGGCCGAGGTGCAACGGTTGCTGGATGAAAACCGCTACCGTCGCGACCTCTATTAGCGCTAGGCGCGGGTGATGCACCAGACGCCGGCGCCGATCAGCACCACGCCGGCCAGCTTGCCGAGGGTAACCGGATCCTGGCGAAAGCCGGCCCAGCCAAAGTGATCCAGGCTCAGCGACATGGCCAGTTGGCCGGCGATCACCAGCGCCATGAACAGGGTGGCGCCGATGCGCGGACCGGCGAAGGCTGCCATGGCGATAAAGAACATGCCCAGCAGCCCGCCACACCAGTGCCACCAGTGCAGCTCGCGCAACGCGCCCAGGGTAGGGACGCCGCGCTGCCAGAGGGTCAGGCCCAGCAGGGCGAGCAGGCCGACCAGGAAGGAAATGGACGCCGCGGCGAAAACGCTGGACAGCTGGCGAGCCAGTTGACCGTTGATGCCGGCTTGCAACGGCAGGCAGGCGCCGGCGATGAAGGGCAGGACGAGTAGCCACCAGACGGGCATCGACAGGACTCCAGGCAGAAAGGGGCCGCGCAGTATGCCGCAGGGGATGGCGAAGCGGTCGAACCGGCGACTCGCGGTTGGGCTGCTGCTCCCTGGGAGCCCTCGCCATGGCACCACGGGTGAACAGGGCGACCTGCCTGGCCGGCCCGGGAAAGCCTGGGCCCAGCGGCTGTGGCTATCCCGTTGGATGACGCAAGCGCAGGGCTAGAAGCCGTCGATGGGAATCTTCAGGTAGCGTCGACCGTTGGCCTCGGCCGGCGGCAGGGTACCGGCGCGGATGTTCACCTGGATCGCCGGCAGGATCAGGGTCGGCATGGACAGGGTGGCGTCGCGGCGGGTGCGCAGGGCGACGAAGGCGTCTTCGTCCACGCCATCGCGAACGTGGACATTGAGGGCACGCTCTTCGCCCACGGTGGTCTCGTGACGCGCTTCGCGGCCCGCTGGCGGATAGTCGTGGCACAGGTAGAGGCGGGTGGCTTCCGGCAGGGTCAGCAGGCGGCGGATCGAGCGATAGAGATCACGAGCACTGCCACCGGGAAAGTCGCAACGGGCCGAGCCGACATCGGGCATGAACAGGGTGTCGCCGACGAAGACGTGCTCTTCTTCCACCTGATAGGCCATGTCGGCCGGGGTGTGGCCGGGCACATGCAGGGCGCGAGCGCTGAGGGCACCGATGTGGAAGACCTCGTCGGGCTGGAACAGGTGATCGAACTGGGAGCCGTCTAGGCGAAACTCCGGCTCCAGGTTGAAGACGTCCTTGAAGGCGCCCTGGACGCGGCGGATGCCTTCGCCGATGGCGATGCGGCCGCCCAGCTGCCGGCGCAGATAGGGCGCGGCGGAAAGATGGTCGGCGTGGGCGTGGGTTTCCAGCAGCCACTCCACCGTCAGCCCCTGGTCGCGCACGAAGCGAGCGACGCGATCCGCCGAGAGGGTGGCGGTGCGGCCCGAATGCGGATCGTAGTCCAGCACCGAGTCGACGATGGCGCAGCGACTGCCGGGCGCCTCGTAGATCACATAGGTGAAGGTGGACGTGGTGGCGTCGAAGAAGGGTTCGATGCGCGGAGTCATGACCGGGCCTCGTGAAGAGAAAGGACGTCCCACCTTAACACGGGGCCCTGCTGCCCCGTGGCGTGCCTCGTCGCCGCACCTGTTGCGACGGCATCGACCGCTGGTCGCCAGATGACGGAATTGCAACGGATGCAACAGGATGTTTCGACGCTGGCAGGTTAACGTTCGCCGGTCTCTAGTGCTGCGCCGAGGTCTAGCGTGTCTTCATCCGGTTCCTTGGCTAAGTCGGCAGGCAGGCCCCTGCGTTTCGCCCTGGTCGGTGCCGCCGCCACCCTGGTGCATATGGCTGTCGCTACCCTGCTGCTGGGTCTCTGCAGTTGGCCGGCCTATCCCGCCAATCTCGGCGCCTTCCTGGTCGCTTTCGGCGTGTCCTACCTGGGTCACCGGCATATCACCTTCGCCCGCGCTGGATCGCCTTGGCGCTTCCTGCTGGTCGCGCTCGCCGGCTTCGGTCTCAACAACCTGTTGCTGACCGGTTTGCTTGCCTGGGGCGTGCCGCCCCTCTATGCGCTGCTCGCCGCCACCGCGCTGGTGCCAGTGTTCAGCTATCTGCTGTCGTCCCTGTGGGTGTTCAGATGAGTGATGCCGTAAAGCTGTCCCTTGTAGTGCCGGTGTTCAACGAAGAGTTGGCCATCGAACTCTTCTATCACGCGGTCTGCGCTCATCCGGAACTGACCCGTCACGACCTGGAACTGCTGTTCGTCGACGATGGGAGCCGCGATGGCAGTGCGCGGGTGCTCGAACGCTTGCGTCAGTGGGATCCGCGAGTACTGGTGCTGCAGCTGTCGCGCAATTTCGGCAAGGAGGCCGCCCTGTTCGCGGGCATCGAGCATGCCAGCGGCGATGTGGTGGTACCTCTGGACGTCGACCTGCAGGATCCCTTGGACGTCATTCCCCGGCTGCTTGAACAATGGCGCCAGGGCGCCGAGGTGGTGCTGGCCAAGCGCATCGACCGGCGCAGCGACAGTCCGCTCAAGCGGCTGACAGCCGAGGGCTTCTATCGCCTGCACAACCGCATCGCCCAGACGCCCATCGAGGAGAATGTCGGAGATTTCCGCCTGATGAGTCGCGAGGTGGTGGATGCCATCAGAGAACTGCCGGAGCGCAACCTGTTCATGAAGGGCATCCTCTCCTGGGTTGGTTTCGAAACCCGGGTGGTGGAGTACGAACGCGCCCCGCGCAGCGCCGGCAGCAGCAAATTCA
This sequence comes from Pseudomonas oryzihabitans, assembly GCF_001518815.1. Classification (NCBI taxonomy): domain Bacteria; kingdom Pseudomonadati; phylum Pseudomonadota; class Gammaproteobacteria; order Pseudomonadales; family Pseudomonadaceae; genus Pseudomonas; species Pseudomonas oryzihabitans. The sequence goes on from NZ_CP013987.1 coordinate 1,207,428, forward strand.
ATGGCTGGAAACTATGGAACCTGGCCCTGGAGGGCTTCACCTCCTTCAGCACCGTACCACTGCGCCTTTGGACCTACCTCGGTGGTTTCGTTGCTCTGGTGTCCCTGGCCTATGCCGGCTATCTGATCTTCGAGAAGCTGGCCTTCGGCAATCGGGTACCGGGTTATCCCTCACTGATGACCGCCATCCTCTTCTTCGGTGGCGTGCAGTTGATCGGCATCGGTGTGCTCGGCGAATACATCGGTCGCATCTACATCGAAACCAAGCGCCGGCCGCGCTATGTGCTCAAGCGCGGGGCGAGGCGCGACGCCTAGTACCGCGCCTGCTGCATCTCCCTGAGCCGACTCAGGGTGCGGCGGAAGGGGAATTCCAGAAAGCCGCGGGTATACAGCTGCTCCAGGGGCACGGCGGCGTTCAGGTAGAGCGGGCAGCGGCGGTCGTAGGCTTCGTCGACCAGGGCGATGAAGCGGCGCACGGCGTCGTCCTGGGGCGCCAGGCGCGGCAGTTCGCGGTCGCCGGCCAGCACGCGTTGCGCGCCGTCTTCGGTGCCGCGGGCGATACGGCCTGCGCGGGGATCACCGGACAGGCAAGGCACGCCGCCCAGCAGCAGGGCGGGGAAGCGGGTGCAGAGATCGATGTAGTCGGTGGTCGCCCAGGCGCCCTGGCAGAGGGTGGCGAAGTCCAGCCAGATCGCCCCGGGTGCACGCTGGATAACCGGCAACAGGCGCTCGCCGAGGGCGAGGGGCTCATCGGTCGCGGCTTGGCCGGCGGTGAGCTGGGCGAAGGTCGTGGCCAGCGCGGCGGGATCCTCTACCCAATAGCGTGGCTCGGGCTGGCCTTCATGCAGACGGTGGTCCTGGCCGCCGTCCATCTCCAGCACGTCCAGCTGCGCCTGGAGCGCGGCGATGGCCGGCAACAGGCGCTCGCGATTGAAGCCGTCGGCATAGAGCTGCTCCGGCGGCTGGTTGGAGGTGACCACCAGCACCAGGCCCTGGTCCAGCAGGGCGCGCAGCAGGCCGCCCACCAGGATGGCGTCGCCGATGTCGCTGACGAAGAGTTCGTCGAAGCACAGCACCCGCACCTCGGCGGCCAGTTCCCGGGCCAGCACCTGCAGGGGATCGCGGGTGCCGGCCAGCTGGAACTGGCGCTGGTGCACCCAGCGCATGAAGTGGTGGAAATGCTGGCGGCGGGCGGGCACCGGCAGGCTGGCGTGGAACAGGTCCAGCAGCCAGGTCTTGCCGCGCCCGACCGGACCCCAGAGATAGAGACCGCGTGCCGGACGGCCGGCCAGCAGCGCCGCGTGGCAGGCTTCCAGCTGGCGCGCAGCGGCCTCCTGGGCGGCATCGGGCAGGCGGTCCCCCTGGGCCAGGGCATGGCGGTAGGCGGCGAGGGGAGAGAGGGCGTTCGACATGGTCGCCACTCTAGCGCCCGTGTAGTCAGCAGACCATGCCCCGGCGGAATGACATGAGTCCTTTATAGCGTTTGAAGGCCGGCCGCAGCGGTTCGATAGTGCGAGACGACCCTGCCGGACGCCGCCGGCACCCGCTTTCATCTCTGCCTGGAGCCCTGTCATGGCCGCCGATTCCACCCTGCATATCGCCCAATGCCTGTCGTCCGTGGGCGTCTCCGAAATCCTCAAGATCACCGAGCGCGCCAACGCCTTGCGCCGCCAGGGCGCCGATCTGCTGGTACTGGGTGCGGGCGAGCCGGATTTCGATACCCCGGAGCACATCAAGGAGGCGGCGATCCAGGCCATCCGCGCCGGCCAGACCAAGTACACGGTGCTCGACGGCAGCCCGGCGCTCAAGGAAGCCATCCGCCGCAAGTTCGCGCGGGAGAACGACCTGGTATTCGCCCAGGACGAGGTGACCGCCTCGGCCGGCGCCAAGCAGGTGATCTTCAATGCCATGATGGCGACCCTGGACGCGGGCGACGAGGTGATCATCCCCGCGCCCTTCTGGGTGACCTATGCCGACATCGTCACCATCCTCGGCGGCACGCCGGTGGTGCTGCCGTGCCGTGAGGAGGATGGCTTCCGCCTGACCGCCGCGGCCCTGGAGGCGGCCATCACCCCACGCACCCGTTGGGTGATGCTCAATTCGCCGTCCAACCCTTCGGGGGCGGCCTATGGCGAGGAACACTATCGGCCGCTGCTGGAGGTGCTGCTGCGCCATCCGCAGGTCTGGCTGATGGTGGACGACATGTACGAACACATCCTCTACGACGGCTTTCGCTTCGTCACCCCGGCGGCGCTGGAGCCGCGGCTGCGAGAGCGTACCCTGACCATCAACGGCGTCTCCAAGGCCTATGCCATGACCGGTTGGCGCCTGGGCTACGCCGGTGGACCGAAGGCGCTGATCCAGGCCATGGCCAGTGTGCAGAGCCAGGTGACCTCCTGCCCCTGCTCGGTCAGCCAGGCCGCGGCCATCGCCGCCCTGGATGGGCCGCAGGACATCGTGCGCGAGCGCTGCGAGCTGTTTCGCGAGCGGCGGGATCTGGTGGTGGATGCCTTGAATGCGGTGCCGGGTCTGTCGGCGCGGCGGCCCGAGGGGGCCTTCTATGTCTACGCCAGTTGCGCGGGGGTCTTGGGTCGGCGGACGCCGAACGGGGAGGTGATCGACAGCGATACGGCCTTCACCCGCTACCTCATGGACGAGGGCGGGGTGGCGGTGGTGCCAGGCTCGGCCTTTGGCCTGGCGCCTTATTTCCGGGTTTCCTACGCCACCTCGCGGGAGGTGCTGGAGGAAGCCTGCCGCCGGATCGCCGAGGCGACCCAGCGACTGCCGGCCTGATCAGCCGGCCGGCGGAGCGGGCGGCGCCGGCGGTTGCGCACCCGGGGCGACCGGCTGGACGCCAGGGGGCGGGGGCGGCGGCAGACGACCGGGGCCACGGGGCGCCGGCGGGGTATCCAGGGTCTGCAGCGAGTTGGCGTCGGCGCCGAGGGCGCTGACCCGGAAGGCACGACCCTGGGCGTTGGTCACCAGCTCGCCGCGAGCAGCGATGCTCTGACCGGGCTTGAGCAGCGCTTGCAGGCGCAGGGCTTCGTGGGGCGGCAGGCGCAGGGCGGTGCCGTCCTGCAGCAGGGCGCCGTTCACATCGCCACGGGGGCCGTGCAGCAGCTGGACGATCTGGCCCTGGAGGCTGTCGCCATCACGCTCCGCGCCAGGTGCCGGGGGCGCCGGCGGACGGCGGCCGCCCACGCGCTCGGGGCCTTCGTCGGTGACCGTCTTGCCGGTCTGGACATTGGTCAGGGACACCGCCTGGACCAACGGCAGGCTGGCGGCGCGCAGGCCGGCGACGTTGATGCTGTCACCCGGTTTGAAGGTGGCGGCCAGTTGCTCGGACAGGTGCGGCGGGGTGTTGACCTCGGTGCCGTCGGCCAGGATCAGGCCGTCGATGTCGCCGCGGGGGTTGAGCAGGAACTGCTTGAGCTGGCCCTGCTGGGTGGGAATCTGGGCGCTGGCAGCGGTGGTCGCGGTGCCGGTGGCCGGCGCGGTTTGTGCCAGGACGAGGCCGCTGACGGACAGCAGGGCGAAGGTCCCGATCACGAGGGTTTGGGTCTTGGTAGGCATGGATGACTCCTGCGGTGGTTGACGATCAGACTATTGCAGGGCCTGTGCCAACTTTTATTTTCTTTATCAATCAATGGCTTGGTACTTTTAGCGGCTATCCGGGCCAGGCATTGCGTCCGGCTTGCGGACAGCCCTGTCGGCAAAGCGGACAGCCTAGGCGGGGCTGTCTTCTTCGCCGACACCCAGGCCCAGCCGGCTCAGCTTGGTGTAGAGCAGCTGGCGATGAATGCCCAGACGCCGCGCTGCTTCGGCGCGATTGCCGCCGCTGCGTTGCAGGGCCCGCTCGATCAGCAGGCGTTCAAGGCGCGCGGTGGCTTCGGCCAGGGTCTCTTCCGGCCAGCTGGCATCGATAGCCACCGCATCCGGGGTCTCGCCCTGCAGAAAGGCCAGGTCGGCGGCGACGATGCGCTCGCCCTGGGCCAGGGTCGCGGCGCGCTGGATGGCGTTGCGCAATTCCCGCACGTTGCCTGGCCAGGGGTGGCGCAGCAGCAGGGCGGCGGCATCGTCCGCTAGCACCCGGCCGCTGGGCGCGAGGAAGTGCTCGGCCAGGGGCAGGATGTCGGCGCGGCGCTCGCGCAGAGCCGGCAGGTGGATGGGCACCACGTGCAGGCGATAGAAGAGGTCTTCGCGGAAGTCGCCAGTGGTGACGCGCTGGGCCAGGTCGCGGTGGGTGGCCGCCACCAGCCGCACGTCCAGGCGCACCGGTGCGCCACCCACCGGGGTCACCTCACGTTCCTGCAGGGCGCGGAGGATCTTGGCCTGCATCGGCAATGGCATGTCGCCGATCTCGTCGAGAAAGAGAGTGCCGCCCTGGGCCTTGCGAAAGGCGCCGAGGCGATTGGCGGTGGCCCCGCTGAAGGCCCCGCGCACATGGCCGAAGAGTTCGCTTTCCAGCAGATCCGGCGGGATGGCCGCGCAGTTGACTGCCATGAAGGGCGCGCCGCGGCGCTTGCCGTGCTCGTGGATGGCGCGGGCCACCAGTTCCTTGCCGGTGCCGGTCTCGCCGGTGACCAGTACCGTGGCCTCGCTGTCCACCAGGCGGCCGATGGTCTTTTGCACCTGGCGCAGGGCATCGCTGCCGCCTACCAGGGTATGGCTTTCGACCGAGGCTGGCGGTGCGCTGGCGGCGCCGCGCTGGGCAGTCATGCCGGCCAGTACCCGGATCAGCTCCTCGCGGCCAATGGGCTTGGTAAGGTGGTCGAAGGCGCCCAGACGCATGGCCTCGATGGTATTGCCGGCGCTGGCAAAGGCGGTGAGCACCGTGACCGCCGGCGGCTCGGGGAGAGCGCGAATGCGCGCCAGTACCTCCAGGCCATCCAGCCCGGGCATGCGCAGGTCGAGCAGCACGGCGTCCACCGCCTCCCGTTCGAGCAGCGCCAGCCCCGCTTCGCCTTGATCCGCCTGCAGTACCCGGTAGCCCTGGTCCGCGGCGGTTTCCGCCAGGGCGTCGCGCAGACCAGCGTCGTCATCGATGATCAGCAGGGTTGGCATGGCAAGAGGATCTCGAAACGGGTGGAAGGGAAGGGTTCGGCCAGGCGCGCCTCGCCGCCATGGGCGCGGGCGGTTTCGCGGACCAGGGCCAGGCCGAGGCCTGTGCCTTCGGGGCGACCGGTGACGAAGGGTTCGAAGAGCTGCCCGCGCAGTTCGGCAGGCGGCCCCTGGCCTGCGTCTTCCACCGCCAGCACCAGCCAGTCGTCGCGCCGGCTGACGTCCAGGCGGATCTCGCTGTCGGCCGGAGCGGCCTGCAGGGCGTTGAGCAGCAGGTTGTCCAGGGCGCGACCCAGGGCGTCGCGGTCGAAACAGCCTTGATCGACGGCCACCCGGGCGACCAGGCGGATGCCACGCTGGCCCGCCTGGTCTTCGTGACTGGCCAGCACCTCGCGGCAGAAGGTCGGGAGATCGACGGCAGTCGGCTGCAACTGCGGCGGCTGGGTGAGATCGAGCAGGCGGCGCAGCAGGCTGTCCAGGCGGGCGATCTGCGGCAGGATGGCGTCCAGGGCGCGCCGCTGGCGCTCGGCATCGCCGGCCAGGGCGTTCTCGGCCTTGAGGCGCATGGCGGCCAGCGGATTGCGGATCTCGTGGGCGACCCCGGCGGCCACCCGGCCCAGCGCCGCCAGCCGCTCGCTGGCGTGGACCTGGGTGGTCAGGCGCTGGGCTTCGGCGCGGGCCTGGGCCAGGCGTTGCCCGGCCTGGTTGAGCGCGGCGAGCACCCGGTCCAATTCGCGTTCGCCGGTAAGGGCGAGGGTGGGCAGGTCCTGGCTGGCGCTCGTCCCGAGATCACGTTCGACCCGGGTGACATGCCGCGACCATTGCCAGGTGAGCCGGCCGAGCAGCAGGGTGGCCGCCAGCATGGCCAGCAGCAAAAGGCCGAGGCCCAGTTTCAGCTGACGCTGGCCGCTGCCCTCGGCAAAGGTCAGGCGGGTCAGGGTCCAGGCGGCGAGATCGGGGATGGGGCCGGACAGCGGACAGGCCGCCACCAGCACCGTGGCGCCGTCGACGCTGAAGCTGTCGCTCAGGCTGCGCGCCTCGGCCAGGGCGGCGGCGGCGAGATCGGCCAGATGCCGGCGCTCGGCATCGGTCAGGCTGAAGGGACTGGCGTCGGCCAGCATCCCCGCCTGCTCCTGCCAGAGACCGCCGCCCATGCCGCGATAGCGCAGCAGGGCGACGCTGGCCACGCCGTTGAGGCCCTGGCGTAGCGCCGGATCGGCGAGGCCGGCGGTAGGGCCGGACCAGCCGTTGCTGTAGAAGCGATAGCTGCTGGCGATGACCTGGCAGGCCTGCTCGGCTTCCACCGTGGCCTGGCCGAGCTGTGCGCTTTCCGACTGGCGCAGCAGCAGGATCATCAGCCAGCCGACCCCGACGGCCATGCCGCCGAGCATCAGCAGCAGCGCGATCAGACGGCTGCGCAGCGATCCGAACATGGGCATTCTCTTCCAGGTCTTGGCCTGGATAGAGTGCCATACCCCGGCGGAGTTCGAGTGCCAGAGCGGGTGTCAGCCACGCTGGCCGAATTCCGCTTCCTGCGCTGTCCAGCCGGCCACCCTTTCGCTGAGGGACAGGCCCAGGCCCGGGCGGATCGGTACCAGCATCCGGCCATCACAGGTTTCCAGGCGTTCGTTGAACAACGGCTCCAGCCATTCGAAATGCTCCACCCAGGGCTCGGTGGGATAGGTGGCGGCCAGATGCACGTGCAATTCCATGGCGAAGTGCGGCGCCAGCATCAGTCCAGCCTGTTCGGCCAAGGCGGCCACCTTGAGAAAGGGGGTGATGCCGCCAACCCGCGGGGCATCGGGCATCAGGAAGTCGGCGCCGCGCAGGCGAATGAATTCCTGGTGCTCGGCCACGCTGGTCAGCATCTCGCCGGTGGCGATGGGCGTGTCGAAGGTGGCGGCCAGGGCGGCGTGGCCTTCGGCGTCGTAGCAGTCCAGCGGCTCTTCGATCCAGATCAGGTCGAATTCCTCGAAGCGGCGGCACATCCGTTGGGCGGTGGGTCTATCCCATTGCTGGTTGGCGTCCACCATCAACGGAAAGCTGTCGCCCAGGTGCTGCCGGACGCGGGCGACGCGCTCCAGGTCCACCGCCCAGTCCGGCTGGCCGACCTTGAGCTTGATGCCGCCGATGCCCTGCTCGCGGGAGCGGTCGGTGTTTTCCAGCAACTGCTCCAGCGGCGTGTGCAGGAAGCCACCGGAGGTGTTGTAGCAGCGCACCGAATCACGCTGGGCGCCAAGCAGCCGCGCCAGGGACAGGTTGGCTCGACGCGCCTTGAGATCCCACAGGGCCACATCGAAGGCACCGATGGCCTGGGTGGCGAGGCCGCTGCGGCCCACCGAGGCACCGGCCCAGCAGAGCTTGGTCCAGAGCTTCTGGATGTCGCTGGGATTCTCGTCTAGCAGCACCGGGGCGATTTCCCGGGCATGGGCGAACTGCCCGGGGCCGCCAGCGCGCTTGGCGTAGCTGAAGCCCAGGCCGCGCTGGCCGTCGCGGGTCTCGATCTCGACGAAGAGGATGGCGATCTCGGTCATCGGCTTCTGCCGGCCAGTGAGCACCTTGGCGTCACTGATGGGATTGGCCAGCGGCAGGAATACGGAAGACAGGCGGACCCAGGCGATGCGGTCCTGGTCGGCGCTATAGGAGTTATCGGACATGTCAGGGACTCTTGGCGAGACAGGAGTCATGGACGCTAAGCTGATTACGCAATCATTCAAGCGTCAGCGCGTACTCTCGCGCATGATCAATTCAAAGCCGGTATCCCGTTGTCGCGACGCCTCGGCGCCCGCCAGGCGGGCGAGCAGGGCCGCAGCCGCATGGGTGCCCATGTCGGCACCACGCACGTCCACCGTACTCAGCGCCGGAAGCAGATGAGCGGCGCTGGCCAGGTTGCCGAAGCCCATCACGGCCAGGTCCTCTGGGACCCGCAGGTTGCGGGCATGGGCCTCGGCTAGCACGCCATGGGCCAGGGTGTCGGAACTGCAGACCACCACCTCCGGGTGTTCGCCGGCATCCAGCAGGCGAGCCAGGCCCTCGCGCCCCAGCACCGGCGTGGCCGGTGGCGGCAGGCTGACCTCGGGCGGCGTGCCTAGTCCCTGGCGGGCCAGTTCGGCACGGAAGGCATCGCGGCGCAGGCGTCCCCGGGGATCATCCAGGGTCAGGCTGGCGAAGCGGCGATAGCCGCGCTCCAGCAGTTGTGCGGCGATGGCGCAGCCCACCGCCGCATGGGAGAAACCCACCAGCATGTCCAGCGGCCGCTCGCCTTGGTCCCAGCATTCCACCAGCGGGATGCCGGCCTGGGAAAGACGCAGGCGACTGGCTGCCGTGTGCAGGGTGCCGGTCAGTACCATGGCATCGGGACGGCGGCGCAGCAGCGTGTCCAGCAACTGCTCCTCGCGTTCGGCGGAATAGTCGGTCAGGCCCAGCAGGGTCTGGTGGCCGGCCTCGGTCAAGGTCTGCATGAGTGCCTGCACGGTGTCGGCAAAGATGGAATTGACGATGGTGGGCACCAGCACGGCGATCAGCCGGCTGTCCTGGGGCATCGCCCCGGTAGTCAGCATGGCCGGCTGGTAGCCGCTCTCGCGCACCGCGCGGAAGACCTTTTCGCGCAGCACCGGACGGACGATTTCCGGTTGGTTGAGGGTACGGGAGACAGTGATCGGCGAGACTCCGGCCAGGCGTGCGACGTCCTTGAGGGTCGGTGGCTTGCCGTCGGCGCGACCACGCCAGGGCGGGGCGCTGCGATCACTGGACAAGGGAGGCCTCCGCTACGGATGGGAGCCTCGATTCTGCCGGGTTGTATGATGACCCTCAAGGTGAAGCAGCGGACAGCCACGAATGTACAAGCCAGGGACCTGGGGCACTGGCTAGCCTGGGCATCCCTTTCGGTCTCTGGCAGGTGCCCCTTGGAAATCATCCTCTACGCCCTGAGCGTCATGTACAGCCCCGGTCCGGTCAACGCCTTGGGCCTCAACGCCGGTCTGCAGGGCCAGGCCCGGCGGGCCCTGGGTTTCTATGCTGGGGTGGGCTGCGCCATGCTGATCCTGTTCCTGACGCTGGGTTACGCCGGTGCGGCCCTGGTCTCGGGCGCCTTGCTGCCCTGGTTGGCGCTGCTGGGCGGCGGCTACTGCCTGTACCTCGGCTATCGCATCGCCCGGGCCGCACCACCAACGGCGGACGAAGAGGGCGGGGCAACGCGGCTGACCTTCGCTAGCGGCCTGCTGATCCAGGGACTCAATCCCAAGGGCTGGCTGGCGGTGCTGCCCATCGCCACGGTGATGTTTCCGGCGGCTCAGGTGACGGGAGGCAAGATCGTCCTCTGGTCGCTGCCCCTGGCCCTGTCGGCGGGTGGCGCCCCGGCGAGCTATGCCTTGCTCGGGGCGCTGCTCGGGCGCTACCTGGTGCAAGGACGCGGCTTGCGCGGGGTGAACCTGCTGCTGGGGCTGAGCCTGGTCGGCTGCGCCCTGCTGCTGTTCCATGATGCGTGGCGCGGTCTGCTAGGCTGAGCGCCGGAGGAGTCGCCATGAGTACCCAGATCGAACTACCCGGTGCCACGGACTGGGTACGCCACGCTCCGGCCTTCGATGAGCTGGAATCCATCGAAGCCTTTTTCAGCGGCCACGCCTTCAATCCCCATCGCCATGCGACCTACGCCATCGGTCGCACCCTGGCCGGGGTGCAGAGTTTTTCCTATCGCGGCGCCAAGGCCAGCAGCCTGCCGGGCGAGACCATGGTCTTTCACCCGGACGAGGTCCACGACGGCCGCGCCGGTGCCGCCTGCGGCTTTCGCTATCGGATGCTCTATGTGCCGCCGGCCCTGGTGCAGGACATCCTCGGCGGGCGGCCCTTGCCCTTCCATCGCGAGGGCGTTTCCCTGGATCCGCGCCTGGCGCGGGCTACCGATGCGGTATTCGCCGCCCTCGACGAGCACCCCGATGCCCTGGGTCGCGACGATGCCCTCTATGGACTGGTCGCCACCCTGGCGGAGGTCTGCCAGGCCTGGCCCAGTCGTGGCCGGGTCGACTTCGTTGCCGCGCTGCGCGCCCGCGAATACCTGGAGGACCATCTCGACCAGGCCGTCACCCTCGATGACCTGGCGCAGTGCACCGGACGTGATCGCTGGAGTCTGACCCGCGATTTTCGCGCCTACTTCGGCACCAGTCCGCACCGCTACCTGACCCTGCGTCGTCTGGACCGGGTGCGCCTGGAGGTGCGTCTGGGGAAGGGGCTAGCCGAGGCGGCGGTGGCGGCAGGTTTCTGCGACCAGAGTCATATGACCAAACATTTCCGTCAGGCCTTCGGGATCGCGCCGGGACGCTGGTTCCGTGGACTGGCCGAACGCCCCGGCGTGTCTGCGGCGGATGGTACGGCGTACCCTTAGCGCCATAACGATTGCGGCCATCCCGTACCGCGGCGTGTACGGTTCCAGAAGCGTCGCCGGCGAAACGATTGCCGCTGAAGGCAGTCAACCTGTGCGCACTTCATAAACAGGAGCCCCTTTATGACCGGCCAGGGAGAATCTGCCGCCCGTCCCACCTTCAGTCCTCCGGTCTTCTGGACCTCGACTCTGCTACTACTGATACTGGTGCTCTACGCCAGTCTGTTCCAGGCCAATGCCCAATGGCTGTTCGCTGCCATCCAGGGCTGGATCATCACCAACCTGAGCTGGTTCTATATCCTCGCCGTGGCCATCATCCTCGGCACCGTGGTGTTTCTCGGCATGAGTCGCTATGGCGACATCAAGCTCGGTCCGGACCACAGCGAACCGGACTACGCCAACACCACCTGGTTCGCCATGCTGTTTTCCGCCGGCATGGGCATCGGCCTGATGTTCTTTGGCGTCGCCGAACCGGTGATGCACTTTCTCAACCCGCCCTATGCCGATGGCCAGACAGTGGACGCCGCGCGCCAGGCCATGCGCATCACCTTCTTCCACTGGGGTTTGCACGCCTGGTCGATCTACGCCATCGTCGCCTTGATCCTGGCCTACTTCAGCTACCGCCACGGCTTGCCGCTGACCCTGAGATCGGCGCTCTATCCGCTGATCGGCGAGCGTATCTACGGCCCTATCGGCCACGCGGTGGATATCTTCGCGATCATCGGTACGGTGCTGGGGGTCGCCACGTCCCTGGGCTTCGGCGTGTCGCAGATCAATACCGGCCTGAACGTGCTGTTCGGCGTACCGGTGTCCACCCCGGTGCAGATCGGTCTGATCGTGATCACCACGGCGCTGGCCACCCTGTCGGTGGTCTCGGGCCTGGACAAGGGCGTACGGCGCCTGTCGGAGCTCAATCTGGGCCTGGCGGTGCTGCTGATGCTCACCGTGATCATCCTCGGCCCGACCGTGCTGATCCTGCAAACCTTCGTCGAGAACACCGGCGGCTATCTCAGCGAGATCGTCAGCCGCACCCTCAACCTCAACGCCTATCGACCCACCGACTGGATCGGCGGTTGGACGCTGTTCTACTGGGGCTGGTGGCTGGCCTGGTCGCCCTTCGTCGGCCTGTTCATCGCCCGTATCTCGCGCGGGCGGACCATCCGCGAGTTCGTCTCTGGCGTGCTGCTGGTGCCGGCGGGTTTCACCCTGCTGTGGATGACCGTGTTCGGCAACACGGCGATCCACATGATCCTCACCGAGGGGATTACCGATCTGGCCGCCGCGGTGTCCCAGGACAGCTCCCTGGCGCTGTTCGCCTTTCTCGAGCACTTTCCCTTCGCCAGTGCGATTTCCATGGTGGCCATCGTCATGGTGGTGGTGTTCTTCGTCACCTCGGCCGATTCGGGCGCCATGGTGGTAGACATGCTGGCCTCGGGCGGGCAGGACCAGACACCGGTCTGGCAGCGGGTGTTCTGGGGCGCCAGCATGGGCCTGGTGGCCATTGCACTGCTTTTGGCTGATGGCCTGAAAGCCTTGCAGACCGCCACCATCGCCAGTGCGTTGCCGTTCACCATCGCCCTGCTGTTCAGCATGCATGGGTTGCTCAAGGCCCTCAAGCTGGACGCCACCAAGCGCGGTCTGCGCCACCAGGCGCTGGGTATCTCGCCGCCAACCATGAGGTCTCCCGGTGGCTGGCAGCGCCGACTGCGCGGTCTGGCCATGTTCCCACGTCGTAGCCACGTAGTGCGCTTCATCACCGAGGTCGCCAAGCCGGCATGCCTGGCCGTGGCCGAGGAATGGCGCAAGCAGGGCTATATCTGCAGCGTCGAGGATCGTGATGACGGCGGCGTGCGCCTGAGCGTTGGCCCGGCCGATCAGCCGGAGTTCGTCTACCAGGTAAGACCCCATGCCTACGCGATGCCCAGTTTCGTCATGGGCAGCGAGCCGGGGGAGGAGCGCAAGTACTTCCGCGCCCAGGTCTATCTGCGCGAGGGTGGCCAGGACCATGACGTCATGGGCTGGTCGCGCGAGGACGTCATCGGCGACATCCTCGATCAGTACGAACGCCACATGCACTTCCTGCATCTGGTGGGCTGAAACGAGGACCGGGCCTTGCGCCCGGTCCGCTGATACCCAAGGACCGCTGCCGAACTGGCAGCGGTCTTTTTTATTTCACCCGGAAACGCCGGACCACGGCGATCAACTGCTCGTTGGATGACTGCACGGCAGCCGTACTCTCGGCAGTGCGCTGACCGCTGGTGACCAGGTCGTCGACCATGTGGCGCACGGCGACCATGTTCTGGTTGATCTCGCCGGCCACCACGCTCTGCTCTTCGGCCGCCGCGGCGATCTGGGTCGACAGGTCGCTGATGCGCACCACCGAACCGTTCATCTCGTCCAGGCCAGAGGTGACCTCGCGGGTCTTCTCGGCGGTACTCTGGCAGCTGGTCTTGGTCACTTCCATGGCGGCTACCGCGGAGCTCACCCCCTGCTGCAGTCGGCCGAGCATCTCGTTGATCTCGGCGGTGCTCTGCTGGGTACGACCGGCCAGTGCACGGACCTCATCGGCTACCACCGCGAAGCCACGACCCTGCTCGCCGGCACGGGCCGCCTCGATGGCCGCGTTGAGCGCCAGCAGGTTGGTCTGGCCGGCGATCTCGCCGATCACCCCGAGCACGTCATTGATGCGCTGGGCATCGCCCTGCATGGCCTGCACCTTGAGGGTGGCGTCTTCCACCTGATCCACCAAGGCCAGGACGCTGGCCGAGGCCTGCTGGACCACCGCACGGGAACGCTCGGCCTGGCCATTGGCAGCCTGGGTGAGGGTGGCGGTGTCGCTGGCGCTGCGAGCCACGGAGTCGGAGGTGGCGCTCATCTCGGTGATGGCTGTCACCGCCTGGTCGGTTTCGCTGGCATGCCGGGCGAGGATGGCGCCGTTCTGCTGGGCCTGGCCATGGAGCTGCTTGAGTCCGGTGTCGATGCGGTCGGTGGCGTCGCCCACCTCGCCGATCAGCCGCTGCAGATAACCGATGAAGCCATTGACCGCGCCCGCCACCGCATCCACTTCATCCTTGCCGTGCACCGGGATGCGCCGGGTCAGGTCGGCATCGCCAGCGGAGAGCGATTCGATGTTGCGTTGCAGCAGGCCGAGGCGACCCATCAGCTTGCCGAGCGCCAGCACCATGACCGCCACCAGCAGCAGGACCAGCGGCAACTGGATCGCCGCCAGGGTCTTGAGGATGCCGGTGTTGGTCGCGGCGATGAGCGAGGTGGGCAGCGCCGTGGCGAGCAGCCACGGCGTGCCGGCCAGGGGACGCAGGAAGAAGGTGTGGGGCGTGCCGTGTTCGTCGACGTAGTTGTCACGCACCACGGCCTCGCCCTTGAGCTTGCCGAGATTCTGCTGGATCGCCGCGACGAAGGGCGAACGCGCGCCATAGGCCGAGACGTTGTTCAGGATCTGCGAATCCCCGAGTTCGCTGAGGTTGCTGAGGATCTTGCCATCGGCCTCGACGATCATCATGTCGGTGTCGTCGAGATCCTTGCGCAGCTGCTCCACCAGCGGGTTGAAAAAGCCCAGGGTCAGGTCGACGGTCGACACGCCAAAGGCCTTGCCGTCGCGCTGGATGGCCATGGCGCAGTTGGTGCGCGGCTCGGCGCTGGCGGCGTCCTTGTAGGCGGCGGCCCAGACGCACTGGCCCGCAGGACCCTTGAGGCCGGCCTGGAACCAGGACTGCTCCCAGTAGTTGAGCGCCTCGGGCGAGTTCCAGTGGGTATTGACGATCAGTTTGCCGCTGGCATCGCGGTGATAGAAGGTGCTGAACTTGTCGCGGCCCTGCTCGCGCTGGTTGGGCAGCGGCCAGATGCCGCCGCCGAACACCTTGGTGTCACCGTACTGGTCCACCAGGCCGGGCAGCACCCGGTCGATGGCGGCGCTGTCCAGCAGCGGCACGGCCTGGGTGATGGAGCGCTGTTGCGCCTGGATCTGATTGAGTTCGCGATAGATGCGGGTGCCGACCTCGTTGACCCGGGTAAGCACAGTGGATTCACCGGCGGCGACCAGGTCCGGGGTCACCCAGAGACGGATGCCGATGACGGTGGCAGCGAGGGTGGCGCCGATGAAGCCTAGAAAGATCAGGGTGTAGCGGGTCCGAACGGTATTCAAGGCCATGATGTCGCTCCTGCGGTTACAGCGTCGTTCACGCTGCGAAAGGCATCCGATGCGGTCGTGGGAAAGGCGGATGTCAGAGCCTTATCGGCGTCTGATGTGTGACCTTTAGTCGCAGGGTGAATGAGATACCGCGCGCTGTGACAGGTCGTGAAGTGACCCTATGGCCGGTTTTTGGTCGATGGTTCTACCAGATCGACAGCGGCAGGCTTTCACCTTGCCAGTTGTCTCCTTGCTGGCGGACCACCACGAGGCAGGGGCCATCCCCGGGGGCCGCTACCAGGCAGTGCCCGTCGGCCTGCCAGAAGGCGCTGCGGCCCACGCAGGCATAGCCGCCGGTGGGAGCGCCATGATTGGCCATGAGCACGGCCATGCCCAGGCGCCGGGCATGGTCCGCCAACTGGGCGCTGTCGGCGGGATAGCCGGTCGCCCCGATCACCGCCGAGACCAGATAGAGGTCGGCGCCTCGGGCGCGGGCGGCAGCGGCGTGGGCGGGTTGGTTGCTGTCGGCGCAGATGGCCAGGGCGCCCTTCAACCCTGGTAGCTCCAGCAGTTCGCCACCGCTGCCCGGCACGAAGGGCGGCGCTTCGCCCGGATGCAGGTATTGCTTGGTATGGACGCGGCAGCTGCCGTCCGCCCCCAGGATCAAGGCGCCGATCTGCAGCCCCGTCGGACCCTGGACCGGCGCTCCGACCACGGCCGTGAGCCCAGCTGCGCGACAAGCTTCGCGCAGCGGCAGCAGACGGATATCGGCGGGCTCCAGTGCCAGCGCCGCCGCCAGGGTCGGCTCGTAGCCCGTCAGGGACAACTCGGGAAACAGCAGCAACGTCACCCCGGCCTCGGCCGCCGCAGTGACGACGTCCAGATGGCTACGCAGGTTGGCAGTGAGATTACCGGGGATCGAGATTGACTGGGCAGCGGCGAGGGTAGGGCTGGACATCGGAACTCCAGGGGAAGTCGAGGCGGCCGGGAAGGGCTGGCAGAAGCTAGCGCTGGGCGCCCAAGCGGGATTTCCCCATTGCCCTTGGCCAAAGCCGGGTTGCCTCCAGGTTATACCGCTATCGCTACCTCTCAGTATTTAGGCCAAGAGCGCGCCGCTATAGTCGGGCCGTCTATCAATTTCAAGAATAACAGGACGGGTCATGGCGATAATCAACTATGTAACGGAGATCCGCTTCGGCGCCGGCTGTGCCGCGGAGCTAGCCGAAGTCAGCGCGCGCCTGGGCTTCCAGCGACCGCTGATCGTCACCGATCGTGGCGTGGTGGCGGCCGGTCTCATCGAGCAGCTGCTGGACATGAATTCCCTGGCCGCCTACCGGGTCTTCGACGCTACCCCAGCCAACCCCACCGAAGCCGCTACTCGCGAGGGGGTGGCCTGTTTTCTGGAAGCGGAGTGCGACGGCATCATCGCCGTTGGCGGCGGTTCGCCCATCGATCTGGCCAAGGCCATCGCCGTGTCCGCGCGCCATCCGGGGCCGTTGAAAAACTTCGCGGTCATCGAAGGCGGGCTGGCGCGGATCACCGCGGCAACGGTGCCTATCGTGGCGATTCCGACCACGGCGGGCACCGGCAGCGAAGTAGGGCGAGGCGCCATCATCATTCTCGATGATGGTCGCAAGGTCGGCATCCTTTCGCCCCATGTCATCCCGCGCGTGGCAATCTGCGATCCGCTGCTGACGCTCAGCCTGCCCCCGCATCTGACCGCCGCGACGGGCATGGACGCGGTGGCCCATTGCATCGAGACCTTTCTCGCTCCCGGCTTCAATCCGCCGGCCGAGGGCATCGCGCTGGATGGCCTGCGCCGTGCGTGGCGCCATCTGGAGCTGGCCTTCAATGAGCCGAGCAACCTGGAAGCCCGCACCCAGATGCTCAGCGCCTCGCTGCAGGGCGCCCTGGCCTTTCAGAAGGGGCTGGGCTGCGTGCACAGCCTGAGCCATTCGCTGGGGGGCATCGATCCGCGCCTGCACCATGGCACCCTCAACGCGGTGCTGCTGCCGGCGGTGGTCGCCTTCAACCGGGGGGCGGAGTCGGTGGTCCGCGAGGAAAAACTCGAACGGCTCGCCCAGGCCATGCAGCTGCCCGCGCAGCTGTCGGTGGAACAGGCGCTGGCGCACAAGGCCGAGGCCCTGCGCCTGCCGACGGGCCTGGGGCAGATGGGCGTCGATAAGGCGCTCATCCCGCGCATCGTCACTGGCGCCCTGGCCGATCACAGCCACAAGACCAATCCCCGGGAAGCCACGGCGGATGATTACGCCCAGCTGATCCAGGCCTCGTTCTGAGGCCTGGACATCCGTAGCGGAAAGCTTTTCCGCTGCCGTGTCGTCCGCAGGTCTGCCGCCTGTCCTCGAATCCGTTCGGGGCGGCAACAGGATGCGGATGACAGACGACCGTTATGCAAGACCCTCGCGCGGCAATCACAACAACTAAAGGACGCGAAACCTCATGGCTAATCCTGATACCGCCGTACCCACGGTGCAGTTCGATCCGCTCTATCGCAAGGTCGCCTGGCGGTTCTACCCCTGCTGCTGCTCGGCTACATCATCGCCTATCTCGACCGGGTCAACGTCGGCTTCGCCAAGCTCGCCATGCTCGGCGATCTCGGCATGTCCGATGCGGCCTATGGCCTGGGCGCCGGCATCTTCTTCATCGGTTACTTCATCTTCGAGGTTCCCAGCAACCTGATGCTGCATCGGGTCGGCGCCAAGCTGTGGATCGCGCGCATCATGATCACCTGGGGTCTGGTCTCGTCGCTGATGGCCTTCACCGGTCCCATAGCCCAACTGCTGGGTATCAGCAACGAGATGACCTTCTATGGCCTGCGTTTTCTGCTCGGCGTCTGCGAGGCCGGCTTCTTTCCCGGGGTCATCCTCTACCTGACCTACTGGTTTCCCTCGGCGCTGCACAGCCGCATGATGGCCATCGTCATCCTCGGCAATCCGGTGTCCTTCATCTTTGGCGGTCCGCTCAGCGGCGCTATCATGTACTACATGGGCGGCAGCGGCTTGCTGGCGGGCTGGCAGTGGATGTTCGTCATCGAGGCCATACCGGCCGTGGTGATCGGGGTGGTGGTGCTCTGCCTGCTAGACAACGGCATCCAGGATGCCAAGTGGCTGAACGAGCAGGAAAAGGCTGAGCTGACCCGGCGCCTCGCCGTGGACGCCTCGGAGAAGGTCAGCGTGCCTTTCAAGCGGCTCTTTGCCTTGCCCATCATCTGGCTGCTGACCGCCATCTACGTGCTGTTGATGCTCGGTAACTACGGCATCAATTTCTGGGTGCCGACCATCATCAAGAACGCCGGGGTGGCCTCGGTCCTGGACATCGGCCTCATCACCGCCATCCCCTATGTATTCGGCGCGGTGACCATGGTCTGGGTGACCCGCCAGGCCCAGCGCACGGGTAACCAGCGTGCCTATGGCGCCCTGATGTCGGTGCTGGCTGGCATCGGCCTGATCCTCTGCGCGGCCTTCCCCCAGCAGCTGCTGCTGATGATCCTGGGCGTCGCCTTCGCGGTAGGTGGCAGCCTGAGCGCCATCGCACTGTTCTGGGGACTGCCCGGGGCCTTCCTGCAGGGCGCCGCCGCCGCAGCCGGCATTGCCCTCATCAACTCCTTCGGCAATCTCGGCGGTTTCGCCGGGCCCTATCTGCTGGGCCTGCTGACGACCCTGTTCGGCTCGGCGCAGGTCGGCCTGATGCTGCTTGGGGGTTGCCTGCTGGTGTGTGCGGCGCTGATGCTGTGGGTGACCCGGCGGCCCGTGCCATCGAATGCCGGGATGCTGGCCGAGTAATCGCGCCGGCGCTACCCGCGCGTTTCCGAGCGGGAGCGGCCTTTGCTCGCTCCCGTTTCCTTTGCCAGCGAAGAGGGCGTCATGGATCTGGTCAGTGAGTTGCAAGCCATCGTCGGGCGTCGCCACGTCCTGCAGGGGGACGCCGCGACCCGCCGCTTCCGCCTGGGGATCCGCTATGGCGGCGGGGCGGTACTCGCCGTGGTGCAGCCCGGCAGCCTGCTGGAGATGTGGCGGGTGCTGCAGCGTTGTCACCAAGCCGGGACCATCATCATCTGCCAGGCGGCCAACACGGGCCTGACCGGGGGCTCCACCCCGGTGGCCGAGGGCTACGACCGCCCGGTGGTGCTGATCAACACCCTGCGCCTGACCCGCCTGGCCCTGCTGCGCCAGGGCGAGCAGGTGGTGTCCCAGCCGGGCGTGACCCTGAGCCAGTTGGAAACGACCCTGAAACCCCTGGGGCGCGAGCCGCATTCGGTGATCGGCTCGACTTGCATCGGTGCCTCCATCACCGGAGGCGTCTGCAACAACTCCGGAGGCTCGCTGATCCGCCGCGGCCCGGCCTTCACCCAGCTGTCACTGTTCGCCCGGATCGACGAAGCCGGGCAGCTGCAACTGGTCAATCATCTGGGCCTGAAATTGGGCGACACCCCTGAGGAGATCCTGAGCCGGCTCGACGAGGGGCGTTTCGACGACAGCGCCGTGCAGGACCCGGCCGGGGCCATGGCCTCCGATCGCGAGTACGCCCGCCACGTTCGCGACGTGACATCCGCCACGCCGGCCCGCTACAACGCCGACCCGCGGCGGCTGTACGAGGCGTCGGGCTCGGCGGGCAAGCTCGCCGTGTTCGCCCTGCGCCTGGATACCTTTGCCGCTGATCGCAACACCCGGGTGTTCTACATAGGCTCCAACCGAGCCGCTGATCTCGAAGCCATTCGCCGGCACATCCTGGTCAATTTCACCTCTCTGCCAATCGCCGGCGAGTACATGCACCGCACGGCCTATGAGCTGAGTCGCACCTACGGCAAGGATCTGTTTCTCTTCATCCAGCGTTGCGGTGCGCAGCGGGTGCCCCAGGCCTTTGCCTGGAAGACCCGCTTCGATGCCCTGAGCGAACGCCTGGGCCTGAGCGCCCAGCTCGGCGACCGACTCCTGCAACGCCTCGCCGCGCCGCTACCCGAGCATCTGCCGGCGCGGCTCAATGCGTTCGCCGAGCGCTTCGAGCATCATCTGCTGCTCAAGATGGGCGAAGAGGGCATCGACGAGGCGCGTGCCTATCTGCAGGCCTGGCTGCCCAGCGCGGACGCGGATTTCATCGAGTGCAGCGTGGAGGAGGGCAACGCCGCCTTCCTCAATCGCTTCGCGGTCGGCAACGCCATGAATCGCTACCGGGCGGTGCACCGGGATACCGTGGAAGACATCCTCGCCCTGGACATCGCCTTGCCGCGCAACACCCAGGACTGGTTCGAGACCCTGCCGCCAGAGCTGGCGGAACAGATCGAGGTGACCATGTACTGCGGGCACTTCTTCTGCCACGTGCTGCACCAGGAGTACCTGGTGAAGAAGGGGCGCGACTGCGCGGTGCTCAAGCGTCGCCTGCTGGCCCTGCTGGACGCCCGCGGCGCCCGCTATCCGGCCGAGCACAATGTCGGCCACCTCTACGAGGCGGCGCCCGAACTGGAGCGGCACTATCGCCAGCTCGATCCGACCAATGCCTTCAATCCCGGCATCGGTCGGCTGACGCGCCGCTATCGTTGGCAGGACGAGTGTTGCGCCGAGCATGCCGGTGAGGCCATCGCCGCGGCGGCTGCCGTTGCCAGAGCGGAGCCTGCGGAGACGAGCGACACGCCCTGACCGCCGTCCTTGAGCGTGCTCAGGTCTCCTGCTGGATCGCGTAGAGCGACTCCACGAGCAGCTCGAACGCCGGATTCTGCTGGGCGCTGCGCCGCGAGACCAGCTCATAGGGCTCGCTGTGGGACCTCAGCTGCAGCGGCAGGCGACTGACCAGGCCATGCTGGCAGACATAGTCCGCCACCTCGACCGAGACCAGGGCCACCAGCCGAGGATTGCGGCTCAGCAGCGACAGGGTGGTCAGCGCCGAGGTGGTCTCGATCAGGTGCAGCGGAAACGGCAGCTGGGCTTCGAAGAACTCGTGCTCCAAGGTGCGGCGCATGGGCATGTTGGCCCGATAGACCACCCAGCGACTGTCCGACAGATCCTGCAGCTCGACTCGCTCGCGCTGAGCCGCCGGATGGGAGGCATGGGCGATGACCGCGAGGGACTCGTCCTTGATGACCAGGGCGTCGTAGGCAGCGGGCTTGTCGCTCACCGATAGCCGGCAGATGGCGGCATCCAGCCGCCCCTGATCGACCAGGCCGAGCAGACTCTCGCTGGTGTCCTCCACCACCTCGATCGACAGCCGCGGCTGCAGCTCCAGCAGCCGGGAAATGGCATGGGTGAGCAGGGGGACGGCGCCCATGATGGTGCCGATGGCCAACTTGCCGCCCGAGCCACTGGCGATGGCGTGCAGCTCATGGCGCAGGTTGTCCAGGTCGGCCTGGATCAGCCGGGCGAAGCGAATCGCGCAGGTGCCGGCCGGCGTCGGCAGCAGGCCGCGGTTGGTGCGCAGGAATAACTCCACCCCCAGCGTGGATTCCAGCTCCTTGAGCGCCTTGCTGGCGCCCGGCTGCGTGAGCCCCAGGCCGTCCGCCGCATTGAGCAGCGAGCCCTTTTCCGCCAGGGCGATGAGCAGGCGCAGCTGCTTGGCGTGCAGGCGGGACATGATGGAGTTGAGACTGGCGAGATTCTTCATTGATCGAAGGTTATACCGCAGTGGCTGCGATCAGATCCTTAACAATAAGCAGCAGGTACGCGGCTTGGCTCGGTTTGCTGGGCTGTGGCGATAGAACGCCCGCAACTCAATCTACGGAACCTGTGTAGGTTGGGTTGAGCGCAGCAAAGCCCAGCGGGCCGGATTCAAGGTGCGTACCCTTTCCCTCACCCCAACCCTCTCCCAGAGGGAGAGGGGGCGGCAAAGGCGCGAAGGGAGGCGGCGGCATCGAGAGGTACGCTTTTATCCCCTCTCACCCTGGGAGAGGGGGCGGTAAAAGCGTGAAGGGAGGTGGGGCGGTATCAAGATGCACGCTTTACCCCCTCTCCCTTTGGGAGAGGGTTGGGGTGAGGGCAGCCCCCTAGAGCAACGTGAAACTTCCCTCGCGCACCCGCTCCGAATCCAGGCCGACCATCACCTTGAATTCGCCCGGTTCCGAGACCAGCTTGAGGTCGTTGTTGTAGAAGCGCAGGTCCGCCTCGGTGAGGGGGAAGTCCAGCTCGCGGCTTTCGCCTGGTTGCAGCATCACCTTCTGGAAGCCTTTGAGCTCCTTGACCGGTCGCGCCAGGGAGGCGGTCACGTCGTGCAGGTAGAGCTGCACGACGGTGGCGCCGGCGCGGGTGCCGGTGTTCTTGACCGTGACCTTGGCAGTCAGGGTGTCGCCCTTTTTCAGGGTGGCGCTGGACAGCTGCGGCGCCGAGACGTCGAAGGTGGTGTAGCTCAGGCCATAGCCGAAGGGGTAGAGCGGGCCGTTGACGATGTCGAAGTAGCGCGAGGTGTACTTGTTCGGCTTGGCCGCGTCGAAGGGCCGGCCGCTGCTCAGGTGGTTGTAGTACAGCGGCACCTGGCCCACTTCGCGGGGAAAGGTCATGGTCAGCTTGCCGGACGGGTTGTGGTCGCCGAACAGCACATCGGCCACGGCGTTGCCGCCCTCGGTGCCGGGGAACCAGGCTTCCAGCAGCGCATTGGCCTGCTCCTGTTCCCATTCCAGGGCCAGCGGGCGGCCATTCATCAGCACCAGCACCAGCGGCTTGCCGGTGGCCTTGAGCGCCTTGATCAGCTCGCGCTGGGTGTCGGGTACGCTGATGCGGGCGCGGCTGGAGGCCTCGTGGGCCATGCCCTGCGACTCGCCGACCACGGCCACCACCACGTCGGCCTGGCGCGCGGTGGCCACGGCTTCGGCGATCAATTCGCTGGCGCTGCGCGGGTCCACCGCGACCGCGGGTTCATAGGAGTTGAGGTAGGCCAGCACATCGCGGTCGTCCAGCAGGTTGGCGCCCTTGGCATAGAGCACCGCGCCCTGGCCGGCCACGGCGTTTTCCAGCCCACGGCGGATGGAGACCGCCTGGGCGGCCACGCCAGCGGCGGACCAGTTGCCCATGACGTCGCGCGGGCTGTCGGCCAGCGGACCGACCACGGCCAGGGTGGCGCCCTTGCGCAGTGGCAGGACGGCCTTCTCGTTCTTCAGCAGCACCAGGCTCTCGCGGGCCACCTGGCGCGCCTCGGCGCGGTGCAGGCGCGATTCGGCGTTGGTGTCGACCGGGTCCTGGCCCTGCAGGCGACGATAGGGATCGTCGAACAGGCCCAGGCGATACTTGGTCAGCAGCATGTCGCGCACGGCCTGGTCGATCTCGGCCTGGGTCACCTTGCCGGCCGCCAGCAGGGCGGGCAGCTGCTTGCCATAGACGTCGTCGTGCATGTTCAGCTCGACACCGGCCTTGAGCGCCTGCTCGGCGGCGTCGCGGGTGTCCTTGGCCACGCCGTGCAAGACCAGTTCGTTGATGGCGCCGTGGTCGCTGATCACCAGGCCCTTGTAGTTCCAGTCCTTGCGCAGCAGGTCCTGCAGCAGCCAGCGATTGGCCGTGGCTGGAACGCCGTTGATGCTGTTCAGGGCCACCATCACCGCGCCGGCTCCGGCCTCGGCGGCGGCGCGATAGGGCGGCAGGTAGTCCTGCATGAGCCGCTGCGGACTCATGTCGACGTTGCTGTAGTCACGCCCGGCTTCCACTGCGCCATAGCCGCCGAAGTGCTTGATGCTGGCCATCAGGCTGTCGGGCGCGCGCAGGTCGTTGCCCTGGTAGGCGCGTACCAGGGTGGCGCCGATGCGCGAGGTCAGCCAGGTGTCCTCGCCGAAGGTCTCGGAGGTACGGCCCCAGCGCGGTTCGCGGGTGACGTCGACGGTGGGGGAGAAGGTCAGGTCGAGGCCGTCGGCGGCCGCCTCGATGGCGGAGATGTGCGCGCTGGTGGCGATGGCGTCGAGATTCCAGGTGCTGGCCAGGCCCAGGTTGATGGGGAAGATGGTGCGCATGCCGTGGATGACGTCATAGGCATAGAACAGCGGGATCTTCAGCCGGCTGTGCACGACCTGGTCCTGCATCTGGCGGATGTCGGGGCGGGTCACGGTATTGAACATGGCGCCCACCTTGCCGGCGCGGATGTCCGCCATGATGGCTTCCTTGGGATAGTCCGGCCCGACGCTCACCAGATTGAGCTGGCCGATCTTTTCCTCCAGGGTCATCTTCGCCAGCAGGGCGTCGACGTAGGCGCGCGCCGGATCGGCGTCTTGCGCCGAGGCGAGGGTGGCGCCGATGGCCAGTCCCAGGCCGAGCATGAGTGCGGTGAGGCGTGGTGCGTTCAACATCTTCCCCCGATTCCCTGTGCGTATTTTTTCGTTGTTCTTGGGCACTGTCGTGCGCCGCCGATTGTACACAGCGAAGGGGCGGGAGGCGGAGCCGTCGACGGCCGGCGCGGGGCCGGTCGTCCGGGCTCGGGTGGGCTGCTGGAGGCGTCAGAAGCGCGGCTTGCGCGTCTCCCAGTCCGGCTGGTACTTGCGCATCTGGCGCACGTCGTCGCGGCTGCGGATGTCGATGGCGAGGAACTGCTCATGCAGCTTGGCCAGTTGCTCCTGATCCAGCTCCACACCCAGGCCGGGGGCGTCGGTGATCGCCACGCAGCCGTTGCGGATCGGCAGCTTGCCGCCCAGGATGACTTCCTCGTCCTCTTCCTGCCACGGGTAGTGGGTGTCGCAGGCATAGGCGAGATTGGGCACGGCGGCGGCCACATGGGTCATGGCCATGAGGCTGATGCCCAGGTGCGAGTTGGAGTGCATGGAGACGCCCAGGCCGAAGGTGTCGCACATCCGCGCTAGGATCTGGGTGTCTCGGAGGCCACCCCAGTAGTGATGGTCAGCCAAGACGATCTGCACACTGTTCTGCGCCACGCTGCGGCGGAATTCGTCGAAGTCGGTGACCACCATGTTGGTGGCCAGGGGAATGCCGGTGCGCCGATGCAGTTCGGCCATGCCGTCGAGGCCGGGGGTCGGGTCCTCGTAGTACTGGAGGTCGCCCGCCAGGACCTCGGCGATGCGCAGCGACGTTTCCAGCGACCAGTTGCCGTTGGGGTCGATGCGCAGCGGTGCCTCGGGAAAGGCCTGGCGCAGCGCCTTGATGCAGGCCGCTTCGTGATCCGGGCCAAGCAGGGTGCCGGCCTTGAGCTTGATGCTCTGGAAGCCGTTCTCCTCGATCATCCGCGCGGCCTGGGCCACCACCTGCTCGGGGCTGATGGCCTCGCCCCAGCGA
The DNA here is from genome assembly GCF_001518815.1 of Pseudomonas oryzihabitans. Lineage (NCBI taxonomy): Bacteria > Pseudomonadati > Pseudomonadota > Gammaproteobacteria > Pseudomonadales > Pseudomonadaceae > Pseudomonas > Pseudomonas oryzihabitans. Next base: position 1,232,220 of record NZ_CP013987.1, read on the forward strand.
TCGGGCGGGTAGGGGGCGTCGATGTGCTCGGCGTACTTGAGGAACAGGTAGGCGCTGAAGGGGACTTCGCGGCGCACCGCGCCACCGAGCAGCTCCACCAGCGGAATGCCCAGGGAGCGTGCCTGCAGATCGAGGAAGGCCACCTCGAAGGCGGAATAGGCATTGGCCACCTGCTTGCTCGGATGGGAGCCGGGCGCCAGCTCCGCACCGGCCACCACGCCGCCGGCGAGACTGGCGACGGTCTCCACCACCCGCGCGCGCAGGCCATTGAGATCCCAGGCGGAGAGGCCGACCAGGCTGCTTTCCATGGCCTTGAGCACTGCCAGCACCGGGGCGTCGCCGTAGCTCTCGCCGAGGCCGATGTGGCCGTTGTCGCCTTCCACCTCGATGATGGATCTCAGCGCATAGGGTTCGTGGATGCCGCTGGCATTGAGCAGCGGCGCATCGCGAAAGGCGATGGGGGTGACTTTGATGCGTTTGATCTTCACGCTCAGACTCCTGGACTTGTAATTATGACGGCGGTCTTTGTCAGTCATCGTATGACTACTGGTCGGCTTCTTCAACCTGGAAATCGCACGACCGCCCGGGCGAACGACCGCGCATCGCTTCAGGGTTGCCCGCTCCGGTCGGGGCTGGATAAATAGCCAGCCGCTCGCCTATTGCCCGTGTCGTCATGAACGCTCCGCTCGAAGATCCCCTCTACTATCTGCACAACTTCCAGCGGGTACTGGACTGGGTTGCCCTGCGCTATCCCGATCTGCTCGACGACCACGAGCAGGGTTTCATCGCGGCCTTCGCCGACTTGCCACAGCCCTCGCGGGCATTGCTGGTGCGCCTGGTGATGCGCAAGGGCGAGGTGTTCCGCGCCAGCAAGCTGGTGTACAGCGAGATCGGCTGCCCCCGTGCCGCCGCCTTGCCGCTGGTGGACCTTGGCTGGCTGCTTTCCGATCCCGAATTGCACCTGATCGAACTCTTCGCCCTGCTGCGCAAGGAAGAACTGCTCGGCTGTTTCGGCAGCCGCCTGCCCAAGGCCGGTCGCAAGGAAGATTGGCTGGCGCGGCTGGAGGCCGAGCAGGCCACGCCCCTGGCCTTCAGCGGCTGGGCCGGCACGGTGCCGGAGCTGGTGGAGGAGGGCGTCTGGCGCCTGACGCTGATGGACCTCTGCGACCGCCTGCGCCTGCTGTTCTTTGGCAATCTGCACCAGGACTGGACCGATTTCGTGCTGGCCGATCTGGGCATCTTCCAGTACGAGACGGTGGCCTTCAGTGCCGAATCCCGCGCCTTCGGGCAGCGGCACGAGGTGGATGCCTATCTGCACATCCAGCGTTGTCGCCAGGCGCTGCGCGATGGCCTGCCAGCCGCCGAGCTGCTGCCGCTGCTGCCCGCCGAGCGCTTTGCCAACACCTGGCTGGAATTGCGCCGCGGCAAGCTGCTCCACGAACTGGCCCAGCACCACGAGCGCCTCGGCGAACTGGCCCAGGCGCAGGCGCTCTATGCCGCCTCGGCGCATCCCGAGTCGCGTATTCGCGCCCTGCGCATGCTCGAACGCCTGGAGGACTGGCCCGCCGCCCAGGCGCTGGCGGAAGCCATCGCCGCCGCACCGGCCCATGACGCCGAGCGCCAGCAGGTGGCGCGTATCCTGCCGCGGCTGGTGCGCAAGCAAGGTGGCCCGCCCAACAAGCGCCGCCCCGCCAGCCCGGTGGAGCGCCTCGATTTCGAACTGGTCAACGACGGCCTGCGCCGGGTCGAGTGGCTGGTGCGCGAGCACCTGGGCCGCGACGAGGCACCGGTGCACTATGTGGAAAACACCCTGCTTACCAGCCTCTTCGGCCTGCTGTGCTGGGACGCCATCTTCCTGGCCATCCCCGGCGCCTTCTTCCACCCCTATCAGCGCGAGCCGGCCGACCTGCGTCTGCCGGGCTTCCGCGAACGCCGCGCCGAGGCCTTCGCCACCTGCCTGGCGCGGCTGGACGATGGCTCCTACGCGGCGGTGATCCGCGAGCGTTTCGCCGCCAAGCGCGGCCTGGCCTCGCCCTTCGTCGCCTGGGGCATCCTCGGCAGCGACTTGCTCGACCAGGCCCTGGCCTGCCTGCCGGCACGTCACCTGCGGCTGTGCTTCGAGCGACTGCTGGAGGATCCGGAAAACAACCGCACCGGCTTGCCCGACCTGATCCAGTTCTGGCCGGCGGAAGGCCGCTACCGGATGATCGAGGTCAAGGGCCCGGGCGACCGCCTGCAGGACAACCAGCGCCGCTGGCTGGACTTCTTCGCCGCCCACGACATCCCGGTCAGCGTCTGCCACGTGCAGTGGCAGGTGGCCGCGACCTCCGCATGAGCTATCGCATCGCCGTTCGCGCCCTCTGCGAATTCACCGCCAAGGCCGGCGACCTGGACCTCAGGTTCACCCCGTCGCCCACCGCCCTGGAAGGTATCGAAGGCCACCAGCGGGTGGCGGCGCGGCGCGGTCCCGGCTATGAGCGCGAGGTCAGCCTGCAGGGCGACTTCGAGGACCTGCAGGTGCGTGGTCGCGCCGATGGCTTCGACGCCGCTGCCAATCGCCTGGAAGAGATCAAGACCCACAGGGGCAGCCTGGACCGCCAGCCCGGAAACCATCGTCACCTGCATTGGGCCCAGGCCAAGGTCTATGGGCATCTGCTTTGCCTGAGTCGTGAGTTATCCGGGCTGACCCTGGCGCTGGTCTATTTCGACATCGGCAGTGGCGCCGAGACCGTCTTCACCGAAGCCTGGACGGCGGCCGATCTGGCTGAGCACTTCGCCTTGCAGTGCTCGTGCTTTCTCGCCTGGGCGCGCCAGGAGCTGGCCCATCGCGCCGCGCGCGATGAGGCGCTGGCGACCCTGGCCTTTCCCCATGCCGACTTCCGCCACGGCCAGCGGCCGCTGGCGGAAGCCGTCTACAAGGCCGCCAGCGTCGGCTGTTGCCTGCTGGCCCAGGCGCCCACCGGCATCGGCAAGACGGTGGGCACCTTGTTCCCGCTGCTCAAGGCCATGCCGCGGCAGAATCTGGACCGGCTGTTCTTTCTCGCCGCCAAGACCCCCGGTCGCGCTCTGGCCCTGCATGGGCTGGAGTCCCTGGCCGCACCGGTGCGGGTGCTGGAACTGGTGGCGCGGGACAAGGCCTGCGAGCACCCGGAACTGGCCTGCCATGGCGAGTCCTGTCCGCTGGCACGAGGCTTTTACGACCGACTGCCGGCCGCCCGCGCCGCTGCCCTGGCCGCACCCACGCAGCTGACCCGGGCGCGGGTACGGGAGACGGCCCTGGCCCATGAGGTCTGCCCTTATTACCTGGCGCAGGAACTGGCGCGCTGGAGCGACGTGGTGGTGGGCGACTACAACTACTATTTCGACGGGAGCGCCATGCTCCATGCCCTGGCCCAGACCCAGGAGTGGCGGGTCGGGGTGCTGGTGGACGAGGCCCACAACCTGCTCGACCGCGCCCGCGGCATGTACAGCGCCAGCCTCGACCAGCGCCGCCTGGCCGCCGGCAAGAGCGTGGCGCCGCCGACCATCGCCAAGGGCCTGCAGGCGCTCAATCGCGAATGGAACCGCCTGCACAAGGAGCAGCAGGTCGACTACCAGGTGCAGGCGGAATTGCCCGCCGCCTTCCTCACCGCCCTGCAACGGGTGGTGGGTCTGCTCACCGAGCATTTCGGCGAATCCGGTCAGCCCCCGGCGCCGGAGTTGCAGACGCTGTTCTTCGACCTGCTGCAGTTCATGCGCCTGGGCGAGACCTTTGGCGATCATTCGCTGTTCGATGTCACCCTGCTCAAGGGCCGTGGCAAGGCGCAGTCGCAACTCAACCTGCGCAACCTGGTGCCGGCACCCTTCGTCGGCCCGCGGCTGGCGGCGGCCCACAGCTGCACCCTGTTCTCGGCCACCCTGATTCCTCAGCATTTTCACCGCGACCTGCTCGGGATCCCGGTTGGCAGTGCCTGGGTCGATGTCGCTTCGCCCTTCGCCGCCGAGCAGCTGGAGGTGCGCCTGGTGCGCCTCTCCACCCGCTACGCCGATCGCGCCGCCTCCCGCGCACCCATCGCCGCCCTGATCGCCGGTCGCTATCGCCAGCGACCGGGCAACTACCTGGCCTTCTTCAGCAGCTTCGACTACCTCGACCAGGTGGCCGAAGCCCTGGCCGAATTGGCACCTGACGTCCCCCAGTGGCGCCAATCGCGCGGCATGGACGAAGCCGCGCGCCAGGCCTTTCTCGACCGATTCCAGGCCGATGGCCGTGGTATCGGTTTCGCCGTTCTGGGCGGCAGTTTCGGCGAGGGCATCGACCTGCCCGGCGACCGCCTGATCGGCGCTTTCGTCGCCACCCTGGGCCTGCCCCAGCTCAATCCGGTCAACGAACAGCTGCGCCAGCGCCTGCAGCGGCGCTTCGGCGATGGCTATCGCTACGCCTATCTCTATCCAGGGCTACAGAAGGTCATCCAGGCCGCCGGCCGGGTGATCCGTACCGTGCAGGACCGCGGCTGCCTCTACCTCATCGACGACAGATTCACCCAGCCCGAGGTCAGGGCACTGCTGCCGAGTTGGTGGCAGGTGGAGGAGGGCGCGGTGCCCCTGTTGGAGCCGTTGCCGGCCTGAGGTCGTTGGGCTTCGCTGCGCTCAACCCAACCTACGAAGGTGACGGTGACCGTGGGCGGTGCCTTTCCCTCACCCCCACCCTCCTCCCGAGGGAGAGGGGGTAGGGCGGCAGAGGTTTGGTTCTGTAGGTTGGGTTGAGACGGCTCCACCGTCGAAGCCCAGCATGGCGGCGTCGGGCGGTGCCTTTCCCTCACCCCAACCCTCTCCCCGAGGGAGAGGGGGTAGGGCGGCAGAGGTTTGGTTCTGTAGGTTGGGTTGAGACAGCTCCACCGTCGAAGCCCAGCATGGCGGCGTCGGGCGGTGCCTATCCCTCACCCCAACCCTCTCCCCGAGGGAGAGGGGGTAGGGCGGCAGAGGTTTGGTTCTGTAGGTTGGGTTGAGACAGCTCCACCGTCGAAGCCCAGCATGGCGGCGTCGGGCGGTGCCTATCCCTCACCCCAACCCTCTCCCCGAGGGAGAGGGGGCGGAGCGGCAGGGGGGCGTGACGCCGGCGTAGGGTGGAAAACCGCGTAGCGTTTTCCACGAAGTGTGCCTGCGCTGATAGCCAAGTCCATCCAGGGTCTTCCGTAGGTTGGGTTGAGACAGCTCCACCGTCGAAGCCCAACGAAGCGGGCCTGCGCCAGGGGCTAACCCGCCGCCTCGTCCTCGCAAAACCTCAACCTGTTGCCAAAGGGATCGGCGATCTCCATCACCAGGCCCCAGGGCAGTTCCTGGATGCCCGGCCGGGCGAAGCCGTAGTCCTTGGCCAGCAGCTCGGTCTGTAGCGCGCGGATGCCGGTCAGCCGTACGAAGACCGTCGAGCCGGGACAGGCGTCGCCATGATGGCCGGAAAGGTGCAGGCGCAGACCGGCGCGCTCGACTTCGGCGTAGAGCGGCAATCCCGGCTCGAAGCGATGCTCCCAGACCAGGCGGAAGCCCAGGAAGCTGCAATAGAATTCACGCGCCTTTTCGTCATCGAAGATGCGCAGGATGGGGCTGGGTTGCCCGAAGGCGACGGTATCGATGGGCATGGCGGTACTCGACAGGCGCAGAAAGCGCGGTGGGGTGAGCGCCAGGGCGCACCTTTGAGGCTGCCCGGCAACCCGAACTGTGATCCGGAAAGCTTTGGTAACCCCTTTGGCAGACCAGAGCGTGCGCTAGGCTGCAGTTCACCGGTGCGATGGCGAACCTATCCGGGTATCGTGCATTCTTTTTCTCTCTGGCGGTTCGGCTGGGCCGAATCTTTTCATCCTTAGTGACCAAGGTTGATCCATGCAGCGTCGACACCTGCTCAAAGCGTCCCTGGCCCTGGCGGCCTACACCGGCATTCCTTCCACCGGGCTGTTCGCCCTCCAGGCCTTTGCCAATCCGGCCAATGGCGACGGCCAGGCCTTCGATTTCGACTGGCTCAAGCAGCATGCCAAGGAGCTGGCCGGAAAGGCCTACCAGCCTACCGCCCAGAAGCTGCCCGATACCCTGGCGAACATGACGCCCCAGCAGTTCAACGCCATTGGCTACGATGCCCAGCATTCGCTCTGGCACGACCTCAAGGGCCAGCTGGACGTGCAGTTCTTCCATGTCGGCATGGGCTTCAAGACACCCGTGCACATGTATTCGGTGGACCCCAAGACCAACGAGGCCAAGGAAGTCCACTTCCGCCCCGAGTTGTTCAACTACAACGACAGCGGTGTCGACAAGAGCCAGCTCAAGGGCGACCTGGGCTTTGCTGGCTTCAAGCTGTTCAAGGCGCCGCACCTGGCCCAGTACGACATCGTCTCCTTCCTGGGCGCCAGCTACTTCCGCGCCGTGGACAAGACCCGCCAGTACGGCCTTTCGGCCCGTGGCCTGGCCATCGATACCTACGCCGATCGGCCCGAGGAATTCCCCGATTTCACCAAGTTCTGGTTCGTCACCCCGAACAAGAACAGCACCCGCTTCGTGGTCTATGCGCTGCTGGATTCGCCCAGCGCCACCGGTGCCTATCGCTTCGACATCGACTGCCTGAACGACCGGGTGGTGATGGACGTGGACGCCAACGTCAACGCCCGTCGCGACATCAAGCAACTGGGCATCGCGCCCATGACCAGCATGTTCAGCTGTGGCACCCACGAGCGCCAGAGCTGCAACACCTATCATCCGCAGATCCACGACTCCGACCGCCTGGCCATGTGGAAGGGCAATGGCGAGTGGATCTGCCGCCCGCTGAACAACCCGCCCAAGCTGCAATTCAACGCCTTCAAGGACGACAGTCCCAAGGGCTTCGGCCTGGTGCAGACCGATCACGAGTTCGAAAGCTACCAGGACGTCATGGTCCGCTATGACCGCCGGCCGAGCCTGTGGGTCGAGCCCACCTCCGCCTGGGGCGAGGGCGCCATCCAGTTGCTGGAGATCCCCACCACCGGCGAGACCCTGGACAACATCGTGGCCTTCTGGGCCCCGGCCGAGACCATCACCGCCGGCAAGTCGCTGCACTATGGCTACAAGCTGCACTGGAGCGCGTTGCCACCGGTGAGCACGCCGCTGGCACGGGTCTACGCGACGCGTTCCGGGATCGGCGGCTTCCCCGAAGGCTGGGCGCCCGGTGAGCATTGGCCCAAGGTCTGGGCACGGCGCTTTGCCATCGACTTCAATGGCGGCGGCCTGTCCTTCCTGCCCGAGGGCACCGGCATCGAGCCGGTGGTGACCGTCACCGACGGCAAGGTGCAGGATTTCCATGTGCTCAAGATCGACGAGATTGGCGGCTACCGGGTGATCTTCGACTGGTACCCCACCAGCGACAAGGCCGACCCGGTGCAGATCCGCGCCTTCATCCGGACCCAGGACCGCGCCCTGAGCGAAACCTGGCTGTTCCAGTACTTCCCGCCGGCGGCCGACCAGCGCCGCTATCCGGACTGGAAGCAGTCCTAAGCGACTGACCTGAAAAAGCCGCTGTGCCTCGCCAGGCGCAGTGGCTTTTTTTCGTCCCGTGAAAGGCCAGGCAGGTGGTGATCGCCTGCGCTGGGCACCGCTAGTCGGCCAGCATCACCTGGTTGCGCCCGCCACGCTTGGCCTGATAGAGCGCCGCATCGGCCAGGCTGTAGGCGATCTCGAACTCGGTGCCCGGCGCATTCAGGCTGAGGCCGAAGCTGGCGGTCACCGATGCCGGCCCTGTCGTGTCCTGGGCGATGCGCAGGCGCAGGCGCTCGGTCATGGCCAGGACTTCGTCCCGCGCCGTGGTTGGCAGCAAGACGGTGAATTCCTCGCCACCTACCCGGCCGACGATGGCCGGCGCCTGGACGATCTCCTGCAGACAGCGGGCGATGGCTTGGATGACCCGGTCTCCGACCGGATGGCCGAATTCGTCGTTGATGCGTTTGAAGTGATCGATGTCCAGCACGATCATGGCGCCGCCACCCTGGCGCAGGGCCTGGCCGGCCTGGTCGATGACCGCGCCGCGATTGAGCACCCCGGTCAGGGCATCGTGGGTGGCGCGGTACTCCAGCTGCTGGGTGAGGGTCTGCAACTGCTGGTTGAGGGCATTCATCTCGCGCTCGGCGCGGTCGCTGCGCGCGATCAGCCGGCGGGTCTCGCGCATCAGCCGCTCGAAGTGCAGGGTCAGGTCGCCCAACGCGGCTCGGTAGCGTTCGGCGTCGGCGTCATCGGCCGTATAGAGCGCGCGTGCCGCCTGCAGCACACCGGCCTCCTGCTCGAACAGGTCGGGGCCTGGATCGGCCGGGCTATAGCGCCGGACGCTGGCGGTCATGCCGGCAGCTCGGGATGCTCGACGAACGCCAGGGCCTGGAAGTCCAGCCGCAACTCTTCGCCGAACTCCTGGATGGTCTCGTCTTCGGCATCGTAGTACCAGTGCAGCTCCACCCGGTTGCCGGCCTGGGCCGCCTGGTCCAGGGCGTCGAACAGGGTGAACAGCATCTTGGTGCTGGAACTGTTGAAGTAGGCGAGGGCGACATGCACCAGCAGCGTGGCCTCCTGCCGCTGGTCGAGATAGGCACGTAGCTGCTCGATCACCGGCAGATAGAAGGCGGCGGCGTTTTCCGGAAAGGATTCACCCTTGAGCCAAAGCACGTCTTCGGCGAAGCGGAAATCCACCTCGGGCGACGTGGGCGTGGGGGCGATGAACAGATTGTCCATACGAGAGTAGGCCCTGGTCAGATGATGGCTTTCAGGCAGAACAGGGCGGTGCCCGGATTCCGCGTGGACGGATGGAAGGCGAACTCCAGTGGCGCGCTGGCATCGCGCGCCATGGTCAGGAAGCCCAGGCCGGCGCCCTTGCTGTCGGTGGGGGTCTCGGCGCGCAGGGACTCGCGGTAGGCCTGCTTGATCTGCTCGATCGACATGCTGCACAGGGGTTCGAGGCGCGCGCGCAGGGCCTGGACCTTGTCGCTGACGATGGGATTGGCGCAGAGCATCTGGTAGTTGCCGTCCTGGCGGGTGATACAGACCGAACCCTGGCCCAGCTTGGCATCCGCGAGCGTGTCCGGGGGCAGGGCATCGGCGGAATAGTGCAGGACGTTCTGTGACAGTTCGATGAAGGAGGAAAACAGCTTGCGCCGGGTGGCGCCGCTGATGCCCTCGAATTCCAGTTGCAGTTTCACCACCTCGGCCATGGCGGCGACGATGCCATGGGAGAAGTAACCGTGGTGATAGAAGATCACCTGTTGCTGCTGGGCGATCTCCAGGAAGGCCCCGTTCTCGGCTAGGGAGGTCAGCATGACGTCAGTCCACGCGGATGCAGAAGAAGGTGAGGTCGTCGCGGCGCTGCTCGTCGCCTTGCCAGGCGGCGAGATCGTCGGCGAGTTGCTGGCAGAACACCGCGGTCGGTGCCGTGCGCGCGTCGGTCAGCCGATTCAGGGCGCGTTTCTTGCCGAAGGAGGTGCGTCGCGGGCCGCCGATCTGGTCGAGCAGGCCATCGGTGGTGGCGAACAGCAGGCTTCCCGGTGGCAGCGGCAGGGTGGTGGCTGGCCAGCACTGCTCCAGCGGGCTGTCGGCATACCCCAGGCCCAGGCGCAGGGGGACCAGGGTCAGGACCTCCGCGGCGTCGGGCACCAGGAGATGGAGCGGCAGGCGCGCGCCCGCATAGGTCAGGCCGTGGCCGTGGCGATCCACCCAGAAGCAGGCCAGGTCCAGGCCGTCGTTGGATTCGGAGATGCCCCCGGATTGCCCCAGCATCGCCTTGACACTCACGTTGATCGCCGCCAGCAGGGCGGAAGGATCACGCGGCCCCAGTTGTTGCAGGGCCTGGGTCAGGGAGGACGAGGCGATCATGGTCATGAAGGCGCCGGGCACCCCATGGCCGGTGCAGTCGGCGATGGCGCCGAACCAGCCGTCTTCGTATTGGGCGAAGTGATAGAAGTCGCCGCCGACCACATCGCGCGGCTGCCAGACCAGGGTGGCGTCTTGGGCCATCACCGCCAGGGTCTCGCGAGAACTGCGCAGCATGGCCCGCTGGATGACGCTGGCGTATTCGATGCTGTGCATGATCTGGCGATTCTTCTCGGCCTGCAGATCCGCGACGATGCGCATCAGCTGCACGCCCAGGCCGAGGCCGACGAAGCGGCCTTCACGGGTGACGATGAAGCCATCGGCCAGCGCCTTCTCGCCCACCTCGACGGTGCGGCGGGTCAGCTCCTCGATGGACAGGCCGGCGTCCACCACCAGGGGTTCCTTGTCCATGAAGGCGATGCAGCTCTTGCGATCGTAGACTTCCCGGTGATACGGCTTGCTCATCTGCGAGAGGAAGATGTCGCGGTTGATGAGCCCGATCGGTCGGTCGTTCTCGATCACCGCGAGGCTGGTGATCTCGCGCCGCTCGTTGAACAGATCCATGACCCTGGCATTGGTGTGCTCGGCCTCGACCGCCGGCCATTGCGTACAGAGATCCAGGGCGCTGCGCTGACAGGGGCGGAAGGCCGCGCGGGAGGAAGGCAGGGGAGCGGACGACATCGATAAGAATCCGTTCTCGGGAGGTCGATGCAGCCTAGGGGCTCCGTATTGAGCTTTGATGACAGGGGATGGCCAGGCGCCAGCATGGCGCTGCACCTGGCCTTGGGCGCTGGCGCTTCAACTCACCAGCAGCCCCAGGGAGCCGCGGGCGAACGGTTGGGGCGGGACGGCATTGAGCACCGCGCCTTGCAGGACCAGGCCGCTGTGGGCGAATTGGCGCTGGGTCGCCTCGATTTCCTTGGCGGTGTTGCAGCCATGGCGCGACACCAGCAGGCAGGTGCCGGCCTGGGCGGCGAGCAGTACCGCATCGGTCACCGCTAGCACCGGTGGGGTATCGAGGATCACCAGTTCGTAGTCCTGCTGCAGCCCACGCAGTAGCTCGGTACAGCGTGAACTCATCAGCAGTTCGGCTGGATTGGGCGGCCGGATGCCCCCCACCAGGCAATCCAGGCCGGCGATTACCGTGGGCTGGATCGCCTGCTCGGGCGTCGCCAGGCCGGCCAGCACCTCGGCAAGGCCCGGGCGGCGCGTCAGTTGCAGGCGACGGTGCAGGCGCCCGCGACGCAGGTCGGCGTCCACCAGCAGCACCCGCATCCCGCCTTCCGCCAAGACCCGGGCCAGTTGCACGGCCACCGAAGACTTGCCGGCGCCCGGGCTGGCGCTGGTGACCAGCAGCAGGTCATTGCGCGCCTCGGTACGGGCGAAGGCCAGGCTGGTGCGCAGGATCCGCAGTGCCTCCTGATAGCCGGCGTCGAGCGGCGTCTGCAGCGATCCACCGGCCTGGCGACCTGGCGCCAGGGGCAGTTGCGCCAGCACCGGCAGGCCGAGCTCTTCCAGGCTTCCAGCGTCCTCGATGCCACGCTCCAGGCTGGCGCGCAGATAGACCCAGGCACCGCCGGCCAGGCAGCCGAAGAGCAGGGCGCTGAGGATCAGCAGGGGTTTCTTCGGGTAGACCGGCGCAATCTGGGTATAGGCGTGGTCGATGATGCGCACATCGCTCACCGTGCCGGCTCGCACCACCGACAACTCCTGGATGCGCCTGCTGATCAGCGCATAGACCTTGTCTGCCGCCTCCACCTCGCGTTGCAGGCGCAGCACCTCCTGCTGGGTCTGCGGCAATTGGCCCAGGCGCCGCTGCAGGACCTGACGCTGGCGATTCAACACCTGGCGCCGCGCCAGCAGGGTCTGGTACAGCGGGTGGGTGGGGGTGAAGCGCAGGGCCAGGCCAAGGCGCTCCATTTCCAGGGCCGATAGCTGGCCGTCGAGCTCCACCGCCTGGCTCAGCAGGCTACGCCCTTCTGCACCGATGGCGATGGAGCCCCGTTGCCGCTGGTAGCTGTCCAGGGCCTGGCGACCGGCACTCAGGCGCTGGTTCACCCGTGGCAGCTCCTGGCGCAGGAAGGCCAGCTGCTGGGTGGACTCGTCGGCATTGCGGGTCACGTCCTGGCGCACATAGGCCTCGGTGAGGCCCTGCAGGATGCGCTGGGCCCGCAGGGCATCGGTATCCTGCAACTGGATCGAGAGGATGCCCGAGCGCTTGCCGCGCTCGCTGACCCTGAGTCGTTCCTGCAACGCCTGGATTGCCACGCCGCGGCGCTGCTTGACCAGGATGAATTCGGTGCCTGGATAGGCGTGCAGCTGGGCGATGTCCAGCCGCAACTCGCCCGCACTGGCCGGCTGGCCCAGGCGGCCCTCCAGCAGGCGGTTCCCCTTGGCATCGGCCAGCACGAAGCGATCGGGTGCCTCGGCGGTGAGGGTGAGCGGCTGGCCATAGAGGGCAGCGGGTACCGTGAGACTGGCGATCGTGAGCTGCTCTCCGCCCCAACCGAACCGATGGAGGCCGAACGGCGCGGTGGCTATCGCCGCGCTGGCCCGTTCGTGGCGGCGCGCCAGCCAGTCGCCGAGCAGCGGCACCCGCCGCGGGGTGACGCTGAGGTCGAGGCCCAGGGCATCCACCACCTCTCCAACCACGCGCCGCGAGGTGAGCAACTGCATCTCGGTGATGGCTTCCGGCGGTGGCATGGGGCGGCCGTTGTCCGCGTCGTCCAGGCGCACGATGCCACGCTGGTATTCGATCTGCAGGGTCGCCACCGCCTGATAGCGAGGAGCGGCGAACTGGGCGTAGGCCACGCCCAGCAAAGTGCAGAGGACCACGCAGGCGAGCAGGCCGCGGCGATGGCGCCAGAGCGCGGCGCAGTAGCGCGCGAAACCAATGTCCGCGGCGTGAGGAGCAGGGGGTAGAGCCTGATGCGACTTGTCCATGCAGGAGCGGGCCTTGGGCAGGTACGGTGAGGACAGCCGTCGCGGCCGATGCCTGTCCGGGGGAGACGGCGGTCGGCGAACCGGGGTCGAGATTTTCACACCAGGCTGGGCACAGCTGGGAACGCCAGGCGCTGGATCAAGGATCCGCGCCTTGTCGGCTGGAGTGCTGCGTCGACTCTAAGCGAAAGCAAAAGCCAAAAATGTGACACCCCGTGCAGAACGCGCCGGATGCCGGCTTGGCAGCGTCAAGGTGCTAAGGCAGTCTTCTTTGCGACCTGTCATGCCTGCCGACGACGCACCGTGGCAGGCCCTGTTCCTCGTCCCTCCAGTGGGGCCGTCGAGCCAGTCTTGTGTTAAGCGGCGTCGCCCCCGGGTGATGCCGTGTTCCTGACGGCTTCTTGAATGTAGTCAGCGGTTGAAGCCCGGTTACCCGCCTGTGTGGCCTCATGCCCACGCGCGGTCCTGTACCGGTTGTACCAGGCCTGCGGAGGGTAGCGCCTGGTTCTTCACTGCCCTGGACGGCGTTCTCGACTGCATGGCTGTCAGGAGACAGGACAATGAGTGTGGCATCTGGCGTTACCCATTCCGGGGTCCGGGTCGGACGATGGCCGTTCTGGCTGGGTGGTCTGGCGGTTGGCCTGTTGCTGCTGGCTGCGCTGCTCTGGCGCCTGCCGGATTTCCGCGACGGTACCGGGGCGCAGAATCTCGAAGCCAGCTACCACGTGCTGCTCAGTCTCAACGCCCTGGATGAATCCGGCGTGACCCGCCACTGGTGGCTGCCCACCATCACCCTGGGCGGCAGCCATGACCAGCAGGTGTCCTGGGGCGCCACCATCCCGACCCACAGTGGCGATTACGTCTACACCAGCTTCAGCAGCTACGGTTTTCTCGCCCCCTATCTGGGGCTCAAGGTCGCCGGCCTGCCGCCTTCAATGCACAACCTGGCGCTGTTCAACGCCGCCCTTGGCGCCCTGACGGCGCTGCTGCTGTTCCGCTTGATGTACCTGGTCTTGCGCAGCCAGGGCGCCAGTCGCGCCCTGGCCGCCGGCACCGCGGTGCTGGGCTGCCTGATCGCCGTGTTCAGTCGTGAGGCACTGCTCTCCCAGGGCCTGCTGTACTGGGTGCAGAGCTTCTACCAGGTGCTGCTGCTGGCCAGCCTGCTGACCTTCTTCCACTACCTCCAGGCACCGGTGGGCCAGCGTGCCCGTCTTGGCTGGGTACTGGCCGGGCTGGTCTGTTTCGGCGCCCTGACCGAATGGACCGGCTACGTCTTCGGCGGCGGCCTGGTCGCGCTGTTCTGGCTGCAACGTCGGCAATGGCCGGAAGGACAGCGGATGGCCTGGCGGCTGGCCTTCGCCACGGCGCTGGCCGGCCTGCTGGTGCTGCTGCACTACAGCCTGGCGGCGGGCCTTTTGCCGACGCTCAAGGCCTTTGCCCGGCGCTTTCTCGCCCGCAGTCCGAACAATGCCCACCTGACCGACTTCTTCGCCGGCTATGGGCTGTCGTTCGGGCTGTTCCTGGCGGCAGTGGCCATCGCCCTGGGCGTGCTGGTGTGGAAACGGCGCACGCTGAACTGGCCGCGCAGCACGGCTCTGCTGCTGGCCGCCGCCAGTCTGCCGCTGCTGGAAAACCTGCTGCTGCTGCAGCACGCCACCCAGTTTTCCTTCGACCGTCTCAAGTTCATCTTTCCCGCCGCGCTGGTGCTCGGCCTGGCCTTCATCGCCCTGAAAACCCCCGGGCGCGCTCTGCTTGCCGTCTTGCTGGTGGCAGCCGCGCTGCAGAACGGCCAGACCTATCGCCAGGATATCGCCGGCTACGCCGGCTGGCGCGTCATCGACCAGCAGAACCAGGCCCTGGTGGGGCTGGTGAAGGGCCAGGTCGCGCTGGACTGCACCCTCATCTCCACCGACATGACGGTGCGCGGCTACGCCAACCTGCTGTTCCACCGCAGCATCCACGAATTGCAGCGCCAGCCACTGGACTACCACCGCGAGTCGGGGGCCTGTGGCGGGCTCTATCTGGAAGGCCGGGATTTCCGCGTCGACCTGCCTGAATACACCCGCGCCCGCCTGAGTCTGGCGGACGGCCGCCAGCTGACCTACACCAAGGTCGAGGGTGACTGGCGCCTGCAATGAACGCCTTATCCATGAACACGCTGCGAGGAAACCGGGCATGCCGGGTACGCTGATCAATCGACTGAGTTTTCTGGCCCTGGGTGGCCTGATGGTCCTGCAGTTCGGCGTTTTCGAACAGAGCCCGACCAATCCGGTGGGCATCCGCTACGTGGGCGAGTTGTACCTGGCGATCTGCCTGGGTTTCTTCGTGCTCTTCACCCTAAGCACCTGGCAGCGACCGCAGCGTGACTATCAGCTGCTGATGGGCTTCTGCCTGTTTTCCACGGCGGTGTTCGTTGGCCTGCCGGCGCTGTTCGCCCAGCTGTTCTGGGGCCAGCCGCTGGTCTATGGCCTCATCGAGGAGCGGCGGGTGCTCTACTGCTTCAGCGCCTTTCTGGTGCTCTATCTGGCCAAGCGCCTGAATGCCCCCCAGTTCGAAAACCTGATCATCCTGGTCGGGCTGCTTTCGGCACTGCTGTGCTGGCTGTCCTACTTCAAGATGCTGCCCGACCTGCGCGACGAGGTGAAGGACCTCAGCCGCCCCGGGCGCGCGTCCACGGGCGCGGGGGCCATCTTCTTCGGCTATTTCATCTGCATCTACTTCGCCGGTCGCGGGCGCTCCTTCATCGACGGCCAGCTGCGCCCCAAGCTGCGTCACGGCATGCTGGCGCTGTTCTTTCTGGCGACCATCGTGGTGGTGCTGCAGACCCGCCAGCTGATCGTGGTCTGCCTGGTGTTCACCATCCTCGCCCTGCGCGCGCGGCTGGTGGGACCGGCGCTGTTCGGCGCCATCATCGTGGCGCCGCTGATCCTCTATCCTCACCTCCTGGAAACCCTCGGCTTCAACCTGGATTTCTATGCGCGCTCGGTGCAGGAAGGGCCAACCGACAACGTTCGGGAAAACACCATTTCCCAGATCATCAACCACCTGCAGCTGTACAACGGCTTGCCCAGCGGCAGCCTGAGCCTGATGTGGAACGACGGCTTCAAGCCGATCTTCGGCGACTACTTCTTCCTCTCCGACGTCGGCATCTTCGGCACCGTGTTCCGCTTCGGCTTCCTGTCCGTCCTGGTCATTCCCATTGGCCTGGCGGTCCATTACCTGGTCGCGCGCAAGCTGAGCCGGGACCTGGAATTCACCCTGGCGGTGTTCCTCGCCTTCATGACCATCTGGCCGCTGCAGGGCCTGTTCGAATACCAGGGCACCGCCGCCTTGCTCTTCGTCATGCAGGCGCTCAAGACCTATCACGGCGCGCCCCAGGTAGGGAGGGTGAGTCTGCAGGAGCGACCGGCTGCCCTGCCGTCCGGTCACCAGCCCTTGCCGGTCTAGCGGTCCGTTCTAGCAGCCGGTCAGCCGCTCGACGCGACGCTCGCCGGGAAAGAAGAAGGGACGCAGGCGCACGCCCAGGCTGTTGCCGGCGAAGGCCGCCACCAGCCACAGCCAGCCGTGCAGGCTGCCCGAGGCGATGCCGCTGAAGTAGGCGCCGATGTTGCAGCCGTAGGCCAGGCGTGCGCCGTAGCCCAGCAGCAGGCCGCCGAGCACCGCCGCGATCAGCGACCGCGCGGGAATGCGCAGGCTGGGGGCGAAGCGACCGGCCAGGCCGGCGGCGGCCAAGGCACCCAGCATGATGCCGAGGTTCATCACGCTGGTGATGTCGAACCAGAACGGCTCGGCCAGCGCCCGGGCATTCGCCGGTTGCTGCCAGAAGGCCCAGCCGGACACGTCCAGGCCGAGCAGCCCGGCGCCCTTGGCGCCCCAGAGCGCGAAAGCCGAAGTGACGCCCCAGGGGCGACCGGCCAGGGCCAGGGTGATGAAGTTGAGCACGGCCAGGGCGATGGCGCCCCAGACCAGCGGCCAGCTGCCGCGCAGCAGGCGCGCCGCGCCCTGATGTTCGCCGGGGACCGTGACTTCCAGGCTGCCGTGACGACGGCGCTCCAGCACCACCGTGGTCCAGGCGATCAACGCGAACAGCGCCAGGCTGACCAAGATACCGGGCAGCACGCCCAGGCTGGTCACCAGGGAGGTCGGCGGCAGGCTGGGCAGGGCGAACCACCAGCCCAGGTGGTGGGTGGCGACGAGCGAACCGATGACGAAGAACAGCAGGGTCACCAGCATCCGCGCATTGCCGCCGCCGGCGGTGAACAGGGTGCCGGAGGCGCAGCCACCGCCCAGTTGCATGCCGATGCCGAACAGGAAGGCGCCAACCACCACCGAGGTGGACAGCGGCGAGACGTTGCCACGGACCGCCTCGCCGAAAAGGCTGCCAGCGCCCAGGGCGGGAAAGAACAGCAATACGGCCAGGGCCAGCATCACCATCTGGGCACGCAGGCCGGCGCCGCGGCGGTCACGGATGAAAACTCGCCAGGCCGAGGTGAAGCCAAAGGCAGCGTGATAAAGGGTAAGGCCCAGCGCGCCGCCCAAGAGCAGCAAGAGTGCCTGGCGGCTACCTGCGGCCTGTCCGACGAAGACCATGCTCAGGGCGAGCAGGAGCGCGGCCCAGAGAGCGGCCCAGGGCAGGCGCGGGGAGGAAAGCGTGGAGGTCTGCTGCATCATGGTTCCAGTAGGTTCGAACTAAAGTCCGACAATTTTAGTAGGACTTGTCAGGGAATCCCAGCGGACAGACGCGGCTGCTTGAATGAAAGTGTTACATGTATATAACCAGTGGTTATAAGTCTTCTAGCTCAGCCTTTTGGCGTGGAGCGTGGTCAAAGCGGCCAAAGAAATCTCTTGGAGCTGCCGTGTCATCCGCCCTCGTCTTGCCTGCCATCGTTCTGCCCACCTGGTCGCGGCTGCGCGGCTGGACCGCCCTCGCTGGTGCACTGGTACTGGCCGGTTGCAGCCTGACGCCCACTTCCCAGGGGCCCACCCGCTCGCCAGCCGAGGTGCGGGCCGAGCTCTTGCGCCTGCTGCCCGCCAACGTGTCTGATCGGCAGGGCTGGGCGAGCGACATCCAGACCGCCTTCAGCGCCCAGGAGCTCGATCCCTCGACGGACAACCTCTGCGCCGTGCTGGCCGTGGCAGAGCAGGAGTCCACCTACCAGGTCGATCCTCCGGTGCCGGGGCTGGGGCGGATCGCCCGCGAGGAGATTGATCGGCGCGCGGCGCGGGCCTATGTGCCTCAGCTGCTGGTGCGCACGGCGCTCAATCTCCAGTCGCCCAGCGGCAAGACCTATGCCCAGCGCCTGGACGGTGCCCGTACCGAGCGCGAACTGAGTCTGATCTTCGAGGACTTCATCGCCATGGTGCCTCTGGGTAGCCAGCTGTTCGGACGCTTCAATCCGGTGCGCACCGGCGGCCCCATGCAGGTCAGCATCGACTTCGCCGAGGCCCATGCCCGCGACTATCCCTATGACCGCGAGGGCTCCATTCGCCACGAGGTGTTCAGCCGACGTGGTGGCCTCTATTTCGGCACCGCGCATCTGCTCGGTTATCCGGCGGACTATCCCACCCCGCTGTATCGCTTCGCCGATTTCAACGCCGGCTGGTATGCCAGTCGCAACGCCGCCTTCCAGAGTGCGGTGAGCCGAGCTTCAGGGGTGAAGCTGGCGCTGGATGGTGATCTGGTGGTGCCCGGGTCGCGGACCCAGGGCGAGACCGAGCGCGCGGTGAATCGCCTGGCCCCGGCACTGGGAATGAGCGACATCGCCATCCGCCACGATCTGGAAGCGGGCAATTCGGAAGACTTCGCCAAGACCGATCTCTATGCCAAGGTCTATGCCCTGGCGGAGCGCAAGGCCGGCCGCAGCCTGCCGCGTGCCGTCCTGCCGGGCATCACCCTGGAGAGCCCCAAGATTACCCGCACCCTGACCACCGCCTGGTTCGCCCAGCGGGTGGAAGAGCGCTGGCAGCGCTGCCGGAGCCGCGCCACGCGCTGAGTGGGGCAGGGGCCGAACGGCGCTGTCAGGGCGATGAGGGCCAGGGCAAGGTATGGCAATTGGCCAGACTATTGCCCTACCATGGGGAGATGAAGCGGCCTTACGCCGTACGGTTCTGGTGTAGTCCCCTAGAGGTCCAGATGACCGATATCCCCGGCTCGCGGTTGACGCTTATCGTCGACCAGCCCACCCCCTCAGCCCGCCATCGGCTGCCGCCCCGCGAACAGGCCAAGGCCCTGCGCCTGCTGCGCACCCTGGGCCTCGAAGCCAATACCCCGCCCGAGCTGGTGCTGGCCTGGCTGGAACGCCGCGATGGCGGCTGCTCGCTACCGGAAGCGGCGCGCCAGATCGGCCTGGGCAACTGGCTGGGGATCACCACCAGCCTGGCCGACCTCACGCAGAACCTGGCGCGCTTCGAGGCGGCCTATGCCCTGGACAACGTGCTCGACTCCCTGACCACCCTGGTCGAGCAATCACCGCCCGAGTCCCGCTAGCGGCTAGAGTCCGGCGCCGCGGATGTTGACGTAGAGGCTATAGAGCGAGTGGGAGCCGGCCATGAACAGCCGGTTGCCTTCCGGGCCACCAAAGCAGAGGTTGGGGCAGCGTTCCGGCAGATGGATATGCCCCAGTGCCTTGCCGCTGGGATCGAACACCCGCACGCCATCGAGCACCTCGGGCTTGGCCGCCGGGGCGCCGCTGCTACCCCAGCCGCACCAGAGATTGCCCGCCACGTCGCACTTGATGCCATCCAGGGCGCCGAACTCCAGCGCCTCGATGTGCTTGCGGCGCTCGCCCAGGCTGCCGTCGTCCTTGACGGTATAGGCCCATACCAGGCGATTGGGCTTGGCGCGGCCCTCGACCACATAGAGCAGCTTTTCGTCCGGCGAGAAGGCCAGGCCATTGGGGCCGTTGAGGTCGCCGATCACCCGGGTGACCGCCAGACTCTCGCCGTCGATGCGATAGACCCCGTCGGGTTGCTCGGTCTTCACGCGATGGCCCTCGTAATCGCTGTTCGCCTGGAACGGCGGATCGCTGAACCAGATGGAGCCATCCCGCTTGACCACCACGTCGTTGGGGGAGTTGAACGGCTTGCCCTCGAAGCCATCGGCCAGCACCGTGATGCGGCCATCGTGCTCGGTGCGGGTGACCCGCCGGCCCTGGCCGTGGGTGGTGGAACCTTCGCAGGCGATCAGTCGGCCCTGACGGTCGCGGGTCAGGCCATTGGAGAAATTCGACTGGGCGCGATAGGTGTCCAGCCGACCGCTGACCTCATCCCAGCGGATGATGCGGTTGTTGGGGATGTCGCTCATCAGCAGGTAGTTGCCGTCGCCGATCCAGACTGGCCCCTCGGCCCAGCGCAGACCGGTGGCCAGACGCTCGACGCTGGCATTGAAGAGGCGCAGTTCCAGGAAGCGGTCATCAAGGATCTCGATGAGCGGATCGGGATAGCGTTGGCTTAGGGGTTCGGCGGCACGGGCGAGGCTGGGCAGCGTGAGGGCGGCGCCGCAGACCAGGCCGCCCTGGAGCAGCCGGCGACGTGACAATGGCCGAGTGAGACCCGGATGGGAGTCGTGCATGAGGCAGGTCCTTGCTTGTTATTGTTGGACGAGACGATACGCATCAGCCCGGCGAGCCAGGTTGATCGTACGACATCATATGTCTTGTGGTGGGTCGCGCCAACCCGGGTGCTGACCTAGTCGGCGTCCAGCACCAGGCAGGTACGGCCACGGCCCTCGCGCTTGGCCTGATAGAGACGGCGATCGGCTTCGTGCAGGAAACCTTCGAGGTCGTTGGCGAGGCCACTGAAGACGCCCGCACTGAACGACAGCGGTGGCGCGCCGGGGGCATAGGTCTGGGCGTGGCAGTAACGCCGCAACAGATCCAGTGCCTGCAGCAACTGCTCCGGCGGCATCCGGCTGACCAGGGCGAATTCCTCGCCACCCAGGCGACCGGTCAGGTCCTGGGGCAGGGTGCGCGCCAGGGCCTGGGCGAACACCACCAGGGCGCTGTCGCCACTGGCATGACCGTATTCGTCGTTGATGCGCTTGAAGTGATCCAGGTCGAGCATGGCGACGCTGAGCGACCGCCCCTCGCGCTCGGCCTGGCGAAACCAGTCCCGGGCCTGATCCTGGAAGGCGCGGCGATTGCGCAGGCCGGTGAGGGAATCGTACTGGGCGGCATGGGTCAGGGCGCGCATGAGATCCCGACGCTCCAGGGTCGAGACCACCCGGCAGTTGAGCTCCTCGGGGCAGAAGGGTTTGCGCAGGAAGTCGTCGGCGCCCTGCTTGATGAACTTGGCGCTGAGCGACCCCTTCTCGTCCGCTGACAGCCCGATGATGCTGAGATCGTGACGCCGTAGCTTCTGGCGCAGCAGCTGCACCAGTTCGAAACCGCTGATGCCGGGCATGCTGTGGTCCACCACCAGCAGGTCGATGTCCGGCTGCTCCTGCAGCAGGCGCAGGGCCTCGTTGCCATCGCAGGCATCCAGCAACTGGTAGCGGTGGGGCGTCAGCACGTGGCGGATGTAGTTGCGGGTGGCGTCGGAATCCTCGGCGATCAGGATCTTCACCGCGGTATTGCTATCCAGCCGGCGCAGCAGGCGGAAGGCGAATTCGTAGGAGTACTGGCTCTCCTTGAGCACATAGTCGACCACGCCCTTGGTCAAGAGGTCGTCGCGCCGACGTTCGTCGTAGGAGCCGCTCAGGACGATGCAGGGCAGCCGATAGCGCAGCACCAGGTCAACGCTTTCGCCATTGGCGGCGTCGGGCAGGTTGAGATCCACCAGGGCGGCGAAGAAGAGGTTGGCCGAGGTCTCCAGCATCAGCTCGGCTTCGGCCAGGGTGGCGCAGAACACCGGCTCGAATTCGCGCTGCTGCCGAAAGAGGTGCGCCAGGATCTTGAGGACCATGGGGCTGTCTTCGATGACCAGGATGGAACGCACCGGTAACTCCTGCAGGGCAAAGGTCGGCCGAGAGCGGGTCTGGCGTCAGGTGAAGCGATGATTCGCCTAGGCGTATCGGCCGAAGGATCGGCGACTTGAATGGCCGCCGATCCTTCGATTCAGCTGTCCTGCTGGCCTTCGAGTTGGCGCTGCCGGGGCAGGCGCAGGGCGTCGTCGCGCGGTAGCGGGCGACTCAGCAGGTTGCCCTGCACCTTGTCCACCTGCAAGGCCTTGAGGGTCGCCAGTTCGGCGAGGGTTTCCACGCCCTCGGCGATCACTTCCTTACGCGTCTCGCGGGCGAAGGCGATGATGGCCGAGGCCAGCGCCCGGCGTTCGGCGTCGCTGTCGATGTCACGGACCAGGCTCATGTCCAGCTTGATCATGTCCGGGCGCAGCTTGAGGATGTGCCTCAGGCTCGAATAACCGGCGCCGGCATCGTCGATGGCCAGGCGCACGCCCTGCGCCCGCAAGGGTCGCAACTGGGCGTGGAGGGCGTCGTAGTCGTTCACCTCGGCGTGCTCGGTGATCTCCAGCACCAGCCGTCCCGGCGGATTGCCAGCCAGCAGCACGGGCAGGCGGCCGGCCAGGATGGTCTGCGGTGAACAGTTCATGGTCAGGTAGGTATCGTCCGGCAGGCTTTGCAGACCTTGCAACGCATAGCGCATGGCGCTCTCTTCGAGTTCGTCGCCCAGACCAACGGCGCTGGCCTCGGAAAACCACAGGTCGGGGCTGCGTTGCGGTGGGCAATGGAAGCGCGACAGGGATTCCCAGCCGGCAATGCGTAGATCGGCCAGGTAATAGATCGGTTGGTAGACGATGCTGGGTTGATGGGCGGCCACCGCGCCCTGGATACGCTGGCGCATCTCCACCTGGCCGCGGCGGCTGGAAGCATCCAGGCTGAGACGATCCGCCACCAGTTCGGCGAAGGTTCGTACCAGTTCCAGATCGCGCGGACTCAAGGTCGGATCAGGCTGGTACTTGAAGCAACAGAAGGTGCCATAGAGTTCGCCATCGCTGAGACGGACAGGCACGCTCAGGTGCGCACCGATGGGGACGGCGCGGGTTTCCGGGATCAAGCGGGTGGCGCCGATGGCGCGGGTATCGGGGATGAGTTCAGGCAGATGACCGGTGACCACCTGCTGGCAATAGCCCTGGCTGAGCGGCAGCGCATCACCGGCCTTGATCGGCGCGTCGGGCTCGGCATCGACATTGCGGAAGACGCGATCCTGCTGACGAAATTCGGCCAGAAAGGCCACGTCCATGTTCAGATGGGTGCGCAGCGCGTGCAGCACCTTGTCGATGCAGCCCTGACTGCTCAGATTGCCGGTATCCAGGCCAACCACGTCCAACAACTCGGTACCTGATTCCCTCATGTCCTCACTCCCGGGAAACTACGACCTGAACCAGTGTAGAGCCTGGAATGAATTTGTCAGTCAAATGACCTCGTCCTTTCGACTTAACCCTGTTCGGCGTACCAGGCCTCGAAGGCGGGCAGGGCCATGGGCCGCGCCAGCAGATAGCCCTGAACCTCGTCACAGCCGGCGTCTTGCAGAAAGGTCAGCACGTCTTCCGTCTCTATCCCTTCGGCGACGCTGCGATAGCCCAGCTTGCCGATCAGCGCCAGCAGTGCCCTGACCACCTCCTGCTTGCGCGGGTCGCTGGGCAGGTCATGGATCAGCGAGCGGTCGAGCTTGACGCTGGTGACCGGTAATTCGTAGAGGTAGGCGAAATTGCTGTAGCCGCTGCCAAAGTCGTCGATGGCGATGTTCAGTCCCAGGGCACGCAGGTCGTGCAACTGGGCGATGGCCTCCGGATTACGCCTGAGCCATTCACCTTCGGTGATCTCGACTTCCAGCCGCCGCGGGTCCACACCTTGGCGCTGGCAGGTCTCGCGCAGCAGCGCCACCAGGTCGCCCTCGTCGAAATCCCGGGGCGACAGGTTGAGCGACAGCCGCCCCTGGTAGTCACTGTCCCAGCGCGCCAGCTGGGCGATGGCGGTGCGGATCACCCAGCGCGTGACGCTGTGGATCAGCGCGGTCTTCTCGATCGCCGGGATGAAGTCGCCGGGCGCGATGGGGCCGAGTTGCGGGTGCGTCCAGCGCAGCAAGGCCTCGGCACTGCACAGGGTACGGTCGGGCAAGGCCAGGCGTGGCTGGAAGGCCAGACTGAAGTCGCCGCGTTCGAGGGCTTCGGGAAGTTGCCGCACCAGCTGGAAGATCCGCTGGAAGGCCTGGTCCTGCGGTCGCTCGTAGAGTCCCCAGTGGCGCGGGCTCAGGGCCGCCTGGTCGACGGCCACCAGGCCCTTGCGCAGCAGGTCGCGCACCTCGCCTGCCGTCAGCACGAAGGGCACCACGCCGGCCTTCACCGGTGGGTCGATGGGAATCCGGTCGGCTTGGACCGGCGTCCTCAGCTGGGCGATCAGAGTGTCCAGCAGGGGCGGATAGTCGCAGTCCGCGGGCAGCAGGAAGGCGAATCGCCTGGTGTCCACGTGATAGACCTTGGCCCGCTCGCTCAGGGCGTCGCACAGCCGGAGGGCCAGGCAGCGCAGGAAGGTTTCGAAGGGCCACATGCCCTGGGCCAGGACCAGTTGGTCCTTCCACTGGGTTTCCAGGGGGTCTATCAGCACCAGCAGACGCAACTCGCCGGGACGGAGTTCGGCCAGTTGGGCGACATCCGCCTGGAACTGCTGGCGGTTGGGCAAGCCGCTGACCGGGTCGCGTCGCCGCAGGTGCTGGCGCAAGGCGATGAGCCTCATCACCTGGGCGGCGAAGTCGTCCAGCCGCTTGCGTTCCGTCGCGTTCAGTTCCCGTGGCTGGCTGTCGAGAATGCACAGGCTACCAATGGCATAGCCGCCCTCGGTGACCAGGGTCGAACCCGCATAGAAGCGCACATGGGGGGCGCGCACCACCAGCGGGTTATGGCTGAAGCGCGCATCGCAACGGGCATCGTTGATCTCCATCCGGCCGTCCGCCGCCTGGATGGTATGGGCGCAGAAGGCGTCCTCTCTCGGCATCTGCGGCAGGTCGAAGCCGACCCGTGCCTTGAACCACTGACGGTCGCGATCCACCAGGCTGATCAGCGCGGTCGGTACGTTGAAGCTGCTGGCGACCAGCTCGCAAAGGCGATCGAATTCCTCCGCTGGCGCCGAGTCGAGCAACTCCAGGGCGTGCAGGGCGTTGAGGCGATCATCTTCATACTGCAGGAAATCGGCCATCGGGCTATCTCGGGCGGGTCGATGAGCCTTGTACGGGCAGCAAGCGCATCTTGGGAAAACTGTTGCCACTCGAGCCGGGCGGGGACGGCAAGCGAGAGGCAGGTCGACTGAGGTATCGGCGAGAAATCGTAAGACTTTAGGCTTTTAATCTTTCCTGCCAGTGTAAAACCTTAGCGCGGCTGCACCTCAATCGCGAGCCCTGGTCGAAGAGACATTCGCCGCCGAGTATCCCTCATGACCCTCACCTGCCTGTTCGACATCAACGAGACCGTGCTCGACCTGTCCGCGCTGGATGGCCTGTTCAGCGAGCTGTTCGGCGATCCCCATAGCCGTGAACTGTGGTTCGCCCAGACCCTGCAGAATGCCATGACGGCCGAACTCTGTAGCCGCCATGCGCCCTTCGAGGCCCAGGGCCAGGCGGCGCTGGACATGGTCGGCGAGCGGCTCGGGCGTTCGCTGACCGCGTCCGACAAGCAGCGGGTGGCCGCGGCGCTGAAGGCCTTGCCCGCCCATCCCGACGTCAGACCTGGACTCGACTTCGCCCGGGAGCAGGGCGTGCATTGTATCGCCTTCTCCAACAACGCCCGCGCCGCCACCCAGGCACAGCTTGAGCACGCTGGCCTGAGCGACGCCTTCGCCACCATTCTTTCCGCCGAGGACGCCGGCGCCAGCAAGCCGGCCACTGCCACCTATCGCCAGGCCGCCGCCAGCCTGGGGCAGCCGGCCGAGCGTCTGTGGCTGGTCGCCGTCCACGCCTGGGACATCGCCGGGGCCCAGGCCGCCGGCTTCAAGGGCGCCCTCGTGCAGCGGCGCCCCGACCAGGTGGCCAATCCCCTGGCACCCCCCGTGGTGACCGGAAGCGATCTGAGAGAGGCAGTGGCGCGCATTCTGGCGCATGAGGGCCGCAGCTAGCGGCCTGGCGTGCTAACGTCCGCGCCATCACCGGCCAGGTGCCGGTTTTTCAAGACAGTGAGAGTCGCTTTGCCATGACGGATACCCTAGCCCGGCTGCGTGCCGGCGAACTGGCGGGGGCCACGCGGCTGACCCTGCGCGCCGACCTGACCGAGTTTCCCGAAGAGATCTATGCCCTGGCCGACAGCCTGGAAATCCTTGACCTGTCCGGCAACCGGCTGACCCATCTGCCCGCTGATCTGGGCCGGCTGCACCGGTTGCGCATTCTCTTCTGCTCGGGCAATCCCTTCACCGAATTGCCCGAGGTGCTGGGCACGCTGCCCAACCTGGAGATGATCGGCTTCAAGGCCTGTGAGCTGGAGCAGGTGAGCGCGGCTGCGCTGCCGCCGCGGTTGCGCTGGTTGATCCTGACCGACAACCGCATCGCTACCCTGCCGACCGCCCTGGGCGAACGCCCGGCGCTGCAAAAACTGATGTTGGCGGGCAACCAGCTGGAGGCATTGCCGGCGAGCATGGCCGAGCTGCACCAGCTGGAACTCCTGCGCCTGTCGGCGAATCGCTTCGCGGCGCTGCCGCCGGCCATTCTCGAGCTGCCGCGGCTGACCTGGCTGGCCTATGGCGACAACCCCCTCGGCGCCGCCCGCGAACAGGCGGTGCGGGCCCAGGCGGCCCAGCAGCAACGCATCGCCTGGCGCGATCTGCGGCTTGGCGAGCGGCTGGGGGAGGGCGCCTCCGGCATCATTCACCAGGCGTGCTGGCAGTCGCCCGAGGGCCCGCGCGAGGTGGCGGTCAAGCTGTTCAAGGGCAGCATGACCAGTGACGGCACCCCGGAGAGCGAAAGCGCCGCCAGTCTCAGTGCCGGTACCCATCCCTGGCTGATCGGCGCCCTGGGCGATCTGGCCGATCATCCCGAGCAGCGCAGCGGCTTGGTGCTGGAACTGGTGGAACCGGCCTTCGGCAATCTGGCTGGTCCGCCCAGCTTCACCACCTGCAGCCGTGACGTCTATCCGGAAGACACCCGCTTTACCGCCGCCGCCGTACGCGAGATGGCGGGCGGCATGGCCAGCGCCCTGGCGCACCTGCATGGCCACGGCTTGGTCCATGGTGACTTCTATGCCCACAACATCCTCTGGGATGGCGGCGCGCGCTGCCTGCTGGGTGACTTCGGCGGTGCCTCCCTGCTGCCCGACGACACCGCGCAGGCCGCCCGGCTGCAGCGCTTCGAGAGTCGCGCCTTTGGCATCCTGCTGGACGAATGGCTGGCGCGGTGCAGCGAACCGGTCGATCCGGCCCTGGCGGCCCTGGCCGAGGAGTGCCAGCAGAGTACGCTGGATGCGCGCCCGCTGCTGGCGGACGTGGCGCGTCGCCTGCAGGGTCGGGCTGACACCTAGCTTAGCGCCCAGTCCACGGCAGCCAGGGCATGCAGTCGGGTGGTGTCGAACAGCGGCACCGCACTGTCGCTCTGGTCCACCAGCAGCATGATCTCCGTGCAGCCGAGCACGATGCCCTCGGCACCCTGGGCGACCAGCTCGCCGATGACCGCGCGGTAGGCTTCCCGTGATTCCGCGCGTACCTCACCCCGCACCAGCTCCTCGTAGATGATGCGGTGTACGGTCTGGCGCCCTGCCAGCTCGGGTACCCGTACCTTCAGGCCAAAACGCTCCGTCAGGCGCTCGCGATAGAAGGCCTGTTCCATGGTGAAGGCGGTACCCAGCAGGCCGATGGTCTCGAGGCCCTGGGCACGGATCGCCGCACCCGTGGGGTCGGCGATGTGCAACAGCGGCAGCGAGGTGGCCGCCTCGAGTTCCGCCGCCAGGCAGTGCATGGTGTTGGTACAGAGCACCAGGGCCTCGGCCCCGCCGGCGGCCAGTTGCCGCGCATGGTCTTGCAGGCGCTGACCCAGCGTCGTCCAGTCACCCGCATGCTGCAGGGCGGCGATCTCGGCGAAATCCACCGACAGCAAGAGGCAGGCGGCCGAATGGCTACCGCCCAGCCGTCGCCGGACCTCTTCGTTGAGGATGCGATAGTAGTGAGCCGAACTCTCCCAGCTCATGCCGCCTAGCAGGCCCAGGGTACGCATGGATTTTTCTCTCGGTGGCCAAAGAGGCCATCTTGCCTGGCGGGCGCGACGGATGAAGAGAGGCAGTGGCGCTTGGATGGAGCGGTACAGTGCGGCGTGCGACCGCCAGGCGGCAAGCGAGTCGGCGACTGGCGACGGCACCACCCTTCGCTATGCTTGCCAAAGGCCACTGTCGGCCCTGGAGGTGATCGTCATGCTCAAGGCACTGTTCACCGCGGTAGCCCTGACGCTCTTCGCGTCTGCCAGTGTCCAGGCGGCGCCCTGTCGGGATGCCCAGGGCAAGTTCGTCAAGTGCGACACGACCAAGGCCAAGGCCGCGCGATGCAAGGACGCCCAGGGTAAGTTCGCCAAATGCGGCATGCCTGGAGCCAAGCCGGTCGACTAGGGCAAGCCGTCCGCCAGCCTGGAGGCCGGCGGACGCCTCGCTTAGGCCACCTTGAAACGACCCACCAGCTGATTCATCTGCACCGCCAGTTGCGAGAGTTCGCTGCTGGCCGTGGCGGTCTGGCTGGCACCGGCGGCGCTCTGTACCGAGAGGTCGCGGATGGTCACCAGCGCCCGGTCCACTTCCCGGGCCACATGGGCCTGTTCTTCGGCAGCGGTGGCGATCAGGGTGGTGCGTTCGGTGATACCGGTCACCGCGCTGGTGATGACCGCCAGCGACTGTTCCGAATCCCGCGCCAGGTTCAGGGTGCGCTGGGCGAGACCGGCGGTGGCATTCATGGTGCTGACCGCCTCGCTGCTGCCGCGCTGCACCTGGCTGATGACGGCTTCGATCTCCTGGGTCGATTGTTGAGTCCGTTGCGCCAGCGCCCGTACCTCGTCGGCCACCACGGCGAAGCCCCGACCCGCATCACCGGCACGCGCGGCTTCGATGGCGGCGTTGAGGGCCAGCAGGTTGGTCTGTTCGGCCACCCCGCGGATCACCTCCAATACGGTGGTGATATTGCCGACATCGTTTGCCAGTTGCTGGATTTGCTGGCTGCTGTCGGTGACGTTGCCATTGAGCGCCTCGATGGCATGCACGGTCTGTTCGACGCTGGCGCGACCCTGGCGCGAGGCGGTATCGGAATCACGCGCCTCGGTCGAGGTGCTCTCGGCGTTGCGGGCGACTTCTTCCACCGCCGCGGTCATCTGGTTGACGGCAGTGGCGGCCTGTTCGATTTCCTGATTCTGCTGATTCAGGCCCCGGTTGGCGTCTTCGGTCACTGCGTGCATCTCGGTGGCGGCCGACGCCAGCTGGATGGCGGAATCGCTGATCTGCTGCAGGGTTTGCACCAGATTGCTGCGCATCCGCTCGAAGCTCAGGCTCAGTTGGTGGATCTCGTCGCGGCCCTGGTCCTGCCAGGATTGCATGAGGTCGCCATTGGCGATGCTTTCGGCCACCGCCATGCTGCGGCGGACCGGCACCACCAGGCTCTGGGTGAAGCGCCAGGCGATCAGCAGGGTCATGACCAGTGCCAGGACCATGGTAGCGGTCACATAGGTGAGGCTCTGCTCATAGAGGCTGGTCGCTTCCTTGCCGATCTCGGTGGCCTGCTCACGATTGACCTTGATGAGGCCCTGAACCTTGGCCAGCACCGGCTCGTTGAGCGGACGGAAGGTCTGGTTCAGATAGCTTCGGGCAGCGTCGGTGCCTTCGCTGGCCGAGCGCCGCAGCACCTCGTCCAGGGCCGTACGCCAGGGGGCGATGAGTTGGCGCAATTCCTGGTAGATACTGGCTTCCTTGTCGCTACCGATCACCTTCTGGTAGGCCTCAAGCGCCTTGGCGAAGCGGTCTTGCTCCTCCTTGAGCTGTGCCTGACTGGCCTGGCTCAAATTGCTGTCGGTGGTCGTGATGAATCTCAGGGTTTCCAGGCGAATCTGCAGGATGGCGGACTCCAGCTCGGCCGCGATTCTGGTGCCGCCCAAACTGCCATGCTCGATCTGCTGCTCGCTCTCCCGGAGCTTGCCGATCTGGTTCAGGCTGAATAGCCCGAGGCCAATCAGCAAGACCGCGAAACTGGTAAAGCACAGCAGCGCTCTGCTACCTATTTTCAGATTCCTTAATGACATTAACTGCTCCTCATTGTTGGAAATGACTGGCGGCAATGTTTCAAAAAACAATGGAATTTGAATCAGGTGGCCGATGAATAAGCTAAATCTGCGCTTGATCGGTAGCGCGATAGCTTTGCATCTTCTCTTTTTGTTTAGTCAATCTTATGGCGCTAATTTTCCGCTCTATCAGCCTGAGAGGCATTTTGGGATGTAATAACGCATTCCTATACGACATGGGATCTTTGGTTGGCGTCCGAGCGGAGGGTAGCTGTTGCACCTCAAGACGGTGCTAATAAGGAAAATAGCTGGATAACGTGGTTCTTCATTTCGGACTTAATGGTCCGAAATAATTTAAATAGTCCGGTATGGATGTTTTGCTTCAATCCAAAACGCCATGAAGTTAGAGAGCTAAGTTAGCTATCGGCGTCCAAAGAAATAATAATGATGAAATAACCAGAGATAGGCGACGTGAGCGCGGGGTGGTGATGCAGGTTTCGAAGGCCCTTGTTCTGGCATCAGGCCGCTTGGGCCTGATGCCAGTTGAAAAACCGGTTCTCAGTCGTCCTTCTGCGCCGACCCGGGTTCCGACCAGGCGCGGTGGCGTTCGGCCTTCTGGGCTTCGCTCTCGACGCGATTGAGCACCTCGCCCTCATGTTGGACCTCGGGCCCACCGCCGTAGACATGATCCAGGCCCTGCATCAGGGCGGCATAGCCCTGGGCCGCGACCTGTACCGGATCGTTCTTGGGACCGGCGCCGACGCTGGTGTCGTCCTCGCCGGCGCGGTGGAAGAAGTTGGTATCGGTCTGGCCGGGCATGAGCACCGTGAGGGTCACGCCGCTGTCCTTGAGTTCGTTGCGCACGGCGAAGGCGAAGGAATTGATGAACGCCTTGGAGGCGCCGTAGACCGCCTCGAAAGGAATCGGCGCCGTGGCCGAGATGGACGAGGTAAAGAGCACCCGGCCGCGACCGGCGGCGACCATGTCCGGCAAGACCAGCTTGGCCAGGTGCACGGTGGACATCACATTGAGCTGGATCAGTGCCATCTCGTCTTCCAGGCGCGTCTGGCCGACGAAGGCGCCGCCGAGGCCGACCCCGGCGTTGAGCACCACGACGTCCAGCGGCCGCCCTTGGCGGCGCAGGAATCTATAGGTCTCTTCCACGCCCACGGCGGTGCGCAGGTCGGCCGCATGGCTCCAGACCTTGACTCCCAGGGCGCGCAGCTCCCGCTCGGCGGCATCGAGGCCATCGCCACGGGAAACCAGCAGCAGATCATGGCCATGGCGGGCCAGCTGCTTGGCCAATTCGAAGCCGATGCCGCTGGAGGCACCGGTAACGGCGGCCAGTGGCCGGGTAACATTGCTCATGCTGAAATCCTCTGCAGACCTGTTGTAGCTGGGATCGTCGCGGAGGCGTGGCGCTCCCCGCAACCGACGGGTAACCCGAACCGGCATGGCATAATCGCCACGCCGTGTAGAGGAGACAAGCGATGCAGCCCGCGGATCTGGAAGCCCTGGTGACCTGGACCATGCCCTATGGCAAGTACGCCGGCCGTCTGCTGGCCGATCTGCCGGGCCACTACCTCAACTGGTTCGCCCGCAGCGGCTTTCCGCCCGGCGAACTGGGGCGGCTGTTGGCGCTGATGCAGGAGATCGACCACAACGGCCTCAAGCCGCTGCTCGATCCGCTGCGGCGACGCTAATCCGCCACACGGCGCATATCGATATGGGGAATCCCATCCTCGTCATACACCCCTGAGCAGGACGTGAAGCCGTAGCGGCCATAGTAGGCCTGCAGGTGGGCCTGGGCGGAGAGGAACAGCGGACGCCCGGGCCAGCGCTCGGCGCAGACCCGCAGGGCCTCTTCCAGCAACTGATGACCGAGACCGCTGCCCCGGCCTTCCGGCGCCACGATCACCCGGCCGATCACCGCCTCGTCACGCACCGCGCCGAGC
The DNA here is from genome assembly GCF_001518815.1 of Pseudomonas oryzihabitans. Classification (NCBI taxonomy): domain Bacteria; kingdom Pseudomonadati; phylum Pseudomonadota; class Gammaproteobacteria; order Pseudomonadales; family Pseudomonadaceae; genus Pseudomonas; species Pseudomonas oryzihabitans. The sequence goes on from NZ_CP013987.1 coordinate 1,264,132, forward strand.
AGCCGGAGATAGGCGAGCAGTTCGCCATCCTGCCAACCGAACAGGTGCCAGACGTCTTCCGTCAGATCCAGGCCGTCGGGATCGGGATAGACGCACTCCTGCTCCACCACGAAGACCCGGGCGCGCAGCACCAGGGCGGCATAGAGCTCGGCGGTGGTCAGTGCCGGGGCGACGCGGCAGGTCCACTGGATGGCCATGGTCAGTCCTTGCGCCGGCCGGACAGCATGCGGAAGCGATTGCGGTTGAGCAGCACGTAGCCGGTCAGTTGCAGGCCGGCGGCAAACAGCAGGCTGCGCATGGCGCCGGGCTCGGCGGGCCGTGGGCCCTGATAGAGGCCATAGAGGGCGAAGGCCACGCCCAGCAGGCCGAGGATAAAGAAGACCAGGCCGATCTTGGTCAGGCGGGGAAGGTTGCGCAGGTTCATGGGCATGTCGTCAAAGGCAAAGGCCGCCACGCTAACCGCCCGGACCGGGCTTGTCGAGCCGATAGGCAGCCGCGGCGTACTGGTCTAACGTGACCTGATGACCCTTGTCGCAGGAGCAGAGCCGCATGTTCAGTCATGTACAGGTAGGCGCGCGTGATCTGGAGCGCCTGATCGGTTTTTACGACGGCGTGTTGCACGAACTCGGTCTGGTACGGATGCCGGCCGAAGACGACGGTGGCCCGCCTGGGTGTGGCTGGCAGCGGCCAGGTCGAGAGTGGCCGCAATTCTATGTGCAGTTGCCGTTCAATGGCCTGCCGGCCTCCTGGGGCAACGGCGTGCAGGTGAGTTTTGCCGCACCGTCGCCAGCGGCAGTGGAAGCGGCCTGGCACCGGGCGCTGCAGCTGGGCGGCAGCGACGAGGGCGCGCCCGGGGTACGGCCAGGGTATGGCCCGGACTTCTACGCCGCCTATTGCCGCGATCCGGAAGGCAACAAGCTGTGCTTCGTCCATGCCGAGGGGCTGACCGCTGCCTGCGACTAGGGCCGTGCCTTGAGTCGTCGATCCAGCGGCTAGACGCTGGCCGACAGGGCGACCGCGTCGGTGCGGGCCGCCATGATGAAGTCGTTGCGGTGCAGGCCGCCGATGTTGTGCGTCCACCAGCTCACCGTCACCGCGCCCCATTCGGTGAGCAGGGCCGGGTGATGATCCTCGTGCTGGGCCTCCCGACCGACCCGATTGGTGAAGTCCAGGGCTTCGAGAAAGTTACCGAAGGCATAGCGGCGCTCCAGGCGCGGAACCCCCTGGCGTTCCACCAGCGTCCACCCCGGGACGGCCTTTAGCAATTCGGTGCTGGCGGCCTCGCTCAAGGCCGGCTCACTGGAGCGGCAGGGGACGCAATGGGACTGGGCGAGATCGGCCATGGGGCGCTCCTTGAGGGAAGAAAGTCATGAAAGCGGAAGGGTACCAGACCCGCCGGTCAGCCTATGGCGTCCCGTCCGACCATGGTCGAATGGCCCGAAACCGGTGCGCGCCGTACAACGGAAGGTAACAAGAACAACAGTTTCCCGCCGAGGAGATCGTCCCATGAGTGCCGCTTTCTACCCGGTCCGCGCGGAAGTCGCTTCCCGGACCCTGACCGATGAAGTCACCTATCGTCGCCTGTACCAGCAGTCCATCCTCAACCCCGATGGCTTCTGGCGCGAGCAGGCCCAGCGCCTGGACTGGATCAAACCCTTCAGCCGGGTCAAGCAGACCTCCTTCGACGATCATCGGGTCGACATCCAGTGGTTCGCCGATGGCACCCTGAACGCCTCCTACAACTGCCTGGACCGCCACCTGGAAACCCGTGGCGACCAGACCGCCATCATCTGGGAAGGCGACGATCCGGCCGACAGCCGTCACATCACCTACCGCGAACTGCATCGCGAGGTCTGCCAGCTGGCCAACGCCCTGCGCGGCCAGGACATCCATCGCGGCGACGTGGTGACCATCTACATGCCGATGATCCCCGAGGCCGTGGTCGCCATGCTGGCCTGCGCCCGCATTGGCGCGGTGCACTCGGTGGTGTTCGGCGGTTTCTCCCCTGAATCCCTGGCCGGCCGCATCAGCGACTGCCAGTCCAAGCTGGTCATCACCGCCGACGAAGGCGTGCGCGGCGGTCGCAAGATCCCGCTCAAGGCCAATGTCGACGAGGCCCTGACCAACCCGGCCACCTATTCGGTGCGCAAGGTGATCGTCTGCAAGCGCACCGGCGCCGACATCGCCTGGCACCGCCACCGTGACGTCTGGTATGAAGACATCACCTCGGTGGCCCCGGAACACTGCGAGCCCAAGGAGATGTCCGCCGAGGCGCCGCTGTTCATCCTCTATACCTCCGGCTCCACCGGCAAGCCCAAGGGCATCCTGCACACCACCGGTGGCTACCTGACCTATGCCGCCCTGACCCACGAGCGGGTCTTCGACTATCGCCCCGGCGAGGTCTACTGGTGCACCGCCGACGTCGGCTGGATCACCGGCCACAGCTACATCGTCTACGGCCCCCTGGCCAATGGTGCCACCACCCTGCTGTTCGAGGGCGTGCCCAACTACCCTGACGTCACCCGTATGGGCCAGGTGGTGGACAAGCACCAGGTCAACATCCTCTACACCGCGCCCACCGCCATCCGCGCCATGATGGCCCAGGGCGATGCGGCCATGCAGGGCGTCGACGGCAGCAGCCTGCGCCTGCTCGGGTCGGTGGGCGAGCCCATCAACCCTGAGGCCTGGCACTGGTACTACAAGACCGTGGGCCAGGAGCGCTGCCCCATCGTCGACACCTGGTGGCAGACCGAGACCGGCGGCATCCTCATCAGTCCGCTGCCGGGCGCCATTGGCCAGAAACCCGGTTCGGCGACCCGCCCGTTCTTCGGCATCCAGCCGGCACTGGTGGACAACGAAGGCAACCTGCTCGACGGCGCCGTGGAAGGCAACCTGGTGATCCTCGACTCCTGGCCGGGCCAGTCGCGCTCCATCTATGGCGACCATGACCGCTTCGTCGACACCTATTTCAAGACCTTCAAGGGCATGTACTTCACCGGTGACGGCGCCCGCCGCGACGAAGATGGCTACTACTGGATCACCGGTCGCGTCGATGACGTGCTCAACGTCTCCGGCCATCGCATGGGCACCGCCGAGATCGAGAGTGCCCTGGTCGCCCATGCCAAGGTCGCCGAAGCGGCGGTAGTGGGCATGCCCCATGACCTCAAGGGCCAGGGCATCTATGTCTACGTCACCCTCAACCAGGGCGAGGAGGGCAGCGAGGCGCTGCGCCAGGAGCTCAAGCAGTGGGTACGCAAGGAGATCGGGCCCATCGCAACGCCCGACGTCATCCAGTGGGCGCCCGGTCTGCCCAAGACCCGTTCCGGCAAGATCATGAGGCGCATCCTGCGCAAGATCGCCGTGGGTGAGTATGACTCCCTCGGTGACATCTCCACCCTGGCCGACCCGGGCGTGGTGCAACACCTGGTCGGTACCCATCAGCAGATGAGCCAGGCCGTGGCCTGATCCATCCGCCTCGCCAACCGCCCGCGCCCGTCACCGGTCGCGGGCGGTTTCTTTTGGGCGTCCCTATAAGGACTTGTCGCCAGGGTAAAAGCCCTGGCCGGTCAGCCGGGGCTAGAATCGCGCCAGCCGGCGGACCGGAGCGCACATCGGTCCGCTACCGGTGGCAAAGGCCAGGACAGGGGCACCACTCCGGCGTACCATGCGTGCACCCCACAAGGGTTTCATGGCGCGCGGTCCCCGGATCGGTCCGCACCCGCCGCTCTCGACAGGAAGCCAGACGTTAGATGACCATCCGCATCGCCTTTCTGCTGTGGCCCGACGTTCGTCCGCTGACCGTGGGCCTGGTCGAGGAAGCGTTGGAACTCGCTGCTCGCCATTCGAGCGATACGCCCTACGAGGTGCGCTTCCTGCAGGCTGGCAGCGAGTTGCAGCCGCGGCTGCCGGGTGGCCACTGGGAGGGACAGCTGGAACGCCTGGATCGGCTCTTCGTGCTGGCCGACGAACCTTCGCCGGCGCTGCCGCCGCCCCTGGTTGCGGCGCTGCGCCAGACCGCCCGGGCCGGTGTGGTCATGGGGGGCTTTTCCGCGGGCGTGCATATCCTGGCCCAGCTCGGCCTGCTCGACGGTCATCGCGCCGCCGTGCACTGGCGCTGGCTGGAGGAATTCAGCGAGCAGTTTCCCAAGGTCATCGCCACCCATCATCTCTACGAATGGGATCGCGATCGCCTGACCGCCTGCGGTGGCCTGGCCATCCTCGATCTGCTGCTGGCCATGATCGGCCGCGATCGCGACGCCGAACAGGCCGGCACCATTGCCGAGGAGCTGATCGTCGAGCGCCTGCGCGAAGGCAGCGAGCGGCAGCGCATTCCGCTGAAGAATCGGCTGGGGTCGAGTCATCCCAAGCTGACCCAGGCGGTGATGCTGATGGAAGCCAACATCGAAGAGCCGCTCACCACCGACGAGATCGCCCAGCACGTCTGTGTGTCCCGCCGGCAGCTGGAGCGGATCTTCAAGCAATACCTGGCGCGGGTGCCCAGCCAGTACTACCTGGAGCTGCGGCTGAACCGGGCGCGCAAGATGCTCACCCAGACCAGCAAGTCCATCATCCAGATCGGCCTGTCCTGCGGCTTCTCTTCGGGACCGCACTTTTCCAGCGCCTATCGCAACTTCTTCGGCGTCACCCCCCGCGATGACCGCAACCAGCGCCGCGGCGCGGCAGGCGAGGGCAGCATGGTGGCTGAGCGCTAGGCGAAGGGCCTGGCCCGCGCCCGTCACTTCAGCTCAGCGGCTGCGCCGCCACTTCGCTCAGCCAGGTGCCCAGGCGGGTGGCTGGCAAGGGCGCGCCGCAGTGGAAGCCCTGGATCTCGTCCGCTGGCAGGTGCTGCACCTGGCGCAGGTGGTCGGCGTCTTCCACGCCCTTGAGCGTCACCGTCAGCCCCAGCGACCGACCGAGGTCGATCATCGCCCGAACCAGGGCGCTGTCTTCCGGTGCATGGTCGGGCCGCGGGATCAGACTGCGGTCGAGGCGGATGCCATCCAGCGGATAGCGGCGCAGATAGGCCAGGGAGCACAGGCCGGAGCCGAAGTCGTCCAGGCACAGGCGCACGCCCAGGCCCTTGAGCGCGCCCAGGGTGTTGGCCACGTCCGCCGCCGGATCCAGCAGGGTACGTTCGGTGATTTCCAGTTCCAGACGGGGCGCCGCCAGGCCGCTCTGATAGAGCACCTCGGCTACGGTCTGCACCGGATCCTCGTTGGCATGGAATTGCTGCGGCGACAGATTCACCGATACCGAGAGCTGTTCCGGCCAGCCCTGGGCATCGTGGCAGGCCGTCTCCAGCACCCAGCGCCCCAGGCGTTGCCCAAGCCCGGCGTCTTCCGCCAGGGCCAGGAAGTCCAGGGGTTCCAGCAGGCCCTGGGTGGGATGGTCCCACCGTACCAGGGCCTCGAAGCCGCGCAGACTGCCATCGGCCAAGCAGCGCCGTGGTTGGTAGTAGAGACTGAGGCGGTTGTCGCGCAAGGCCTGGCGCAGATCCTGTTCCAACTGCCGGCGCAGCAGCACCTGTTCGTTCATGGCCGGCTCGTGGAAGCGCCAGGTGCCGCGACCGGCCGCCTTGGCCTGGTAGAGCGCGATGTCCGCCAGCCGCAGCAGTTCCGCCGGGATGCCGGTATCCCGTGGCGCCAGGGCCACGCCCAGGCTGCTGCCGATGAACACCCGCTGCTCGCCGAGGCGGAAGGGCTGGCGCAACTGCTCCACCAGGCGCCGGCAGAGGTCGGCGATGGCGCGTGGGTCGCGTTCGCCGCTGAGCACCACGCAGAATTCGTCGCCGCCCAGCCGCGCCACCAGATCGGTGGCGGTCACGTTCTGCCGCAGGCGCTGTGCCACTTCCTGCAGGACCTGGTCACCGGACGCATGACCGAGGGCGTCGTTGACCGTCTTGAAGCGATCCAGATCCAGGCTGATCAGGGCCAGGGGGCGCGGGTCCGGACCGTCCAGGCGGGTGGCGAGAAACTGGTGCAGGCGGTGGCGATTGGGCAGACCGGTCAGGGGGTCGTGCCAGGACAGGTGCTGCACCTGGGCCAGGGCTTCGATCTCGTCAGTGAGATCCGTGACGGTGCCACGATAGCCACCCTCGGGAATGGCGCGGGCCGCCACCCGGCAGGTGCGCTCGCGACCACTGCCGTCCAGGTAGTGGCACACCAGGGGCGGCCGCGGCTTGCGATCGTGCTCATGGCTGGCAAGCCAGTGCGCCAGGGTATCGGCATGGGGTGTCAGCAGCTCGTTGAGCGGGCGCCCCAGCCAACGTTCGGCGGCCTCGCCGGTGACCTCGGCGAAGCGCTCCGAGACGTAGACCAGACGCAGATTGGCGTCGACCTCCCATAGCCAGTCCGAGGTCGCCTCGGCGATATCGCGGAAGCGGCGTTCGCCGATGGCCAATTCGCTGCGGCTGGCCAGGAGGTCGTCGTACTGGGCATCCAGCTGGCGCATCGAGATCAGCGCCTGACGAAACAGCCAGATCAGCCCCAGCAGCAGGATCAGGACGCCACCGCCGAATAGCGGCAGGGTCTGCTGCATGAGCCACAACCCCGGACGCGGCGGGCGCCAGGTCAGCTGATAGCGGGAGCCCGGCAGTTGCCAGCTGGCGCGGCTGCCGGTCGGGTCGGTGGTGATGCCCAGGGGCGGCAGGCCGTTGACTTCGCTCAGCATGGCCAGCTTGGCCGGACTCAGGACATTGACGAACACCAGCACCGAGGCTGGGGGATCCTGGGGGCGGACGCCGGCATGGTCGCTCGGCGTGATGGCGGCAGCGGCCACCAGCGCTGGCGTACCGCCTACGTTCAGGACCCCGGAGACGCTGCCGGCGCGGGCATCCGCGCTGCGTGCGGCCGCCAGCAGACCGGCGACGTCGCCGGCCAGCCAGGGCGTGGCGGGGTCGGCGAGCTGGCCATCGAGCAGGCGATAGCGGGGCTGGTTCTGGCCGTCGAACACCAGCACCCCTTCGTACCCATAGACCCGGAACAGCGACTCGCCGAGGTTGCCCTGCGCGAAGGCCCAGTCACTGTCCAGCGCCTGGTGGAGGCGGAGATAGGCCTCGTCCCATTTGCTGTAGTCGATGAGGTTGCGGGCGACCTCTTCGTCGAGGCGTGTGAAGGTACGGCCAATGGCCCGCTCGGTCTGCTGGGCGACAGTGGCATCCTGGCGCACGGCGTTGTCGACCAGCAGGTAGCAGCCCAGGCCGATGAGCGCCAGCAGCAGTACGCACAGTGCCGGAAACAACCGCAGGATGATGGTGTGGCCGCGCCGGCGCGGCGGTGCGCTGCGGGACACTGGAGATGATGACATGCCTGAACCCTGGCTGATTGAGCGTTCCTGTGCCTTCGCCGGACGGTGCCCGAAGGCGACCGAGCGAAGCGGGTAGAACCTTGCCGCCGCTAGACTAGCCCGTGAAGAGGCGCGACGCTAAACGTAAAGCGGGAGATGCCAAGGAGATCGCGCTAAGCGACGCGCGAACCCCGTCCTAGGTGGGATTTCCGGCGCCGCCATAGGAGGCGCAGCCCTGCCAGGTCTGGCCATTGATGCGCAGTTCGGCCTGCAGCGACTGGACGGTGCCGGTACGGCCGTCCACGCAGCGCCGGGGGTTGATCCACAGCTCGACCTTCTCCCCGTTGGCTTCGGTGGACAGGGCGCGCATCCCGCCAGGCAGTTCTTCCTGCAGGTAGGGAAGGGCGCGGCGCTGCTGGCCAGCGGTGCTGATCAGCATGCCCTGGTTGCTCACCTGGACGTTCCAGTCCGGCCCGTGGCCGCTGGCGCTCATGGCGGTACGCTTGAAGTTGGGATCGCTGCAGCCAGGTCCGCTGTACTGCACGCGATAGACATCGGTGACGGCGAAGATGCCCTGGGCACCGTCGCGGCCGCCGGACTTCAGCTTGCCGCGCAGATCGGCGAACAGCGACGCGGCGCCACTGTCGGCGGCCAGTTCGTGGGCGTCGCGCAGGATGGCGGTGTTGTTGGCATCGGTGACGTCGAAGAAGCGCTGTTCCTGGCAGGGGCGAAACAGCAGCTGCTCGCCGCTCCAGCGCAGATCGCCCTGCAGGCGCTCGCCGCCCGGTGCACGCGGGGTGTCGTCGCTCTGGAACAGACTGCAGCCGCCGAGGAGGCCGAGCAGGGCGAAGGGAAAGATGGAACGCGGCGCTGGCATCGCGGGACTCCCGACTGAGGTGGGCACACGTTACTCAGACAACGCCGGGAGCTCAAGGACTTACCAGACGCGATAAGTCTTGCCGGTTTCCCTGCCTTCCACGCTGCGTTCGTAGGCCAGGGCCACGTCGGCGCCGGGTACTGGCTTGAAGCCGCGGAAGAAATCGCCGTAGTGCCCCAGCGATTCTTCCAGCACCGTCGGACTCACCGCGTTGAGACGCTGACCCCGCGGCAGCTCGATGGCCGCGCCGCGTACGAAGCCCTCCAGGGCGGCATTGACCATGGCCGCCGAGCTGCCCTGGGCGATGGGCTGCTCGTTGAGGATGCCGGTGGTGAGGGTGAAGGAGGCGCCATCGGCGGCCTGCGCCTGGCCCAGCAGCACCAGGTTGACCTGGCCCATGAGCTTGTCCTGCAGGCCTTTCTGAAAGGCCTCCGGGGTCATCTCGGTGAAGGGCGCGAAGGTCACCGAACCCACCGCGCTGATCAGGGCATCGAAGCGGCCGACCTGGGCGAACAGGGTACGGATGGACTCCGGCTGGGTGATGTCGACCTGCAGATCGCCGGATTGGCGACCGACACGGATCAGTTCATGACGACTGCCGAGGCGTGCGGCGATGGCACTGCCCAGGGTGCCGTTGGCACCGACGAGGATGACTTTCATGGCTTGGACTCCTTGTAGAAGAGGAGTCCAGCCTAGGATGATCCATTGGCATGATAAATCGGCCTATAGGCAATCCAGTGTTTCCAGGAGGAAACGATGCAGGAACAGCTGGCGGATCTGGTGGCATTTGCCGTGCTCTGCGAAGTGGGCAGCTTCACCACGGCGGCGCAGCGGCTGGGCTGCAGCAAGGGACAGCTGTCCAAGCGTATCCGGGCGTTGGAGAGTCGGCTGGAAACCGACCTGCTGCACCGAACCACCCGCCGGCTGACCCTGACCGCCGCGGGTCGTGAACTGTTGCCGGAAGCCCAGGCGCTGCGCCGCCAGGGCGAGCGGGCGTTGCAGAGCGTGGCGCGGCTGCGCGAGGAGGCGACCGGTCAGGTGCGGCTCACGGTGCCGGTCTCGCTGGGCTACACCTTCTTCGAGGTGCTGCTGGCCTGTCGCACGGCGCATCCTGGTATTCAGTTGGAGGTAGTGCTGGACAACGGCTATCGCGAGCTGGTGGCGGACGGCTTCGACCTGGCCATCCGCGCCCGGGTGGAACCGGACGAGCGCCTGGTGGCGCGGCCGCTGTTTGCCATGCAGGAGCTGACCTGCGCCGCGCCCGGGTATCTGCAGCGGCACGAGATACCGGCAGCGCCGGCCGATCTCGCCGGGCACGCCTGCCTGGTGAACAGCCACTATGCCGAAGGTGAGCGCTGGCTCTATCACCGCGACCACGGGCTCGAACGGGTGCAGGTGAACCCTGGCCTGGCCTGCAACCACTACAGCCTGCTCAAGCAGGCGGCGCTGGCGGGGCACGGCATCGCCCGGTTGCCGTCGTTCATGGTGCACGAGGAGTTGGCCAGTGGCGCCCTGGTCTGGCTGCTCAAGGAGTGGCGCACGCCCAGCCTGCCGCTGTTCCTGGTACATCCCTACCAGGGTGGGCTGCCCAAGCGGACGCGGGTCGTAGCGGAAGCCTTAAGCGACTGGTTCGAGCGCAGTCGGCAGCGGTTGGAGGCCTTGGGGTAGTGGGGCTGATGGAGCTGAAGGCCTGCAGGGATAACCCCCTCTCCCTCCGGGAGAGGGCACCCTTTGCCAGGAAGCCCCAGTGGAAAAGGCTGCGCCGTTTTCCACGCTACGGTGCTGTTGGGCTTCGACGGTGGAGCCGTCTCAACCCAACCTACGGTCGATCCGCCGTAGGTTGGGTTGAGCGTAGCGAAGCCCAACAAGCCATTGCCTCGATCAGGCACCGTTGGGCTTCGACGGTGGAGCCGTCTCAACCCAACCTACGTGCTATCGCGGCCATGGTGACGATTGGAACCAAAGACTCAACCGCCCAGATAGGCCTTGCGCACGTCCGGGTTGGCCAGCAGTTCGGCGCCGCTGTCCTGCATGACGATGCGGCCGTTCTCCAGCACGTAGCCGCGGTCGGCCAGCTTGAGCGCCTGGTTGGCGTTCTGCTCGACCAGGAACACCGTCACCCCATCCTGACGCAGCTGTTCGATGATCTCGAAGATCTGCTGGATGATGATGGGCGCCAGACCCAGGGAGGGTTCGTCGAGCAGCAGCAGGCGCGGCTCGCTCATCATCGCCCGGCCGATGGCGAGCATCTGCTGCTCGCCGCCGGACATGGTGCCGGCGCGCTGGGCATAGCGTTCCTTGAGGCGGGGGAAGAGGCCGAGGACCTTGTCCAGCTGACGGTCGTAGCCGTCCTTCTCGGTAAAGAAGCCGCCCATGGCCAGGTTCTCTTCCACGGTCAGGCGGGCGAACACCCGGCGGCCTTCCGGCACCACGGCGATGCCCTTGCGCATGATCTGCGCGGTTTCCTGGCCGACCAGTTCCTCGCCTTCGTAGCGGATGCTGCCGCCATGGGCGCGCGGCGTGCCGCAGAGGGTCATCAGCAGGGTGGACTTGCCGGCGCCGTTGGCGCCGATCAGGGTGACGATCTCGCCCCGGTTCACCTGCACGCTGACGCCATGCAGCGCCTGGATCTTGCCGTAGAAGGTGGAGACGTTGTCGAACTGCAGCATGGAGGTCTCCATCAGGATTCGCCCAGGTAGGCCTTGATCACGTCGGGATTGTTGCGGATCTGCTCCGGCGTCCCGTCGGCCAGGGGCGTGCCCTGGTTGATCACCACGATGTGGTCGGAAATGCTCATCACCAGATGCATGTCGTGCTCGATCAGCAGCACGGTCACGTCGTGCTCGGCGCGCAGCAGGGCGATGAGCGCCTTGAGGTCCTCGGTCTCGCGCGGGTTGAGACCGGCGGCCGGCTCGTCGAGCATGAGGATCTGCGGGCGCGTCATCATGCAGCGGGCGATTTCCAGGCGCCGCTGCTGGCCATAGGCGAGGTTGCCGGCGTTGCGGTTGGCGAACTCGGTGAGGTTGACCTGCTCCAGCCAGAAGCGCGCATAGTCCATGGCCTCGGCTTCGCTCTTGCGAAAGGCCGGGGTCTTGAACAGTCCGGCCAGGAAGCCGGTGTTGAGGTGGCGGTGCTGGGCCACCAGCAGGTTCTCCACCGCGGTCATTTCCTTGAACAGACGAACGTTCTGGAAGGTGCGCACCACGCCCTTGCGGGCGATCTTGTGCCCGGGCAGGCCCTGGATGGCCTCGCCGCGCAGGAGAATCTCACCGCCGCTGGGCCGGTAGAAGCCGGTCAGGCAGTTGAACACCGTGGTCTTGCCGGCACCGTTGGGACCGATCAGCGAGACCACCTGGCCCTGCTCCACGCGGATGTTGACGCCGTTGACGGCCAGCAGGCCGCCGAACCTCATGGACAGGCTGGAGACATCGAGAAGGGCTTGGCTCATTTGCGCAACTCCAGGTGCGGGCGTTGCATCGGGAGCAGGCCTTGCGGACGCCAGATCATCATCACGACCATCAGCAGGCCGAACATCAACATGCGGTATTCGCTGAATTCGCGCATCAGCTCCGGCAGCAGGATCATCACGATGGCCGCGAGGATCACGCCAAGCTGGGAACCCATGCCGCCCAGCACCACGATGGCCAGGATGATGGCCGACTCGATGAAGGTGAAGGATTCCGGCGACACCAGGCCCTGCCGGGCAGCGAAGAAGCTGCCGGCGAAACCTGCGAAGCAGGCGCCCAGGGTAAAGGCCGAGAGCTTGATCAGCGTGGGGTTCAGCCCCAGGGCGCGGCAGGCGATCTCGTCTTCGCGCAGGGCCTCCCAGGCGCGGCCGATGGGCATGCGCAGGAGGCGGTTGATCACGAACAGGGTCAGCAGCACCAGCAGCAGGGCGATCAGGTAGAGGAATATCACCTTGTATTCGGAGTTGTAGGGGATGCCGAAATACTCGTGGAAGGGCGTCATGCCCTCGGGTGCCCGGCGCTCGAAGGTCAGGCCGAACAGGGTCGGCTTGTCGATGCCGCTGATGCCATTGGGACCGCCGGTCCACTGGGTGAGGTTGCGCAGCAGGATGCGGATGATCTCGCCGAAGCCCAGGGTGACGATGGCCAGGTAGTCGCCGCGCAGGCGCAGCACCGGGAAACCGAGCACGAAACCGAACAGCGCCGCCATCAGCCCCGCCAGTGGCAGGCAGACCCAGAAGCCCAGCCCGTAGTAGTGCGAGAGCATGGCGTAGGTATAGGCGCCGACGGCATAGAAGCCGACGTAGCCCAGGTCCAGCAGACCGGCCAGACCCACCACGATGTTCAGGCCGAGGCCGAGCATCACGTAGATGAGGATCAGGGTGGCGATATCCACCGCGCCACGCGAGCCATAGAAGGGCCATACCAGGGCGACCAGCACCAGGCCCAGGATCACCCAGCGCTGGGTCTTGGGTTCGGTGAGCCTGGTGCCCAGGCCGGTGGCCGGCAGCTGCAGGCCGCCGCGGTTACGCCAGCCAGCGGTGAGCGAATCACGCACCAGTTGCCAGACGAACATCAGCACCGCGGCCAGGGCCACGATCCAGAGGGTACGCGGCGTGGCGCCGTGCACTTCGAGGTTGACGCCTACCGTCTCCAGCTTGAGGCCGAGGATGGGGTAGGCGACGGCCAGCACCAGCAGGGCGCTGAAGAAGGCGGTTCGCAGACGGGCACTCATACTTTTTCCACCTCCGGGCGACCCAGGATGCCGGTGGGGCGGAACAGCAGCACCAGCACCAGCAGGCTGAAAGCCACCACGTCCTTGTACTGGTCGCCGAAGACGTCGGCGCCGAAGGCCTCGGCCACGCCCAGTACCAGGCCGCCGAGCATGGCGCCGGGGATGCTGCCGATACCGCCGAGCACCGCCGCGGTGAAGGCCTTGATGCCGGCCAGGAAGCCCAGGCTCGGGTTGATCACGCCGTACTGGATGCCCAGCAGCACCGCGGCCACGGCAGCCAGGGTGGCGCCGATGACGAAGGTCAGGGCGATGATGCCGTTGGTGTTGATGCCCAGCAGGTTGGCCATCTTGATGTCCTCGGCGCAGGCGCGGCAGGCGCGGCCCAGGCGGGAGCGGGAGATGAACCAGGTCAGGCCGAACATGGTGAGCAGGGTGACGATGAAGATCAGCACCTGCACATAGGAGATCACCACGCCGTTCATGGCGTCGGTGCCGATGATGAAGTTGCCCGGCAGCAGGTTGGGGATCGACTTGTCCTTGGAGTCCTGGGCCAGCAGCACCCAGTTCTGCAGGAAGATCGACATGCCGATCGCCGAGATCAGCGGGATCAGCCGGTTACCGCCGCGCAGGGGGCGATAGGCGATGCGTTCGATGCTGTAGCCGTAGGCACTGGCGATGACGATGCTGGCGGCGAAGGCGGCGAGCATGACGATGGGCAGGCTGTGGATGCCCAGCATGGCGAGGCCCGCGATGGCGATGAACGCCACGTAGGAGCCGATCATGTACACCTCGCCATGGGCGAAGTTGATCATGCCGATGATGCCGTAGACCATGGTGTAGCCGATGGCGATCAGGGCATAGGTGCTGCCGACCGTGAGGCCGTTCACCAGCTGTTGCAGGTAGTGGTAGAACTCGGGCATGGGTGTCTCCAGGGGACCTATGAGCACTTCTGGTGCGGGTCCCAGGCCTCGGATGGAGGCGGATAAACGAAGCCCACCGCCGTTGGCGGTGGGCTTCGGTGTTACAGGCAGGGCTTACTTGGCTTCGGTCTTGGTGCCGTCGGCATGCCATTCGTAGACCACGAACTCGAAGTTCTTCAGGTCGCCTTTGTCGTCGAACGCCAACTCACCGGTGGGGGTGTCGAAGGTGTTGCTGCGCAGGGCCTTGGCCACGTCCTCGGGCTTCTCGTCGCCAGCCTTCTCGATGCCCTGGGCGATGACCTGCACGGCGGCATAGGAGGGGAACACGAAGGGACCGCTCGGATCCTGCTTCTTGTCCTTGAACGCCTGGACCAGGGCCTGGTTCTTGGGATCCTGGTCGAAGGAGCGCGGCAGGGTGACCAGCAGGCCTTCGGAGGCCTTGCCGGCGATGGCGGAGATGGAGCTGTTGCCCACGCCTTCCGGACCCATGAACTTGGCGGTCAGGCCCTTCTCGGCCGCCTGACGCAGGATCAGGCCCAGCTCGGGGTGGTAGCCGCCGTAGTAGACGAAGTCGACGTTGGCCTGCTTGAGCTTGGCGATCAGCGAGGAGAAGTCCTTGTCGCCGGAGTTGATGCCTTCGAACACGGCGACCTTGACGCCGGCCTTATCCAGAGTCTGCTTGACCGCGGTGGCGATGCCTTCGCCGTACTGCTGCTTGTCATGGATGACGGCGACGACCTTGGGCTTGACGTGCTCGACGATGAACTTGCCGGCGGTCGGGCCCTGCATGTTGTCCAGGCCGATGGTACGGAAGATCAGCTTGTAGCCGCGGTTGGTGAGGTCGGGGCTGGTGGCCGCCGGGGTCACCATCAGGATGCCTTCGTCCTCATAGATGTCGGAGGCGGGCTGGGTCGAGCTGGAGCACAGGTGGCCGACCACGAACTTGATGCCATCGTTGACGATCTTGTTGGCCACGGCCACGGCTTGCTTGGGATCGCAGGCGTCGTCGTAGATCACGCCTTCGAGCTGCTTGCCCTTGACGCCGCCGGCCTTGTTGATCTGCTCGATGGCCATCTGGGCACCAATGAACTCCATGTCACCGTACTGGGCGACCGGACCGGTCTTGGGACCGGCCAGACCGATCTTCAGGGTATCGGCCGCCAGGGTGTGGCTGGCCATGCCGGCGAGTGCCAGGGCGGCGATCAGACGGGAGAAACGCAGAGATGCCTTTTTCATGAGTGCTCCACTCGGAATGCTTTTATTAATGAGGCAGTTGGAAGCGAAAATGTGCCGATTTTGTTCTTTATGACGCGCTGCGCAGTTTAATCACCGTCTGTTCGTCTTGGAAAGCTGGCGACGACAACTTGTCGGACTTGTCGACCGCGCGTCCGGGCGCTCGGCAAGTGGGAAGGGCGCCGGTAGAATCCGCCCTTTTCGCGAGGCCCGCACCATGACCGATCACGCAACGCTCTACGCCACCCTGCTCGGGCAGACCGCCGCCATCGGCTGGGAAGAATTGCAACCGCATTTTGCGCGGGGCGTGCTGCTGGAAGTGGCACCCGAGCTGGACCTGATCGAGGCGGCCATCGCCGTGACCCAGGACGATGCCGGTCGCGTGGGGCAATGGCTGCAGCAGGGTCAGCTGGCCAAGGTCGACGAAGACCGGGCACGGCGGCGGCTGGAAGCCCCGGCGGTGGCCCTGTGGGCGGTGGTGGTCGCGCCCTGGGTACTGATGCAGGAGCGTCCGGCCGAGCGTTCCGCGGACTGAAACGCAAAGGCCCGCGCAAGGCGGGCCGTTGGTCGACGGTGAGAATCAAGCTTCGCTGTCGAGATCGCGCAGCTGGTGTTCGCCATAGCGATCGCCGGCGACCGCCTCCGGTGGCAGCAGTCGTTCCAGTTCGACGCGGTCCGCGACGCTGAGCGTGATGTCCAGTGCGCCCAGGGATTCGTCCAGCTGATCGCGCCGCCGGGCGCCGACCAGGGGCAGGATATCCTCACCCTGGGCGGCGACCCAGGCCACCGCCAGCCGGGCAGGGGTGGTGCCCCGGCGTTCGGCGAACTGCTTCAGGCCTTCCACCAGCGCCAGGTTGCGCTCCACGTTGCCCGGCTGGAAGCGCGGGCTGAGCGCGCGGAAGTCGCCGCCGCCGGAGGGCTGGCGCCAGTGGCCGCTGAGCAGGCCCCGGGAGAGCACACCATAGGCGGTGATGCCGATGCCGAGTTCGCGGCAGGTCGGCAGGATCTCCGCCTCGATACCGCGCGAGACCAGCGAATACTCGATCTGCAGGTCGCAGACCGGATGTACCGCCGCCGCCCGCCGCAGGGTGTCCGCCCCCACTTCGGAAAGGCCGATGTGGCGGATGTAGCCGGCCTGCACCAGCTCGGCGAGGGCGCCCATGGTGTCCTCGATGGGCACCTGGCGATCCAGCCGCGCCGGGCGATAGATGTCGATATGGTCCACACCCAGCCGCTTGAGGCTATAGGCGACGAAATTCTTGATCGCCGCGGGGCGGGTGTCGTAGCCCAGCCATTCGCCGGCCGGGCCGCGCAGGGCGCCGAACTTGACGCTGATCAGCGCCTCATCCCGCCGACCGCGCAGGGCGTCGCCCAGGAGCAGCTCGTTGTGGCCCATGCCATAGAAGTCACCGGTATCGAACAGGGTGACGCCGCGTTCGAGGGCGGCCTGGACGGTGGCGATGGCCTCGTCACGGTCGGCGGCGCCATAAAGGTCGGACATGCCCATGCAGCCCAGACCGAGCGTGGATACCAGGGGGCCCTGCTGGCCCAAGCGACGCTGTTGCATGAGGGACTCCTAGTCAGGTGGATGAGGCTGCACTCTAGCCTCCAAGGTGCTGTGCGATAATCCGGGCTGGACACAACGACCTGTTCGCTCAGCCGTACAATGGAGGTGCCAATGAATCTGGATGACCTGGCAGCCTTCGCCGCCGTGGCCGAGGCGCGCAGCTTTCGCGGCGCCGCCTATGTGCGCGGTGTGGCGGCGTCTTCCCTGAGCGATGCCGTGCGCCGGCTGGAGCGGGAGCTGGATGTCCGGTTGCTGCATCGCACCACTCGCAGCGTGACCCCCACCGATGCCGGCCAGCGCCTGCTGGAGCGCCTGACCCCGGCGCTGCGCGAGGTACGCGGCGCGCTGGACGCCATCAATGCCGAGGGCGAGAGCCCGGTCGGTAGTCTGAGACTCAACGTGCCCACCATCGTCGCCCGGGTGCTGTTGCCCCCGCTGATCGGGCCCTTCCTGGCCAGGCATCCCGGCATTCGCCTGGAGGTGGTGGCCGAGGATCGATTGATCGACGTGCTCGCCGCAGGCTTCGATGCCGGCGTGCGCTACGACGAGCATCTGGAAGGCGACATGATCAGCGTGCGGCTGGGCCCGGCCACCCAGAGATTCGCCGTGGCGGCCACGCCCGCCTACTTGGAACAGCATGGCGTACCTGTGCATCCCACTGACCTGGTCAGGCATTCCTGCATCGGCCATCGCTTCGCTAGCGGCCTGGTGGCGCAGTGGAGCTTCGAGCGCGGCAGCGAGGTCCTCAATGTCGCGCCGGGCAGTCGCCTGCTGGCCTCGACACTCGATCTGGAATTGCAGGCCGCCCTCGACGGTGTCGGCCTGATCTATTCCTTCGCCGACTACCTGGCCGAACCCCTGGCCGACGGCCGCCTGGTCGAGGTGCTGGCAGACTGGTCCAGCGTCTTTCCCGGTCCGCGGCTCTATTACGCGGATCGCCGGCAGCTGCCGGCCCCACTGCGGGCTTTCGTGGCCTTCTTGCGCGAGCGTCACGGCTAGGCGATACCGCCAGCCGCCGCTACCCTGGGGGTCCGACCGCCGTCCGGAGTCTCCATGACGTCCCTGTTTTCCCGCCTGATGCAGCCCTCATGATCATCGGTACCGCCGGCCACATCGACCATGGCAAGACCGCGCTGATCCAGGCCCTCACCGGGATCGCCGGTGATCGGCGGCGCGAAGAGCAGGCTCGGGGCATCACCATCGACCTGGGCTATGTCTACGCCGACCTGGGTGACGGCGGGCTCACCGGCTTCATCGACGTACCCGGCCACGAGCGCTTCGTGCACAACATGCTGGCGGGTGCCAGCGGCCTGGACCTGGCCTTGCTGGTGGTGGCCGCCGATGACGGCGTCATGCCCCAGACCCGCGAGCACCTGGCGATCCTCGAATTGCTCGGCATTCCCCGGCTGCTGGTGGCCCTGACCAAGGCCGACCGGGTGGACGCCGAGCGTCTGGCGGAGGTGCGCCAGGAAGTCGGTGTGCTGTTGGCTGCCGGGCCCTTCGCCGGCGCGCCGCTGTATCCGGTGGCCAGTCCCAGCGGCGCAGGCATTTCCGCATTGCGCGCCGCCTTGCTGAAGGCCCTGGGCGAGGTGCGTGAGCGCAATGCCCGGGGCAGCTTCCGCCTGGCGGTGGATCGGGTGTTCAGCGTCGCCGGTGCCGGGGTGGTCGTTACCGGCACTGCCTTTGCCGGCCAGGTCGCGGTGGGCGACGAACTCCTGCTCACCCCACGCGGGCAGCGCCTGCGGGTACGTGGTCTGCATGCCCAGAATCGTGCGGCCGAGACCGCCCGGGCCGGTCAACGGGTTTCCCTCAATCTCGCCGGTGAGCGACTGAGCACCGACAGCATCGCCCGCGGTGACTGGCTGGTGGCCGAGGCGCTGCATGCGCCCACCACCCGGATCGACGTGGAGCTCCGGCTGCTGCCCGGCGAGGCGCGCAACCTGGCGCACTGGACGCCGGTGCACGTGCACCTGGGTGCCCAGGATCTCACCGGCCGGGTGGCCCTGCTGGAAGGCGACAGCCTGGCACCCGGCGCCACGGCCCTGGCACAGCTGGTGCTCAATGCCCCGCTGCACGGCGTGCATGGCGATCGCCTGGTGCTGCGCGACCAGTCCGCCCAACGCACCCTGGGCGGCGCCCGGCTACTCGACCCCTTCGCCCCGGCGCGGCATCGCCGCACGCCGCAGCGCCTGGCACAACTCCAGGCACTGCGCCAGGGCGGTCTGGAGGAGGCCTTGCCCGAGCTCCTGGCCCAGGCCGACGGCGGCCTCGATCCGCGATTGCTCGCGCGCCAGTTCAATCGGCCCGAAGGCGACTGGCAGTTGCCAGCCGACACCCTGAGGGTGGAAACGCGCGTCGGCCCGCGGCTGTTCCAGGCTTCTCTGTGGCAGGCAGCGCTGGAGCGCCTCAGCGAGGCGCTTGCCACCTTTCACCAGGAACAACCCGACGAATTGGGCCCTGATCGGGATCGCCTGCGCCGCATCGCTGCACCGGCGCTGGAACGGCCCGTCTATCTGGCCCTGCTGGAGACGGCCCTGGCCGAGGGGCGACTGCAGAGCAGCGGCCCCTGGCTGCACCTGCCCGATCATCGGGTACGCCTCACCGAGGCGGAGGAGGGGCTCAAGGCCCGGCTCTGGCCGCTGCTGGAGGCCCAGCGTTTCGATCCGCCCTGGACGCGGGACCTGGCCAAGCACCTGGGTCAGCCCGAGGCCGAGGTACGGCTGCTGCTGCGCAAACTGGCTCGGCTGGGGGAACTGACCCAGGTGGTCAAGGATCTCTTCTATCCCCAGGCGAGCCTGGAAGCCGCGGCCGGCGAGGCATTGCGCCTGGAGCGCGAAGCAGGGATCATTCGCGCCGCGGCCTTCCGCGATGCCCTCGGCATCGGCCGCAAGCGCAGCATCCAGATCCTCGAATGCCTGGATCGCATCGGTTTCACCCGTCGCTTCGGCGACGAGCGCCGGGTTCGCCCGGACAGCGCCTGGGCCCGCGCGGCCGAGGGTTAGCGCAGCAGAGGAAGGCAATCACGCCCGGTGGCGTGGCCGGGCTTCAAACCCGGTTGGGGACGGCAGCCGTTCCCGGGTGGGTTCGACTCCCACTGCCTTCCGCCATTTCCCGCCGTCAGTGCCCATCCGCCAGCTGATGGATCACCCCGCCTTCCCGTTGCAACTCCTGCAGAAACCACTTGGCCTCCCAGAGCAACTCAGGCATGTAGAGGCCCGCAGGTAGCGGGGTGCCAGTCTCCAGTCCCAACACTCGCTCCAGCGACAGCACCAGGCCCAGAGCCGTGAGCGACGACTGGCCGTGGCGGAATTCCAGCACGGCACGCCGGGTGGTCCACCGGCCCGCTGCTTCGCCGGTGACGGTCACCACGATCTCGGCGGCCGTTTCCGCCCCTCGGCGGCGACTGGAGGACTCGCCCGTGGCCAGGTCGAAGCGGATATCTCCGGCCCCGGTGGCAGAATAGAGGCTCAGCAGGTCGATGGAGCCGAAGGCGGTAGCAGGCAGCCGGCGACCGTCCAGCGCGGTGATCTCTCCTTGGATCGCTGCGCCGGTCAGCCAGTGACGTCGACCGTTGTGGAACACCAGCGCGGCAGGGGCGGCGCTGTGGACACGCTCCATGTCTTCCCAGGCCAGCGGGCCGGCTGGATCCTTTTCGTCGAGCAGGACGTCGATCTTGATAGCGTCGACCCGCGCCAGGCCGCTTGCCTGGTCGAGCGCGAGCGCCAGAGCGGCTCCGGAGGCCCAGTGGCTGGACAGCACCAGAGCGTTGGCCGCAGGACGGTGCATGAACTGCGCGACCTCCAGCCCCAGTTCGGTGACGCCGGTGTTGGCATTCAAGTAGGGGATGCCCAAGGTCTGGGCGAGGCGCAGGCCGTGCAGCGCCTGGTCCGGCGCGAGCATGATCATGGCGCCGGGGGAGAGTGTCTCGTCCAGACCAAGTCCTGGCCGGTCGAGATCGAGGATGACTGCCTGGGCATTGCCCGCGATCCGGGCCACGGCCTGGGCAGTGCCAAGTGTGCGACCGCCCACCAGCAGAGGCCGGTCGGGGTGGCGCTTGCGAAACCACTGGACGGCCTGGCGGCCTACCGTGCCTGAGCCACCAGCGAAAAGTACGGGTTGCAGTGTCATGATCCGGTCCTCGATAGCGAAATGATGGGATCCATCGTCGGCGATAACCCTGATGTCGAGGATTCAGTGACCTGTTCCGCGACCACCACGGCAGGTCTGGCTGAAGACATCTTTTGCCGATAACCTACCAATAGTAGGTTGTATTCAGGATTAACCTACCTTTAGTAGGTTTGCAAGGTGATTTGACGAATGGCAGAACGATCCAAGGTGGAAAAGTCAGGCTCGGAGAGCTCGGGACGACGCCTCTCGAAGGCCGCGCGGCGGCAGCAGTTGCTGGAGACGGCGCGGTTCATCGCACGGGAAGAGGGGGCGGATCGCTTGACTCTCGGCCATCTGGCCGTGCGGGCCGGAGTGTCCAAGCCGGTGGTTTACGAGCACTTCGGCACCCGCTCGGGGCTGCTCATCGAGCTCTATCGCTGGTTGGATCTGGCGCAGATGGACGCCTTCCGCCAGACCCTGGTCGCCCGTCAGCAGAGTGCCGAAGAGGCCACCGCGGCGCTGGCCGAGGGTTACATCCGTTGCGTGACCGACATGCAGGGCGAGGTCGGCATGCTGGCGGCGGCGCTGGCGGGGAGTGAGGAAAAGACGGCGGTGTACCAGGAACTGCTGGAACATGGCACCCAGATGGTGGCGGCGGTGCTCACGTCGCACAGCAAAAGACCCGCCGCGGAGTTGCAGGTGTCCTGCATCGGCCTGGTCGGCGCGGGCGAGGCCCTGGCCGCGGCCGTGGTGCGCAAGACGCTGGGCGAGCGCGAGGCCATCGAGGCCTTCACCCGCCTGGTGCGCGCGGTACTGTAGTCAGCGACGCTAGTAGACGTCCTTCAGATAGCGCTTCTGTTCGCTCATCCCGCGCACATAGTCAGCGGCTGCCTCGTCGCTGAGGTGGCCGTGGGTCGCCACCACCTGGCGCAGGGCCTGGTCCACGTCCTTGGCCATGCGGCTGGCGTCGCCGCAGACATAGACGCGGGCGCCGTCCTGCAGCCAGCGCCAGACTTCGGCGCCGCGTTCGCGCAGCCGATCCTGCACATAGACCTTCTCGGCCTGGTCGCGGGAGAAGGCCAGGCTGAGTTCGCTCAGCAGGCCATCACGCTGGAAGGCTTCCAGCTCGTCGCGGTAGTAGAAGTCGTGGGCGGCGTGCTGTTCGCCGAAGAACAGCCAGTTGCGCCCCTGGTCGCCCCGGGCGCGGCGCTCGTGGAGAAAGCCGCGGAAGGGGGCGATGCCGGTGCCGGGGCCGATCATGATCAGCGGGACGTCGCTCTGGTCCGGCAGGCGGAAATGACGCGAGGACTGGATATGCACCTCGGTGGCGGCCTCGCCCAGGCGGTCGGCGAGAAAGCTGGAGGCCACGCCCTTGCGCTTACCGTAGCGCACCGCCGAGACGGTGAGGTGCACCTGGCCAGCATGGGCCAGGGGGCTGGAGGCGATGGAGTAGAGGCGCGGCTGCAGGCGCTTGAGGCTGCCGAGCAACTCGCGGGCATCGTGGCGGGCGGGAAAGCGGGCCAGCACATCGGCCAGTTGCCGGCCCCAGAGCCAGCGCTTGAATTCGTCGCGGTCGTTCAGCAGGGCGCGGCAATCGTCACTGCCGCTGCGCTCGGCGATCAGCGCCAGGGTCTCGGGGTTGGGGCGGGCGATCTCGTAGTGCTCGCCCAGGGCCTGACGCAGTGACAACTCCCCGACTTTTGGCACGGCGACCGGCTGTTCGCCGTCCAGACCGGCGAGGGTGAGGATCTCCTCGACCAGCTCCGGGCAGTTGCGCGCCCTCACGCTCAAGGCGTCGCCGGCCTCGTAGGCCAGGGGCTGATCGGATTCGAACCCGCACAGCCGCACCTCCTTGTTGGATCCGGCGCTGTTGAGTCTGCGGTTGATGACCAGCCGCGCCGGGACTGGCACCGGGCGATTGGGCGTGGTCGGGGCGGTGACGGACACGCTGGTGGTATGGGGCGCCAGTTGCTCTTGCAGCCTGGCCAGCCAGGCATCGGCGCCGTCGAGACCATCGGCGTCGCAGTCCAGGCGCGGGCACAGGCGGCGAGCGCCGAGTTCGGCCAGGCGGGTGTCGAGGCGCTGGCCGTGGCCGCAGAATTGCTCGTAGGTGGAATCGCCCAGGGCCAGCACGGCGTAGTCCAGTTCGGCCAGGGAGGCGTCGAGGCGACTGAGGCCCTGCCAGAAGGCCTGGCCGTTGTCCGGCGCCTCGCCGTCGCCAAAGGTGCTGCTGACCAGCAGCAGGCGGCGGGCACCGGTCAGGCGTTCCACGGCATAGGCGGCCATGTCGTGCAGTTCCACGCTGAGACCGGCCTGGCACAGGCGGGCGACGCAGCGCTCGGCCAGGGCTTCGGCGTTGCCGGTCTGGGACGCCCAGAGCACTACCAGATCGGCCGGCGCGGTGGGGGCCAGGGCCAGGCCGGCGGCCTGGCTTTCCGGTAGGCGGCTGAACAAGCCGGCGAGCAGGCCGTCGAGCCAGAGGCGGGTGTCGGCGGCCAGCGGCGCCTGGGCCGGCAGGCAGGGCACGCCCTGGGTCGCGCCGTCGCGCAGACCGTCCATGAAGCCTGCCAGGTAGGTGCGCTCGGCCGCGCTGAGCTGGGGCCGTACCGCGGTCGCGACCCCGGTGAGCTCGGCCAGGCGCGCCAGGGCGGGCTGGCGGCTGCTCTCGGCGACGGGCTCGTCAACCGGCAGCTGGCGGTGGGGAATGGTGGCGACGCGAGTCAGGCGCACGGCGCAGACCTTGAGCTCCGGTTGCAGCGAGAGCGGATCGACGGCGTCGCTGGTGACGGCATTGATGGCCAGGTCGCTGCCCTGGACGTCGGCCCAGTGAAAGGGCGCGAAGCAGTTGCCGGGCTGGACCCGGTCGCTAAGGGTTACCGGCAACACGGCACGGCCACGACGGGAGGTGATTTCCAGCCGGTCGCCGTCCGCCAGGCCCAGGGCTTCGGCATCCTGGGGATGTACCTCGATGAACGGGGCGGGGTTGAGGCGGTTGAGGGCGGCGATCTTGCCGGTCTTGGTCAGGGTGTGCCACTGGTGCTGCAGGCGGCCGGTATTGAGCACGAAGGGGTAGTCGGCATCGGGCAGTTCCGCCGGCTCCAGGTGCGGGCGGGCGAAGAATTGCGCCTTGCCGCTCGGGGTGGCGAAGTTGAGGGCGGTCGGTTCGCCGGTGGCGTCCAGGCGCAGGGTCTGGCTGCGGCCATCGTTGCGATAGCGGATCGGCTGGCGCGGGTCGCTCTCTGCGCTGGGGCAGGGCCATTGCAGCGGCGTCTCGCGCAGCCGGGCATGACTGGCGCCGCGAATGTCATAGCCGGTCTGGGGGTTGTGGAATTGCCGGATCTCGTCGAACACCTCGGCGGCCGAGGCATAGCTGAAGTGCTCGCCATAACCCAGGGCGCAGGCCACGTCGGCGATGATCCGCCAGTCGGCGCGGGCCTCGCCGGGCGGGGTGACGGCCTGGGGCGCCAGGGTCAGGTTACGCTCGGAATTGATCATCACCCCGTCGGCCTCGGCCCAGAGCGCGCCGGGCAGCAGGATGTCGGCGTACGGGTTGGTCTCGGTGTCGAGAAAGGCGTCCTGGGTGATCACCAGCTCGGCGGCCTGCAGACCGCGGACGACCGTCTCGCGATTGGCCACGCTGGCCACCGGGTTGGTGCAGATGATCCAGCAGGCCTTCACCTTACCGGTGGCCAGGTCCTCGAACAGGGCGACGGTACCCTGGCCGAGGCGGGTGTGCAGGGTGCCCTCGGGGATGCCCCAGGCCCGCTCGACGAAGGTGCGGTCGGTAGTCGACAGCAGGCTGCGCTGGCCAGGCAGGCCGGGGCCCATGTAGCCCATCTCGCGCCCGCCCATGGCGTTGGGCTGGCCGGTGAGGGAGAAGGGGCCGCTGCCGGGGCGGCAGATCTTGCCGGTGGCCAGGTGCAGGTTGCACAGGGCGTTGGTGCTCCAGGTGCCGTGGGTGCTCTGGTTCAGGCCCATGGTCCAGAGGCTGGTCCATTCGCCGGCCTCGCCGATCCAGCGTGCCGCGGTACGGATGTCCGCCTCGGTCAGCCCGGTCCCCGCGGCCACCCGTGCCGGGGTGTAGTCGGCGAGAAAATCGGGCATGGCCGCCCAACCTTCGGTATGGGCGGCGATAAAGGCTTCGTCCAGATGGCCCTCGGCGTACAGCAGATGCAGCAGACCGTTGAGCAACAGCAGGTCGCTGCCGGGGCGCAGTTGCAGGAAGAGATCGGCCTTCTCGGCGGTGGCGGTGCGCCGCGGATCTATCACGATCAGCTTGGCGCCGCGCTTGACCCGATCCAGTAGGCGCAGGAAGAGGATGGGATGACAGTCGGCCATGTTGGCGCCGCTGACGAGGAAGAGGTCGGCGCGGTCGAGGTCGTCGTAGGAGCCGGGCGGACCGTCGGCGCCAAGGGACAGCTTGTAGCCGGTGCCGGCACTGGCCATGCACAGTCGGGAGTTGGATTCGAGCTGGTTGGTGCCGATGAAGCCGCGGGCCAGCTTGCTCGCCAGGTACTGGGCCTCTAGCGACATCTGCCCGGACACATAGAAGGCGATGGCGTCCGGTCCGTCGCGGTCGAGGATGGCGCGCAGCCGTTCGGCGGTGGCGGCGATGGCCTGGTCCAGCCCGGTCTGCACCGGTTGGTGAGAGCGGTCATGGCGGACATAGGCCTGCGCCATGCGCCCGCTGTCCACCAGCGCCTGGTGGCTGGTGCTGCCCTTGGTGCAGAGGCGGCCGCGATTGGCGGGGTGGTCGCGATCGCCGCTGACCTTGATGACCCGGCCGTCTTCCACCTGCATGACCATCCCGCAGCCGACGCCGCAGTAGGGGCAGACGCTCTTGATGTGGGTAGTGGCCATGGCAAGGATCCTTCGAAAACCAGAAAGCGAAAAGGCGCCGGTCGCGCTCCCCGGAGGGAGGCGAACACGGCGCCTTTGTCGTGAAAGGAAGCGATCGGCGTTGACCGCTCCATGCCGGGGATTTAGCAAGGCTCGCGCCAGCTCGGTCCGGCGCGCTCGGGGAGCGCATCACTGCTGGTCTGGCGGGGTGCCAGCGGCGCTGATCGAGGTCGCTTCCCTCTCGGTCGAGGTGCGCCGTGACGGGGCAGGCAGGCCTTGCCCTGCACCGTTGTGGTTCCGGCTGGCACGCATCCGGAACGTGGGCGGCAGTCCCCTTTGCCGGCTACAGGCCGCGCCAGCTGCGGATATATAGGCCATCAGGCGAAACTGGCACAGCCGATGCAAAAGCCTTGGCAGACCCGTCCATTCGGGTCGCCCGGTCGATCAACGGCGATCGACAGCCACTGCAGGCGACGGGCACGGAGCAGCGCCTGGCGCTCCTCCCTACCAGAACAGGCAAAGGCGCCTGAGACCGCAAGGTTTCAGGCGCCTTTTTATTTGCCGCGAATCAACCTGATTGGCCTCGGCCGGGGGATAGCCTCCATGAACAGCATCGTGACCCGCAAAGAACGCCTGATCGTCGTCGGCAACGGCATGGTCGGCCATCACCTCGTCGAGCAGCTGCTGGCGGCCGGCGCCTTGGACCACTACGAGATCCACGTCTTCGGCGAAGAACGTCAGCGCGCCTATGATCGGGTACACCTCTCCGAGTACTTCGCCGGTCGCGACGCCGAATCCCTGGCCATGAGCGAAGCCGGCCTCTATGCCGTGCCCGGCCTGGTGCTGCACCTGGGCTGCGCGGTGACCGCCATCGACCGCGAGCAGCGCGAGGTACTGACGTCCGCAGGTACCTTTGGCTACGACCGCCTGGTGCTGGCCACCGGCTCCTATCCCTTCGTGCCGCCCATCGAGGGCGCCGAAGGCGACTCGCGCCTGGTCTATCGCACCCTGGACGACCTGGACACCATCCGCCTGGCCGCCGCCAGGGCGCGCCGCGGCGTGGTGGTGGGCGGCGGCCTGCTAGGGCTAGAGGCGGCCAATGCCCTGAAGTCTCTGGGCCTGGAAGCCCATGTGGTGGAATTCGCCCCACGGCTGATGCCGGTGCAGCTGGACGACCTGGGCGGCGCCGCCTTACGCCAGCGCATCGAAGACCTGGGCGTGGGCGTGCACCTGTCCAAGGCCACCCAGAACATCACCGCCGGCAGCGAGTACCGCTACCGCATGAACTTCGCCGGCGAGGATTTCCTCGAGACCGACCTGATCCTGTTTTCCGCCGGCATCCGGCCCCAGGACGCCCTGGCCCGCAGCTGCGGCCTGGAACTCGGCCCCCGCGGCGGGGTGGCGGTGGATAACGGCTGCCTGACCAGCGATCCCTTCATCCACGCCATTGGCGAGTGCGCCGCCTGGAATGGCAGCGTCTTCGGCCTGGTCGCGCCGGGCTACCAGATGGCGCGCCTGGTATCCGCCACCCTCTGCCACGGCCAGGGCACGCCCTTCACCGGCGCCGACATGTCCACCAAGCTCAAGCTGCTGGGCGTGGACGTGGGCTCCATCGGTGATGCCCACGGCGCCACCCCCGGCGCGCGCAGCTATCGCTACATCGACGAAGCCAGCGCCAGCTACCGTCGCCTGGTGGTCTCCGCCGATGGTAAGCACGTCCTCGGCGCCGTGCTGGTGGGCGACAACAGCTACTACGACACCCTGCTGCAATACGCCCAGAACGGCATCCCGCTGCCCCAGGATCCGGCCAGCCTGATCATGCCGGTGGGCGAGGGCGCCCCGACCCTGGGTGCCGACGCCTTGCCGGCCACCGCCACCCTCTGCTCCTGCCACAACGTCACCAAGGGCGCGGTCTGCGCCGCCATCGACGCCGGATGCACCGATCTCGCCGGCATCAAGAGCTGCACCAAGGCCGCCACCGGTTGCGGCGGCTGCGCGGCCCTGGTCAAGCAGGTGTTCGAGCACGAGCTGGTCGCCCGGGGCGTCGAGGTCGACAAGAGTCTCTGCGAACACTTCGCCCATACCCGCCAGGAGCTCTATCACCTGGTGCGGGTGGAAGGCATCCAGAGTTTCGACGAGCTGCTGGCGCGCCACGGCCACGGCCAGCATGGTTGCGACATCTGCAAGCCGGCGGTAGCCAACGTCCTGGCTTCCTGCTGGAACGCGCCCATCACAGCTCCGCACCTGGTGCCGCTGCAGGACACCAACGACACCTTCATGGCCAACATGCAGAAGAACGGCACCTATTCGGTGGTGCCACGCATCCCGGGCGGCGAGATCAGCCCGGAAGGCCTGATCGCCATCGGCCAGGTGGCGAAGAAATACGACCTCTACACCAAGATCACCGGCGGCCAGCGCATCGATCTCTTCGGCGCCCAGTTGCACGAGCTGCCGGACATCTGGGGCGAACTGATCGCCGCCGGCTTCGAGACCGGTCATGCCTACGGCAAGTCGACCCGCACGGTGAAGAGCTGCGTGGGCAGTACCTGGTGCCGCTACGGGGTGCAGGACAGCGTCAAGATGGCGCTGGACATCGAGCACCGCTACAAGGGCCTGCGTGCCCCGCACAAGCTCAAATTCGCGGTGAGCGGCTGCACCCGCGAATGCGCCGAGGCGCAGAGCAAGGACATCGGCGTGATCGCCACCGAGAACGGCTGGAATCTCTATGTTTGCGGCAATGGCGGCATGCGGCCGCGGCATGCCGAGCTGTTCGCCACCGACCTGGATGACGAAACCCTGATCCGCTACATCGACCGCCTGCTGATGTTCTACATCCGCACCGCCGACCGCCTGCAGCGCACCTCGGTGTGGCGCGAATCCCTGGAGGGCGGCCTCGACTATCTCAAGCAGGTGATCATCGAAGACAGCCTGGGCCTTGGCGCCGAGCTGGAAGCCCAGATGCAGCTGGTGGTGGATCGCTACGAATGCGAATGGGCCAACGCCCTGAACGATCCCGACAAGCTCAAGCGCTTCCGTACATTCGTCAACCAGCGCGGCAACGACCCGGACATTCACTTCGTCAAGGAACGTGGCCAGCGCCGACCGGCGCGTCACCACGAACTTCAGCTCATCGCCGTTACCGAGGAGGTTTGACCATGACCCAGACCAATACCGCCCGCGCCCTGCAACCCACCTGGCAACCCCTGTGCAGCCTGGCCGACCTGGTGCCCCAGTCCGGCGTGGTGGCCCTGCACGAGGGCGAGCAGGTGGCGCTGTTCTACCTGCCCGATACCGAGCAGAAGGTCTTTGCCGTGGGCAACCGCGATCCCAAGTCCGGTGCCAACGTCATCGGCCGTGGCATCGTCGGCCAGCTGGGCCAGGATCTGGTGATCGCCTCGCCACTGTACAAGCAGCATTTCCGCCTGGCGGATGGCGGCTGCCTGGAGTATCCCGAGCAGGCGCTGCCCACCTGGGCGGTACGGTTGAACGGGGAGCGGGTGGAGATCGCCTGAGGCGGCTTGGCCCTCACCCCAACCCTCTCCCGAAGGGAGAGGGGGCGGTACGGCGCGGCGCGGAGCTATTGGCGTAGCCTGGACAACGGCGCAGCCTTGTCTGGGAATGGCTACCGCGATGCTAGGTGATCCCTCACCCCAACCCTCTCCCGGAGGGAGAGGGGGCGGTACGGCGTGGCGCGGAGCTATTGGCGTAGCCTGGACAACGGCGCAGCCTTGTCCGGGAATAGCTGACGCGATACCAAGTGACACTCACCCCAACCCTCTCCCGGAGAGATAGGGGGCGGTACGGAGTGGGGCGGAGCTATTCGCGTAGCCTGGACAACGGCGCAGCCTTGTCCGGGTGATCACTACTGCGACTGACTGTTGCACACCCGGCAGTGCAGTGTTGCGCGATAGGTGCCGGTCCAGGCAGGCGGAAACCCTCGGACGGGACGATACTCAAGGAGCGGGGACGCTATCCGCCCGAGCCTGGCAATCGCCCCGCGGGAGACCACCATGCGCCTGACAAGAACCCTTCGCTCCGCACTGTTCATCACCCTGCTGCTGGCCCTGGCCGCCGTGGCCCTGCTGGAAGGCTGGCGCGCGCAACCGGTGGGCGAACCCGCCTTGCGCGCCGATCCGGTCTGCACCCACGGCTATGCGCCCTATGGCTGCTATCCGGTGCCGGCCCGTGGCGGTGATCTGGGGTGGCTGGAGCGCCTCTAGACGGTCAACCAGCCCGTAGCTCCGTGTCCAGCAGCGCCGTCAGCTCGCTGGCAGACAGGGCGTGGCCGACCAGCGCGCCCTGGACTTCATCGCAGTGCTGCGCCTGCAGCCAATGCAACTGGCCTGGCGTCTCGACGTCCGTCGCCGCCACCTTGAGGCCCAAGGTTCGTCCGAGGCCGATCAGGGCTTGTGCGATAGCCGCGTCGGCGTGCTGACGTTCCAGGTGGGTGATCACGCGGCTATCGAGGCTGATGCCGTCCAGCCACGGCTGGCGCAGTGCCTCGAAGGCGGTGAGACCCCTGCCGAAGTCGGCCAGGCTCAGACGCACCCCCAGCGCCTTGAGCGCTTGAAGGTGGTCCAGTTGCTGATCACAGTCGGCATGTAGCAGCGTGTCCGGAAGCTGCAGCTCCAGTCGTTCCGCTGCCAGGCCAGTCGCCTGCACGGTCTGGGCGACCGCCTCCAGCAGCTCCCCGGCAGCGGCGAATTGGCGTGGCGACAGACTGACCACCAGCTTCAGCGGCAGGGGCCAGGTAGCCGCGCTGCGACAGGCGCCCTCCAGCAGCCAGAGCCCCAGGGAAGCGCCAAGGCCGAGCTCTTCGGCCAGGGGCAAAAAGGCGTCCGGGGGCAACAGTCCGCGTACCGGGTGGGCCCACTGCACCTGGACCTCAACGCCGCACAGGGCGCCATCGGCGACGCTCCGGCGGGGCAGGTAGCTTAGGCGCAACTGGTCACGCGCCAGCGCCTGGCGCAGTTCCTGTTCCAGGTCACGACGCTGGCTGAGCTCGGCGTCCATGGCCGGCGCATGAAAGCACCAGCCGTTGCGGCCCGCGGCCTTGGCCTGGTAGAGCGCGATGTCGGCCAGCCGCAGCAATTCCTCGACCTGGTCGGCCTGGCCCGGGGCCTGGGCGATGCCGATGCTGGTCCCGACGCTGACGGTCTGCTCTTCCAGCAGGATCGGCCGGGCGATGGCGGTTACCAGCCGGGCACAGATCTGGTCGACCGTCGTGGCATCCAGGTGACCGAGCAGCACCACGATGAATTCATCGCCGCCCAGCCGCGCCACCAGGCCGCCGGGCCTCAGGCTGGCTTGCAGACGACGGGCGATTTCCTGCAGCACCCGATCACCGGCGGCGTGGCCGAGGCTGTCGTTGATCGGTTTGAAGCGATCCAGGTCCAGACTGAGCAGGGTGAGCGGCGTGCTGGGTTGCGCCAGTTGAGCGGCCAGGTAGTGCTGCAACTGCAACCGGTTCGCCAGCCCGGTCAGGCTGTCGTGTTGCGACAGGTGCTCGATTTCGGCCTGGGCGTTGACCGCGGCGGTGATGTCACTGGCGGTTCCACGAAAACCCGCACCCTTGGGCAAGGGGCGGGCGGTGATTTCGCAGACCCGGGAATGGCCGAGACGGTCACGATAATGGCAGCGCAGCACCTGACGCTCGTCGAGGTGTCGAGCGTTGTCCAGGAGCCAGTCAGCCAGGCTGGTCGTCTCGGTGCTGAACAGCTCCGCGAGCGGCCGACCGAGCCAGCTGCCAGGCGCATGCCCGGTGATGCGGGCGAAGCGTTCGGACAGATAGGCGATGCGGCCTTCGGCATCGCTTTCCCAGAGCCAGTCGGAGGCCGCCTCGGCGAGCTCGCGAAAGCGGCGTTCGCTGCGACTCAGCTCCGTCTGGCTGGCGACCAGGGCATCGAACTGCTGGTCGAGCTGCCGGGCCGAATTCAGCGCATGGCGGATCAGCAGCGCCAGCACCAGGCCGAGCAACAGCACCCCGGCCAGGAACACCGGTAGCGTCCGGCGCAGCAACTGGGCGCCGGGCCGTGGGGGTTGCCAGTTGAGCAACAGCGGTGAATCCAGCGGGCGCAGGGATTCATGATCGGGCAGAGGCAGCCGGGAGGCCTGCAGCGTCGGCAGCCCGTAGGTGTCGCTGAGATGAGCCAGGGTCGCGGGGTCGAGCACATTGACGAACAGCATCACCGAGGGCACGCCGGCGCCCGGCGTGACGCCATAGCTCGCGCCCGGCGTGATGGTGGCGGCGGCGACCAGCGCAGGGACGCCGCCGACACTCAGGATCCGCACCAGGCTTTCGGTTTCTCCAGGTCGCTTGCGAGTCGCCGCCAGCAGGGCAGTGAGATCCCCTTCCAGCCATTGCGCGGCCGTGCGCTCCGTTGGCTGGCCGTCGATCACGGCATAGACGGTACGGTCCTGGGGATCCAGCACGAAGACGCCGTTGTAGCCATAGAGCTCATAGGGAATGTCGCCAACGTTACGCTCCTCGTTGGCCCAGAAGCGATCGACCTTCAGGTGCAGGTGCTTGTAGGCCTCGCCCCACTTGGCATAGTTGATGATGTTATGGCCGATCTCGTTTTCCACCTGCTCCAGGGTGCGGGTGATATAGGTCCGCGCCCGCTGCTGGACATCGGCGTCCTGGCTGGAGGCGGTCTTGATCAGCAGGTAGCAGCCGATGCCGAGCAGGATCGGCAGGGCGCAAATGACCGGAAACAGGCGCAGCAACAGGGCGTGACTGCGACGGGTGGCGATGGGGGTTGACGACATGAGGGACCTGAGCGGCGCTGGACGACGGTCAGGTTTCCTGCGCGGTGGCCAAAGACGGCGCAAGGAATATCTGGCCAGGTGCCATTATCGGCGACTGGCTAACAGACGTCTGCTCATCATCGGACCAGGGGCAGCGCTGAGCTGCCCGGACGGTCGACCGCTCAAGGACGCGGCGGATAGCCTATCAGCAGTTCGTTGATCAGGCGGCCAAAGCCGGCACTGCGTTGGGCGGGCGTGGCGTTCTGGTCGTCCAGCAGCCGTTCTTCGCTAGCACGCCAGACCAGCTTGCCATCGCGGCCGTCGAGCATGTCGAGCTGCACCGTCATCACCGGATAGGTGACGGTCTGGGTGCGCACATAGCTCGGTCCCCAGGGGCCCGGGCCCCAGGCGGAGCCCCAAGGGCCACCCCAGCCCGGACCCCAGTAGGGGTCGGCATAGCTGTAGCTCTGCTGACGCTGGTCGAGGATCACATAGAGCTTGATCCTGAGGTCTGGCCGCGTGCCTGTCGCGGCGGGGCGCAGCCCACGCTGGTCGAGGCCGCCGCTGACCGAGTCGCGCAGGCGCTGCTCGGTAAGATCGCTGCGCACCCGGGGATCGTTGGGTCGGTACTCGATGGCTGGATCGGCCCAGCTCCAGCTGCGATAGGCGGCGAAATCGCGGCTGGCGTCATAGTCCAGGTTGCGGGGTCCCCGCTCGGCACAGGCCGCCAGCAGCAGGACCGACAGCAGCAGGAGACAGCGTTTCATGGGCGAACCTCTGGGTGAGCGCACTAGTCTGCTTGGACTGGCTTAAGGGCGACTTATCCCCTCAGCTCGGCGGATAGTTGGCCAACAGGCGGCGGGTGGTGTCTCTCAGGGTCCGCGCGCGTTCGCTGCCGTTGCCCCCGGTGGCCTGTTCGGCGGCCGAATGCCAGAGCACCCGGCCACTGGTGGGATCGAGCAATTCAACCTCTAGCACGTCCACCAAAAAGGTGCGGGTACGGGTCCGCGCCTGGCCGACCGTGGTGCCATAGCCAGGCCCGTAACCGTAGGGCCCATAGCCGCCGTAGCCATAGTTGGTGTCGTAGTAGTCGGTGTACTGCTCGCTGCGCTGCTGCTGGGTGAGGCGGGCACGGACCTGCAGATCGGCACGGGCACCCCCGAGTGCCGGCCGCAGGCCGCGCTGGTCGAGGCCATCGGCCACTGCCTGCTGCACGGTCTGGCCATCCAGGCCACCGCTGACCACGGCGGCACCAGGTGCCCAGCGCCAGGTGCGATAACGACTCCAATCGGTGGGCGCCACTGGATAGGCTGCTGGATCCTGCTGCGGCAATACCGGCGCCGAGGCCTCTGGCAGGCTGCTGGCGACATAGGGGTTGGGACTCTGGCAAGCGGCCAGGGTGAGCAGCGCGAGGCAGAGCAGGAGGCGACGCATGACCGGTTCCTCGAAGGAATGCTGGCCAGAGCATACCGCGCCCGGCGTTATCCTGCCTTAGCTTGGCAGAGCCAATGCAGATAGCGCCCCAGGCCCGCGAAAGCCGGGTGCCGTCGGTGGGCCAGTTCCATGGCCACCAGCTCCTCGCCGTCGGCACGGGTCTGGAATTCCGGCGGCATATAGTCGTGAAAGACCCGTACGCCGCTGCGCGCCTGGATCTGCCAGTCCGGCGCCAGCCAGGCCTCGACCTCGCGCGGATCGAGGGGCTGTTGCGGCGTGAGACCACGGCGACCCTCGCCCGCATAGTCGCCCCGCTTGAGCTTGCGAAAATGGCCCTTGAGCAGATTGCGATAGATCAGGGCGTCACGGTTGTAGAAGGCCAGGGACAGCCAGCCGTCCGTGGCCAGGCAGCGCTGCAGCGTCGGTAGGATCGCCGTGGGCGTCTCCAGCCATTCCAGCACCGCGTGGCAGAGCACCAGGTCGAAGGGTTCGGCGAAGGCGGGCAACTCCTGCCAGGGCAGCGCCAGCCAATCGGCCCGCAAGCCGGCGGCCGCGAAGGCCTCCTGGGCGCCGGCGAGCATGGGCGCCGACGGCTCGGCCAGGGTCACCGCATGACCCTGCTGGGCCAGCCAAAGACTCATGTGGCCAAGGCCGGCACCGATGTCCAGCACCCGCAGCGGGCGTTGCGGCAGCACCTCGGCGAGATCCGCCTGCAGCACGGCCAGGCGGATGGCGCCCTTGGTGCCGCCATAGATGTTGGCGGCGAAGCGGGTGGCGCGGTCGTCGAAGAAGGTATCGCTCACGGCAGGAAGCGCCTCTCGTTGTCGGCCAGCTTGGCCAGCACCGCCTGTTCCACGTCCAGCTCCAGTTCGCTGCCCAGTTGCAGCAGATAGAGCAGCACGTCGGCGATTTCCTGGCCGGCGTGTTCGCGCTCGGTGGCGCTCAGCGCGCGGGCCTCGGCATCGCTCTTCCACTGGAAGATCTCCACCAGCTCGGCCATCTCGACACTGGCGGCCATCGCCAGGTTCTTGGGGTTGTGATAACGCCGCCAGGCGTTGGCATCGCGGATGGCGTGCAGGCGGGTGAGCAGGGCAGGGAGGTCCATGGGCGTCCGGAGGCGTCGATAAACCACCATTCTCCCATGGCTGGCCCGGCGGACGGCAGTGTCCTGGCTGACGGCGGCCGGCGACAGCCCAGGCCGACTGCTCTACCCTGAGGCCTCCCCCTGACGTTGGCTGCTGGAGACCTGATGAAATTTCGCCTGTCCGGACTGTTGCTGGCCCTGACCATGATCACCGGCACTGCCCATGCCGAACGGCTGCTGCTGGAGGGCACCCTGGGGCAAGCCAGGGTGGTGGTGGACGTCGATCCCGCGGCCAACGACGAAGCCTATGGTCGCTATTTTTACGAACGCTATCGTCGCGATCTGCGCCTGAGCGGTCCGGCGCAGCGGGGCGACCAGCTTGAGCTGGAGGAGGGGGCGCCCTGGCAGGACGGACCCAAGGCCCGCTGGGCACTGGCCCGAGGTAGCGACGGACGCTGGACCGGTACCTGGAATGGTGAGGGCAAGACCCTGCCCATCGCGCTGGCGCCGCTGCACCTGGCCGAGGCCGTGGACACGGGTAGCTATCGCCAGAAGCTGCGCCAGGAAGACCCCTACGAATATCGCCGGCTGCAGGGACTGAGCCTGGTGCAGGGCGAGCGCCAGACCTTCATGGGCCGCGGCCTGCGCTGGTGGCGCGAGCCGGTCTCGGGCATGCGGCTGTTCACCGTGGAAGGCGCCAGCGAGGCGGCCAACGGCGTCTTGCGTGAACGCCTCTGGCAGGAGGTGGATGCTCACCTGAGCTGCATCGGTAGTGACGGCGACCATAGCCTGACCGTGACCCCTCAATTGCTCACCGAGCGGGTGCTCAGCGTCAACCTGTTCAGCGAATACAGCTGCAGCGGTGCGGC
This sequence comes from Pseudomonas oryzihabitans, assembly GCF_001518815.1. NCBI lineage: Bacteria > Pseudomonadati > Pseudomonadota > Gammaproteobacteria > Pseudomonadales > Pseudomonadaceae > Pseudomonas > Pseudomonas oryzihabitans. Next base: position 1,299,794 of record NZ_CP013987.1, read on the forward strand.
TCACCCGGATTTCGGCAGTGCGCCCCTGACCCTGGATCTCAAGAGCGGCCGCGAGCTGGCGCTGGAGGATGTCCTCTGGCTGGGCCGCGGTGCGCCGATCCGGCCGGCGGCGGACGATCGCTATTCCCAGGCGCTGGCGGACTATCGGGAAAAGACCCTGGCACCCTGGCTGGTCCGGCTGTTCACCCGGCTGTATCCGGAATTGATGCAGGCGCCGGCCAATGGCGACGGCTGCGACTACCGCAGCGCCGACGTCTGGCAATTCGCCCCCTGGTACCTGACGCCCAAGGGCCTCTACCTGGGCCCGACCTTCTACCGCGCCGCCCGCAGCTGCGACGAACCCGGCGGTACCCTGGTGCCCTACGCCGAAGTCCGGAAACATCCGGGGCCGCGGGTGGGATTGCTGCCGCACTGAGGCCTAGGTTGGCGCCGGGTAATGTTGGGCTTCGACGATGAAGGCGTCTCAATCCAACCTACGCGGTGGTCGACCAAGCAGCAGTAGGTTGGCGCTGAGCGCAGCGAAGCCCAACGAGGCTCCCGTTGGGCTTCGACCATAGAGCTGTCTCGGTCCAGCCTATAAAAGCGGTCGTAGCGCGGAGAACTGCATGGCGGTTTCCACCGGGAAGGAAGGTCCCGCGTGGGTAAGGCTGCGCCGTTACCCACCCTGCGGTCGCCGTCAGCCCCTAGCGTGGAAAACCGCAAAGCGTTTTCCACTGGCAATGAGGTATTTGCGGCGGAAAGCCGCCCTTCATCCACCTCTACTCGTCGGCGATCAGCCGCTTGCCCAGGGTGACGACCTCGGCCTCGGCATAGCCCAGCGCGGTATAGAAGCCGATGATCGCCGCGTTGTCCCGCCGTACCATCAGCTGCAGCTTGGGGCAGCCTCTTTCGATCAGCAGCCGTTCGCCGGTCTCTACCAGGCGGCGCGCATGGCCGCGGCGCTGATGCTCCGGTGCCACGGCGAGGTAATAGAGCCAGCCGCGATGGCCGTCGGTGCCGAGCATGGCGCTGGCCATGAGGATGCCGTCCACTTCGCCTACGAGGAACAATTCCGGCTGCTCGGCCAGCTTGCGCTGGATGTCGCGGTAGGGATCGTTCCAGGGGCGGGTCAGGCCGCAGACCTGCCAGAGGCTGGCGACGGCCTCGGTGTCGGCGGGCTGGAACGGACGGATGTGCATGGGGAGTCCGGCAGGGGGGGGCGGAGCTCAAAGATAACAGGCGGGGGTGTGGGCTTCGAGGAGGGTGCTGGCTTTGACGGCGCTATTGCGGCCATGGGCCGCTCCTACGGGTTTTGACATCCTGTAGGAGCGGCCCATGGCCGCGATAAGAGCGTTGCTCCTACGGAACGGCGTCAGTAGGAGCGGGCGCATCAGCGGACTGCCGTGGCCGGGATTGAGACGTCAGAAGCCGCTAGAGAAAGTTCTCCGCATAGTGGCAGGCCACCTGGCGGGCTTCCACGTTGCGCAGCGCCGGCACCTCGGTCTTGCACTTCTCCGTCGCATAGGGGCAGCGACGGTGGAAGACGCAACCGGGTGGCGGATCCAGCGGGTTGGGCAGTTCGCCCTGGATGCGGATGCGCGGCTTGCTCGGATCCGGGTGCAGGCTCGGGGTGGCCGACAGCAGCATCTGGGTATAGGGATGCAGGGGCCGCTCGAACAGCAGGTCGCGATTGGTCTTTTCGACGATGCAGCCCAGGTACATCACCATCACCTCGTCGGCGATATGGCGCACCACCGAGAGGTTGTGGGAGATGAACACATAGGCGGTCCGGTACTGCTGCTGCAGATCCATGAACAGATTGAGCACCTGCGCCTGGATGGAGACGTCCAGCGCCGAGGTCGGCTCGTCCGCCACCAGCACCTTGGGCTGCAGCATCATGGCGCGAGCCACGGCGATGCGCTGGCGCTGGCCGCCGGAGAACATGTGCGGATAGCGCTGGTAGTGCTCCGGTCGCAACCCCACCTGCTGCATCATCGCCTGGACCTTCTCGCGTCTTTCAGCGCGCGAGAGGCTGGTGTTGATCTGCAGCGGTTCGGCCAGCTGATCGCCGATCTTGCGCCGCGGATTGAGCGAGGCATAGGGATTCTGGAATACCATCTGCACCTCGCGGCGCAGCTCCTTGCGGCGAGCGGCATCGGCCTTGGCGACGTCCTGGCCACCAATGACCAGGCTGCCGGTAGTGGGCTGCTCGATCAGGGTCAGGGCGCGGGCCAGGGTGGACTTGCCGCAGCCGGACTCCCCCACCACGGCCAGGGTGCGTCCGGCCTGGAGGTCGAAGGAGACGCCGTTGAGCGCCTTGACCGTGGCGTTGTCCTTGAACAGGCCGCGGGACAGCTGATAGTGCTGGGTCAGGTCACGGGCTTCGAGCACGTTCCCCTGGGTGACAGGGGTTTCGAGGACGGTGGCTTCAGACGGCGCCATGGCGATCCTCCGGCAGCTGACTGGGACGTTGATGTTCGGGCAGCACTTCGGGCGCCTCGCCCGGGCCGACATTGCGCGGGAAGAAGCAGCGCACCGCTCCGCGGTCGTAGGGCTCCAGCGCCGGACGCTCCTGGCAGCGCGGCTGCACATAGGGGCAGCGCGGGCTGAGCAGGCAGCCGGCCGGCCGGTCGTAGCGACCGGGCACGATGCCGGGCAGGGTGTGCAGGCGGTCCGTCTGGCTATGCTCGGGAATGGCCGCGAGCAGGGCTTCGGTGTAGGGGTGGGCGGGCGCGTCGAACAGCGTCGGCACCACGCCTTTCTCCACCGCCTGGCCGGCATACATCACCACCACGCGCTGGGCGGTCTCGGCCACCACGGCGAGGTCGTGGGTGATGAGGATCAGCCCCATGCCCTCGTCACGCTGCAGGTTGACCAGCAGTTCCATGATCTGCGCCTGGATGGTCACGTCCAGGGCGGTGGTGGGTTCGTCGGCGATCAGCAGGCGCGGCTCGGCGGCGATGGCCATGGCGATGGCGACGCGCTGGCTCATGCCCCCTGACAGCTGGTGCGGATAGGCGCCGAGGCGACTGGCCGCGGCCGGGATCTCGACCTTTTCCAGCAGCTCCAGGGCGCGCTGGCGGGCGGCGCGACCCTTGAGACCCAGGTGCTGACGGATCACTTCTTCCAGCTGGAAGCCCACGGTGTAGCTGGGATTGAGCGCCGTCATCGGGTCCTGGAACACCATCGACAGCTCCTTGCCGATCAGGTGACGCCGACGGCGACCCTTGAGGCTGAGCAGGTCCTGGCCATCGAAGGTCAGGCGGTCGGCGGTGATACGGCCAGGGTGATCAATCAGGCCCATCACGGCCATCATGGTCACCGATTTGCCGGAGCCGGATTCACCGACGATGGCGACGATCTCGCCCTGATCCACCGTGAGATCGAGGCCTTCCACCACCGGCGGGGCGTCGGCGCCGCCGAAGCGGACCGAGAGGTTCTGGATTTCGAGGAGGCTCATGACTGCACCTTCAGACGCGGATCGAGGGCATCGCGCAGGCCGTCGCCCATCAGGTTGATGGCCAGCACGGTGAAGAGGATGGCGAGACCCGGCAGGGTCACCACCCACCAGGCGCGCTCGATGTAGTCGCGGGCCGAGGCCAGCATGGTGCCCCACTCGGGGGTGGGCGGCTGCACGCCGAGGCCGAGGAAGCCCAGGGCGGCGGCATCGAGGATCGCCGAGGAGAAGCTCAGGGTGGCCTGGACGATCAGCGGCGCCATGCAGTTGGGCAGCACGCTGACGAACATCAGGCGCAGGGTACCGGCGCCCGCCAGCCGCGAGGCGGTGACATAGTCGCGGTGCAGTTCGCCCATCACCGCGGCGCGGGTCAGGCGGACATAGGAGGGCAGCGAGACGATGGCGATGGCCACCACGGTGTTGATCAGGCCTGGGCCGAGGATGGCGACGATGGCCACGGCCAGCAGCAGCGAGGGCAGCGCCAGCATGATGTCCATCAGGCGCATGATCACCGGACCGGCGCGGTTGGGCGAGAAGCCGGCGATCAGTCCGAGCAGGATGCCGGGAATCAGCGAGAAGACCACCGAGGCCAGGCCGATCAGCAGCGACAGCCGGGCACCATGGATCAGCCGGCTGAGCAGGTCACGGCCCAGCTCGTCGGTGCCCAGGGGGAACTGACTGGTGCCACCGTCCAGCCACAGCGGCGGGGTGAGCATGAAGTCGCGGAACTGCTCGCTGGGCGCATGGGGTGCGACCCAGGGCGCGAAGAGCGCGCAGAAGACCACGATGACCATGAAGATCAGCCCGCCCAGGGCGCCCTTGTTGCGGGCGAAGGCGTGCCAGAACTCCTTGAAGGGGGAGGGGTAGAGGGCGCTCGGGTCTTGAGCGGCCGGGGTGTTTACCGTTGTCATAGGCTCTGTCCGTATGGGCGCATCAACGCTGGTGGCGGATGCGCGGATTGACCAGGCCGTAGAGGATGTCCACGACGAAATTGACCAGGATGACCAGGGTGGCGATCAGCAGGATGCCGTTCTGCACCACCGGGTAGTCCCGGGCGCCGATGGCCTCGATCAGCCACTTGCCGATGCCGGGCCAGGAAAAGATGGTCTCGGTGAGCACCGCGCCGGAGAGCAGGCTGCCCACCTGCAGGCCGAGCACCGTCAGGACCGGAATCAGGGCATTGCGCAGGGCGTGGACGAAGACCACGCGCCCCGGCGACAGGCCCTTGGCCCGGGCGGTCCGCACATAGTCTTCGCGCAGGACTTCGAGCATGGCCGAGCGGGTCATGCGGGCGATTACCGCCAGGGGAATGGTCCCCACCACGATGGCCGGCAGGATCAGGTGCTTGAGGGCGTCGATGAAGGCGCCGGGTTCGTCGGAGAGCAGGGTGTCGATGAGCATGAAGCCGGTGCGCGGCGGAATGTCGTAGAGCAGGTCCAGGCGGCCGGAAACCGGGGTCCAGCCGAGCTGCACCGAGAACAGCATGATCAGCAGCAGGCCCCACCAGAAGATCGGCATGGAGTAGCCGGTCAGGGCCACGCCCATCACCCCGTGGTCCACCGTGGAGCCGCGCCTCAGGGCGGCGAGGATGCCGGCCAGCACGCCGAACACCGTGGCGAACAGCATGGCCGCCACCGAAAGCTCCAGGGTGGCTGGGAACAGGGTCAGGAATTCGTCCCAGACCCCGACGCGGCTGCGCAGGGATTCGCCGAGGTTGCCCTGGGCGAGATTACCGATGTAGTCGAAATACTGCTGGTACAGGGGCTTGTCGAGGCCCAGGCGGTGCATGGCTTCGGCGTGCATCTGCGGATCGACGCGGCGTTCGCCCATCATGACTTCCACCGGATCGCCGGGGATGAGGCGGATCAGGGCGAAGGTCAGCAGGGTGACGCCAAAGAACGTCGGTATCAGCAGCCCGAAGCGACGGGCGATGAAGGCGAGCATCGGAGGGGGTATCTCCTCTTGAGGCTGATCAAGACGGCGCGAGTACATGCCCGGCCGCGTTTTTAAGTGAGAGCGCGCTCAAAAGCTAATGAGCTTTTGATCTGACTCTCAGACCTTGTGGGCCTGGATTCATCCCTGAAAAGACCATCCTGGTCCGCAACGAACGACACCTGCGGGCAGCAGGCTCGTTCGGTCCTACGAATAGGTTCGAAGAGCGCTCTGAACCAGTGCTCCAAACCCGGCAGACTACCACGTTGCCACGGGCGTCGATATCTTCGACATGGCCAGGGCTTCGCCGGTGTTCGCCACGCGATCCCGGCCAAGTGCCGGGTGCTGCGCGAAATCTGCCGGGTTCGGTCATCACAGCAGGTTGAACGGCAGGGTGGACACCAGGCGCAGTTCCTTGACGTTGCCGTCGACCTGGTTCTGGCTGGCGCGGTGATCGGTCAGCAGCAGGCGGAAGCGGCTGTCCTTGAGCGTGCCCTGTTGCACCTTGTAGGTGGTGACCAGGCCGATCTCGCGGTGCTTCTCGCCATCCTGCTGCAGGACCTCGGCATAGTTGGCGTACTTGCCGGCGCCGGCGTCGTAGTGGGTGCCGTCGATGTCCCAGCCCTTGGCGTACCAGACGCCGGTGCTCAGACCGGGCACGCCAAAGTAGCTCCAGTCAGTCTCGTAGCGGATCTGCAGTGACTTCTCGTTGGGGCCGTTGTAGTCCGAGACCAGGGAGTTGGCCAGGTAGATGGCCGCGGTCTCGTGGGCGTAGTCGAAGTACTCGTTGCCGTCGATCTGCTGGTAGGCCAGGGTCAGGCTGTGGGCCTGGTGGCTGCCGGTGAACGCCAGGCTCCAGGCGGTGTTGTCGATGTTGCCGGCCTTGGCGCTGCCGGCGTCGACGGTGCGATAGGCGTTGGCCACCGCCTTCCAGGCGAAGGTGTCGAGGGTGCCGCCGGCCTGGGTGACGCTCAGGAAGTACTGGTTCCAGACGTCTTCGAAGTTGGCGCCATAGACGCTGACTTCCCAGCCCTGGGGCAGCTTGTAGTTGCCGCCGAGAAAGCTCAGGCGGTCGGCGGTGACCTCGCGGGTGCCGTACTCGGTGGTCCACTTCTCGTCGCCGGCGCCGGTCCGCGGGCTGACGCGGGTGAAGCTGCCGCCCTGCAGCGAGAGGTTGTCCCACTCATCGCTGGTCAGCGCGAAGCCGTCGAAGCCGGAGGGGAAGGGCCGGTTGTCGTTGTAGCTGATCACCGGGGTGTCGAGCATGAAACGGCCGATCTTGAGTTCGGTGTTGGAGACGCGGAAGCGGGCATCGGCGATGCCCAGCTTGGACCATTCCGCATGGCCCTCGCCCTCGGCGTTGGCCAGGGTGCGGTTGCCGCCGCCACCGATGCGGCCCTTGCCGCGTTCCAGGTTGGTGGCCTGGTAGCCCGCCACGTCGATGCCGAAGCCCACCGGGCCCTGGGTGTAGCCGGAGCTGTACTTGAGCGCCGTGGCCTGGACCCAGGTGTTGCGCGAATGGGTGCGCACCCGGGTGCCGTTCTTGCTGTAGCTGAAGATCGGATCGGAGCTGGTCTCGCGGGCGAAGAAGTTGCGCGTGGTCAGGGTCAGGCTGTCGTCGGCCAGAAAACCCTTTGCGCCTGCCTGGCCCTTCACCGGCTTCTGCACGTTGGGCAGGGTCTGGACCTCGTTGGCGTAGCTGGGATCTTCCGGCGCCGGGGACTGGGCGTGGGCGGTCAGCGCCAGGGTGAGCAGGGAGAGGGCAAGGCCTCCACGGTGCAGGTTGGTCATCGGTTGTGCTCCAAAGCAGTTGTTTTTGCTGTTATCTGGGCGTTTTCCGGCACGACCGGACCCGTCGCGCCAGAGGCTGGCGCGAGGTGGGTAAGGTCGTGGGGCGGGCCGCCCGGGCCCGGTTTGTTGCGGCGTCAGGCGCCGATCAGTCGAGGGTCACCGTGGAGAAGTCGTAGACCCCCAACGGGCTCTGCACATAGCCCTGCACCTTGGGTTGCAGGACGTCGGTGAACAGCGGGTGCGCCAGCGGAATCCAGGGCATCTGCTGGTGGAAGATCTGCTGGGCCTGCTCGTAGAGGGCCGCGCGCTGGGCGGGATCGTTGATGCGCTTGGCCTTCTCGATGGCGTCGTTGAACGCCTTGTCGCACCAGAAGGAACGGTTCTCGCCACCCTGCACGGCCGCGCAACTCAGGTTGGTGGTGAGGAAGTTGTCCGGATCGCCATTGTCGCCGGTCCAGCTCATCATCATCAGGTCGTGCTCGCCGGCTTTGGTACGCTTGACGAACTCACCCCACTCGAACTGGGTGATCTCGGCCTTGATGCCGATCTTGGCCAGGTCGCCTTGGATCAGCTGGGCCACCAGGGCCGGACTGCCACCAGGACCGCTGCCGGTGCTGATGTAGTACTTGAGGGTGAAGCCATTGGCGTAGCCGGCGTCCTTGAGCAGCGCCTTGGCCTTCTCCACGTCGTGGGGCCAGGGCTTGATGTCCTTGGCATAGCCCAGCAGCGAGGAGGGGTAGGGGTTGATCGCCGCCTTGGCGCCGCCCTCGCCGAACACCGTCTTCAGGTAGTTCTGCTGATCGAAGGCCATGGCGATGGCCTGGCGCACCCGCACATCGCTCAGCGGCTTGTGCCTGGTGTTCATCGCCAGGTAGGAGGTGGTCTGGCTTTCCACCTGGGCCAGCTTGAGGTGCTTGTCCTGCTTGAGCATCGGCACGTCCTGCGGTTTGACCGTCAGGCCGATCTGGCACTCGTTGTTGCGTACCCGCTGGATACGCACGTTGGGATCCAGGGTCACCGCCAGCACCAGGCCATCCATCGGCGGCTTCTGGCCGAAGTAGTCCGGGTTGACCTTGTAGCGAGTATTGGAATCCTTGGCATAGCGCTGGAAGACGTAGGGACCGGTGCCGATGGGCTTCTGGTTGATGTCATCGGTCTTCTTGCTGGCTAGCAGGCTGTCGGCGTATTCCTTGGACAGGATGGAGCCGAAGGCCATGGCGAGGTCGGCGAGGAAGGGCGCCTCGGGCTGGTTGAGGGTGAAGCGCACATGGCTGTCGTCCACCTTCTCGATGGACTTGATCAGGCTGCCCATCTCCATGGCCGCGGCATAGGGATAGCCGCTGGGGGAGAGGTTGTACCAGGGGTTGTTCTTGTCGAGCATGCGCTCGAAGCTGAACACCACGTCGTCGGCGTTGAAGTCGCGGCTGGGCTTGAAGTACTCGGTGGTGTGGAATTTCACGCCTTGGCGCAGGGCGAAGGTGTACTGCAGGCCGTCAGGGGAGATCTCCCAGCTTTCCGCCAGGCCCGGCTCCAGTTCCGCGCTGCCCTGCTTGAATTCCACCAGGCGGTCGTACAGCGGCGTGGCCGAGGCGTTGAAGGTGTAGCCGGAGGTGTAGCGACCCGGGTCGAAGCCTTCCGGGTTGGCCTCGGTGCAGACCACCAGGGGCCGCGCCAGGGCGGCATTGGCCGTCAGGCAGAGGAGGGCGGCGAGGGACAGCGAGAAGAGTGGTTTGGACACGGAAGGCTCCTTGTGAAAGGCCCGCGGGGCGAGCCGGACAGGATCAGCGGTCGAGGCTTACGCCATAGAAACCGGTGACGCCGAAGGGGTTGATCTTGAAGCCCTGCACCTCTTTGCGCATGGGCTGGGACACCACCGAATGGGCCATGGGACTCACCGGCATCTGCTGGCGAATAATCTGTTGCGCCTGCTCGTAGAGACGGGTGCGCTGGGCGCGATCGTTGCTGGTCTTGGCCTGCTGGATGAGGGCGTCGTAGTCCTTGTCGCACCAGCGCGCATAGTTGCTGCCACCGATGGCGCTGCAGCCGTAGAGCACGCCCAGCCAGTTGTCCGGATCGCCGTTGTCACCGGTCCAGCCATAGGTCAGGACATCGTGCTCGCCGGCCTTGGCTCTCTTGATGTACTCGCCCCATTCGTAGCTGACGATCTTGGCCTTGATGCCGACCTTGGCCCAGTCCTGCTGGATCATCTGCGCCGACTGGCGAGCGTTGGGGTTGGAAGAGCGCTGCACGGTCATGGCCCAGAGAGCGATTTCGGTGCCGTCCTTGATCCCGGCCTGCTTGAGCAGGGCGCGGGCCTTGGTCGGATCATAGGGCGCGCCCTTGATGCTTTTGTCGTAGGACCACTGGTTGGGCGGGATCACGTTCTGCGCCACCTGGCCGGCCCCCTGGAACACGGTATCGACGATGGCCTGCTTGTTGATGGCCATGTCCAGGGCGCGCCGCACCTCGGGCTTGTCCAGCGGCGGATGCTGGACGTTGTAGGCGAGGAAGCCGACGTTGAAACCCGGCTGCTGCAGCACCTTGAGGTGAGGATCCTGCTTCATCTCCAGCAGATCCGCCGGGCGCGCATAGCCGCTGACCTGGCACTCGTTGGCCTTGAGCTTCTGCAGGCGGGTAGCGGCATCGGGAGTGATGGCGAAGATCAGGTTGTCGAGCTTGACGTCCTCGGGCTTCCAGTAGTCCGGATTACCCTTGAAGCGGATCACCGCATCCTTCTGGTAGCGACTGAAGACGAAGGGACCGGTGCCGATGGGCTGCTGGTTGAGCAGCTCGGGCTTGCCTTCCTTGAGCAACTGATCGGCGTATTCGGCCGATTGAATGGAGGCGAAGCTCATTGCCAGGTCGGCGGCGAAGGCGGCGTCCACCTTGTTCAGGGTGAAGACCACGGTGTGGTCGTCGACCTTGGCCACCTTGGCGATGTTCTGGTCCAGCCCCATGTCGGTGAAGTAGGGGAATTCGGTGGGATAGGCCCTACGGAACGGCTGGTTCTTGTCCAGCATGCGCTGGAAGGTGAAGACCACGTCGTCGGCGTTGAAGTCGCGCGTGGGCTTGAAGTAGTCGGTGGTGTGGAATTTCACGCCCTGGCGCAGGTGGAAGGTATAGGTCTTGCCATCCGCGCTTACGTCCCATTTGGTCGCCAGGCCCGGCTCCAGGGTGGTGCCGCCACGCTGGAACTGCACCAGGCGGTTGAAGACGGTTTCCGCGGAGGCATCGAATTCGGTGCCCGAGGTGTATTGCGCTGGATCGAAACCGGCCGGGCTGGCTTCCGAGCAATAGACGAGATTGCTCGCCGCCTGGGCGAGCGGAGCACAGGCGAGCAGGCTCGCCGCCAGCAACGAGTAGGCGTAGGGAAGGCGCATGGGTCTCACTCCATCAGTCAAATGAACGGCCAGGGCCGGGAGTCTGGCTCCCGACCCTGGCCAAGAGGCTTCACTTGCTGACGCTGACGCCGTAGAACTCGTTCAACCCGAAGGGGCTGATCTTGTAGTCCTGGACTTCCTTGCGCATCGGCATGTAGACCGTGGAATGCGCGATGGGCGTCATGGGTACCTGCTGCTTGAGCACCTGCTGGGCCTGTTCGTAGAGCTTGGTGCGCTCGCCCTGGTCGGTCACGCGCTTGGCCTTGACCACCAGGTCCTCGAACGGCTGGTAGCACCAGCGGGAGAAGTTGTTGCCACCGATGGCCTTGCAGCCGAAGAGGGTCGCCAGCCAGTTGTCCGGGTCGCCGTTGTCGCCGCTCCAGCCGATCAGCATGATGTCCTGCTCGCCGCTCTTGGAGCGCTTGATGTACTCGCCCCATTCGTAGCTGACGATCTTGGTCTTAACGCCGATCTTGGCCCAGTCCTGCTGCAGCATCTCTGCCATCAGGCGCGCATTGGGATTATAGGGACGCTGCACCGGCATGGCCCAGAGGGTAAGTTCGGTGCCTTCCTTAAAGCCGGCTTCCTTGAGCAGGGCCTTGGCCTTTTCCGGATCGTAGGGCGCGTCCTTGATGGACTTGTCGTAGGACCACTGGGTCGGCGGCATGGCGTTGACCGCCACCTGGCCGGCGCCTTGGTAGACGGCGTTGATGATGGCCTCCTTGTTGACGGCCATGTCCATCGCCTGGCGCACCTTGAGCTTCGCCAGATCGCCATGTTCGACGTTGTAGGAGATGTAGCCCAGGTTGAAGCCCGGCTGCGACGGCAGCTTGAGATTCGGGTCCTTCTTCAGGCCGTCCAGGTCCGCCGGACGCGGATAGACGGTGATCTGGCACTCGCCGGCCTTGAGCTTCTGCATCCGTACCGAAGGATCGGTGTTGATGGAGAAGATCAGGTTGTCCACCTTGGGCCCATCGACCTTGTCCCAGTAGTCCGGGTTGGCCTTGTAGCGGATCACCGCATCCTTCTGGTAGCGGCTGAAGACGAAGGGACCGGTGCCGATCGGCTTTTGGTTGATCTCGGCAGCCTTGCCGGCCTTGAGCAGCTTGTCGGCGTATTCGGCCGACTGGATCGACGGGAAGGGCATCGCCAGGTTCTGCAGGAAGGCGGCGTCCACTTCGTTGAGGGTCATGCGCACCGTGTAGTCGTCGACCTTTTCCACCTTGGCGATGTTCTGGTCCAGGCCCATGTCGGTGAAGTAGGGGAATTCGGTGGGGTAGGCCTTACGGAACGGATTGTCCTTGTCCAGCATGCGCTGGAAGGTGAAGAGGACGTCATCGGCATCGAAGTCGCGGGTCGGCTTGAAGTAGTCCGTGGTGTGGAATTTCACGCCCTTGCGCAGGTGGAAGGTGTACACCTTGCCGTCTTCGCTGATGTCCCAGCTCTCCGCCAGACCCGGCTTGACCTGGGTACCGCCGCGCTCGAACTGGGTCAGCTTGTTGAAGATGGTTTCCGCCGACGCATCGAAATCGGTGCCAGTGGTGTATTGCGCCGGATCGAAACCGGCCGGGCTGCCTTCGGAGCAGAACACCAGGTTGGTTGCCTGTGCCAGGGGTGCGCCGGCCAGCAGACCGGAAGCGAAGAGGGCAGCGAGTACGTTCTTGTGCATGGAGACCTCATGTCGGGGACGGCGCAACACGATGTGGCGTTGCGAAACAGAATGCCGATGTCTTGTGGACAGATGAGCCCACATGCACAGCTTATGCCCATGTCCATAGCTCAGGCGAGCTATTGACCCTGAGCGACCCAAACAGGAAACAGATGTCGCAAAGATGTAAGACGAGGTATCACGACGGGAAGGCAGTGCGCACCAAAAGTGCGCACCGAAACAGCGTTGTTACTTTTCTGCCCTAGATCAGGGCATCTGTACCTCGATGGTACCGCCCGCAGTCACTTCGACGGTGGTGGTACCGGGGGCAACGTCCGGAGTCACGGCATCACTGGCGGCCTTCATCGCCGACATGCGCAGCATCGGCAGCGGCTGGGGAACGCCACTGGTGCCCAGATCCAGATTGACGATGCGATAGCCCGAGCCCCCCAGGGCGTCGGTCGCCAACTGGGCGCGGGCCTTGAAGGCGGCCACGGCGTCCTTGAACAGGGCATCCTCCTGCTGCTTGCGGGTGCCATCGGCGATGGTGAATTGCAGGTTGCCCATCTTCAGCGTGCCCAGCAGCTCGCCGGTCAGCTTGGACAGGGCGGCGAAATCCGTGCTTTCCAGGCGCAGCTCGCCGCGCTCGCGCCAGGCATTGATGGCACGGCCCTGGTCTTCGTAGACCGGGTAGGTGTTGCGATTGCCCAGGGAGACATCCACGCCTTTGACCTTGCGGGCTTCTTCCAGGGCTGCATTGAGAGTCTTGGTGGTGTCGCTGGCCAGAGCGGCCGGATCCTGGCCCTGGCTCTCGGTATAGAGCATGACCTGCATGCGATCACGCGGCACTTCGCGACTGACCTCGGCCCTCAGGCTGATCTGGTTGTAACGCGGCTCGTCGGCCTGGGCGCCGGTGGCGAGCGCGGCGCTGAACAGGGCGGCGCCCAGCACGAGTGGGCGTAGGGAAAAGGTCATGGTGTTCTCCTGATTGGCAGTACGAAAGCCTTGGGACCTCAGGCCCGGCGGATGGTGCGTCGCATTGCCGCGTCAGCGGCTGAAGGCGGGCGGGGCTCGCTATAATGCCGGGTCTGCTCTGACGGACACGCCCCTCTGGGACCCGCCGTCTCGATCGTTTCTTGCGCCTGGAACCTCGCATGTTCTCCTTGCCCGTTCAATGGTTGTCCGCCAATCGCCAGAATCTCGGGCGCCTGGTTCTCATCCGCGTGCTGGTGCTGGCCGCCCAGGCTGGCTCGGTGGGCATCGCTCGGCTGTCGGGCATCGTCCAGCTGCCCTGGACGGCCCTGGCCATCACCCTGGGCGTCTCCGCGGTACTCTGCCTGTTCGCCGCCCTGCGACTGACCCGCCCCTGGCCGGTCACCGAGCAGGAATATGCCGCGCACCTGGGCTGTGACCTGGCCATCCACAGTGCGCTGCTGTATTTCGCCGGCGGGCCGACCAACCCCTTCGCCTCCTATTACCTGGTGCCCCTGACCATCGCCGCGGCCACATTGCCCTGGCTCTACACCCTGGTATTGGCGGCCCTGACCCTGGTGGTCTTCTCGCTGATGCTGCTCTCCTATGAGCCGCTGCATCTGCTGGTGGCCAACGATGGCGCGGTGCTGAGCTACGGCATGTGGCTGAGCTTCGCGCTGTCCGCCGCCGTCATCACCCTGTTCGTCGCGCGGATGGCCACTGCCCTGCGTGAGCAGGAGAACCTGCAGGCCCAACGCCGCGAGCAGGCCATGCGCGACCAGCAGTTGCTGGCGGTCGCCACCCAGGCAGCCGGTGCCGCCCATGAACTGGGTACCCCGCTGTCCACCATGAGCGTGCTGCTCAAGGAATTGCAGCAGGAGCACGCCGATCAGCCGACCCTGAGCGAGGACCTGGCGCTGTTGCAGGTGCAGGTCGGGCAATGCAAGCAGACCCTGCAGCAACTGGTGCGCGCCGCCGAGGCCGACCGGCGCCAGACCGTGCAGGAGCAGACCGCGGTGGAATGGCTGGAGGCGACCATGGATCGCTGGCACCTGATGCGGCCGGAAGCCACCTATCGCTTCGAGGTGGTCAGCCTGGGCACGCCGCCACGCCTGACGCCGCCGGTCGAACTTACCCAGGCACTGCTGAATCTACTCAACAATGCCGCCGATGCTTGCCCGGAAGACCTGGCCATCCGCCTGCACTGGGATGCTCGCGAGCTGTGCCTGTCGATTCGTGACCACGGGGCCGGAGTGCCCCTTGCCATCGCCGAGCAGCTTGGCAAGCCCTTCTTCACCACCAAGGGCAAGGGCTTCGGGCTGGGGCTGTTCCTCAGCCAGGCCAGCGTCACCCGTGCTGGTGGCACGGTGAAGCTCTACAATCACGAAGAAGGCGGCACCCTGACCGAATTGCGCCTGCCGCGGCACTACGCCTTGGCGTGAATGCCTGGAGAATTCTATGACTGACGACCTCAACAGTGGTTTCGACGACCAGCCCCACATCCTGCTGGTGGACGATGACCCCACCTTCACCCGGGTCATGGCCCGGGCCATGGATCGCCGTGGTCTGCGGGTATCCATCGCCGACAGCGCCGAGGAAGGCCTGCAATTGGCCAAGGACGACCTGCCGGACTACGCGGTGCTCGACCTGAAGATGGAAGGCGACTCCGGCCTGGTGCTGCTGCCCAAGCTGTTGGAACTGCATCCGGAGATGCGCGTGGTCTTGCTGACCGGCTATTCCAGCATCGCCACCGCCGTGGAAGCCATCAAGCGCGGCGCCACCAACTACCTGTGCAAGCCGGCCGATGCCGACGATGTCCTGGCCGCCTTGCTCGCCCAGCACGCCGACCTCGACACCCTGGTGCCGGACAATCCCATGTCGGTGGACCGCCTGCAGTGGGAGCACATCCAGCGGGTGCTGGCCGAGCACGAAGGCAACATCTCGGCGACTGCCCGTGCCCTGGGCATGCACCGCCGGACCCTGCAGCGCAAGCTGCAGAAGCGCCCCGTACGCCGCTGAGCGAGCCTCATCGTCCACGGGCCGGGGGCGATGAGTGTTACATTGTTTCAGTCAGACTCCGTTCAGGAATCTCGGCATAGGCTGTGCAAGCGTCTCGTTGAGCAGTCCTTGAGAGTCCGAGCATGTCCGAATCCGCCGTACCCGTACCCTCCGTCTATGGAGCTTCCCGCGGGCATTTTCTTGCCCGTGTCTGGGCCCTGATCACCCCCTACTGGCGCAGTGAGGAGAAGGGCAAGGCCTGGCTTCTGCTGTCCGTGGTCATCGCCCTGTCCCTGGCCGGAGTAGGCCTGTCGGTGGCCCTCAATACCTGGTATCGCTATTTCTACGATGCCCTGCAGAATCGTGATCTCGCCGCCTTCATCCGCCTGATGCTGTATTTCTGCGGCCTGGCGACCACGGCCATCCTGCTGGCGGTGTACCGGCTGTACCTGACCCAGGCGCTGACCATCAACTGGCGCCGCTGGCTGACCGAAAAGCACTTCGGGCTCTGGCTGTCCGATCGCAACTACTATCATCTCGAACGCGAAGGCGGCGCGGACAACCCCGACCAGCGCCTCACCGAAGACATCCGCGACTTCGCCGAAACCACCCTGACCCTAGGACTTGGTTTCATCCGTACCGTGGTCAGCCTGGTGTCCTTCAGCGTCATCCTGTTCGGCATTTCCGGCGACATCACCCTGTTTGGCATCACCATTCCGGCCTACATGTTCTGGGCCGCGCTGATCTACGCCACCATCGGCACCTGGCTGACCCATCTCATCGGTCGACGGCTGATCGGCCTGTACAACCAGCAGCAGCGCTACGAAGCCGATCTGCGTTTCGGTCTGATCAGGGTTCGCGAGAAGGCCGAAAGCGTGGCCTTGTTCCGTGGCGAGGCCAACGAGCAGCAACGCCTGCTGGAGCGTTTCGGCTATGTCTGGGGCAACTACCACCTGCTGATGAACTACACCAAGCGCCTGACCTTCTTTACCGCCGGCTACAGCCAGATCGCCATCGTTGCCGGCTTCGTGCTGGCGGCGCCGCGCTATTTCTCGGGCAAGATCCAGCTGGGCGACCTGATGCAGATCAACTCGGCCTTCGGCAACGTTCAGGAAAGTCTCAGCTGGTTCGTCGACGCCTACGTCAGCCTGGCATCCTGGCGCGCCATCTCCGATCGCCTGCTCACCTTCCGCGAAACCATGGCCGAACTGGGCCAGGAATCCGAAGTGCTGGTGCCGCGTACCGGCGACCAGGACCTGCTGCTGGAGAGCCTTACCCTGAGCGCCGCCGGCCGGCTGCTGCTACACCCCACCGATCTGCGCATCGCCCGTGGCGAGCACCTGCTGATCGAAGGCGCCTCGGGCAGCGGCAAGAGCACCCTGCTGCGCGCCCTGGCCGGACTCTGGCGGCAGGGGCAGGGCGATATCGCCGTGCCGGCCGGACGCCAGCTCTTCCTGCCACAGCAACCCTATCTGCCCATCGGCTCCCTGCGCGAGGCGCTGGCCTATCCGCAAGCCGCCGATGCCTACTCCGACGCACGTCTGACGGAGGTGTTGCAACTGTGCCGCCTGGAGCACCTTCTTGAGCATCTGGACGAAACCCGTCATTGGGAGCGGACCCTGTCGCCCGGCGAGCAGCAGCGGGTGGCCCTGGCGCGGGCGCTGCTCTATGCCCCCGAGTGGCTGTTCCTCGACGAGGCCAGCTCGGCGCTGAACGAGGCGGACGAGCGCCTTCTCTATGAGCGGCTGCTGGCCGAGAATCCTGGCCTTACCTTGGTCAGCGTCGGGCACCGGCCCAGCCTGAGGGCCTACCACCGTCGCCATTTGCTGCTGGAGGACCAAGAGCTGCGCCCTAGAGCGGTAGTGGACGTGTCTTGATATGGACCGAGCGGTCTAAATAGGGCGTTTGGGAGGAGGTGGGTGCTATGATTCCAGAGTCCCTTCAATCGGTACGAGAATCCATGTCAGCCCCCACCGTATCCCGCCCCCGAAAAAGACCCCGTAGCCTGGCAGAAGAGGTCGTCGCGGTGCTGATCCAGCAGATCGGCGATGGCCAGTTTCAGCCAGGCGACAAGCTCCCCACGGAATCGGCCATCATGCAGGCCCAAGGCGTGAGCCGCACCGTGGTACGCGAGGCCATCTCCCGACTGCAGGCCGGCGGCTATGTGGAGACCCGTCACGGCATAGGCACCTTCGTGCTGGAGCGACGCCCCGAGTCGCCGCTGCCAATCGATCTGGCGACCATCACCACCCTCAAGGACGTCCTGGCAATGCTCGAATTGCGCATCAGCCTGGAAGTCGAGGCAGCCGGCCTCGCGGCCCAACGTCGTTCCGCCGAGCAATTGCAGACGATGTGGACCTTGCTGGAAAACATGCGCACCGGTGTCGAGCAGCCCGACCGCGCGGTAAGCGCCGACCTGGAGTTGCACCTGTTGATCGCCAGCTCCACCGGCAATCGCTATTTCAGCGACATCATGGGTTACCTCGGCACGGTGCTGATTCCCCGTACCCGACTCAATTCCGCCTATCTCGCCCACGATGACCAGCAGCGCTACCAGAGCCGGCTGGACGCCGAGCATGAAGCCATCGTCCAGGCCATCGAAGACGGTGATCTGGAGGCGGCTCGTTCGGCCATGCGTCTGCACCTGAGCAACAGTCGCGAGCGCCTGAGACGCGCTCATGAAGAGATGGAGCGTCAGGCGGAAGGGGCGTGAAACCAGGCATTAATCTGGCGATACGCATTTTCATGGTAGGGGCTTGCCCCTTCCACAAGAGAGGTTGTACGATGACTTACAACAGGTAGCGGACGCGCCGCACCTCAGTCCAACCTACGCCGAGGCACTCAAGATGACTCCACAAGAACTCAAACACGTCCTCTCTTCCGGTCTGCTGTCCTTCCCGCTGACCGACTTCGATGCCAATGGCGACTTCCGTCCCGATACCTATGCCAAGCGCCTGGAGTGGCTGGCCCCCTACGGCGCTACCGCGCTGTTCGCGGCTGGCGGCACTGGTGAATTCTTCTCGCTGGAAGCCAGCGAATACAGCGGCATCATCAAGACCGCCGTGGACACCTGCCAGGGCAGCGTGCCGATTCTCGCTGGCGTCGGCGGCTCCACTCGCCAGGCCATCGCCTATGCCCAGGAAGCCGAGCGCCTGGGTGCCAAGGGTCTGTTGCTGCTGCCGCACTACCTGACCGAAGCCAGTCAGGACGGCGTCGCCGCCCATGTCGAGGCCGTCTGCAAATCGGTCAAGATCGGCGTAGTGGTCTACAATCGCAACGTCTGCCGCCTGCAGCCCCATCATCTGGAGCAGCTGGCCGAGCGTTGCCCTAACCTGATCGGCTACAAGGACGGCCTGGGTGACATCGAGCTGATGGTCGCCATCCGCCGCCGTCTGGGTGATCGCTTCAGCTACCTGGGCGGTCTGCCCACCGCCGAAGTCTATGCCGCCGCCTACAAGGCGCTGGGCGTACCGGTCTATTCGTCGGCCGTATTCAACTTCGTGCCCAAGACCGCCGTGCAGTTCTACGAAGCCATCGCCCGTGACGACCACGAGGCTGTCGGCAAGCTGATCGACGACTTCTTCCTGCCGTACCTGGAGATCCGCAACCGCTGCGCCGGTTACGCCGTGAGCATCGTCAAGGCGGGCGCCAAGATCGCCGGTTACGATGCCGGTCCCGTACGCACCCCGCTGACCGATCTCAAGCAGGACGAGTACGAGCAGCTGGCTGCACTGATGGACAAGCTCGGCCCGCAGTAAGGTCCAGCGCCTGAGAGGGCTATCAAGCACCTCTCCTCAGTTGCTTGCCCGCGACCAGTTGTCTGGTCGCGGGCTTTTTTCTGCCCGCGTCTCAAGGCGCTGGTAGAGCGCTCAAGGCCCTGAGGCGGCGAGGCTCGCCTGGCTTAAGGCGATCCTAAGGGCGGGTGGGCAGACTGGATTGCACGCCGCGCCTGGGTCGCGAAGCCGTTAGGGTAGGGGAGCTGGTGCCTTGGTGCAGGCGCTTCTTGAGCAACGTCCAGCCAGAGGGTCCCTGTCATGAGTGCCGCCCTGCTGTTTATCGCCCTCGCCGCGACACCTGGGCATGCGACCTGCCTGGCCGCCAAGCCGCCCTCGGCCGCTGCGCTGACGCGGTCGGTCGGCAACCCTCCAGCTCCCACGCCTCAGGCGCTGCCGATCATCCATACCGCGGGGACGCTGCCTCATACGGGCATCCACGATCAGTCCACGGCGGCCGTGCGCGATTTCGGCTATATGCTCGACTTGGCGCTGGCCTGGCGAGATAACCACGATGCCGCGGCCCTGGCGCGGCTGGCAGGCTATCTCGATGCCTGGATACCGCTATATCGGCCCAGCTTCCAACCCATCGACGAGACCAACCTGGGCATGCTCATCGCGGCCTATCGGTTGACCGCGACGAACCTTCCGGCGCCAACGGCCCGGCGCACCCGCGCCTTCATCGAGGCACTGGCTCAGGGGTATCTGCAGCAAATGGAGGCGCACCGCGGCGAAGACCGGGGCGTCTGGAGCAACAACTGGCAGAGCCACAGGATCAAGCTGGTGACCCTGGCGGCCAGCGCCCTGGATGACCGGGCACTGTTTGCCCGGGCGCGGGCGGCCTTCGTCACCCAGCTGGCGGTTAACATCAAACCCGATGGCGAGGTGCTCGACTTCAGCGAGCGCGATGCCTTGCACTATGTCGTCTACGATCTCGAACCGCTGGTGCTGGCTGCCGCAGTGGCCCGGGGGCGTGGCGAGGACTGGCTACGGCTGCCGGGCCGTGAAGGGCAGACCCTGGCCGCGGCGCTCGACTGGCTGCTGCCCTATGCGCAAGGCCAGCGCAGCCATGAAGAATTCCGCCATACGACGGTGCGCTTCGATGTGCAGCGGGCCGAGGCCGGGCTGCCAGGCTATGCGGGGGTCTGGGATCCGAAAGGCGCCAGGACGCTGTACTGGTCGGCCAGTCTGCTTGACCCGCGCTACGTAGCCATTGCCCAGAAGCTTGCCGCCGCGCCACCGCGGATGCTGTGGGCCTATGCCCCGGCCTGTCAGGGCTAGCCCGGGCTGGACCTGAGAGTCTCAGTCCAGGCTGCGGATGCTGACCCTGGAGGTACCGTCGGCCACCATATCGAGCCGATCGGCCGCGCTGCGCGACAGGTCGATCACGCGCCGGCGCACCGTCGGGCCGCGATCATTGATGCGGACCACCACGCTGCGGCCGTTGGCCAGGTTGATGACCTGGACGCGGGTACCGAAGGGCAGGGTGCGATGGGCGGCGGTCAGGGCGTTGGGGTCGTACTTCTCGCCGCTGGCGGTGCGGCGGCCGGCGTGCCACTTGGAGTAGAAGGACGCCATGCCGGTGTCCTGATAGTCATGGGCCGCGCTGGAGGACAGCGGTGGCGGGAAGCTCTCATGACTGGCGCAACCGGCGAACAGCAGGACCAGCGACAGCAGTCCAACGCGGTGGATCCGATGCATCTCGATGCCTCCTGGCAAAACGACCGGCAGCAGCTTAAGGGCTCGAACCGAGACTGTCAGCCCCGGTCCGTTACCCCGTGCGACTGCCGTCAGCCTTCCAGTTTCTGCTTGAGCAACTGGTTGACCTGGCCGGGGTTGGCCTTGCCCTTGGAAGCCTTCATCGCCTGGCCGACGAAGAAGCCGAACATTTTGCCGCGCTTGGCTTCGTCACTGGCGCGGTATTGCTCGACCTGGGCGGCATTGGCGGCCAGGACCTCGTCCAGCATGGCCTCGATGGCGCCGCTGTCAGTGACCTGCTTGAGGCCCTTGGCTTCGATGATGGCATCGGCACTCTCGCCTTCGCCGGCGGCCAGGGCTTCGAACACCATCTTGGCGATCTTGCCGGAGATGGTGTCGTCCTTGATGCGCAGGATCAGGCCGCCCAGCTGGGCCGCGTTCACCGGTGCCTGGCCGATCTCCAGGTCCTGCTTGTTGAGCAGGCTGGACAGGTCGCCCATCACCCAGTTGGCGGCCAGCTTGGCATCACCGCTCACCTGCTGGACTTCCTCGAAGTAGTCGGCCAACTCGCGGCTGGCGGACAACACGCTGGCGTCATAGACCGACAGGCCGTACTCACGCTGGAAGCGGTCGCGCTTTTCGGTCGGCAACTCAGGCAACTGGCTGCGCACCTCGGCCAGGAAGGCTGGCTCGATCACGACCGGCAGCAGGTCGGGGCAGGGGAAGTAACGGTAGTCGTTGGCTTCTTCCTTGCTCCGCATGGAGCGGGTCTCGTCCTTGTTGGGATCGTACAGGCGGGTTTCCTGCACCACCTTGCCACCGTCCTCGATGAGTTCGATCTGGCGCTGAACTTCGTGGTTGATGGCCTTCTCGATGAAGCGGAAGGAGTTGACGTTCTTGATCTCGGCGCGGGTGCCGAAGGCTTCCTGACCCTTGGGGCGCACCGAGACGTTGCAGTCGCAACGCAGCGAGCCCTCGGCCATGTTGCCGTCGCAGATACCCAGGTAGCGCACCAGGGCGTGGATGGCCTTGACGTAGGCCACGGCTTCCTTGGCGCTGCGGATGTCCGGCTCGGAGACGATCTCCAGCAGGGGGGTGCCGGCGCGGTTCAGGTCGATGCCGCTCATACCGTGGAAGTCTTCGTGCAGGCTCTTGCCGGCGTCCTCTTCCAGGTGCGCGCGGGTGATGCCGATACGCTTGACGGTGCCGTCTTCCAGGGTGATGTCCAGGTGGCCCTTGCCGACGATGGGATGATCCATCTGGCTGGTCTGGTAGCCCTTGGGCAGGTCCGGGTAGAAGTAGTTCTTGCGCGCGAAGACGTTGCGCTCGGCGATCTCGGCATCGATGGCCAGACCGAACTTGCAGGCCATGCGCACGGCCTCGGCGTTGAGCACCGGCAGGGTGCCGGGCATGCCCAGGTCGACCAGGCTGGCGTGGGCGTTGGGCTCGGCGCCGAAGCTGGTGGCGCTGCCGGAGAAAATCTTCGATTGGGTGCTGAGCTGAGCGTGGATCTCAAGCCCGATCACGGTTTCCCATTGCATGTCTCTATCCTTCCTCAGAAGCCGCTCGGCGCCTGGCGATGCCAGTCGCTGACCTGCTGGTACTGGTGGGCGACGTTGAGTAGACGGCCTTCCTGGAAATAGTTGCCGAGCAGTTGCACGCCCACCGGCAGGCCATCGACGAAGCCGGCCGGCATCGACAGGCCGGGGATGCCGGCGAGGTTGGCGGTGATGGTGTAGATGTCTTCGAGATAGGCGGAGACCGGGTCACCACCCTTTTCGCCGAGCTTCCAGGCCAGGTTCGGCGTGGTCGGGCCGAGGATGACGTCGACCTCGGCGAAGGCCGCGACAAAGTCGTTCTTGATCAGCCGGCGGATGCGCTGCGCCTTGAGGTAATAGGCGTCGTAGTAGCCAGCCGACAGGGCGTAGGTGCCGACCATGATGCGGCGCTTCACCTCGGCGCCGAAGCCTTCGCCGCGGGATCTCTTGTAGAGATCTTCCAGGTTGACCGGATTTTCGCAGCGATAGCCGAAGCGCACGCCGTCGAAGCGCGACAGGTTGGAGCTGGCCTCGGCCGGGGCGATGACGTAGTAGGCCGGGATGGCGTGCTGCAGGTTGGGCAGGGAGATGTCCTTGACGGTGGCGCCGAGCTTCTTCAGCTCCTCGACCACGGCCAGTACCTTCTCACCGATGCGGGCATCGAGACCGGCGCCGAAGTATTCCCTTGGCAGGCCGATGCGCAGGCCGGTCAGCGGCTGCTGCAGGGCGGCACGGTAGTCGTCCACCGGCTGATCGACGCTGGTGGAATCCTTGGGGTCGAAGCCGGCCATGGCCTGCAAGAGCAGGGCGCAGTCCTCGGCGGTGCGTGCCAGCGGACCGCCCTGGTCGAGGCTGGAGGCGTAGGCGATCATGCCCCAGCGCGAGACACGGCCATAGGTAGGCTTGATGCCGGTGAGGTTAGTCAGGGCCGCCGGCTGGCGGATCGAGCCGCCGGTGTCGGTGCCGGTGGCAGCCGGCAACAGCCGCGCGGCCACGGCAGCGGCGGAGCCGCCGGAAGAGCCGCCAGGCACCCGGGTGACGTCCCAGGGATTCTTCACCGGGCCGTAGTGGCTGGATTCGTTGGCCGAACCCATGGCGAATTCGTCCATGTTCAGCTTGCCGAGGGAGACGGTGCCGGCCGCGGCCAGCCTCTCCACCACGGTGGCGTCGTAGGGTGCCTTGAAGCCAGTGAGGATCTTCGAGCCGCAGCTGGTCAGCACGCCCTGGGTGCAGAACAGGTCCTTGTGGGCGAGGGGCGCGCCCAGCAGGGCGCCCGTCTCGCCGGCGGCGCGGCGGGCATCGGCAGCGCGCGCCTGTTCCAGGGCCTGCTCGGCGGTCACGGTGATGAAACTGTTGAGCTGGGGATCGAGCTGCTCGATCCGCTGCAGCAGCTCGCCGGTCAGTTCTTCGGCAGAAAAATCCTTCGCGGCCAGGGCGGCGGCGATCTCGGTCAGGGTCAGCTGATGCATGTCGTGTCTCACTCGATCACCTTGGGAACCAGGTACAGCCCGGCTTCCACGGCCGGGGCGATGGCCTGGTAGGCCGCGCGCCGGTCGCCTTCGGTAGCCTGGTCGGGCCGCAGGCGCTGGGTGGCTTCCAGCGGGTGGGCAAGGGGGGCTATGTCCGCGGTGTCCACGGCCTGCATCTGGTCGACGAGGCCGAGGATGTCGTTGAGGGTAGCGGTGGTAGCGGCGAGATCCGCCTCGTCGAGACCCAGGCGGGCCAGGTGAGCGATCTTTTCGACGTCGGTGCGTTCGAGCGCCATCGGCTTCTCCAAGCAGGAAGGCGGCGTGACCCAGTTGGCGGCCGCGTATGCTGGAGACGGGCTGGCGGGTCGGGCGCCGCGTTGAACGGGGGCTTAACGGCCCGGAAAAGCTCTCAATCTAGCATATCGGCGCCTTGCCCTAAATCCCCGCGATTGTTAGAGTCTGCCGCACTTTTTTACCCGCACGTTTGTCCTGTCGCGTGCCTGCTTGTCACCGCCTAGGGTCACCTCATGTTCAAGAAATTGCGTGGCATGTTCTCCAGCGATCTGTCGATCGACCTGGGGACCGCCAACACTCTGATTTACGTCCGCGAGCGCGGCATCGTGCTGAACGAGCCGTCGGTGGTCGCCATCCGCACCCACGGCAGTAGCAACCAGAAGAGCGTGGTCGCCGTCGGTACCGACGCCAAGCGCATGCTGGGTCGCACCCCGGGCAACATTGCCGCCATCCGTCCGATGAAGGACGGCGTCATTGCCGACTTCAGCGTCTGCGAAAAGATGTTGCAATACTTTATCAACAAGGTGCATGAGAACAGCTTCCTGCAGCCCAGTCCGCGGGTGCTGATCTGCGTGCCCTGCAAGTCGACCCAAGTCGAGCGCCGCGCCATCCGTGAATCCGCGCTCGGCGCGGGCGCCCGTGAGGTGTTCCTGATCGAGGAGCCGATGGCCGCAGCCATTGGCGCCGGTCTGCCGGTCGAGGAAGCCCATGGTTCCATGGTTGTCGACATCGGTGGTGGCACCACCGAGATCGCGCTGATCTCCCTGAACGGTGTGGTCTATGCCGAGTCCGTCCGCGTCGGCGGTGATCGCTTCGACGAAGCCATCGTCACCTACGTGCGCCGCAACTACGGCAGCCTGATCGGCGAATCCACCGCCGAGCGCATCAAGCAGGAAATCGGCACCGCCTACCCGGGCGGCGAGGTCCGCGAGATCGATGTCCGGGGTCGCAACCTGGCCGAAGGCGTCCCGCGCAGCTTCACCCTCAATTCCAACGAGGTGCTCGAAGCCATGCAGGAATCCCTGGCGACCATCGTCCAGGCGGTCAAGAGCTGCCTGGAGCAGTCACCGCCGGAGCTGGCGTCCGACATCGCCGAGCGTGGCCTGGTGCTCACCGGTGGTGGCGCTCTGCTGCGCGACCTGGACAAGCTGCTGGCGCTGGAAACCGGCCTGCCGGTGATCGTCGCCGAAGACCCGCTGACCTGCGTGGCCCGGGGCGGCGGCAAGGCGCTGGAAATGATGGATCGCCACGCCATGGACCTGCTGTCCACCGAATAAGGCAGTTCCAGGCTACAGGCCCCGCTCCGGTCGCCCCAGGCTACCGGGGTGCCGGGCGCGTTCTGCGAGGAACTCACCATCAAGCCGATTTTCAGCAAAGGCCCAGCGCTGGGCATTCGTCTGCTGATCCTGGCCGCCCTTTCGGTGGGTGTCATGGTCACCGACGCGCGTTTCGACTATCTGAAGCCGGTGCGCAGCGAACTGGCGCTGGTACTCTCGCCCCTCTATCAGGTGGCGGGCTTTCCCGTGCGCGCCTGGGAAGTTGTCAGCGACCAGTTTTCCAGCCGTACCGAGTTGATGGCGGAAAACGAAAGACTCAAGGCCGAGCAGCTCCTGCTGCAACGGCGACTGCAGAAGCTGGCCGCGCTCACCGAACAAAACGTACGCCTGCGCGAGCTGCTCAATTCCGCCGCCCTGGTGGACGACAAGGTGCTGGTTGGCGAGCTGATCGGCGTCGATCCCAATCCCTATACCCATCGCATCATCATCGACAAGGGCGCGAAGGACGGTGTCTTCGTCGGCCAACCGGTGCTCGACGCCAGTGGCCTGATGGGGCAGGTGGTGGAGGTGATGCCCTATTCGGCGCGCGTCCTGCTACTGACCGACGTGACTCACAGCATTCCGGTGCAGGTCAATCGCAACGGCTTGCGCGCCATTGCCGCCGGCACCGGTAACCCCGAGCGCCTGGAGCTGCGCTATGTGGCCGATACCGCCGACATCAAGGAAGGCGACCTGCTGGTGAGCTCCGGGTTGGGGCAGCGTTTCCCGGCCGGTTATCCGGTGGCCACGGTGTCCAAGGTGATCCACGACTCGGGGCAACCCTTCGCCGTGGTGCGCGCCATTCCCACCGCCAAGCTCAATCGCAGTCGCTACATGCTGCTGGTGTTCAGCGATACCCGCACCCCGGAGCAACGCGCCAACGATGCCGCCGAGGCCCAGGAGGCGGCGGATCGCCATGCCGCCCAGCGCCCGGCCGCCGCCGCGAATCCGGCCCCCGCCGGAGCCTCCGCCGCGCAGCCGCCAGCTCCTGCTACGCCAGCGCCGAGCGCCGCCGCCAGCAGTCGCGCCGCGACCCCGACCAAGCCTCCGGCGACCCAGGGTAACACTGGGGCTCATCCGGCCACGCCGACCAAGCCACCTGCGGGTGCGAATGGCGCCGCGGCGCATCCTGCCACGCCAGCCAGGTCGCCCGCCCAACCGGCCACGACCGGTACCCAGGCACCACGTCGGGCCCAGCAGCCAGCCGCGGAATTGCCCGACGAGGGTGATCGTTGATGGCGCTGCGCATCGGCCATAACGGGTGGGTGATCTGGCTCACCCTGCTGGTCGGGCTGCTGCTCTCCATCGTGCCCATGCCGGAATTCATGGAGATCGGTCGGCCGCTGTGGCTGGCCATGCTGCTGACCTTCTGGACCCTGGCCCTGCCGCACCGCGTCGGGCTGCTCACCGCCTGGGTGATGGGCATCGCCGAGGACGTGCTCTATGGCAGCCTGCTGGGGCAGACCGCCCTGGTGCTGAGCCTGGTCGTCTTCCTGGTCCGCTCCCTGGCGCAGCGGCTGCGCGCCTTTCCCGTCTGGCAACAGAGTTTCGTGCTGCTGGTGGTCTACGGTATCGCCCAGCTGCTGGCGCTGTGGCTCAACGCCCTGGCCGGCAGCCGGCCACCGACCCTGGTGTTTCTCACCCCCTCGCTGGTCAGCGCGCTGCTCTGGCCGTGGATCTATCTGCTGCTGCGCGGGCTGCGCCTCAGATTCGGTGTCACCTGAGGCGGTCTGAACCACCGCTGGGCGCAGGCAAGGCAGGCAAGACTCTCTGAGGACACGGCGTTTACCAGTGATGAACGAGCCTTCCGAAGGGATGTTCAACGCCGCATGACCGAGCGCAGGCTCTTTTCCCGCAAAGCCTAAGCTGGTTTCACCGGCGATGGGCTGGCATTCTCCCGTCATCCCCTCGTCATCTGGTTGTTGTCGATGCCCCAGCTCTATCTCGCCTCCGCCTCGCCACGGCGTGCCGAACTGCTCGAACAGATCGGCGTCGCCTTCCAGAAAGTCGCCGCGACGGTGGACGAAACCCCTCATCCGGGGGAGGCGGCGGACGCCTATGTCGAGCGCCTGGCCCGGGCCAAGGCGGCCATGGGCCGGCAAGTACTGGCCGGCGCCTCCGATGGCTGTGTCATTGGCGCCGACACCTGCGTGGTGCTCGATGACCAACTGCTCGGCAAGCCCCGCGATCGCGCCGAGGCGCTGGCCATGCTCAACGCCCTCGGTGGTCGACGGCATCGGGTGGTGACCGGCGTTGCCGTGGCCGATGGCGAGCGCTGTCTGAGTCGCGTGGTCGCCGCGGAGGTGGAGTTTCGTCCCCTGGCCCCCGGTGAAGCCGAACGCTACTGGGACACCGGCGAGCCGGCCGACAAGGCCGGCAGCTATGCCATCCAGGGTGCCGGCGCGGTCTTCGTTCGCGGACTGCAAGGCAGCTACAGCGCCGTCGTAGGGCTGCCGCTGTGCGAAACCGCGGAACTGCTGAGCGCTTTCGCCATCCCTTGTTGGCGGCCTGTCGGACGGCCGACCGCTCAGTCTTGAGGTCCCTGGTATCCCGGTCCTCATTCCGCCCCTCCACGTCGTCCAAGAGTCCTCCATGAGCGAAGAGATCCTCATCAACATCACTCCCATGGAGTCCCGTGTCGCCGTCGTGGAAAACGGTGTGCTGCAGGAGGTGCACGTCGAGCGCACGTTGCGTCGCGGTATCGTCGGCAACATCTATCGCGGCCGGGTCGTGCGGGTGCTGCCGGGCATGCAGGCGGCCTTCATCGACATCGGCCTGGCCCGCGCGGCCTTCATCCACGCCGCCGAGATCTCCCAGCGTGAAGGGGCGGCGGTGGAGAGCATCAGCGCGCTGGTGCGCGAGGGCCAGACGCTGGTGGTCCAGGTCACCAAGGACCCCATCGGCACCAAGGGCGCGCGCCTTACCACCCATCTGTCGATTCCCTCGCGCTATCTGGTCTATATGCCGCGTACCTCCCATGTCGGCATCTCGCTGAAGATCGAGGACGAAGCCGAACGCGAGCGCCTCAAGGCGATCATGGCGCGCTGCGTGGAAAGCGAGGGCATCGAGCACGAGGGCGGTTTCATCCTGCGCACCGCCGCCGAGGCGGCGCGCGAGGAAGACATCCTGGCCGACATCCGCTATCTGCGCCGCCTCTGGCAGCAGATCTCCAGCAATCTGCAGGGACCGACGCCGGCGCCCATCTATGAAGACCTGACCCTGGCCCTGCGTGCCCTGCGCGATCTGGTCGGGCCGCGTACGGAAAAGATCCGCGTCGACAGCCGCGAGAACTTCCAGCGCATCGGTCAGTTCGTCGAGGAGTTGATGCCCGAGGTCGCGGCGCGGCTGGAGCATTATCCGGGCGAGCGGCCGATCTTCGATCTGTATGGCGTGGAAGACGAGATCCAGAAGGCCCTGGAGCGCAAGGTACTGCTCAAGTCCGGCGGCTATCTGGTGATAGATCCCACCGAGGCGATGACCACCATCGACGTCAATACCGGCGCCTTCGTCGGCCATCGCAATCTGGAAGAGACCATCTTCAAGACCAACCTGGAGGCCGCTACCGCCATTGCCCGTCAGCTGCGGCTGCGCAATCTCGGCGGCATCATCATCATCGATTTCATCGACATGGAAGACGAGGAGCATCAGCGCCAGGTGATCCGTACCCTGGAAAAGCAGCTCGAACGCGACCATGCCAAGACCAATATCATCGGCATCACCGAGCTGGGCCTCCTGCAGATGACCCGCAAGCGCACCCGCGAGAGCCTGTCCCAGGTGCTCTGCGAACCCTGCGGCAATTGTCAGGGACGCGGCATCCTGCGCACCGCCGAGACCATTTGCTACGAGATCTTTCGTGAAATCCTGCGCGAGGCGCGGGCCTACCAGGCCAATTCCTATCTGGTGCTGGCCAATCAGAAGGTGGTGGATCGGCTGCTGGATGAGGAGTCGGGCAATGTCGCCGATCTCGAAGCCTTCATCGGCCGCACCGTCAAGTTCCAGGTGGAGACCATGTATTCTCAGGAGCAGTACGATGTCGTGCTGCTCTAGGTTCGTGCCTTGATGTCCCTGCTCAAACGCGGCGCGCTTGGCTTGGCGCTGCTACTGCTGGCCCTGGTGACCCTCTATATGGGCCTGGGGCGGCTGCTCATGCCCTGGGTCGGCGAATACCGCAGCGAGGTTGAGGGACGGGCTACCGCCGCGTTGGGCGAGCCGGTGCGCCTGGGCCGACTCGAAGGACGCTGGGCCACCTGGAATCCGGTGCTGATCCTGCGCGATCTGAGCCTGGGGCGCGGCGAAAGCAGCGTACAGCTGGATCATCTCAAGGTGGTGCCGGATGTGCTCGGCAGTCTCTGGCATCGCCAGCTGCGGCTCAAGTCGGTGCAGATCGATGGCGTCCATCTGGTCCTGGAGGAGGATGCCCAGGGCCACTGGCAATTGCGCGGCCTGCCGCCGCGGGCGCCGGACGCCAAGCCCTTCGATCCGGGTCCGCTGCTCGATGCCCTGGCGCGCCTGGGCCATGCCAGCCTGCTGGACAGCCAGCTCAGTCTGATCCCCCAGCAGGGTTCCCCGGTGACCCTCAGGTATGCCGAGGCCAGCCTGTCCCGGCAGTTGAACGGTGCCCTGGAACTGGCAACGCGTTTCCGACTGCCCGATGGCGGCACGGTGGCGGCGCATTTCATCGCCAGGCCACGGCCCGAGGACTGGCGCGCCAGTGGGCTGGAAGGCTATGTCAGCCTGCCCGCCAGCGACTGGTCCCGCTGGATCCCGGGAACCCTCACCCGGCAATGGCAATTGCGCCGTGCCCAGGCGGAAGGCGAGCTCTGGTTCGCCTGGGCCGAAGGGCGGTTGCAGCGTTCCCATCTGCGCCTGAAGGCGGATGAGCTGACGCTCGCCTATGCCGATCACCCCCCGGTGCGGCTGCAGGCCCTGGCGCTGGACAGCGACCAGCAGGCCGACGCTGCCGGCCAGTACAGCGGAGCGCTGGCGCTCAAGGCGCAGCTCGACGGCAAGCCGCTTGAAGCGCGCTACGCCCTGGCCTACGACAGCACCGCCCAGCACCTGCAGGTACGTAGCGACCAGCTGGATCTCAAGCAGGCTGCCCAGCTGGCGCGGGACCTGGCACCCTTGCCGGCGCCTGTCGCCCAGGCCGTGCAGGCCTTGGCGCCCCATGGTCAGCTGCGCAATCTCAACGCCGACTTCTATCCGCAGAAGCCCCTGCGCGAGCGGCTCTCCTATGCAGCCAACCTGGAGCGGGTGGGCGTTTCCGCCTATCGGGGGGCGCCTGCCGTCGAGGGTGTCACCGGCAGCCTGAGCGGCAGTCTGGGCGGCGGCGAATTGCGCCTGGACACCAGCGACTTCATGCTGCACCTGAGTGACCTCTTTCCCGAGCCCTGGCGCTATCGCACCGCCAAGGCGCGATTGACCTGGAGCCTCGACGATCAGCGCTTCACCCTTGGCAGTGCCCTGATGCAGGTCACTGGGCCGGAGGGTGCGGCCAGTGGCGACATGCACATCCAGCTCGGTCTGCACCCCGAGGTGGACAGCTACATGGACCTGCGTGTCGGCCTCAAGGACGGCGACGCGAGCTACACCCGCAAGTACCTGCCCACCAAGCTGCCGGCGACGGACTTCAGTCCGGAACTGGCCCAGTGGCTGACCACCGCCATCGTCGGCGGCCGGATCGACGAGGCCATCTACCAGTACCAGGGCTCCCTGCGCCATGGCTCGCCTCCGCACTCGCGCACCATGAGTCTGTTCTTCCGGGTGCACGATGCTCAGCTGGCCTATCAGCCCGGCTGGCCCGCGCTGCGCGAAGCCCGGGGTGATGTCTTCATCGAGAGCGATGGGGTCAAGGTTCAGGTACCCGAGGGGCGCATCCTCGACACCCGGGTCAGGGACGTCGAGGCCCGTATCCCGTTGCTGCACGATGGCAGCGCGCCGCACCTGCGTCTTACCGCACGACTCGACAGCAGCGTGCGCGACGGCCTGAAGATCCTCCAGGACACGCCGCTACCGACCGCTAAGGTCTTCGCCGGCTGGAAGGGGGAGGGGGCGCTCAACAACAGCAGCCTGAATCTGGACATTCCCCTGGCCAAGGGACAGCCACCCGTCGTGGTGGTCGAGCTGACGCCGGACAAGGCGCGCCTGGAGCTGGCGGATCCCCAGCTGACTCTCACCGACCTGCGCGGCACCTTCCGCTACGACACTCGTAGCGGCCTCAGTGCACCCGACATCCAGGCGCGTGTCTTCGATCAACCCATTCGCGGTCAGGCCCTGGCCGAAGGCAAGGTCAACGAGCCCCGTACCCGCCTGGTAGTGGACGGCCGTGTGGACGTGGACCAGCTGGCACGCTGGCTGGGCAGCGAGGGGCGACCCCTTCCGGCGCGGGGCCTGCTTGGCTATCGCCTCGGTCTGACCCTTGCCGAGCACAGCGAGCTGGCCGTTACCTCCGACCTGCGCGGGGTAGCCATCGATCTGCCGGCGCCCTTCGGCAAAAGCGCGGAGCAGAGCCGTGAGGCCTTCTTCAGCCTGGCGCTCAACGAGGGTGAGCGCCGGGTGGAAGCGACCTACAAGGGGCTTGCCGACGCCGTGCTGATGCTCGATCCCAAGGCCATGGACAAGGGGCGCGGCGAGATCGTGCTGGGTGGCGGGACCGCCAATCTGCCCACCACGGTCGGTTACGACCTGCGCGGCCAACTCGCGGAATTCGATCTGGCGGCCTGGCAGGACGTCTATCAGCGTTATGGCAAGGCCAGCGGCAGTGGCGGGGCGGGGCGGGGCGGCGGCAACGCGGTCGATATCTCCAGCCTCGGACGCGGCGATCTCAGCTTCGGGCGCTTTCTGGCGTTCGGCCAGGAAATCGACAACCTGCGCCTCACCTACGCGCCCCAGGGCAATGCCTGGCAACTGGGACTGGCCAGCCAGACCGTGGCTGGCCAAGTGCGTATCCCTCGCCAGACTGGCCAGCCGATCGACATCAACCTGCAGCACCTGCGCATTCCCCAGACCCCGGCAGATCCCTCGGTGGAAAGCGACGCGCCCCGTCCCGATCCGCTGGCTGACGTCGATCCGCGCACTTTGCCAGCGCTGAATCTGGTCATCGACCGTTTCGAACTGGGTGGGCGGCTGGTCGGTGCCCAGCGCCTGCAGCTCAGGCCGTCGCCATCCGGCGCCAACTTCAATGCCCTGGACCTCGACCTCCGCGGCCTCAAGGTCATGGGCTCCCTGCGTTGGGAGGGCGCGCCGGGCGCGACCCACAGCTATTACCAGGGACGTCTGTCCGGCGGCAACATCGCCGACATCCTGCTGGGCTGGAATTTCGCCTCCAGCGTGACCAGTCGCGATTTCCGGCTGGATGCCCGGGTCGACTGGCCCGGCTCGCCTGCCCATGTCGCCCTGGCGCGGCTCAATGGCAATCTCGATGCGCGCTTCAACGATGGCCATTTGCGCCAGGTGGAAGGAACGGCTTCGGCGCTGCGTATCTTCGGCCTGCTCAACTTCGAATCCATCCGCCGCCGCCTGCGGCTGGACTTCTCCGATCTGTTCGGCAAGGGCTTGAGCTACGACAGCATTACCGGGGTACTCGACGCCCAGCAGGGCGCCTTCCGTACCCGCAAGCCCATCAGCCTGAGCGGGCCGGGTGCCGAGATGAGTCTGCAGGGCCTGCTGGACATGGCCAGCAATCGCATCGACGCCAACCTCAAGGTCGGGCTGCCGGTCAGCAACTCCCTGCCGCTGGCCGCGCTGATCGCCGGGGCACCGGCCATCGGCGGCGCGCTGTTCATTGTCGATCGGCTGATTGGCGACCGCATCACCCGCATGGCCAGCATCAACTACCACATCGAAGGCCCCTGGCAGAATCCGACCATGACCACGGGCAAGCGCGATTGAGCGTTGCCCTGCGGCCGCGCCACTGCTTAGGATGGGCGATCCCTTCTGGAGTGCCTGCATGTCCATAGCCATCCTGCAGATGGTCAGCGGCCCCGCGGTGGCAGCCAACCTGCGCGCCGCCGAGCGGCTGCTCGAACGTGCCGCCAACGCCGGTGCGCAACTGGCGGTGCTGCCGGAAAACTTCGTCGCCATCGGGCATCCGGCCCCCGCCGAACTGGCCCGGGCGGAGGCGCTTGGCGAGGGTGAGATCCTGCCCTGGCTGTCCAGCCGGGCGCGCGAGCTGGGCCTCTGGCTGCTGGCCGGCACCCTGCCGCTGCTGCCCGACGGCGCCACCGAGGGCAAGCCCTGTGCCTGTTCGCTGCTGTTCGACGACCAGGGTCGCCGCGTCGCCCGCTATGACAAGCTGCATCTCTTCGATGCCGACGTCAGCGACAGCCAGGGCAGCTATCGCGAATCCGATCACTATGCCGCCGGTGAGACCCTCACGGTGGTGGATACCCCGGTCGGCCGCCTGCGCCTGACCGTCTGCTACGACCTGCGCTTTCCCGAACTCTATGGCGCCCTGCGCGCTGCCGGTGCGGAGCTGATCAGCGCCCCCTCGGCCTTTACCGTGCCGACCGGCCAAGCCCATTGGGAGCTGCTGCTGCGCGCCCGGGCGGTGGAAACCCAGAGCTATCTGCTGGGCGCCGCCCAGGGCGGTGTCCACGCCAATGGCCGCACGACCTGGGGCCACGCCATGGCCGTGGATCCCTGGGGCGAGGTGCTTGCCGTCCAGGCCAGCGGCGAAGCGGTCCTGCTCATCGAGCGCGATGCCGAGCGCCAGGCCCAGTTGCGCCAGCGAATGCCCGTCACCCAGCACCGCCGCTTCGCACCGGCGCGCTTGGCTGGCCACTAGGAGCCGAACGGCAATGGCGCCCATTGGTCATTTGCATCAGGGATCAGTCACTTCCGCGAGTAGGCTAGAGGCCACCTCGCGCCCCTTTCATCGTTCCGACGCCCGGGGTGGCGTCGTCTGGAGTTTCCATGAGTGATTACCTGAATAGCGTCGGCGCGGCCCTGCTGGGGCCGGGCGGACTCGCGCTGGACGATCTGCAGCCCGTGCTGCAGCGCCTGGCCGGCCCCGGCATCGACGCTGCGGACCTGTACTTCCAGAGCATCGTCTCCGAGTCCTGGCTGCTGGAAGACGGCATCGTCAAGGAAGGCGGTTTCCACCTCGACCAAGGCGTCGGGGTGCGGGCGCTGTCCGGCGAGAAGACCGGCTTCGCCTACAGCAACGCCATCACCGGCGAGGCGCTGGATCTCGCTGCCCAGGCCGCGCGCTCCATCTCCCGCAGTGGCGTCGAGGGCCAGGTCCAGGCATTTCGTGCGGTGGAACCCGCGCAGCGCCTCTATGGCCAGGACAACCCCCTCGATGTGCTGGATCGCGCGACCAAGGTGACCTTCCTGCAGCAACTGGACGAGGCCACCCGGGCTCTGGATCCGCGCATCCAGCAGGTCACCATCAGCCTGGCCGGCGTCTGGGAGCGCACCCTGGTGGCCGCGGTCGACGGCACCCTCGCCGCCGACGTGCGCCCCCTGGTGCGCCTGGGCGTCAGCGTCATCGTCGAGCAGAACGGTCGTCGCGAGCGCGGCAACAGCGGTGGCGGTGGCCGTTGCGACTACCGCTATTTCCAGAGCGACGACCGTGCCCTGGGCTATGCCCGCGAAGCGGTACGCCAGGCACTGGTCAATCTGGAAGCCACAGCGGCTCCGGCCGGCACCCTACCGGTGGTGCTGGGTGCCGGCTGGTCCGGCGTGCTCCTGCACGAAGCGGTCGGCCATGGCCTGGAAGGTGACTTCAACCGCAAGGGCAGCTCCAACTACAGCGGTCAGCTCGGCCGGCAGGTGGCCTCGTCGCTGTGCACCATCGTCGACGACGGCACCCTGCCGGATCGCCGTGGTTCCCTGTCCATCGACGACGAGGGTACCCCCAGCGGCTACAACGTGCTGATCGAGAACGGCATTCTCAAGGGCTACATGCAGGACAAGCTCAACGCCCGGCTGATGGGTGTGGCCCCCACCGGCAATGGTCGGCGCGAGTCCTATGCCCACCTGCCCATGCCGCGCATGACCAACACCTACATGCTCGCCGGCCAGAGCGATCCGGCCGAGATCATCGCCTCGGTGGAGAAGGGCATCTATTGCGCCAGCCTCGGCGGCGGTCAGGTGGACATCACCAGTGGCAAGTTCGTCTTCACCACCAACGAGGCCTACCTGATCGAGAACGGCAAGCTCGGTCGCCCGGTGAAGGGCGCCACCCTGATCGGCAATGGTCCCGAGGTCATGAACCGGGTATCCATGGTCGGCAACGACCTGGCGCTGGATGCGGGGGTAGGGACCTGTGGC
Organism: Pseudomonas oryzihabitans; assembly: GCF_001518815.1. Taxonomy (NCBI): domain Bacteria; kingdom Pseudomonadati; phylum Pseudomonadota; class Gammaproteobacteria; order Pseudomonadales; family Pseudomonadaceae; genus Pseudomonas; species Pseudomonas oryzihabitans. Next base: position 1,335,314 of record NZ_CP013987.1, read on the forward strand.
AAGGATGGCCAGTCATTGCCGGTGGGCGTGGGTCAGCCGACCCTGAAGATCGACGCCATCACCGTGGGCGGCACCGGCGCCTGATGCCGGCACCGGCCGTGGCCGTAGCGGACAGAAACCTAGCGCAGACCGCGCTGGGTTTCGTCGAGGGTGCGGATGTACTTGAAGACCTTGCGCGCCGCCGCGGGCGGCTTGTTGTGCGCGGCCTCGTGCTGGGCATGGCGCACCAGGCCGCGCAGGTGCTGGCGGTCGGTTTCCGGATACAGCGCCACGAAGGCTTCCAGCGCCTGGTCGCCCTCGGCGATCAGGCGGTCGCGCCAGCGCTCCAGGGCATGAAAGCGCTCGTTGTACTGCCGCGTCGAGCTGTCCATCTGGTCGACCAGCGCCAGGATGGCCTCCAGATCCTGGTCACGCATCAGCTTGCCCAGGTATTGGACATGCCTTTTGCGCGCGATGTGCGTCTTGTGCTTGGGCGCCTCGGCAAGGGCCTTGCGCAGCGGATCGGTCAGGGGCAGGCGGTCCAGCTGCTCAGCCGGCAACCCGGCCAGGCGTTCGCCCAGCTCCTGCAGCGCGTGCAGCTCACGCTTGACCTGTGTCTTGCTCTTTTCGCCCAGCGGCGCGTCGTCGTCGTAAGAATCAACCATGAACTATGGGGTCCAGCTAAGAATGGGCGCCATCATAACGAGTTGCCGCACGGTTGTCCGGCCTGGCCGGCGCCGTCCGTAAGGAGAACGTCATGAATCGCAACGCCGCCGTGGGTCCCGCCGCGCTACCCGAATTGCGCGAACAGGTCGAAGCCATCCTGGCCGAGGCCCGTCGCCAGGGCGCCAGTGCCGGTGAAGTGGCCGTCTCGATCGACCAGGGGCTGTCCACCTCGGTCCGCAAGGGTGAGGTGGAAACGGTCGAGTTCAATCGCGACCAGGGCTTTGGCATCACCCTCTATGCCGGTCAGCGCAAGGGCTCGGCCAGTACCTCCGCTACCGGCCCCGAGGCGATCCGCGAGACCGTGGCCGCGGCCCTGGCCATCGCCAAGCACACCTCCGAGGATCCCTGTGCCGGCCTCGCCAACGCCGAGCTGATGGCACGTGGCGAGCTGCCCGATCTCGACCTCTATCATCCCTGGGACATCACCCCGGAGCAGGCCATCGAGCAGGCCCTGGCCTGTGAAGCCGCCGCCTATGCCGCCGACAGCCGCATCGGCAATGCCGACGGTACCACCCTCAATACCCACCAGAGCTGCCGGGTCTACGGCAACAGCCACGGTTTCGTCGGCGGCTACGCCAGCACCCGCCACAGCCTGAGCTGCGTGATGATCGCCGGCAGCGGCGAGGCCATGCAGCGCGACTACTATTACGACGTCAACCGCCTCGGCAGCGAACTGATGAGCGCCGAGGAAATCGGTCGGCGCGCCACTGAACGCGCCGTGAGCCGTCTGGGCGCCAGGCCGGTGCCCACCGCCAAGGTTCCAGTGCTCTTCTCCCCGGAAATGGCCGCCGGCCTGTTCGGCACCTTCCTCGCTGCCATTTCCGGCGGCAACCTCTATCGCAAGTCGTCCTTTCTTGAAGGCGCCCTCGGGCAGCAGGTGTTTCCCGACTGGCTGACCCTGGATGAACGGCCGCACGTGCCGCGCGCCCTGGGCAGTGCCGCCTTCGATGGTGAAGGCCTGGCCACCTACGCCAAGCCCTTCGTGGAGAACGGCCAGCTGGTGTCCTATGTGCTCGGCAGCTATTCCGCGCGTAAGCTGGGTATGCAGAGCACCGCCAATGCCGGTGGCGTGCACAACCTGCATGTCAGTCATGGCACGGCCGACCAGGCCGAGTTGATCCGGCAGATGGGCACAGGCTTCCTGGTCACGGAAATGATGGGGCAGGGTACCAACCTGGTCACCGGCGACTACTCCCGGGGCGCCGGTGGTTTCTGGATCGAGAATGGCGAGATCCAGTTTCCGGTCCAGGAGGTCACCATCGCCGGTCGCCTCGGTGACATGTTCCGCCAGATCCTGGCCGTGGGCAGCGACGTGGAACGCCGCGGCAGCCTGCGCACCGGCTCGGTGCTGATCGACGGCATGACCCTGGCGGGTAGCTAGAAAAGATGCCGGAAGTGTCGCGGTTAGGAAAATCCCGTCGAACGGGAGACAGCCCACCCCGTTAGTCGTTAGTATCCTAGCAATGCACTAGGACATAGCCGTGCGGTCGAATTCCGTGACCGGACGGCCCAGATTCAGACGGTGCGCCGTGGCGCACCAGCCGTACTCCCCGCCGCCCCAGGGCAGTGGGTCCATACCAAAAACCACCATGGAGACATTCCGCATGCCGCATACTCTGCCTCAGCTGCCCTACGCCTACGACGCGCTGGAACCGCACGTCGATGCCCAGACCATGGAAATCCACCACACCAAGCACCACCAGACCTACATCAACAACCTGAACGCTGCGCTGGAAGGCACCGAGTTCGCCAATTTGTCGGCCGAAGAAGTGGTTCGTCAGCTGGATAAGCTGCCCCAGGACAAGCGCGGTGCCGTGCAGAACAACGGTGGCGGCCATGCCAACCACAGCCTGTTCTGGACCGTGATGGCCCCCAATGCCGGCGGCAAGCCCGAAGGCGCCCTGGCTGAAGCCATCGAGTCCCAGCTGGGCGGCTTCGATGCCTTCAAGGAGGCCTTCACCAAGGCTGCCCTGACCCGCTTCGGCAGCGGCTGGGCCTGGCTGAGCGTCACCCCCGAGAAGAAGCTGGTGGTCGAGAGCACCGGCAACCAGGACAGCCCGCTGATGACCGGCAATACCCCGATCCTCGGCCTGGACGTCTGGGAGCACGCCTACTACCTGCGCTACCAGAACCGTCGTCCCGAATACATCGGTGCCTTCTTCAACGTCATCAACTGGCCGGAAGTGTCCCGTCGCTACGAAGCGGCGCTGAACGCCTGAGTTGACGTCCAATAAAAAAAGCCGCCCTCGGGCGGCTTTTTTTATTGGGCGAAGCTGGAGCAGGGCCGATCACTCACCCTCGTCGAAGTAGTTGTTGATCAGTTCGATCAGGGCGCGCATGGCCTCGTCGCTCTGCTCACCCTCGGTTTCCAGTTGCAGCACCGTGCCCTTGCCGGCGGCCAGCATCATGACCGCCATGATGCTCTTGCCATCGACTGGCGGCTCGCCACTGCGGCCTACGCGGACGCTGGCAGGATAACGGCCGGCCACGCCGACGAACTTGGCGGCCGCGCGGGCGTGCAGGCCCAGCTTGTTGATGATGGTGATCTGTTGGGCAGGCATTGAGTCTGTCCTTGTCGAAACAAAACGGGCGTCAGAGATCGCGATGGCGGATCTGAACGTTCTTGAGCAGGTCTTTGAGTTCGCGACCCAGGCGGTCGGCCAGGTAGACCGAACGGTGATGACCGCCGGTACAGCCAATGGCCACGGTCACATAGGACCTGTTGTTGGCCGCGAAGCGCGGCAGCCACTTCACCAGGTAATCGCGGATGTCATTGTACAGGGTCTCTACCTCGGGCTGTTGCTCGAGATAATCGCGCACCTGGGCATCGAGTCCGGAAAAGTCGCGCAGGTCCGGTTTCCAGTAGGGATTGGGCAGGAAACGTACATCGAAGACCATGTCCGCATCCACCGGCAGGCCCCGCTTGAAGCCGAAGGATTCCACCAGGTAGGCGGTGCCGGGCTCGGGCGCGTTCAGCAGACGCAACTTGAGGATGTCACGCAGCTGATAGAGATTCAGGTGAGTGGTGTCGATCTTAAGATCGGACAGATCGGCGATGGGCGACAGCAGCACCTGCTCATCGTGGATGGCCTCGGCCAGCGATCTTTCCTGATTGGACAGCGGATGCCGGCGGCGCGTCTCGGAAAAGCGCTTGAGCAAGGTCTGGTCATCGGCGTCCAGATAGAGGATGTCGCAGCGGATGTTGCGGCTGCGCACCTGTTCGAGCAATTCGGGAAAGCGCTGCAGCTGGCTGGGCAGATTGCGTGCATCGATGGACAGGGCGACCTTGGGCTGAGGTCGTTCCATGTCGGTGAGGGCGTGCTGGGCCAGTTCGGGCAGAAGGCTGGCCGGCAGGTTGTCGATGCAGTAGAAGCCATTGTCCTCAAGCACGTTGAGCGCCGTACTCTTGCCCGACCCGGAACGTCCGCTCACGATGATGAGGTGCATGTCAGTGTCCGCTCTGGGCCTCGACGACGATCTGATAGAGCGCCTGGCTGTCCTTGGCCTTGCGTAGCCGTTCGCGGATGTCCGCGCGGTCCAGGATGCCGGCGATCTGGCGCAGCAGGGTCAGGTGCTGTTCGGTAGCGGCTTCGGGTACCAGCAGCACGAACACCAGGTCTACCGGTGCGCCATCCAGGGAGTCGAAGTCCACGGGTTGCTGCAGGTGGAAGAGGACGCACAGCGGCTGTTGCAGGCCCGCCAGGCGACAGTGGGGAATGGCAATGCCATTGCCGAAGCCAGTGGAGCCCAGGCGCTCGCGCGCCATCAGGCATTCATGGATGTGCGCCGCATCATGGCCAGGCAATTCCTGCGCGGCCAGTTCGGCGATACGTTCCAGTACGGCGGCTTTGCTGCCACCCGGCGCACCCGTCTGGGTGCGGCCGGGGGTCAGAATATTTTCGAGTCTGATCATAAAGCGGCGATCGAAACCTCAGCGGACGCCGACGCCCTGCTGGCGTTCGATCGATTTTTCCTTGTGTTTAATCAGTTGGCGGTCGAGCTTGTCGGCCAGGAGATCAATGGCGGCATACATGTCGTCATGCTCGGCGTTGGCGACCACCGCGGCGCCAGCGACGTGCAGGGTGGCTTCGGCTTTCTGCTTGAGCTTGTCCACTTCAAGAATGACCTGGACGTTGGTAATACGGTCGAAGTGCCGTTCGAGGCGGGCGAGTTTCTCGCCGATGTAGTCACGCAGGGCTTCTGTCACTTCAAGCTGATGGCCACTGATGTTGACTTGCATACCGCTTCTCCTTATTGCCGGGCTGCGATCGGCGAAGCTGCTCGCCGACATGACACGGGTCGATCGAGGCACGGTCACATCAGGACGCGTCAGAGGAGACGCTTGCGTTCGCTGGACGGAGCGATACCCAGGGATTCCCGATACTTAGCCACCGTGCGACGAGCGACTTGTATACCTTGCGATTCCAGTAAACCAGCGATCTTGCTGTCACTCAACGGCTTTTTCGCGTTTTCCGCCGCTACCAATTTCTTGATGATCGCGCGGATCGCGGTGGAGGAGCATTCGCCCCCTTCGGCGGTGCTGACGTGACTGGAGAAGAAATACTTGAGTTCGTAGATGCCACGCGGGGTGTGCATGAACTTCTGGGTGGTCACCCGGGAGATGGTCGACTCGTGCATGCCCACCGCCTCGGCGATGTCGTGCAGGACCAACGGCTTCATGGCCTCTTCGCCGTATTCGAGAAAACCCCGCTGGTGCTCGACGATCTGGGTCGCCACCTTCATCAGGGTCTCGTTGCGGCTCTGCAGGCTCTTGATGAACCAGCGCGCTTCCTGCAGCTGATTGCGCATGTATGTATTGTCGGCGCTGCTGTCGGCGCGTTTGACGAAGCCCGCATACTGGGGATTCACCCGTAGGCGCGGCATGGATTCCTGATTGAGCTCCACCAGCCAGCGCTCGTTGTGCTTGCGCACGATGACGTCCGGTACCACGTATTCGGCTTCGCCGGACTCGATCTGGGAGCCAGGCCGCGGATGCAGCGTCTGGATCAGCTCGATGATCGGCTTGAGTTCGTCTTCCTTGATCTTCATGCGCCGCATCAGCTGCGCGTAGTCGCGGCTGCCGAGCAGATCCAGGTAGTCACCGACCAGGCGCTTGGCCTCGCCGAGCAAGGGGAGGGTGGCCGGCAGTTGCGCCAGCTGGATCAGCAGGCATTCGCGCAGATTGCGAGCGGCGACGCCGGCGGGCTCGAATTGCTGGACCCGTCGGAGCACCACCTCGACTTCGTCGAGATCGACTTCCAGGTCCGGGTCGAGCGAGGCATGGATGTCTTCGAGGCTTTCCTGCAGGTAACCGTCGGTATCGATGCCATCGATGATGGCCAGCGCGATCAGCCGATCGAGGTCCGACATGGGTGCCAGGTTGAGCTGCCAGAGCAGATGCGTCTGCAGGCTCTCGCCCGCCGAGGTGCGAGTGGTGAAGTCCCACTCGTCGTCGTCACTGCTGGGCAGGCTGCTGGCGCTGGTCTGGTAGATGTCTTCCCAGGCCGTGTCGACCGGCAGCTCGCTGTCGCTGGGGATGCGCTCGCTCCACTCGGATTCGTCGGCCAGCTCGTTGGTGGCGACCGAGGTTTCCTTGAAGGTGGTTTCCATGTTGCCGGAGTTCGCGTGCTCGTCGCTTTCGCCCGAGGCTTCGCTCTGGTCGAAGTCTTCCCCGTCTTCCTGGCGTTCCAGCATCGGATTGGATTCCAGGGCTTCCTGGATTTCCTGCTGCAAATCGAGCGTCGAGAGCTGGAGCAGACGTATGGCTTGTTGCAGCTGCGGCGTCATCGTCAGCTGCTGGCCCATCTTGAGGACTAGCGATGGTTTCATGGCTGCGGAAATACACCTTGTCTACCGACGCGAACAGCGCCACCGAACCTCGCGAACCCTGCGAGCGTTAGCAAATTATATGCCTTGTTTCCCCGGGTTTGCCTAGAGGCGGAATTCGTGGCCCAGATAGACTTCCTTCACCAGGTCGTTGGCAAGGACTTCTTCGGCGGTGCCTTCGGCGATGAGCTGGCCGTCATTGACGATATAGGCCGTTTCGCAGATGGTCAGGGTTTCCCGCACGTTGTGATCGGTGATGAGCACACCGATGCCCTTGGCCTTGAGGTGGCGGATGATCTGCTTGATATCGCCCACCGAGATGGGGTCCACGCCCGCGAAGGGTTCGTCAAGCAGGATGAACTTGGGCGCGGTGGCGAGGGCGCGGGCGATCTCGACACGGCGTCTTTCACCGCCAGACAGGCTCATGCCCCGGTTGTCGCGGATGTGGGTGATGTGGAATTCCTGCAGCAGGCTTTCCAGCTCGCGCAGTCGTCCGGCCTTGTCCAGGTCCTTGCGGGTTTCCAGAATGCCAAGGATGTTGTCGGCCACGGTCAGCTTGCGAAAGATCGAGGCTTCTTGGGGCAGATAGCCGATCCCGGCACGGGCGCGGCCATGCATGGGCAGCGCGGTGACATCCTGGTCGTCGATCAGCACGCGACCCTGATCCGCCTTGACCAGGCCGACGATCATGTAGAAGCAGGTGGTCTTGCCGGCGCCATTCGGGCCGAGCAGGCCAACGATTTGGCCGCTGTCGATGCTGACGCTGACATCACGAACGACCTGACGACCCTTGTAGCTCTTGGCCAGATGCTGGGCTTTGAGCGTAACCGTCATTGTTTCTGCCCCGACTGCTGCTGATCCTTGGGCTGGATGACCATGTCGATCCGCGGCCGCGGCGTGGTGACCTTGCTGCCGTTGGCCCGTCCCGCATTGACGATCTGGCGCTGGGTGTCGTAGACGATCTTCTCGCCTTCGAAGGTGTTGCCCTGTTGGACCACCTTGGCCTGGTCGATCAGGATGATGCGGTTTTCCTGGGCGAAGTATTGGATGGTCAGGCCATAGGCCTTGACGATGTCCTTGTCCGCCGAGGGTTTCTGCTCGTAGTAGGCCGGTTTGCCCACTGCGGTGGCGACCTTGATATTGCCCTGGTTGTCCTGGGTCAAGGTCACGGTATTGCCGGTGATCTTCATACTGCCCTGGGTGATGACCACGTCTCCGCGATACACGGCCACGCCCTGCTTGTCATCGAGCTCGGCGCTGTCGGCCTGCACGCGGATCGGCTGGGTGCGATCGGTCGGCAGGGCCCAAGCCGCGGCACTGCCCAAGGTGGCGCCGAGGGTGAACAGGAAGGGGAGGGTTTTAACGAACCTCATGCTGGCCTCTTACGTTGGACAGCAGGAGCATTCTGCCGTCTTCTAGATACGCTTTCATGCCATTGGCCGTGGTCACCCCATTGGCGGCCTCGATTCTAACGGCTTGCTCAGTTTGCGCATATTGTTTGTCAGGAAAGACGGTCATGCGGGTGGTGGTCAATACCACCGGGCGGCCTTTCGCGTCGGTACGTTCCACACGCACGTCATCGATCAGCTCCGCCTGACTGCCACCGGGGGCGACCTCGGCGCGGGCACTGCGAATGTGCCAGGGAAAGTCTGTGCCACGAAAGGCCAGCATGTCGGGCCGGGTCACCAGGGTGACGTCGGTGGCCTTGACATGTTCGCTGCGCTCGGCCTTGAGTTCGTACTGGATCTTGCCGTCCAGGCGATACTGAATCGTCCGGGTATTGAGGGCATAACCGTCGATGGCGCTGTCTTGCGGGGTCGATGACGCTGGAGCATCGACGAAGCGCTGCGGCAGGATGTTCCAGTAGCCGATCGCGATGAGCGCGGCGGCGATCAGGACCAACAGCACGGGTCGGCGCAAGCTGCGAAACATGAGGGTACCTGTGGTGGGTCGCACGTTGGCGGCGGGTTGAACACGAGTTGTGGGCGTATTTAGTCGGTCAGTATAACCCGGCCTACAGCACCCCGGCGCGTAGCAGGTCGCCCATGTTGAGCGCACCGACCGGGCGCCGCTCGTCATCGATCACCACCAGCGAGTTGACCTTGTGTTCTTCCATGATCTTCAGCGCCTCCGCCGCGAGCATCCGGGCCCTGGCGGTTCGACCGCCGCGGGTCATCACGGTTGCGATAGGTGTGGTCCGGACATCGATACCGCGATCCAGAGCGCGCCGCAGATCGCCATCGGTGAAGATACCGGCGAGGCGGCCATCGGCGCCCAGCACACTGGTCATGCCCAGCCCCTTGCGCGACATCTCCAGCAGGGCGTCGGACACTAGGGTGTCCTCGCTGACCTGCGGCAGATCGACGCCGGCATGCATGACGTCTTCCACCTTCAGCAGCAGGCGACGGCCCAGGGCGCCGCCTGGATGAGAGAAGGCGAAGTCCTCGGCGGTGAAGCCACGGGCTTCGAGCAGGGCGATGGCCAAGGCGTCGCCCAGGACCAGGGCGACGGTGGTCGAGGAGGTGGGCGCCAGGTTTAGCGGGCAAGCCTCGGTGGCGACGCTGGTGTCCAGATTGACGTCCGCCGCCTTCGCCAGGGGCGAGGTGGGATTGCCGGCAAAGCTGATCAGAGGGACGCCCAGGCGTTTGATCAGCGGCAGCAGGGTCAGGATCTCGCTGGAGGTGCCCGATTGGGAGATGGCGATGATGACGTCCTCGCGGGTGATCATGCCCATGTCGCCATGGCTGGCTTCGGCCGGATGCACGAAGAACGCCGGGCTGCCGGTGCTGGCCAAGGTAGCGGCGATCTTGTTGCCGACATGGCCGGACTTGCCCATGCCTAGCACGACTATTCGACCGCGACAGCCGAGCAGCAGACGGCAGGCCTGGGCAAATGTCGCGTCGACACGTGCGCTCAAAGCAGCTACAGCAGCTTGTTCAACATCTATGGTGCGCTTAGCGGAAGCGATGAAATCTATTGAGTCGGACATAGGTCAGAAGGCAGGTGAAGGGACAATCGGAAATTATATGCGCAAAGCCGTGACACTCAGCAACGTCGCTCGCGAGTCAGGGGCATCGGCAACGAATGGTATAGTGCCGCCCTTTTGCCGGGGCCATCGAGCGCGAAAGCCGCGTGTCCTGAAGCGGTGGAGCGGCGTCTCCCTGCACAGAGTTGAACCTTAGGAGTCTTGATGACCGTCGATAGCCCGTACGCCGTGGAGCTAAAGGGCGTTTCCTTCAAGCGCGGCACGCGTCTCATCTACGACCGTGTCGATATCCGTATCCCGCGGGGCAAGGTCACCGGGATCATGGGGCCGTCCGGCAGTGGCAAGACCACCCTGTTGCGCCTCATCGCTGCCCAGCTGCGGCCGAGCAGTGGCGAGATCTGGGTCAATGGCGCCAATCTGCCGCAGCTGTCCCGTGGCGAGCTGTTCGAGATGCGCCGACAGATGGGGGTGCTGTTCCAGAGCGGGGCGCTGTTCACCGATCTCGATGTCTTCGAGAACGTGGCCTTCCCGCTGCGGGTGCACACCAAGCTGCCCGAGGAGATGATCCGCGACATCGTCCTGCTCAAACTGCAGGCAGTAGGCCTGCGCGGTGCAGTCGAACTGATGCCGGACGAACTCTCCGGCGGCATGAAGCGCCGGGTCGCCCTGGCGCGGGCCATCGCCCTGGATCCACAAATCCTCATGTACGACGAGCCCTTCGTTGGCCAGGACCCCATCGCCATGGGCGTTCTGGTACGGCTGATCCGGCTGCTCAACCAGGCCCTTGGGCTGACCAGCATCGTGGTCTCCCACGACCTGGCCGAGACTGCCAGCATCGCTGACTACCTCTATGTGGTCGGCGATACCAAGGTGCTGGGGCAGGGCACGCCAAAGGAACTGCGCGAATCGCCGGATCCTCGGGTTCGCCAGTTCATGCAGGGCATCCCTGATGGCCCCGTACCCTTCCACTACGCCGCGCCTGATCTGCGCGATGCCTTGCTGGGGAAACACTGATGCGTAAGGTCTCCGCCGTGGAGCGGATTCGTCGGCTGGGCAAGGCCGGGCTGGACGTCGTGGCGGCCATTGGCCGCTCCGTCATCGTCCTGCTGCTGGCGGTGTTCGGTCGTGGTGGCGTGGGCAGCGGCCTACAGCTGCTGGGCAAGCAACTCTATTCGGTGGGCGTGATGTCACTGCCCATCATCGTGGTCTCGGGTTTCTTCATCGGCATGGTGATTGCCCTGCAGGGCTACAACATCCTGGTCAAGTACGGCTCCGAGCAGGCCGTGGGGCAGATGGTGGCCCTGACTCTGCTGCGCGAGCTGGGGCCAGTGGTGACCGCCCTGCTGTTCGCCGGTCGGGCCGGCTCCGCGCTGACCGCCGAGATCGGCAACATGAAATCTACCGAGCAGTTGTCCAGCCTGGAAATGATCGGCGTGGACCCGCTCAAGTACATCGTCGCGCCGCGCTTCTGGGCCGGCTTCATTTCCATGCCCCTGCTGGCCGCCATGTTCAACGTGGTGGGTATCTGGGGCGCGGCCATGGTCGCCATCGATTGGCTCGGCGTCTACGACGGCTCCTTCTGGGCCACCATGCAGAACAGCGTGATGCTCAGCGACGTGCTCAATGGCGTGATCAAGAGCCTGGTGTTCGCCTTCGTGGTGACCTGGGTCGCCGTTTTCCAGGGGTATGACTGCGAGCCGACCTCCGAAGGCATCGGTCGCGCCACTACCCGTACCGTCGTCTATGCGTCGCTTGCCGTGCTCGGCCTCGACTTCATTCTTACCGCCCTGATGTTTGGAGATCTCTGATGCAAACCCGCACCCAGGAAATCGGTGTCGGACTCTTCCTGCTGGCCGGCGTGCTCGCACTGCTGCTGCTGGCGCTGCGGGTAAGCGGTCTGACGATGAGCGACCATCACGATACCTACAAGGTCTATGCCTACTTCGACAACATCGCCGGTCTCACCGTGAGATCGCGAGTGACCATGTCCGGCGTGACCATTGGCAAGGTCACCGCCATCGATCTCGACCGCAACAGCTATCGCGGCCGGGTCACCATGCAGATCGACAAGCAGGTGGACAACCTGCCGACTGACTCCATCGCCTCCATCCTGACCGCTGGCCTGCTTGGTGAGAAATACATCGGCATCAGCGTCGGGGGCGACGAGCAGGTGCTCAAGGAAGGCTCGACTATTCGAGATACACAATCCTCGCTGGTTCTCGAGGATCTGATCGGTAAATTCCTGCTCAACTCGGTCAATAAAGACTCTTCCGCCAACAAATGATGAGAGGCTTCTTCATGCTCAAGCTAATTCGTCACGGAGTGATCGCGATCCTGGCCCTGCTGCCGCTGGTGTCCCAGGCGGCGCCCTCGGCCCATGACGTGATCCAGCAGACCACCAGTACCCTGCTCAGCGATCTCGAGGCCAATCGCGACAAGTATCGCAGCAACCCGGACGCCTTCTACGAGTCGCTCAACAGCATTCTCGGGCCGGTAGTGGATGCCGAGGGCATCTCGCGCAGCATCATGACCGTGCGCTATAGCCGCAGCGCTTCGCCCGAGCAGATGGCGCGCTTCCAGGAAAACTTCAAGCGCAGCCTGATGCAGTTCTATGGCAATGCGCTGCTGGAGTACAACAACCAGGGTATCCGCGTCCTGCCCGAAGGCCCGTCCGACGGCCCCGACCGCACCAGCGTGGGCATGGAGGTCAAGGGTAACAATGGCGCCGTGTATCCCGTGCAGTACAGCATGGTCAAGCAGGGCGAGGAATGGAAAGTCCGCAACGTCATCATCAACGGCCTGAACCTGGGCAAGCTGTTCCGTGACCAATTCGCCCAGGCGATGCAGGAAAACGGCAACGACCTGGACAAGACCATCAACAACTGGGCGGGCACCGTGGCCAAGGCCAAGGACTCTCCCGAGGCCCAGAAGGCCAAGGTCGGTTCGTGAGTCGCGCAACCATCACCCGCGAGGGCGCCCGGCTGCAACTGTCGGGCGTACTCGATCACGCCAGTGTGCCGGTCCTGCGCGAGCAGGGTCGAACCCTGATCGCTCAGGGCAGTGGTCCACTGGTGCTGGACTGCGCAGGGGTCGAACACTCCAACAGCGCCGGTCTGGCGCTGTTGCTGGCCTGGCTGCGCGATGCCCAGGCGGCGAGTCGCCCGCTGACCATCGCCGGCCTGCCGTCCGAGTTGCGGCAGATCGCCGACGTTTCGAATGCCCTGGAGTTGCTACCCCTGGCCGAGCAGGCTCACCGCTAGGTTGTGTCTAGAAAACCCCTGGGCACCGCCAGTTGGCATTGGAACTCAGCGTGGAATGCTCCTTTACCCCTGGTAAACGCCGCTTCCTCGCTGGCTTTCGCCTTTCCTGACCTTGGCTTGGCGACCTTGCAAACGAGCCATGGCAGTCATCGCAGTCGCCGTGCAGCCGGTTTTTTTGTATGATCGCCGGCTGTACTAGATTGCCGAGGTGCCGCCATGCAGGCCCAAGAAGTCAAAAGCCTCCTGGAGGCAAAACTGACCGATACCCAGGTCGAAGTGGAAGGCGAGGGCTGCAATTTCCAGCTCTACCTGATCAGCGACGAGCTCCAGGCGCTCAGCCCGGTCAAGCGTCAGCAGCAGGTCTACTCCCATCTCCAGCCGCAGATCGCCGATGGCAGCATCCATGCTGTCACCATGAAATTCTTCACCCGTGCTGCCTGGGCCGAACGCGCCTGATTCGCAGCGCCGAGAACTCGCTATGGACAAACTGATCATTACCGGCGGCAACTGCCTGAACGGTGAAATTCGCATTTCCGGGGCCAAGAACTCCGCCCTGCCGATTCTGGCCGCGACCCTGCTCGCCGATACCCCGGTGACCGTCGCCAACCTGCCGCACCTGCACGACATCACCACCATGATCGAGCTGTTCGGCCGCATGGGCGTTCAGCCGGTGATCGGTGAAAAGCTCAACGTCGAGGTGGATGCCTCCAGCATCAAGACCCTGGTCGCGCCCTATGAGCTGGTCAAGACCATGCGCGCTTCCATTCTGGTGCTGGGCCCCATGGTCGCCCGCTTCGGCGAGGCGGAAGTCGCCCTGCCCGGCGGTTGCGCCATCGGCTCGCGTCCGGTCGACCTGCACCTGCGCGGTCTGGAAGCCATGGGCGCCAAGATCACCGTCGAAGGCGGCTACATCAAGGCCAAGGCTCCGGCTGGCGGCCTGCGCGGCGCTCACTACTATTTCGATACCGTCAGCGTGACCGGTACCGAGAACGTGCTGATGGCCGCCACCCTGGCCAAGGGCCGCAGCGTCATCCAGAACGCCGCCCGTGAGCCCGAGGTGGTGGATCTGGCCAACTGCCTGATCGCCATGGGTGCCAACATCCAGGGCGCCGGTACCGACACCATCACCGTGGAAGGCGTCGAGCGCCTGGGCGGCGCCACCTATTCGGTCCTGCCCGACCGCATCGAGACCGGCAGCTACCTGGTCGCCGCCGCTGCCACCCGTGGCCGCGTCAAGCTCAAGGACACCGATCCGACCATCCTCGAGGCCGTGCTGGCCAAGCTGGAAGAGGCGGGTGCCCACATCTCCACCGGCAGCAACTGGATCGAGCTGGACATGAAGGGCAATCGCCCCCGCGCGGTAAACATCCGCACGGCGCCTTACCCCGCGTTCCCCACCGACATGCAGGCCCAGTTCATCTCCATGAACGCCGTCGCCGAAGGCACTGGCACCGTGGTGGAAACCATCTTCGAGAACCGCTTCATGCACGTTCACGAGATGGTGCGCATGGGCGCCAACATCGCTATCGAAGGCAATGCCGCCATCGTCACCGGCGTGCCCAGCCTCAAGGCCGCCCCGGTCATGGCGACCGATCTGCGCGCCTCGGCGAGTCTGGTCATCGCCGCCCTGGTGGCCGAAGGCGACACCCTGATCGATCGCATCTACCACATAGATCGCGGCTACGAATGCATCGAGGAGAAATTCCAGCTGCTCGGCGCCAAGATCCGTCGCACGCCCAAGTAAGGACCTCCGATGCTGACCATCGCCCTGTCCAAGGGCCGTATCCTCGACGACACCCTGCCGCTGCTGGCGGCGGCGGGGATCGCCCCGACCGAGAATCCGGACAAGAGCCGCAAGCTCATCATCCCGACCACCCAGGACGATGTACGCCTGCTCATCGTTCGCGCCACCGACGTGCCCACCTATGTGGAGCATGGCGCCGCGGACCTGGGTGTGGCCGGCAAGGACGTGCTGATGGAATACGGCGGCGATGGTCTCTACGAGCCGCTCGACCTGCGCATCGCCCGTTGCAAGCTGATGACCGCAGGCGCCGTAGGTGCTCCAGCGCCGCGCGGCCGGCTGCGGGTGGCGACCAAGTTCGTCAACGTCGCCAAGCGCTACTATGCCGAGCAGGGCCGCCAGGTCGACATCATCAAGCTGTACGGCTCCATGGAGCTGGCACCGCTGGTGGGTCTGGCCGACAAGATCATCGACGTGGTCGACACGGGCAATACGCTCAAGGCCAATGGCCTCGAACCCCAGGAGCTGATCGCCCACATCAGCTCGCGCTTGATCGTCAACAAGGCCTCGATGAAGATGCAGCACGGCCGTATTCAGGCCCTCATCGAGACCCTGCGCCAGGCCGTTGAGACGCACGGCGCCTGAGAACCTGTTCAAAGCCTGCTGCGCGTCGGCCAAACTACGTTGAAAATGGCTTCGGAATGCTCATTTACCACTCGTAAACTCGTTCGCGAGCCCGGTCCGCTTCCTCAACCATTTTCGTGGGGCCGCCTAGGCCTTGTTTGTCTCTAGCTCGCGAGACTTTGAACAGCTCTGGGTCCTGGCCGGCAGGTTGATGCCGGCTCGGACTGCTTCCGTCCCTCCAGCTTCGCCTATCCGTGCCATAGCCAAATTGTCGGGCGCCCACACGGAGCCGGCTGTTACTCTCGGGCGCCCCTTTCGCCTATCCTGAAGAGGACCCGCCATGACTGCTCCGCTCGCCATCCGCCGACTCGCCGCCGCCGCTCCGGATTTCGCCGAGCATCTGGATCATCTGCTGAGCTGGGAAGGGGTGTCCGACGCCGATATTAACCAGCGGGTCCTGGCGATCATCGCCGATGTCCGCCATCAGGGTGACCAGGCGCTACTCGAATACACCCGCCGCTTCGATGGCATCGAGACGACCTCCATGAGCGATCTCATCCTGCCGCGCGCACGCCTCGAGGAAGCCCTGACCCGGATCACGCCGGAGCAGCGCACGGCGCTGGAAGCCGCTGCTGAACGGGTGCGCAGCTATCACGAGAAGCAGCGCCAGGATTCCTGGCAGTATCAGGAGGCCGACGGCACCGTGCTCGGCCAGCAGGTCACCCCGCTGGATCGTGCCGGTCTCTATGTGCCGGGTGGCAAGGCCTCCTATCCCTCTTCGGTGCTGATGAACGCCATCCCGGCCAAGGTCGCTGGCGTGCCCGAGGTGGTCATGGTGGTGCCCACGCCCCGTGGCGAGGTCAACGAACTGGTGCTAGCGGCTGCGGCCCTGGCCGGCGTCGATCGCGTCTTCACCATAGGTGGTGCCCAGGCGGTGGCCGCTCTGGCCTATGGCACCGAAAGCGTACCGCCGGTGGACAAGATCGTCGGTCCTGGCAACATCTATGTCGCCACCGCCAAACGCCACGTGTTCGGCAAGGTCGGCATCGACATGATCGCCGGCCCGTCCGAGATCCTGGTGGTTTGCGACGGCCAGACCGATCCCGACTGGATCGCCATGGATCTTTTTTCCCAGGCCGAGCACGACGAGGACGCCC
Organism: Pseudomonas oryzihabitans; assembly: GCF_001518815.1. Taxonomy (NCBI): domain Bacteria; kingdom Pseudomonadati; phylum Pseudomonadota; class Gammaproteobacteria; order Pseudomonadales; family Pseudomonadaceae; genus Pseudomonas; species Pseudomonas oryzihabitans. The sequence goes on from NZ_CP013987.1 coordinate 1,351,613, forward strand.
AGGCCATCCTGGTGAGTCCAGACGCTGCCTTCCTCGACGCCGTGGCGGCCAGCATCGCCCGGCTGCTGCCGGAGATGGAGCGCGCCGACATCATCCGCGCCTCCCTGGAGGGGCGTGGTGCGCTGATTCAGGTCGCCGACATGGCCCAGGCCATCGAGGTGGCCAACCGCATCGCGCCGGAACACCTGGAGCTGTCGGTCGCCGAGCCCGAGCAATGGCTGCCCAAGATCCGCCACGCTGGCGCCATCTTCATGGGTCGCTATACCGCCGAAGCCCTGGGCGACTACTGCGCCGGCCCCAACCACGTGCTGCCGACCTCGGGCACCGCGCGCTTCTCCTCGCCCCTGGGCGTGTATGACTTCCAGAAGCGCTCCTCGATCATCCACTGCTCGGCCGCCGGTGCCTCGGCGCTGGGCCGGGTCGCGTCGGTCCTGGCCCGTGGCGAGTCTCTGACCGCCCACGCTCGCAGCGCCGAATACCGTATTCAGGAGGAGCAGGCATGAGCGAGCTCTGGAGTCCCTTCGTCAAGAATCTGGTGCCCTATGTGCCAGGCGAGCAGCCCAAGCTGACCAATCTGGTCAAGCTCAACACCAACGAAAATCCCTATGGGCCTTCGCCGCGGGCGCTGGACGCCATCCGCGCCGCGGCCAGCGACGACCTGCGTCTCTATCCCGACCCCAACGGTCAGGCGCTCAAGGATGCGGTCGCTCAGTATTACGGCATCCAGAGCGATCAGGTCTTTGTCGGCAATGGCTCGGACGAAGTCCTGGCGCACATCTTCCTAGGCCTGTTCGGTCACGGGCGGCCGGTCCTGTTCCCGGACATCAGCTACAGCTTCTATCCGGTGTACTGCGGCCTCTACGACATCGCCTTCGAGACCCCGGCGCTGGATGAGGATTTCCAGATCGTCGTCGAAGACTATTTCCGGCCCAATGGCGGCATCATCTTCCCCAATCCCAATGCGCCCACTGGCAGCGCCCTGGCGCTGGAAGCGATCGAGCGTATCGTCGTTGGCAACCCGACGTCCGTGGTGGTGGTGGATGAAGCCTATGTCGATTTCGGTGCAGAGTCGGCGGTCGCCCTGATCGGGCGCCATCCCAATCTGGTGGTGACCCAGACGCTGTCCAAGTCCCGCTCCCTGGCCGGTCTGCGAGTGGGTCTGGCCATGGGCCAGGCGCCGCTGATGGAAGCCCTGGAACGAATCAAGAACAGCTTCAACTCCTATCCGCTGGACCGCCTGGCGTTGGCCGGGGCGGTGGCCGCCTTTGAGGATCGCGCCTATTTCGACGAGACCTGCCGGCAGGTGGTCGAAAGCCGTGAAAGCCTGGTGGCCCAGTTGCTGGAGCGGGGCTTCGAAGTATTGCCCTCGGCGGCCAACTTCATCTTCGCCCGTCATGTGCAGAAGGGTGGGGCAGCGCTGGCGGCGGGGTTGCGTGAGCACGGCGTCATTGTGCGCCACTTCAGCCGACCCGAACGCATCGCCGACTTCCTGCGCATCACCATCGGCACGCCGGCACAGAATCAGGCGCTGATCACGGCCCTCGACGCTCTCTGAGAGCTTGTCAAAGACCGCGGCGTGTCGGTCAGACGGCATTGAAAATGCCTTGTTTGGCTTTAGCTCAGAGCCTTGAGCAGGCTCTGAGCGCCGCGGGCGGCTAGCGCGCCTTCTCCATTAGGGGACGCAGACCGACAGTGACCTTGAGTTGCAGGGTCTTGTCCTGCCGCCGCACCTCGATGGGTATGCTGTCGCCCGGCTGCTTGCGGGCGATCTGATTCATCGCCAGCCGACCATCCTTGATCGGCTGCCCAGCCAGCTTGACCAGCACGTCGCCAGCGCGCAGACCGGCCTTGTGCGCCGGCCCATCGGGATCGATGTCCGTCACCACGATGCCCTGGTCGACCTTGAGGCCGTAGGTCTTGATCAGTTCCGGGGTGATCACCTCCACCGCCACGCCCAGCCAGCCCCGGATGACCTGACCATGCTGGATGATCGACCGCATGACCTCCATGGCCAGCTTGATCGGGATGGCGAAGCCGATGCCCTGGGAGCCGCCGGAGAGGATGGCGGTGTTGATGCCGATCAGGTTGCCATTGGCATCCACCAGCGCCCCGCCTGAATTGCCCAGGTTGATCGCCGCATCGGTCTGGATGAAGTCCTCGTAGGTGTTGAGGCCCAGCTGATTGCGGCCGGTGGCGCTGATGATGCCCATGGTCACGGTCTGGCCGACGCCGAAGGGGTTGCCGATGGCCAGCACCACGTCGCCGATGCGGATGGCGGTCGAATCGCCTACCGAGATGGCTGGCAGATTGGGCAGGTCGATCTTGAGCACGGCGAGGTCGGTGGCCGGATCGTTGCCGATCAGCTTGGCCAGGGTCTGGCGACCGTCGGCGAGCGCGACCACGATGGATTCGGCATCGAGCGTCACATGGTTGTTGGTCAGCAGGTAGCCATCATGACTCATCAGCACCGCCGAGCCGAGGCTCAGCTCTTCCACCGGCTTGGCCGGGCTCTTGCGGTCGTTGGCCGTGTCGCCGGCCTTGCCCGGCTTGGCTGCTTTGGTCGAGCGCAGCGACACCACCGCCGGTGCTGCCCGACTCGCCGCATCGGCGTAGGAGACCGGCCCCTGCTGGCGCCCAGGCGAGGGCGCCTGGGCAGCCTCGAACAGCGGCGGCTGGGCCGGTAGCCCGAGCCACTGGGGATAGTGCTGCATGATCAGGGCTGCAACGAGCAGACCGCACAGCACGGGCCAGCCGAGATAACGCAAAGCCTTGTACATCGATCACATCCTTGAATTTGTCCGCCCGAAGTGCGGCGGATAAGCTGGCGGCATTATAAGGAGCGGCGCCGCTCGATGACATGCCGGGGCGCCGCCACAGAGGAGGTAAGCCGTCCGTGACCCTGTCCCTTGATCTACTGGTAGAAACCGCCGACCGTTACCTGGAGACGGCTCGTATCCAGGATTATTGCCCCAATGGCCTGCAGGTCCAGGGCCGTGGGCAGCTTCGCCTGCTGGTCAGTGGCGTCACGGCCTCCCAGCAGTTGCTGGATGCCGCTGTAGCGGCCGGTGCCGATGCCATCCTCGTGCACCACGGCTACTTCTGGAAAAACGAAGATGCCCGTCTCATCGGCATGAAGCACCGCCGGATCAAGACCCTGCTGAGCCACGACATCAGCCTGCTAGCCTATCACCTGCCGCTGGACGTCCATCCCGAAGTGGGCAACAACGTTCAGCTGGGACGCCGCCTTGGCGTGCAGAACATTCGTCCGCTGCCGGGCGATGCCAGGGGGCTGATCTGGGAGGGCGAGCTGGCCGAGCCGTTGTCCGCGACGGATTTTGGTCGGCGGGTAGCGGATACCCTGCAGCGCCAGCCGCTGGTGGTCGGTGGCGGACGATCGATCCGGCGCCTGGCCTGGTGCACCGGAGGCGCCCAGGGCTATATCGATCAGGCCATCGCGGCGGGCGTGGACGCCTACCTGACCGGTGAGGTATCCGAGCAGACGGTGCACAGTGCCCGCGAAAACGGGGTCAGTTTCTTCGCTGCCGGCCACCATGCTACCGAGCGCTATGGGGTGCAGGCGCTGGGCGACTATCTGGCCACTCAACTGGGCGTGCAGCATCTATTTATCGACTGCGATAACCCGGCCTGAGCGTCATAAGCATATAGCTTCTAGTTCTAGAAGGGCTGTCGGGACATAACCATTGCCTATGATAAGGTTGAGGTTCGTCCACGGCCCGCTCTGTCCGGTGTGTCCAGTCGACTGGATGCCGCAACGGACATCTCCTAGGCCACCTTTCTGCAATCGTGAGTAGCCATGCTCGACAAACAGACGCACCTCAAACAGCTTGAGGCGGAAAGCATCCACATCATCCGTGAAGTGGCCGCCGAGTTCGACAATCCGGTCATGCTGTATTCCATCGGCAAGGATTCGGCCGTGATGCTGCACCTGGCCCGCAAGGCCTTCTTTCCCGGCAAGCTGCCGTTCCCGGTACTCCACGTGGACACCGGCTGGAAATTCCAGGCCATGTACGAATTCCGCGATCGCATGGTTGAGGACATGGGGCTCGATCTGCTGGTGCACAAGAATCCGGAGGGGGTCGCCCAGGGCATCAACCCCTTCACCCATGGCAGCGCCAAGCACACCGACATCATGAAGACCCAGGGCCTCAAGCAGGCGCTGGACAAGTACGGCTTCGACGCAGCCTTCGGCGGCGCCCGCCGTGATGAAGAGAAGTCCCGCGCCAAGGAGCGCGTCTACTCCTTCCGCGACAGCAAGCACCGCTGGGACCCCAAGAACCAGCGTCCCGAACTGTGGAACATCTACAACGGCAAGACCAACAAGAGCGAGTCGATCCGGGTCTTCCCGCTGTCCAACTGGACCGAGCTGGACATCTGGCAATACATCTATCTCGAAGGCATCCCGATCGTGCCGCTGTACTTCGCTGCCGAGCGCGAGGTGATCGAGAAGAACGGCACCCTGCTCATGATCGACGACGACCGTATCCTCGAGCACCTCTCGCCCGAGGAAAAGGCGCGTATCCACAAGCGCCAGGTGCGCTTCCGTACCCTCGGCTGCTACCCCCTGACCGGCGCGGTGGAGTCCCAGGCGACGACGCTGACGGACATCATCCAGGAGATGCTGCTCACCCGCACCTCCGAACGCCAGGGCCGGGTCATCGACCACGATGGCGCCGGATCCATGGAAGAGAAGAAACGTCAGGGGTATTTCTAAGATGTCGCACCAATCCGATCTGATCGGCCAGGACATCCTGGCCTACCTCGCACAGCACGAACGCAAGGAGCTGCTGCGCTTCCTCACCTGCGGCAACGTCGACGACGGCAAGAGCACCCTGATCGGGCGCCTGCTGCACGACTCCAAGATGATCTACGAGGATCACCTGGAAGCCATCACCCGTGACTCCAAGAAGGTGGGCACCACCGGCGAGGAGGTCGACCTGGCGTTGCTGGTGGACGGTCTGCAGGCCGAGCGCGAGCAGGGCATCACCATCGACGTGGCCTATCGCTACTTCTCCACGGCCAAGCGCAAGTTCATCATCGCCGACACCCCCGGCCATGAGCAGTACACCCGCAACATGGCCACCGGGGCCTCCACCTGCGACCTGGCGATCATCTTGGTCGATGCCCGTCACGGCATCCAGACCCAGACGCGCCGGCACAGCTACATCGCTTCGCTGCTGGGCATCAAGCACATCGTGGTCGCTATCAACAAGATGGACCTGCTGGGCTTCGACCAGGCGGTGTTCGAACGCATCAAGGACGACTACCTGGCCTTCGCCCAGCGCATCGAGCTGGGCGCCAAGGACATCCACTTCGTCCCCATGTCGGCGCTCAAGGGCGACAACGTGGTGAATCGCAGCGAGCAGACGCCCTGGTACAGCGGCAAGTCGCTGATGGAAATCCTCGAGACCGTGGAGATCGCCGCGGATCGCAATCTCGACGACCTGCGCTTTCCGGTGCAGTACGTCAATCGGCCCAACCTCAACTTCCGTGGCTTCGCCGGGACCCTGGCATCGGGTGTCGTTACCAAGGGCGATGCCGTGGTGGTCCTGCCGTCGGGCAAGGGCAGTCGGGTCAAGTCCATCGTCACCTACGAAGGCGAGCTGGAGCAGGCCGGTCCCGGCCAGGCGGTGACCCTGACCATGGAAGACGAGATCGACATCTCCCGGGGCGACGTACTGGTGCATGCCGACAACCGTCCCCAGGTGACCGACAGCTTCGAGGCCATGCTGGTGTGGATGGCCGAAGAGCCCATGCGCCCAGGCAAGAAGTACGACATCAAGCGCGCCACCAGCTATGTGCCGGGTTCGCTGCCGAGCATCGTGCACACGGTGGACGTCAATACCCTGGAACGCGGCGCCACCAGCGAGCTCAAGCTCAACGAGATCGCCCGGGTCAAGGTGGCCCTGGATTCCCCCATCGCCCTGGACGGCTATGGCGTCAACCGCACCACCGGCGCCTTCATCGTCATCGATCGCCTGACCAATGGCACCGTAGGTGCCGGCATGATCATCGCCGACCCGGTAGGTAGCGCTGGCCATGGCCAGAGCGCGCATCAGCTGCACGTCGCCACCAGCGAGCGGGCTGCCCGTTTCGGTCAGCAGCCCACCACGGTGCTCTTCACTGGCCTTTCCGGTGCCGGCAAGACCACCCTGGCCTATGCCCTGGAGCGGCGCCTGTTCGACGCCGGTCGCGCGGTCTTCGTGCTGGATGGCCAGAATCTGCGCCACGACCTGAACAAGGGCCTGCCGCAGGATCGCGCGGGTCGTCGCGAGAACTGGTTGCGCGCCGCCCAGGTGGCCCGTCAGTTCAACGAGGCGGGCCTGATCGCCCTGGCTGCGTTCGTCGCGCCGGATGCCGAGGGTCGGGCCCAGGCCCAGGCACTGATCGGTGCCGAGCGCCTGCTGACGGTACACGTCAAGGCTTCGCCAGCGGCTTGCGCCGAGCGGGATCCCCAGGGACTCTACACCGCCGGTGGCGACAATATCCCGGGCATCTCCTTTGCCTACGATGCGCCCGAAGACGCCGATCTGGTACTGGATACCGAACAGCTGTCGGTGGAGGAGGGGGTCCAGCAGATCCTCGACGTCCTGCGGCGACGCCAGGTGATCTAAGGCCTGCAGCGATAGAAAAAACCCGCCTTTCGGCGGGTTTTTCATGGGCCTTTACCAGCGTGGGGGCGGGCCATAGTAGTAGGCGCCAGGTGGCGGGCCGTAGTACACGGGGCGCGGCTCAACCACGCGATACTCGTAGACCGGTGCCGGCTCGTAGTAGACCACGCGCGGCGGTGGCGGCGGCGGTGGCCCCTCGATGTAGACCGGCTCGCGGGCATAGGAGTGGGAGACGATGGCTCCGCCAACCACGGCGCCAACCACTGCACCAAGAAAGGCCGGGCCGGGACCACGACCGTGGGCGGACGCCTGACCGGCGATGGCGAGGCAACCGGCAAGCACCACAGCTTGAGTGATGCGACGTAGCATGATGATTCTCCTGCGACCCGGGGTGATGAAACCGGGCATCTCTATCAGACCGCAGCGATGGCCGCTCGCCTAGGCAGCCCGGGGTAAAGTTTGGGTAAACCAAATACTTCGACATCAGTCCCAACAACCTGAGGTCGACGTGTCCCCAGCCTCGCGGGACGCATCTTCTGTATCTGGTACCGCGACCGGTGCCCCGACCACGAGACCACTGTGCAGATCCTCTATACCGCTCTGATCCTCTTGCTGATGGTGGGCGCCACCCGTCTCAGCGCCCACCTCATTCCCATCCCGCTGCCATTGATCCAGGTGGTGGTGGGCGCCTTGCTCGCCTGGCCCACGCTGGGGTTGCATGTCGCCCTGGATCCTGAACTCTTTCTGTTGCTGTTCATACCGGCGCTGCTGTTCTCCGATGGCTGGCGCATGCCCAAGCGCGAATTCTGGCGGCTGCGGCGCCCCATCTTCGTACTGGCCTTCGGCCTGGTGTTACTCACGGTGCTGGGCGCCGGCTGGTTCCTGCACTGGATGCTCAAGCTGCCCTGGGCAGTGGCCTTCGCCCTGGCTGCTGTGCTGTCGCCAACCGATGCCGTGGCCGTTTCCAGCATCGTCCGCGGACGGCTGCCCAGTGCGCTGCTGCATGTGATCCAGGGCGAGGCCCTGCTCAACGATGCCTCTGGCCTGGTGACCTTCAAGTTCGCCGTGGCGGCAGCCCTGACCGGCGCCTTTTCGCTCAGCCAGGCCAGCCTGGATTTCTTCATCGTCGCCGTGGGTGGGGCGCTGGTTGGCGGGGTGTTGAGCTGGCTGGTCGGTCGTGCCCGGGCCTGGATGGTGATCCGACGAGGCTGGAGCGATGCCGCACCCCATGTCGTCTTCATGCTGTTGCTGCCTTTCGCCGCCTATGTGCTGGCGGAGCGGTTGGGCGTCTCGGGCATCCTCTCGGCGGTGGCCGCCGGGATGATGCAGAGCCGGGTCGACATGCTGCCTCGACAGACCGCCACCCGACTGCTCAATCACAGCGTCTGGGGGCTGGTGGAGTTCGCTTTCAACGGCCTGGTATTTCTCATCCTCGGCCTGCAGCTACCTGACATCCTGGCGGCCGCGCTGCCAGCTTCCCAGGCGCTCTGGCCGGCCGCGGGCTGGCTGACGCTCTACGTGGTGGGGGCCTATCTGGTGATCATGGCCATTCGCTTCGGGGTCATCCTGGGCTATTGGCACCTGACCCAGCCCGGCAGCGGCCCTATCACCATCGCTGGCGATCCCCGCTGCATCGCCGCCATCGCTTCCCTCAGCGGGGTACGCGGCGCCGTGACCCTGGCGGGTGTGCTGTCGCTGCCGCTGATGCTGTCGGATGGCACGCCTTTTCCCCTGCGTGATGTCCTGGTATTCATCGCCGCCGGCGTGATCCTGCTGTCACTGGTGGTGGCGAGCGTCGGCATTCCGCTGCTCCTGGCGCGTTTGCCGGAGCAGTCCAACGACCTGCTGGAGCGTGAACGCTGCGAGGTACGGATCAATGCCGCCCGGGCGGCCATCGGGGCCTTGGAGGACGTGGAGTCAGACGATGCGGACGAACCAGCCCGGGCAGCGCTGCAGGCGGAGATCAAGGCCGGCATCATTGCCGAGTTTCGCGACGAGTTGAGTTCCGCCGATGACAGCGAGGATGCCCGTTCCTTGGCGCGTCTGCGGGATACCCTGGATGGCGAGCTGCGTCTGCTCGCCATCCGCGCCCAGCGTCGCGAACTCTATCGGCTGCGCATCGCCGGCGTGATCGATGACCTGGTGGTCAGCGAATTCCTGCGCGAACTGGACATCCAGGAGACCGCGCTGATGCGCGATCAGGGCAACCGCTAGCCCTTGCAGAAGCGGCGGATGCGCTCCGCTGCTTCCACACACTCGGCCAGGGGGGCGACCAGCGCCATGCGTACCCGTCCGGCACCTGGGTTGGTACCCTCCACCTCGCGCGAGAGGTAGGAGCCCGGTACGACCGTCACGTGCTCACGAGCGAAGAGGTCGCGGGCGAAGGCTTCGTCATCGCCGGGCGTCTTGGCCCAGAGATAGAAGCCGCCGTCCGGCAGGGAGACGTCCAGACTGCCCTGCAGAATGTCCAGTACGGCGGCGAATTTCTGCCGGTAGAGCGCGCGGTTCTCGCGGACATGGACTTCGTCGCGCCAGGCTACGGCACTAGCCTTCTGCACCTGCACCGGCATGGCGCAGCCATGATAGGTGCGATAGAGCAGGAAGCGCTTGAGGATGGTGGCATCGCCGGCGACGAAGCCGGATCTCATGCCCGGCAGGTTGGAGCGCTTGGAGAGGCTGTGGAAGACCACGCAACGGGCGAAGTCGCTGCGACCCAGTTCGGCGCAGGCGGTCAGCAGGCCGGGCGGCGGGCTGGCTTCATCGAAGTAGAGTTCGCTGTAGCATTCGTCGGCGGCGATCACGAAGTCGTGGCGGTCGGCGAGTTCGATGAGCTTCTTCAGCGTTTCCAGGGGTAGCAGGGCGCCCGTGGGATTACCCGGGGAGCAGAGGAAGAGCAGCTGGCACCGCTGCCAGACCTCATCCGGAACGCTGTCGAAATCGGGGTTGAAGCCGTTGTCCGCCAGGCAGGGCAGATAATGCGGCTCGGCGCCGGCCAGCAGGGCCGCCCCTTCGTAGATCTGATAGAAGGGATTGGGGCTCAGCACCAGACCGCGCTTGCTGCGATCCACCACTGCCTGGGTAAAGGAGAACAGGGCTTCCCGGGTACCAGTGACTGGCAGCACGTGACGAGCCGGATCCAGCCAGCCCGCGGGGACGGCGAAGCGCTGGCCGGCCCAGTCGGCGATGGCCTCACGCAGGTCGGCGATTCCCAGTGTGGTGGGATAGACCGCCAGTTGAGCCAGATTCGCGGTCAGCGCCTCGGCGACGAAGGCGGGTGCCGGGTGCTTGGGCTCGCCGATCGACAGCGGGATGGGGCTGATCGAAGCCGGCGGGGTGACGGTGGCCAGCAGGGCACGCAGTTTCTCGAACGGATAGGGCTGCAGCAGGTCGAGGGTGGGATTCATCGTCGGGTGGTCCTTCGTTCGAGACTAGATGCTGATGCGACTGAGTGGCGTCTGGCTGTCCCGCTCGCCCAGCTGCTTGATCAGGGCTTGCTGCAGCGCGGCGCAGAGGCTGGGATCCGACAGTGGGCGACCGTCGGCGTCGGTCACGTAGAAGACGTCTTCCACGCGTTCGCCGAGGGTGGCGATCTTGGCGTTGAGCACGGACAGGTCGAAATCGAGGAAGATCCGTCCCACCCGCGCCAGCAGACCGGGTCGGTCGGGCGCCGTCAGTTCGATGAGGCTCGCCGAACGCGTGGTGTCGGTATAGATGTTCACCTGGGGCGAAAAGGCGAAATGCTTGAGCTGGCGGGTCACGCGCCGATTGATGATGCTCGGGTATTCTTCCGGATGCTTGAGCGCCTCGATCAGGCCGGCGCGGATCTGGGCGATACGCGCGGGATTGTTGCCAATCGAGCCGCCATCGGTATCCAGCACGATGTAGGTGTCCAGGGTGAACTGGCTGCTGGAGGTGATGATGCGTGCGTCCTGAATGTTCAGGTTGAGCTGGTCCATCACCGCCACGGTAACCGCGAAGAAGTCGTGCTGGTCCGCGGCATAGATGAAGATCTGGGTGCCGCCCTCGGAGTCACGCTGGGTGGTCTCGCGGATCAGCACCAAAGGCTCGGCGGTATCGCCATGGCCGAGGATGGCCTCGGTGTGCCAGGCGACGTCCAGTGCGGTGTGGCGCAGGAAGTAGGTATCACCCAGCTGCGACCAGAGCTGCTCGGCGTCATCGGCATCGATGCCGCGGCGCATCAGGGTATCTAATGCTGATTGCTGGGTACTGCGGATCTGCTCCTCGCGGTTGACCGGATTCTCCAGGCCCCGACGCAGGGCACGCTTGGTCTCGGTGTATAGCTGGCGGAGCAGGGTGGCGCGCCAGGAGTTCCATAGCGACGGATTGGTCGCGGTGATGTCGGCCACGGTCAGGACATACAGATAGTCCAGGTGGGTATGATCGCCAACGGTCAGGGCGAAGTCGTGGATGACCTGGGGATCGGAGAGATCCTTGCGCTGGGCGGTGGTGGACATCACCAGGTGGTTGCGTACCAGCCAGCTGACCAGACGGGTGTCCCACTCCGGCAGCTGGTGGCGGCGACCGAAAGCTTCCACGTCTTCCGCGCCCAGCTCCGAATGATCGCCACCACGACCCTTGGCGATGTCGTGGTAGAGGCCGGCGACATAGATCAGCTCCGGCTTGGGCAGCTTGTGGATCACCCGCGTCGCCAGCGGATACTTCTCGGCGAGGACGTCGTAGCTCATCTTGCGCAGATGCTTGATGAGATTGAGGGTGTGGGCGTCGACCGTATAGATGTGGAAGAGGTCGTGCTGCATCTGCCCGACGATCTGGCCGAATTCGGGCAGGTAGAGCCCCAGCAGGCCATAACGATTCATGCGCCGTAGATTGCGGTGGATGCCGGATTCGCTCTTGAGCAGCTCGATGAACAGGCTGGTATTCCGAATGTCCTGGCGGAAGGCGTCATCGATCAGGTGACGGCTGTCGCGAAGCAGGCGGATGGTACCGGCGCTCGGTCCCTTGATCGCAGGGTTCTGCGCCAGCAGGACGAACAGCTCCATCAGGGCGAAGGGGGTGCGCAGGAAGACCTGGGGATGCACCACCTCGAGATAGCCGTTACGGATCTGGAACCTGTTGTTGAGCGGGGTGACCGCGGCAGGCACCTGCTCGTCGCGCAGATTCACTTCCTCGAAGTGCTGCATCACCACGTCGCTGAGCTGGGAGACGTCCATCACCACCCGGTAGTACTTCTGCATGAAGCGTTCTACCGCGAGCTTGGCGTCGTTATCCTCGTAACCGAGCAGGTTGGCGATGCGCCGCTGGTGGTCGAACAGCAGGCGGTCCTCGGCGCGACCGGCGAGCATGTGCAGGGCATAGCGGACCTTCCACAGGTACTCCTGTGCCGAGGTCAGCAGGCCGCATTCGCTTTCGGTCAGAAAGCCCTGGCCTACCAGCGCCTGCAGATTGAGGGTGCCGAACTGGCGCCGGGCGATCCACAGCAGTGTCTGGATATCGCGCAGACCACCCGGTGAACCCTTCACATTGGGTTCCAGGTTGTATTCGGTGTCGTTGTACTTCGCGTGCCGCGCGCTCTGTTCGGCACGCTTGGCCAGGTAGAAGGCGCGTCCGGGCCAGAGATGCTCGACGCCTGTCGCCGCCAGCATCGCCTGGCGCAGGTGCTCGGGGCCGGCGAGGGTGCGGCTTTCCATCAGGTTGGTGATCACCGTCAGGTCGGCCAGGGCCTCGGTGGTGCATTCGCGCAGGGACCGGACGCTTTGCCCCACGGCCAGGCCCACGTCCCATAGCAGGGTCAGGAAGCCTTCGATGGATGCGCGGAAGCGCTCCTGCTCTTCTTCGGCGAGCAGGATGAGCAGGTCGATATCCGAGTGTGGATGCAGTTCGCCGCGGCCATAGCCGCCTACGGCGAGCAGGGCGATGCCGTCAGACGGCCAACTGAAGCGATTCCAGGCCGCCGTGAGCAACTGATCGATGAACCAGGCGCGATCCTCGACCAGGCGACGCACGCTGCGTCCGGCCAGGAAACGGGCATCCAGGGTGGCGTTCGCGGCCCGGATGAATTTCTTGAAGGCCGCGAGAGGGCTGGCTTTCAGCGAAAGCTCAGCCTGGAACTGGCCGGCGTCGAACAACTCCGAATCGACCTGGGGCATGGGCGCTCACTCACGCAGAAACGCGGGGAAAGGTTTCGTCCTTTCTCAGGGTCAGGATCTCGTAACCCTCTTCGGTGACCAGCACCGTGTGTTCCCACTGCGCGGACAGCTTGCGGTCCTTGGTGATGGCGGTCCAGCCATCGCCCAGCAGGCGGGTCTCGTAGCGGCCCTGGTTGATCATCGGCTCGATGGTGAAGATCATCCCGGCCTGCAGCTCGAGGCCAGTGCCGGCGCGGCCGTAATGCACCACCTGCGGCTCCTCGTGGAAACCCTTGCCGATGCCATGGCCGCAGTATTCGCGGACCACCGAGAAGCCGTTTTTCTCGGCATATTTCTGGATGACCTCGCCGATGTCCCCCAGACGCGTGCCGGGACGGACGAGCTCGATGCCCTTGTAGAGGCACTCCTGGGTGACCTGGCAGAGGCGGCCGGCCCACTCGGGAACGTCACCTACCAGGTACATCTTGCTGGTATCCCCGTGATAGCCATCTTTGATCACGGTGATGTCCACGTTCATGATGTCGCCGCTCTTGAGTGGCTTGTCATTGGGAATGCCATGGCAGACCACGTGGTTCAGCGAGGTGCAGATGGATTTGGGGTAGCCCTTGTAGTTCAGCGGGGCAGGAATGGCCTGCTGCACGTTGACGATATAGTCGTGGGCCAGTCGATCCAGTTCTTCGGTAGTGATGCCGGGACGCACGTGTTCGTCCAGCATTTCGAGCACCTCGGCGGCCAATTGGCCGGCGATGCGCATCTTGGCGATGTCTTCAGGGGTCTTGAGGATGACGGTCATCGGAAATCTCTAGGTATCACGCCGGGTGTTAGCTTTCGATCCGTTATTCTATCAGAGCTGGTGCCCTTGCTGTGGCCACCGGCGGCACCCCGGATCTCCGGTGTCCACCAATCGCCGCTGGTGGTATCCGATAAGGCGTGATATAAAGTCGCGCGCTTTTTCGGGGCTCTGCCCTTTAGCGCTCCTAACCCCACACACGCATCGACACGATGACCTGGGTGCTTCCCAAGGGAAGTTGGTCATTGGGATGCGTGGAGGCCCAACCCGACTACGAGGAACATCTAAATGTCTCAAGTCTCCATGCGTGACATGCTGAAAGCCGGCGTGCATTTCGGCCACCAAACCCGTTACTGGAACCCGAAGATGGGCAAGTACATCTTCGGTGCGCGCAACAAGATCCACATCATCAACCTCGAAAAAACCCTGCCGATGTTCAACGAGGCCCTGACCTTCGTTGAGCGCCTGGCTTCCGGCAAGAACAAGATCCTGTTCGTCGGCACCAAGCGTTCCGCCGGCAAGATCGTTCGCGAAGAAGCCGCTCGTTGCGGTCAGCCCTTCGTCGATCACCGCTGGTTGGGCGGCATGCTGACCAACTACAAGACCATCCGTGCCTCGATCAAGCGTCTGCGCGATCTGGAAATCCAGTCCCAGGACGGTACTTTCGACAAGCTGACCAAGAAAGAAGCCCTGATGCGTACCCGTGACCTCGAGAAGCTCGAGCGCAGCCTGGGTGGTATCAAGGAGATGGGCGGCCTGCCGGACGCACTGTTCGTGGTCGACGTCGACCACGAGCGCATCGCCATCACCGAAGCCAACAAGCTGGGCATCCCGGTCATCGGCGTAGTCGATACCAACAGCAGCCCGGAAGGCGTTGACTACGTCATCCCCGGTAACGACGACGCCTTCCGCGCCGTTCAGCTGTACCTGAGCAGCGTTGCCGATGCCGTGATCCGTGGTGGTAACAACGGTGGTGCGGGCGAGCAATTCGTCGAAGAAGCCGCTGCCGAAGCCGTCGAGGGCTGAGCAAGTCGACCCTAGGGTCGAGCGGTTCGACGTGCGAGAAGGGGGCCTAGCCCCCTTTTTGCCTACTGGCGTTTCATTGGCTCCGTCTCTGTGCGGAGTGACCTCGAAACCGATTCAAGAGGATTTCAAACATGGCAGAAATCACTGCAGCCCTGGTCAAAGAACTGCGCGAGCGCACCGGCCAAGGCATGATGGATTGCAAGAAGGCCCTGGCCGCTGCCGGTGGCGACATCGAGAAAGCCATCGACGACATGCGTGCCGCTGGCGCCATCAAGGCTGCCAAGAAGGCCGGTAACGTGGCTGCCGAAGGCTCCATCGCGGTCAAGGTCGCTGATGACCACAAGGCTGCCGTCATCATCGAAGTCAACTCCCAGACCGATTTCCTGGCTCTGCAGGACGACTTCAAGGGCTTCGTCGCCGCCAGCCTGGACAAGGCCTTTGCCGAGAAGATGAGCGATGCCGCTCCGCTGATCGCCGCTCAGGAAGCTGCTCGTGAGGCGCTGGTCGCCAAGTGTGGCGAGAACGTCAACATCCGTCGCCTGACCCGTGTCGAAGGCGATGTCGTTGGCGCCTACCTGCACGGTCACCGCATCGGTGTGGTCGTTACCCTGCAGGGTGGCACCGCCGAACTGGCCAAGGAAATCGCCATGCACGTCGCGGCGAGCAACCCCCAGTTCCTGAATCCCTCCCAGGTTTCCGAAGAAGCTGTCGCCAAGGAAAAGGAAATTTTCCTGGCGCTGAACGCCGACAAGATCGCTGGCAAGCCGGAAAACATCGTGGAGAACATGGTCAAGGGTCGTATCAACAAGTTCCTGGCCGAAGCCAGCCTGGTTGAGCAGCCCTTCATCAAGGATCCGGAAGTCAAGGTCGGTGAGCTGGCCAAGAAAGCCGGCGCCGAGATCGTCTCCTTCGTGCGCTACGAAGTGGGCGAAGGCATCGAGAAGGCCGAAGTCGACTTCGCTGCCGAAGTGGCTGCCCAGCTGGCTGCCAGCAAGCAGTAAGCCCGGCATCCGCCGTTGACCAGGAGGCCGCCCGCTTCGAGCGCGCGGCCTCTTTGTCAAATTGGTAGGCAGGTCTAGTTTCTCGCCTCCCAAGGAGTTTTTTGCCGATTGGAGTGAACGCAACTGCGGTTGCGCTTTCCTATCGCAGGATCAAAATCCCCCGCACATGTTCATCGCCACAGGAGAGAGTGAATGGCACAGCAGATGAGTGGTCGCCAACCCCGTTACAAGCGTATTCTGCTGAAGCTCAGTGGCGAAGCCCTGATGGGAAGTGAAGACTTCGGGATCGATCCGAAGGTGCTGGATCGCATGTCGCTGGAAATCGGCCAGCTGGTGGGCATTGGTGTTCAGGTCGGTCTGGTGATCGGCGGTGGCAACCTGTTCCGCGGTGCGGCGCTGTCCGCCGTGGGCATGGACCGGGTGACCGGCGACCACATGGGCATGCTGGCTACCGTGATGAACGCCCTGGCCATGCGCGACGCCCTGGAGCGCTCCAACATTCCCGCCACGGTGATGTCCGCCATCTCCATGGTCGGCGTGACTGACCAGTACGATCGCCGCAAGGCATTGCGTCAGTTGAAGGGTGGCGAAGTGGTCATCTTCTCCGCCGGTACCGGCAATCCGTTCTTCACCACCGATTCCGCCGCCTGCCTGCGTGCGATCGAGGTGGAAGCCGATCTGGTGCTCAAGGCCACCAAGGTGGATGGTGTATACACGGCTGATCCCTTCAAGGATCCCAATGCCGAAAAATTCGAGCGCTTGACCTACGACGAGGTGCTCGACCGCAAGCTGGGTGTCATGGATCTCACGGCTATCTGTCTCTGCCGTGATCACAACATGCCCCTGCGGGTTTTCAACATGAACAAGCCCGGCGCCCTGCTCAACATCGTGGTGGGTGGTGGCGAGGGTACCCTGATCGAGGAGGGAGCAGCATGATTGACGAGATCAAGAAGGATGCGCAGGCGCGCATGACCAAGACCCTGGAAGCCCTGGGCCACGCCTTTGCCAAGATCCGTACCGGGCGTGCTCACCCGAGCATCCTGGACAGCGTCATGGTGTCTTACTACGGCAGCGATACCCCGCTGCGTCAGGTCGCCAACGTCAACGTCGAGGATTCGCGGACCCTGGCCTTGAACGTGTTCGACAAGAGCATGATCCAGGCCGTGGAAAAGGCCATCATGACCTCGGACCTGGGCCTCAATCCGGCCACTGCGGGCACCACCATTCGCGTGCCGATGCCGGCGCTAACCGAAGAGACGCGCAAGGGCTTCACCAAGCAGGCGCGTGCCGAAGCCGAACAGGCACGGGTCTCCGTGCGCAACATCCGTCGCGATGCCCTGGCTCAGCTCAAGGACCTGCTCAAGGAAAAAGAAATCAGTGAAGACGAGGATCGTCGTGCTCAGGATGAAGTCCAGAAGCTGACTGATAAATTCGTCGCCGAGGTGGACAAGGCTCTGGAGGCCAAGGAAGCCGACTTGATGGCTGTTTGACAACGGTTGGGATGTAGCATGGGCATGAGCAAGCCAGGCAAGGTGGTGCCACGTCACGTGGCGATCATCATGGATGGGAACAATCGCTGGGCGCGCCGTCGGTTGCTGCCGGGGGTCGCCGGTCACAAAGCCGGAGTGGACGCTGTTCGGGCGGTGATCGAGGTCTGCGGCGATGCGGGCGTCGAGGTGCTGACGCTGTTCGCCTTTTCCAGCGAGAACTGGCGGCGTCCGGCCGACGAGGTTGGCGCCCTGATGGAGCTTTTCCTTTCCGCCCTGCGGCGGGAAGCCAAGAAGCTGCATCAGAACGGCATTCGGCTGCGCATCGTTGGCGATCGCTCGCTGTTCCATCCGGAACTGCAGGCTGCCATGGCGGAAGTCGAGGCGCTCACCGCCCATCACACCCGATTCGTGCTGCAGATCGCGGCCAATTATGGCGGGCAATGGGATATCACCCAGGCTGCCCAGCAACTGGCGCTGCAGGTTCAGCAGGGCACTCTACAGCCCGCGGCCATCACGCCGGAACTGTTGCAGGGTTGCCTGGCGACCGCCGATCTACCTTTGCCCGACCTCTGCATCCGTACTGGCGGAGAACGGCGGGTGAGCAACTTCCTGCTCTGGCAGATCGCCTATGCCGAGCTGTATTTCTCCGACCTGTTCTGGCCGGACTTCAAGCACGAGGCCATGCACGCCGCCCTGGCCGACTTTGCCACTCGCCAACGGCGGTTCGGCAGGACCTGCGAACAGGTGGAAGCGGAGCTACGCGCCTAATGCTGAAGCAGCGAGTTATCACGGCGATGGTGCTCCTGCCCATCGCGCTGGCCGGATTCTTCTGGCTGGAAGGAGCAGCCTTCGCTCTGTTCATCGGTGCGGTCGTTGTCCTGGGTGCCTGGGAATGGGCGCGCTTGGCGGGGCTGGAGGCTCAGCCGCTGCGTTGCGCCTATGCCGCCGTGGTCGCCCTGGCCTTGCTGCTTTGCTGGTGGATGCCTGCCGGCGCGCACGGCCTGCTGTTCATCAGTCTCGCCTGGTGGCTGTACGCGACCGTGTTGGTACTGACCTATCCCGATAGCGCTCGGGCCTGGCAGGCTTCCTGGCGACGTCTGCTGATCGGGCTGGTAGTGCTGGTGCCGGCCTGGCAAGGACTGATGCTGCTCAAGGCAGCGCCGGGCGGCAATCTGCTGATTCTCGAAGTGATGATGCTGGTGTGGCTCGCCGACATCTTCGCCTATTTTTCCGGACGGGCCTTTGGCAAGCGCAAGCTGGCGCCAGCCGTAAGTCCGGGCAAGAGCTGGGAAGGGCTCTATGGTGGCTTGGCCGCCGCGCTGGTGGCCACTCTGGTGCTGGGCTTGGTCCGCGGCTGGGGTTTTGGTGACCTGCTGCAGGCGCTCCTTGGCGCCGCCTGCGTGGTGCTGATCTCCGTGGTGGGCGACCTCACCGAAAGCATGTTCAAGCGTCAGGCCGGACTCAAGGATAGTAGTCAGCTGCTGCCAGGGCACGGCGGCGTGCTGGATCGTATCGACAGCCTTACCGCCGCCGTCCCGCTGTTCGCCTTGCTGCTCTGGTGGGCTGGCTGGGGTGTCCAGTGAACGTCCAGCGGCTCTGCGTCCTGGGTGCCACGGGATCCATCGGCGCCAGCACCTTGGATGTCGTGGCGCAGCATCCTGACCGTTATCAGATCCTTGCCCTCAGCGGCCATCGCCGTCTGAACGAGCTGGCCGAGCTCTGCCGTCGCTTCCAGCCGGTCTACGCCGCCGTGCCGGACCAGGCCTCCGCCGACCGGCTGGCCGGTCTGCTGCAGGGCGCCCAGGCGCTCCCTGAGATCTTGGTAGGGGAGGCGGGTCTGGAGTTCATCGCTGCCCATCCCGAGGTCGATACCGTCATGGCGGCGATTGTCGGGGCGGCGGGACTCAAGCCGACATTGGCCGCGGTCAAGGCCGGCAAGCGCGTGCTGCTCGCCAACAAGGAAGCCCTGGTCATGAGTGGCGCCCTCTTCATTGAAGCGGTGCAGGCCAGCGGCGCGACCCTGTTGCCCATCGACAGCGAGCACAATGCGATTTTCCAGTGCCTGGCCGATCCGGCGACGCCGGGGTTGGCCCGCAAGGGCGTGCGCCGAATCTTGCTCACGGCCTCAGGCGGCCCGTTCCGTGAGACACCGGCCGAAGAGTTGATCGGAGTGACACCGGATCAGGCCTGCGCTCACCCCAAGTGGTCGATGGGGCGCAAGATTTCGGTGGATTCGGCCACCCTGATGAACAAGGGGCTGGAGTTGATCGAAGCCTGCTGGCTGTTCGAGGCGATACCGGATCAGGTCGAGGTGGTCATCCACCCCCAGAGCGTCATCCACTCTCTGGTGGACTATGTAGACGGTTCGGTGCTGGCTCAGCTCGGCAACCCCGACATGCGCACTCCCATCGCCCATGCCCTGGCATGGCCGGAGCGTATCGGTTCCGGGGTGGCGCCCCTGGACCTGTTCGACATCGGCCGGCTTGAATTCGAGCGGCCCGATGAAGCGCGCTTTCCCTGTCTGCGCTTGGCGCGCGAAGCCGCTCAGGCGGGCGGTTGCATGCCGGCGACGCTCAATGCCGCCAACGAGGTCGCCGTCGAGGCCTTTCTCGCGGGTCAACTCGGTTTTACCGAGATCCCGCAACTGATCGAGTCGGTGCTCAAGGGGGTCGAGCCCTGTCCGGCCGCCGATCTGGAAGCGGTCTTCGCGGCCGACAATACCGCTCGGCAGCTGGCCCAGGAGTGGTTGTCGAGGCGCTGATCCCGCGCCTCGACACCTGGCCTGCGAGTCCGCAGAATCTGCACACTGAGGTAGCGGAGGCAGCCAATGTCCATCCTTTATACGATACTGGGAACCCTGATCGCCCTGGGCGTCTTGGTGACCATTCACGAGTATGGCCATTTCTGGACCGCGCGTCGGTGCGGCGTCAAGGTCCTGCGCTTTTCCGTAGGCTTCGGCAAGCCACTGCTGCGCTGGCACGACCGGTACGGTACCGAATTCGTGGTGGCGGCCATCCCCCTGGGTGGCTACGTGAAGATGCTGGACGAGCGCGAAGCACCCGTCCCGCCCGAAGAGCAGCATGCCGCCTTCAACCGCAAGACGGTGCGCCAGCGCATCGCCATCGTGGCCGCTGGTCCGATCGCCAATTTCCTGCTAGCCATCCTGTTCTTCTGGTTGCTGGCCATGCTGGGCTCCCAGCAACCGCGTCCGGTCGTGGGGGCGATAGCAGCCGATACACCGGCTGCGACTGCCGGCATCCCGGTCGGGGCGGAGCTGACCGCGATCGATGACGCTGCCGTGGACAGCTGGTCCGCCGTCAACCTGCGTCTGGTCGATCGTCTGGGTGAAAGCGGTCCGCTGCGCATCCGCTATACGCTTCCAGGGACCACCGCGGAGCAGAATAGCGTCATCGAACTCCACTCCTGGCTACGCGGTGCGGAAGATCCCGATCCGATTCAGGCGTTGGGCCTGAAACCCTGGCGGCCAGAAATCCCCGCTGTCTTCGCCGAACTGGATCCGGCGGGTCCTGCCCAGGCCGCTGGCCTGCGGACCGGCGACCGTCTGCTCGCGTTGAACGAGACGGCCATCAAGGACTGGCAGCAGGCGGTGGACTGGGTGCGAGCCCATCCCAATCAGCAGGTCAAGGTGACTTACGAACGCCAGGGTCGGCAGCAGGACGTTTCCCTTCGCCTTGGGGCGCGCCATGTCGATGCTACCGAGTCCGGCTATCTGGGCGCCGGTGTGGCGCCGGTCAAATGGCCAGCGGACATGGTTCGCGAAATTAGCTATGGACCGGTGGCCGCCGTGGGTGAAGGCATCGGCCGAACCTGGCAGATGAGCGTGCTCACGCTGGTTTCCCTGAAGAAGATGCTCTTGGGAGAGCTGTCGGTAAAAAACTTGAGCGGGCCGATAACCATTGCTAAAGTGGCGGGCGCTTCGGCTCAGTCAGGCCTGGGGGATTTCCTCAATTTTCTGGCGTACCTGAGCATAAGCCTGGGGGTTCTGAATCTGTTGCCTATCCCTGTGCTCGACGGTGGTCACCTGGTGTTCTACTTCGTCGAGTGGATTCGCGGGCGGCCCTTGTCCGAGCGTGTGCAGACATGGGGCATGCAGATCGGTATTAGCCTCGTCGTGGGTGTGATGCTGCTGGCCTTGGTCAATGACCTCGGTCGCCTCTGACACTCTGCTGATTGCCGAATCTGCCGCCCAGTGCGGCAGATTCTTTATTTGCCAGTTGGAATAAAAGGGACTCATGAAACGCCTGCTGCTACCTGCGGTAATAGCCGCGCTGATGATCGGCGAGGTACACGCCGAGTCCTTCACCATCTCCGATATCCGCGTCAACGGATTGCAACGTGTATCGTCCGGCAGCGTCTTTGGCGCCTTGCCGCTGAACGTGGGCGAGGCCGTTGACGACAACAAATTGGCCGAGGCTTCCCGTTCCCTCTTCCGTACCGGATTCTTCCAGGATATCCAGCTGGGTCGTGACGGTAACGTCCTGGTCGTTAACCTGGTCGAGCGTCCTTCCATTTCCAGTATCACCCTGGAAGGCAACAAGGCGATCTCCAGCGACGACCTGATGAAGGGTCTCAAGCAGGCTGGTCTCGCCGAGGGTGAGATCTTCCAGCGTGCGACGCTGGAAGGGGTGCGTAATGAACTGCTGCGCCAGTACGTCGCCCAGGGCCGTTATTCCGCCAGCATCGATGCCGAAGTGGTGCCCCAGCCTCGCAACCGGGTGCAGCTGAAGATCACCATCAACGAGGGCGAGGTCGCGACCATCTCCCACGTCAACGTGGTGGGCAACACGGTCTTTGCCGAAGACGATCTCACCTCGCTGTTCGAGCTCAAGCCGAGCAACTGGTTGTCCTTCTTCCGTAACGATGACAAATACTCCCGGGAAAAGTTGGCGGGTGACCTCGAGCGTCTGCGTTCCTATTACCTGGATCGCGGCTACATCAACATGGACATCACCTCGACCCAGGTGTCCATCACGCCCGACAAGAAGCACGTCTACATCACGGTTAACGTCAACGAAGGGCAGAAGTACACCGTTCGTGAAGTCAAGCTGTCCGGCGACCTCAAGGTGCCGGAAGACGAACTGCGCAAACTGATGCTGGTCCAGCCGGGCCAGGTCTTCTCGCGCAAGGTCATGACCAGCACCTCGGACCTGATCACGCGTCGACTCGGCAACGAAGGCTATACCTTCGCCAACGTCAACGGCTTGCCCGAGCCCCATGACGACGACCACAGCGTTTCTCTGACCTATGTGGTCGACCCGGGCAAGCGTGCCTACGTCAACCGCATCAACTTCCGCGGCAACACCAAGACCGAGGACGAGGTGCTGCGTCGCGAGATGCGTCAGATGGAGGGCGGTTGGGCTTCCACCTACCTCATCGACCAGTCCAAGACCCGCCTCGAGCGCCTGGGCTACTTCAAGGAAGTCAAGGTCGAGACGCCCCAGGTGCCTGGCACCGACGACATGGTCGACGTCAATTACAACGTCGAAGAGCAGCCGTCGGGCTCCATCACAGCCAGCATCGGCTTCGCCCAGAGCGCCGGTCTGATCCTCGGTGGCTCCATCAGCCAGAACAACTTCCTGGGTACCGGCAACCAGGTCAGCATCGGTCTGACCCGTTCCCAGTACCAGAGTCGCTACAACTTCAGCTTCACCGACCCGTACTTCACCCCGGACGGCGTGAGCCTGGGTTACAACATCTTCTATCGCAGCACCGACTACAGCAAACTGTACGACAGTGACGTCTCCTACTACTCGATCAACAGCCTGGGTAGCGGTGTCACCCTGGGCTATCCGATCAGCGAGACCTCGCGCCTGACCTATGGTCTAAGCGTGCAGAAAGACGAGATCAATCCTGGTACATACAGTGCCGACGAGATCTACGATTTCGTCCAGCGCGAAGGGGATAACTTCACCAACTTCAAGGCCAGCATCGGCTGGTCGAGCTCGACCCTGAACCGCGGTGTCCTGCCGACCCGGGGTGCTTCCCAGAGCCTGACCGGTCAGATCACCATCCCGGGCAGCGACCTGAGCTTCTACAAACTCGACTACCGCGGCCAGCTGTTCACTCCGTTGACCGACAATACGGCGCTGCGCTTCCATACCGAGCTGGGCTATGGTGACGGCTATGGCAGTACCGACGGCCTACCGTTCTACGAGAACTATTACGCGGGCGGCTTCAACTCTGTACGGGGTTTCGAGGACAGCAGTCTGGGTCCGCGGACCACGCCACCGAGGAACCCGGCGACTTACGCTGATCAAGGTCAGGGCTACCGCGATCGGGAGAACGATGAGGCCTTCGGTGGCAATGTCCTGATCACCGGTGGTGTGGAATACCTTTTCCCCTTGCCCTTCGTGAAGGATCAGAAGTCCCTGCGAACCGTGCTGTTCTGGGACGTGGGTAACGTGTTCAGCACCAAGTGCTACCTGAACTCGACACAAAACTGCGGCGACGTCAGCTTCTCCAACATGGCCAGCTCCGTCGGCGTCGGTGTGACCTGGGTTACTGCCTTGGGTCCGCTGAGCTTCAGCCTCGGCGTTCCAGTCAAGAAGCCGACCAACTCCGATCCGCAGGTCTTCCAGTTCTCGCTGGGTCAGACGTTCTGACCCAGGTTACACCTTTGCGCTTTACGCAGGAGTCAACTGTGCACAAGTACACCCGTTACGCTCTGTTCGCTGCCGTTCTCGTTGCCGCTCCGGTTTTCGCCGACACCAAGATCGCCGTGCTGAACTACCAGATGGCCCTGCTGGAGTCGGACGCCGCCAAGAAGTACGCGGTCGATTCCGAAAAGAAATTCGGTCCTCAGCTGAACAAGCTGAAGAATCTGGAAGGCTCGGCCAAGGACATCCAGGACAAGCTCAACAAGGGCGGTGACAAGATGGCCCAGGCTGAGCGCACCCGTCTGGAAAATGATTTCCGCCAGAAAGCCCGGGATTTCCAGTTCCAGTCCAAGGAACTCAACGATGCCAAGGCCGCGTCCGACCGAGACATGCTCAAGCTGCTCAAGCCGCGCCTGGACAAGGCCGTGGAAGAGGTGCTGAAGAAGGGTGATTACGATCTGGTGCTCGAGCGCGGTGCCGTGGTGGACGTAAAGCCGCAGTACGACATCACGCGCCAAGTCATCGAGCGCATGAACGCGGGTCGTTAATGAGCCATACGACCTTTACGCTGGGCGAGCTGGCGCAATGGCTGGAAAGCCGCCAGTTGACCGTGGAATTACGCGGTTCGCCCGAGCGCCTGGTAACCGGCCTGGCTACCCTGCCAGAGGCCGGTGCTGACCAGCTGAGTTTTCTTGCCAATCCGCAGTATCGCCGCTATCTGGCCGACACCCAGGCTGGGGCGGTGCTGCTCACGGAAAAGGACGCCGACGGCTATGCCGGCGATGCCCTTATCCTGGCCAATCCCTATCTGGCCTATGCACGGCTGTCCCATCTGTTCGACCGCAAGCCACGTAGCGCGGCCGGCATCCATCCTACGGCGCTCGTCGCTGCGGATGCCCAGGTCGATCCGACGGCGGCCATTGGCCCCTATGTGGTGATTGAGGCACAGGCGCACATCGGTGCTGGCGTGAGTCTGGGAGCTCACTGCGTAGTGGGTGCGCGCAGCGTCATTGGTGCAGACAGCTGGCTGGCGCCACGGGTCACGCTCTATCACGACGTGATCATCGGCGAACGAGCAGTGGTGCAATCCGGCGCCGTGATCGGCGCGGAAGGCTTCGGCTTCGCCAGCGAGCGCGGCCAGTGGCAAAAAATCGCCCAGCTGGGTGGGGTGCTGATCGGCGACGACGTCGAGATCGGGGCCAATACCACCATCGACCGTGGCGCCCTGGCGAACACGATCATCAGTAATGGCGTCAAGCTCGACAACCAGATCATGATCGCGCACAACGTCCAGGTCGGTGAGCACACCGCCATGGCCGCCTGTGTCGGCATCTCTGGCAGTACCAAGATCGGCAAACACTGCACCATCGCCGGCGGCGTGGGCATGGTCGGTCATATCGAGGTGTGCGACAACGTGTTCGTCACCGGTATGACCATGGTGACTCGCTCGATTACCGAGCCCGGTGCCTATTCCTCCGGTACGGCCATGCAGCCGGCCGGGGAGTGGAAGAAGAGCGCCGCGCGGATTCGTCACCTCGACGACATGGCTCGCCGTCTGCAACATCTGGAAAAAATCGTTGCTACCGTGACCTCGCGGGATGACGCTGCTTCTGATGCTTGATTCTGCATCGGATGTTTCCCCTTTCTGAACAGGCCTTCCCCGACCATGATGGACATCAACGAGATCCGTGAATATCTCCCGCATCGCTATCCCTTTCTGTTAGTGGATCGCGTGCTGGAGCTGGATATCGAAGCCAAGCGCATTCGTGCCTACAAGAACGTCAGCATCAATGAGCCGTTCTTTACCGGCCACTTTCCCCAGCACCCGATCATGCCGGGCGTGCTGATCGTCGAGGCCATGGCGCAGGCAGCCGGTGTCCTTGGCTTCAAGATGATGAATTCCTCGCCGGCCGACGGCACCCTGTACTACTTCGTCGGATCGGATAAGCTGCGTTTTCGCCAGCCGGTGACGCCGGGTGATCAGCTGATGCTCGACGCTCGCTTCATCAGCACCAAGCGCGGCATCTGGAAATTCGAATGTCGGGCCAGTGTGGACGACAAGCCGGTCTGCTCGGCCGAGATCATCTGCGCGGAACGCAAGCTATGACGTTGATTGACCCCAGGGCTATCGTCGACCCCAAGGCACGGCTCGCTGCCGATGTCCAGGTCGGCCCCTGGTCGATCATCGGGCCAGATGTGGAGGTAGGCGAGGGTACCGTCATCGGGCCTCACGTCATCCTCAAGGGTCCGACCATGATCGGGCGTCACAATCGCATCTTCCAATTCTCGTCCATCGGCGAGGATACGCCTGACCTCAAGTATCAGGGCGAACCGACCCGGTTGCGGATCGGCGATCACAACACCATCCGCGAAGGGGTCACGATCCATCGCGGTACCGTGCAGGATCGGGAAGAGACCACCATTGGCGATCACAATCTGCTGATGGCCTATGTGCACATCGGCCATGACAGCGTGATCGGCAATCACTGCATCCTGGTCAACAACACGGCCCTCGCCGGACACGTGCATGTCGACGATTGGGCGATTCTCTCCGGCTATACCCTGGTCCATCAATTCTGCCGTATTGGCGCCCACAGCTTTTCCGGCATGGGCACGGCCATTGGCAAGGATGTACCGGCCTATGTCACGGTGTTCGGTAACCCAGCCGAAGCCCGTAGCATGAATTTCGAAGGCATGCGGCGGCGCGGCTTCTCGGCCGAGGCCATCAAGGAATTGCGCCGCGCCTACAAGGTGGTCTATCGCCAGGGGCTGACCGTCGATGACGCCATGCGGGAGCTGGAGCCGGTGGCCCAGCAGTTTCCCGAGGTGGCGGTATTCCGTGACTCCATCCTGAGTGCGACGCGTGGCATCACCCGCTGAGTTCGCCCAGCGTCCGCTGCGCGTCGCGCTGGTGGCAGGGGAGGCGTCGGGCGATCTGCTGGGCGCTGGCCTGATGCAGGCGCTGCGCGAGCAGCATCCGCATATTTCCTTCATGGGCGTCGGTGGTCCGCGGATGGAAGCCGAAGGGCTGGTGTCCGAGTTTCCCATGGAGCGCCTGGCAGTCATGGGGCTGGTCGAGGTGCTCGGCCGGCTGCGCGAACTGCTGGGCCGGCGCAAGGCGCTGATCGCCCAATTGCTCGATGCCCGTCCCGACGTCTTCATCGGTATCGATGCCCCGGATTTCGTCCTCGAGATCGAGGCCCAGCTGCATCGCGCGGGCATTCCCGCCGTGCATTACGTCAGCCCCTCGGTCTGGGCCTGGCGGCAGAAGCGGGTGCTGAAGATCCGTGATGGCTGCGACCTGATGCTGACCCTGTTTCCCTTCGAAGCCCGTTTCTACGAAGAGCAGCAGGTGCCGGTGCGTTTCGTCGGACATCCACTGGCCGACACCATTCCTTTGGACAGTGACCGCCTGACTGCCAGGCAGGCCCTGGGTTTGCCGGAACAGGGGCAGGTCGTGGCTCTGTTGCCCGGCAGTCGCGGTGGCGAAGTAGGGCGCCTCGGTGCGCTGTTCCTCGACGCTGCCGCCCAGTTGCTGGCCGTGCGTCCTGGTGTGCGTTTCGTCTTACCCTGTGCCAACGCCGCACGACGGGCTCAGGTGGAGCAATTGCTGGAAGGGCGACCGCCCTTGCCGCTGCTGCTGACCGATGGTCGCTCCCATGAAGTGCTGGCCGCCTGTGATGGCGTGCTGATCGCCTCGGGCACCGCGACCCTGGAGACACTGCTGTTCAAACGACCCATGGTGGTGGCCTATCGGGTGGCGCCCCTGACCTATCTGATTCTCAGGCAGCTGGTGAAAAGCCCCTACATTTCGCTGCCCAACCTCCTGGCCGGACGCAAGCTGGTGCCTGAGCTGATCCAGCACGAGGCAACGCCGGAGCGGCTGGTGGCTGAACTCCTGCCGCTGCTGGAGCGGCCGCAGCAGCAGACCGACAGCTTCGAAACCATCCATCACAGCCTGCGGCGCGATGCCTCGATCCAGGCGGCCGGCGCCGTGTTGGATCTCCTGCGGGCGCGCAGCTGATGCAGCTGGGGCTGGATTTCAATCTGGTCGAGGCGCTGGTCGCCGGGGTCGACGAAGTCGGTCGCGGCCCCTTATGTGGTGCTGTGGTGACAGCGGCGGTCATTCTTGATCCAGGCAAGCCCATCCTGGGGCTGAATGACTCCAAGAAGCTGTCGCTGGTCCGCCGTGAAGCCCTGTTCGAGGAGATTCAGGAAAAGGCCCTGGCCTGGTGCGTGGCCCGCGCCGAGGTCGCCGAGATCGATCGCCTGAACATCCTGCATGCCACCATGCTGGCCATGCAGCGGGCGGTGGAGGGCCTCCAAGTCCAGCCGCGTCTGGCGCTGATCGACGGCAATCGCTGCCCCAAACTGGCGGTGCCCAGTGCACCGGTGGTGAAGGGCGACAGCCAGGTCCCGGCAATCGCCGCGGCGTCCATTCTGGCCAAGGTGACCCGCGATCGCGAAATGCAGGTGCTGGATGCCCTCTATCCGGGCTATGGCCTGGCCGGACACAAGGGCTATCCCACCGCCGAGCACCTCGACGCGCTCAGGCGCCTGGGCCCCACGCCCATCCATCGGCGCTCCTTCGCACCGGTACGCGAGGCCTGGCTCGCCCTCGAGACCCAGGCCTCGACCCAGATCGTCGCGACCTACTGACGGCCGTCGCGGCGGTCTGACCCCAGGTCGACAATCCAGTACAATCCCGCGCCTCATGCATCAAGGGGTCTCTGCCATGTCCGCATCCTTCGTCCACCTGCGTCTACACACGGAATACTCCCTGGTCGACGGGATCGTGCGAGTGAAGGGGTTGGTCAAGGCCGCTGAAGCAGCCGGGATGCCGGCGGTGGCGGTGACCGACCAGGGTAACCTCTGTTCGCTGGTCAAGTTCTACAAGGCCGCCATGGGCGCCGGGATCAAGCCTATCGCTGGCGCCGACATCTGGATGGCCGGTCGCGATGGCAACGCCCCCCTGAGCCGCATGACCCTGCTGGTCATGAACGCCAAGGGCTATCGCAACCTCACCGAGCTCCTGTCCCGGGGTTTTCAGGAAGGTCAGCAGGACGGGCAGATCGTCATCCAGCGCGACTGGGTCAAGGAAGCCTGCGAAGGCCTGATCGCACTGTCCGGTTCGAAGGAAGGCGAAATCGGTCTGGCGCTGCTCGAAGGCGATCTGGCCCTGGCCGATCAGCTCTTCGAGGAATGGCAGCAGGTCTTCCAGGATCGCTTCTATCTGGAGATCCAGCGCACCGAAAGAGCAGGTGACGAAGAGCATCTGCATGCGGCGGTGGCCTTGGCCGATCGTTGTGGTGGTGCCCTGGTGGCGACCAACGACGTGCGCTTTCTCAAGGCCGAGGACTTCGAAGCCCACGAGACCCGCGTCTGCATCGGTGAGGGCCGTCCGCTGGACGATCCCCGGCGCGAGCGCAAGTACAGCGACCAGCAGTACCTGAAGTCGGCGGCCGAGATGGCCGAGCTGTTCAGCGACCTGCCCGAGGCGCTGGAAAACACCGTCGAGATCGCCAAGCGCTGCAACATCGAAATCCAGTTGGGCAAGTACTTCCTGCCCAACTTCCCGATTCCCAACGGGATGACCATCAACGACTACCTGCGCCATGTGTCCTTCGAGGGCCTGGAGGAGCGCCTGGCCGTGCTCTGGCCGCGCGAGACCACGCCGAACTACGAGGAAAAGCGCCAGGAGTACGTCGACCGGCTCAACTTCGAGCTCGACATCATCATCCAGATGGGCTTCCCCGGTTACTTCCTCATCGTGATGGACTTCATCAAGTGGGCGAAGAACAACGGCGTACCGGTCGGTCCCGGGCGGGGCTCGGGTGCCGGCTCCCTGGTGGCCTATGTGCTCAAGATCACCGACCTGGATCCGCTGGCCTACGACCTGCTGTTCGAGCGCTTCCTGAACCCCGAGCGGATCTCCATGCCCGACTTCGACGTCGACTTCTGCATGGACGGTCGTGACCGGGTGATCGAATACGTGGCCGACCTGTACGGCCGCGAGGCGGTGAGCCAGATCATCACGTTCGGCACCATGGCGGCCAAGGCGGTGGTGCGCGACGTGGCGCGGGTACAGGGCAAGTCCTATGGCCTGGCCGATCGCCTGTCGAAGATGATTCCTTTCGAAGTGGGCATGACCCTGCAGAAGGCCTTCGAGCAGGAAGAAGTGCTGCGCGACTTCCTGGCGACCGACGAGGACGCCAAGGAAATCTGGGACATGGCCCTGAAGCTGGAAGGCATCACCCGCGGCACCGGCAAGCACGCCGGCGGCGTGGTGATCGCGCCGACCAAGCTGACCGACTTCTCGCCCATCGCCTGCGACGAGGACGGCAACGGCCTGGTGACCCAGTTCGACAAGGACGACGTCGAGCAGGCCGGCCTGGTCAAGTTCGACTTCCTCGGCCTGCGCACCCTGACCATCATCAAGTGGGCGCTGGAGACCATCAACCGCACGGAAGTGGAGGAGGGGCGCGAGCCGCTCAACATCGACTTCATCCCGCTGGACGACAAGCCGACCTACGCCCTGCTGCAGAAGGCCGAGACCACTGCCGTCTTCCAGCTGGAATCCCGCGGCATGAAGGAGCTGATCAAGAAGCTCAAGCCGGACTGCCTGGAAGACCTCATCGCCCTGGTGGCGCTGTTCCGACCCGGTCCGCTGCAGTCGGGCATGGTGGACGACTTCATCAACCGCAAGCACGGTCGCGCCGAGCTGGCCTATCCGCACCCGGACTACCAGTACGATGGCCTGCAGCCGGTGCTGGCGCCGACCTACGGCATCATCCTCTACCAGGAGCAGGTGATGCAGATCGCCCAGGTCATGGGCGGCTACACCCTGGGCCAGGCGGACATGCTGCGCCGGGCCATGGGCAAGAAGAAGCCCGAGGAGATGGCCAAGCAGCGCGGCGGCTTCATCGAGGGCTGCGCCAATAACGGCATCGATGGTGAGCTGGCGGGCAATATCTTCGACCTGGTGGAGAAATTCGCCGGTTACGGCTTCAACAAGTCCCACTCGGCCGCCTATGGTCTGGTCTCCTACCAGACCGCCTGGCTGAAGACCCACTATCCGGCACCCTTCATGGCCGCGGTGCTGTCGGCGGACATGCACAACACCGACAAGGTGGTGATCCTCATCGAGGAATGCCGCCACATGAAGCTGCGCATCGACACGCCGGACGTGAACATCTCCGAGTTCAAGTTCACCGTGAACGAAGGCGGGCGAATCGTCTACGGCCTGGGCGCCATCAAGGGGGTGGGCGAGGGGCCGGTGGAGGCCATCGTCGAGGCACGTGCCGAAGGACCCTTCAAGGACCTGTTCGATTTCTGCGCGCGGGTGGACCTCAAGCGCATCAACAAGCGCACCCTGGAAGCTCTGATCCGCTCTGGCGCCCTGGATCGCCTGGGGCCGCACTACCATGACGAGATCAAGGCCTATCAGGCGACCATCGACCAGAACCGCGCCGTGCTGCTGGCGGCCATGGAAGAGGCCATCGCCTCGGCCGAGCAGACCGCCCGCAGTCACAACAGCGGCCATGTCGACCTCTTCGGTGGCGTCTTCGCCGAACCCGAGGCCGATGTCTATGCCAATCACCGGCGCGCCCGGGAGCTCAATCTCAAGGAGCGCCTGCGCGGAGAAAAGGAAACCCTGGGGCTGTACCTGACCGGCCACCCCATCGAGGAATACGAAGGCGAGGTGCGCCGGCTGGCGCGTCAGCGCATCGTCGACCTCAAGCCCTCGCGCGAGACCCAGACCGTGGCCGGGCTGATCGTCAACTTGCGGGTGATGAAGAACAAGCGTGGTGACAAAATGGGCTTCGTCACCCTGGACGACCGTTCCGGGCGCATCGAGGCCTCGCTGTTCGCCGAGGCTTTCAACGCGGCCCAGGCGCTCTTGCAGACCGACGCCCTGGTGATCGTCGAGGGCGAGGTCAGCCAGGACGACTTCTCCGGCGGCCTGCGGCTGCGCGCCAAGCGGGTGCTGGGCTTGGAAGAGGCCCGTACCGCCCTGGCGGAAAGTCTGAGGATCGCCGTGCGCAGCGAGTCCCTGGCCGGTGACCGGCTACGCTGGCTGGGTGAACTCTGCGGTCGTCACCGTGGTGCCTGTCCGGTCACCATCGACTACCAGGGCCCCACCGCGCGTGCCTTGCTGCAGTTCGGCGAGAATTACCGGATCGACCCGGCTGATGGCCTGATTCAAACCCTGCGTGACCAGTTCGGCAGGGAGAACGTCTTTCTCAACTATCGTTAAGCCCGAGCGCCTCGTGCGTTCCGTCCCAACCCTCGCCAGCGGCGGGTGCCAGTGACGCGGCAGGAGTCTCGACCTGTCTCGTCCGATCCCTTAAGGTAGGCGCCCCGGCCCCTGGCTCTAGATTGCAATAACGGATGCCCATGAACCCGAACTATCTCGATTTCGAACAGCCCATCGCCGATCTCCAGGCCAAGATCGAAGAACTTCGACTGGTCGGTAACGACAATGCGCTGAACATCAGTGACGAGATCGCCCGGTTGCAGGAGAAGAGCCAGGCGCTCACCAAGAGCATCTTCAGCGACCTGTCGAGTTGGCAGGTGGCCCGTCTGGCGCGTCATCCGCTGCGTCCCTACACCCTGGATTACATCAGCTACCTCTTCAGCGATTTCGAAGAGCTGCATGGCGACCGTCACTTCGCCGACGATCCGGCCATCGTGGGTGGCGTCGCCCGCCTGGAAGACCGTCCGGTAATGATCATCGGCCATCAGAAGGGCCGCGAAGTGCGCGAGAAGGTGCGGCGCAACTTCGGCATGCCGCGTCCGGAAGGCTATCGCAAGGCTTGCCGTCTGATGGAAATGGCCGAGCGTTTCAAGATGCCGATCCTGACCTTCATTGATACCCCCGGTGCCTACCCGGGCATCGATGCCGAAGAGCGTGGCCAGAGCGAGGCCATCGCCTGGAATCTGCGCGTCATGGCGCGTCTGAAGACTCCCATCATCGCCACCGTGATCGGCGAGGGTGGTTCCGGCGGCGCCCTGGCCATTGGCGTCTGCGATCAGCTCAACATGCTCCAGCACTCCACCTACTCGGTGATTTCGCCGGAAGGCTGCGCCTCCATCCTGTGGAAGACCGCCGAGAAGGCCCCCGATGCCGCCGAGGCCATGGGCATCACCGCCGAGCGGCTGAAGAGCCTGAACATCGTCGACCAGGTGATCGACGAGCCCCTGGGCGGTGCCCACCGCGATCCCCAGGCCATGGCCGCCAGCCTGCGCACCGCGCTGCTGGAACAGCTGGACGAACTCAAGGGCTACGATCTGCCGGCGCTGCTGGAGCGTCGTTACGAGCGCCTGATGAGCTACGGCATTTCCTGATCCCGCCTCCATGAGTCTGCTGGATCGGCTGCACGCCCGGCTGGAGCGGCAGCCGCCCACTCGTCACTGGCGGGTGGGTTTCTCTGGCGGACTCGACTCCACCGTCCTGCTGCACCTGTTCGCGCGCCTGCGCGAGCGTGGCCTGCTCGTCGAGCTGCAGGCGATACACGTGCACCATGGCCTGCAAGCCGTTGCGGATACCTGGGTCAGTCATTGCGCCCAGGTCTGTCAGGCATTGGCGGTTCCCCTCGATATCTTGCACGTGCGCACCGATCAGGCAGCCAGTCTCGAACGTGCCGCACGCGAGGCGCGCTATGCCGCCTTCGCACGGGTCCTGCCCGCGGAGGGCTGCCTGGTGCTCGGCCAGCACCGCGACGATCAGTTGGAGACGCTGCTGCATCGCCTGGTGCGTGGCACGGGTGTGAAGGGGCTGGCCGGCATGCCGGATGCGCGGCCGCTGGCTGCCGGTCGTCTCTGGCGCCCCTTGCTGGACGAGCCACGGGCCGCGCTGCTGGCCTATGCCCGGAACGAAAAGCTGGACTGGATCGAGGATCCCAGCAACGCCGACATCCAGCTGGATCGCAATTATCTGAGACACGAGGTGCTGCCCCGGCTGCGCACTCGCTGGCCAGGTGTCGACCAGGTCATGGCGCGCAGCGCTCGGCATCTGGCCGAGGCCGATGAGCTGCTGGGCGAGCTGGCCAGCCTGGATCTGCTGCGGGCTTGGCGAGGGGAGCAGCCCTTTGCCTGGGTGCCGCTGCCAAGCCTGGCTCTGGCGCCCCTGCAGACCCTGAGCGAGGCACGCCAGCGCAATGCCTTGCGCGCCTGGCTGGAACGTCTGACGCGCCAGCCTGACAGCGCCCATTGGGCCGGCTGGCAGGCGCTGCGCGAGGGGGGTGAGGCCAGCGATCCCTGCTGGCGCCTGGAAGGCGGCAGCGTGCGCCGTGGCGCTGGGCGGATCTGGTGGGTGCCGGATGCCTGGCAGGCCGAGCCGCTACCTGCGGCCTTAAACGGACAGGAAACCACCCTGGAGCTCGGGGGCAATGGCCGGCTGATATTCGTCGGTCGGCCTGCCGAATCCGGCTGGCGGATCGGCTATCGGCAGGGGGGCGAGCGGCTGCGGATCCCTGGTCGGGGCGCCCGTGATCTCAAGCGATTGCTCAATGAGCAGGCGGTGCCGCCGTTCCTACGCGGCCGTTTGCCGCTGCTCTGGCGAGGCGACGAACTGCTGGCCGTGGCCAATCTGCATGGCCTGGATGGTCTGCCAGGGGGAGGGCGGCTTGAGTGGCAGCCCGCAGACGGCATGGGTGGGTTTGAGCTGGGATGACCTTTAGGCTAGACTACGCTCCCGTCTTATACCGCATTTTCCGCTCGCCCCGAGTGGACGGTGTGCATTGGTCCGGCGCCAGGCCGACCGCTCTCGCTTTCATCGGCGGCTCTCCGCCTCAACGCAGATTCTAGGAATTTTCATGACGCGCTTTATTTTCGTCACGGGCGGTGTTGTTTCTTCTTTGGGGAAAGGCATCGCCTCGGCCTCCCTGGGCGCCATTCTGGAAGCGAGAGGGCTGAAGGTCACCATGCTCAAGCTGGATCCGTACATCAACGTGGATCCCGGCACCATGAGCCCCTTCCAGCACGGCGAGGTGTTCGTCACCCATGACGGCGCCGAAACCGACCTGGACCTGGGCCACTACGAGCGGTTCATCCGCACCACCGTGACCCAGAACAACAACTTCACCACCGGTCGCATCTACATGGACGTGCTGCGCAAGGAGCGCCGCGGCGACTACCTGGGCGCCACCGTGCAGGTGATCCCGCACATTACCGACGAGATCAAGCGGCGCATCATCAAGGGCGCTGGCGATGCCGATGTGGCCCTGGTGGAGATCGGCGGTACCGTCGGCGACATCGAGTCGCAGCCCTTCCTCGAAGCCATCCGC
Organism: Pseudomonas oryzihabitans; assembly: GCF_001518815.1. NCBI lineage: Bacteria > Pseudomonadati > Pseudomonadota > Gammaproteobacteria > Pseudomonadales > Pseudomonadaceae > Pseudomonas > Pseudomonas oryzihabitans. The sequence goes on from NZ_CP013987.1 coordinate 1,386,582, forward strand.
CAGCTGCGGGTAGAGATCGGGGCGCGTCGCGCCATGCTGATGCACCTGACCCTGGTGCCCTACATCGCTACCGCCGGCGAGACCAAGACCAAGCCGACCCAGCATTCGGTCAAGGAACTGCGCTCCATCGGCCTGCAACCCGATGTGCTGATCTGCCGTTCCGACCACACCGTCGACAGCTCCTCCCGTCGCAAGATCGCCCTCTTCACCAACGTCGAAGAGCGCGCGGTCATCTCCCTGGAAGACGTCGACACCATCTACCGCATCCCCTCGGTGCTGCATGCCCAGGGTCTGGACGAATTCGTCATCGAGCGCTTCGGCCTGGAGTGCCAGCCGGCCGATCTGTCCGAGTGGGATCGCGTGGTGGATGCCAAGCTCAATCCCGAGCAGGAAGTCACCATCGCCATGGTCGGCAAGTACATGGAGCTGCTCGACGCCTACAAGTCGCTGATCGAGGCCATGAACCACGCCGGTATCCAGAGCCGCACCAAGGTCAACCTGCGCTACATCGATTCCGAGCACATCGAGCAGCAGGGTACCCATCTGCTCAAGGGCGTCGATGCCATCCTCGTTCCCGGCGGCTTCGGCCTGCGCGGCGTGGAAGGCAAGATCGCCACCGTGCAGTACGCCCGCGAGAACAAGATTCCCTATTTGGGCATCTGCCTGGGCATGCAGGTGGCGGTCATTGAATTCGCCCGTAACGTGCTGGGCTGGAAAGACGCCAACTCCACTGAATTCGACAAGGCCAGCGGTCACCCCGTGGTCGGCCTGATCACCGAATGGCAGGATTCCACTGGCGCCACCGAGATCCGCACCGAAGGCTCCGATCTGGGCGGCACCATGCGCCTGGGCGCTCAGGAATGTCAGCTGATCAGCGGCACCCAGGTACATGACTGCTATGGCCAGGACGTCATCGTCGAGCGCCATCGTCATCGCTACGAGGTCAACAACAACCTGCTGCCGCAGATCCAGGCCGCCGGCCTGAAGATCTCCGGTCGTTCGGGCGACGGTGCCCTGGTGGAAGTGGTGGAAGCCCCGGATCATCCTTGGTTCGTCGCCTGCCAGTTCCACCCAGAGTTCACCTCCACCCCGCGTGATGGCCATCCGCTGTTCAGCGGCTTCGTCAACGCCGCCCTGCGCTACGCCAAGAAGGATTGATCATGACCGCTCAGAATATCGTCCGCGTCGGCAACATCGAGATCGCCAACGACAAGCCCTTCGTGCTGTTCGGCGGCATGAATGTGCTGGAATCCCGTGACCTGGCCATGCAGGTGTGCGAGCAATACGTCAAGGTGACCGAGAAGCTGGGTATCCCCTATGTCTTCAAGGCCAGCTTCGACAAGGCCAACCGCTCATCGGTAACCAGCTACCGTGGTCCCGGCATGGAGGCTGGCCTGCGCATCTTCGAAGAGCTCAAGGCCACCTTCGGCATGCCGGTGATCACCGACGTCCACGAGCCCTACCAGGCTGCCCCGGTGGCGGCGGTGTGCGACATCATCCAGCTGCCGGCCTTCCTCTCGCGGCAGACCGATCTGGTAGTGGCCATGGCCAAGACCGATGCCGTGATCAACATCAAGAAGGCCCAGTTCCTCGCGCCCCAGGAGATGAAGCACATCCTCGCCAAGTGCGAAGAAGCCGGTAACGACCAGCTGATCCTCTGCGAGCGTGGTTCCTCCTTCGGCTACAACAACCTGGTGGTCGACATGCTCGGCTTCGGCATCATGAAGAGCTTTGGCTACCCGGTGTTCTTCGACGTGACCCATGCCCTGCAGATGCCGGGCGGGCGCTCCGATTCCGCCGGCGGCCGCCGTGCCCAGGTCACCGACCTGGCCAAGGCCGGCATGAGCCAGGGCCTTGCCGGTCTGTTCCTCGAAGCCCATCCGGATCCTGAACACGCCAAGTGCGACGGCCCCTGTGCCTTGCGCCTGGACAAGCTGGAGCCTTTCCTGGCCCAGCTCAAGGCACTGGACGAGCTGGTGAAGTCGTTCACGCCGATCGAAACTGCCTAAGCGGCGGCTGAACCAAAAGGCCCGCGCGCAGCCGAAGGCTGATCCGTCAATGACCGGTAACATGGAGATCGATACAAAAATGGCTAACATCGTCGACATCAAGGGACGTGAGGTCCTGGATTCCCGCGGCAACCCCACCGTTGAAGCGGACGTGATCCTGGACAACGGTATCGTCGGTCGCGCCACCGCGCCGTCCGGCGCGTCCACCGGTTCGCGCGAGGCACTGGAGCTGCGCGACGGCGACAAGAGCCGCTATCTGGGCAAGGGCGTGCTGAAGGCCGTGGGCAACATCAACGGGCCGATCCGCGACCTGCTGCTGGGCAAGGATCCGAGCGACCAGAAGGCGCTGGACCGCGCCATGATCGAACTGGACGGTACCGACAACAAGGCCAAGCTGGGCGCCAACGCCATCCTGGCCGTGTCCCTGGCCGCTGCCAAGGCCGCCGCCGAAGACCAGGACCTGCCGCTCTACGCCCACATCGCCAACCTGAACGGCACCCCCGGCCAGTACTCCATGCCGGTGCCGATGATGAACATCATCAATGGCGGCGAGCATGCCGACAACAACGTCGACATCCAGGAATTCATGGTCCAGCCGGTCGGGGCCAAGAGCTTCGCCGACGCCCTGCGCGTGGGTGCCGAGATCTTCCATCACCTGAAAGCCGTGCTCAAGGCCCGTGGCCTGAGCACTTCCGTGGGTGACGAAGGCGGCTTCGCACCGAACCTGGCCTCCAACGCCGATGCCCTGGCTGCCATCGCCGAAGCGGTGAAGAACGCCGGCTACGAGCTGGGCACCGACGTGACCCTGGCCCTGGATTGCGCCTCCAGCGAGTTCTACAAAGACGGCCAGTACGACCTGTCCGGTGAAGGCAAGGCCTTCGACGCCAACGGTTTCGCCGACTACCTGGCCGGCCTGACCGAGCAGTTCCCGATCATCTCGATCGAAGACGGCATGGACGAGTCCGACTGGGCGGGCTGGAAGGCCCTGACCGACAAGATCGGCAGCAAGGTACAGCTGGTGGGCGACGATCTGTTCGTCACCAACACCAAGATCCTCAAGGAAGGCATCGAGAAGGGCATCGGTAACTCGATCCTGATCAAGTTCAACCAGATCGGCTCCCTGACCGAGACCCTGGAAGCCATCCAGATGGCCAAGGCCGCCGGCTACACCGCGGTGATCTCCCACCGCAGCGGCGAAACCGAAGACTCCACCATCGCCGACCTGGCCGTAGGTACCGCCGCCGGTCAGATCAAGACCGGCTCGCTGTGCCGTTCCGACCGCGTCTCCAAGTACAACCAGCTGCTGCGTATCGAAGAGCAACTGGGTGCCAAGGCACCGTACCGCGGCCGTGCCGAGTTCCGTAGCTAAGGGCTGTGTGAACGTGGAGGCGACGAGTCAGGTCGTTGCCTCCTGGCTCGTCTGCCGGACCACAGGATAGATGCCCAGTTTACAAGCGTAGAGCCGGGCTTCTATCCTGTTTTCGTTTCTGCCGCCGCCTTTGCGGCATCTGCCGCCCGCGAATCCGTTACCACCCATGCGAAGTCCCTACTGGCTGTTCCCCTTCCTGCTCCTGCTGCTTGGCGGTCTTCAGTATCGCCTGTGGGTTGGTGATGGCAGCTTCGCCCAGGTGCGCGAACTCAAGCAGCAGATCGCCGACCAGAATGGCGAGAACAAACGCCTGCTGGAGCGCAACGAGATTCTCGAAGCCGAGGTCGTCGAGCTCAAGAAAGGCATGGAGACCGTCGAGGAGCGTGCCCGCCACGAACTCGGCATGGTCAAACAAGGCGAAACCCTCTTCCTGCAATCCAAATAATGTCCCTGCTGCCTTCCTTCTGGGCGGTCATTCCCGCCGCGGGTGTGGGCGCGCGAATGCGTGCCGACCGGCCCAAGCAATACCTCGACCTGTGCGGCCGCAGCCTGCTGGAGCGCACCCTCGACTGTTTTCTCGATCATCCCCGTCTACGCGGCCTGGCGGTGAGCCTGGCGCCGGAAGATCCCTGGTGGCCGACGCTACCCTGCGCCACCGATGCCCGTATCCTTCGTGCACCGGGCGGTCGCGAGCGCGCCGACTCGGTACTCGGCGGCCTGCTGCTGCTAGCCGAGCAGGGTGCCACCGACGGCGACTGGGTGCTGGTGCATGACGCGGCGCGGCCCAATCTGCGACGTGATGACCTGGATCGGCTGCTGGCCGAACTGGCCCAGGACCCGGTGGGTGGCCTGCTGGGCGTGCCGGCGCGGGATACCCTCAAGCGTGTCGGGCGCGATGGCCGGGTGAGCGAAACCGTGGATCGCAGCCAGGTGTGGCTAGCCTACACACCGCAGATGTTCCGCCTCGGCGCCCTGCGCGATGCCCTCTGCGCCGGCCTAGCCGCGGGCGCCGCCATCACCGACGAGGCCTCGGCCATGGAATGGGCCGGCCATGCGCCGCGTCTGGTCGAGGGCCGGGTGGACAACATCAAGGTCACCACCCCCGAAGACCTGCAGCGACTGCAAGTTGTCTTCGCCGAGGCCTAGGACTCAGGCCTGTAGCTACACCTCGATCAGAAAGCGAGCCAGCGATGCTCACCCCCTGGATAGGGAGCGGCCGCCCAGGCGCTCCGCGCCCAGTCCCTGTTTGAGATGCTCCACCAGCAGGCGAATCTTTGGCGAGAGAAAGCGCCGCTGCGGATACAGGGCCCAGACCGCGCTATTGGGCGGCTGACGGTTGTCCAGCAGCGCGCGCAGCTCGCCGCGCGCCAGATGCGGCTGCACGTAGTAGTCCGGCAGCTGGCACAGACCGAAGCCACGCAGCGCGGCGTCCAATACCGCCTGGCCGCTGTTGCAGCGCCAGGAGCCCTGGACGCGGTGCAACACCTCGCGCTCGTTTTCGCGAAAGCTCCAGATGTCGCTGGTGCCGACCAGGCAGCGATGGCGGCTCAGTTCCGACAGGGTATGGGGCGCCCCGAAGCGCTCCAGATAGCTGGGGGCGGCGCACAGGTAGAGCTCCCGCGGCGCCAGCCGCGTCGCCACCAGGCGGGAATCGGCCAGGCGACCCAGGCGGATGGCCAGGTCGTAACCCTCGTGGAGCAGGTCGACGGTGCGATTGGTCAGGTCCAGTTCCAGGCTCACCTCGGGATGGCGGGCAAGGAAGTCATTGACCAGCGGCACGACGAAACGCTCGCCATAGGTCACGGCGCAGGTCATGCGGATCAGCCCCTTGGGCTGGCTGGAGAGGTCGCTGACCTCGCGCAGGGCTTCGTCGCGGGCCTCCTGCAGGCGACGGCAGTGTTGCAGGAAGGTGTGGCCGGCCTCGGTGAGGGCCACGCTGCGGGTGCTGCGGTAGAGCAGCCGAGCCTGCAGGCGCTCCTCCAGCCGTGCCACCTGGCGACTGACGTGGGAAGTGGAGGTCCCCAGGCGATCGGCGGCCTGGCCAAAGTGCAGGGTATTTGCCACCGCGACGAACTCATCGATGCCCTCCCAGCCCATGATTGTTTCCCTGTGGCAAAAATGAATTCCAGTATGCCCGATTGTTCCAGGATTTCTGGCGTCTAAACTGGTCACCTCGTTTTTTCGTCTGACTGGAGTCGAGCATGATCAAGTCCCGCGCCGCTGTAGCCTTCGCGCCCAATGAGCCTCTGAAGATCGTCGAAGTGGACGTCGAGCCGCCCAAGGCCGGCGAGGTGCTCATCCGCATCGTCGCCACCGGCGTCTGCCATACCGATGCCTACACCCTGTCCGGCCAGGATTCCGAGGGCGTCTTTCCCTGCATCCTCGGTCACGAAGGCGGTGGCATCGTCGAAGCAGTGGGCGAGGGCGTGACTTCGGTCGCCGTCGGCGATCACGTCATCCCGCTGTATACCGCCGAGTGCGGCCAGTGCAAATTCTGCAAATCCGGCAAGACCAACCTCTGCAGCTCGGTACGCGCGACCCAGGGCAAGGGCCTGATGCCCGATGGCACCACCCGCTTCTCCTACAACGGTGAGCCGATCTATCACTACATGGGCTGCTCGACCTTCTCCGAGTACACCGTGCTGCCAGAGGTGTCGGTCGCCAAGATCCCCGCCGAGGCGCCACTGGAAAAGGTCTGCCTGCTGGGTTGTGGCGTCACCACTGGCATCGGCGCCGTGCTCAACACCGCCAAGGTGGAAGAGGGCGCCACCGTCGCCGTCTTCGGTCTGGGCGGCATCGGCCTGGCCGCTATCATTGGCGCCAAGATGGCCAAGGCCAGCCGCATCATCGCCATCGACATCAACCCCTCCAAGTTCGACATCGCCCGTGAACTGGGCGCCACCGACTTCGTCAATCCCAAGGATCACCAGAAGCCGATCCAGGAAGTCATCGTCGAGCTGACCGACGGCGGCGTCGACTACAGCTTCGAGTGCGTCGGCAACGTCAACCTGATGCGTGCGGCCCTGGAGTGCTGCCACAAGGGCTGGGGCGAGTCGGTGATCATCGGCGTGGCCGGTGCCGGCCAGGAGATCAGCACCCGGCCGTTCCAGCTGGTGACCGGTCGCGTCTGGCGCGGCAGCGCCTTCGGTGGCGTCAAGGGCCGTAGCGAGCTGCCCGGCTATGTGCGCAAGGCGCAGAGCGGCGAGATTCCGCTGGATACCTTCATCACCCACACCATGGGCCTGGAGCAGATCAACGAAGCCTTCGAGCTGATGCACGAAGGCAAGAGCATCCGCACCGTCGTCCACTACTGATCGCCGAGAGGGCGCCCATGGGCGCCTTCTTTCCGAGGGAGATGACCATGAGTCTCGAACTGCTCTCCAGCAACAAGAGTTTCGGCGGTTGGCACAAACGCTATCGCCACCGTGCCCGCAGTCTCGACTGCGACATGACCTTCGCCGTCTATCTGCCGCCCCAGGCGGAAGCTCGTAGCGATCTGCCAGTACTCTACTGGCTGTCGGGCCTGACCTGTACCGACGAGAATTTCATGCAGAAGGCCGGTGCCCAGCGCCTGGCCGCCGAGCTGGGCCTGGTGCTGGTGGCGCCGGACACCAGTCCGCGGGGTGAAGGGGTACCCGACGATCCCGAGAAAGCCTGGGATTTCGGCCTGGGCGCCGGCTTCTACATCAATGCCACCCAGCAGCCCTGGGCCAGGCACTACCGCATGCACGACTACGTGGTCGAGGAACTGCCGGCGCTGATCGAGGCCAACTTCCCGGTCTCGGATCGCCGTGGCGTCAGCGGGCACTCCATGGGCGGCCATGGCGCCCTGATCTGCGCCCTGCGTCATCCGGGCCGCTATCGCTCGGTGTCGGCCTTCTCGCCCATCGTCAATCCGCTGGATTGCCCCTGGGGCCACAAGGCCTTCTCCAACTATCTGGGCGAGGATCGCAGCACCTGGGCGGAGTGGGACGCCTGTGCGCTACTGGAAAAGGCCGAGGAGCGTCTGCCGTTGCTGGTCGACCAGGGCGAGCAGGACAGCTTCCTTGCCGAACAGCTCAAGCCCCAGGCCCTGCAACGGGCGGCGGGTGCCGTCGGCCATCCCCTCGAACTGCGCCTGCAGCCGGGCTACGACCACAGCTATTTCTTCGTCGCCAGCTTCATCGACGACCATCTGCGGCATCATGCGGCGGCCCTGTCGACCCCCTGAGGGCGACGGGAGCTGTCCCCAGCCGGTAGAATCGACGCCCTGTCATTTTCCAGGGCGTCTTTCTTCATGCGCATAGGTCACGGTTTCGACGTTCACGCCTTCGGCGAGGGCGACTTCATTACCCTCGGTGGCATTCGTATTCCCCACCACCTTGGCCTGGTCGCCCACTCCGATGGCGACGTGCTGTTGCATGCCCTGGCCGACGCCCTGTTGGGCGCCGCGGCCCTGGGCGACATCGGCAAGCATTTCCCCGATACCGATCCGCGCTTCAAGGGCGCCGACAGCCGGATGCTACTGCGCCATGTAGTCGGCCTGGTGCGCGAGCAGGGCTGGAAGGTCGGCAACGTCGACGGCACCATCGCGGCCCAGGCGCCGAAGATGGCGCCGCACATCGAGGCCATGCGCCAGGCCATCGCCGAGGACCTGCAGGTCGAGCTGGGCCAGGTCAACGTCAAGGCCACCACCACCGAGCGCCTGGGTTTCGTCGGGCGCGAAGAGGGCATCGCCGTGCACGCCGTGGCCCTGTTGCTGCCGCTATGACCGAAGACCAGCTACTCGGGCCGCGCGCCCATGGCGAGCCCTGTGGCCAGGCGATTCTCAAGGCCAGCGCCGAGGACTTCCAGGTGGACGAGGTACTGGACATCCCGCTGAGCGGTGATGGCGAGCACCTCTGGCTGTGGGTCGAGAAGCGTGGCCTCAATACCGAAGAGGCGGTGCGCCGCCTGGCGCGGGCGGCCGGCGTGCCGCAGCGGGCGATCAGCTACGCCGGCCTCAAGGATCGCCAGGCGCTGACCCGCCAGTGGTTCAGCCTGCACCTGCCCGGCAAGGCCGATCCGGATCTTGCGGCCGCCTGCGACGAGACGCTGGTGATCCTCCAGCAGGGTAGGCACCGGCGCAAGCTGCAACGCGGCGCCCATGCCGCCAATGGCTTCCGCCTGCGCCTGACCGGACTCAAGGCCGATCCCGCGGCGCTGGAGGCTCGGCTGCAGGCCATCGCCGCCGAGGGCGTGCCCAACTATTTCGGTCCGCAACGTTTTGGCTATGAGGGCGGCAATCTGGTGGACGCCCAGCAATGCGCCCGTGAACAGCGCCTGCCCGAGCAGCGCAACCGGCGTTCGCGGACCTTGTCCGCCGCGCGCAGCTGGCTGTTCAATCAGGTGCTGGCCGGGCGCGTCGCCGAAAGCTCCTGGAATCGGGCGCAGGAGGGGGATCTGCTGGCCTTTACCGACAGCCGCAGCCACTTCCCGGCGACCGCCGCCGATCTGACGGATCCGCGCCTGGCAGCGCTCGATCTGCACCCTACCGGCCCGCTCTGGGGCGCCGGCGAATCGCCCGTGCAGGGCTCTGCCGCCGCCCTGGAACAGGAGGTGGCGAAGGCCGCCGGAGAGCTGCCCGCCTGGCTGGCCGGTGCCGGCCTCTCGCATGAACGGCGCATCCTGCGCCTCCCCATCGGCGGCCTGACGTGGCATTATCCCGCTCCTGACATTCTGCAACTCGAATTCGTCCTGCCGGCCGGCTGTTTTGCCACCGCAGTGGTTCGCGAGCTGGTAACGCTTGGCGAGGCAGGGCAGACGGAACATCCATGCGACTTCTGATCGCCAACGACGATGGGGTGCTGGCCCCCGGTATCGCCGCGCTGCATGCCGCGCTCGCCGCCCGTGCGGACTACGAGTGCCAGGTGGTCGCGCCGCTCTATGACATGAGCGGTGTGAGCAGTGCCCTGACGCTGGACCGCCCCCTGCATCCGCAGCGCCTGCCCAATGGCTACCTGGGCGTCAACGGCACGCCTACCGATTGCGTCCACCTCGGCCTCAATGGGCTGCTGGAGGAAACGCCCGACATGGTGGTGGCCGGTATCAATCTCGGCGCGAACCTGGGCGACGACGTCCTCTATTCCGGCACCGTGGCCGCGGCCATGGAAGGGCGTTTTCTCGCTCGCCCGGCCCTGGCCTTTTCACTGGTTTCACGCAGCCCCGACAACATGGCAGTGGCAGCGGAGATCGCTGCCCGTATCGTCGCCCTGCACGAAAGCTTCGACCTGCCGCCGCGCACCGTGCTCAACGTCAACATCCCGGATCTGCCGCTGGAGCAGATCAAGGGCCTGCAGCTGACCCGACTGGGTCACAGAGCCCAGGCCAAGCCGCCGGTGCGCGAGATCAATCCGCGCGGCAAGGCTGGCTACTGGATCTCGGTGTCGGGTGATGCGGTGGATGGCGGGCCGGGAACCGACTTCCATGCGGTACTGGAAGGCTATGTGTCGGTGACGCCGCTACAGTTCGATCGCACCTTCCGCGAGGGCTTCGCCGGCCTGTCGGCACTGACGGAGCTGCTGGCATGACTCAGGGGCAAGAGCATATGCAAAGACACGGCATCGGCATGACGTCCCAGCGCACCCGGGAGCGGCTCATCCAGCGCCTCTACGAAGAGGGGCTGTCCAACGCCCAGGTGCTGGAGGTGATTCGCCGCACGCCGCGTCACCTGTTCGTCGACGAGGCCCTGGCCCATCGGGCCTACGAGGACACGGCACTGCCCATCGGCCATAACCAGACCATTTCCCAGCCCTTCATGGTGGCGCGCATGACCGAGCTCCTGCTCGCCGGCGGCCCCCTGGACAAGGTCATGGAGATCGGTACCGGTTCCGGCTATCAGACCGCCATCCTGGCGCAGACCGTGGAGCGGGTATTTTCCGTCGAGCGTATCCAGTCGCTGCAGGACCGGGCCAAGGAACGCCTGCTCGAACTCAACCTGCGCAACGTGGTGTTCCGCTGGGGCGATGGCTGGGAAGGCTGGCCGGCGCTAGCGCCCTACAATGGCATCATCGTCACGGCAGCCGCGCGGGAGATCCCCCAGGCATTGCTCGACCAGCTAGCCCCCGGCGGCCGTCTGGTGATTCCGGTAGGCGCCGATGAGGAGCAGAAGCTCTTGCTGATCGTGCGCGAAGACGAAGGCTTCGTACGCCACGAACTCAATGCCGTACGCTTCGTACCCCTGCTCAACGGACCCCTGGCCCAGTGAGCGACAGGGAACGTTACCCCGGTACCGCGCTCCAAGGCAGCTTGACGGCTACGGCCGCTTGAGGCCGGCAGGATGGCCGGACGCTAGATGATCAGACTCTGCGGGAGGAACGGGTGAAGGCCCGAGCGCAAGGATTTCCAGGACGAGGGCGGTCAGGCTGGCTGGCGGCGGTGCTCGTCGCCCTGCTGCTGGCGGGCTGTTCGAGCAACGGTTCACGAGCGCCGGTGATCGACCGCGGCGATGGTCGTAGCAGCATTCCCCAGGTCACCTCCGGTCAGTATCGCGTCAAGCGCGGCGACACCCTGTTTTCCATTGCCTCGCGCAACGGCTGGGAATGGCGCGCCCTGGCCGCCCAGAACGGGATCAGTGCGCCCTTTGTCATCCATGTCGGTCAGGTGATCCGCTTTGGCAACGGATCCAGCGCCAGCAGTTCCAGTCGCATCATCCGCCGCTCCGTCCCGGCAGCCTCCAGTCCGGCGCCAGGCACTCCGGTCGCGACCCCGGTACCCATTCCGCCGCCAGTGACCTCCAGTCCCACTACCGCTACCCCGGTGGTGACGCCCAATCTGCCTGCTGCACCGCCCCCGACGCCGGTCACACCGGCCCAGACACCTACCCGCGACGTCCCTCAATCCGCGTCCGGTTGGGCTTGGCCGACGAAAGGCACCCTCATCAGTCGTTTCTCCGCCAGCAGCAGTCTAAACAAGGGAATAGACATCGCCGGACAGGAAGGCCAGCCCGTCATGGCCGCCGCCGACGGTACCGTTGTCTATGCGGGAAATGGTTTACGCGGTTATGGTGAACTGGTTATCGTCAAACACAGCGAAACCTACGTCAGTGCCTACGGTCACAATCGTAGGTTGCTGGTTCGGGAAGGTGAGCGTGTCAAGATAGGACAGACCATTGCCGAAATGGGGTCGACCGGGACCGACCGGGTCAAGCTCCATTTCGAGATTCGCCGTCAGGGCAAACCGGTGGATCCTTTGCAATTCCTGCCCAATCGCTGATTCGCTAGGTGCCGACTCGTTCCCGCAGCTCTTTGGGGGCGAGTCATGGCGCATCGGCAACGTATCGATACGCCCGGGCTCGAAGCACAGACGAGCAAGGGTTACTCAAGATGATCCAGAACAAACAAGAAACCGAGTACGATCTCGGAGATGATGTCCTGCTTCTCGATTCCAATCCCTTCGATGAGGAATCTGCCGATTCCGCCATGACCAAGGCGCTCTCCGGGCGCGGTAATCAGGTCTTGCGTGGGGCGAAGCTGGCCGACTATGGCCGAGCGCTCGACGCCACGCAGCTCTATCTCAATGAAATCGGCTTCTCGCCACTGCTCTCACCAGCGGAAGAGGTGCATTTCGCGCGGCTCGCGCAACGCGGTGATCCCGCCGGTCGCAAGCGCATGATCGAAAGCAACCTGCGCCTGGTGGTGAAGATCGCGCGGCGCTATATCAACCGTGGGCTGTCGCTGCTCGATCTGATCGAGGAGGGCAACCTGGGTCTGATTCGCGCCGTGGAGAAATTCGACCCCGAGCGGGGCTTCCGCTTCTCCACCTATGCCACCTGGTGGATCCGGCAGACCATCGAACGGGCGATCATGAATCAAACCCGTACCATTCGCCTGCCGATCCATGTGGTCAAGGAGCTCAACCTGCACCTGCGTGCAGCACGGGAACTGACCCAGAAGCTCGACCACGAGCCTTCGCCCGAGGAAATCGCGGCGTTGCTGGAAAAACCGGTGGCGGACGTCAAGCGGGTAATGGGCCTGAACGAGCGGATCAGCTCGGTGGACATGGTGCTGGGGCCGGATTCTGACAAGACTCTGCTCGATACCCTGACCGATGATCGTCCCACCGACCCTTGCGAGTTGCTGCAGGACTCAGACCTCAACCAGAGCATCGACCAGTGGCTGCTGGAGCTGCCGGAGAAGCAGCGCGAGGTGGTCGTGCGTCGTTTTGGCCTGCGTGGCCACGAGGCCTGCACCCTGGAAGAGGTCGGGCAGGAAATCGGCCTTACCCGCGAGCGGGTTCGGCAGATCCAGGTCGAGGCCCTCAAGCGGCTGCGGGAAATTTTCGAGCGCAACGGCCTGTCGAGTGATTCGTTGTTCTGATTATCCCTAGCTGAATGTCAGCCAAACGGAGCCCGGATTATTCCGGGCTTTTTTCTGTGCGCTGCTGTAAGTCGTGGCTTACAGCACACGTAAGCCTGAGTCGCTTGGGCCTGCCGGAAAGCATCGCTTGGACCAACGATCGATTTTCAAGTGCTTACTGCATAACGATTTTTCGTTACCAGCGCGGCAGCGAAGCGGTTTGGAAGGTCACATTGTGGCAGATTGCCAGCGTTCGGGAGAGGCGTACTATCGGCGCTGTGTCTGGGACGACACGGATTGGCAGGAAGCGAATCGGGAACACCTCAGGATGAGGTTCACCAGGACGGTGACAGGAATTCAGGGACAGGGACGAAGGGGGCGGAGCGATCCGCCCCCTTTTTTATTGCCGGGGCTTTTTCCGCAGGATCTAGCGTTCCAGCTGGGCGAGCTTGCCGGTCTTGCCATCCCACTCCGCGGCGTCGGGCAGGGCTTCCTTCTTCTCCGTGATGTTCGGCCAGATATTGGCCAACTCACTGTTGAGTTCGATGAAGGCTTCCTGACCGGCCGGAACCTCGTCTTCCGAGAAGATCGCCTGGGCCGGGCACTCGGGTTCGCACAGGGCGCAGTCGATGCACTCGTCCGGGTGGATCACCAGGAAGTTGGGGCCTTCGTAGAAGCAGTCCACCGGGCAGACTTCCACGCAGTCGGTATATTTGCATTTGATGCAGTTGTCAGTGACGACGAAGGTCATCTGCTCGTTCTCCTCAGGCTAAGGCGGCGGATTCTAGCAGCATTGCCGGAACCCTCGTATCCGTTAACTCAGATACGCTTTTTCCATTCGTAGATAAGCTCCAGGGCCCGTCTGGGTGTGATGTCGTCCGGCTGCAGGCGTTCCAGTTCCTCGATGAGAGGATGGATGGCGCTGGCGAACAGATCGGCCTGCAGCGGGCGGCCCTTGGCCGGCGCGCTCACCGGCAGCGGCGTACCCACCTCTCCATTGAAACTGGCCGCTTCCAGGCGAGCGAGGTGTTCGCGCGCCCGCAGGATGACGTCCTCCGGAACGCCCGCCAGTTGCGCCACGGCCAGGCCGTAGCTCTGGCTGGCCGGACCGGGCAGCACATGGTGCAGGAAGACGATGCGGTCGTTGTGCTCGGTGGCGTTGAGATGCACGTTGGCTACGCTCGGCTGGCCTTCCGGCAGCACGGTCAGCTCGAAATAGTGGGTGGCGAACAGCGTCCAGGCACGCAGCCGTGCCAGCTGCTCGGCGGCAGCCCAGGCGAGGGACAGGCCATCGAAGGTGCTGGTGCCGCGTCCTACCTCGTCCATCAGCACCAGGCTGTGTTCGCTGGCGTTGTGCAGGATGTTGGCGGTCTCGCTCATCTCCACCATGAAGGTGGAGCGACCGCCGGCCAAGTCGTCGCTGGAGCCGATACGGGTGAAGATGCGGTCGACCAGGGACAGCTCGCAGCTGGCCGCCGGGACGAAGCTGCCGACATGGGCCAGCAGCACGATCAGCGCCGTCTGACGCATGTAGGTGGACTTACCGCCCATGTTCGGGCCGGTGATCACCAGCATGCGGGTGTCGTTGTCGAGGGTGACGTCGTTGGCGACGAAGGGCGTTTCCAGCACCTGTTCCACCACCGGGTGGCGACCCTGGCCGATCTTCAGGCAGGGCTCCTCGACGAAGCGCGGCTTGTTCAGGTCCAGGTTGAGGGCGCGCTCGGCGAAGTTGGCCAGGACGTCCAGCTCGGCCAGGGCCGCGGCGCTGTCCTGCAGGGGCGCCAGGTGGCCGATGAGCTCGTCCAGCAGCGTCTCGTAAAGGGCCTTTTCCCGTGCTAGGGCGCGACTCTGGGCCGACAGGGCCTTGTCTTCGAAGGCCTTGAGCTCGGGAGTGATGAAGCGCTCGGCGCCCTTGAGGGTCTGGCGACGGATGTAGTCGGCTGGCGCCGATTCGGCCTGCCGGCTGGGAATCTCGATGAAGTAGCCGTGGACGCGGTTGTAGCCGACCTTGAGACCTTGCAGGCCGGTGCGGGCCTTTTCGCGGGCCTCCAGGTCCATGAGGAACTGGCCGGCGTTCTCGCTCAGGGTCTGCAGCTCGTCCAGCTCACTGTCGTAGCCACGCTTGATGACGCCGCCGTCGCGGATCACCGCAGGCGGGTTGTCGATGATGGCGCGGGCCAGGGTGGCGGCCAGTTCCGGATAGGTCTGGATGCTGCGCGCGAGGTCGAGCAGGTGCGGCGCGATCATCTGCGTCAGCCCTTCCTGCAGCGTCGGCAGCGCGGCCAGGGCATCGCGCAGGCGGGCGAGGTCGCGCGGGCGGGCGTTGCGCAGGCCG
The DNA here is from genome assembly GCF_001518815.1 of Pseudomonas oryzihabitans. Classification (NCBI taxonomy): domain Bacteria; kingdom Pseudomonadati; phylum Pseudomonadota; class Gammaproteobacteria; order Pseudomonadales; family Pseudomonadaceae; genus Pseudomonas; species Pseudomonas oryzihabitans. The sequence continues at coordinate 1,401,609 of NZ_CP013987.1, forward strand.
ATGCGGGGGAGGATGCGCTCCAGGTCGCCGATGTCCTTGAGCTGCGGCTGCAGCGTTTCGAAGCGATAGCCTTCCAGCAGGCAGGTGATGGCGTCCTGGCGGGCTTCGATCACCGCGCGATTGCGCAGGGGACGATTCAACCAGCGGGTCAGCAGGCGACTGCCCATGGCGGTCTGGCAACGATCCACCACCGATTGCAGGGTGTTGTCGCGGCCACCGGCCAGGTTGACGTCCAGCTCCAGGTTGCGGCGACTGGCGCCGTCGAGGATGACGGTGTCGTCCAGGCGCTCGTGCCTGAGGCTGCGCAGGTGGGGCAGGGCGGTACGCTGGGTTTCCTTGGCATAGGCCAGCAGGCAGCCAGCGGCGCCGATGGCCAGGCCCAGCTTGTCGCAGCCGAAGCCCTTGAGGTCGCCGGTACCGAATTGCTGGCAGAGGCTCTTGAGCGCCGAGTCGCAATCGAAGTCCCAGGGCGCCCGGCGGCGTACGCCACGCCGCTTCTCGGCGGGCAGGCCGGCAGGCCAGTCGTCGGGAATCAGCAGTTCCGCGGGGTTGAGGCGATCCAGCTCCGCCAGCAGAGTCTCCCAGCCGGCCAGTTCCTGCACAGTGAAGCGGCCACTGGCGATGTCGAGCACGGCCAGGCCGAACAGACGCTCATCGCCCAGCACGGCGGTCAGCAGGTTGTCGCGGCGCTCGTCGAGCAGGGCCTCGTCGCTGACGGTGCCCGGGGTGATGATGCGTACCACCTGACGCTCCACCGGCCCCTTGCTGGTGGCCGGATCGCCGATCTGCTCGCAGATCACCACCGATTCGCCGAGCTTGACCAGCTTGGCCAGGTAGCCTTCGGCGGAGTGGAAGGGAATGCCGGCCATGGGAATGGATTTGCCGGCCGAGGCGCCGCGAGCGGTCAGGGTGATGTCGAGCAACTTGGCGGCACGCCGGGCGTCGTCGTAGAACAGCTCGTAGAAATCGCCCATGCGATAGAACAGCAGCTGCTCGGGATGTTGATGCTTGATCTTGAGGTACTGCTGCATCATGGGCGTGTGCGCGGAGAGATCGCTCATGCGGGTGTTTCGATCCGGTTGCCTTGGGATAGCCGCGTATTGTCCACCAACTCGTGGCGTTTGTCGGCCCCGCTCGGCTCAGAGGCGCACCGTCACGCCGATGGCGGCTGCTCGCGGGAAGCCAGCAACAGATCGATCTGGGTCAGGAGTCTGCCCAGGGTGAAAGGCTTGGCCAGCACCTGGAGGCCAGGGGTGGGCAGGGGTTCGCCCGGCAGGTCGGTCTCGGCGTAGCCGGTGATCAGCAGGGTCATCAGCCCCGGCCGTCTTTCGCGGGCCAAGGCGGTGAGCTGGCAGCCGTTCAGACCGCCCGGCAGGCCGATGTCGGTGATCAGCAGATCCAGGGGCGTATCCGATTCCAGCACCTGCAAGGCAGTGGCGGCATCCTTTGCCTCCAGCGTGCGGATCTGGTGTTCGCGCAGGGCCTCGTCTACCAGCATTCGCACCATGGGTTCATCGTCCACCACCAGGACCGTCATCCCCTCGGGATAGCGCGCCTGCGGCGATTGCGGCGTTTCGACCGGCGGGGCGGGCGCCGCCATCAGGCGCGGCAGGTAGAGGGTGACGGTGGTCCCGACGCCTGGCGCCGAGGCGATATGGGCAACGCCCCCGGATTGCTTGGCGAAACCGTAGATCATCGAAAGGCCAAGACCAGTGCCCATGCCGACTGGCTTGGTGGTGAAGAAGGGATCGAAGGCGCGCGCCAGGACCTCGGGTGGCATCCCCGAGCCGGTGTCGAGCACGGCCAGGGTCACGTAGTCCCCAGGCGGCAATTCCAGTGCGGCTGCCTGGGCGTCGGTCAGGCGGCGATTGGCTGTGACGATGCGCAGTATGCCGCCCTCGGGCATGGCGTCTCGCGCATTGATGCAGAGATTGAGCAGGGCGTTTTCCAGCTGGTGGGGATCGCAGAGGGTGAGGTTGAGCGCCTCGGCGAGTTCGATGTGGATCTCCACCTGGGTACCGACCGAACGGCGTATGAGTTCTTCCATGCCCAGCACCAGATCGTTGGTCTGGGTGGCGCTAGGGTCCAATGCCTGGCGACGGGAAAATGCCAGCAGCCGATGGGTGAGGGCCGCGGCGCGTTCGGCGGAGCCCTTGGCTGCACCGGTATAGCGTTCGAGATCGGCGAAACGACCTTGGTTGATCCGCAGAGTGAGCATGTCGAGGCTGCCGATCACGCCGGTCAGCAGGTTGTTGAAGTCATGGGCGATACCGCCGGTGAGCTGGCCCACGGCCTCCATCTTCTGACTTTGGCGCAGCTGTTCCTCGGCCTGGCGCAAGGCTTCCTGCTGCTCGCGGATGGCGGTGACCTCACGCACCGTGGAATAGATGAGGCCATCCTGCACCACCGAATTCCATGACAGCCAGCGATAGCCGCCCTCGCGATGCCGATAGCGATTCTCGAAGCCGAAGACCGGCTCACCTTGCTTCAGGCGTGCGAGGGCGGCTTGGGTAGGCGCGTGGTCCTCGGCATGGACGAAGGCCATGAAGGGTTCCTGGTGCAGCTGCTCCTCGCTCCAGCCCAGGGTATTGGTCCAGGCCGGATTGAGATCCAGCAGCTCACCTTCCAGGGTCGCCGTGCAGAGCAGGTCGGGGCTGGCCTGCCAGATGAGGTCGCGTTGGCGAGTGCGCAAGGTGACTTCTTCACCGAGGTTGCCGGCAACGCGATAGAGGGATTCCAGGCTGCGGCGTTGGGCGACGCAGACCACCGCCATCGTGACGTTCACCAGCACGAACAGGGCGTGGGACACCCAGCGCTCGCCAAACAGGGCGAAGTAGGCGGGCGCCTTGACGAACAGCGTCTCGGCCAGCAGGACGGAAAGCAGGGTAGCGAAGAGGCCGGGGCCTAGGCCGAACCAGAAGGCGGCCGTCATGATGAAGGGAATGAAGACCAGATAGGGCAGGCTGTCGATTCCCAGGCTCAGCCGGATGCCTGCTGCGATGGCAATAAGCACGGCTGCGCCCAGGTAGCGCAAGGGAGCGGGCGTGTCCCGCGGGACCAGCTGCAGCAGCCGTCCAAGCAGGGAGTAGGTCGCGATAGGCACTGGATGCTAGGCCTCGGGGCGCTGGTCCGTCACGGTACCTGAAGGGCGAACAGCCGGGCTCTTGGGCAGAAAGCGAAATCAGGTGCCTTCGTGCCGTTCGAATTCCTCCACCGCCCGGACCACGCCGGCGTTGTCCTGGGCCGTACTACGGGCCTGGCGTTCGAAGGCGGTGGCCAGCTCGTTGACCAGTTGCAGCAGGCGCGGGATGTCGCCGCTGCGCTCGGCATCGGCGGCTTGCTCGCGCACGCGGTTGACGAAGGCTTGGGGATCGTCGAAGGCAGTCATGGGCGTTCTCCGTGGGGGGTGATGTTCATCTGACCGCAAATGACGGCCAAGACTCACTCGCGACCCTGCCAGACCTCCGGATTGACCAGGTTGGCCGGGCGCTGACCGGTGAGGGCGGTTAGCAGATTGTCCACCGCACAGCGAGCCATGGCTTCGCGGGTCTCGTGGGTCGCCGAGCCCAGGTGCGGTGTCGGCACTACATTGGGCAGTTGCAGCAGGGGCGAGTCCGGTGCCACCGGCTCGCGGTCGAAGACGTCCAGCCCGGCGCCGCGGAGTCGGCCTTCCTGCAGGGCGGCGATCAGGGCGGCTTCATCGATCACCGGGCCGCGCGAGACATTGATCAGGATGGCGTGCGCCGGCAGCCGAGCGAGCTCGGCGGCACCCAGCAGGTGGTGAGTCTCGTCGCTCAGGGGCACGGTGACGCAGAGGAAGTCGCAACTCGCCAACAGCTCGGGCAACGGCAGGAAACGCGCAGCATAGCGCTCGTCCACCTCGGGCTTGGCGGCATGGGCGGTGTAGTTGACCTGCATGCCGAAACCCAGGTGGGCGCGGCGGGCGATGGCCTGGCCGATACGGCCCATGCCGACCAAACCCAGGGTCTTGCCGTAGACGTCGCAGCCGAAATGCGCTTCGCCCAGACTGGCCTGCCACTGGCCGGCGCGCACCCAGTCCGCCAGCTCGACGATGCGCCGCGCCGTGGCGAGCAGCAGGGCGAAGGCAGCGTCGGCCACGCTTTCAGTCAGGACATCCGGCGTGTTGCAGAGCAGGATGCCGCGGCGTTGCAGATAGGGCAGGTCATAGCTGTCGAAGCCGACCGAGACGCTGGCGATGGCCTCCAGTCGGGGTGCCAGGTCCAGCAGCTCCGGGGTCAGCTTGAAGCTGGAGCCGAGCAGGCCCTGGGCATCGGGTAGACGCTCACGCAGCCGGGCTTCGCCGTCCGGCGCCTTGACGTCGACGTATTCCAGATCGAAGGCCTCGCTCAGCCGTGCGGTCAGGGCGGGCGACAGGGCCTTGTAGTGGATCACCTTCTTTTTCATGGTCAGAGTATCCCTCTAGTGACTGGTGGCGGGCTTGAGCGCCGCGGTGCGGTTGACCGGCTCTTGGCGCAGCAACAGCGTCAGGAACACGGCCACCAGCAGGGCGCCGCCCATGAAGCCGAAGGAGGCCCCGGGACCGCCGGTCACACCATTGAGGTAGCCCACCAGATAGGAGCCGGCAAAGGACCCCAGGGCGCCCATGCTGTTGATCAGCGCCATGGCGCCGCCGGCGACGTTGCCCGGCAGGATCTCGGGGACGATGGCGAAGAAGGGGCCGTAGGGGGCGTACATGCAGGCCCCGGCGACCACCAGCAGGGCATAGGACCACCAGAAGTGCTGGGTGCCAAGGGCGAAGGAGCCCAGGAAGGCCAGGGCGGCGATCAGCAGCGGCGGCCAGACGAACAGCTTGCGATTCTGCATGCGGTCCGAGGCCCAGGACACCCCGAGCATGGCCAGCACGGCAGCCAGATAGGGCAGGGAGGACAGCCAGCCGGCCTGGACGATGTCTAGGTGGGCGCCCTGGCGCAGGATCGATGGCAGCCAGATGACGAAGCCATAGACGCCGATGCTCCAGCAGAAGTACTGCAGCGATAGCAGGATGACCTTAGGCGAGCGGAAGGCTTCGGCGTAGTTCTTGACCGGCTTCATGCCCTGTTGCTCGGCCTTCAGTGCCTCTTCCAGGCGGGCCTTTTCCTCAGGGGCGAGCCACTTGGCATCCTTGGGCCGCTCGGCGGCCAGGCGCCACCAGATGAAGGCCCAGATCACTGCCGGCAGGCCTTCGATGATAAACATCCAGCGCCAGTCCAGGGCATGGATCAGGTAGCCCGAGACCACCGACATCCAGAGAATGGTCACCGGGTTGCCGAGGATCAGGAAGGTATTGGCCCGCGAGCGCTCACGCTTGGTGAACCAGTGGCAGAGATAGACCAGCATCGCCGGCATCACCGCCGCTTCGACGACGCCGAGCAGGAAGCGGATGGCGATGAGCAGGGTGACGTTGGGCACCATGCCCGTCAGGGTAGCGAGGCCGCCCCAGGCGATCAGGCTCCAGAAGATCAGCCGCTTGACGCTGCGCTTTTCGGCATAGATGGCGCCGGGCACCTGGAAGAAGAAATAGCCGAGAAAGAACAAGGCGCCGAGCAGGGAGGACATCGCCGGGGTGATGCCCAGGTCGTCGGCCATGCCCGAGGCGGCGGCGAAACCGTAGTTGGCCCGGTCGAGGTAGGCCAGGCTGTAGGTGATGAAGACCACTGGCATCAGATACCACCAGCGGCGTGGAGCGAGAGAAGAGGCGTTCATGAGGTCACCTGCTTGATTGTTCTTGTAGGGGTGAAGATCAGGGTAGTTCGTGACGGTGGGGGAGGCCTTCCATGTCGCCGACGACCTGTACGGCGCGCGCGCCGATCCAGTTGCCACGGGCGACAGCGGCAGCGACGTCGAGGCCGTCGAGCAGGCCGCTGACGAAGCCGGTAGCGAAGCCATCGCCGGCGCCGACGGTGTCGACCACCTCGGCCACGGCGACGCCGGGTACCTCACCCTCGGCCTCGGGGGTGCGCCAGTAGCCCCCCTCGGGGCCGAGCTTGATGGCCACGGCCTTGGCTCCGCGGTCGAGGTAGAAGGCAGCGATGTCCGCCGGGGTGTCATAGCCGGTCAGTAGGCGGCCCTCGGCCAGCCCGGGCAGCACCCAGTCGGCCAGGGCTGCGAGTCCGTTGAGTTCGCGGCGCATCTGCGCCTCGCTGTCCCATAACGAAGGCCGCAGATTGGGATCGAAGGAGATGCTGCGTCCGGCACCCCGCATGGCTTCCAGCAGATGGCGGCTGAAAGCGCAGACGCTGGGCGACAGTGCCGGGGGAATGCCGGTGGCGTGCAGATGGCGCGCCCGCAGCAGGCTGGGGTCGAAATCTTCCTCGATGTTGAGGTGACTGGCCGCCGAGCCACGGCGGAAGTACTCGACGACCGGGTCGCTACCATCGGAAACGCGGGATTTGAGCTGGAAACCGGTGGGATGCTGCGGGTCGACCTTCAGGCGGCTGCAGTCCAGGCCCTCGGCTTCGAGGCTGGCGCGCACGAAGCGGCCGAAGGAGTCGTCACCGACTCGCGACAGCCAGGCGACCTTGAAGCCCAGGCGGCTCAGGCCGATCGCCACGTTGTTGTCGGCGCCGGCAATACGTTTGCCGAACTGGCCGACCGTGGCGAGCTCGCCAGGGGTCTCGGCGACGAACATGGTCATGGTTTCGCCAAAGGCGAGGATATCGAAGTCAGCCATGCTGGCGCTCCTGCTGCTGGCTATCGAAGGTGCGCAGGGCCGCTACCTGGCGGCGGGTCTCGGCCAGCAGGTCGGCCCCCATGAGGGGAAACTCGATGGCGCGCCGCAGGCCGGCGGGGAAGTGGACCATCAGGCTCTGCCAGGCCAGCAGATCGGCCGCTTCCGGAGGCACGGCGTGCAGGCCGCCGGCACGTCGGCGCACCGCCTTGCAGTGCAGGTAGCGGACGTCCCGTCCGAGTAGCCGTGCAGCCTGGAGGGGATCTTCGTCCTGCCAGCGCCAGTTGCCGACATCGAAGGTCAGCCCGACCGGCAGGCCCTTGGCACGGGCGGCCTGGATGAAGGCGCGCAGCGGCTCGACCCGTCCTCCCTGGGCGGTCTGGTCGTTTTCCACCAGCAACTGCGGACCGTCGCCAGCCAGCTGTTCGGCCAGGGACTGCAGGTCGGCCGCGGTGCGATAGTGACCGAGGGACACCTTGAGGGTATCGGCGCCCAACTGACGCGCTTCGGCGAGTGCCGTGGGCAGGCGCGGCGACAGGGCCGCTCCGGCTTCGGGCCAGAGCTCCAGGGGAACGGAGTAGACGCAGCCCAGGCCGGCGGCCTTGATGGCCACGCCCAGGGCGGTGAAATCGGGGGCATCGGTGAACAGCTCGGCGCGGATTTCCACATAGCTGGCCCCCGCGGCGGCGATCAGGTCGAGCCAGGCAGCCTGACCCTGGGTACGGACCCCGTCGGCGCCAAAGGCCGAGGTGGTGATGGCGATCTCCGGTGGCATTGTTATTCTCCTGAAACCGGTTTCAACAAATGACGGATAAAAATGCGAAAGGTGCCCTCAGGCCCGGGCGCGAGTCGACTGGCGTACGCACAACTCCGCGCCGAAGGTCTGCTGGAATGGCGCGCTGCGGTCACCGTCGATGCGTCGCTGCAGGCGCTCGAAGGCGGCTACGCCCAGGGCATGGGTAGGCTGGGCCAGGGCGCTGATGCCACCACCAACCAGGGGAAACCAATCCAGATCATCCAGAGCCAGCAGGCCAAGGCGCTCGAACAGGGGCTCACCCAGGGCCTGCAGGGCCAGGGTCGTCGCCAGGGTCGCCACGCCATTGGCGGTGAGCAGGGCCTTGGGGCCGGGGCCGGGGCTGGCGAGGAAGGCGGCCAGGGCGGTTTGCAGCGCCAGGGCGTTGTCGGCCTCGCCACAGTGTCCGCCACGACAGTCAGGGTGCTCGGCCAGGGCCGCGTCGAAGGCGCCCAGGCGCTGGAGGCGCGAGCTGGTCCCGTCCAGGGGCTCGCTCACCAGCAGCAGGTCGCGATAGCCCTGCTCGCGCAGGTGCGCCACCCCTAGCTCGATGGCCTGGTGGTTGTCGAGGCCGACCAGATCGGCCTCGACGCCCGGCAACTCGCGGTCCAGCAGCACCAGTGGCAGACGGCTGCCCAGGTGCTGCAGGTCGGCGGCATGTTGGCCGAAGGTGTTCACGATCAGGCCTTCGATGCTGTAGGACTGCAACGCCGCCAGTTGCTGGCGCTCCTGCCGGGCATCCTGGTCGGTATTGCAGATCAGCAGCGAATAGCCCTGCTGGCGGCAGGCCGTCTCGACGCCGTGCATCACGGCGGTGGAGTAGGGATTGAGCAGGTCGGCCACCAGCATGCCGATCAGTCGGCTACGTCCGCGCTTGAGACCGCGGGCCATCTGGTTGGGCTGGAAGTCGAGGGCGACCACGGCCTGCTCGATGCGGGCGGCGAGGGAATCTGACAGCAGGCGACGATCACCGCTGATATAGCGTGACACGCTGGCCTTGGATACGCCGGCAGCGGTGGCCACTTCGGCGATGGTCGCGCGGGTGGCGCGCGGACCGGGGAGATACATATCGTTCATGGCGTACCGCTGTTAGGATTTTGTAGGTGCCTGAAACCGGTTTCAGTAAATCTTTTCTCACGCGGGCCGGCAAGCCGGTCTAAGGTGCAGGCCGACCAGTGGTCGCCGTAGGCAGTCGCTTGCCGCGGTCACCTTTTATGTTCTCTTTTGCACAGGAAGGTCTCGATGGACTCCCTCGACAGTCTCGCCCAACAACTGGGTGACGCCCTGCAGGCGGCCGGCGCCCAGGTCACCACTGCCGAATCCTGCACCGGTGGCGGCATCGCCGAGGCGATCACCCGCGTCGCCGGCAGCTCGGCCTGGTTCGAGGCCGGCTTCGTCACCTACTCCAACCGCCAGAAGACCCTGCAACTGGACGTGCCCGAGGCGCTGTTTGAGCAGGTCGGCGCGGTCAGTGAGGAGGTGGTGGCGGCCATGGTCCATGGCGCCCAGCGGCGCGCCGAGGCGCGCTTCGCCGTGGCGGTGAGCGGCATCGCCGGGCCGGGTGGCGCGGTGCCCGGCAAGCCGGTCGGAACGGTCTGGCTGGCCTGGTTGGATGGGGAAAAACTGCGCACCGAACGTCAGGTCTTTGCCGGCGATCGCGCTGCCGTGCGTCAGCAGACCCAGGTCCGCGCGCTGCAGGTTTTACTGGCGTTATTGGCCGAGGAAAAAGCCCCTCAGGTGTAGCAACCGAGAGGCGACTATGGTTTAATACTGTTCACTTATACAGGTATCCACGGCCGTCTGGCCCTTCTTTCTCCGAGAGGAATCTAATGGACGACAACAAAAAGCGCGCCCTGGCCGCGGCCTTGGGACAAATTGAAAAGCAATTCGGCAAGGGCACCGTGATGCGCATGGGCGATCACGAGCGTCAGGCCATTCCGGCGATTTCCACCGGCTCCCTGGGGCTGGACATCGCCCTTGGCATCGGTGGTCTGCCCAAGGGCCGGATCGTCGAGATCTACGGTCCCGAATCCTCGGGTAAGACCACGCTGACCCTGTCGGTCATCGCTCAGGCCCAGAAGCAGGGTGCCACCTGCGCCTTCGTCGACGCCGAACACGCGCTGGATCCGGATTACGCCGGCAAGCTGGGTGTCAACGTCGACGACCTGCTGGTGTCCCAGCCGGACACCGGTGAGCAGGCGCTGGAAATCACCGACATGCTGGTGCGCTCCAACGCGGTCGACGTGATCATCGTCGACTCGGTGGCGGCCCTAGTGCCCAAGGCCGAGATCGAAGGCGAGATGGGTGACATGCACGTGGGTCTGCAGGCACGTCTGATGTCTCAGGCGCTGCGCAAGATCACCGGTAACATCAAGAACGCCAATTGCCTGGTCATCTTCATCAACCAGATCCGCATGAAGATCGGCGTGATGTTCGGCAACCCCGAAACCACCACTGGCGGCAATGCCCTGAAGTTCTACTCGTCGGTCCGTCTGGACATCCGCCGGATCGGCGCGGTGAAGGAAGGCGACGAGGTGATCGGTAGCGAAACCCGCGTCAAGGTGGTCAAGAACAAGGTGGCCCCGCCGTTCCGCCAGGCCGAGTTCCAGATCCTCTACGGCAAGGGTATCTACCTGAACGGCGAGATCATCGACCTGGGTGTGCAGTTGGGTCTGATCGAGAAGTCGGGCGCCTGGTACAGCTACCAGGGCAGCAAGATCGGCCAGGGCAAGGGCAACGCCGCCAAGTTCCTGGAAGACAATCCCGAGATCAAGGGCGCCGTGGACAAGGCGATCCGCGAGAAGCTGCTGAGCCAGCCGACCAATCAGAAGGCCGAAGTGGCTGCTGAAGAAGACGCTGACATCGATCTGTGATCAGGTACCACGTTTGAAACGACCCCCGCCACGTGCGGGGGTTTTTGCATAGGGGAGATTACTCGTGGGCAATCCGCTGGACACCACCGCTGCCATCCGCTTCGCGGCCATGGACCTGCTGGCACGCCGCGAGCATGGCCGCGAAGAGCTATCGCGCAAGCTGCGTCGACGCGGAGCCGAGGAAAGTCTGCTCGGTCCGGTACTGGATCGGCTGGCCGAGGACGGTCTGCTCAATGAGAGCCGCTATCTGGACAGCTATATCGCCAGCCGTGCTCGCGCCGGCTATGGCCCCATGCGCATTCGCGAAGAGCTAGGGCAACGCGGCTTGAAACGGGATCAGGTGGAAGCCGCGCTGCGCGAGGCGGACGTGGACTGGCAGGCGCAACTGGAAGACGTCTGGCGCAGGAAATTTGGTACGCCCCCCGCCGATGCCAAGGAGCGCGCCAAGCAGGGCCGCTTTCTGGCCTACCGTGGTTACGCCATGGATGGGATCAACCGGGTGTTGAGCCGGCGGTAGTGGGTTGTGGCCAGTGCTGTTGGGCTTCGCTACGCTCAGCGCCAGCCTGCAGGTCCATTCTGCCCCCCGGTGAGCGGCTGATTGCGGAAAACGGCTAACCCTCTCTTACTCAGGGAGAGGGTTGGGGTGAGGGCGCGCTTCGCGGTCATGCCCGAGGGGAAAAGGATTCGCCATTCCCGTGCGCTTGCCAGGAAACGCGTCGAGTTCAGAGCCATCGCGGCCATGGGCCGCTCCTACAGACCCTGATTTGACTGTAGGAGCGGCCCATGGCCGCGATAGCAGCGATCAACTTCGGTCGCGCAGGTTCGCGGTGGGCACATTGCAGACCATCTCGGCTCTGGTACCAGGGAACGTTGGGCTTCGCTGTACTCAGCGCCAACCTGCGGGCTGGTGACGTAGGTTGGGTTGAGACGGCCTTATCGTCGAAGCCCAACATTCAGTCGGAGGCCTGGGTTCGTTGGGCTTCGCTGTGCTCAGCGCCAACCTACATCTTCACCTCAGGCCACCCAATGCTCCGGCCGATTGAGCTCGTCCACCAGTTCACGCAGGCGGCCGTAGTGGCGGCCGTGGAAGTCGAAGGTGAGGCGCGTCAGGTGGGAGAATTCCGCCTCGTCGGCCTCGCCTTCACCCGGCGACAGCTGGGTGAAGCCCGGGGTGCGGCACAGATCACCGAAGTCGGCGGCCAGGCGTTGCAGGCAGGCGGGGGTCACGGGGTGCTTGAGGCGGATATGGAGATGGCCGTCGCGTCGGCGCGTGGAATGATAGTTGCCGTAGAAGTGCTCGATCTCAGCGGCGGCCGCCTCGGGCGAGCGCACCAGGCGCACCAGCTTGAGATCGGCGGGCAGGATGTAGCCTTCCTCCAGCAGATTGCGCTCCAGATAGGCCAGGGCGTCGTCCCAGAAGTGGCCGTCGGGCGTATCCAGCAACACCAGCGGCACCAGCGGGCTCTTGCCGGTCTGGATCAGGGTGAGTACCTCGAAGGTCTCGTCCAGGGTGCCGAAGCCTCCGGGGCAGAGCACCAGCGCGTCCGCCTCTTTGAGGAAGAACAGCTTGCGCACATAGAAGAAGTGGAAGGACAGCAGGTGATCCGTGCCTTCGATGGTTGGATTGGCACGTTGCTCGAAGGGCAGGGTGATGTTGAAACCCAGGCTGGCTTCAGGGCCGGCGCCCTCGTGGGCCGCACCCATGATGCCGGCGCCGCCGCCGGTGATGACCATCATGTCGCGACGGGCCAGGGCGCTGCCCAATTCGCGAGCGAGGGCGTAGAGGCCGTGATCGATCCGGGTCCGCGCTGAGCCGAACACCGTGACCTTACGCCGCCGGCGAAAGCGCTCCAGGGTGCGGAAGGCCTGCTCCAACTCCTTCAGCGTCTGCAGCATGATCTTGGCGTCCCAGCGTGCCGGGTTGGTTTGCGCCATGCGCACCACCGTCACCAGCATCTCGCGGTACAAACCCAGATTCGGGCTGCCGCCGGGCAGGGCATGCTCCAGCAGTTCGTCGATACGCTGACCGAGATCGGCGGCGCTGGGCTCCACGTGACGCGCCAGGTAGCTGTCGTCGCTGTCCTCGGTCATGCTGCGACCCTCCGCTTACTTGCCCAGGCCGCAGTCGGCGGCCTGGAAGCGCTCGACCATGACCGGCTTATTGGTCTGGTATTCGGTGAAGTCATAGACCAGGGTGGCGCCACGGGCCAGCAACTGGCGATAGCCGTTGTTCTGGCAGACGCTTTCGGCGAGCTGCACCCGTACCGTGGCTGGATTCTCGCGCATGCGGGCGGCATGGGCCGGACGGACGCTGAGGCTATTGATCAGCTGCTTGCCCTGCACAGTGTAGCCGCGGTCGAGGATGTCTTCGTTGACGGCGCGGGGCGTACCCTGGCTGCTCTCGGCAGCCACCTTGCGCAGCATCTGGTTGAGCTCGTGGTCCTTGAGCGACTCGGCCGCCTGAACGGTGAGGGGCAGGGCGAGGGTCAGGGCGAGCAAAGCAAAACGAGGCATCGTGTTCTCCAGCGTAGAGGAGCCCGTTTCGACCGTGGTCGCGGGCGGGGGTTCGCAAGGCGTCTATGCAGGGTAACCCGCCTGGCCGCCGCGGGCATCCCGATCGCTCTGGTAAACTGCGCTTTTTCACGTGAGCCCGGCATGACCCCGATCAGCGACATCCCTCCCCATGCCGTGGCCCGTTTGCGCCAGGAACGCCTGGCGCGCAGCATCAAGCCCTTCATCGCCCGCGGCTCGCGCATGGCACGTTGTCCGGCGTGCCGGCTGGCGCCCACCCATTGCCTCTGCGACCTGCGCCCCTTGCGTCAGACCCGCGCCGGGATGTGCCTGCTGATGCATGACGTGGAGCCGCTCAAGCCAAGCAACACGGGTTGGCTGATCGCCGACGTGGTGGCCGATACCCATGCCTTCGGCTGGAGTCGCACGGCAGTGGATCCGGCGTTGCCTGAGCTGCTCAGGCAGCCCGAGTGGCAGCCATTGCTGGTATTTCCCGGCGAATACGCCGACCCAGGTCGGGTAGTCGAAAGCCTGCCACTGGCCCCCGGCCAGCGACCACTGTTCGTGCTGCTGGATGCCACCTGGACCGAGGCGCGCAAGATGTTCCGCAAGAGTCCGTACCTGGACAGCCTGCCGGTGCTGAGCTTCCAGCCCACCGCCCTGTCGCGCTACCGTCTGCGGCGCTCCACCCGCGGCGAGCACCTGTGCACCGCCGAGGTCGCGGCCCTGTGCCTGGAGCTGGCCGGGGAGGCGCCCGCCGGGCGGCTGCTGGAGGCCTATCTGGATGTCTTCAGTGAGCGCTATCTGGACGCCAAGCATCATCTGCCATTGGCGGCGGACAGCCCGGCGAGCCAGCAGCTGAAGGCGCTGCGCGCTAGTTGACCGGCTTGACCTCGACCGGCGCCTGGCGTGGCCAGAGTTGGGCCGCCAGCATGCCGGCGAACATCAGGGCGCAGCCGAGGTAGCCACGGTCGCTGAGGGCCTCACCCAGCAGCCAGGCGCCAAAGCCGGCAGCGAACACCGCTTCCAGGGAAAAGATGACCGCCGCGTGGGAGGCGATGGCGCCGCGCTGCGCGAAGACCTGCAGGGTATAGCCGATGCCGGCGGCGATCACGCCGCCATAGAGCAGGTCAGGCAGGGCAAGGGCGATCCGGGCCGGCTGAAGCGGCTCGAAGGCCAGCGCCAGCAGCAGGCTCAGCACGGCGCAGACCAGAAATTGCAGGATCGACAGTACGGTGGCGTCGTGGCGGCTGGAGTAGTGACCCACGAGCAGGACATGGACGCCCCAGGCTAGGGCGCCAGCCAGTTGTAGCAGATCGCCCGAAGCGACGTGGAAGTTGTCGCCGATGCTCAGCAGCCCCATGCCGACCACCGCCAGGCTGGCACCGATCCAGGTCCCCAGATGGCTGCGCTGGCCCAGCAGCAGGCCCAGCAGTGGCACCACGATGACATAGAGCCCGGTGATGAAGCCGGAATTGGTCACGCTGGTGAACAGCAGGCCGACCTGTTGCAGATTGATCCCCAGGGTCAGCACCAGGCCCATCAGCAGTCCGCCCTTGAAGGTGTCGCGGGTCAGGCGTTGCTGGCGACCGCGGCGGCGCAGGAACAGCAGCAGCGGCAGCAGGGTAAGGGCGCCCAGGGCGAATCTCAGGCCGGTGTAGAGGAAGGGACCGATGTGCTCCATGCCACCGGTCTGGGCAATGAAGGCGCTGCCCCAGATGATGGCGGTGAGCAGCATGAGCAGGTCGGCACGCAGGGCAGCGCTGGGCATCGGGTGTCTCTTGGGCAAAAAAGCGCAACTGTGCCGCAACCGCCGGGCCTTGCCTACCGTCTGTGGTCCACTCGGCCTTGCCCCCGTCCGCGCCGTTCGGCATGCTGGCGCGATCTCGCATGCAGCCGGCACGCCAGGCTGCTGGTCTGCGCGGACCTCGGAGGCTGTTCCAAGGCTCACGAGCTGGAGACGAACCAGGTGAAGATGACCGAGGGCGCGACGTTTACGCAGGGTAGATGAGCGTCCCGAAGTCATGTCCACCGCCGTTTGGCCAACGCGCAGCAAGCGTTGAGCAGGCTCTCACGACAACAAGGAAGGCTACACCATGGCGGCTGCCTATCAGATATTGATCGCCGATGATCATCCGCTGTTTCGCAGCGCGCTGCAGCAGGCGCTCACCCTGGGCCTGGGCGCCCAGGCGAGTCTCACCGAAGTGGCCGACATCGCCGAACTCCAGGCCTGCCTGGCCGAGCGCACCGACTGGGATCTGGTCCTGCTCGATCTCAACATGCCCGGCGCCTACGGCTTTTCCGGGCTGGTTCTCCTGCGCGGCCAGTATCCCCAGGTGCCCGTGGTGATGATCTCGGCGCAGGAAGAACCGGCCGTGGTGCAACGCGCCCGGGAGTTCGGTGCCAGCGGCTTCATCCCCAAGTCCAGCGATCTGAGTACCCTGCAGCAGGCCGTCAGTCAGGTGCTGGACGGCGACACCTGGTGGCCACCACAGGTGGAAGGTGCCGCGGCCCTGAGCGAGGAGGCCAAGGCGGCCAGCGCCGGGCTTGCCAGTCTCACGCCGCAGCAGTTCCGGGTGCTCACCATGCTCTGCGAAGGCTTGCTCAACAAGCAGATCGCCTTCGAGCTGAATGTCTCCGAAGCCACGGTCAAGGCCCATGCCACGGCCATCTTCCGTAAACTCGGGGTCCGTACCCGCACCCAGGCGGCGCTCCTGCTGCAACAGCTGGAGAGCACCTCCAGCTAGCTTCGGTTGCCGTTGCCGCTTTCGATGGGCGGTCGCCTTGTGCGCGGCCCCCGGTCCTCACCCTTTTTTGTACCTGCCGTCCGCCGGGACCGGCAGTGCGACGCTGCTGGATGGAGCTTTCGGTGATTTCTCCCTACAAAGGCAAGACCGGTCTACGCCGGGTCATCAATGCCACGGGCTACTCCCTGGCCGGGCTGCGCACGGCCTTTCGCCAGGAAGCGGCCTTTCGTTCGCTGGTGGTGCTCAACCTTGTGCTGGTGCCGCTGGCCTTCTGGCTGGACGTGAGTCGTGGCGAGCGGGCGCTGCTGGTGGCGGTCTGCCTGCTGTCGCTGGTGGTCGAGCTGTTCAATGCCGCCATCGAGGCGGTGGTGGATCGCATTTCCCTGGACTGGCACGAACTGTCGAAGAACGCCAAGGATCTTGGCAGCGCTGCGCAGTTCGTGGCCATGATCATCATCGCCGTGGTCTGGGGCATCGTCCTGCTCGGCTGAGCAGGAAAAGGATCAGACGGTAGCGCCCAAGGTGGCACCCGCTGCGGTGTCATCCGCGGCCAGGCGCTGTTCCAGCACGCTGGGCTGGGCCGAATGGATGACCTTGTGGATGAAGTGCAGCTTGGCGATCACCGGGGCCGGCAGGGCGAAGGGATAGAAGTCCGGCTGGCCCATGCTGCGCGACAGCTCGTTGAGCATGGCGGCCAGCTCGATCCAGGCATTGGCGAAGCCGAGGAATTCGTCATCGCTGCGGTCTTCGGCCTCATAGAGCGCCTCGCGGGTGAACGGCTGGAAGTCCAGCTGTAGGCTGCCAGCGTTCATGCCCAGGCTGGCGGCGGTGGCCAGGGTGTCCATCATGTGCAGGTAGTGCGCCCAGGTCTCCGCCCAGTCTTCCCAGGGGTGCATGGTGGCGTAGGCACTCACGTACTGGCTTTCCCAGTTGGCCGGAGCACCCTGCTCGTAGTGACGCTTGAGGGCCTCGCCATAGTCGGCGCGCTCGTCGCCGAACAGGACGCGGAAGGGCTCTTCCCAAGCGGTGCCGGCGACCAGACGATCGAAGTAGTAGTGACCCACCTCGTGGCGGAAATGGCCGAGCAGGGTGCGATAGGGTTCGTGCATGTCGGCGCGGACCTTTTCCCGGTGGGCATCGTCCGCTTCGAGGATGTTCAGGGTGATGAGGCCATTGGCATGGCCGGTGGTAGGGGTACCGGTGGCGTCAGGGGCGAGAAAGTCGAAGGCGAGACCGCGCTCGGCATCGACCGTCTGGGGGATTACCTGCAGCCCCAGGCCCAGCAGCTGGGCGACCAGTTGCCGCTTGGCCAGCTCCAGCTTGCGCCAGCGCTCGCCGTTGCCCTCGAAGGACAGGTCCGGAATGGTGTGGTTGAGCTGGCAGGCCACGCAGAAGCCGTCGCCCGATTCGGCTGGCACCAGCCAGTTGCAAGCGGCTGGGGTATCCAGGTTGGCACAGCGGCGATAGAGGCCGCTGGTCGTCTCGGGTAGCTGCCAGAGGCCACCTTCCGCCGGCAGCAGTGCCGTCGGCATGCCCTGGTCCGGGGCGTAGCCCAGGGCATTGCCGCAGGCCAGGCATTCGCTGTTGGGAAAGAAGATGGCCTGGCCGCAGGTGCAGTTGGCGACCTTGCGCTGGACGGGCAGGGCGCGCAGGACATTGCGTTGCTGGCGATTCGAACTGTAGCTTCCGAGAAAATTGCGCATGGGGAATACCTGGCGAGAGCGGCCGCGTCGGACGCCAGGCGGAGCGCCGGCGTCTTGCTAGCGCTTTAGTAGAGCGGCCCGACCCTGGAGTTCCGGGTTGTTCGTCGCCTGGGGGTGCTGGCAAGAGCTCTGGAATCGGCGCCCGGACCAGAGGCCAGCCCGCGCGCATCGGCGGCCCGCGTTAGCGGTGGCGCATCCAGGCGCGCACCACTACCCTAGGTTACCGTCGACACTGTCGCGCGCCCCTAAGGCGTCGGCCCGTTCGGCTCTTGCGAACCTGCTCTCGTATCCTGTCAGCCGTCCAACCATGCCCCCGATCGCCTCCCACAATGCCAGCGACATGACCGGCAGCTACCACGAACTCTGGAGTCCGCGGGGTGGCGTGCGGCCGACCTGGCGGCGCTTCTATGGACACCTGGCGGGTCTGCGCCCGGCGCAGCTCGACCAGCGCCAGGCCCTGATCGCCCGGCAGATCCAGGAAAACGGCGTGACCTACAACGTCTATGCCGATCCCAAGGGCAGTGACCGGCCCTGGGCGCTGGATCTCCTGCCGCAGCTGATCTCGGCGGAGGAGTGGGCACCCCTGGCCGCTGGGGTGGCGCAACGGGCGCGACTGTTGAACCGGGTACTGGGCGATCTCTATGGTGAGCAACGTCTGCTGCACGAGCGACTGTTGCCGCCAGAGCTGGTATTTGGTCATCACAACTTTCTCTGGGCCTGCCAGGGCCTGCGACCGCCGGGCGATACCTGGCTGCACGTCTATGCGGTGGACCTGGCGCGGGCCCCTGACGGCCGCTGGTGGGTGCTGGCGGATCGTACCCAGGCGCCCTCCGGTGCCGGCTATGCCCTGGAAAACCGGCACATCGTGGCGCGGGCCTTTCCCGAATTGCACCGTGATCTGCAGGCGCAGCCCCTCAATGGCTACTTCCAGGCCCTGCAACGCACCCTGAGCACGGGCCTGGACACCGGCGACGAAGCGCCGCTGGCGGTGTTGCTGACGCCGGGGCGCTACAACGAGACCTACTTCGAGCACCTCTACCAGGCGCGCCAGCTGGGCTTTCCGCTGGTGGAGGGCCAGGACCTCACGGTCCGCAACGACTGCCTGTACCTGAAGACCTTGAGCGGGCTGCGTCGCGTCCATGCGGTGTTTCGCCGGCTGGACGACGACTTCTGCGATCCCCTGGAGCTGCGCACCGATTCGGCCCTGGGCGTGCCTGGCCTGTTGGAGGCTGTGCGCCAGGGTAATGTCATCATGGCCAACGCCTTGGGCAGCGGCCTGCTGGAATCGCCCGGCCTGCTCGGCTTCCTGCCGGGGGTCTGCCAGGCCTTGCTGGGCGAGACCCTAGCGCTGCCCTCCGTCGCCACCTGGTGGTGTGGCGAGACGCCGGTCCGGGAAGCGGCCCTGGCGCGGCTGGCGGAACTGGTGATCAAGCCGGCCTATCCCGGCCAGGGATTCGAGCCGGTGTTCGGCAAGGAACTGGATGCTCAGGGCCTGGCCGCCCTGCGTGAGCGTATTCTGGCCACGCCCCATGCCTATGTGGCCCAGGAGCGCATCCAGCTCTCGCAGGCGCCGGTCTGGCAGGGCGGCAGCCTGCAGTCACGGGCCATCGGCATGCGTGTCTACGCAGTGGCCAGCGAAGACGGCTACTGGGTCATGCCCGGTGGCCTGACCCGCGTGGCCCACGAAGGCGCTGCCGTGGTGTCCATGCAACGCGGTGGGTCGAGCAAGGATACCTGGGTGCTGGGCGGCAGCCGCGGCGCCGCCGAGGTGCCCGGGGCCCGGGTGCTGGGGGTGCGCGACCTGGTGCGCAAGGACCCCTTCCTGCCCTCGCGCACGGCGGAAAATCTGTTCTGGTATGGCCGCTACAGCGAGCGCTGCGAAGATGCCGCGCGTCTGCTGCGGATCGTGCTGAGCCGTTACCTGGACGCCGACGATGAGGGGCCGGCGGTGCAATCGGCCATCGACCTGGCCACTGCCCTGGAATGGCTGCCGGGGCAGGGCGGTCTCGCCGAGCAGCTGCACGCAGCCCTCGGGCCTGGCGACTTTCCCAGCGGCCTGGGCGCCAATCTGCAGCGCCTGCATTGGGCCGCGGCCCAGGTACGCGGACGGCTGTCGCCGGAGAACTGGCGCGCCATCCGCGAGGTGGAGCGCGAGGCCCATGGCCTGGGCCAGGTAGGCAGCGAGCCGGGCGAAGCGCTGCAGAGTCTCAACCGGCTGGTGATGGCGCTCGCCGCGGTGGCCGGCTTCACCTTCGACGACATGACCCACGACGAGAGCTGGCGCTTTCTGATGATCGGCCGACGCATCGAGCGGGTGCAGTTCCTCGCCGGCAGCCTGGCGCACTTTCTCGAAGGTGGCGCCACCTGGGATGCGGCCGGTCTGGAGTGGCTGTTGGAGCTGGGCAACAGCATCATCACCTATCGCTCGCGCTACCAGGCCGCGCCTCAGTTGATCCCGGTGCTGGACTTGCTGATGCTGCACGAGCACAACCCCTATTCGATCCGCTTCCAGCTGCACGCGCTGATCAACGCCGTGGAGCATCTG
Source organism: Pseudomonas oryzihabitans (assembly GCF_001518815.1). NCBI lineage: Bacteria > Pseudomonadati > Pseudomonadota > Gammaproteobacteria > Pseudomonadales > Pseudomonadaceae > Pseudomonas > Pseudomonas oryzihabitans. Next base: position 1,421,469 of record NZ_CP013987.1, read on the forward strand.
GAGCGCTACCATGGCCTGCCGCCCGATCCGGCACTGCACGACGCCTACGACCGGCTGCGTCGCTTCGACCTCGGCACCCTGGAAAACACCCTGTTCGGCGATGCCGGCCGGGTCGAGGTGCAGCAAGGCTTGGCGCGCCTGCTGCGGCAGATCGCCGGGGCCAGCAGCCAGCTGTCCGAGCGGGTCATCTATCGCTGCTTCGCCCATGTCGACGCGGTCAGCCAGCGCACGGTATCCATGTGATGAGCCCGGTCCGCTATCGCATCCAGCACGATACCCACTACCGCTACGAGGCGCCGGTGTCGCTCTCGCAGCAGTTGCTGCACCTGTTGCCGCGCGACTGCGCCTGGCAGCGTTGCCTGTCCCGGCAACTGGCGATCCTGCCGCAGCCGACGCAACGCCAGGACGCCTGGGACGCCTTCGGCAATCCGCTGACCCGACTGTCTTTCAAGCGCCCGCACGACGAACTCTATGTCGGGACCGAACTGGACGTGGAAGTGGACTCCCGCGCAGGTCTCCCGCTTGCGGACTCGCCCGCCTGGGAGCAGGTACGCGACGGGCTGCGCTATCCGGCTGCCCGCGCGGCGCTGGAGGTGCATCACTTTCGCTTCGAATCGCCGGCGGTACCCCTCGACGGCATCTTCGCCCGCTTCGCCGAGGACTGCTTTCCGCCCGGGCGGCCCCTGTTGCTGGGCTGCCGGGCGCTGATGGAAAAGATCCATCGCGAGTTCCGCTTCGACGCTACCGCTACCCAGGTGGCCACGCCCCTGCGCGAGGTGCTCGCGCATCGCCATGGCGTCTGCCAGGACTTCGCCCACCTGATGCTGGCCTGCCTGCGTGGCCTGGGATTGGTGGCGCGCTATGTCAGCGGCTATCTGCTGACCCGTCCACCACCCGGTAAGCCGCGGCTGATCGGCGCCGACGCCTCCCATGCCTGGATCAGCGTGCATTGTCCGGTGCTGGGCTGGGTCGACTTCGATCCCACCAACGACGTCCTGCCGGATCTCGAACACATCACCCTGGCCTGGGGCCGCGACTTCACCGATGTCTCACCGTTGCGCGGGGTGATCCTCGGTGGCGGCCACCACGATCCGGTGGTGGAGGTGACGGTGACGCCGTTGTAGCGTCCTGCCGTGCTCGGAGTGACTTCGCTGCGGCAGCTGACTTCTGTGTAATTGTCTATACAAAGCGAAGATGGCGCTTCCCTGCGGTAGCTCCCCCGATTCCTCATGACTGAGCTCGATTGGGTAGAGAAACAGGGCTGAAGATTGCCTCTGCTTGACGATTATCTGTCTCTCGATTAAATGTATATACATTAATCGGAGAGACCTTTTATGTCCGCCATCGCTCCCCAACCGCTGCTCTGGCGTAACGTCACCCTGTTCGATGGCATGCAGACTTGGCCCACGCCCATGGCGGTACGGGTGGAGGGCGAGCGCATCACGGGGCTTTGGAAAGAAGCCGACTTTCACGCTGAGCAGGGCGAAGGTGCCGAGGTCGTGGGGCAGGGCGGGGTGCTGACGCCCGGGCTGGTGGATTGCCATACGCATCTGGTCTACGCCGGCCAGCGCGCCGGGGAATTCGAGCAGCGTCTGGAAGGCGCCAGCTACGCCGAAATCGCCCGCGCGGGTGGCGGCATCCTGGGTACCGTGCACGCCACCCGGGCGGCCAGCGAGGCGGAACTCTTCGCCTTGAGCTTGCCGCGCTTGCAGGCCCTGGCCGACGAGGGTGTCACCACCGTGGAGATCAAGTCCGGCTACGGCCTGACGGTGGCCGACGAACTCAAGTTGCTGCGTGTCGCTCGCCGGTTGGGTGAGGCGCTACCAGTCCGGGTGATGACCACGCTGCTGGGCGCCCATGCCGTGCCACCGGAATTCCAGGGCGATGCCGATGGCTACGTCGATCTGGTCTGCCAGGAGATGATCCCCGCCGCAGTGGCTGAGGGTCTGGCCGATGCGGTGGACGTCTTCTGCGAGGGGATCGCCTTTTCGCCGGCCCAATGCGAGCGGGTCTTCCAGGCAGCACGGGCGCACGGCCTGCCGATCAAGGCCCATGCCGAGCAGCTGTCCAATCTGGGCGGCAGTGCCCTGGCCGCGAGCCTGGGCGCCCTGTCGGCGGATCATGTTGAGTACCTCGACGAAGCCGGCGTGCGCGCCATGGCAGCAGCCGGTACCGTCGCCGTGCTCCTGCCCGGTGCCTTCCTGATGCTAAGCGAAACCCAGCAGCCACCGGTGGAGCTGCTACGCCGGCACGGGGTGCCCATGGCCCTGGCCAGTGACGCCAATCCCGGCACCTCGCCGCTCTATCTGCCCACCCTGATCGCGCATCTGGGCTGCACCCTGTTTCGCCTCACGCCACGCGAGGCCCTGGCCGGCATGACCGCCCATGCCGCCCAGGCCCTGGGGCGCCCGGAGTTGGGCCGTATCCAGGTGGGCGCCCCGGCGGATCTCTGCCTGTGGGACGTCGGTCAGCCGGCCGAGCTGGCCTATGAGGTACGCCCCGGCCGTTTGCGGCAGCGTGTCTTCGCCGGGGAGGTGCAGCATGTTCGCTGATCGTCAGACGTTGGAACTCTGGAGCGGTCGTACCGATCCGGAAGCCGACGCCTTGCGCTGGCACCAGTGCATCCAGCCGCTGACCGTGAACAGCGCGCCGGGTATGGCGCTGCTGGGTTTCGCCTGTGACGAGGGCGTAAGGCGCAATCAGGGTCGCGTGGGCGCCGCCGAAGGCCCCACCGCAATGAGACGCGCCCTGGCCAATGTCGCCTGGCAGCGCCAGGGGGCGGCCTATGACGCCGGTGACATCCGCTGCGCCGACGGTGATCTGGAAGGCGCCCAGCAGCGCCTGGCCGAGGGCGTATGCCTCTTGCTGGACGCCGGCCACCTGCCGCTGGTGATGGGGGGCGGCCATGAGGTGGCCTGGGCCGATTGGTCGGGACTGGCGCTGCACCTGGCCAAGACCTTGCCCAAGCCGCGCATCGGTATCATCAACTTCGACGCCCATCTGGACCTGCGCGATCCGGTGCAGGGCCCTACCTCCGGTACGCCCTTCACCCAAATCGCCGCCCACTGCGCCACCCACGGCTGGCCCTTCCACTACGCCTGCCTGGGACTGAGTCTGGCCGCCAATACCCGCACCCTGCTCAGGCGAGCCACCGAGCTGGACGTGCTGATCCGCGAAGACCACGAAATCCGCGAGGGTAGCCTGGAGCGGATCGGCGCCGAGCTGGACGCCTTCGCCGCTGGCTGCGATGCCCTTTATTTGACCTTCGACCTGGATGTGCTACCGGCGGGCGAGGCACCCGGGGTCAGCGCCCCCGCCGCTCATGGCGTCAACCTCGTACTGCTGGAACCCCTGATCCGCCGGCTCAAGGCCAGCGGCAAGTTGCGCCTGGCCGATGTGGCCGAACTCAATCCCGCACTCGACCAGGACGGCCGCACGGCCCGGATCGCGGCGCGGCTGATCCATACCCTGGCCCTGGATCTCCAGACCGGCTCCGAACAACAAGAGAGGAAGACCGCATGACCCGTTTTCGTGAAGGCGAGATCCGCGCCCCCCGCGGCACCCAGCTCACTGCCAAGAGCTGGCTGACCGAAGCGCCGTTGCGCATGCTGATGAACAATCTCGATCCCGCGGTCGCGGAAAATCCCGAGGAGCTGGTGGTCTACGGTGGCATCGGCCGGGCAGCGCGCAATTGGGAAAGCTACGACCGCATCGTCGCCACCCTCAAGGAACTGGGCGACGACGAGACCCTGCTGGTGCAGTCGGGCAAGCCGGTCGGGGTGTTCAAGACCCACGCCGATGCCCCGCGGGTGCTGATCGCCAACTCCAACCTGGTACCGCACTGGGCCAGCTGGGAGCATTTCAACGAACTGGATGCCAAGGGCCTGGCCATGTACGGCCAGATGACCGCCGGCAGCTGGATCTACATCGGCAGCCAGGGCATCGTCCAGGGCACCTACGAGACCTTCGTCGAGGCCGGCCGCCAGCACTATCAGGGTGATCTGCGCGGCCGCTGGGTGCTCACTGCGGGCCTCGGTGGCATGGGCGGCGCCCAGCCGCTGGCCGCGACCCTGGCCGGCGCCTGCTCGCTGAACATCGAGTGCCAGCAGAGCCGCATCGATTTCCGCCTCAAGACCCGCTACGTGGACGAACAGGCCAGCGACCTGGACGACGCCCTGGCGCGCATCGCCCGGCATACCGCCGCCGGGGCCGCGGTTTCCATCGCCCTGCTGGGCAACGCCGCCGAGATTCTCCCCGAGCTGGTCCGCCGCGGCGTGCGTCCTGACATGGTGACCGACCAGACCAGCGCCCACGACCCGCTCAACGGCTACCTGCCGGCTGGCTGGAGCTGGGCCGAATACCGGGATCGTGCAGCTACCGATCCGGCTGGGATGGTCGCCGCGGCCAAGCAGTCGATGGCCGTGCACGTCCAGGCCATGCTGGCCTTCCAGCGCCAGGGCATCCCGACCTTCGACTACGGCAACAACATCCGCCAGATGGCCCAGGACGCCGGCGTCGCCGATGCCTTCGCCTTCCCGAGTTTCGTCCCGGCCTATATCCGGCCGCTGTTCTGCCGCGGCATCGGTCCCTTCCGCTGGGCGGCGCTGTCCGGTGATCCCGAGGACATCTACCGCACCGACGCCAAGGTCAAGGAGCTGATCCCCGACGATGCCCACCTGCACCGCTGGCTGGACATGGCCCGTGAACGCATCGCCTTCCAGGGCTTGCCGGCACGCATCTGCTGGGTTGGCCTGGGCCAGCGGGCCAAGCTGGGCCTGGCGTTCAACGAGATGGTGCGCAGCGGCGAACTCAAGGCGCCCGTCGTCATTGGTCGCGACCACCTGGACTCCGGCTCGGTGGCCAGCCCCAACCGCGAGACCGAGGCCATGCAGGACGGCTCCGATGCCGTCTCCGACTGGCCGCTGCTCAATGCCCTGCTCAATACCGCCAGCGGCGCCACCTGGGTCTCGCTGCACCATGGCGGCGGGGTAGGGATGGGCTTTTCCCAGCACTCCGGCATGGTCATCGTCTGCGACGGTACCGATGCCGCCGCGGCGCGCATCGCCCGGGTCCTGCACAACGACCCGGCCACCGGGGTGATGCGCCATGCCGATGCCGGCTACGAGATCGCCATCGAATGCGCCCGCGAGCAGGGCCTGAATCTGCCCATGATCAAGAGTTGAGCGTCCTGACGCCGGTGGTAGCACCGGCGTCCCGTTCCCGACAACAACAAGAGCGCCGACCTTCGGCGCCGTGGAGCGCGAACCATGCCCAAGGCCAACACCCCCCTGATCGAGCGGCGCTCGATCGACTTCATTCCCAAGACCGAGCGGCACGGTCGGCTCTACAGCCAGTTCACCCTCTGGCTGGGCGCCAACCTGCAGATCACCGCCATCGTCACCGGTGCCCTCGCCGTAGTGCTGGGGGGTGATGTCTTCTGGTCGTTGATCGGGCTGTTCATCGGCCAGTTGCTGGGCGGTGGGGTAATGGCGCTGCATGCCGTCCAGGGCCCCCGGCTCGGCCTGCCGCAGATGATCTCCAGCCGGGTGCAGTTCGGCGTCTATGGCGCGGCGATTCCCATCGTGCTGGTGTGCCTGATGTACCTGGGCTTCACCGCCACGGGCACCGTGCTGTCCGGCCAGGCGATCGCCCAGCTGGCCGGCATCAGCGACAGTGCCGGCATCCTGGTCTTCGCCACCTGCATCGTGGTGGCCACGGTCCTCGGCTACCGGGTGATCCACTGGGTCGGTCGACTGGCCAGCGTCCTAGGCATCCTCGCCTTCTGCTACCTGTTCGCCCGGCTGATCAGCCTGGGCGACCTGGGCGCCTTGCTGCAGATCCGCCACTTCAGCTGGGCGTCCTTTCTACTGGCCGTGTCCCTGGCCGCTTCCTGGCAGATCGCCTATGGCCCCTATGTGGCGGACTATTCCCGTTATCTGCCGAGCGCTACTTCGAGCTGGAAAACCTTTGCCGCCGTGGGGGCCGGTTCGATACTCGGCGCCCAGGCGGCCATGATCCTCGGCGTGCTGGCTGCAGCCCTGGCGAACGGCCAGTTCGCCGGGCGCGAGGTGGCCTATATCGTCGGCCTTGGCGGCAGTGGTGTGACCGCGGCGCTGCTGTACTTCAGCATCGCCTTCGGCAAGATCACCATCTCCACGCTCAATTCCTATGGCAGCTTCATGTGCATCGCCACGGTGATCAGTGGCTTTCGCGGTCATCTGGAGGTGTCGCGGCTCCAGCGGCTGTTCTTCGTGCTCGCCATCGTCGGCGCCGCCACCCTGGTGGCGCTGCTTGGCCAGCGGGAATTCCTCGGCGCCTTCAAGTCCTTCATCCTCTTCCTGCTGACCTTCTTCACGCCCTGGAGCGCGGTCAACCTGGTGGACTACTACGCCGTCAACCACGGCCGCTACGACCTGGCCGCCCTGGCTGATCCTGACGGGCGCTACGGTCGCTGGAATCGGGCCGGCCTGCTCGCCTACGGCGTCGGGGTGCTGATCCAGCTGCCGTTCCTCTCGACCAAACTCTACACCGGCCCGCTGGTGGCGCATCTGGGCGGCGTGGACATCTCCTGGATCATCGGCCTGCTGGTGCCGGCGGTCCTCTACTACCTGCTGGCCCGTCGCCAACCACTGCCGAACACGCGCCCGGCGGCAATCTGAATTTCTCGATCAACGCCGACACCTGCGGTGTGCGGCTCTGGAGTCCTAGATGAACACCCTGACCCTGAAACCCGGCACCCTCGATCTGGCCCAGCTGCGCCAGGCCTACCAGCAGCCACTGCGCGTCGAGCTGGATCCAGCGGCCTATGCGGCCATAGACGCCAGTGTGGCCTGCGTGGAAAACATCCTGGCCGAAGGCCGGACTGCCTATGGCATCAACACCGGTTTTGGTCTGCTGGCCTCGACACGGATCGCGCCGGCGGATCTCGAAAAGCTGCAGCGCTCCCTGGTCCTGTCCCATGCCGCTGGCGTCGGTGAGGCGCTGGACGACGATCTGGTGCGGCTGATCATGCTGCTCAAGGTCAACAGCCTGGCCCGTGGCTTTTCCGCCATCCGCCGCCAGGTCATCGAAGCCCTGATCGGCCTGATCAACGCCGAGGTCTATCCGCATATCCCGCTCAAGGGCTCGGTGGGCGCCTCGGGTGACCTGGCGCCGCTGGCGCACATGTCGCTGGTGCTGATCGGCGAGAGCAAGGCGCGTTACCAGGGCCAGTGGCTGCCGGCCCGCGAGGCGCTGGCGGTGGCGGGTCTCGAACCCCTGACTCTGGCGGCCAAGGAGGGCTTGGCGCTGCTCAATGGCACCCAGGTGTCCACCGCCTATGCCTTGCGCGGATTGTTCGAGGGGGAAGACCTGTTCGCCGCGGCCACCGTCTGTGGCGGCTTGAGCGTCGAGGCCATGCTCGGTTCCCGGGCGCCCTTCGATGCGCGCATCCATGCCGCACGGGGCCAGCGCGGCCAGATCGACGTGGCAGCGGCCTATCGCGAACTGCTCACCGCCAGCAGCGAGGTGTCCCGCTCCCACGCCAATTGCGACAAGGTCCAGGATCCCTATTCGCTGCGCTGCCAGCCCCAGGTGATGGGTGCCTGCCTGACCCAGCTGCGCCAGGCGGCCGAGGTATTGGAGGTCGAAGCCAACGCCGTGTCCGACAACCCCCTGGTATTCGCCGAGGAAGGTGATGTCATCTCCGGCGGCAACTTCCACGCCGAGCCGGTGGCCATGGCCGCCGACAATCTGGCCCTGGCGCTGGCCGAGATTGGCGCCCTGTCGGAGCGGCGCACCTCGCTGATGATGGATAGGCACATGTCCCAGCTGCCGCCCTTCCTGGTGGAGAACGGCGGGGTCAATTCCGGTTTCATGATAGCCCAGGTCACCGCGGCGGCCCTGGCCAGCGACAACAAGGCGCTGGCCCATCCGGCCAGCGTCGACAGCCTGCCCACCTCGGCCAACCAGGAAGACCACGTGTCCATGGCGCCCAACGCCGGCAAGCGCCTGTGGGCCATGGCCGAGAATGTGCGTGGCATCCTCGCCATCGAGTGGCTGGGCGCCTGCCAGGGCCTGGATTTCCGTCACGGCCTGAAGAGTTCGGAGCGACTGGAAAGGGCGCGCAGCATCCTGCGCGAGCGGGTGCCCTACTATCAGGAAGACCGCTTCTTCGCCCCGGACATCGAGGCCGCCAGCGCTCTGCTGGCCAGCGGCTGCCTGAACGCGCTGGTCACGCCGCGGCTGCTGCCCAGTCTTTGAGGCACACGCGGTCCGGCAGCCAGAAGGCCAGACCGCGCGTTATCATCGGCTTCCCATTTTCCGGCCTGGAGTTCGCGTGAGCAGCACGACACCCCCGCGCTACAAGGTGATCGAGGACTTCCTGCTCGAACGCATCCAGGGTGGTGCCTATCCGGTGCATCACCAGATCCCCACCGAAGAACAGCTGGCGCGGGATTTCGCCGTCAGCCGCATGACCGCCAACAAGGCCATCACCCGCCTGGTGCAGCAGGGCTACCTGATGCGCCAGGCGGGGCTGGGCACCTTCGTCATCGAGCGCAAGGCCGAATCCTCGCTGCACGAGGTGATGAACATCGCTGCCGAGGTACGCGCCCGGGGGCACCAGTATTCCAACGAGGTGCTGCGCAGCGAGGCCGTCGCCGCCGATGACGAGGTGGCCCTGCGCCTGGGGCTGCGGATCGGCAGCCAGGTTTTTCACAGCATCCTGGTACACCGCGAGGATGGCGTGCCCATCCAGCTGGAAGACCGCTACGTCAATCCGCGCTGGGTGCCGCATTATCTGGAGAGTGACTTCAGTCGCCAGACGCCCAATGAGGTGCTGGTAGCCAGCTGTCCGATCAGTGATGTGGAGCATATCGTCGAGGCGGTGCTGGCTAACGCCCAGACGGCGCGCTGGTTGGAGATCACCGAGGGGGCGGCTTGCCTGTCGATGATCCGCCGCACCTGGTCGGACGAACACCTGGTCAGCTATGTACGGCTGCTGCATCCGGGGGACAGGTACAAGTTGAGTTCGACGACCCGGCACCGTTGAGGGGCGAGAGTGGGGAGGGGTGTTGGGCTTCGCTGCGCTCAGCCCAACCTACGAGACTGTTCGCACGCGCCGATTTGCCCCCTCTCCCCTTAAGAGAGGGTTGGGGTGAGGGTAGCCCCTGCAGCCAGCGATCAGAGCTTGCTCACCAGCGCCACGGCGTCCTGTTTGGCCTGGTCGCGCGAAGCCTGATCGACCTCGGCACCGAACAGAGTCTTTTCCACCACCACGGTGTGCATCCGGTCGATGCCGACCATCTCGCACCAGGTGCGCAGATAGGACTCTTGGTGCTCCTGGCGATCCAGGGCCGCACCGCGGGCGGCGATCACCAGTGCCTGGCGGCCGCCGAGCAGGCCATTGAGGCCGCGGTCGTCGAAGGTGAACAGCAGGTCTTTCTGGCTGACCACGTCGAACAGCTGCTTGAGCTTGTAGGGGATGCCGAAATTCCAGCAGGGCACGCCGAACACCAGCACATCCGCCGCCTTGAAGCGCTGCGCCAGCGCCTTGGCGACCGTCCAGGCGTACGCCTGCTCGGCGCTCAGGGACTCGCCCTGGATGCCGGCGTACTTGGCGTCGAGAATGGGACCGTCGAATTCCGGCAGGTCGCAGTGCCAGACATCCAGGGTGTCCACCTCGGCATCTGGATGCCTGTCCTGCCAGGCCTGGATAAAGGCGTTGGCGACGTCCAGGGAGGCGGAGCGATCCTGGCGGGGCGAACCTATCACGTGCAGCAGTCGGGGCATGGGCAGATCCTCGCTCGATGGGGATTGCGATAACTATAAGCGTCTCGCTGGAGCGTGCCAGCCTCGAATGGGGTGTGCCGATGGATGGTCTGGGGGGCGGTTCCTGGAGTGACAATTGGTGTTGGGCGGGCCCTTATCCCAGCCCTCTCCCGGAGGGAGAGGGGCCGCCTGGCGCGGGCGGGAGGCTGCACTCCACGCGTTCGGGATGGCCCAGGTGGAAAACGCTGCGCGGTTTTCCACGCTACGGCTGCGATTGGGGACGGGCCCTCACCCCAGCCCTCTCCCAGAGGGAGAGGGGGCGGATTGGTGTGAGCGGGAGGCTGCGCTCCACGTGTGCGGCATGGGCACAGGTGGAAAACGCTGCGCGGTTTTCCACGCTACGGCTAGGTGAGGAGGTAGCTACGTAGGTTGGGCTAAGCGCAGCGAAGCCCAACGACTACCCCATCGTCCCATCAAGCCGAACCGGCCTCGGTGCGCAGCGCCGGACCGCGTAGGCCGAGCAGGGTGTCCAGCAGCAGGAACAGCAGCAGGCTGCCACCCAGCACCGGCAGGCACAGGCCGAGCAGAACGGCCGTCACGGGCACCAGCAAACGGGGCAGCGGCGAGAGCTGACGCCAGAGGGCGATCAGACCGGGTTGCGCCGGATCGCGGGTGGGACGGCGGCGCCACCAGAGCAGGTAGCCCCAGACGGTCATCACCAGCAGCCCCAGGGCGATGGCCACCAGCACCAGCTGGTTGGCCAGGCCGAACAGCACGCCCATGTGGGCATCGATGCCCCAGCGGGTCAGCTTGGCTGGCAGCGAGTACTGGGCGAAGCGCACCTGATCCACCACTTTCAGGCTGGTCGGATCGACGGAGACGGCGTCCACCCGGGTCGGCCAGCGGCGATCGATTTCGCTGACCGTCCAGGCCTTGTCGGTGCTACGAGCCGGACGGATCTCCAGCTTGCCGGCGTCGATACCGGCCGCACGGGCACTGGCCAGCACCTGGTCGAAGGTGGTCGGATCCAGCGACGGCGCCTTGGCCATGTGCATGGCGCCATGGCCGTGGTGCTCAGCATGCTCGTCGTGGGCCATGGCCGGGGCCGGGGCGCTGCCCAGGGCGGTCTTCACGCTGGGGGTGGACCACCCGTAGTGGGCGCGCAGCACGCCGATGTTGTCGCCGGCGAAGCGCGACCAGGTCAGGCCGGTGGCGGACAGGAACAGCAGCCCGCCCAGCAGCCAGACACCGGTGCTGGCGTGCAGGCCGCGCAGCCCTCGGGCCGGACGGCGTCGGCGGCGGCGCACCAGCCAGAGCGTCAGGCCGCCGAGGGCGGCGACCCATAGCCAGGAGGCGGCCAGTTCGCTGTAGAGACGTCCGGGCTCACCCAGCAGCAGGCTGCGGTGGAACTGATCGATGGCGGTGCGCAGTGGCAGGATGCCGCTGGTGCCATAGACGGTCAGGTCGCCACGAATGGCGCCGGTGACCGGATCGACGAAGAGGGCGCGATGGGCCGATTCGCCCAGGGACGGATCGTTGAACATCACCCGGGTGGTGTCGCCCACCGCCGGGGCCGGACGCACGGCGCCCAGGCTCAAGGCCGGGCCCGCCACCGCCTGGGCAGCACGGATCTGCTCGGCCAGCGGCAGCGTCTCACCGCGACTGGGGGTGTGCAGGGCCTCGGCATAGAGGCGTGCTTCGAGTTGCGGCGTCAGGGCATAGAGCAGGCCGCTGGCGGCGGCCACCAGCAGGAAGGGGCCGACGAAAAGGCCAATCAGGAAATGCAGCCGCGCCAGCAGTTGCAGCAGCGGCCCCGGCGTCTTGGCGGCCGGAGCGGAGGGGTGCGAAGTCATAGCGTTCACCACGGGTCGGCACGCGGCCAGCCGTTGGCCGCGTGCGGGATTACGAAAAAAGAGCACAGCAGTTTTCGTAGCCGGGGCGTCAGGGGGCCTGGGGGTGAAGCGCGGAGCGATAGGCCCGTGGTGGGGGCGGCAGGGCGCTCTGGTAGCGGCGGCGATGGGGATCGCCGGGCCGCAGCAGCCATTGCAGGGCGATGGCCAGCAGGGTGGCCAGGAACAGGGTGGCGGCAAAGACGCAATCGCCGGTGGGCGAGAGCGTGGTGATGCTGCCACCCGGCAGGCCGGCGTGCATGCCGGCCATGTCGTCCTGGGCCGCCTGTGACTGGGCGCCCTGGTGGTGCTCGTGCACCTGCGTGGAGAGGGGCGAGGCCGGCAGGGTAAGGCGCGCCAGCATCTGACCGTGGCCCAGGGCGCAGACGAGTCCGTTCAACAGGATGCAGGCCAGCAGCATCCAGGCGAGCGAAGCGCGTGGGGAACGGACGGTTTTCATGGCAGGGGACTGTATCATCGTCGTAGGCAGCGCACAGCCCGGCGGGCGCCGCCCTGCGCCGAAATGTCGCGCCCCCGTGGGCCGCCCAGACCAGAAGAGACCATGAGCGAAGCGCCAATCATCACCCTGGATCGGATCATCTCAGCGGATGACGGGATAGCCACCTTTCTGCTGGCGAGCTATCGCGAGGTGTTCGCCAGCCGCGCCGATGCCGCGCCCGTGCCGAAGGATCTGCGTCTTTTCGCCGATCACTATGGCGTTGGCCAGGGCTGCCTGCTGATCGCTCGCGACGCCTCTGGCAAGCCCATCGGCAGCATCGCCTATCGGCCCTATGACCGGCGTTTTCCGCAGCTGGCCTATCCTGGCGAGCGGGTGGTCGAAGTGGTTCGCCTGTATGTCGCACCCCCCTACCGGCGCCAGGGCCTGGGGCGACGGCTGTTCGGCGCGCTGCTGGCACAGGCAGGGCGGGACGGCGTGGCGCGTCTCTACTTGCACACCCATCCCTTCCTGCCCGGTGCCGAGGCCTTCTGGCTTGGCCAGGGCTTTCGGGTCGTCGAACGGGAGTCGGCCTTGCCCTGGCAGACCATCCATCTGGATCGCCGGCTAAGGGACGCACGATAGCGGCTCAGGCGTCTGCCGGCCCTCGGCAGAGCAGATAGGTATCCATGATCCAGCCGTGCCGGGCACGGGCGGCGCTGCGGGTCTGGTGGATGGTCTCGGCCACCGCCTGCAGCGGTCCGGCGATGAGGATCTCGTCCGCCGTGCCCACATAGGCACCCCAGTAGATATGCAGGCCGGGCTCGTCCAGGCGGCGATAGGCTTCGTGGGCGTCGAGCATCACCACCAGGCTGTCGAGGTGGGCGGGAAAGCGCTCCAGGCGCCGGCCGGGAGTGATCTCCAGCGCCTGGCCGATGCGATTGAGCGGCACCCGATGACGGGCGGCCAGGGCCTGGACACTGGAAATCCCGGGGATCACCTCGTAGTCGAAAGCCAGGCCCTCACGCCGGAGGGCGGCGAGGATGCGCAGGGTGCTGTCGTACAGCGCCGGATCGCCCCACACCAGGAAGGCACCGCAGTCGTCCGGCCCCAGTTCCTCCTCGATCATCCGCGCCATCAGCCTCTGCTTGGCGGCGTTGAGGTCGTCCACCGCCCGGCGGTAGTCACCCTCGCGGCGGCGTTCGGGGATGGGCGCGCTGACGAAGCGATAGCCCGGCTCGCGGATGTGGCGGGCACAGATCGTTTCGCGCAGGTGGATCAGGCTGCCCTTCTCGGCGCCCTTGTCGAACAGGAAGAACACCCGGGCGCGATTCAGCGCCTTGATGGCCTGGAGGGTGAGGTGGTCGGGATCGCCGGCGCCTATGCCGATGACCAGCAGCGTTTTCATGGCGTCGTCTCAGCGCAGGTCGGGGGCTCCAGTGTAACCAGGGACGTGGCCTCGGGAGAGCCGTTCGCCATCGTCGGCCACGTTCTTCGCCAGCACCGGCAGGCCAGTCCAGGCGATGCCGATAGGGCAGTGCAGCAGCCAGTCCAAGGGGGCTTCAAGGCGAACGCCTGGTAAAGCCCACTCTGGGCCGGCTCACCGCCCTGCGCGACGGCGTGCGCCACGCTGCCGTCTGCCCGGCACCCCGCTACCTGAAGTGCCCGCCGTTCCAACGCCTGTTGGGTATCCGTCAGCGCCGCTCGGTTCAGGCGTCGAACAAGGGCCGCAAATAGGGCGCCGTGGGGCTGGCGGGATCCTCCGCCACTGCGCGCGGCGTGCCGCAGGCGACGATGCGGCCGCCCGCCGTGCCGGCGCCGGGACCGATGTCGATCAGCCAGTCGCTGCCGGCCACCACCTGCAGGTTGTGCTCCACCAGCACCACGGTATTGCCTTCGTCGACCAGGCCGTGCAGTTGGCGCATCAGCCGCTCCACGTCGGCCGGGTGCAGGCCGGTGGTGGGTTCGTCCAGCACATAGAGGGTAGTGCCACGGCTGGTGCGCTGTAGCTCGGTGGCCAGCTTGATGCGCTGGGCCTCGCCACCGGAGAGTTCGGTGGCCGGTTGACCCAGGCGCAGGTAGCCCAGGCCGATGTCGACCAGCACCCGCAGCGCCCGCGCCACCGGGGCTTCCTCGGCGAAGAAGGCCAGGGCCTCGTCCACCGTCAGGCCCAGGACCTCGGCGATGGTCTTGCCTTGCCAGCGCACCTCCAGGGTCTCGGGGTTGTAGCGCGCGCCCTGGCAGGTGGGGCAGGCGGCGTAGACGCTGGGCATGAACAGCAGTTCGACGCTGACGAAGCCCTCGCCTTCGCAGGTCGGGCAGCGGCCCTTGGCGACGTTGAAGGAGAAGCGCCCGGCATCGAAGCCGCGTTCCTGGGCCTCGGGGGTGGCGGCGAACAGCTTGCGCACCCCGTCGAACAGGCCGGTGTAGGTCGCGAGGTTGGAGCGTGGCGTGCGGCCGATGGGCTTCTGGTCCACTGGCACGAGGCGACGGATGCCACCGAGGCCGCCGACCACCTGGCCGGTGGTGGCGGGCAGGGCGTCGCCGTCCAGTTCCGGCGCTTCGTCCCCGTCCTCGGCGGCGCGCTGGCCCAGTTCGGCGCCTACCAGCTCCAGCAGCGCCTGGCTGACCAGGCTGGACTTGCCCGAACCGGAGACGCCGGTCACCGCGGTCAGGCAGCCCAGCGGAAAGGCGGCGTCCAGCCCCTGCAGATTGTTGCGGGTGACCCCGGCCAGGCGCAGCCAGCCCTGGGGCTCGCGGGGTGGTCGGGTCTCGCGTTGCGGCGCGGCGAACAGGTAGCGCGCCGTCACCGACTCCGCGACCTCGGCCAGACCCGCGGGGGGACCGCTGTAGAGCACCCGGCCACCGCCTTCGCCGGCCGCGGGGCCGACATCCACCAGCCAGTCGGCACGCTTCATGGTGGCCAGGTCGTGCTCCACCACGAACAGCGAATTGCCCTGGGCCTTGAGGCCGTCGAGGGCTTCCAGCAGGGACTCGCCATCGGCCGGATGCAGGCCAGCGGAAGGCTCGTCCAGCACATAGACCACGCCGAACAGCTGGGACACCAGCTGTGTGGCCAGCCGCAGGCGCTGCAATTCACCGGAGGAAAGAGTAGTGGTGCTGCGCTCCAAGGCTAGATAACCAAGGCCCAGGCGGGTAAGGGTCTGCAGCCGTTCCAGCAATTCGGTGGCCATGCGCTGGGCGGCCAGGCGTTTCTCCGGCGAGAGATCGGGGGTACGGCGCACGTCCGGGGCACTGGCGTGATCGCTGCCGCCAGCGGCCTTGCGCCGGGCGCGATCCTGCTTACCGGCCTTGGCGTCCAGCACGCCCCTGTCCTGGGTGTCGTCGAAATTCCCCGCGGCCACCCGGCGCAGCAGCACGCTCAGGTCATCCAGCGGCAGCCGCGACAACTCGCCGATGTCCAGGCCGGCGAAGGTCACCGAGAGCGCCGCCCGGGTCAGGCGCTTGCCGTGGCACAGCGGGCAGGTCTGGCCAATCATGAAGCGCGCCGCGCGCTGCTTCATCTTGGCGCTCTGGGAATTGGCGAAGGTGTGCAGCACATGGCGCCGCGCCCCGGTGTAGGTGCCCTGGTAGCTGGGCTCGGCCTTGCGTTTGAGCGCGGCGCGGGCCTGTTCGGGGGTGAGGCCGGCATAGACCGGGACGGTGGGCTGCTCCTCGGTGAAAAGGATCCAGTCGCGCTGCTTCTGCGGCAGGTCGCGCCAGGGAATGTCGACGTCATAGCCCAGGGTGACCAGGATATCGCGCAGATTCTGCCCGCCCCAGGCGGTGGGCCAGGCGGCGATGGCGCGCTGGCGGATGGTCAGCGAGGGGTCCGGCACCATGGAGGCTTCCGTCACCTCGTAGACCCGGCCCAGGCCGTGGCACTCGGGGCAGGCGCCCTGGGGCGTGTTGGGCGAGAAATCCTCGGCATAGAGCATCGGCTGGTCGGCAGGGTAGCGACCGGCGCGGGAATAGAGCATCCGCACCAGGCTGGAAAGCCCGGTCACGCTGCCCATGGACGAACGACTGTTGGGCTGGCCGCGCTGCTGTTGCAGGGCCACCGCCGGCGGCAGGCCTTCGATGGCCTCCACCTGGGGCACCCCCACCTGGTCGATCAGCCGTCGGGCATAGGGCGCCACCGATTCGAAGTAGCGGCGCTGGGCCTCGGCATAGAGGGTGCCGAAGGCCAGCGACGACTTGCCCGAGCCGGATACCCCGGTGAACACCACCAGGGCATCGCGGGGGATATCCACGTCGACGTTCTTCAGGTTGTGCTCGCGGGCACCGCGGACGGAGACGAAACCGGGACGGGGGGAGGAGGGCATGACGGGCGGAAACCTTGTCTGAGAGCGTGCAGATTCGGACCGCGGCACGGCGCAAAGGATCGCCGGGCGATACCGGACGACGGGACAGAGGTCTCATCGTCCGGTTGCCCAGGCTCAAGGTTGCAGCGGGCTCAGAAGGTGTAGCTGACCGACAGCGTCGCGTTGCGCGGCGCACCGTAGTTGCCGCTGGTGGCGTTGTTGTACAGCGACAGCAGGTATTTGCGGTCGGTGAGGTTGTTGAGATTGAGCTGGGTGCTCCAGTGTTCGTCGACGTCGTAGCTGCCCAGCAGATCCACCAGCGCATAGGCGTTCTGGTGGATGCGGCTGTTGTTGTCGTTCTCGATACCGCTCTGCCATCTCAGCCGCGCGCCGACCTTGGCCTGGGGCAAGCCCGGCAGGCGATAGGTCGCCAGGCCACGCAGACTGTGGCTGGGCACGAATTTGCGCGCCCGCTCGCCGTCCGCGTCGTCGATGCGCACATAGGTGTAGCCGGCCAGCAGGTCCAGGCCGGGCAGCGCCTCGCCGGAGACCTGCAGCTCCAGGCCATGGCTCCGGTAGTCGGTGGTGTCGTAGAGGGTACGCGAACCCGTGAGCACCGAGGTCGAGGCGACGTTGCGCTGCTCGGTCTTGAACACCGCGGCGGTGAGGCTCAGGCGATCGTCGAACAGGCCGCCCTTGATGCCGGCTTCCAGGCTCTTGCCCTCCAGCGGATCGAGCAGCCGACCATCCAGCCCAAAGCTGTATTGCGGGCTGAAGATCTTGGTCCAGCTGGCATAGAGACTCCACTGCGGACTCAGGTCGTAGACCAGACCGGTGTAGGGGGTGACTTCGCCATGGACGCGGGTGTAGTAATCGTCGCCATAGCTCAGGCCGCTGGCATCGGCGCTGAGCATCCGCGCGCCCACGATCCAGTGCAGATCGTCGATCAGGTTGAAGCGGGCACCGGCGAACAGGCTCTTCTGGCGATCGGTGAAGTCCTGGGTATGGCCGATATCGTCGGTGTATTGCAGCGACGGCTCGGGGACGCCGGCCAGGGAGCCGGAGAGGGTGGTGGGGTAGTAGCCGTCCTCGGCGAGGATCTTTTCGCGTAGCTTCTGGTGGGTCCGGCCGTAGCTGGCGCCCAGGGTGAGTTCGTGGTCACGGCCGAACAGCTGGAAGGGGCCGGACAGCCTGGCTTCGCCGATCAGTTGGTGCGCCTTGCTGGCGGAGTGGTCGCCGAAGGCGGTGGCATCATCGCCACTGACTCCGAAGAGGTAGTACATGTCGGCGTTCTGCCGCTCGGTGACGCCGGTCGCCGTGAGGGTACCCTGCCAGCCGTTGCCGAAGTCGTGGGTGAATTCGCCGAAGACACGCTGGGTGTCCAGATTCCAGTAGGTCCAGTCCTGGCCGACACTGGCGCTGCGACTGCCGTAGTGGAGGGGATTGCCGTCCACATCGGCCAGCGGCAGGTTGCCCCAGGAGCTGCCGTTGGCGTCGCTGTTGTGCTGGGAGAAGCCGAGGGTCAGGGTATCGGCGTCGCTGAGGTCGAAGGCCACCAGGCCGGCGGCAACGTTCTTTTCATGACCATAGCGATCCAGCCAGGAATTGCCCTTGTCGTGGGCGTAGATGAAGCGCCCGCGCACGTTGCCGGTCTCGGTCAAGGGCCCGGAGACATCGGCGTCCACCCGGCGGTTGTCCCAGGAACCGACGCTGGCGCCGAGCCTGGCCTGGAAGTCGGCGGTGGGCCGCTTGCGCACGAAGTTGACCGCCGCGGAGGGATTGCCGGTGCCACTCATCAGGCCATTGGCCCCGTGCAGGACGTCCACCTGCTCGTATTCGGCCAGGTCCTGGTCGCCCACCAGGGTGGTGCTGACGAAGGGCATGCCCATGCCGTCGTACTGGAAGCTGTTGATGTCGAAGCCGCGCGAGGTGAACTGGGTGCGGTCGGTCTCGGTTTGCTCGACGGTCACCGACGGGGCGGCACGCAGGGCTTCCTTGATGCTCTGCAGGCGGAAATCCTCGACCTGGTCGCGGGTCAGGGTGGTGATCGCCTGGGGTGTCTGCCGCTCGGTCAGGCCCAGGCGCGTGGTGCTGGTGCTGACCGGGCGCTGGTAGCCGACATCCGCGCCACCGCCCGTGGCGCTGGCCTGGATGGTGGTTTCGGGCATGGCCAGGGCGGCCTCGGCGCTGCCGGCTTCCAAGGCATAGATGCCGGCGCCACGTTCGCTCCAGCGATAGCCGCTGCCACGCAGCAGGCGCTCGAAACCCTGGTCGAGGGTATAGCGGCCCTGCAGTCCCGGACTGCTGCGCCCGGCCAGCGGCGCCGGATCGAATACCAGCTGGACCCCGGCGGTGGCAGCGAAACGGGCCAGCACCGCAGTCAGCGGACCGGCGGGAACCCGGTAGTCACGCACCTCCGCGGCGGCCAGGGCCGGCAGCGGCAGCAGGGCCAGTCCAGTAGCGGCCAGGGGCACGCCCTGCAGGGCGACGGCCAGGATCAGTGGGGTGAAGGCTCGGGTGCCGGGTTGCTGCCGGTGGATCTTTGCCATGTCGTGTTGCCGTCCTCTAGAGCGCGCCAGGCGCGGGCTGCCACCGCTCTCCATGAGGGCGTCTGCAGCTATCCCGGACGAGCGCGGGAAAGTGCTCAGGGGCGGCGCACTTTATTTTTTCGCATCCGCCGCTGCCGTTCAGGGCGCACCCACCGCGACCCAGTAGCGGGTGCGGCGCGTGACGCGGATCGGCAGGGTGCGTTCCAGCGCCAGCAAGGCCTGGTCCGTGTCATCCAGCGACAGGGCGCCGGATACCCGCAACTCGGCCACCGCCGGGTCGCAGCGCAGCAGCCCAGGGCGATAGCGACCCAGTTCTGCCAGCACCTCGGCCAGGGGGCGGTCGTGGGCCAGCAGCATGCCACGCGTCCAGAGGCTGGCGTCCTCGTCCACCGGGGCGAGGCGCTGTACGCCACGGGCGTCGAACCAGGCCTGCTGCCCCGCGGCCAGGCGTATGGCCGCGCCCTGCTGCGGCCGCACTTCCACGCCATGGGCAAAGACCGCCACCCGACAGAGGTCCTCCTCCAGGCGCATGCTGAAACGGGTACCCAGGGCTTCGACCTCGCCTTGCGCCAGGCTGACCACGAACGGTCGCCGTGGCACCAGGGGATCGGTATGGGTGGTCACCAGCACCTCGCCGCGCCGCAGTCGCAGGCACCGCACCTGCGCGTCGAAGCGCACGTCCAGGGCGGAGGCGGTGTTCAGGACCAGCTGACTACCATCGGCGAGCACCAGGCTCCGGCGCTCGCCCGTGGCGGTGGCCAGGTCGGCCTCCGGTTCGCCCAGCGGCAGGCTACGCAGGGCCAGCCAGCCGCCAGGAACCCCCACCAGCAGGGCCGTGAGCAGGCGCAGGGTGCGTCGCCGGCTGAGCGTCCGGTCACCTGCACGCCGCACCACCTGCTGACCGATGTCGGTGGGAACGCTGGCGAAGGTGCCCATGACCCGTTCGGCCCGCGCCCAGGCGGCGCGATGGGCCTCGCTCTGCCCACGCCAACGCTCGAAGGCCTGGCGCTGTGCCTCGTCGGCTTCATCGAATTTGAGGGTGAGCAGCCACTCGGCCGCCTCTTCGAGCAGGCGTGGCGCGGGACGGGTCATGCCTCGCTGGCCACCAGGCAGGCGACCAGGGCGCGCTGGATGTGGCGGCGCACCGTGATCACCGCCAGGTCCAGCCGCACCGCGATCTCGGCCAGGGTCAGCCGCTGGAATTGCGCCAGCAGAAAGGCCTCCCGTACCGGCGCGGGCAGGCCGTCGAGCATGGCATCGATGCGCAGCAGGGCGTCGACGATCAGCCAGTGCGTCTCCGGCGAGGGCACCTGGGCTTCGGGCAGGTGGGCGATGGCTTCACGGTAGGCGCGCTCCACCTCTTGCCGCCGCCAGAGGTCGATCACCAGTCCCTTGGCCACCTGCACCAGATAACGCCGCGAGTCCTCGCGACCTGGGAGGCGCCCGGAGGTCAGGATGCGCAGGTAGGTGTCTTGGGCGATATCCGCCGCATCCGGCGCATTGCCCAGCCGCCCGCGCAGCCAGCCACTGAGCCAGCCATGATGGTCGCGATAGAGTTGGTCCAGCGCGACGGTCGGCGAGCCGGCAGGCAGGGCAGGGTGCATGGAAGATCCTTGGCGCGAGCGCCAGCCTCTAAATGATAAAGCGTCTCATTTTATTTAAAGGACAGACATCGCACAATGCGCGATTGCGTGGATCGACGAAGCGGGTAAGGGGCAAGCGGAAAGCGGTGGTGAGCGTAGCCCCTGGCAGACGGAGCCTGGCGGGCAGGTCCCAGGGGAGGGCATGGCAAGGGCGCGGCCTGAGGCGGACAGCCTCAGGCCGGCTTCACGACGAGCTCAGTCCTGCGCATGCTCCAGCGCATAGGCGCGGCAATGGGCGAGGTAGCCCATCTCGTGGGCGCCCACCAGCTGCACCACGCTGCTCCATAGCCAGGAGGGGGCATCCAGGGTGCGGGTGCGATTGCGTTGCAGATCGCTCATCCACTCCACGCGCGTGGCCAGGTCCATCTGCCGGGCGTGGGCGCGACCGACCACGCGAGCGAGATAAGCCGCGGCGCTCATGGCTTCGCGGGCGCTGAGTTCGTCCAGCTCCAGCTTGAGGTCCTGGGGCAGCAGTTCACGGATGAAGAAGGAGTGATCGAGCATGCGCACCGCCAGCATGCGATTGCCCAGCGCGGGGGAGAGCTGGCGTGCCCCTTCCACTACGCGCTTGCCGTTATCGCGTGGCATGGTCGCGTGAGCCACGCGCGGAGCGGCGGCGGCCACCGCCTGCTTGACGTCGATCAGGCAGTAGTCCTGATCGTCGCCATCGTCCACGCCCAGCAGCACGGCGTAACGGCGCAAGCCCAGGGAGCTGCAGCCCTTGACCCAGTAGGCACTGTCGAGCAGCTCGACGCGGCTGTCGTGGCTGCGGCCCTTGAGCGAGGTCACCAGGGCATGGATACCCGGGGTCTCGCACAGCTCGGCGATGGCCTGGCGCTCGGCCTTGCTCAGCTGCCAGAAGTGCTTGCCCAGCGGCAGCTTGGGTCGGGTGTTTTCCATACGCTCGCGGGCCAGGTGCTTCCAGGTGCGTTGCACCGCGCTGCGCATCCCGGCCTTGACCTGGGCCGGTCGCGGCACCTCGCGCTCGAGGTCGTCTTCGAAGGCGATCTCGTAGCCGCGCATCATTTCTTCGAGCATCCGCGCCGTGGTCACGCCCGGCAGGTCGGAGCCGCGTGCCGCCGTGGCCAGCGACAGCGCCAGGCGCACCAGGTCATGTGCCGGATTGCCGACCACGGTCTGGTCCAGGTCGCGGATATTGACGTCGGTGGCACCATGCAGGTCGCCGGTAGGGCCAAGATTGCCGGCGTGGCAGTCGCCACAGATCCATACCGCCGGCCCGTTGGGCAGGCTGCGGCCGGGTTGGCTGTGCAGCCACTCATAGAACTGGACCGTGCTGCCGCGGACATAGGCGTGGGCGGAACGGGCCATCTTCAGGTTACGCAGCTGGTTGAGGCGGGGAATACGATCAGCGGGACGCGGGGTTTTCATGCAGGGCGCAGGCCTCGAGGGATACGCCTGTGTGACCGCTTCGCTCGGTGAATGTTGCGGGGTATTTCACGGCCTGACCCCGGCAGCTGGCCGGGGTCGTGATCCGCCGGGTGAAGGGCTAGCAGCGGAACTGGCCGATCTGGCGATTCAGGTCGTTGGCCAGGGCATCGAGGGAGACGGCGGTCTGCACCGTCTCGTCGATGGCTTCGCTGTTCTGTTGGGCCATCTGCGCCAGGCGCTCCACGGTGCGGGCGACGTCGTGACTGGCGGCAGTCTGCTCGCGCAGCGCCAGGGAGATCTGGTTGACCACCCGCACCACATTGTCCGAGGACGCGTTGATGCTGACCACCGCCTCGCCGGCCTGGTTGGCCAGGTCGACGCCGCCGTTGACCTGGCGTACGCCCACTTCCATGTCGCTCATGGCGGCCTGGGTCGCGGCCTGGATCTTCTCGATCATGGCGGCGATCTCCTGGGTGGAGTTGGTGGTGCGTTGCGCCAGCTGGCGAACCTCATCGGCCACCACGGCGAAGCCGCGGCCCTGTTCGCCGGCCCGCGCCGCTTCGATGGCCGCGTTGAGCGCCAGCAGGTTGGTCTGGTCGGCGATGCCCTTGATCACGCTGACGATGGAGGACACCCGCTCGGAGTGCTCGCCCAGCTCGCCGATGCGCGTGGCCGAGGACTGCACCGTGCCGGCAATGGATCTCATGCTGTCCACCGAGGCCTGGATGGTCTGGCCGCCGTCCTGGGCCAGGCGGCCCGACTGGCTGGAGAGGTCGTGGGCTTCCCCGGCGTTGTCCGCCACGTGATTGATGCTCACGGTCAGTTCCTCCACGGTAGCGGCCATGCTGGAGGCGGCACTGGACTGCTCCTGGGCGGCGGCCGACAGCTGCTGGGAATTGGCGGAGATGGTATGGGCGGCGGCGACCAGCTGGTCGGTCCCCTGCTTGATGCCCTGGATCATGGCGCGCAGCTTTTCCTGCATCTGGCCAAAGGCGCCGAGCAGCTGACCCACTTCGTCGCGACCCGCGGCCGGGATCGGCGAATCCAGCTGGCCCGCGGCGATGTCGCGAGCGACGGCGACGGCCTGGGCCAGGCGGCCGACCACCGTCCGCGACAGCGACCAGGCGATGACCAGGGCCAGCAGGGTGGCGAGAATGCCCCCGCTGATCAGGATCAGCATGGCGTGCTGCTTGGCGTCCTGCATCGACTCGGTACGGCTGTCCAGCAGGCGGGTCTCACGGGTCTTGATCTGACCTAGCACGTCACGCATGTCGTCCATCTTGCCCTTGTCCTGGGCGGTGGCGATGCGGCTGGTGAGGACGTCCAGCGGCTGGCTGCCAGCATTGACCTGCCGCCGCAGCGCCAGGATCTGCTGCACCGACTCCTGGTGCCACTGCGCCTCGGCCTGACCCAGTTGTACCAGGCTGGCCTGCTGCTCGGGATTGTCACGGGTGAGCTGGGTCAGCTCCTGCAACTGCTCGGCGAATTGGCGTTTCCCCTGGTTGAGAGGATCGAGAAATTCGTCCTTGCCGGTCAGGGCGAAGCCGCGCATCCCGGTTTCCATGTTGACCAGCGCCAACAGCGCGGCGTCGGAATCCTGCAGTACGTGGTAGGAATGGATGTTCTGCTGGACCGCCGAATTGACCTGGTTGAAGCCCTGGCTGGCCGCCAGGATCAGCGCCAGGATGATGACCAGGATCGCGCCGAAGCCGAGTTTGAGTTTGTTCGAGATGGTCAGCTGTTGCAGCATGGGAAAACCTCAAGCGCTAGGTAGTCGACTCAGGCCCATCGGGCAGACGTTTGGGGGTACAGCGAGCTAGCGGAGGGGAACGCGACTGATCCGTGTCTTGCGCCGACGGCGGGGAAGCGTGGCTCCTGGTAGTGCAGGTACCGCTGAAAGGTGTGGCTCGCTCGGCGCGCTCTCGGAGTACAGCGAAAGCAGTACGGTTTCGACTGAAGAGGTGCAGGCCAGAGCCTTCGAGCTGGGTGTTTGAGCGAAGAGGCAGGAAAAAGTTTTATGTGACGCAGTAAACATTTTTGCGGTTGGCGTCAGGTGGCGCAGAGGGTGCGCCAGGGGCGAGCGGTAACCGGCTCCTGCCTACTAGGAGAGGTCGTCCTGCGTGAGCAGCGGTTCGGAGGTGCAAGGTGCGTTGCCTAGGCATTCCTCAGCCGAGCCAGTCGCCAAGCCAGTTCGGCGGCTTCCGCAGGGCTGGCGACGTTGGTGAAGCCCAGCAGCAGGCCCTGCCGCTCTGGCGTTTCCAGGTACCAGCGTGACAGGGCCTGGACCGCCAACCCCTCAGCCTGGGCGGCAGTTGCCCAGGGGCGGTCATCTCCCTCGATCAGGCGTGCCAGCAGGTGTAGGCCGCCCGCCTGGAGCTCGACTTGGACCCCCGGCGTGTTGGTTGCCAGCAGCGCCTCGGCCAGCCACTGGCGGCGCTGCCGGTAGAGGGTACGCATGCGGTTGAGATGACGAGCGAAATGCCCTTCTTCGAGAAAGCTTGCCACCGTGGCCTGCAGCAACTGGGGCGCGTGGTTGTGCAGGTGATCGGCGCTAAGGGTGAAGGCCTCGATCTGCTCGGGCGGCACGACCAGGTAGGCAAGGCGCAGACCGGGAAACAGCACCTTGCTGAAGGTGCCGGCATAGAGTACCCGTCCTTGGTCATCCAGACTCTTGAGCGCCGGCAGCGGCTTGCCCTGGTAGCGGTACTCGCTGTCGTAGTCGTCTTCGATGATCCAGGCCTGCTGGCGCTGTGCCCAGTCCAGCAGCGCCAGTCGCCGGGGCAGCGACAGGGCTACGCCCAGCGGACTCTGATGGCTGGGGGTAACCAGCGCGCAGCGCGCTGTGGGTGCCTGGGCTAAAGCGGCGGCCACATCCAGTCCTACGTCATCCACCTTCACCGGAATCAGCTCGAGACCCGCGGTCTGCAAGGCGCGCCGGGCGATGAAATAGCCGGGTTCCTCGAACCAGCAGGCATCACCGGGCGTTAGCAGCGTCTGGACGACCAGGTCCAGGCAGGCGCGATAGCCCGCGCAGACGAACACCTGTGCTGGATGACAGGCGATGCCCCGGGACAACCCCAGGTAGGTAGCGATGGCCGTGCGTAGGCCGGCATGACCCCGGGCATCGGGATAGACCAGCCCCTCCAGCCCCTGGTGGCGCAGCTGCCGCGCGGCCAGGCGTGTCCATACCTTGCGCGGAAAGGCATCCAGGGCGGGCAAGCCCAGCTGCAGGGGCAGGGGTGGCCCGCCAGCATGGGTCGTCAGCATCCGAGGCGCGACGGGGCTCATCGGTGGCGGTACAGCGGAGCGATTCCACTGCGGCGAGACGATGGTTCCGGCCGGGCCGCGTGGCAGCAGGAAGCCTTCGGCGATCAGCTGCTGGTAGGCCATCTCCACCGTTCCCCGGGCCACGTTCAGCTCCGCCGCCAGGGCACGCACCGCGGGTACCCGATCACCGGGACGCAAACGCCCGTCGTCCAGTGCCTGACGAAAGCGCTGATAGAGCTGCCGATAGAGAGGCAAGGCGAGGCGGCTGTCGAGGGCGGCGTTCAGGGTCATGGCCTGGTCATTTGTATCTTTCTTGGCTCTATAGCCTAGGCCATCGGCTGCCTAGAGTGGGCGCAGCTTTCCCGGCAACGCTCGCCAGGGCTTTGGGTACTCAGCTACCTGGAGGGCCCGTCCGACATTGCCGGACCCTGGCGACCGCCCGTAAACAACACTTCCGTGAGGCCATCTCGCCCACCTTGTGACCACTACCTGGAGTAAGCCATGAGCCAACTGCGCCTGCCGTTTTCCACCCTCTCGCCCGCCGCCTACCAAGGCCTGATCGCCACGGGCCAGGCCCTGGCGCAGAGTTCGCTCGGCCTGGAACTGGTGGAGCTGGTCTACTTGCGCATCTCCCAGATCAATGGCTGCGCCTTCTGCCTGGGCAAGCATGCCCAGACATTGCGCAAGCAAGGCGTGGCCCAGGCCAAGCTCGACCGTCTGGCCGGCTGGCGCATCAGCGATCTCTTCGACGCCCGCGAGCGCGCTGCCCTGGAATGGGCGGAAGCCCTGACTGCCGTCAGCCAGCAGGGCGCACCCGATGCCCTTTACGAACCACTCAAGATGCACTTCAGTGACGTCGAGGTCTCCGACCTGACCTTTGTCGTGGCACTGATGAACGCCTTCAATCGGCTGGCGGTGGGAATGAAGCTCTAGCCGGTGACGCGGCCAAAGGCGGCGGCCGGGAGCGAAAGGATCAGCCGAGACCCGGACGGACTGCGCCGAAATACCCGATGAATGGCAGGTACAGGTGCCAGGTGAGTTCCATCCGAAAAAAGCCAGGTGCAGGAGCGTTCGACCTCCATGCCAGGTCAGTGACGGCGGGCTGCCGGTGTCCTACCGTGCCTGGCCATGGGGAGCGGATTTCAAGCCCGCAAAGTCTGTTTTCGTGGCGCCGATTCGCGGTGGCTGCGCTTTTGACAGCTCTAAAATGCTGTGCTTAGGTTCTTTGGGCCATGCCGACGTAAGTCTTCATATGACCAGACTAACGTCGGCGGGGCGCCCTCGCTGTCAGGAGTTTCCTGCAGGGCAAGGTGGCGTAGCAGGTGGAGCCGTGGCTCTCCGGGCCGCTAGACGGCCAGGCCGGATGTCACTTCACCTCGTTCCGCTCGCGGATCCCTGGTCGAAGGCAGCCCTCATGGAATACCTGCAGCAGATCTTGAATCAGGCGCCGGAACTTGCCCTGTTCCTGTCCCTGGCCATCGGTTACTGGGTCGGCAGCATCCAGTTCGGCAAGTTCCAGCTGGGCGGGGTGGCCGGCTCGCTACTGGTGGCGGTGGTCATCAGCCAAGTCGGCATTAGCATCGACAACGGCATCAAGTCGGTGCTCTTCGCGCTGTTCATCTACGCCGTAGGTTTCGAGAGCGGGCCGCAATTCTTTCGCTCCCTGGGTCGGCAATCGCTGCGCGAGATCGTCCTGGCGGCGGTGATGGCACTCAGCGGTCTCCTGGCCATCATCGTCTGCGCCCGGCTGTTCGGCCTCGACAAGGGCATCGCCGCGGGGATCGCCGCCGGCTCCATGACCCAGTCCGCCATCATCGGCACCGCCAGCGCCGCCATCGCCAAGCTCGACTTGCCGCTTGAGCAGATCCAGGCACTGCAGGGCAACGTCGCCGTGGGCTATGCGGTGACCTACATCTTCGGCTCCTTCGGCGCCATCATCCTCTGCGTCAATGTGCTGCCCTGGTTCATGCAGCGCAGCATCCGCGACGATGCGACCCAGGCCGAGGCGGAGTTGCTGGCCGGGGCCAAGGTCTATGGCCCGGGGGAGTTGCCCGCCATCCCGCCGCTGGTGGGACGGCTCTATCGCATCGACCAGGCGGCTGGCCAGACCGTGGCACAGCTGGAAGTCAGCGACCAGGACGATCCCCAGGCGGCCCTCACTATAGAGCGCATCAAGCGCGGCGGCGCCCTGGTCGGGGTGACCCCGACGACGGTGCTGGAAGCCGACGACGTGGTGCTGGTGGTGGGACGGCGCGCCGGGGTGGTGGCCATCGCCGCGCGCCTGGGCGCCGAGCTGCAGTCCTCGCCCGACATGGATGTGGTGGTGGTGCAGCGTGACGTCAGCCTCGACAACCCGGCCTTCATCGGTCGCCGCGTGGTCGAGATCCGCCAGGCCGCCAGCCAGGCCCTGCGCCACGGCGTCTACGTGGTTGGCGTGAAACGCGCCGGGCGGCCCCTGTCGCTGGAGCCCGATACCGTCATCGAGGCAGGCGATCTGGTCACCCTCTATGGCACCCCGGACGACATCCAGCGGGTCGCCCAGCAAGTCGGTTCCATCATCGTCCCCAGCGACAAGACCGACTTCGTCTTCCATGGCTTCGGTCTGGCGGTCGGGCTGCTCATCGGCCTGGTCGTGATCCGCCTGGGAGCCATCCCCCTGACCCTGGGCAGCGGGGGCGGTGCGCTGATCGCCGGCCTGGTCTTTGGCTGGTATCGCAGTCGCCACCTGACCCGCGGCAACCTGCCGTTGCCGGCCTCGACGCTGTTGCGCGACCTCGGCCTGGCCGGATTCGTGGCGGTGGTGGGACTGCAGTCCGGGCGCCAGGCGGTGGAGACCATCGCCACCCAGGGCCTCTCCATCTTCCTCATCGGGGTGGTGGTCTGCGTGGTGCCCATCGTCATCACCATCCTGGTCGGTCACTATGTACTGCGCTACCGCAACCTGGCGCTGTTCGCCGGGGCCGTCGCCGGTGCGCGCAGCGCCAACCCCGCCTTCGGCGAGGTGCTGGACAAGGCCGGCAACTCGATCCCCACGGTGCCCTTCGCGGTCACCTACGCCCTGGCCAATGTGTTTCTCACCCTGCTCGGGCCACTGGTCGTGGCCTTCGCCTAACCGAAGGAAGCAAGTCATGAGCGAAGTCCAAGACGATTACGCCCAGTACGCCAAACTGAGTCCGTTCGAACTCAAGGACGAATTGATCAAGCTCGCCTCGGGCAGCGAGAACCGCCTGATGCTCAACGCCGGTCGCGGCAATCCCAACTTCCTGGCGACCCTGCCGAGGCGGGCCTTCTTCCGCCTCGGCCTGTTCGCCACCAGCGAGGCGGAACTGTCCTATTCCTACATGCCCCACGGGGTCGGCGGCCTGCCGCAGATCGATGGCATCGAGGCGCGCTTCGAGCGCTATACCGCCGAGCACCGCGACCAGCCCGGCGTGCTGTTCCTGGCCAAGAGCCTGAGCTATGTGCGCGACCAGCTGGGACTTTCGGCCTCGGCCTTCCTCCACGAGATGGTGGAAGGCATCCTCGGCGCCAACTACCCGGTGCCGCCGCGCATGCTCAGGATCTCCGAGCAGGTGGTCAGCCATTACATCGTCAAGGAGATGATCGGCGGCTACGTGCCCGCCGGCTCGGTCGACCTCTTCGCCGTGGAGGGCGGCACGGCCGCCATGACCTACATCTTCCATTCGCTGCAACAGAACGGCCTGGTCAAGCGGGGTGACAAGGTGGCCATCGGCATGCCGGCCTTCACTCCCTACATCGAGATCCCGGAGCTGGAAGAATTCGGTCTGGAGCAGGTGCACATCCACGCCGACCCCCAGGCGAACTGGCAGTATCCGGACAGCGAACTCGACAAGCTGCGCGATCCGACGATCAAGATCTTCTTCTGCATCAATCCCAGCAATCCGGCGTCGGTGAAGATGGACGACCGCAGCCTGGCCACTGTCGCCCGCCTCGTCGCCGAGGCGCGTCCGGACCTCTTCATCCTCACCGACGATGTCTACGGCACCTTTGCCGACGACTTCCGTTCGCTGTTCGCCACCTGCCCGCGCAACACCCTGCTGGTGTATTCCTTCTCCAAGTACTTCGGTGCCACCGGCTGGCGCCTGGGGGTGATAGGCGCGCACAAGGACAGCATCTTCGACCAGGCCCTGGCCGAGCTGCCCGAGGCGACCAAGGCTTCCCTGGACCGCCGCTATGGCAGCTTGCTGCCGGACGTGCGCGGCCTCAAGTTTCTCGATCGGCTCGTCGCCGACAGCCGCACCGTGGCGCTCAACCACACGGCCGGACTTTCCACGCCGCAGCAGGTGCAGATGGTGCTGTTCGCGCTGTTCGCCCTGATGGACGAAAGCGACGGCTACAAGACCGAACTGAAGAAGCTGGTGCGGCGCCGCGAAGCTGCCCTCTATCGCGAACTGGGCGTCGCCCCGGAGAGCGATCCCAACGCCGTCGACTATTACACCCTGCTGGATCTGGAAGACCTGGCCCGCAAGCTCCATGGCGACGCCTTCGCCACCTGGGTGAAGGCCAAGTTCAGCAGTGGTGACCTGCTGTTCCGCATCGCCAGGGAGACCGGCATCGTGCTCCTGCCCGGCAAGGGCTTCGGCACTCAGCAACCGGCTGCCCGGGTGTCCCTCGCCAACCTCAACGAATACGAGTACGCCAACATCGGCCGCTCGCTGCGAGCCATGGCGGAGCAGTATTTCGCCGAGTTTGAAAGGGAGGACGGCAACCACCCGGCGCAGCCCTGAGCCCGTTGCACACCCGAGTTACCGACGCTACCTGCCCGTGTCGCCTGGGGCACCCGGAGCTGGCGATGAACGCCAAGTGCCCGGACGCTGCGACTGGCCAACCCACTGTCGAGGAAAGCGCCCATGCGTCTGTCAGGCTGGATGATCCCCCTTTCCCTCATCGGCTCCCTGGCGAGTGCGGCAGAGCAGGCGTCCGCGCCGCAAGGCGCCAGCCCGGCAACCATCACGGCCAATCGGCAGCTCCTTGGCGTGCTGGACTTCGCCGATACCTCCGACTTCGATGACGCCTTGCGTGGGCGGATCGCGACGTTTCCCGAGGGTGTGATCCGCGATGAAAAAGGCAAGGTGGTCTGGGACCTGGCGGGCTATGGGTTCCTGGAGGCGCCGCAGGCGCCGGATACCGTCAATCCCAGCCTGTGGCGGCAGGAGCGCCTGAACAACATCGCGGGTCTTTTCCAGGTCACCGAGGGTATCTACCAGGTGCGGGGGCTGGACTTGTCCAACATGACCCTCATCGAGGGCAAGACCGGCGTCATCGTCATCGACCCGCTGATTTCCACCGAGACCGCCGCCGCTGCACTGGCGCTCTATCGCCAGCAGCGCGGCAATCGCCCAGTGAAGGCCGTCATCTATTCGCACTCCCATGTGGATCACTACGGCGGCGTGAAGGGCGTGGTCAGCGAAGACCAGGTTCGCTCCGGAGCGGTCAGGGTCTATGCCCCGAACGGTTTCCTCGAGCACGCGGTTTCCGAAAACGTCTATGCCGGGACCGCGATGAGCCGTCGGGCCCAGTACATGTACGGGGCGCTGTTGCCGAAGAGCCCCACGGGTCAGGTCGGCGCCGGGCTGGGCAAGACCACCTCGCGGGGCACGGTGAGTCTCATCGCGCCCACCGACATCCTCGGGGCCGACGGCGAGGCTGAGGTGACCAGGACCATCGACGGCCTGGAGGTCGAGTTTCAGCTGACACCCGGAACCGAGGCTCCGGCCGAAATGAACATGTACCTCCCGGCCTATCGGGCGCTGGGCGCAGCGGAGAACGCCACCCATACCCTGCATAACATTCTCACGATCCGTGGCGCGGAAGTGCGGGATGCCAAGAAATGGTCCGAGTATCTCGACCAGACCCTGGCTCGCTACGGCAACAGGAGCGAGGTGCTGTTCGCCCAGCACCATTGGCCGACCTGGGGGCGGGACAGGGTCGAGACGCTGCTGGCGGATCAAAGGGACATGTATCGGTACATCCATGACCAGACGCTGCGGCTGATAAATCTCGGCCTGACGCCCATGGAGATCGCTGATACGCTCGAAAGCCTACCGGAGCCGTTGGCGCGGCGGTGGTACAACCGCGGCTACTACGGGACCCTCAGTCATAACGTACGCGCAGTCTACCAGCGCTATCTGGGGTTCTACGACGGCAACCCCGCGAATCTCAACCCCTTGCCGCCCGTCGAGGCCGCCCGGCGCTACGTCGCTGTCATGGGGGGCGAGGAGCAGGTCGTCAGCAAGGCTCAGGTGTCCTATGACCAGGGCGACTATCGCTGGGTGGCGGAGCTCATGAAGCACGTGGTGTTCGCCAACCCCGCTTCGCGGCGTGGCCGGGAGCTCCTGGCGAATGCGCTCGAACAGATGGGCTACCAAAGCGAGGCAGGCACCTGGCGCAACGCCATGCTGATGGGCGCCAGCGAGCTCCGCAACGGTGTCCCTCCCGCATCGTCCACTACCGCCTCGCCTGATACGCTCAAGGCCCTGACCCTGGATATGTATTTCGATTACCTGGGCATTCGCCTGAATGGTCCCAAGGCAGCCAGATCCGGCGACAGCGTCTTGAACTGGATCTTCGACGACCTGGGCGAGACGCAGGTGCTGACCCTGCGTTCGGGGGTCCTGACGCATCGCAAGGCGCAGGCGGTGGCGACGGCGGACGCCACCGTCCGGCTCTCGCGAAGCACGCTCGACACCATCAACCTGGGCCAGACGACCTTCGACAAGGCCATCGAGGACGGGGCCATCGTCATCGAAGGACGTCGCGAGGCGGTCACTCAACTGCTGGCCAACCTCGACGACTTCGAAAATGTCTTCAACATCGTGACGCCTTGAGGGCCATGCATCATGGGCATCCGGATACCCCTTGCTCCGCTGGCCTTCATCCTGATCCTCCGGTCCGCAGACGTTACGGCCGACGGCGCCCGGGACTGGGAAAACGTGCCCGTCGACACCAACATCCTGTTTCTCTATTACACCTATTCGAACAGCGAGGCGTCGGTCGATCCCTCCTTGCCGATCAAGGGGGTGGAGGTTGATGCCCATGTTCCCCTGGTGAGGTATGCCCGCACCTTCGCGCTGGGCGATCGCGTGGCGGGCTTTCAGTTGATAGTGCCCTACGGCTTCGTCGATGCGCGGCTCAAGGGGACGCGATTGAGTACCGACACCGAGGGCCTCGGCGACATTACCGCCATCTTTCTGGCAAACCTCTATGGCGCTCCGGCTCTGACTCGGCAGCAGTTTCAGACGTGGACCGCGGGCCCTTTCCTGACCGCTTCGATGGCGGTGACCCTGCCAACCGGCGACTACGACAAGGATGCTCTGCTCAACGTAGGCAAGCACCGCTGGGCCTTGAAGCCGCAACTGTCCTTTGGGGCACCCTTTGGCCAGGGCGGCCTGTTGGCGATCAATGGCAACGTGCAGTTCTTCAGTGACAACAGCGAGAATCGCAACGGGCGGTTGGAGCAGGCACCGCTCTACGGTATCGAGGCTCATTTGAGCCATGACGCAGGCAAGCGCGCCTGGCTGTCGCTGGATACCTTCTATGCCTATGGCGGAACCACCCGCGTGAGTGACGAGGATCAGGACAATCGCCAGCGTACGCTGCGCCTGGGCGTCAGTGGCAGCTACAGTTTCACCTCCACGACGGCGGTGAGCACAGCGGTCACCCGGACCGTCCTGCGCGAGGATTACACCCCGGCCGCCACGACCTTCTCGATAAACGTCAACCATGCGTTTTAACTCGCGGGAGAGGAAACGCGCCTAACTCGCGCAAGCCTGAGGCTCCCGCGCCCGGTGTCCCGGCGCGATACCAGGACACCGGGCGCAGGCTATACTGACGGTCTCTTCTAGACCCCTAAGGGTGCAGCATGGCTACCGATACCTCGAAGCTGGATCGAATCCTCGCCGAGACCCAGCGCGAGCGCGAACGCGGCTATCGTGACAAGGCGCTGAAGATGTATCCCCACGTCTGTGGTCGCTGCGCGCGGGAATTCGCCGGCAAGCGCCTGAGCGAGCTGACCGTGCATCATCGCGACCACAACCACGACAACAATCCCCAGGATGGCTCCAACTGGGAATTGCTCTGCCTGTACTGCCACGACAACGAGCACAGCCGCTACACCGATCAGCAGTATTTCAGCGACAGCTCCCTGGGCACGCCCAAGGTGGCCCAGGCCACCCACAACCCCTTCGCGGGGCTGGCGGGACTGCTGAAAAAGGACTAAGCGCACGGCGATCCAGGCAGTCCGTCCTGCCTTAAGCCGATCTTAAGTCTCGCCCTCTAGCGTTTCAGGTCTTTGGCTGATTGCCGACCTGGGAGCGAGAGGGGATGAGACGTTCGAGCGTTGCTAAACGGTTGGCCGCCGGGGCCTTGGTCGTGCTGGCCGCAGGCTGTCTGCCGGAGGCCTCCGCCGAGATGGCCGTCATCCGCGGCGAGGGCACGGCTGCCAGCGCCGACACCGCGTCGGTGTACTTCAACAGCGGTATCAACGACCGCTCGGTCAGCTCCCTGCTGGCCGCCCTGAGCGACATCGCCCTCAAGTACCCCGCCACCAAGAACGTCAACCTCTATCTCAACAGCCCGGGCGGCAGCATGGAGGCGGGCTATGTCGCCTACGACTTCATCCGCCACTATCCGCTGCACATCAATACCATCGACGCCGCCGCGACGGATTCATCCGCCACCATGATCTATTGCGCGGCCGAAGATCGTTACGCGGCGCCACTCGCCAGCTTTCTCCTGCATCCGGCCGCGGCGGCCATCGCCGTCAACGGCTACATGAAGCCGGATCAGGCCAAGCAGGCGTTCGAGGACGTCGAGCGCGAGAACCTCAAGTTCCGTGAGATCTACAAGGGCTGCCTCAAGCTGGCGCCAGAAGAGCTCACCACCCTGCTGTCCTCCGAAAGCAACAGGCGACGACTGGGCTACGACGCCGCCAAGGACATCGGTTTGATCACCCGGGCACCGGACCGGCTGCCGCGTGGGACCGACCGGGCTACCTACTTCGTCAGCGACGGCGGAAGCAGGTGAGGGCAGGTTGACGCCCGGCCAGACCGGCAGGTGCGGTCTACAAACCCTCGTTCTTTCGTGATACCTTCCGGGTATGCATTTCCCCTCCCGCGACTGGCAACCCAGTCCCCCATAGCTCGCACCTCTCCCGTTCTTGCATCGCTGATGCAAGAACGTCTGCCGTCCTGTCGCGCCCGCGGCGTGACGGCTGCCAACCCTGGAATTCACGCCTGATCCGGCGTCTGCCACTCGCTCGACGGGTCAGGCACAGGTGCGAGTTGTCCATGTTGAATACCCTCAAGACACATTGGTTTTCCAATGTGAAGAACGATGTGCTGTCCGGATTGGTCGTCGCCCTGGCGCTGATCCCCGAAGCCATCGCCTTTTCCATCATCGCGGGACTCGATCCCAAGGTGGGGCTCTACGCCTCCTTCTGCATCGCCGTGGTGATCGCCTTCGTCGGTGGTCGCCCCGGCATGATCTCGGCGGCTACCGGCGCCATGGCGCTGCTGATGGTGACCCTGGTCAAGGAGCATGGCCTGCAATATCTGCTGGCCGCGACCCTGTTGACCGGGGTGCTGCAGATCGCTGCTGGCTATCTGCGCCTGGGTGCGCTGATGCGCTTCGTGTCCCGATCCGTGGTCACGGGGTTCGTCAATGCTCTGGCGATCCTGATCTTCCTGGCCCAGCTGCCCGAGCTGACCCATGTCGGCTGGGAGGTCTACGCCATGACCGCCACCGGGCTGGGCATCATCTATCTGTTCCCGCTGCTACCGGTGGTGGGCAGGCTGCTACCTTCGCCGCTGGTGTGCATCCTGGTGCTGACGGCTGTCTCCCTGGCCCTGGGTCTGGACATCCGCACGGTGGGCGACATGGGACAGCTGCCCGATACCCTGCCGGTGCTGCTCTGGCCCCAGGTGCCGCTGAATCTCGACACCCTGCTGATCATCCTGCCCTATTCCCTGGCGCTGGCCGTGGTGGGGCTGCTGGAATCCCTGATGACGGCCACCATCGTCGACGACATCACCGATACGCCTAGCGACAAGAATCGCGAGTGCAAGGGGCAGGGGATCGCCAACATCGCCGCCGGCCTGCTGGGCGGTATGGCGGGCTGCGCCATGATCGGCCAGTCGGTGATCAACATGAAATCCGGCGGGCGCACCCGGCTGTCCACTCTTTGCGCCGGCGTCTTCCTGCTGCTGATGGTGGTGTTTCTCGGTGACTGGCTCGCCCGGATTCCCATGGCGGCGCTGGTGGCGGTGATGATCATGGTCTCCATCGGCACCTTCAGCTGGGATTCGATCCGCAATCTGCGGCGGCACCCGCTTTCCACCAACCTGGTGATGGTGGCCACCGTGGTGGTCGTGGTCGCCACCCACAACCTGGCGCTCGGCGTGCTGGTCGGGGTGCTGCTGGCTTCGCTGTTCTTCGCCAACAAGGTGGGGCACCAGCTGACGCTGACGTCTCGTCTGGAAGCGCCCGGCATTCGCGTCTACGAGGTGCGTGGCCAGGTGTTCTTCTCATCCACCGCGGCCTTCATCGAGGCCTTCGATTTCAAGGAGGTGCTGGACGAGGTCCGCATCGATCTCAGGGCGGCCCAGTTCTGGGACATCACCGCCGTCGCCGCCCTGGACAAGGTCGTGCTCAGGTATCGCCGGGAAGGCGTAACCGTGCAGGTCCTCGACCTCGATCAGGCCAGCGCGACCCTGGTCGACCGCTTTGGCATCCACGACAAACCTGGGGCCGACAGCCAGCTGTTGGGCCACTGAGAGGGAGAACAGACCCATGAAAGACATCATCGCCTGCCTCGACGGTTCGCCGCTGACAGCCAGCGTCTGCGACCATGGCGCCTGGCTGGCACAACGGCTGGAGCTGCCCCTCACCCTGCTGCATGTCCTGGAGCGCAGCCTCTATCCCACAGCCCCCGATGCCAGCGGCACCATAGGCCTCGGTTCGCGCGAGCACCTGCTCGAGGAACTGGCGCGGCTGGACGAGCAGCGCGCGCGTCTGGCGCGTGCCGATGGCGCGGCCCTGTTGGCCGGGGCCGTGGAACGGTTGCAGGACCGCGGGCTGGTCAAGGCACCTGCCACGCTCCAGCGGCACGACTACCTGGTGGATACCTTGCGCGAACTGGAGGCGGACATGAGCCTGCTGGTGATCGGCAAGCGCGGCGAGCACGCCGGTCGCCGCGGTATCGGTAGCCAGCTGGAAACGGTGGTGCGAACACTGCACAAGCCCATCCTGGTCTGCGCCGCCGACTTCCGCGAACCCCAGCGCTTTCTACTCGCCTACGATGGTAGCGAGGCTACCCATCAGGGACTGCTGGAAGTCGCCAGGAGCGGGTTGCTGGCAGGGCTGCAGGGAGAGGTCTTGCAGGTCGGTGAGTCCACGCCGGCGCGCGTGGCCGAACTGGAGGCCGCTGCGGAGCTCCTGCGTACCGGCGGCAGCGAGGTGACGACCCACCTCATGGCAGGGCATCCGGCCGAGGTGATTCCCGAGCGGGTCCAGGCCTCTCGGGCCGACCTGCTGGTGATGGGCGCCTACCGCCATTCCGCCGCCCGGCGCTTGCTGCTGGGCAGTCAGACGTCCCACCTGCTGCACCACACCGACATCACCACCCTGGTACTGCGCCCCTGAGAAAGAGGCTCTGGTCGCTACGACGGCCAGGGCCTTCGCCTGTCAGGAATCAGGCTGCAGGGCCTGTTCGAGAAAGTCGATGAAAGCGCGAACCTTGCCGCTCAGCGCGGAACGCTCGGAAACGCAGGCATAGATGTCCATCGGCTCCGACTGCGCGGCGGTGGCGCCTTGGCTCTGGGCGTCGAACAGCCGCACCAGTTGGCCCCGCTCGATCAGCGGCAGGGCGACGAAGTCCGCCAGGCGCGCGATGCCGCCCCCGTTCACGGCGAGCTGGGCGATCATGTCAATGTCGTCGCAGACGAAGCCAGGGCGGGTGGCCGCCTCGAAGGTCTGACCCGCGCGCACGAAGCGCCAGGGCAGATAGCGTCCATCGGTGGGGTAGCGAAACAGCAGGCAGGCGTGCTGCTGCAGCTCTTCCGGGGTGCGGGGTGTGCCGGCCTGTTCGAGATAGGCGGGCGCGGCGCAGAACACAAAGGCACGAGAAGCGATCCGGCGGGCGACCAGGCTGTCGCTCAGCTGCGCCTTGATCCTCAGGCTGACATCGATCTGTTCCAGGCGATGATCCAGGCGCCGGTCGCTGCCGATCAATTCGATGTCGATGCCCGGATAGGTATGTTTGAACGCCGGCAGCAGCGGCGCGAGCAGGTGGCGGCCAAAGGCGGCGGTGGTGGCTATCCGCAGCGATCCCTGCGGCTCGCTGGCCAGGGTCGCCAGGTGGGCGGCGATCTCGACGTCCTGGGGGATGTGCCGGACTTTCTCGAAATAGCGGGCGCCACTTTCGGTCATGGCGAGACGGCGCGTGGTCCGCGACAGTAGCCGTACGCCCAGATGCGTTTCCAGGCGAGCGATGCTCTGGCTCACCGCGGCCGCGCTCAGGCCCTGAGCACGGGCGGCGCCGGCGATGCTGCCCGCTTCCACGACCCTGATGTAGGTACTGATCAAGCCCAGGATGTCCATGGGGGCCCTGCCGAAGGATTCGTTGATTTCTGTTTATAGTGAACCAAGGCGGAGAAGGCTACCGGCAGATATTCGCCCTTGTAAGCTTGGCCTCGATTCCTTGACCCGAGGCAACCCGATGAATCCGATCAGTCCTGCTACTTCCACCAAGCGCCGCTTTCCCAAGCGGGCGACGCCCTATGTCTTCGCCCTCTATATGTCGACCATCATGGCCCTGCTGATGTGCCTGGTGATCACCCTGGCGGAGTTCGGCTTCGACGCCGACTACTTCAGGAATGTGATGAGTGCCTATCAGGTGGCCATGCCGTCCGCCTTCGTCTGTGTGTTGCTGGTACGGCCTGTGGTCGCCCGGCTCGTCGCCCTGACCGTCCATGCTTGAGCGGTTTCAGGCGGCTGGTCGGTCACGGCTGGCTACCTGGGCTGCGCCTGGCCATTCCGCTCAGGACGGCGAGCCAGCCAACGCCCACGGCATAGTTGAGGCGCTGGTAGAGTCCGAAGCCTTGGCCGTCGGCGACCGCGCTCGCCATCATGCCTGCGGTGACCAGGGCCAGCAGGGTGCAGATCGCCGAGAAAACAGCCAGGCCGGGCGAGGCCAGCAACCGCTTGCCGAGCCAAGCCCAGAGCGCGCTCGCCAGGGTCAGCGACAGGAACATCACCAGGCCGGCCAGGTTGTGCAGCTGCTGGGAAACGGAGGGCTGCAGCGGGGCGCAGCCCTGGTCGCAGGGGAACAGCCCGGTGGCGAAGCTTGCCAGGCCATGGAGCAGGATCAGGGCCGCGCTCAACCCGGCCAGGCGCGACGTGCGAAAACGTCTGGCCAGCCCCAGGGCAACCAGCACGAAGAGCACCCCCAGAGGAACGTTGTTGAGCCAGGCGGAAAATCCCTGAGTGGGCGCATCGACAGCCCCCAGCCGACTCAGGGCATGATCGACATGGCTGTAACCGGGATACGCCAGGGCGGTCAGCCCTACGCCGATAGTCAACCAGAACGGAATCAACAGACCCGTGCCCAGCAGCAGCCGATCCATCCGGTTCCAGGCGAACGTCCTCGTCATCATCACTCCTGCTGCCTCCCTGGTGTCGTCTGGTCATGCTAGGAGGTGCTGGCGGGCAAGCGTTACGGATTTTTTTGCAAGGCAGCTTGCCCAGGCGTCATCCTGGGGCGCCCCGCTGCCAAGGATGACCGCTGATGACTAGACGCCTACCCAGTACTACGGCGCTGGTGGCCCTGGAGGCGGCCGCCCGCCATCTCAGCTTCGCCAAGGCGGCGCAGGAGCTGTCGCTCAGCGAGGGCGCGATCAGCCGGCAGATCGCCAAGCTGGAGGCTGCATTGGGCGTCAGGCTGTTTCTGCGGATCGGCAATCGCGTCGAGCTTTCCGCTGCCGGAGCCCGCTATGCCGCGCACATGCGCACGGCCCTTGCCGACATCGAACGCCACACGCGGCAACTGATCGCCCAGGCCCGCGGCACCACCGCGCTGGAGATCGGCGTCATCCCGACCCTGGCGGGTCGCTGGCTGATCCCGATGCTGGCGCGCTTCCAGGAGCGCTGTCCGGACATCGAGGTCAATCTGCGCGAGCGGACGCAGCCCTTCGCCCTGGAAGACAGCGGACTGCACGCCGCGATCAACTATGACCATCCGGTCTGGCACGGTCTGCGGGTGCAGCCGTTGTTCGAGACGCAGCTGGTCGCGGTCTGTCATCCGCGCCTGGCGGGCAATCCTCCGGCCAGCCTGCCGCTCCTGCACAAGCTGGAGAGTCCGCACAGCTGGGCCCGTTATGCCACGCTCACCGGGTTACCCCTGGGCGCCCAGGCGGTTGGTCCTACCTATGATCGCTACTCGCTGCTGATCGAGGCCGCCAAGGCCGGCTTTGGCATGGCCCTGGTACCTGAGCACTACATCGAGGAGGACCTGGTCGCCGGCCGGCTCCAGGCGCCCTGGCCGGTCCTGCCGGAACTGCGCGAACGCTATGTGCTGGTCACCCGTCCCACGACGGAAATCGATACTGCGCTCGCAAGTTTCGAACGTTGGCTACTGGAAGAGGCGAGGGTGGGGTGAGGGAGGTCGTGGAGCCGTAGGTTGGGCTGAGACGGCTCCACCGTCGAAGCCCGATGGCCCAGCCTTCACCTAAACTGGCGTTGGGCTTCGCTGTGCTCAGCCCAACCTGCCTTCGTGCCAGCGTGGAAAAGGCTGCACCGTTTTCCACCCTACGCCAGGCATGACAGGTGCCTCCCACTCCCTCGGGTAGAGCCAGCCGTAGGTTGGGCTGAGACGGCTCCATCGTCGAAGCCCAACGGCCCAGCCTTCACCTGACTGATGTTGGGCTTCGCTGTGCTCAGCCCAGCCTACCTTTTGTGCCGCGTTTTCCTTCCTGCTGGATGTCCATCCCAGGCGCTCCCTCTCCCTTGGGGCGAGGGCCGGGGTGAGGGAAAGGAGCGGGCGCAAGGAGCGCTAGGATCACACCTTGAGGCGTCTCATCGTCTTCTGCGGATGGCTGCGCAGGGTGGCCATGGCGACCTTGGTGGATTCCATGTCCGGGCTAGTAGCTCGATCTGGTCGACTGCCTTGCTCACTGTCGGACTCGTCTTCACCCAGTCGGGCAAGACCTTCGATCCGGAGCAGGTGGGGACGCGCCGAATCCCACGCAGCTGTAGCTTCCGGTAGTGCAAAGCTGGCGCAAGACACCGCCAAGCAAAAACGCCCCGACCTCACGGCCGGGGCGTTTCCCATGGGGCTAGGCTACCCGATCACACCGCTGCGCTGCGCTCCTTGATGTCCTGGTGCAGGATGCGGTCGTTCTCGGAGTAGTCCACCGGGCAGTCGATGACGTGGACGCCGGGGGTGTCCAGGCAATGCCGCACCAGCGGCGCGAAGGCCGCGGCGCTTTCCACGCGATGGCCGTTGGCGCCGTAGCTTTCGGCGTAGCGGACGAAGTCCGGGTTGCCGTAGTCCAGGCCGAAGTCCTCGAAGCCCATCTGCGCCTGCTTCCAGCGGATCATGCCATAGCCGTCGTCGCGCAGGATGATGACCACCAGGTTCATCTTCAGGCGCACCGCGGTTTCCAGCTCCTGGCTGTTCATCATGAAGCCACCGTCACCGCATACCGCCACGATGGGGGTATTGGGGTAGACCAGGCGCGCGGCCATGGCCGACGGCAGGCCAGCGCCCATGGTGGCCAGGGCGTTGTCCAGCAGCACCGTGTTGGGCATGTAGGCCTTGTAGTTGCGGGCGAACCAGATCTTGTAGATGCCGTTGTCCAGGGCGACGATGCCGTCGGACGGCAGCACGTTACGCAGATCGGCCACCAGGCGCTGCGGATAGACCGGGAAGCGGTCATCGGTCGCGCCTTCGGCGACATGGGCCTCGTTGGCTTCGCGGATGGTCAGCAGGCGGTCGAAGTCCCAGGTGGGCTGGACCTCGATGCGCTCCTTGATCTCCCAGATGGCGTTGGCGATGTCGCCGACCACCTCGACCTGGGGGAAGTACACCGGATCGACTTCGGCGGAGCGGAAGTTGATGTGGATGACCTCGGTGCCGCCCCGGGTCATGAAGAACGGCGGCTTCTCGATCACATCGTGGCCGATGTTGACGATAAGGTCGGCGGACTCCAGGGCGCGGTGCACGAAGTCACCGGCGGAAAGAGCGGCGTTGCCCAGGAAGCGCGGATGGCGCTCGTCGACCACGCCCTTGCCGAGCTGGGTGGTGACGAAGGGGATGCCGGTCTTCTCGATCAGCTGACGCAGCACCCGGGCGGTCATCTTGCGGTTGGTGCCGGCGCCCAGCACCAGTACCGGGCTGCGGGCGTTTTCCAGCTTGGAGACGGCGGCGGCGATGGCCTTGGCTTCGGCGACCGGACGACGGCTCAGGCTCGGCGGTACCGGCAGGCTCTCGGTGTGCTCGTCGGCGATGTCTTCCGGCAGTTCCAGGTGCACGGAGCCGGGCTTTTCTTCCTCGGCGAGGCGGAAGGCCTCGCGGATGCGCGACGGGATGTTGTCGGCGGAGGCGAACTGGTGGGTGTACTTGGTGAGCGGCGCCATCATGCGGCACACGTCGAGAATCTGGAAACGCCCCTGCTTGGATTTCTTGATCGGCTTCTGGCCGGTCAGCATCAGCATCGGCATGCCGCCCAGGTAGGCGTAGGCGCCGGCGGTGACCAGGTTGGTGGCCCCTGGACCGAGGGTGGAAAGGCAGACACCGGTCTTGCCGGTGAAGCGGCCGTAGGTGGCGGCCATGAAGCCGGCGGACTGCTCGTGGCGAGTCAGGATCAGCTTGATCTGCGAGGAGCGACGCAGGGATTCCAGCAGGTCCAGGTTCTCTTCGCCGGGAATGCCGAAGATGTATTCCACACCCTCGTTTTCCAAGCAGCGAACGACCAGATCGGAGGCCTTCATCATGAGTGTTGTGTTCCTTGTAGGGTGGGTGGCGAGCGCCTGAGGCGCCTCCTCTATGAGGCGCAGCGGCCACTGTACTCAGGAACGGCGAAACATTTCAAAACAAGGTGCGACCCCGTTTTACTTCTGTGACGAATAGCCGCAGCGGAAACGATTCAGGCGATGCAGCGTTGCAGTGACGCCCGGGCACTGCGCAGTTGCAGACCGGCGAAGAGCAGGCCCAGGGCGGCGATCACCAGCGCCGGTTGCAGGTTGCCGGCATAGTGACTGCTCACCGCGCCCAGCAACGGGCCGAGCAGCTGGCCGCTGGCGAAGCTGGCGGTCAGCACCCCGGCGTTGCGTTGCGGCGTGGCCGGCGCCAGCTCGCGACCGTATTGCATCGCCAGCTG
Source organism: Pseudomonas oryzihabitans (assembly GCF_001518815.1). NCBI lineage: Bacteria > Pseudomonadati > Pseudomonadota > Gammaproteobacteria > Pseudomonadales > Pseudomonadaceae > Pseudomonas > Pseudomonas oryzihabitans. The sequence continues at coordinate 1,464,092 of NZ_CP013987.1, forward strand.
CATGCAGGCGAGGAAGGGGCCACCACAGAGCAGCACGCCCAGGAACAGCGCCAGGCTGCCCGGCAACAGGCAGAGCACGACGCCCGTAGCCTGCAACCAGAGGGTCGCGATCAACCAGCGGCGGGTATCGGTGCCCGGGCGTCTCAGGCTGACCAGCACCACGCCCAGCGCGGCGGCCAGGCCGTATCCCGGCCAGAACATGTCGGCCTGCCACTGGCCATGGAAGCGGCTGGCCGCCATCTGCGACAGGAAGGTGGCCGGCAGGATGTAGCCGACGCCCACCAGGCCGTAGGCCAGGATCAACCGGTTGAAGGCGGGCGAGCGCTTGGCCGGCGCCGCGGCGGTGGTAGGCAGTGGGGTGGCGGGACCACGCCGCGGCAGCAGGGGCAGCAGCGCCAGGGTCGCGACGCTGGCGAGCAGGCCGTAGCTCAGCCACAGCTGGTTGGAGTCACCGCCCAGGCGATTGCTGACCAGGGCCATCAGGCCGCTGATGAGGATACCCACCCCGGGACCGGTAAAGACCAGGGCGCCCAGGCGCGGCCGTCCGGCCTCGGCGGCCAGGGGCTGGCTCAGACCGGTCACCATCACCAGCACCCAGGCACTGGCGAGGCCGGTGCCGAAGCGCAGCAGCGCCTGGGCGGCCAGGCCATCGGCCAGCAGCGACGCCAGGGTCAGGCCGGCGCAGAGCCAGAGGCCACCGACCAGGCGCGCGTGGGTGCGACGGGCGAAGAGGGCATCTAGGGCCCCGAGCAGATAGCCCAGGTAGTTGGCCGCGGCCAGCAGACTGGCGCCGGTGAGATCGATCTGACCTTCGGCGATGAGATGGGGCAGGGCAGGGGTGAGAGCGAAGCGGCCGATGCCCATGGCAGTGGCCAGGGCCAGCAGGCAGGCCAGCAGGCGGGCGGTGGCGGTCATCGAAAAGGCTCCGGAAGCGAGTGGATGTGGACAGCCTAGGCCTTGAAGTTGATCAATAAAAACGAATAATAGAGAAATAGATGTTCAGCTAAAGAGAAAGGTGGTGATCCATGGAGTTCGCAGAGCTACGCATCTTCCAGGCGGTGGCCGAGGAAGGTTCCCTGGTGAAGGCCGCCGAGCGACTCAATCGGGTGCCATCCAATCTCTCCACGCGTTTGCGCCAGCTGGAAGACAAACTGGGCGTGGAGCTGTTCCTGCGCGAGCGCCAGCGGCTGCACCTGACCGCCGCCGGCCATCGCCTGCTGGACTACGCCCACCGCCTGTTCGCCCTGGCCGACGAGGCACGCAGCGCGGTGCAGGGTAGCGAGCCGGCTGGCACCTTCGTCCTGGGTTCCATGTTCAGTACTGCAGCCATCCATCTGCCCGGCCTGCTGGCGCGCTATCACCAGCGCTATCCCAAGGTGAATCTGCAGGTGCACAGTGGCCCCAGTGGCGAACTGGTGGAGGGGCTGCTGGCCGGCCGTCTGGACGCCGCCCTGGTGGACGGCCCGGCGCCCGACGCGGCGCTGGAAGGCCAGCCCTGGTTCGAGGAGCGGCTGGTGCTGATCACCGGATTGGAGCTCGGACCGGTACGCTCGCCGGCCGACGTGGCGGGGCGCCCGGTGTTCGGCTTTCGCGCCGGCTGCTCTTATCGCCGCTACCTGGATACCTGGTACGCCGCGGCGGGGGTGCCCAGCGGGCCGGTGATGGAGATCGAGTCCTACCACAGCATGCTGGCCTGCGTGATCACTGGTGGAGTGGCGCTGATGCCGGAATCCATGCTCGACAGCCTGCCTGGCCGCGAGCGGGTGCAGCGCCACGCGATCCAGGCGCGCTTCGCCCAGGCCACTACCTGGCTGATGTGGCGCAAGGGCCGCGAGGGCGCCAATCTGCACAGCTGGCTGGAGTTGCGCGAGAGCCTGCAGACCGACCGCGAAGCTGTTGCTTTGGTGTGATGATTGCCCGATCCTAGACGGCGAACTTCCACCGTCTACCGAGGACGATCATGATAAGAATAGCCATCGTCGGTTTGGGCAAGATCGCCCGTGACCAGCACCTGCCGGCGCTCGCCGCCAATCCTGAATACGAGCTGGTCGCCGTGGCCAGCCGCAACGCCCAGCTCGACGGCGTCGCCCACTATCCCAGCCTGAGCGCCCTGCTCGAAGACGGCCCGGCCATCGACGCTGTGTCCCTCTGCGCGCCAGCGGCGGTGCGCTACGAACAGGCGCGCGAGGCCCTGGCCGCCGGCAAGCACGTGATGCTGGAAAAGCCCCCGGGGGCGACCCTGAGTGAAGTGGAAGCCCTGACCCGTCAGGCCGAGGCGGCGGGTCTTTCGCTGTTCGCCACCTGGCATTCCCGCTATGCCCAGGGCGTGCAGCCGGCCCGCGAATGGCTGGAAGGCAAGCGCATCCAGGCGGTGCGCATCGAATGGAAGGAAGACGTGCGCGTCTGGCACCCCGGTCAGGCCTGGATCTGGGAACCGGGCGGCATGGGCGTCTTCGATCCGGGCATCAATGCCCTGTCCATCGTCACCGCCATCCTGCCGCGGCCGTTCTTTCTCAAGGAGGCCGCGCTGCAGGTACCCGGCAATTGCCAGACCCCGGTGGCCGCGCAACTGGCCTTCGTCGACAGCGCCGGCGTACTCATCGCCGCCGACTTCGACTTCCTGCAGACCGGACCCCAGACCTGGGACATCCACGTCGACACCGAGGCCGGTCGCCTGACCCTGAGCAAAGGCGGCAGCGAACTGTACCTGGACGGCCAACTGACCCACCAAGGCCCCGACCAGGAATACGCCGGCCTCTATGCCCGCTTCGCCGAACTGGTCGCCCAGAACCGCTCCGACGTGGACGTGGCACCGCTCCGCCACGTGGCCGACGCCTTCCTCTATGGCCGTCGCGAGACAGTGGCGGAGTTCCACGAGTAGGGCGACCCTCACCCCAACCCTCTCCCCGAGGGAGAGGGGGCGCTTGGAACTAGCGTAGGGTGGAAAACGGCGCAGCCTTTTCCACGCGCGGTACTCGTAGGTTGGGCTGAGCGCAGCGAAGCCCAACGGGACGGGCCTGTTGGGCTCCGACAATGGAGCCGTCTCAGCCCAACCTACGGGTTAGCGGTTCCCTCACCCCAACCCTCTCCCTGAGGGAGAGGGGGCGCTTGGACCCAGCGTAGGGTGGAAAACGGCGCAGCCTTTTCCACGCGCGGTACTCGTAGGTTGGGCTGAGCGCAGCGAAGCCCAACGGGACGGGCCTGTTGGGCTTCGACGATGGAGCCGTCTCAGCCCAACCTACGGGTTAGCGGTTCCCTCACCCCAACCCTCTTCCTCTGAGGGAGAGGGGGGCGCTTGGACCCAGCGTAGGGTGGAAAACGGCGCAGCCTTTTCCACGTGCGGTACTCGTAGGTTGGGCTGAGCGCAGCGAAGCCCAACGGGGGGTGGTCCTGCCTGTTGGGCTTCGACGATGGAGCCGTCTCAGCCCAACCTACGGGGTAGCGGTTCCCTCACCCCAACCCTCTCCCTGAGGGAGAGGGGGCGCTTGGACCCAGGTAGGGTGGAAAACGGCGCAGCCTTTTCCACGCGGGCGGATCAACGCCGCTCCAGCAGCACCCCACTCTCCATATGGTGCGTCCAGGGGAACTGGTCGAACAGGGCGCAGCGGGTGATGCGGTGGGTGTCGTGCAACTGGGCGATGTTCTCGGCCAGGGTTTCCGGGTTGCAGGAGATGTAGAGGATGCGCTCGAAGCGGCGGGTCAGTTCGCAGGTGTCCCGGTCCATGCCGGCGCGGGGCGGGTCGACGAAGACGGTGCCGAACTGGTAGCTCTTGAGATCCACGCCGGCCAGGCGGCGGAAGGGCCGGACCTCGTTGAGCGCCTGGGTCAGTTCCTCGGCGGAGAGGCGAACCAGGGCGACATTGTCCACGCCATTGCTGGCCAGGTTGTGCAGCGCGGCGTTGACCGAGGTCTTGCTCACCTCGGTGGCCAGCACCCGGCGCACCCGGCTGGCCAGCGGCAGGGTGAAGTTGCCGTTGCCGCAATAGAGCTCCAGCAGATCGTCGTCACGTTCGCCCAGGGCGGTGTGGGCCCAGGTGAGCATCTTCTGATTGACCGTGCCATTGGGCTGGGTGAAGCCGCCCTCGGGTTGCAGATAGCGGTAGGTCTTCCCGGCCACCTCCAGTTCTTCGATCACATGATCGCGACCGATCACCAGGCGCTGGCCGCGGGAACGACCGATCAGGCTGACGCCGAGGTCGGCGGCCAGGCGCTCGGCGGCAGCCTGCCAGGCGGCGTCCAGGGGGCGGTGGTAGGCCAGGGTGATCAGGGCGTCGCCGCTCAAGGTAGTGAGGAATTCTGCCTGGAACAGCTTGAACGACAGGGCCACGTCCGCCTGCCAACCGGCCTTGAGGCGCGGCATCAGGTCATTGATGCGCTGGCTGGCGATGGGAAAGTCTTCGATGAGGATCGGCGTGTGCTTGTCGCCCGGGGCGAACATGGCGTAATGGCGTTCTTCGTTCTCCCGCCATAGGCGGAATTCGGCGCGCAGGCGGTAGTGCTGCAGCGGCGAGGCGAAGACCTCCGCTTCGGGAGCCTGGAAGGGCGCTAGCAGCTCGCGCAGACGGGTGGCCTTGGCGTCGAGTTGGACCTGGTAGTCGGCGGGGGCGAAGGAGGGCTGGGACATGGGCGAATCCGGAGAGGCGATGAGGCGGGGAACCTCGGGGCCGAAGCCCCGAGGGGAGGGGTCAGGCGTTGAACCAGCCCAGCTTGATGACGAACAGGATCGACAGGATGATCAGCGCCGAATTCAGCTCGCGGGTGCGGCCGGACAGCAGCTTGATGGCGGTCCAGGCGATGAAGCCGAAGGCGATGCCGTTGGCGATCGAGTAGGTCAGCGGCATGGCCAGGGCAGTGACCAGCACCGGGGCGGCGGTGGTCAGGTCTTCCCAGTCGATTTCGGCCAGGCCGGAGGTCATCAGCACGGCGATGAAGAACAGCGCCGGTGCGGTGGCGAAGGCCGGCACGCTGCCCGCCAGGGGGGCGAAGAACAGCGCCAGCAGGAACAGGACCGCGACCACCACGGCGGTGAGGCCGGTGCGGCCACCGGCGGAGACACCCGCGGCGGATTCGATGTAGCTGGTGGTGGTGGAGGTACCCAGCAGCGAGCCGAACATGGCGGCGGAGCTGTCGGCGATCAGGGCGCGGCCCATCTTTGGCAGGTGGCCGTCCTTACCCATCAGGCCGGCGCGCTTGGCCACGCCGATCAGGGTGCCGGAGTTGTCGAACAGGTCGACGAACAGGAAGGCGAAGATCACGCTGACCAGGCCGATGTCCAGGGCGCCCTTGATGTCCAGCTGCAGGAAGGTCGGCGCCAGCGACGGCGGCATGGACACCACGCCGCCGAAGGGGGTGACGCCCATGGCGATGGCGATGGCGGTGACCGCCAGGATGCCGATCAGCACCGCGCCGGTGATGCGACGGGCTTCCAGGGCGATGATCAGGAAGAAGCCGAGCACGGCAAGGATGGGGCCGGGCTTGGCCAGATCGCCGAGACCCACCAGGGTGGCCGGGTTATCGACCACGATGCCGGCGTTCTGCAGGGCGATCAGCGCCAGGAACAGGCCGATGCCGGCGGCGATGCCGGAGCGCAGGGCCAGGGGGATGTTGTTGATGATCCACTCGCGGATGCGAAAGATCGACAGCAGGAAGAACATCAGCGCCGAGAGGAACACCGCGCCCAGCGCCGCCTGCCAGGTGTGCCCCATGTGCAGCACCACGGTGTAGGTGAAGAAGGCGTTGAGGCCCATGCCTGGGGCGAGGGCGATGGGGTAGTTGGCGATCAGCCCCATGATCGCCGAGCCGATGGCCGCGGCCAGGCAGGTGGCGACGAAGACCGCGCCCTTGTCCATGCCGGTCGCGCCGAGAATGCTCGGGTTGACGAACAGGATGTAGGCCATGGCCAGGAAGGTGGTGACTCCCGCCAGCAGTTCGGTGCGGACAGAGGTGTTGTGGGCCTTGAGTTGGAAGAGTCGTTCCAGCATGGGATGCCTCGTGCGCGCCGGTCTGATCGGAAAAACGGGGCGCATGATAGCAGGTCGGACGACGACCGTAGCCTGGCGTGACCACACCAGGATCAGATCCGTTCGCTTGACCGCCAGCGGAGCCGGATTCGCGTTGAAGCCTCCAGCATAGGCTGCCCTGGGCGCGGAATCACGACCACCCTGGTGGGTGGCCGTAACCCGTCGATCAGCGCTTGATCATGTCGGCCGCGTGCTGGGTGGCCTCGGCGGTCCGGGTGGCCAGCTTGCGTACCTCGTCGGCAACCACCGCGAAGCCACGGCCGGCCTCGCCAGCGCGGGCCGCCTCGATGGCGGCGTTGAGCGCGAGCAGGTTGGTCTGCGCGGCGATGCCCTGAATGGAGGACACGATCTCGGTCAGCTTGAACAGGTTTTCCTCCATCGACTGATGCTGGGCCTGCTGCTGCTCGCGGAGCGCTTCCTGCTCGTAGCTGGCATGGATGTCGGTCAGGGCGCCTACCACCCGCACGGGCATGCCGTTGGCGGTACGACGTGTCTGGCCACGGGCCCTGAACCAGCGGTATTCGCCGTTCTTGAGCTTGAGCCGGTAGGTGATGTCGAACGGCGTCTGGCCGCTGCGATCATTGAGGTGGGCGCCAAAGGCATCGATGCTGCGCTGCTTGTCTTCGGGGTGCAGGCGCGAGGCCCAGCTGTCCAGGACGTCCGGAAATTCTTCCACGGTCTCGAAGCCCAGCAGGCGGCGGAATTGCGGTGACCACCAGAAGGGGTTCTTGGGATTGACTGGATCGCCAGCGATCACCGCCATGTCCCAGATGCCGTCGTTGAGCATTTCCCGCGACAGATCGAAGCGGGTCAGGGTGACGTCGAGCTCTTCATCCTTCATGCGCTGGTCATGGATGTCGCGCAGCGAGCCTGCCACCCGTAGTGGTGTGCCCTGGCCATCGCGCAGGGTTTCGCCACTGGCGCGAAACCAGCGGTACTCGCCGCTCTTGGTGGCGACCCGGTACTCGACGTCGTAGGGCGTACGGCCACTGCGGTCGTTGAGGTGCCGGGCGAAGGCATCCAGCGTCGGCTGGCTGTCCTCGGGGTGCAGGCGGCTGGCCCAGCTGCCCAATTCGTTGGGAAAGTCAGACTCATTGCGAAAGCCCAGCAGGGCACGGAACTGATCCGACCACCAGAAGGCATTGCGCGGGTTGACCGGATCGCCGGCCACCACTTCCATGTCCCAGAGCCCTTCGCTGGACGCCCGGTTGACCAGATCGAAGCGCGTCTTCAGCAACTGCACCTCGGCCTCGCGGTTTGCCAGTCGGGCGGTCAGGTCCTGGATATCCTGCTGCAGCTCCTGCATCTGGAGTTGCTGATCCTGCTGCTGCTTGAGCAGAGGCTGCAGGGCCTGGCCCAGTTCGCGAATCGCTGCAGGCCCCTGAAGCAGTTCTGGTCCGATCGCCTGTTGCGGGGCGTTGATCGCCGTGATGGCAGCGCGGATGCCGCGCAGAACTGCAGAGTGCTGAAGTAGCGACATGCGAGAAAGCTCCTGGAAGACGGATGATTAGTACGCTTTTTGTTAGCGCAGTGTCAGAGGTTATCGGCCGGCTTCGCTTGGGCTTTATAGCGTGCTAGAGGGATTTCTTGCGTAGAGGTAGCGATGAGGGGCAAGAGAGGCGGCTGGCGATCCTGCAGCCAGGCGGGGCGAGCCACCGTGGACGAGCAGGGCAGGCTGCCTGCTCCCGGCTGGTGCTGTCAGGGGAGGTGATGGCCGCTTACCGCGTCGCCCGCATCTCGCGCCAGGCGAAAGCTGTCCAGGGTACTCAGCACGCCCAGTACGCCGATGGCGATGAAAGCCAGGCGGAAGTCCAGAAGCTGCGGATCCAGGTGGCCGTGCCACTCCATCGAGGCGCGCAGCAGCAGGGCGGCGATGGCCACACCCAGTCCCATGGCCAGTTGGAAGTTGGTACTGAAGAGGGTCGAGGCATGGCTCAGCCGAGCCTTGGGGATGTCGGCGAAGGCCAGGGCATTGCTGGCGGTGAACTGCAGTGAGCGGAACACCCCGCTGGCGAATAGCAGGAGCAGCACCAGCGGTAAGGGCCAGGCCGGGGTGAGCAGGCCGCAAGCCAGCAGGCTCAGGGCGCTGAGCAGGCCGTTGACGGTGAGGATGCGGCGCAGGCCAAAGCGGCGCATGGCAGCGGTGGTGAAGGGCTTGGCCGCCAGGTTGCCGGCAAACAGCGCCAGCAGGAGCAACCCGGACTGGAAAGCGTCCAGTCCGAAGGACAGTTGGAACATCAGCGGCAGGAGGAAGGGCGCCGTGGCGATGGAGACGCGGAACAGTCCGCCACCGAGGATGGACGCCCGGTAGGTGGGAATGCGCAGGGTGCTGAAATCGATCAGCGGCCGTTCCAGCCGGGCCATGTGGCGCACCGCCTTGACGCCGAGGATCAGCCCTACTCCCATCCAGGCGAGGTTGCTGCCCAGGCTGCCCTGGTTCTGGCCGAGTCGCTCCACGCCCCACATGAAGGCCACGCAGGCGCCACCCAGCAGCAGAAAGCCGCGCCAGTCCAGCGGATGCCGCTGGGTGGGAATGTCAGCCGGTACCAGGCGCCAGGCCAGCAGCAGGGCGATCAGCCCTAGTGGCAGATTGAGATAGAAGATCCAGCGCCAGTCGGCATAGGTGGTGATGAGGCCACCCAGCGGCGGGCCCAGAACCGGTGCCACCAGGCCCGGCCAGGTGATGAGGGCGATGGCGCGTACCAGTTCGTGCTTTTCGGTCACCTGCAGCACCGCCAGCCGGCCCACCGGCACCATCAAGGCGCCCCCGATGCCCTGGAGGATGCGTGCGGCGATGAACTGTTCCAGGGACAGCGCCATGCCACAGAGCAGCGAGGCCAGGGTGAAGACGCCAATCGCCAAGGTAAAGACGGGGCGTGGCCCGAAACGCTCGGCGATCCAGCCGCTCACAGGGATGCCCACGGCGATGGCCAGCAGATAGGCGCTGATGCCCAGGTTGAGATCCACCGGATCGCGACCGAAAGACGCCGCCATCTGGGGCAGGGCCGTGGCGATCACGGTGGCATCGAGGTTTTCCATGAAAAAGGTGAAGCTCACCAGGCAGGCGAGCAGCTTCCAGCGTTCCATGAGTCTTGGTCCCTGGCCTAAGACGGGGGGCTACTCTGCCTGACGCGGCGCGAAGTCCGCCAGTCCAAGGGCCGTGCATGACAGTCAGGAATTGGCCGCCGTCATCCGAGGCAGCCTGCTGACGGCGAGAGAAGACAGTCGTCCTCGCTACGAGGGCCGCTGGCCCGGCTGACGCGAAGCGCTGCAAGGGATCGTGGAGCTTTTCCGGCAGCCCGGGGGTCCAACCTTCGAATGCAAAGGAGATACACCCATGATCAAGCAATCGCTGCTCTCTCTGGCACTGGGTACCGTCGTCCTCGCCGGTGCCCTGCAGGCACAGGCCGCTCCCGAATCCATGACCCCGGTGAAGCCCGCCGCCGACAAGGAAGCCTCGGAGCCGACCAACTCGCAGTATCAGAACAAGGTCAACAAGAAAGAGGCCAATCAGAGCGATGAGGCCATTACTCACGATCCCGATCATCCTACCTTTGAACTCGAGGAAGGCGGTCGGGCGCCGCGCAAGTACATCCGCGACGAGTACGTGATCAAGGACTGGAAGAAGCACGGCCTGGAACAGCCGGGCGAAGACAGCCAGTGGGTCAAGATCGGTTCCGACTATGTGATGATCAAGCGCAGCAATGCCGTGATCGACAAGATCGTCAAAGCCAAGCAGTGATCTACCTTGACCGGGGCCGAGCCATCGGCTCCGGTGGTATCCAGGGTGTCCAGGCGGCATGCTGAAGCACCCTTTCCGGAGTTTGTTGCATGACCAGTGAAATCCGCGTCGTCGCCATCTTGCAGGCCAAGCCCGATCAGGCCGCGGCTGTCGAAAAGGCCCTGCGTGCCATCGTCGCTCCTTCCCGCGCCGAAGCCGCCTGCCACTTCTATACACCGCATCGCGATCCGAGCCATGAAGGGCGTTATGTCTTCATCGAACGCTGGGCCAGCCGTGAAGCCCTGGCCGAGCATGAAGAGACCGCACACTTCAAGCAGCTGCTCACCGATCTCGACGGTCTGCTCAGCGAACCGCCCCAGGTCATGATCCTTGAAGAATTGCCGCTGGCCTAAGGCGGACGACATCGGGTTGTCACCTGTCTGAGCCACCCTGGCCTCTTTTCGCGGAGGCCCGGATGAACACTTCACGACGTCAAGCGCTCGGCCTGCTGGGTTTGGGCCTGAGCGCTCCCTGGTTTGCCGGTTGCAGTGCCCGTGAGTCGCAGCCGGATCCCTTTACCTTGGGCGTCGCCAGTGGCGATCCGACCCCCGAGGGTTTCGTCATCTGGACCCGGCTCGCGCCCGATCCGCTGGCCGTGGATGGTCTGGGAGGTCTGCGCGGCCCGGTCGAGGTTCAGTGGGAGATAGCCCTGGACCCAGGATTGCGCCAGGTGGTTCAACGGGGTACGGCCATGGCGCTGCCGCAAACCGCCTTCAGCCTGCCGATCACCCTGGCCGGCCTGGCGCCGGGGCGCCCCTACTGGTACCGCTTCACCGCGCTGGGGCATCAGAGCCGTACGGGGCGGGCCACCACGCTGCCGCCGTCCGCGAGCGCGCTGCAACGCCTGAAACTGGTGGCCGCATCCTGTTCCCACTACGAGAAGGGCTTTTTCAGCGCCTATCGGCACATGACCGACGAACAGCCGGATCTGGCGCTGTTTCTTGGCGACTATTTCTATGAGTCCAACGTGTCGCCACAGCTCCCGGCGGTGCGCCGGCACGGCCTGCCGGAAGCCCGGGACCTGGCCGGCTACCGACGGCGCCACGCCCTGTATCGTACCGATCCTGACCTGCAATACCTCCATGCCAACGTCACCTGTCTGATGACCTGGGACGACCACGAGGTGCAGAACGACTATTCCGGACCCTGGTCGGCCGACCCCAGGGTGAGCCAGGCGGCCTTTGCCGTGCGGCGCCAGGCGGCCTACCAGGCCTTCCGCGAGCATGTCCCGCTACGGGCCTGGCGGACCCAGGGGGCGGCGCTGCGTCTCTATGACCGTTGGCGCTTCGGCGACCTGGCCGAGATCCATCTGCTCGATGGTCGCCAGTACCGTAGCGAGCCAGCCTGTGCAACGCTCCAGACCCGGGGCGGCCATCTGGTGGCACCGACCTGCCCCGGCTTGCGCGATGCCGCGCGCAGCATGCTGGGTCAGGCACAGGAAGGCTGGCTGCTGGATGGCTTTCGCCATAACGCCACCCGCTGGAACCTGATCGCCCAGGATCTGCTGATGACACCCCTGCGCCAGCGTTTTCCAGACGGCGACCCGGCGCGCTGGACCGATGGCTGGGACGGTTATCCGGCCACCCGCGAGCGGCTGCTCGCGGCCATGGCCGACAGTCGCCTGGCCAATCCGGTGACCCTGGGCGGCGACATCCATTCGTTCTGGGTGACGGACCTGCACCGCGAGCCGGAGAACGAGCGGAGCCCGGTGGTGGCCAGCGAATTCGTCGGCACCTCCATCACCTCGGACGGTCCGGAATACCGACGTTTCCAAGCGTTGTTGCCGGAGAATCCCCAGGTGCGCTTCTTCGACAGTCGGCAGCGCGGCTATCTGGCCCTGGAGCTGACGCGGGAACGGTTGCAGGTGGACCTGCGCACCATCAGTGACCGAACCCGTCCGGATGCCGAGCGCAGCACCCGGGCGAGTTTCGTGGTGGAGGCGGGGCGGCCAGGGGCCGTCCCTGCCTGAGAGCCTGCTCCAAAGCTGCTGCGCGTCGGCCAATCTGCGTTGAAAATGGCTTCGGAATGCTCATTTACCCTACGTAAACTCGCGCGCGAGCCCGGTCCGCTTCCTCAGCTATTTTCGCGGGGCCGCCTAGGCCTTGCTTGGCTCTAGCTTGCTAGCCTTGGAACAGGCTCTGCAGGGTTCAGACGAACAGCGACAGCAGCATGATGAAGGCCAGGGCCACCACCGAGAGGATGGTTTCCATCATCGACCAGGTCTTGAAGGTCTCGGCCACGGTCATGTTGAAGTACTGCTTCACCAGCCAGAAGCCAGCGTCGTTGACGTGGGAGAGGATCACCGAACCGGCGCCAGCGGCCAGCACCAGCAGTTCCTTGTTCACGCCGGGGATCAGGGCCACCACGGGGGCGACGATGCCGGCGCCAGTGATGGTCGCCACGGTGGCGGAGCCGGTGGCCACGCGGATCACCGCCGCCACCAGCCAGGTCAGCAGGATGGGCGAGATCTGGGTTTGCACCGCCAGGTTGCCGATCACTTCACCGACGCCGCTGGCCACCAGCATCTGCTTGAAGCCACCACCCGCGCCAACGATCAGCACGATGGCCGCCACCGGGGCCAGACTCTGGTCCAGCAGCTTGACGATCTTCTCGCGGGAGAAGCCGCAGGCGGTGCCGAAGCTGTAGAAGCTCAGCAGCAGGGCGGCGAGCAGGGCGGTGATGGGGTGGCCGATGAAGTCCATCCAGACGCGGAAGTGGTTGTCGGCAGCGAAGAAGATGTCGGCGAAGGCCTTGAGCAGCATCAGGATCACCGGCAGCAGCACGGTGAAGACGGTGATGCCGAAGCCCGGCAGGTTACGGTTGTCGGTCTCCTGGGCGATCTGGGCGACCAGCTCGGGATTGGCCGAGCCAGGGATGCGCTTGGAGATCCAGGCACCGAAGATGGGACCGGCGATCATGGCGGTGGGCAGGCCGACCAGCAGGCCGTAGAAGATGGTCTTGCCGATGTCGGCGCCGAACACCCCGACCGCCAGCAGCGGACCCGGGTGCGGCGGCACCAGGCCGTGCACGGCGGAGAGACCGGCCAGCAGCGGGATGCCCAGCTTGACCAGCGACAGCCCGGTGCGGCGGGCGACGATGAACACCAGGGGCGCCAGCAGCACGAAGCCGATCTCGAAGAACAGCGGGATGCCCACCAGGAAGGCGGCGAACATCATCGCCCAGTGCACGCGCTTGATGCCGAAGGCGCGGATCAGCGTCTGGGCGATCTGGTCGGCGCCGCCGGAGTCGGCCATCAGCTTGCCGAGCATGGTGCCCAGGCCGAGCAGGATGCCAACGAAGCCGAGCACGCCGCCGAAGCCGTCCTGGAAGGATTTCATGACCTTTTCCACCGGCATGCCGGAGGTCAGCCCGAGAAAGCCCGAGGCGATGGTCAGGGCGATGAAGGGATGGACCTTGAACTTGGTGATCAGGAGCACCAGGCCAATGATGGTGACCAGGGCGTCGAGCAGAAGGAAGCTGTTGTGGTCCATGCCGAACATGGCGCCTCTCCTATTGTTGTTGTGGGCGTTGGGGGTGGTTGAAGTGGGTAGCGCTGTCTCGTCAGGCCGGCTGGGCCAGGCGAGTCGAGGTGTTCCACCAGGCCGATACCTGGGTACCAATGGCAGGCAGGGTGTCGCGTGCATCCACTACCAGCGTAGCCGGTTCACCGTGGGGTGCTTCCAGGGCGGCGAACTGACTGTCGATCAGGCTGGCGGGCATGAAGTGTCCCGGGCGATTGGCGACGCGCTGCGCAGCGGTCTCGCGGGTCAATTCGAGGAAGACGAAACCCAGGCCGGGTACCGCCTGGCGCAGCTGGTCGCGATAGCGGCGCTTGAGTGCGGAGCAGGTGAGCACGGGACGTTCGCCCGCGGCCACGGCGGCGGCCAGTTCTTCGCCCAGGCGAGTCAGCCAGCCGGCGCGATCGTTGTCGTCGAGGGGGATGCCAGCGCTCATCTTGGCGATGTTGGCCGGTGGGTGAAAGGCGTCGCCTTCGATCAGGCGGCCCTCGTCCTGCTCGGCGATGGCCGCGCCGACGCTGCTCTTGCCGCAGCCTGCGACGCCCATGACCACCAGCGCGGGAATGGGAGTGTTCATCGTCACCTCCGGTCTGGAGACAGCGCTACCCCGGAAAATGAAAAAGGTAGCGGCTTCCAGTTCTTGTCGATCTTGTTGGGCCGAATGCCGACGTGCTCCGGCAGGGCACATCAGGCTTGTAGTGTCTGCTGAGACAGCGCTACCTTAGGCGTGTTCTCCGTCTCTGACAAGCCTGAAACCACAACAATGAATCGAACGGGTTCTCGTAGTTCCGGTCGGCCCACCCTCACCGAGGTGGCGCTGCAGGCCGGCGTTTCTCCCATCACCGCTTCCCGTGTCTTGCGCGGGGTCGCCACCGTGGCGCCCGAGCTGGTCACCCGCGTGCAGGAGGCGGCCGCGCGCCTCGGTTATGTCACCAATCCGGCCGCCCGTGCCCTGGCCTCGGCCCAGGGGCATTCGGTGGTGGTGCTGGTACCGTCGCTGTCGAACCACCTGTTCATCGAACCGCTGGAGGCCATTCACGAGGTCCTGCATCCGCGCGGCCTGGAGGTGCTGATCGGCAACTATCACTACGATCCCGCGGAAGAGGAAAAGCTGATCCGCAACTACCTGGCCTATCAGCCCAGGGGCCTGCTGCTGACCGGCTTCGACCGCACCGACGCCGCCCGCCAGTTGCTGGCGGCCAGTGGGGTGCCTCGGGTACACATGATGGAGCTGGATCCAGCCGGCGCGACACCCAGTGTCGGCTTCTCCCAGCACGCGGCCGGTGCGGCGGCCGCGCGGCATCTACTGGCGGCGGGGCGTACGCGCCTGGGCTACGTGGCCGCGCAGCTCGATCCCCGGGCCCTGGCGCGGGGCGAAGGTTTTCGCGAGGTGCTGCGCGAAGCGGGGTGCTACGACCCGGGCCTGGACGTATTGGATCCGCAGCCGTCGTCCGTGGGATTGGGCGCCCGGCAATTCCGTGACCTGCTGGCGCAGCGACCGGATGTCGACGGCCTGTTCTTCTGCAATGACGACCTGGCCCAGGGCGCCCTGTTCGAGGCGCAGCGTCTGGGCATCGCCATTCCCGAGCGGATCTCGGTGCTGGGCTTCAACGACCTGCCCGGCTCGGCGCACACGGTGCCCCGGCTGTCCTCCATCCAGACCCCGCGCGCCGCGGTAGGGCGCCAAGCCGCGACCCTGTTGCTGGGACTGCTCGATGGTCGCAGTCAACCGACCTGCGTGGACCTGGGATTCGAGCTGGTGAGCCGGGAGAGTGTGTAGGGACCATCGTCGAAGGCTCATGGGGGGGGCTTCGATCCAGTAATGTTGGGCTTCGCTGCGCTCAGCGCCAACCTATGGCACCCGTGTTGGCCACGCGACGTAGGTTGGGTTGAGACGGCTCCATCGTCGAAGCCCAACGGCAGAGTCTCGATCCGGCCATGTTGGGCTTCGCTGCGCTCGGCGCCAACCTACGGTGCCCGTGCTGGCCACGCGACGTAGGTTGGGTTGAGACGGCTCCATCGTCGAAGCCCAACGGCAGAGTCTCGATCCGGCAATGTCGGGCTTCGCTGCGCTCAGCGCCAACCTACGGTACCCGTGTTGGCCGCGCGACGTAGGTTGGGTTGAGACGGCTCCACCGTCGAAGCCCAACGGCAGAGTCTCGATCCGGCCATGTTGGGCTTCGCTGCGCTCAGCGCCAACCTACGGGGCCTGGCCACTCACGCTCCTACCGCCTTGCCTTGACCGTAGGAGCGGCCCATGGCCGCGATGCGCTGGCGCCGACCCCTACCGCAACGACTTGGCCAGTATCCGCGACTGGCCCTGGAAGTCCTGCCGGGCATAGAAGGCCTGGGCGTCACGGTTGAACTCCATGACTTCCAGCCGCAGCTCGTCGACGCCGTTGTCCCGGGCCCAGGCTTCCACGGCTTCCAGCAGCCGCGCCCCCACTCCCTGGCGCTGGTGGCTGGTGGCGACCACCAGAGTGCCGATGCGGCAGAGGATGAGAGGCTGCAGAAAGGAAATCGAACCGGTATCGGACAGCCGCGCGGTGACGAAACCCACCAGGGCGTCCTCTGCCTCGGCGACGAACAGGACGCCATCCTCGGGCTCCAGCTGGGCGGCCCAGTAATCCTGGTCGCGCCAACCACCGGAGGGCCGGGCAAAGGTCGCCGGGGCCTGCTGGTGATGCTGCTCGGCGAGTTGTTCGGCCAGGGTGCAGATGGCGGCCAGGTCGGTAACGAAGGCAGGACGGATACGCAAGAGCGATGCTCGCAGAAAGAGTCAGCTGTTCACCTTAGCCGTACGGACCGGGTCAGGAAACATCCGGCTCGGCCGGCAGCTGCTGATACCAGTCGGCATAAGGCGTGTTCTTCGCCATCCGGCGGTTGTAATCGGGAGCGCCATCGGTCCACCAGACCGGACCGCGTTCGCCCAGGGCCCGCTTGGCCTCGTCCACCGCTGCACGGGCCTGACGCAGGGCCGCGTCGTCGCCCTGGCGCTTGGCGGTACCCACCTGGCGGCGGGCGTCCATCAGCTGGTGGGTCAGCATCTCACGGCGTTCAGCTGGCAGGCTGGGATCGGTACAGCGCCAGAGTCGACCCCTGACCGCGAAGTAGCGTCCGTCCGGGGTGGTGGGGTAGCTCATGGGCAGGGTCTCTGGTCAGTCGTCGATGTCGAGCAGGGCGCGGCAGTCCGGATAATTCGAGCAGGCCCAGAATTCCCGGCCCTGGTGGCGACCGCTGCGGGCGCGGCGGCGAACCATGGGCGCCTGGCATTCGGGGCATTCCGGCGCCAGCGCCTGGCTCGGGGCAGCCGCCCGGGCGCGTGGGCGACGGCCCCCGAAGACGGCATCGCGCACGGCACTGGCCGAATAGCGCGCCGCCGCCGGAATCTCCACCAGGCGCAACTGGGCGGCCTCGCATACCGCGCGGACGAAGCGGTCACGCTGCTGGCGGTGGCGCTGCAGGTGCGAACGGTCATTGAGCTCGACCACGGCGTGTACGGCGAGGTCGTCGCGGCGGCAGATGGCGAAGTCGAAGTGCTTGCAGTTGATGCGGTTCTGCGCGACCAGGTAGCGGCGCCGGTCGCGCAGCGGCAGGGTCTGGACCACATCGGCGATGCGGACCTTGCCGAACACCCGGTAGTCATCGCCCACGGCTTCGTCGAGCACGGCGAGAAAGGCCTTTTCGGCGGGGGTGAAGAGGGCTTCGACCTGGCGATAGGGAAAGGCGGCCTGGCGCCGACGCTGCCACCACCAGGATGCCCCCAACAGCAGTAGTCCGGCCAGGACCAGCAGGGGCAGATAACGCTCGTACATCTCGAACTCCAACAGCGGGGCGCCATGATAGTGAGTCCTGGCGCCGGACAGCAGCGGCGGCGACGAAACGTCAGTCGCGTCGCGGCAGTTGCCGTTGCAGATCGTCCAGGCGCAGCAGGGTCACGGACTTCAGACAGCTCAGATACTGCAGCTGCTGCATGGGGCCACTGAAACCGCGGGTGGCGGTCGTGCAGCGGGGTGCCCGGTCGGCCTGCCAGAGCTGCTGCAGGCGTTCGAAGGCAGGTCGTTGCGTGGGTGAGGTGGCTGCCAGCCGCCGACCATAGACGTCAGCCAGACGGGCCTCGGCCGCCGCCAGGTCGTCGGCTGCGCAGGCGGCCAACTGGGCCTCGCTCCCCTGACGATCGCAGGCGACGGGTGCGGGTTCGGCGGCGAGCGCCACGCGGGTAAGCGGGAGTGCGAGCAGGAGCAAGAGCAGGCGGGAGACAGGCATGAAGGACAGTTATCCAGGAGGCAGTCCCCCTAGACTGCCGCAAGCGCGAGCCGCTCACCAGGCGCCGTTGGTTTCCGGCTGCTCGCCCTGGGTGTCACGGAAGGCGCGGATCTGCTCCAGCAGCCAGGTCACCCAGCGCTGCACCGGCGCGTCCACCGTACCCCGGGGCAGTACCAGGAAGTAGGCCTGGGGCGACAGCTGATTGAACCGGTCCGGCAGCGGCCGCACCAGGGCGCCACTGGCCAGCAGGCGCTGGGCCAGCACACAGCCGCCGAGCGCCACGCCCTTGCCGGCGGCCGCCTGTTGCAGGGCCATGCCACTGAGCGAATAGCGCGGTCCGCGCAGATTGCCGCCAAGGCTGACGGCCTGGCTGGTGAACCAGTCCTGCCAGGCGTTGAAGCGGCTGCTGGGGCGACCCGACCGCCAACCACCGGGCCATTCGGCGTGCAGCAGGGGATAGTCCAGTAGCGCGGCGGGCTCCGTCAGGGGCGCCGGGATCAGAGTGGGACTGCAGACCGGAAAGATCCACTCGCGCAGCAGCAGGCGGACCTCGCCATCCTGCCAGTCGCCACGGCCATAGCGGATCGCCGCCTGGGCACCTCCCTCGGTGCCCAGCGGCACGATAGCGGACGAAGCGTCGAGGAAGACCTCGATATCCGGATGCCGGCGCTGGAAGTCTTCCAGGCGCGGCAGCAGCCATTCCTGGCCGAAGGTGGGTGGCGCACTGACGGTCAGAACGCTGCTCTTGACCCGTGCCCGGGCGACGGCGCGTGTCAGGCCGTCGAGGTGGGGTGCGATCTCCGCGGCCAGGTTCCGACCCGGCTCGGTGAGTCGTACCCCCTGAGGCAGGCGTTCGAACAGGGTCTGCCCCAGTTCGTCCTCCAGGAGGCGGATCTGCCGACTGATGGCCCCGGCGGTGACATGCAGCTCGGCTGCCGCCCTGGCGAAATGCTCATGCCGGGCAGCCGCCGCGAAGGCACGCAGGGCATTGAGGGGGAGGGCGATGGTCATGACAGCCTTAGTTTTCCTGAGCCTGACGCCCATTAAACATCGTTTGTCCAACCTGTTCAGCCGCCTTCACCATTCAGGCTCACTTATTCGTGGAGCGACGCTCATGCGCAAGGAGCTCGATCTCCCCGCTGTGCTGGTGATGCTGGTGCTTTGCCTGGTCTGGGGCCTGCAACAGACGGCGATCAAGGCCATCGCCGAACAGGTCGACCCGTTGCTGCAGATCGGCTGGCGCTCGCTGCTGGCGGCCGGGTTGCTCTATGGCCTGGCACGCTGGCGCGGCATCCGCTGTCTGGGCCGGGACCAGACCCTGGTTCCCGGCCTGCTCGCCGGTTCGTTGTTCGCCATGGAGTTCCTGTGCATGGCGGTGGGCCTGAACTACACCAGCGCCGCGCACATGGTGGTGTTCATCTACACGGCGCCGCTGTTCGCCGCCTGTGGCCTGCACTGGTTGGTACCGGGCGAGCGACTGTCGTTGCGTCAGTGGTTGGGCGTCGTATTGGCGGGTGTCGGCGTGGTCTGCGCCTTCCTGATCGGCCAGCCAAGCGGTGGGGCGAGCTGGCAAGGCGATCTGATCGGCCTGGTCGGTGGCGCCTGCTGGGGGGCTACCACGGTGCTGATCCGCCGCAGCGCTCTGGCCGAGGCGCCGCCCTTGCGCACCCTGTTCTATCAGCTTGGGGTGACTGGAGTGGTGCTGCTGGCGCTGGCCCTGCCACTGGGCAAGCGGCTGAACCTGTCGGGACTCGACTC
The DNA here is from genome assembly GCF_001518815.1 of Pseudomonas oryzihabitans. Lineage (NCBI taxonomy): Bacteria > Pseudomonadati > Pseudomonadota > Gammaproteobacteria > Pseudomonadales > Pseudomonadaceae > Pseudomonas > Pseudomonas oryzihabitans. The sequence continues at coordinate 1,483,435 of NZ_CP013987.1, forward strand.
CCTGGCCTGGTCGAGTCTGGCGTTCCAGGTGTTCATCGTCGCCGGCATCAGTCTGCTGGGCTGGTTCGTGCTGCTCAGTCGCTATCGCGCTGCCCCGCTGGGGGTGCTGACCCTGCTGACGCCCCTGTTCGGCGTGCTGATGGGGGTCTGGCTGCTGGGCGAGACACTCGGGGCAGGCTTTCTCGTCGGTGCGGCCCTGGTGCTCTGCGGTCTGCTGATCGTCAGCTATCCTTCCCGCTCGCGAACGGCCCCCCGCTGACTCGCCTGGTCCCGAGAATCCGATGCCTGCTACCTCCACCCACCCCTGGCTGTTGCGCCTCATCCCGCTGGTGTTCCTGGCCCTGTGGTCCGCCGGTTTCGCCGTCTCCAAGGTGGGCCTGGCCTATGCACCGCCCTTCACCCTGCTGGCGATGCGTTATGGGTTGGCGTTCAGCGTGCTGTTGGTCGCCTTTCTGATCCTGCGTCCGCCCTTGCCGCGCACGCGCCGGGAGTGGGCGAATCTGGCGGTCGTGGGCTTTCTGATCCAGGGGGTCTATTTCGGCATGAGCTACGGTGCCCTGGTGATGGGCGCCTCGGCCAACGTGGTCGCCATGGTGGCGTCGCTGCAGCCGATCCTGGTCGCCTTGGGCGCGCCCTTGCTGGTGGGCGAGCGGGTGGCGCCGCTGCAGTGGCTGGGCCTCGCCCTGGGCCTGCTGGGCGCGATCGGGGTGATCCTGGCGCGGGCCAGCGTCGCCGTGGAAACCCTTTCCGGCATCTGCCTGGCGGTAGGCGCCTTGCTGGGCATGACCAGCGCGGTGCTCTACGAGAAACGCCTGGGTGTCGCCCAGCATCCGGTCACCAATAACCTGGTGCAGTACAGCGTCGGTCTGGTGTGTTGCGCACCTCTGGCGCTGCTGTTCGAGCACACGCCGGTGCACTGGGCGCCCGCCTTCATCGGCGCCCTGGCCTATCTGGTGCTGGCCAATTCGCTGCTGGCCATCAGCCTGCTGGTGTGGATGATTCGCGCTGGCGAGGCGGCACGGGTCAGCGCGCTGTTCTTCTGCGTCCCGCCGGGCGCGGCCTTGACCGCCTGGCTGCTGCTCGGCGAAACCCTGCCGCCGCTGGCCTGGGTCGCCATGGTGATCGCCATCGGCGGAGTGCTCCTGGCGACGCGCTCAGGAGCGAAGGCGGCGCGCTGAAGAGCGCGCCGCCTGCCACTAGGCCGTCTTGAGTCCGGCCAGCACCTTGTCCACCGTCAGCGGATAGTCGCGGATGCGCACCCCGCAGGCGTTGTAGACGGCATTGGCAAGGGACGCGCCGGCACCGCAGATGCCCAGCTCACCCACGCCCTTGATCTTCAGCGGATTGGCCTTGGCGTCCAGCTCCGGCAGGAAGTGGGCCTCGATGGCGGGGATGTCCAGGTGACAGGGATAGTGGTAGTCGGCCAAGTCATGGTTGACGAAGTGGCCATGGCGGGTATCGATCACCCCCTCTTCGTGCAGAGCGCTGCCAACGCCCCAGATCATGCCGCCCAACATCTGCGAGTGGGCGGTCTTCTCGTTGAGAATGCGGCCGGCGGCGAACACCCCGAGCATGCGCCTTAGACGGATCTCGCCGGTGATGGCGTGCACCCCGACTTCAGCGAAGAAAGCGCCGTAGGCCTGCTGGGAATAGTCCTTGAGGGTCTGCCCCGGCTTGATCTCGCCGATGGCCTGGAGATCGTGTTCCCGGGCCAGCTCGGCAAGGTCGCGACTGCCGTTGTCGGCAATCAGCCGCCCGCCGACGAAGCGGGCACTGGCCGGATCCAGCCCGGCCGCCTCTGCGGCCTTCAGGCGCAGGTTCTCACAGGCGACATACACCGAGGAGCCGGAACTGGCCGCGCCAAAGGAGCCACCGGAGCCCGCACCCGCGGGGTCGTCGCTGTCTCCCAGCAGGACCTTGACCCGCTCCACCGGCAGCCCGAGCGACTCGCCGGCGATCTGCGCCAGGATGGTGTAGGTCCCGGTGCCGATGTCGGTCATGGAGGTCTTGACCGTGGCCGTGCCATCGGCTTCCAGCCGCACGCCGGCCTGGGAGGGCCTGAGCATGTTGGCGCGACTGGCTGCGGCCATGCCCATCCCGATCAGCCAGTCACCGTCGCGCATCTGGCCGGGCTTGGCACTGCGCTTGTTCCAGCCAAAGCGGCGGGCGCCGTCCTGCATGCAGTCCACCAGCTTGCGGGCGGAGAAGGGGATGTGCTTTTCCGGGTCCTGGCTGGGCTCGTTGCGCAGGCGCAGCTCGATGGGATCGAGATCGAGCATCGCGGCCAATTCGTCCATGGCGCTTTCGCTGGCGAGCATGCCCACGGCTTCGCCAGGCGCGCGGCAGGAGCCGGATTCGGGCAGGTCCAGTTCGACCATGCGGTGCGCCACCAGGCGATCGTCGCCGGCATAGAGGGTGCGCGAGGACAGCCCCGTGGGTTCGTAGTAGGTGAGGCCGCGGGCCGAGTGGGACCAGCCCTCGTGGGCCATGGCCAGAAGGCGGCCATCCCGGTCGGCGCCCAGGCGGATCCGCTGCACGGTGGCCGAACGGTGGTCGGTGATCTGGAACATCTGCTGGCGGGTGAGGGTGACCTTGACCGGTCGGCCGATAGCCCGGGCGGCCATGGCGCCGATCAGGGCATCGGCATAGATCGGCAGCTTGCCGCCGAAACCGCCGCCGATGTAGCGCGCCACGATGCGGACGTTCTCCTTGGGCAGTTGCAAGGTATTGGCCACGCAACTCTGTGCCTGCTCGACGAACTGGGTGGAGCAGTAGATGGTCACCCGGTCGCCGTCCCACTGGGCGAGGCTGGCGTGGGGCTCCATCTGCGCATGGATGTGGTAGGGCGTGGTATAGCGCTCGTCGAGCTTGACCGGTGCCCGGGCGAAGGCGGCGTCGACATCGCCCGAGGCGGTGTCGGTGGGCTGGTCGCCATCCGGTGGCTTCACCGCCTGGCCGAGGTTGGCGGCCAGATCGAAGGCGCCCGGTTCGGTGGCGTAGTCGATCTCCACCAGGGCCGCCGCCAGGCGTGCCTCCTCGAAGGTCTCGGCCACCACGAAGGCCACCGGTTCGCCGAAGTAACGCACCTGATCGCTGTCCAGGTAGGGCTTGGGCCGGCTGAAGCGGCTGTTGTTGTCTGGCTCGCGAGCCGCCTGGCGCGGGGCGTTGCGGTAGGTCAGGACGCTGAGCACGCCCGGCGCGCTTTCGGCGGCGGAGGTGTCCAGTCGAGCGATGCGGCCCTTGGCGATGGTGGCCCCGACGATAAAGCCATAGGCCACGCGATCATTGCGGAACTCGAAGCTGTAGGGCGCCTGGCCGGTGACCTTGAGCAGGCCGTCGACGCGATCGATGGGCTTGCCGATCAGGCCGCTCCGATTCTCGTCGATCAGGTTGCGGCCAACGGGTTCGTTCATTTCCATGCTGCTGTCCTCAGGCCTGTTGACGGGCATCGGCCACGCCAGCGCGCAGGACGCGGCGGGTCAGCTCGAGTTTGAAATCGTTGTGGCCATAGCCACGGGCGCCGGCGAGTAGGGCATCGCCCACCCCGGCCAGGTCACCGTCCGCCGCCTGGCCGGCAAAGGCCTGATCGGCCGCCGCCACGCGCCAGGGCTTGTGCGCCAGACCGCCGAAGGCGGCGCGACCGCTGCGGATGCGCGTGCCGTCGAACTCGACGATGGCCGCCATGGACACGAGGGCGAAGGCATAGGAGGCACGGTCGCGCACCTTGCGATACACCTGGATACCAGGCGGTGGCGGTGGCAGGGTCACGGCGGTGATGAGTTCGCCGGGTTGCAGCACCGTCTCGATCTGCGGGGTGTCACCGGGCAGGCGATGGAAGTCGGCGAGGGGGATGCGGCGGGTGCGGCCATTGGCTTCGCGGGTTTCCACCATCGCGTCCAGTACGCGCATGGCCACCGCCATGTCGGAGGGGTGCACGGCGATGCACTGGTCGCTGGCACCGAGCACCGCGTTCATCCGATTGAAGCCGCCCAGGGCCGCACAGCCACTGCCGGGCTGGCGTTTATTGCAGGGCATCGCAGTGTTGTAGAAATAGGAGCAACGAGTGCGCTGCAGCAGATTGCCGCCGGTGGTGGCCTTGTTGCGTAGCTGCGCCGAGGCGCCGGCCAGCAGGGCGCGCGACAGCACCGGATAGCGCTCCCGTACCCGCGCATCGGCAGCCAGGGTGGAATTGCGCACCAGGGTACCGATGCGCAGGCCGCCGTCCTCGGTGGCGCGGATCTGATCCAGCGCCAGGCGATTGATGTCCAGCACCTGGCTGGGCGTCTCGATCTCCAGCTTCATCAGATCCAGCAGGTTGGTGCCGCCAGCGATGAAGCGACTGCCTGCCTGGACGCCCTGGCGGCTGGCGTCGGCCTCGTTCTGGACACGCCGATAGTCGAAGACTCTCATGCCTGGCCCCCCGCCATCTGGATGGCCGCGACGATGTTGGGATAGGCGCTGCAGCGACAGAGGTTGCCACTCATGCGCTCGCGGATCTCTTCCTCGCTCAGCCGCATGGGGCCATCGAGGCGCGCCGAGACATGGCTGGGCATGCCGGCCTTGACCTCGTCGAGCAAGGCCACCGCCGAGCAGATCTGCCCAGGCGTGCAATAGCCGCACTGGAAGCCGTCCTTGGCCAGGAAGGCGGCTTGCATGGGATGCAGGCGCTCGGCGTTGCCCAGGCCCTCGATGGTGGTGATGGTATCGCCTTCGTGCATGGCCGCCAGGCTCAGGCAGCTGTTGATGCGCTGGCCGTTCACCAGCACCGTGCAGGCGCCGCACTGGCCATGGTCGCAGCCCTTCTTGGTGCCCGTGAGGTGCAGGTTCTCGCGCAGGGCATCGAGCAGGGTGGTGCGGCTGTCGACCTTGAGCCTGCGCGCCTCGCCATTGATCTGCAGCGTCAGCGGCAGCAGCTGCGGCAGGCGGGCAGCAATGGCCTGGGGTGTCAGGGGCGCGCCACCGCTGGCCTGGGCAAAGGTGTAGCCGGGAATGGCGCTGGTCGCCACCAGCACCGCGGAGGTGCCGAGGAACTGGCGCCGCGACAGGCGCCAGCGAGCATTGGAGTCGGAAGCCATGGTTGGATTCTCATCGTTGGGGGGGCATATCACGGGAGTTCTGATGACTACCGTGCCGCCAAGGGGGTTCAGGGCGCTGGCGCACCATCGGACAAGGTCGCCATACCAGATGTGTCCAGGCGGCGGAAAAGGGCTCTGGCTGGCGCCTCGGACCGCTTCGCTGAGCAGACCTCAACGTGACGTTGAATACCACTGGGCAGGGGTGCTGAACCGCTTCCGGTCGGCGTCGGTCCCTTACCTGAGGTGGCCTTTCGCTGCCACCACCTATTCCGACCACGGGGGCACCTGCACCCCGCGGCTTTAACCGTGAGGTCCGCCATGAACGCCACCCCCGCGCGCCAGGTTCAGCCCCTGGCCGAACCCGAGTCCCATACCATCGCCCTGACCCTCAACGGCAAGCAGTTGCAGCTGGCCGTCGAGCCCTGGACCACCCTGCTCGATCTCCTGCGCGATCACCTCGACCTGACCGGCACCAAGAAGGGTTGCGATCACGGCCAATGCGGCGCCTGCACGGTGCTGGTCAACGGTACCCGCATCAATAGCTGCCTGGCCCTGGCGGTCATGCAGGATGGCGCCGAAGTCACCACCATCGAAGGCTTGGCCCAGGGCGACCAGCTGCATCCCATGCAGGAGGCCTTCGTCGCCGAAGACGCCTTCCAATGTGGCTATTGCACCCCTGGCCAGATCTGTTCGGCCATCGGCATGCTCAAGGAAGGCCATGCCCAGAGTGAGGCCGAGGTAGCCGAGCAGATGAGCGGTAACCTTTGCCGTTGCGGCGCCTATCGCAACATCCGCGCCGCCATCGAGCGTGCGCGCCCGGCCTGCCAGCAAGGGGAGGGCCGCGAATGAACCGCTTCGGTTATGCCAAGCCCAACGCCGTGCCCGACGCCATCCGCCAGCATGGGCCCCAGACCCATTTCATCGCCGGGGGTACCAACCTGCTGGACCTGATGAAGGAAAACGTCGAGCGTCCCACGCAGCTGATCGACGTCAACGGCCTGCCCTTGCGTGAGGTCGAGGCAACCCCCGAAGGTGGCCTGCGCATCGGCGCCCTGGTCAAGAATGCCGAGGTGGCCTACCACCCCGAGGTGCAGCGTCGTTACCCACTACTGGCCAAGGCCATCCTCGCCGGCGCCTCACCGCAGCTGCGCAACATGGCCTCCACCGGTGGCAACCTCTTGCAGCGCACCCGCTGCTACTACTTCTATGACGTAGGCACGCCCTGCAACAAGCGCGAGCCGGGCTCCGGCTGCGGCGCCCGCGAGGGGCAGAATCGCATCCATGCCATCCTGGGCCACAGCGAGCAGTGCATCGCCACTCACCCCTCGGACATGTGCGTGGCCCTGGCCGCCCTACAGGCCAAGGTCGAGGTAAGCGGGCCCCAGGGTGATCGCGTCATCGACTTCGCCGATTTCCACCGCCTGCCCGGCGACACCCCGGAGCGCGACACCAACCTTGAGGCCGACGAACTCATCACCGCCGTGACCCTGCCGGCGGAAAGCCTGGCTGCCCACAGCGCCTACCTGAAGATTCGCGACCGCGCCTCCTATGCCTTCGCCCTGGTCTCGGTGGCGGCAGCCCTGGAACTGGACGGCGAGCGCATCAAGCAGGTGCGTGTCGCCCTGGGTGGCGTGGCCCATAAGCCCTGGCGCCTGCCGGAGGCCGAGCAGGCTCTGGTTGGCCAGGTCGCGGACAAGGCAGCCTTCGGTCAACTGGCCGATCGCTTGCTGCAAGGCGCCGAAGGCTTCGCCCACAACAGCTTCAAGATCGAACTGGCCCGGCGCGCCATCGTTCGCGCCCTTACCGAAGCCGCCGGAGGTACCCTGCAATGACCGTCGTCCATCTGCAAAAAGCCGTTCCCCGCGTCGATGGTCCGCTCAAGGTCACCGGTAAGGCCCTCTACGCCGGCGAATTCAGCGTGCCGGATCTGGCCTTTGGCTTCGTGGTCAACGCCACCATCACCAAGGGGCGTTTGCTCGATCTGGATGTCAGCGAAGCCCTGGCCCAGCCGGGTGTCGTCGAGGTGCTCAGCCACCTCAATCGTCCCAAGATGGCCAGCTATGACGAAAGCTACACCGACATGGACGCGGCCGATGGCAAGCCCTTTCGGCCGCTGTACAACGACCGCATCCTCTACAGTGGCCAGCCCATCGCGTTGGTAGTGGCTGACACCTTCGAGGCCGCGCGCCACGCCGCCTCGCTGATCCGTGCCCAATACAGCGAAGAGGAGCACGCTACCGACCTGGCCCAGGCCCGCGATCAGGCCCACGAAGCGCCCATGGAACTGCCGGAAAATCGTGGTAACGCCCCGGCAGCCTGGGCCGCGGCGCCCACTCGTATCGAAGCCGAATACCACTCCGCGGCGGAATTCCATAACCCCATGGAGATGCACGCCTCGACGGTCATCTACCACAAGGACGGCAAGCTGACGGTGCACGACAAGACCCAGGGCGTGCAGAACAGCGCCCAGTTCGTCAGCAGCATCTTCGGTCTGGGCGAAGGCGACGTGAAGGTCATCTCGCCCTTCGTTGGCGGCGCCTTTGGTTCCGGCCTGCGTCCGCAGTACCAGCTGGTCCTGGCGACCATGGCCGCCTTGCAGCTCAAGCGCTCGGTACGGGTCACCCTGACGCGCCAGCAGATGTTCACCTTCGGCTATCGCCCCGAGACCTATCAGCAGGTCAAGCTGGCCTGCGACAGCGACGGCAAGCTGCAGGCCATCGACCACAGCGCCCTGGGCATTACCTCGCGCTTCGAAGACTTCACCGAAATGGTGCTGGTCTGGTCGGCGTCGCTCTATGCCTGCCCCAACGTCAAGCTGGCCTACCAGCTGGCCGCGCTGGACGTCTACACCCCGCTGGACATGCGCGCACCGGGCGCTGTACTGGGCGTCTATGCGCTGGAAAGTGCCATGGACGAACTGGCCTATGCTGCTGACATCGATCCGTTGGAGCTGCGCATCCGCAACTTCACCGATGTCGATCCGGCCAAGGACAAACCCTACTCCAGCAAGGAACTGCTGGAATGCTATCGCCAGGCCGCCGAGCGTTTCGGCTGGGAGCAGCGCAGTATGGCGCCACGTTCCATGCGTGATGGCAATCAACTGGTCGGCTGGGGCATGGCGACCGGGGTCTGGGAGGCCATGCAGCAACCGGCCACGGCCAAGGCCGTGATGAACATCGACGGCAGTCTGGTGGTGGCCAGTGCCACGGCCGATATCGGCACCGGTACCTATACGGTGATGACCCAGATCGCCGCCGAGAACCTCGGGCTGCCGCTGGACAAGGTGACCTTCAAGCTAGGCGATTCCACCCTGCCCAAGGCCCCCCTCGAAGGCGGTTCCTTTACCGTGTCTTCGGTAGGCACCGCCGTGAAGCTGGCCTGCGACCAGTTGCGCCAGCAACTGCTGGATGCGGCCAAGGAGATGGACGACTCGCCGCTGGCCAAGGCCGAACTGGAGCAGGTGGTATTCGCCGACGGCGGCATCAGCCTCAAGACCGATCCTGCCCAGCGCGTCGACTTCACCGCCATCCTCAAGGCGTCCGGTTCGGCGTCCATGGAGACCCTGGCCAGCGCCGAGCCGGCAGAAGAGCGCGACAACTACGCCACCGGTACCCACTCGGCGGTGTTCGTTGAGGTCAAGGTGGACGAGGACTTCGGCAGCGTTCAGGTCAGCCGCGTGGTCACGGCCGTAGCCGCAGGCCGTATCCTCAACCTCAAGACCGGCGAGAACCAAGTAGCCGGTGGCATCGTCTGGGGCATTGGCATGGGCCTGCAGGAAGAGGGGATGATGGACACCACCGAAGGCCGCTGGATGAATCACAGCCTCGCCGAGTACCACTTCCCGGTGCAGGCCGATGTTCATCAGCTGGACGTGATCTTCGTCGAGGAACACGACGAGATCGTCAATCCGCTGGGCGCCAAGGGCATCGGCGAGATCGGCATCGTCGGCGTAGCGCCGGCCATCGCTAACGCCATCTTCCACGCCACCGGCAAGCGGGTGCGGGATCTGCCCATCACCCTGGACAAGGTCTTCGCCGACGAGCTGCTGCACTAGGCTCGGCTGTAGAGGGGTGGAGCGTGACGAAGCCCGACGCTTTGCGGTCGAGTCCGCTGCGTTGGGCGTCGACGGTGGAGCCGTCTCAACCCAACCTACGGAGGCTACCGTAGGTTGGCGCTGAGCACAGCGAAGCCCAACAGGTCGTGCTGTGTCCATGCTGTTGCGCTTCGACGATGGGACCGTCTCAACCCAACCTACGGAGGCTACCGTAGGTTGGCGCTGAGCGCAGCGAAGCCCAACACCCAAGCTCCGGCAACGAAAAAGGCCCGCCTCCAAGAGACGGGCCTTTTTCAGGCAGTCAGTAAACCGCTATTCGATCACTCGGCGTGCGACGCGCCGTCATGTTCGATTTGCTCTTTATACTCCAGGGCATCCGCTTCGCTCTGGTAGACACCGACCAATTCCCCTTCCTGTTTCACGTCCCACAGATGCATGCCCAGGCCACGGGCTTCGCGGGACATATGGTCTTCGTCACGTTCGGTTACGGTAATGGTCATGTTGTATCTCCTTGGTCGAGCCCGCACTACGGCAGGGCTTGAAGCCCATACTAGAGCGTTTCGCTTCAGGACCAAGGCGTATCTCGGCAACAAGTCGTTACAACTTCTGCGACAATCTGTCGCGCACCTTGCTGTCATCAGGCCATCGCTCTGTCGCCGATGTCTGGAATCCTTCGTGACACCTACTGCTTGCTCTGCCCAGCTGCGGCTTGCCACCTTGGCCGATGTAGAGGCTCTGTTCGCCGTCCGGCTTGCGGTTACCGACAATGTCCTGACTCGGGAACAGCTCGCTGACCTGGGTATAACCCCGGCATCGATCGCTGAACTGCTGGCTGCTGCGCCCTGTGCCTGGGTAGTGGAGGTGGATGGCGAGGTGGTGGGCTTCAGTCTGGTCGATCTGGTGGCGGGAGAGGTCTTCGCCCTGTTTGTCAGACCCGAATGGCAAGCCCAGGGTTTCGGCGCTCGCCTGTTGGCCGCGGCTGAGACCGCGCTGTTTCGCCAGCATGCCCTCATCTGGCTGGTCACCGACGGAGCGCCCTCGGTGAGGGCCAATGCTTTCTATCAGGCGCAGGGTTGGCGCCACGTCGCTCAGTTGCAGGGCACCGACGTGCGCTACGAGAAGAGCCGCAGCGTCGAGCAGCATGTCGAAGCTACCTGATGAGCGCTGACCCTAGGCAAAAAAACGCCCTCCGAAGAGGGCGTCATCATTGCGACCAGGATCAGTTGGCGCCTTTCACCGTGCGCCCGTTGACCGAGCCTTCCTTGAGGCTGGTCTGGTATTCCTTGCCGTCGCTCTCCTGCTGGTAGAGACGCACCAGCAGGTAGTCCCAATCCTTGGCGAACCACAGTTCGGTCTTGCGGCTGCTCTTGGTGGGATCACGCACGCGCTCCACCTTGATGGCATCGAACAGACCTAGCGGAGTGCGGATGCGCTCCGGACCGATGACGCGGAAGTCATAGGTGTCGATGCTGTCACCGTCGACGATCTGGTAGCTCATGCTCTTCTTGCCGTCGGCGACGTCCTGCTGCAGCTTGAGCTGGTAAGTCGACTTGTCCAGCAGACCACGATCCAGGGTCAGGCTGACCGGATCGTCCTTGTCCTTGCCGGTAACCTTCTTGGCGGCCCAGTCGAAGGTCAGTTCGCTCTCGCGGCTCTTGCCCAATCCGCTGCGCTTGTATTGGTAGGTATCCGGCAGGAAGGCTTCGCCCTCGCGGCGGAAGGTGCTGGACTCATTGAGGCCGGCGACCAGCATGGAGGCTTCGAACTTCAGCTCCCAGCGACCATCGGCTTCTTTCTCCAGCGAGCGTTCGGCGGAGCCGCTGACCGGCATCTGCTTCCAGTCGGCGGTGTAGCTGGCCGTGAAGGGCTGCAGGTCGAAGGCGAAGGCCGAGGCACTGCAGAGGGTGGCCAATAGGAACAACAGACGTCGCATCAGTTTCTCCTTGGATCAGGAAAGGGAGGCCGCGACCGTCAGCGACGGCAGCGTGGCCCCGGTAGGCGGCAGCGCCTGGCCATCGAGCTCGGCACCCAGGGTACCCAGCCGCAGACGACCTTCGGCGAACAACCGCACCGCCACAGGATAAAGGAGGTGCTCGGCGGCGTGTACCCGTGTTGCCAGGCTCTCCGCCGTATCTTCCGCCAGGACCGGCACCCGTGACTGCAGGACGACGGGACCGCCATCCAGTTCTTCGGTGACGAAGTGCACGCTGCAGCCATGCCAGGCATCGCCAGCGTCGAGGGCCCGTTGATGGGTATGCAGCCCCTTGTACAGCGGCAGCAGCGAGGGATGGATATTGAGCAGGCGGCCCTGGTAGCGCCGCACGAAGGTCGGCGTGAGGATGCGCATGAAGCCGGCCAGGACCACCAAGTCGGCGCCCTGGGCGTCGATGGCGGCCGCCAGGGCCGCATCGAAGCTGTCACGATCGCCATGCTCGCGGTGGTCGATCACCTGGGTGGCGATCCCGGCCTGACGGGCCCGCTCCAGGCCATAGGCCTCGGCGCGGTTGGCGATCACCGCCGCGATCCGCACGGGCGGTGTCGCAGCGTCGATCAGAGCTTGCAGGTTGCTGCCGTGGCCGGAGATGAGCACCACCACGGCGCAGTCGGCAGGGCTCATCCGTGCTGTTTCAGATTGTTCAGTACGACCTGGTCGGCGCCCTCGGCGGCCTGCTCGATACGGCCGATCACCCAGGGCTGCTCGCCCTCGGCACGCAGCACCTGCAGGGCGCCTTCTACCTGATCCTGGGCCACGCAGATGACCATGCCGACACCGCAGTTCAGTACACGGTGCATCTCGGTCTCATCGACGTTGCCCTGCTGCTGCAGCCAGTCGAACACCGCCGGACGCTGCCAGCTGGCCACGTCCACCACCGCCTGGGCACCCTCGGGCAGCACGCGCGGGATGTTGTCCAGGAGACCGCCGCCGGTGATGTGGGCCATGGCCTTGACCGCACCGGTCTCCTTGATCAGCTTGAGCAGCGGCTTCACATAGATGCGGGTGGGCGCCATCAGCAGTTCGGTCAGCGGCTGGCCGTCGAGCTGGATGTTCTCGATGTCGGCGCCGGCTACCTCGATGATCTTGCGGATCAGCGAATAGCCGTTGGAGTGCGGGCCGGAGGAGGGCAGGGCGATCAGGGCGTCGCCGGTGGCGACCTTGGAACCGTCGATGATCTCGGACTTTTCCACCACGCCGACGCAGAAGCCGGCCAGGTCGTAGTCTTCGCCTTCGTACATGCCGGGCATCTCGGCGGTCTCGCCACCCACCAGGGAGCAGCCAGCCTGTTCGCAACCGGTGCCGATGCCGGTCACCACCTGGGCGGCGACATCGACATTGAGCTTGCCGGTGGCGTAGTAGTCGAGGAAGAACAGCGGTTCGGCACCGCAGACCACCAGGTCGTTGACGCACATGGCCACCAGGTCGATGCCGATGCTGTCGTGCTTGGCCAGGTTCATGGCCAGACGCAGCTTGGTGCCGACGCCGTCGGTGCCGGAGACCAGTACCGGCTGGCGATAGCCTGCCGGGATCTCGCACAGGGCACCAAAGCCCCCCAGGCCGCCCATGACTTCCGGGCGGGCGGTGCGCTTGGCGACGCCCTTGATGCGTTCTACCAGAGCCTCACCGGCGTCGATGTCTACACCGGCGTCCTTGTAGCTCAGCTGGGGTTGTTTGCTCATGAATCCTGGCCTTTGGCTAATGGCGAAACGAGCCGGCTGGCGCCAGCCGGCAATGAGGCGGGCGATTTTACCAGAAGCCGTGCCAAAGCACGCGGCCCGCCGCAGCCTCCGGTCCGGGCGGCGATGGCACCCGGCCAGCCCCCTGTGGTCTGAGCCTGACCGCCTGCGAATTCGCCGGCTCGGTGCCGGCCTGCTGCGGGCTTCTTCGCAGCCTGGGTTCCCGCACCCTTGCCCGCGGGTCAGGCGGCTTTTAAGGTATGCCCCTTGCCCTTTCTATGGAATCGCCATGCGCCGTCTCGTCCTTCCGTTGCTCGCTTCGCTGCTGGTCCTGAGTCCGCTCGCCCGCGCCGAGGTGGTGGACAACCTCTACCAGGTCCGCGAGCCGGTGGCCTCGCAACAACCGGACGAGCGCAATGCCGCCCTCAAGCGCGCCCTGCAGGTGCTGGCCGGACGCCTGACCGGTAACCCCCAAGCCGGCCAGACCCCGGGTCTTGCCAGTGCCCTGGCGGCGCCCGAATCCCTGATCAGCCAGTACAGCTATGACGCCGGTCCGCCGGAAGTGCTGGTGGCCAACTTCGACCCGGCCGCTACCGAGCGCGCCCTGGGCCAGGCGGGTCTGTCGGTGTGGGGCGCCAATCGTCCGGTGGTGATGATCTGGTGGCTCAACGACGCCGACAGCGGGGCGACCCTGCTGGGTGACGGCCAACCCGCCAGCACCGGTGTGCAGCGCGGTGCCCAGCGCGCCGGCCTGCCGATTCGCCTGCCGCTGGCCGATCTCAACGAACAGCTGGCTGGCACCGCCGCCAACATCGACGCCAACGATCCGACCGCCTTGCGCCAGGCCTCCGAGCGCTATGGCGCCAATGCACTGCTGGCGGTACATGCCAAGCCCCAGGGTAATAGCTGGCAGGCCCAGTGGCGGCTGTGGAACGGTGGCGCTGCCGAGCAGGGCAGCAGCCAGGCAGCCGACCAGGACGCCCTGGCCGCAGCCGTCCTGCAGGACGTCGCCGGGCGCCTGTCGAAGAAATTCGTCTCCCGTCCTGGCACCACCCAGCCGCTGACCCTGGTGGCCGACAACTCCAACTTCGAGCGCTATGCCCAGCTGCAGAAGGTCCTGGAGCCCCTGTCGAGCCGCCTGGTGAAAGTCGAGGGTACCCAGCTGACCTATGACCTGACGGGCAATCCCGACCAGCTCCAGGCACAGCTTGGCCTGGCCGGTCTGCAGCCGGCTTCCGCGCCGGCCGCCCCCGCGTCCCCCGCACCGGCGACGCCGGGTGCTCCGGTGGACGCTACCGTTACGCCGACCGCTCCGGCAGCCCAGCCAGCCCCGTCCGCCCAGCCGGCGCGTACCACCCTGTATTTCCGTTGGCCGTGAGGGTAGACGGCCAACACTGAAGCGGCTGCTGCGAGGGGGCCAGGATTTGGTTAGACTTGGCGCCCTCGCGAAACTGCCAAGAGCCGTTCGAGCTGGCATGATGCCTTTACAGCTGCCCCTGGGTATTCGTCTGCGTGACGACGCCACCTTCGTCAATTACTACCCTGGCGCCAATGCTGCGGCGCTCGGCTATGTCGAGCGTCTCTGCGACGCCGATGCCGGCTGGACGGAAAGTCTGATCTATCTGTGGGGCGGCGCGGGTGCCGGCCGCAGTCATCTGATGCAGGCGGCCTGTCACCGCCTGGAAGAGCTGGGCGAGCGGGCCATCTACCTGCCCATGGGTGAACTGGCCGACTATGGCGTGGAGTTGTTCGACAACCTCGAGCAGTGCGAGCTGGTCTGCCTCGACGATCTCGACGCCCTGGCCGGCCAGCGACGCTGGGAAGAGGCGCTCTTCCACCTGTTCAATCGTCTGCGCGATGCCGGCAAACGCCTGCTCATCTCCAGTACCGCATCGCCGCGGCAACTGCCGGTACAGCTGGCCGATCTCAAGTCACGTCTGACCCTGGCACTGGTCTTCCAGCTGCGACCCCTGTCCGACGAAGACAAGCTGCGCGCCTTGCAGCTGCGCGCCTCTCGTCGCGGCCTGCACCTGACCGACGAGGTCGGCCGCTTCATCCTCTCGCGCAACACCCGCAGCATGGACGCCCTGTTCGACATGCTCGAACGTCTGGATCAGGCCTCGCTGCAGGCGCGGCGCAAGCTCACCATTCCCTTCGTCAAGGAAATCATGGGCTGGTAGCCGTGCCGGCTACCGCTACTTTTGCAGGCGTCCCGCCAGGGTCGCCAGGCGCTTGCCCAAGGCCCGGCACAGCGCCGTTTCCTGCTCGTCCAGCGCGCGCTTGCCATCGGCACCGGCGAAATGGCTTGGACCGTAGGGCGTGCCGCCGCCCTTGGTTTCCAGCAGGGCACTCTCGCTGTAGGGCAGGCCGGTGATGAGCATGCCATGGTGCAGCAGCGGCAGGGCCATGGACAGCAGGGTGCTCTCCTGGCCGCCATGCAGGCTGGCCGTGGAAGTGAAGACCCCCGCAGGCTTGTCCACCAGGGCGCCGGTCAGCCAGAGGCTGTTGGTGCCATCCAGGAAGTACTTCATGGCGGCGGCCATGTTGCCGTAGCGCGTCGGGCTGCCCAGGGCGAGCGCCGCGCAGTCGCGCAGATCATCGAGGGTCGCGTAGACCGCGCCCTGCTCGGGTACCGCCGGGGCGACGGCGGCGCACTCGGCGGACACCGCCGGCACCGTGCGCAGGCGTGCGGCCATGCCACCCATTTCCACCCCGCGAGCGACCTGTCGCGCCATCTCGGCAGTGGCGCCATGCCGGCTGTAGTAGAGCACCAGAACATAGGCTTCGGGGGTCATTGCAGGATCTCCAGGACACGCTCGGGGGGACGACCGACGACGGCGCGGTCGCCGCGTATGGCGATGGGTCTTTCGATCAGCTTGGGGTGGGCGGCCATGGCGGCGACCAGGGCGTCGTCGTCCAGCGCCGGGTCGGCGAGGTTCAGCTCGCGATAGGCATCCTCGCCGGTCCTTAGCAGCTGGCGCGCGCTCAGGCCCAGCTTGGCGAGCAGTCCGCGTAACTCGGCGGCGTCCGGCGGCGTCTCCAGGTAGGGCACCACGGATACGGCTAGCTCGCGGCTTTGCAGGAGGTCCAGCGCTGCGCGCGATTTCGAGCAGCGCGGATTGTGATAGAGGACGATTTCACTCATGGGCTGATCCATAGAAGGTAAGATGCCCATTGTAGCGGGTTGGCGAGGACTGCCGCGCCAGCCCTTGACCGTGCCTTTCGAGGAACCGCCAATGCCGGCCCGCTTGCGTGAACTGCTGTCCTTCGTTCGCTACCTCGCCGACCGCTTCATCGAAGACCGCGCGCCCAACAATGCCGCGGCCCTGACCTACACCACGCTGTTCGCCGTGGTCCCGGTGATGACCGTGACCTTCGCCATGCTCTCGGCGATTCCGGCCTTCCAGGGCACCGAAGTCCAGATCCAGGCCTTCATCTTCCGCAATTTCGTGCCCTCCACCGGGGCGACCCTGGAAGAATACTTGCGCAACTTCATCGAGCAGGCCCGGCACCTGACCTGGCTGGGCGTGGCCCTGCTGGCGGTGACGTCCTTCTTCATGCTGGTGACGGTGGAAAAGACCTTCAACGACATCTGGCGCGTACGCATCCCCCGGCGCGGGGTCTCCAGCTTCCTGCTCTACTGGGCGGTGCTCAGCCTGGGCCCCCTGCTGCTGGGCGCCGGTTTCGCCATGAGCACCTACCTGGCCTCGGTGGCCCTGGTCTTTGGCTCCTACGGCATGTCCGGCGCCCAGATGCTGCTCAAGGTCACGCCACTGCTGTTCAGCATCGCCGCCTTCACCCTGATGTACGCCGCCGTGCCTAACACCCGGGTACCCCTACGCCACGCGCTGATCGGCGGTGCCCTGACCGGGGTGCTGTTCGAAGCGGCCAAGAGCCTGTTCGGTCTCTATGTCTTCTATTTCCCCGGCTACCAGCTGATCTATGGCGCCTTCGCCACGGTGCCGCTGTTCCTGGTCTGGATCTATGTCTGCTGGCTGATCGTGTTGCTGGGGGCGGAGGTGGTGTGCAGCCTGTCCACCACCCATCATTGGCGGCGCGCGCCGCTGCCGGCGTTCTTCATCCTGCTCGCCGTACTGCGGGCCTTTCTGGAGCGGCAGCAAAGCGGTTCCAGTCTGCACCTGGGGCGGTTGCACCAGGCCGGCTGGAAGCTGCCGGAGCACGAATGGCACGCAGTGCTGGCGTTCCTGCAACAGGAGCGTCTGGTCTGCCAGAACGACAGCGGTCACTGGGTACTCTGCCGCGACCTGCACGGCTATGCCCTGCTGGATCTGCTGGACCGCTCCCCCTGGACACCTCCCGCACCGGACTGCTGGCCGCCCGCCGAACGTTTTCCCGGTGACTGGTATCCGCAGCTGCGGGAAGCCTTCGCGCGGCTGCAGGCACAGCGTCATGAACTGCTCGCCGGCAGCGTGGCCCACTGGCTCAAGGTCGCGCCGGTGCTGGAAGAAAGGGGCGCCCAATGATGAGAGACGGAGCGGCGCGTCACGGCCTGATCAGTGGCCGCGTACAGGGCGTCTACTACCGCGAGAGCACGCGGCAGGAGGCGCAGCGCCTGGGCGTCACCGGCTGGGTGCGAAATCTGGCGGATGGCCGGGTGGAGTGCCACCTGGAGGGTTCGGTCGAGGCACTGGCCCAGCTGGAACGCTGGCTCTGGCAGGGGCCGGCAGCGGCCCGGGTGACCGAGGTGGTGCTGGAGGAGGTGGCCTGTGAAGGCTTCACCGACTTCCAGGTCAGGCGCACGGACGCCTGACCTGAAGCGGTAGTCCTCAGCGGGCCTTGAGGAAGTCGACGATCTCGGCCAGGGCGATGTTCTGGCTGTCGCTGTCGGTACGGCCCTTGTATTCGACCAGACCTTCATTGAGGCCGCGCTCACCGACCACCAGGCGATGGGGAATGCCGATCAGCTCCATGTCGGCGAACTTCACACCGGGGCTGGTCTTCTTGTCACGGTCGTCCAGCAGCACATCGAAGCCAGCGGCCTTCAGTTCGGCATAGAGGCGATCGGTCGCTTCCTTCACCGCGGCGTTCTCGTACTTCATCGGCACCAGGGCGATCTGGAAGGGCGCCAGCGCGGCCGGCCAGCGGATGCCACGCTCGTCGTGGTTCTGCTCGATGGCGGCGGCGACCACGCGGGACACGCCAATACCGTAGCAGCCCATGGCCAGGACGGCGGGTTTGCCTTCTTCGCCCAGTACCGACAACTTCATGGCCTCGCTGTACTTGGTGCCCAGCTGGAAGATGTGGCCCACTTCGATGCCACGCTTGATCACCAGGGTGCCCTGACCGTCCGGGCTGGGATCGCCGGCCACCACGTTGCGCAGGTCGGCGACCTGGGGCAGCGGCAGATCGCGCTCCCAGTTGACGCCGAAGTAGTGCTTGTCTTCCTGGTTGGCGCCGATGCCGAAGTCGCTCATCAGGGCGACCGAGCGATCGACGATGCAGGGAATCGACAGATTCATCGGGCCTAGGGAGCCGGGGCTGGCGCCAATGGCGGCACGGATCTCGGGCTCGGTGGCGAACACCAGGGGGCTGGCGACCTCCGGCAGGTTGGCTGCCTTGATCTCATTGAGTTCGTGATCGCCACGCACCACCAGGGCGACCAGTTTGCCTTCCTCGGCGCCGCGAACCACCAGGGTCTTCACGGTCTTCTCGATGGCCAGACCGAATTTCTCCACCAGATCGGCGATGGTCTTGGTGTCGGGGGTGTCTACCAGACGCAGCTCCTCGGTGGCGGCGCCGCGCGCGGTTTCCCGCGGCAGGGCCTCGGCCTTCTCGATGTTGGCGGCATAGTCGGAGCTGTCGCTGAAGGCGATGTCGTCTTCACCAGAGCCGGCCAGCACATGGAATTCGTGGGAACCACTGCCACCGATAGAGCCGTTGTCTGCCTGCACCGGGCGGAAATTCAGGCCCAGGCGGCTGAAGACATTGCAGTACGCCTGGTACATGGCGTCATAGGTTTGCTGCAGCGACGCCTGGTTCAGGTGGAAGGAGTAGGCATCCTTCATCACGAACTCGCGACCACGCATCAGGCCGAAGCGCGGACGGATCTCGTCGCGGAACTTGGTCTGGATCTGGTACAGATTGATCGGTAGCTGCTTGTAGCTGTTCAACTCGTTGCGCATCAGGTCGGTAATGACTTCCTCGTGGGTCGGGCCCACGCAGAAATCGCGCTGATGGCGATCCTTCAGGCGCAGCAGCTCGGGGCCGTACTGCTCCCAGCGACCGGATTCCTGCCACAGCTCGGCGGGCTGGATCGCCGGCATCAGCACCTCCAGGGCGCCGGTAGCGTTCATTTCCTCGCGCACCACGGCCTCCACCTTGCGCAGCACGCGCAGGCCCAGCGGCAGCCAGGTATAGAGACCGGAGGCCAGCTTGCGGATCATGCCGGCGCGCAGCAACAGCTGGTGGCTGATCACCACGGCATCGGAAGGGGTTTCTTTGAGGGTGGACAGCAGGAACTGACTGGTACGCATGGCTAGGCGGTCTGTCGGCATCGAGACGGGACCGGCATTGTACGGTGGGGTGGGGCAGGGCGTACAGGGACGCGGGCGGTGCTGATCGGAGGCCGGAAAAGAACAGCCCGGCGAAGGCCGGGCTGCTGGATCGTGCGAGTGACGCTGTCCCTTACAGGATGCTCAGCGGGTACTCAGTGATCAGGCGGAACTCGTTGACGTTACCGCTACCATTGGAACCGGTGCTGGCATCGCCACGGTGCCAGGTCTGGCGAATGCGGAAGGACAGATCCTTAGCCGGGCCGCTCTGCAGAACGTACTTAGCTTCGACGTTGGTCTCATGCTCTTTATCGCCGTCTTGGTAGAAACCGGCGTAAGCAGTATTGACGTTTGGTGCATCGATGCCAGTACCGCGCACATAGCGAGTCATAAAGCTCAGGCCGGGTACACCCAGGGTGGCCATGTTCAGGTCGTAGCGAGCCTGCCAGGACTTCTCGCCTGGGGCGTTGAAGTCAGAGAACTGGATGGAGTTGGCCAGGAAGATGCTATCGCCGCCGCTACCCAGGGCGCTGCCCTTGCCACCTGCACCGACGTAATCGAACGGGGTATCGCCGTTAACCTTCTGAAAGCCCAAGGTGAAGGTATGAGCGTCGATGCTATAGGCAGCTGCCAGCGAAAAGGTGTTATTGCTGATGTCACCCAGCTTGGCGCTGCCAGTGTCCTTGGTGTAGTAGTAGTTGGCGTCGAAGGTCAACGACTGATTGGCGCTCAGCGGCTGAACGAAGTTGACGTTCGCGTAGTACTGGTTCCACAGATCTTCCAGGCGGCCGTAGTACAGCGAGGCGCTCAGTTGATCGTTGAACTTGTACTTGCCGCCTACATAGTCACCCGACTTGCTGGTAACACCATTCGGGCCGCCGGTGAGCTGCGCGCCCAGGTTGCCGTCATGGTAGGTGTTGATGTTGTCACGCGCCGCAGTAAAGTGACCTGCTTCCAAGAATAGGTTCTGAATTTCTTCGCTGGTCAGCATGAAGCCAGTAGCAGTCTGCGGGAACAGGCGGCTGCCGCCCACGGCGAACACAGGCGAGGTTGGCTGCAGGTTGCCGTACTTCAGAACGGTGTTGGAGATGCGCAGCTTGATCGCGGCACCAGCAGTGGAGTACTCGTCGTTCGGGCTTCCATCATTGCCGATCGGCAGGTTGCCAGTGCCGGCATAACCCTTGCCGCCATCCAGTTTAATGCCGAGGTAACCGAAGGCATCCACGCCAACACCGACAGTGCCTTGGGTGAAGCCCGAAGCATAGTTCAGCAGGAAGCCTTGGCTCCAATCGCGTCGATCATTATTTCCAGGGCCTTGGCGATCCCGGTTGAAATAGTAGTTGCGGTTCAACAGGGTCAGCTTGCTGTCTTCGACAAAGCCCTTGGACTCGGACTGCTGGTCGGCGAAAGCCAGTTGAGTGGTCCCTGCGGCTACTGCCAGGGCGAGAATGCTCCACTTCATCGCTTGCATCAGAAATGCTCCTTTGGGTTGAAAGTCAGCCATCGTGTCAGCCGTGGCTGTTTGTTCTAATAGCGGCACATATAGCACCTCTCTTAGAGAGGCGATAGGTTTCATCAAAATTTTGTGTGTGATGAACGGATTAGCCAAGACTCTTAAGAAATCTCTTTAAGAGTTCCCCTCCGATCGTCGTACCCGGATCGTGATAGCAAAAAGCATGCACAAATCTTCAATTCCAGTCCCCGCCTGTCTTTCGCGGGTCTATTCCCTGGGCCCTGGGCAGTTTCCAGAGCGCTGATTGCACCTTTGTGACACCAAAGGTTTCACTTACCCGAGGTCATGCACACTTTTAGTGCTGACCGGTGTTAGCAGGAGATGAGATGTTCCAAATCGACTCACGGTTGGCCGGCGACACCCTGGAGGTGGCGTCCTTGACGCTCTGCCAGGTGCTGTTGCTGAACGATCAACGCTATGACTGGCTGGTTCTGGTACCGCGACGTGAAAGTGTTACCGAGGTGCTCGATCTGTCACCGCTGGACCAGGCGCAACTGTGGCGAGAGGTGACACTTGTCGCTGGGGTGTTGCGTGAAGCGCAGCCGGATTACAAATTAAACATTGGTGCCCTGGGTAACATCGTCCGGCAACTTCATCTGCATATCCTGCTGCGGCGGGAAGGTGATCCCGCCTGGCCGGGCCCGGTTTGGGGCCATTCGCCCCGTGAGCCCTACAGCGAAGAAGCCGGACAGGCGGCCGTTGCCCGCTGGCGAGCGCAGTTGGAGCAGGAGGTACAGGCATGACTCTTGAAGAGCGTATCGCCGATCTGGAAATGCGTCAGGCGTTTCAGGACGACACCATCCAGACCCTCAATGACATCATCGTCGAGCAGCAACGCGCCCTGGATCGCTGTGCGGCGCAGATCCGCCTGCTGGCCGAGCGCCAGGCCGAGTTGCAAAGCGGTGGTGGCGGGGGGATGCCGGACGAGGCGCCGCCGCCCCACTATTGAGATCCGTTCCGCAGCTGAATCTTGTTGTCGCCCTGACGTACGTGCGCGACTGTCTTTGCCGGCTACTCTAGCGGCACTGCATCTTTGCACTTTTTTGGTGCAGTCCGGCCTCGTCCCTTGTGGAACTCGCTCCGGGAGAGGCCTGTCCTCTGCGGAGCGAAGCCCACAGCACCTTCAGGACGGAGTACGGTTATGGCGTTTTTCACCGCTGCCAGCCAAGCGGATTTCCAACAACAACTCAAAAATGCCCTCGCGGCCCATGTCGAAGGGGAAACCCTCGAGCAACTGGAGCGCTTTACCGCCCAGTTCTTCGGCATCGTCCCGCTGGAAGAACTCACTCAACGCCGGCTGTCCGACCTGGTCGGCTGCGTACTGTCGGCCTGGCGGCTGCTGGATGTCTTCGATCCCGCCGAACCGCGGGTTCAGGTCTTCAACCCGGATTACGAGCGACACGGCTGGCAATCGAGCCATACCGTGGTCGAGGTGCTGCATGTCGATTCGCCGTTCCTGGTGGACTCGGTGCGCATGGAACTCAATCGCCAGGGTTACAGCGTCCATACCCTGCAGAACAGCGTCCTCAGCGTGCGCCGGGATGCCCAGGGCCGCCTGATCGAACTGCTGCCCAAGGGACAGCAGGGCGAAGGGGTAAGCCGCGAGGCACTGATGTTTCTCGAGATCGATCGCTGCGCGGCAGCCACCGAGTTGCGCACCCTGGAAGCCGCGCTACAGGAAATCCTCGGCGAGGTGCGGCTGACGGTCGGTGACTTCGCTGCCATGAAGGCCAAGGTCGCCGACCTGCTGGGCTGGCTGGATCGGCGTCCGGCCGGGGTGGACGACGGCGAGCTGGCCGAGGTCAAGGCCTTCCTGGACTGGCTGCGCAACGACAGATTCACCTTTCTTGGCTACGAGGAATTTACCGTCGAGGGCGATGGTGATACCGCGGTACAACACTATGTGCCCGACTCCCTGCTGGGACTGTCGCGGCGTCTGCGCGGCCGACCGGAAACCGCCGAGATCAGCCTTTCCGGCGATCCGCTGCGCTATCTGCGCGAGCCGGTGTTGCTGTCCTTCGCCAAAGCCGCCGATCCAAGTCGCGTGCACCGTCCGGCCTATCCGGATTTCGTCTCCCTGCGTGAAGTGGACACCAATGGCCGGGTGGTGCGCGAGCATCGTTTCATGGGGCTCTATACCTCCAGCGTCTACAACGACAGCGTGCGCGAGATCCCCTATATCCGCCGCAAGGTCGACGAGGTGCGGCGGCGTGCCGATTTCGACAGCAGCGCCCACCTGGGCAAGGAGCTGGCGCAGGTCCTCGAAGGGTTGCCACGGGACGATCTGTTCCAGACCCCGGTAGACGATCTCTTCAGCACCGCCATGGCCATCGTGCAGATCCAGGAGCGCAGCAAGGTCCGCGTCTTCCTGCGCCGCGATCCCTATGGTCAGTTCTTCTATTGCCTGGCCTATGTGCCACGCGACATCTACTCCACCGAAGTCCGCCAGCGCATGCAGCAGATCCTCATGGATCGCCTGCATGGCACCGATTGCGAGTTCTGGACCTTCTTCTCCGAGTCCGTGCTGGCGCGGGTGCAGTTCATCCTTCGCGTCGATCCGCTGCAGCCGCAGGACGTCGATCCGGCGCGCCTGGAACAGGAGATGATGCAGGCCTGCCGTAGCTGGAAGGACGACTTCGCCAGCCTGATGGTGGACAGCTTCGGCGAGGCCCAGGGCACCTCCATCCTGGCCGACTATCCGCTGGGTTTCCCGGCCGGTTACCGCGAGCGCTTCGCACCGCACCTGGCCGTGGTGGACATGCGTCACCTGCTGGCCCTGAATGACGAGCGTCGTCTGGCCATGGGCTTCTACCAGCCGCTGACCCAGACCGGCGACAACATCCTGCACTGCAAGCTCTATCACGCCGATACGCCCCTGGCGCTGTCGGACGTCCTGCCGATCCTGGAAAACCTCGGTCTGCGGGTACTGGGTGAATTCCCCTACGAGCTGCGTCATCGCAATGGTCGCCGCTACTGGATCCATGATTTCGCTTTCACCACCGTGGCCGGGCTGGAGCTGGACCTGCAGCAACTCAACGACACCTTCCAGGACGCCTTCGTCCAGGTGGTGGACGGTCAGGCGGAAAACGACAGCTTCAACCGGCTGGTACTGACCGCCGGGCTGCCCTGGCGTGACGTCGCGGTGCTGCGGGCCTATGCGCGCTATCTCAAGCAGATCCGCATCGGTTTCGACATCGGTTATATCGCCGCCACCCTCAACGCCCATGTCGACATCGCCCGGGAACTGGTGCGGCTGTTCCGCATGAAGTTCTACCTGGCGCGGCGCATGACCAGCGAAGACCTGGACGACAAGCAGCAGCGCCTGGAGCAGGCCATCCTCAGCGCCCTGGACGACGTCGCGGTGCTCAACGAGGACCGCATCCTGCGGCGCTACCTGGACCTGATCAAGGCGACTTTGCGCACCAACGTCTTCCAGACCGATGCCGCCGGCAAGCCCAAGGCCTACTTCAGCTTCAAGCTCGATCCCAAGGCCATTCCCGAGCTGCCGCGCCCGGTGCCGCGCTACGAGATCTTCGTCTACAGCCCGCGTGTGGAAGGCGTGCACCTCCGCTTCGGCAATGTCGCCCGTGGCGGCCTGCGCTGGTCGGATCGTGAGGAGGACTACCGCACCGAGGTGCTGGGCCTGGTCAAGGCGCAGCAGGTCAAGAACTCGGTGATCGTGCCCGTGGGCGCCAAGGGCGGCTTCGTGCCGCGGCGACTGCCCACCGGTGGCTCCCGTGACGACATCCAGGCCGAGGCCATTGCCTGCTACCGCATCTTCATCAGTGGGCTGCTGGACATCACCGACAACCTCAAGGATGGCGAGGTGGTTCCGCCTGCCGCGGTGGTGCGCTACGACGGCGACGACCCCTATCTGGTGGTGGCGGCCGACAAGGGCACCGCGACCTTCTCCGATATCGCCAACGGCATCGCCCAGGACTACGGTTTCTGGCTCGACGACGCCTTCGCCTCCGGCGGCTCGGCGGGTTACGACCACAAGAAGATGGGCATCACTTCCCGGGGCGCCTGGGTCAGCGTGCAGCGCCACTTCCGTGAGCGCGGCATCGACGTCCAGACCGATCCGGTCACCGTGGTGGGCATCGGCGACATGGCCGGCGACGTCTTCGGCAACGGTCTCTTGCGTTCGCGCAGCCTGGAGCTGGTGGCGGCCTTCAACCACCTGCACATCTTCATCGACCCCAATCCGGACGCCGAGCGCAGCTATGTCGAGCGCGAGCGGCTGTTCAACCTGCCGCGGTCGAGCTGGACCGACTACGATGCCAGCCTGATCTCCCAGGGCGGCGGGATCTTCCCGCGCAGTGCCAAGCGCATCGCCATCAGCCCCGAGATGAAGGCGCGCTTCGACCTGCGGGCCGATCACCTGACGCCCAACGAGCTGATCAATGCCCTGCTCAAGGCGCCGGTCGATCTGATCTGGAACGGCGGCATCGGCACCTACGTCAAGGCCAGCTTCGAAACCCATGCCGATATCGGCGACAAGGCCAACGATGGCCTGCGCGTGGACGGTTGCGACCTACGTGCCAAGGTGATCGGCGAGGGTGGCAACCTGGGCATGAGCCAGCTGGCGCGGGTGGAATTCGGCCTGCACGGCGGCGCCTGCAACACCGACTTCATCGATAACGCCGGTGGCGTGGACTGCTCCGACCACGAGGTCAACATCAAGATCCTGCTGGGCGACGTGGTCTCCGCAGGTGACATGACCGTCAAGCAGCGCAACACGCTGATGGGCGAGATGACCGACGAGGTCGGCGAGCTGGTGGTTGCCAACAACTACATGCAGACCGGTGCCCTGTCCCTGGCGGAATACCGGGCGCGGACCCACCTGGCCGAATACCAGCGGCTGATCGTGGATCTCGAGGGTCGCGGCAAGCTGGATCGTACGCTGGAATTCCTGCCCAGCGACGAGGTGCTCGCCGAGCGCGCCGCCAAGGGGCAGGGGTTGACCCGTTCCGAGCTGTCGGTGCTGATCTCCTACAGCAAGATCGACCTCAAGGAACAGTTGCTGGCCTCTTCGATGCCGGACGACGACTACCTTGCCCGGGACATGCAGGGGGCCTTCCCGCAACGCCTGACCGAGCAATTCCCCGAGGCGATGGCGCGCCATCGCCTCAAGCGCGAGATCGTCGCCAACCAGATCGCCAACGACCTGATCAACCACATGGGCATCACCTTCGTGCAGCGCCTGTGCGAATCCACCGGCATGAGCGCGGCCGATGTCGCCCGGGCCTATGTGGTGATGCGCGACGTGCTGCATCTGCCGCACTGGTGGCGTCAGGTGGAAGCCCTGGATCATCAGGTGCCGGCCGAACTGCAGCTGCGTCTGATGAGCGAGCTGATGCGCCTGGGGCGCCGGGCCACCCGCTGGTTCCTGCGCAGCCATCGCAGTGGCCTGGATGCCGGGGCCGTGGCGGCCTTCTTCGGACCGCGTATCGCCGCACTGGGCGTACGCCTCGACGAACTGCTGCAGGGCGAGCCGCGCCAGGACTGGGAGGAACGCTTCCGCGCCTATACCGAGGCGGGCGTTCCCGAATTGCTGGCACGGGTCGTGGCTGGGACCAATCACATCTATACGCTGCTGCCGGTCATCCAGGCCGCGGAGGTCACTGCCCAGGATCCCCTGGAAGTGGCGGCCACCTGGTTCGCTGCGGGCGATGTGCTGGATCTGGCCTGGTATCAGCAGCAGCTCAACCAGCTGCCGGTGGCCAATGCCTGGCAGGCCCTGGCGCGCGAGGCGTTCCGTGACGAGGTGGATCTCCAGCAACGCACCATCACCATCGGCATGCTCAACTTGAGCGAGGCGCCCAGTGATCCGGAGGCACGGCTCTCGCTGTGGCTGGAGCGGCACCGGGCAGCGGTGGAGCGCTGGCGCGGGCTGCTGGTGGATCTGCGTAATGCCACCGGACAGGACTACGCGATGTACAGCGTCGCCAGTCGTGAACTGGCGGATCTGGCCAGCAGCAGCGTCTGAGGTGCAGGGTGTCCTTGAGCGAGGCTCGAGGTCACCCTGAATCCAGAGGGCAATGAAAAGGCAGCGTACCCCAGGGTGCGCCGCCTTTTTTGCTGTCTGGGGCCGATCAGTGACTGGCCGGGTCGCTCGGGGACCTCAGGGCATTCAGGCCTTGCAGTAGCGCCTGGTGGAAGCGTTCTGGCGCCTGCATCTGGGGCGCATGACCCAGGTCGTCGAATTCCACCAGCGTCGCCTGGGGAATGCGCTTGGCCGCTGCCTTGCCCAATTCGGGATAGTGACCCAGTCGCGCCTTGATCTCGGCGGGGGCCGCATCCTTGCCAATGGCGGTGGTATCGCGCTGACCTATCAGCAGCAGGGTCGGCATGCGCAGCTGCCCGAATTCATAGACCACCGGCTGGCTGTAGATCATGTCGTAGATCAGCGCAGAATTCCACGCGACCCTCTCCTTGCCCGGGCCGTCATTGAGGCCAGCCAGCATGGTTACCCAGCGCTCGTAACGGGGCGACCACTGACCGGCGTAATAGGTGGTCCTTTCGTAGTCGCGGATGGCGTCGGCCGAGGTGTTGAGCTCCCGGGCGTACCACTGGTCGACGCTACGATAGGGCACGCCCAGGGCCTTCCAGTCTTCCAGTCCGATCGGATTGACCAGGACCAGTTGCTCGGTGGCGTGGGGGTAGAGGAGGGCGTAGCGGGTCGCCAGCATGCCACCTGTCGAATGCCCGATCAGGGTCGCCTGGGCGATGCCCAGATGGTCGAGCAGGGCCCGGGTGTTGGCCGCCAGCTGCTGGAAGCTGTACTGGTAGTGGGCCGGCTTGCTGGACTTGCAGAAGCCGATCTGATCCGGCGCCACGACCCGATAGCCGGCAGCGCTCAATATCCGGATGCTGTCTGCCCAGGTGCCGGCGCAAAAGTTCTTGCCGTGCAAGAGCACCAGGGTTCGCCCTTTGGGTTCTCCGCTTGGCGCGACATCCAGATAGGCCATCTCTAGGCGCTGCTGCTGGGAATCGAAGGCAAAGGTCCGTACCGGGAAATCGTAGTCGAAGCCTTCGAGACGTTCTCCATAGACGGTGTCGGCCAGGGCAGGCGAACTGAGGAGCAAGGTAGTCAGGGGGAGGGCGAGACGCAGGGACATGAGGTGATCCGGAGGGTCAAACCTGCTCCGACTGGCAAGCTGCAGGGAAGATTCCGGAGCGCCGGGCAACGGCTGTCGCAATTCATGTCGATACCTACCGTCCATGCCGTTTCGCTTCGCGTCAAGCTTAGGGTCTGATAGTCTGAGAGACCCTTGTCCACGTTTCTGCGCACCTCTCTCCCTGCGCTTTCTTCCGATCACGTGAGGTTCCCGGTTTGGCGCTCGAGTCATCTTCCAAGACCCAGCCCGATGCTCTGGCCGACTGCGCCAACGAGCCGATCCAGATTCCCGGCAGCATTCAGGAACATGGCTTCCTGTTCGCTGTAGAAGAACCGGATCTACGCATCGTGCAGGCCAGTGCCAATGTCCGCGAATACCTTGGCCTGGCCGTGGAAGACGTGCTTGGCCGAACCCTAGGCGAACTGCTGCCGGAGCGAGACCTGCTCGCCATGCTCGGTGCGCTCACGCAGGAAGAGCAGAATCCCATCTACCAGGGCGACGTGACCCTGGGCCCGCAGCAGCAGACGTTCGCTCTATTCATGCATCGCTTCGGTGGCGTGCTGATCGTCGAGTTCGAAGCGCCGGTGGACAGCCGGCTCGGTCTCAATACCCTCTATCCCATGGTGCGGGTATTCATCGAACAGCTGCATCAGGCCGAAACCGTCGAGGCCATCGCGACCCTGGCGGTGCGCGAGGCCAAGCGCATTTCCGGTTTCGATCACACCATGATCTATCGCTTCGACGAGGACGGTCATGGCCAGGTGCTGGCCGAGGAGCTCGACCCGGGCGTACCCAGCTATCTGGGGCTGAGGTTTCCTGCTTCGGACATTCCCGCCCAGGCGCGTCGGCTGTATCTGGAAAATCGCATTCGGGTGATCGGCAACGCCAACTATGAGCCGTCGCCCCTGCAACCACAGACCAACCCTGTCACTGGGCAGCCGCTCGATCTCAGCTTCGCGCAACTGCGCAGCGT
The DNA here is from genome assembly GCF_001518815.1 of Pseudomonas oryzihabitans. Lineage (NCBI taxonomy): Bacteria > Pseudomonadati > Pseudomonadota > Gammaproteobacteria > Pseudomonadales > Pseudomonadaceae > Pseudomonas > Pseudomonas oryzihabitans. Next base: position 1,512,355 of record NZ_CP013987.1, read on the forward strand.
CTCGCCGGTGCACCTGCAGTACATGAGGAACATGGGCACCCTGGCGTCCATGTCCATTTCCATCGTGGTTGGCGGCCGTCTCTGGGGCCTGGTGCTCTGCCACGACCGCCAGCCGCAGCGCGTCTCCTTCCAGACGCGCACGGCCTGCGAGCTGTTCGGTCGCGTGCTGTCGTTGCAGATCGATGCGGCCGAGACCCACGCGCAATCCGATCGCCGCCTGGCGCTGCGCCAGTCCATGGTACAGATGCTCTCGACCATGGCCGACCGCGACAGCGTCTGCCAGGGCCTGCTGGAGTTGCCGCAGGTCTATCTGGACTTCGCGCGGGCGCAGGGCGCCGCCATCGTCTCTTCCGAAGGCACCGAACTGATCGGCCAGACTCCGCCGCGCGAGGTGGTGGACGGTCTGGTCGAATGGCTGTCGGTCAACGTCAAGGACCACTACATCACCGATAACGTCGCCAAGGACATCGCCGAGCTGCCGCAGCTCGCCCAGCATGCCGCTGGGGTATTGGCCGTGCCCATTTCCGAGCTGCATTCCCACTATCTGATTTGGTTCCGCAGCGAGCTGGTCCAGGTGGTCAACTGGGCAGGACGGCCGACCAAGCAGGAAGGCAGCGACGGACGGCTGTCGCCGCGGCAAAGTTTCGTGCTCTGGCAGGAAACGGTACGGGGGCTGTCGCTACCCTGGTCCGCGCTGGAGCTGGAAAGCGCCATCGAGCTGCGCAACGCGGTCCGCGGCATCGTGCTGCGCAAGGCCGAGGAAATGGCCGAACTGGCCGAAGAACTGCAGCGCAGCAACAAGGAATTGGCCGCCTTTTCCTACAGCGTGTCCCACGACCTGCGTGCACCGCTGCGGCATATTGCCGGCTATGCCGAGCTGCTGGGCGACATCGAAGGTGGCAAGCTGTCGGATCGCGGGCGCCGATTCCTGGAAAACATCGGGTCCTCGGCACGCTTCGCCGGCAGCCTGGTCGACAATCTGCTGAGCTTCTCGCAGATGGGACGAGCGGCGATCCGCTACTCCGACGTCAACCTCACCGCGCTGGTGGAGGCCATCCGCGAAGAGATGGCGCCGGACTACGAGGAGCGGGAGGTCGAATGGCGTGTCGGTCCGCTTCCCGTGGTCATCGCCGACGCCGCCTTCGTCCATCTCGCCTTGCGCAATCTCCTGGCCAACGCCATCAAGTACAGCCGTTATGAAGAACCTGCGGTGATCGAGATCGGCACCCTGCCGAGCGATTCCGAAGACATCATCTTCGTCCGGGACAATGGCGTCGGCTTCAACATGGATTACGTGGGCAAACTGTTCGGGGTCTTCCAGCGTTTGCACCACGCCGATGAATTCGAAGGGGTCGGTATCGGTCTGGCCAGCGTCAGACGCATCATCGAGCGCCATGACGGTCGCGTCTGGGCAGAAGGTGCCATAGGCGAGGGCGCTACCTTCTATTTCGCTCTGCCCAAACAACGCCCTTCACCGGTACACAAAAGGTAGTTCTCTTCATGCTCAAACCCATTGTGCTGGTCGAAGACAATCCGCACGATCTGGAACTCACCCTGGTGGCTCTGGAGCGCAGTCAGCTGGCTAACGATGTCGTGGTCCTGCGTGACGGCGCCGAAGCGGTCAGCTATCTGCTCAGGCGCGAGCCCTATGCCGATCGCGAGACCGGCAATCCCGCGGTGATGTTGCTGGATCTCAAGCTGCCCAAGGTCGATGGCCTCGAAGTCCTCGAGGTGGTGCGGGGTACGCCCGAACTGTGCAGTATCCCTGTCGTTATGTTGACTTCGTCACGGGAAGAGCCTGATCTCGAGAAAGCCTACGAGCTGGGAGTGAACGCTTACGTGGTCAAGCCGGTCGAGTTTCGTGATTTCGTCGCCGCGATCAGTGATCTCGGCGTATTCTGGGCCGTGCTCAATGAGCCGCCGCCGGGATCGCGACGGGTGACACGGCGGACTGGCCGCTAGCGAGTGAGCAGAATCAGTCCCTCTGTATCCAGTAATCCGCGACCGGCAGAGATGCGCGCCCCGGGTCCCCTGAGTGAACAGATCCAAGGCCGACGTCCGTTTATGCCTCTCTCGAAACAGATCAAGATCCTGCTGGTAGAAGACAGCAAGCTCGACGCCGAGCTGATCCTGATCGAGCTGGAAAGACATGGATTCGAGCTGCAATCCAAGATCGTCTATGAGCGTACCGGTCTTACCCTGGCCCTGAGTCAGCAGACCTACGACATCATCCTGTCCGATATCATCCTGCCGGGCTTCTCTGGGGCCGAGGCCCTGCGCGTGGCACGGGCATTGGCCCCGGAAACCCCCTTCATCTTCGTCTCGGGCATCTTCGGTGAAGTGCATGCGGTGGAGATGATGCGCCTGGGCGCCAACGACTATGTGCTCAAGCAGAGCATGGAGTTGCTGGCCAAGGCGGTCGAGCGGGCGCTGCTGGTGGTGCACGAGCGTCGCGAGCGGCGGCGTGCCGAAGAAGCCCTGCACAGTCTCGAGGTCAGGTCGCGGCTGGCCATGGATGCCTCGCGCTTGGGCATGTGGGAATACCTGCCGGCCAGTGGCACCCTGATCTGGGATGAGCGCTGCAAGGCCATGTTCGGCCTGCCGGCCGATACGGTGGTCGACCTGGCGGTGTTCGAGCGACTGTGCGGCGCTGACGGCCTCGAACGCTTTCTCGATACGGTCCGCCAGGCGGGTGCCGACGAACGCGACGACGACTACCGCAGCGAGTACCGCATCCGCCTGGACAACGGCGCACAGCGCTGGGTCGAGACTCGCGGTCAACCCTTCTTCGATGCCGGCGTCTGCACTCGCTTCCTGGGCGTGATGCTCGACATCACCCAGCAGCGTGATGCCGCGGAAAAGCTCGAACGCCTCAACGTCAGCCTCGGCGAGCGCGTCGAGGAACGGACCCGCGAGCGCGACCGTACCTGGGATCTCACCCGCGATCTGCTGCTGGTGTGCCAGCCGGACGGCATTCTGGTAGCGCTCAATCCGGCCTGGGAAGAAAATCTGGGCTGGTCGCGGGTGGAGCTGCTTGGTTCTTCGCTGCTGGCCTTGGTCCATCCCGACGAGCGCTTCATCACCGAAAACGAACTCGAGCAGTTGGCCACCCGGGCCGCCAGCCAACGCTTCGTCAATCGCATCCGCCACCGCGATGGCAGCTATCGCTGGATTTCCTGGACCGCGGTGCCAGATGCCGGCATGACCTATTGCTCCGGCCGCGACATCTCCTCGGAGGTCCTGGCGATGGAAGAGCTGGCGGCGGCCAACCGCCAGCTGCGCGAACAGATCGACGAACGTGAGCGCGTGGAGGCGACCCTGCAGCAGATGCAGCGGCTGGAAGCCGTGGGTCAGCTGACCGCGGGCGTGGCCCACGATTTCAACAACCTGCTGACCGTGATCCTCAGCAGTGCCAGTTTCCTGGAGCGCGATCTGACCCGGCTGGCTGCCAACGACAAGACCCAGGGCCGGGTACAGAACATCCGCGAAGCGGGTGAGCGTGGCGCCAAGCTGACCGCCCAGCTGCTGGCCTTTTCCCGCCGCCAGCGTCTGGCGCCCAAGCCGGTCAAGCTCAACGAAACCGTCGAGGGGATGCTCGAACTGCTGCGCAGCACCATGGGTGGCAGCGTCTGGATCGAGACTCATCTGCGTGCCGACTGCTGGCATGCGCTGGTCGATCCGACCCAGATCGAACTCATCATCCTCAACCTGGCGATCAATGCCCGGGATGCCATGGCGGTCGGTGGCACCCTGCGACTGAGCACCTCCAACCAGACCATCAGTCAGGCTCCCCAGCGTCCCGAAGAGCCGGAGCCCGGCGAATACGTGCTGCTGGCGGTGCAGGATTCCGGTACCGGGATGAGCGAGGAGGTGCTGGCCAAGGCCTTCGAGCCCTTCTTCACCACCAAGGAGGTGGGCAAGGGTTCCGGTCTGGGCCTGGCCCAGGTGTTCGGCTTCGCCAAGCAGTCCGGTGGTGGCGTGCGCATCGAGACGCAGATGGGCAGCGGCACCACGGTGCTGGTCTACCTGCCGCGCACCGAAGCGGAAGACGCCCTGGAGCCCGTGGGGCTGCCCGCGCTGGGTCGTGACGAACAGGCCGCCGAGCGACGCATCCTGCTGGTCGACGACGACCATGCGGTGCGCAACGTGACGGCAGCCCTGCTGGCCGATCTCGGCTATCAGGTGGTGGAGGCCAGCAATGGCTTCGCCGCCCTCAGCGCCCTGGAGCGCGATCCGCAGATCGATCTCCTGCTGGCCGACTTCGCCATGCCCGGCATGAACGGCGCCGAACTGGCCCGCCAGGCGCGCAAAAGGCTGCCGCAGCTGCCGGTGGTCTTCATCACCGGGTACGCCGAGCTGGGCGAACTCGATCCCGAACAATCTTTCATCGTGCCCAAGCCCTTTCGCGAGGCGGACCTGGCAGCTCGGCTGCAGGCGGCCCTGCGCGGCGAGAAGCCCCAGCCTTCGCCGCTTTGAAAGCAGCCGTCCAGACGAGGTATTTGCGTGTCCACCATCCGTGAAATGTTGCGCGCCGAGGGCGGAGCCCTGCACGAGCAGGTCGATACGACCTTCGGCCGCTATGCGCTGCAGACCCGGCCCCACTACACCGCGTTTCTGCAGGCCCATGCCCAGGCGCTGATCGGACTCGAAGAGCTCCTGGAGCGCTCCGGTATCCAGCGGCTGTTGCCCGATTGGGCGGAACGCCGGCGCGCGACGGTATTGGGCGAAGACCTCCAGCGTCTGGAAGCCGTGCAACCCGAGCCCGTCGTTCTCGAGCGTCTGCTCGATGAAGGTGAATGCTGGGGCGTGGCCTATGTCCTGGAGGGCTCGCGTCTGGGGTCTCGCCTGCTGGATCGTCATGCGGGCGAGAGCCCCGATGCGGCGGTGCGTGATGCTCGTGCCTATCTTGGGCATGTACCGCCCAAGGGGGCATGGCCGGCGTTTTTGGAGCGATTGGATACAGCAGGTGGCGATGCGGCCCTGCATCCGGCGATGTTGGCGGGGCAGCGACTGGCCTTCGAGGTCTTTCTGGCGGCAGGACAGCGGCACGCGCCCGCTACCGCCGCTGGCTGAGTCGGCCTAGAGCGCCTTCAGGTAGCCGATCACCTCGGCCGCGCCCAGGCGGTCGAGGGTCTCGGCGAGTACCCGCGCGTTGGCGACCTCTTGGGGCAGCAGCAGCCACTCCAGGTCCTGGCCCGGTGCCGTTAGTGGCAGGCGGGCATAGTCGAGCTTGAGGCCCAGCAGCACCTGAATGAAATCCGGATGATTCCAGACGGCGTTGGGCAGGGCGTAGAGGGCGAGCGCCTGTTGCAAGCGCTCGATGGCCGGCAGGTCCAGGCGCAGGCGCTGGATCTGCGCCGGAACGTCCACGGCGACGCCGCGAATGCGGGCATAGGCGACGATACTAGCGAAGGCCAGGGTGGTGGTCGCATCGTTTTCCAGGAACAGTCGGGCGCCTCGCCAACTGGCCTGGCGCAGGCGCAACGGCTGCTCAGTGGACAGATTGGGTAGCGTTCGATAGAGCGCGGCCTGAAAATCCCGATAACCGATGATTCGCACCTGATCACGCGCGGCGGGAAGAGCGGCCAGCTCTTCGAGCTGCACCACCGAATCCAGGGTCGGGTCGCTGAGCCGGTGACAGAGACCATCCAGCTTGCGCAGGTCCAGAGCGGTCAGCTGCAGGGTATCGGCGACCACCAGTTGACTCAGGAGGGTATGGGCCTTGCTCTTGATTTCCTGGGTCGGACCAGACAGCGCCGCCCGGGGCAGGCCAAAAAGCAGATGCAGCGGATGACCGTCATCCCACCACAGACTGTCAGCGGGGCTGGGCAGGGGGACGAAGGCATCGGCCAAACGCTCCAGGCAGCGCTGGATGCGGCGACTGGCCAGCGAGGGATGCAGATGGAGGGCCAGTGAAGACCAGGGACTGCCCAGGAGGTTGGCACCGTTGCTCATGAGGTCTCCGGGCGGATAGGAACTGCGCAGCCGATTCTAGCGTGGCAAAGACCGCGCCATCCCCGAATGATTCCCGAAAGGTAGGATCTTTTGTACGACCGACCGGTCGACCGCGGGCGGCAGCGACGTATGGCAGCGGGCAAGCCTGTATAATGCGCGCTTTCCGAATTACCTGTGAGTCCGCCATGTACGACGCGCTCCGTCCTTTGCTTTTCAAGATGTCTCCCGAGGGGTCTCACGACCTGGCACTGGATCTGATCGGTGCTGCCGGGCGTCTGGGCCTGACCGGTCTAGGCCGGCAACCGGGCCGCCTGCCGGTCCAGGTCATGGGGCTGGAGTTTCCCAATCCGGTCGGCCTGGCCGCCGGACTCGACAAGAATGGCGCAGCCATCGACGGCTTCGCCGGCCTGGGCTTCGGCTTTCTCGAGATCGGTACCGTGACGCCCCTCCCGCAGCCGGGCAATCCCAAGCCGCGTCTGTTCCGTCTGGAAGAGGCCAACGCCATCATCAATCGCATGGGTTTCAACAATGCGGGTGTGGAGGCGCTGATCGAGCGAGTCAGGGCAGCGCGGTTCAAGGGTGTGCTGGGGATCAACATCGGCAAGAACGCCGTGACCCCGGTCGAGCGGGCGGTGGATGACTACCTGATCGGTCTGGAGCGAGTCTATGCCCATGCCAGTTACGTCACGGTGAACGTGAGTTCGCCCAATACCCCCGGTTTGCGCAGCCTGCAATTCGGCGATGCGCTCAAGCGTCTGCTGGAGGCCTTGCGACAGCGTCAGGAAGATCTCGCGGTGGTGCATGGCCGCCGGGTGCCCATCGCGATAAAGATCGCCCCGGACCTGAGCGACGAGGAAATCGTGCTCACCGCCCAGGCGATTCGTGATGCCGGGATGGATGCCATCATCGCCACCAACACCACCCTGGGGCGCGAAGGGGTGGAGAATCTGCCCTATGCCGCCGAGGCCGGTGGCCTGTCAGGCGCGCCGGTACGAGAAAAGAGCACCCATGTGGTACGGGTCCTGGCGGGCGAGCTGGGTGGCCGTTTGCCGATCATTGCGGCGGGCGGGATTCTGTCGGGGGAAGATGCGGCGGAAAAGATCGCCGCGGGCGCCAGCCTCGTACAGCTGTACAGCGGCTTCATCTATCGCGGGCCGGCCCTGATCCGTGAAGCGGTGGATGCGATCGCCGCGGCGCGCCCCTGAGGGGAAGGGGGCTCGCTGGGAGCCCCCGTGGGACCTCTGGTCCCCGATCCCGGAAGAGGATCTGACTGGAACACAACCAGAACGCTGTGGAAGCCCGCGGCTTTCGCTAGTGAAATCGAATTAGCCTACGGCTTGAAGTTGATTCATGCGTTGAAGACCAGCGGTGCCTACGTAGCCGTCCCATTGGTCGCTACGGCCTTCACGCCAGCCATTGAGCCAGGCCTGCCGAACGGCGTCCTGGGTGAAGGGGCAGAGGTCCCGCGATTTGCCCACAATGCCGTGCTGATAACCACGCTGGAAAGCTCGTTCCATTGGATCACGCTTGAGTCTTCTCATAGGGTAGTGCCCTCGTAGGTTGACTTGCAGATTGTCCATGGCCCGTTGCAGGCCTAGATGCCAGAGCCGGCGTCCTGGCATCCGCCCCGCACCTTCGCGCTGCGGGTGGTCAATTACTAACCAAAGGTGCGCTGGCTGGGAATAACCTTTTAGCTATAAGCCGTAACCTAATCGAAATGAAATGGCGATAAACCGCCGCTGGAATGCCGTCACTGCGGCTTGTTGAGACGCAGTCAAACTTTATTCGGAGGGGGTTGTGCTGCTGGTCAATCCGACCAAAGGCAGGCAACTTCCTTCCGCTAGCCAATGGATTCAACGATGTCCGCGATGCAACAACTCATCCTCACCTGTCCCAAGGGTCTCGAGACCCTGCTGCTGGAAGAGGCCCAGGGCCTCGGCCTGCAGGAAGCCCGCAGCCAGACCGCGGCGGTGCGCGGCGAGGCGAGCCTCGCGGATGCCTATCGCCTGTGCCTCTGGTCGCGCCTGGCCAACCGGGTATTGCTGGTGCTGGCCCGTTTCCCGGTGGAAGATCCCCAGGCGCTGTACCTGGGCGTGCATGGCGTTGAGTGGGAAGAGCACCTGACGCCCACCGGCACCCTGGCGGTAGGCTTCAGTGGTCAGGGCGCCGGCATCGACAACACCCATTTCGGCGCGCTCAAGGTCAAGGACGCCATCGTCGATCGCCTGCGTGAGCGCACCGGGCAGCGTCCTACCATCGACAAGCTCGCGCCAGACCTGCGGGTGCATCTGCACCTGGAACGTGGCCAGGCCATCCTGTCACTGGATCTGTCCGGCCAGAGTCTGCACCAGCGTGGCTATCGCCTGCAGCAGGGGGCGGCGCCGCTCAAGGAGAACCTGGCGGCCGCGGTCCTCATCCGGGCCGGCTGGCCGGCTCTGGCGGCGGCTGGCGGAGCACTCGCCGACCCCATGTGCGGGGTGGGCACCTTCCTGGTCGAGGCCGGCCTGATGGCGGCGGACATAGCGCCGAACCTGCGTCGCGAGCGTTGGGGCTTTTCCGCCTGGCTGGGGCATGTGCCCGCCCTGTGGCAACAGCTGCATCAGGAAGCCGAGGCACGTGCGGCCGCCGGCCTGGCCAAGACGCCGCTGTGGATCCGTGGCTACGAAGCCGATCCGCGGCTGATCCAGCCGGCGCGCAACAATATCGAGCGGGCCGGCCTGTCCGACTGGATCAAGGTCTATCAGGGCGAGGTGGCCAGCTTCGAGCCGCGTCCCGACAAGGCCCAGACCGGTCTGGTGATCTGCAACCCGCCCTATGGCGAGCGCCTGGGCGATGAGGCCAGCCTGCTGTACCTCTACCAGAATCTCGGCGAGCGCCTGCGGCAGGCCTGCCTCGGCTGGCGCGCGGGGGTCTTCACCGGTGCGCCCGAACTGGGCAAGCGCATGGGCATCCGCAGTCACAAGCAATACGCCTTCTGGAACGGCGCCTTGCCCTGCAAGCTGCTGATGTTCGAGGTCGAGACTCGTCAGTTCGTAACCGGCAGCCGCAGCGGCGAGCGTTCGGCCACGGCCCAGGCGGCGGAGCCGCCCAAGCTGAGCGAAGGCGGGCAGATGTTCGCCAACCGCCTGCAGAAGAACCTCAAGCAGCTCGGCAAATGGGCACGCAATCAGGGCGTGCAGTGCTATCGGCTCTATGATGCCGACATGCCCGAGTACGCGGTGGCCGTGGATCTCTATGGTGACCGGGTGCACGTGCAGGAGTACGCGCCGCCACGCTCCATCGATCCGGAAAAGGCCCAGGCGCGGCTGCTCGATGCCCTGGCAGCCATTCCCCAGGCCTTGAACATCGATCCGTCGCTGGTGGTGGTCAAGCGGCGCGAGCGGCAGAGTGGCACCAAGCAGTACGAGCGTCAGGCCGCCCAGGGTGAATTCCTGCAGGTGGAGGAGGCGGGCGCCAAGCTGCTGGTCAACCTCACCGACTACCTGGACACCGGCCTGTTCCTGGATCACCGCCCGCTGCGGTTGCGCCTGCGCCAGGAAGCCCAGGGCAAGAGATTCCTCAACCTGTTCTGCTACACCGGCGCCGCTACCGTGCAGGCTGCCGTAGGCGGGGCGCGCAGCACCACCAGCGTCGACCTTTCGCGGACCTACCTGGACTGGGCCCGGCGCAACCTGGCGCTCAATGGTTTCTCCGAGCGCCATCGCCTGGAGCAGGGCGATGTGCTGCACTGGCTGGAGAATGATCGCGGTGAATACGATCTGATCTTCGTCGACCCACCCACCTTCTCCAACTCCAAGCGGTTGGAAGGCGTATTCGATGTGCAGCGCGATCATGTCGGCCTCATCGATTCGGCCATGGCCCACCTGAGCCGCAATGGAGCGCTGTACTTCTCCAACAACTTCCGCAAGTTCGAGTTGGACGAAAGCCTCAGCGAGCGCTATCGCGTCGAGGAGATCACCGCCAGCACCCTGGATCCGGATTTCGCGCGCAATCCCAAGATCCATCGGGCCTGGCGTCTGACCCTGCAGTGACGCCCGGCGGCTGAACTGTCGCTGAACGGACCCGGCATCGAGCCGTTCAGCCTGTGATCCGGCGCAATCCAGCCTTCTCCCGGGAACGCCCGGCCAGCCCATGCCGTCCACAATGACGGCGCGGCGCTGGGTCGTGCCTGGCGGGACGAGGAGGGACAGGTTTTACAATGCTGGTTTCATTGCAGGCTCTCAGGGCCCTGGCTGCCTGGCTGGTGGTCTTTCATCACTTCATGCAGGTGTTCTTCGATTTCCACGCCGACAGTCTTGGCGGTCACCTGCTTTCCACGCGTGGGCAGGTCGGAGTCGACATCTTCTTCGTGCTCAGCGGCTTCGTGATCTACCTGTCCACCGCAGGACGACCGCTCAGGCGAAGCACCTTCCTCTGGCATCGCATCGCCCGCATCGTCCCGGCCTACTGGCTGTACACCGCGGTGACCGCGCTGATCCTCTACCTGGCCAGCGACGTCATGCCGATCTACGGGGTCGCTGCGCGTGAACTGCTGCTCTCGCTGTTCTTCATCCCAAGCGAGAATCCGGCCGGTTTCGGCCACTATCCGATCCTGCCGGTAGGCTGGACGCTCAACTTCGAGATGCTGTTCTATCTGCTCTTCGCGCTGTCCTTTGGCGTGGCCGAGCGCTGGCGCATCGGCGTGGTCAGCCTGCTGGTGATCCTGGTCAGCCTGGTGCTGGCCCGTGAGTCTTTCGTCAGCAGCTTCTATCGCAATCCGATCATCTTCGAATTCCTGCTCGGCGTGGGCCTGGCCGCGCTCTATCGGCGCGGTGCCTTGCAAGGGCCCAAGCCACTGGCGCTGCTGGCTGCACTGGCGGCTCTCACCTGCCTGGTGAGCTTCCCGGCCGACCACCCCTGGCGCCTGCTCACCTGGGGCGTGCCCAGCGCGGTGCTGGTTGGCGCCTGCGTGATCCTGGAGCCCTGGTTTGCCGGTTCACGCCTGTGCAAGGCGCTGGGGGATTGGTCCTATTCGGTCTACCTGGTACACGTCATCGTGCTCTGGCTGGGCGACTACTGGCTGCACCAGCAGTGGGGCTTCAACCCCTACCAGACCCTGGCGGTCTGCCTGCCGGTGATCCTGCTGCTGGCCTGGGCCAGCTATGAGTGGATCGAGCGTCGCCTGTCCCGCACCCTGCGCCAGCTGGGTGAGCGCCTGGCGGGACGGCGTCCGCAATGGGTGGCCAGTCAGTAGGCGGTGCGTTCGGGTGCGGTCAGTTCGGGTTCCAGGGCCCGGCCTTCCGCCGCGGAGCGTTGCGCGGTCTCCAGCAAGGCCATGAGGGCGCAGGCCTGGGCGGGTGATACGGGATTGGCCGCACGCCCGGCAAGGGCCTCGACCAGCGCCAGGTAATAGCGCCGATGATCGCCGGCAGGCGTAGGCAGCGCCCGGCGCGCGCCGTCGGCGCCGATCAGCCAACCTGGATCGGGATCCTGCCCCCACTCGGGTCCACCCGGACGAACGCCTGCCTTGAGGGCATCTTCCTGGCGATCCGCGCCTGCCTTGATCCAGCTGCCGCCAGTGCCCTGGGCAAGGAAACGGGGTACGCCACCGGCGGCCAGCATGCCGGCTCTCAGGGTCACCTGGCGGGCGCCGTAGTCCAGTTGCACCTGGAACCAGTCATCGGTAAGGGCGCCGGGTCGTTGCCGCACCAGATTCGCCTGCAGGCGCCGCGGCAGACCGAACAGGCAGAGTGCCTGATCCAGGAGGTGGGGGCCCAGGTCGAACCAGAGGCCACTGCCGGGCAGATCCGCCTCTCGCCAGCGGTTTCGCACCTCGGGACGAAAGCGTTCGATCCGGGACTCCAGGCTGGTCAACTCACCCAGAGCTCCACTGGCGAGTACCTCCTGCAATCCGAGGAAATCACTGTCCCAGCGCCGATTCTGGAACACCGACAGCAACCGCCCGGCCTGGTCGGCTTCCTGGGACAGCTGCCGCGCTTCGGCGAGGGTGACGGTAAAGGGCTTGTCGACCACCACGTGCTTGCCTGCAGCCAGAGCAGCGCTGGCGAGGGGCGCATGGGTCTGGTTGGGGGAGGCGATGACCACCAGGTCGATGGCAGGATCCTGCACGGCGGCCAGGTAATCCGCCGTCACCCGGACTTCGGGCAGGTCCGCGTGCACACGCTCGGCATCCCGCGAGGCCACCAGTTCCAGCGCAAGGCCTGGGATCGAACGCAGCAGTGGGCCGTGGAAGGTCTGACCGACGAAACCATAGCCGATCAGGGCGACGCGAAGCGGAGAAGGCATGGAGCATCCTTTTTGCCGGGCTGAAAAAGACCGGGGCCGCTCGATGAGCGGCCCCGGTTGTATGCTGAAGCCAGAGGTTGCCTTACTTCAACTCGTGATCGTGAGCCAGTTGCTCCCGTTCAAGGAATTCGTCCTGCCGCAAGGAATCCTTGAACTCTTCGGAATCCTCCAGGGCAAGGGGGTCATTGAGTTCGCCGCCGGAAAGGCGCTTCTTCTCCAATTTGCCAGACAGGTGGGTGATGGCTCGCAGCAACTTGTCCGCTGCGCCATCCACTGCCAGGTCGAGGGACTCGGCCTTGTGGGTGACCGAGAGGGGTTGATGGCCCTTGATGCGCGCTTCCATTTGGCAGCGCTTGTCCTGGGCACCGGACTTGCCGGCGTTTTCGTCGTTGAGGTGCACCTCGACGCGGGTCAGGAGTTCGTCGAAACGATCCAGGCGGTCTTCCACCACGGACGTCACCCAATTCTGCAAACCGGCGCTGCCTTCGATGTTGTGGTCACTGTTGACTTGAACTTGCATGCGGCTTCCTCTTTTTGACGGGCCTGACCATTGGATGAGGCCGGTCAGGCCGAGGTTCAAGGCTGTTCGTCTGGTGCTCGTGTCACCCGATGTTTCCTTCTGGCAGTGTCTAGGCGCGTCGTAGCTATCGGTAAACGACGTTCAGGTCGCGGGTCGCTGGCGTTTTGCCCTCATCCACTGATAATGCGCGACCTTTCATCGTCCGTCGCAGTGGGGATCGCCAATGCCAGATGCGCTCACGCGTGGCCACAGTTTCGCCCGGCGGCTTTGGCTGCCCCGAGCGGTTGGCCTGTTGCTCAGCCTGAGCTGCATCGTCTCGGTCCAGATCACCCAGCCGGTATCCGTCGGCCTGTGGATCCTGCTGCTGGCCAATGCGCTGCTGTGGTCGCCGCTGGCCTATCTGCGCGCCGTCCGCGCCCGGGATCCCTATCGCGCCGAGTTGAGCAACCTGTTGCTGGATTGTGGCTCGGCGGGCTTCTGGGTGGCGAGCATGGGCTTCAACCTCCTGCCCAGCGTGACCCTGCTCGCCATGACCAGCCTCAACATGCTGGGCGCCGGTGGCCTGGTGTTCTGGCGCCGCGGCCTGCTCGCGCAGTTGGCCGGCATCCTCATCGGCCTGGTCGTGCTGCGCCACCCGGTCGCCATCCAGACCTCGACGGCGCAGATCTATGCCTGTCTGCCGATGATCATTGCCTATCCCTGGGCCCTGGGGCTGGTGAGCTTTCGCCTGGCGCAGCAGCTGTCGCGACGCAAGCAGGAGCTGGAGCTGATCAGCAAGCAGGACGGCATGACCGGCCTGCACAACCGAACCCATTGGGATCAGCTGCTGCAGCGTGAATTCGCCCGCTGCAAGCGCAGTGGCGCTGATGCCAGCCTGGTGATGATCGACCTGGACAACTTCAAGCTGGTCAACGACCGCTTTGGCCATCAGGCGGGCGACGAGGTGCTCCGTCAGTTTTCCAGTCTGCTGGCGCGGACCATCCGCACCAGTGATCTCGCCGGTCGTTTCGGCGGCGATGAATTCGGTATCCTGTTGCCCGATACCTCGCCCGAGCGAGCCTTGGATCTGATTCGCCGCCTGCAGGAGCGTTTGCAGGAAATGCAGGCGGGTAGCCCCGGCGAGCGCCAGCACGTACGCGTCGGCATGAGCTGCGGCATCGCCGGCTTCGACCGGGCCTACGATGACGTGGCCCACTGGCTGCAGGCGGCCGACTTCGCCCTCTACCGGGCCAAGGCCCAGGGTCGCGGACGGGCGGAGGTGGCCGACCCCCAAGGAGTGCTGGCATGACCCCGGCGATAGAACTGCTCAAGAAAAGCCAGGTGCCTCACGAGGTGCTGAGCTACCACCATGACCCCAAGGCCGCGTCCTATGGTCTGGAAGCCGTCGAAAAGCTCGGCCTGGCGGCGGCAACGGTATTCAAGACCCTGTTGGCCGTGAGCGAAAAGCACGAGCTGCTGGTGGCCATCGTGCCGGTCGCCGGTACCCTGGACCTCAAGGCCCTGGCCCAGGCCGCGGGGGTGAAGAAGCTGGAGATGGCCAAGCCTGATCAGGCCCAGCGCAGCACCGGCTATCTGGTGGGCGGGATCAGCCCGCTGGGGCAAAAGAAGCGGCTGCGTACCTTCATCGACGAGTCCGCGGCGGAATTGGCCAACATTCATGTCAGTGCGGGGCGCCGCGGGTTGGAAGTGGCCCTGGCACCGGCGGACCTCGCCCAATTGCTGGACGCGCCTTTCGTACCGATCGGCAAGGCCTGAGACGTAGGTTGATGCTGAGCGCAGCGAAGCCCAACGATGTAAAGGGCCAGCTGTGTTTTGTTGGGCTTCGCTGTGCTCAGCCCAACCTACGCCCTGAGTCTCGATGGGGTGAAAAATCGCCTGGCGTTTCTCACCCCTTCGTTCGCTAGGCTACCCCGTAGCTGTCACGCAACTGCTGCCGATAGCGCTGGTAAGCCGCTTCGTACTCGGCGACCCGGGCGGAATCCGGTTCGGCGCGGCTGGCCGGGTCCAGGTGCACGCAGCGCTCGGTAAGGCTGTCCAGCGACTCCGGACGGCCCTGTTCCCGACTCCAGCACCAGGCGGCCTGCAGGGCGCCGCCCAGGGCGGCGGCTTCGCCGTGGACCGGGCAGACCACCGGGGTGTTCATCAGATCGGCGATCAGTTGCCGCCACACCGGGCTCTTGGCACCCCCGCCGATGAGTCTCAGGGTGTCACCAGGCATGCCCAGGTCGCGCAGCAGATCGAAGCCATATCTCAGGGCGAAGCTGACCCCCTCGACCACCGCCCGGCACAGGTTGGCGCGGGTCAGGTTGGTGGCGGTGAGGCCGTGCAGGCTGGCGGTCGCCGTCGGTAGCGCCGGTACCCGTTCGCCATTGAGGAAGGGCAGCATCAGCACCCCCTCGGCCCCGATGGGCGACTCCGCGACCAGGCGGGTGAATTCGGCCAGATCCAGGCCGAGCAGTTCGCGGATCTGGCCGCTGGCATTGGTCAGGTTCATGGTGCAGATCAGCGGCAGCCAGCCGCCGTTGGACGAGCAGAAGCCCGCCACCGCCGGATGATCGCTGATACGCGGTTCGTCGGAGTAGCCATAGAGGGTACCCGAGGTACCCAGGCTCAGGGTGATCTGGCCGGCACGGCTGTTGCCGGTGCCCAGCGCGCCCATCATGTTGTCGCCGCCGCCGCTGGAGACTAGCGCCTGGGGATTGATGCCCAGCTGGCTGGCGACCTCCGGCCGTAGGCGACCGACCGGCTGGTCGGCCTCGATCAGCTCCGGCAGGGCACGTTCCAGACGACCGCTGGGGTCGATATGGCGCAGCAGTTCAAAGTCGTATTGGCGCGTTCGTACGTTGAAATAGCCGGTGCCCGAGGCATCGCCGTATTCCGCCACGGCGCGACCGGTCAGCCAGAAGTTCAGGTAATCGTGGGGCAGCAGCACCCGGGCGATCTGGTCGAACACCTCCGGGTGCTGTTCCTTGGTCCAGAGCAGCTTGGAGACGGTATAGCCCGGCGCGATGGCCAGGCCCAGGCGCTCGATGGACCCTTCCACGCCGCCGAGGTGTTCCAGCAGCCGCTCGTTTTCCGGGGTGGACTCGGTGTCGCACCAGAGTTTGGCCGGACGCAGCACCTTGCCGCTGTCGTCGAGCAGCACCAGACCATGCTGCTGGCCGGACACACCGACGCCAAGAATGTCCTGGCCATCGCTCCCGGCTTGAGCCAGGGCCGCGCGGGTGGCGGCCACCAGTGCCCGGATCCAGTCCGCCGGATTCTGTTCGCGGCGGCCATTGGCGCCTTCGGTCAAGGGGTGAGGCGCACTGCCTTCGCCCAGTACTACTCCGCGCTCGACATCCAGGATCACCGCCTTGGTGCCCTGGGTGCCGCAGTCGATCCCGAGAAACTTCATGCCTGGCCGCTCCTTGTCGTTATTAGTCGCCGAGCAGGGTCTGCAGGGTGGCGCTGACCCCATGGGTCCGCAAGTTGTACAGCTGTCGCTCGAAGGCGGCAACGAAGGCGGCGGATTTCGGGATGTGCTTGCCGAAGATTTCCTCGGCGCCCAGCAGGCGTTCGGTGAGATTCTTCTGATCCTGCACCAGCTCCTCGCAGTAGTTGGCCCGTGGATCGGGGATGCGATAGGTCGCGCCGGTCTCGTCCACGCCGCGCAGATAGACCGCCCAGGCAGCTACGACCAACGCCGCGCGATCCATGGCCTGGTCGTCTTCGATCAGGCGATTGATGGTCGGCACGGTGAACTTGGGAAACTTCGAGGAACCATCGGAGCATACCCGCTCCAGCTGGTCGGCGATGGCGCGGTTGGAGAAGCGCTCGATCAGGGTGTCCTTGTACTGGTCCAGGTCGATGCCGGGTACCGGCGCCAGCTGGGGCGTCACGTCCTCGTCCATGTAGGCGCGGATGTAGCGTACGAACAGCGGATCGGCCATGGTCTCGTGGACGAAGCGATAGCCCTTGAGGAAGCCCAGGTAGGTGAGGGCGAGGTGGCTGCCGTTGAGCAGCTTGATCTTCATCTCCTCGTAGGGGGTCACGTCGTCGGTGAACTGCACGCCGACGTCCTCCCAGGCCGGACGACCGGCGACGAAGCTGTCTTCCAGCACCCACTGCAGGAAGGGCTCACAGACCACCGGCCAGGCGTCCTCGACGCCGTGCTCGGCCAGCAGGGCCTCGCGATGGGCGGCACTGGTCATGGGGGTGATGCGATCGACCATGGCATTGGGGAAGCTGACCTGCTCGGCGATCCAGCCGTGCAGCTCTTCGTCCACCAGCGCGGCATAGGCCAGCAGGGCCTTGCGGGTGACCTGGCCGTTGTGCGGAAGGTTGTCGCAGGACATGACGGTGAAGGGGCCGGTGCCCTCGGCGCGGCGCTTGGCCAGGGCCGCCAGCAGGAAGCCGAAGACGCTGCGCGGATCACCGGGATGCTGCAGGTCGTGCTGGATCAGCGGCAGCTTGAAGTTGAATTCGCCGGTGCTGTCATCCATGCAGTAGCCGCCCTCGGTAATGGTGAGGGAGACGATGCGGGTACTGGGATGGGCCAGCTTGTCGATCAGGGTCTGGGTCCCTTCCTCGGCCAGCAGCATGCCGCTGATGGCGCCGACGACGCGGACCTCGGTGTCCGGCTCGTCGGCCAGCACCACCTGGGTGTAGAGATAGTCCTGGCCGGCCAGGGCATCACGCATGGCGCGGTCTTCGGCGCGCAGGCCGACGCCGCAGATGCTCCAGTCCAGGTCACGGCCCTGATTGAGCAGGGCCTCGGTGTAGATGGCCTGGTGCGCGCGGTGGAAGCCGCCGACGCCGATGTGGACGATACCCTGACGCAGCTGGCAGGCGGCGTAGCCGGGCTTGGCGATGTAGTCGGGAAGCTGTTCGAGGTGCTGGCGATTGAGTTTCACGATGGCGATCCTGCAAGGCGGTGCCCCGGGCGCGTGCGGGGCGCCGGGGCAGGAAAGGGGAGAGGGGTCAGGCGGCTTTGCGCAGCAGTGGCGCCACGGCGCGGCCCTGTTCGTCGAAGAGGTGGCAGAACTCGACGTCCAGCGCCAGGCGCTGCCGTTCGCCATAGGCCACGGCGCAGTCGCCGGGTACCCGCACGGTCAGTGGCTCTTCGGCCTCGGTGACCATGTGGCAATAGGTGTCGCTGCCCAGTCGCTCGGCCACGTCGGTGATCACCGGCAGCTGGCCGTCGGCGGCCAGCCGCAGGTGTTCCGGACGAATGCCCAGGGTCACCGGACTGCCGACCGCGAGCCCGGCGCCCTGGCGTGGCAGTCGCATGCGCGGTCCCGCAGCCAGCGCCACCTCGACGCCCTGGGCATCGGTGGCCACCACCTGGCCCTTGAGAAAGGCCATCTTCGGCGTGCCGAGAAAGCCGGCGACGAAGAGATTGGCCGGATGGTGATAGAGCTCCAGCGGCGAACCGACCTGCTCGACCCGCCCGCCATTGAGTACCACCACCTTGGTGGCGAGGGTCATGGCCTCCACCTGGTCATGGGTCACGTAGATCATGGTGGCCTGCAGCTCCTGATGCAGCCGTGCCAGTTCCAGGCGCATCTGCACGCGCAAGGCGGCGTCCAGGTTGGACAGCGGCTCGTCGAACAGGAAGATCTTCGGCTGGCGGACGATGGCGCGGCCAATGGCCACCCGCTGGCGCTGACCGCCGGAGAGCTGGCGCGGCTTGCGCTCCAGCAGGGGCGTCAGTTCGAGGATGCGCGCCGCGTCGCTGACCTTGCGCTCCACTTCCTGCTTGTCGACCTTGGCCAGGTCCAGGGCGAAGGAGAGATTCTTGCGTACGCTCATGTGTGGATAGAGGGCATAGGTCTGGAACACCATCGCCAGGTCGCGCTTGGCCGGGGAGACCTCGGTGATGTCGCGCCCGTCCAGCTCCAGGGTGCCGCTGGTGACCTCTTCCAGCCCGGCGATGAGGCGCAGCAGGGTGGACTTGCCGCAACCCGAGGGCCCGACGAAGACCACGAATTCGCGGTCGTTGATGTCCAGGTCCACACCCTTGATGATTTCCAGCGAGTCGAAGCCCTTGCGCAGGCTGCGGATTTTCAGATTGGCCATGACAGAAATCCTCTTGTTATTTGAGCCGTCGCTGCGCGTCGCGAGCGAAGGCGAGACAAGGAGGAAGGTCGCGAGAAAGCGCAGTTTACGCGGGTAAATGAGCATTTCGAGCGAGCTTCCGACGCCGGATCGGCAAGCGCAGTAGCGCAGCGACGGCTCATTTCACGGCGCCGAAGGACAGGCCGCGCACCAGTTGTTTCTGGCTGATCCAGCCGAAGATCAGGATGGGGGCGCAGGCCAGCGTCGAGACGGCTGACAGCTTGGCCCAGAACAGCCCCTGGGGACTGGAGTAGGAGGCGATCAGAGCGGTCAGCGGCGCGGCGTTGGACGAGGTCAGGTTGAGCGACCAGAAGGCCTCGTTCCAGCACAGGATCAGCGACAGCAGCATGGTGGAGGCGATGCCGCCCTTGCTGATCGGCAGCAGCACCCGGACGATTTCCTGGTAGGTGGTGGCGCCATCCAGGCGTGCCGCCTCGAGGATGTCCTTGGGGATGTCCTTGAAGTAGGTATAGACCATCCAGACCACGATCGGCAGGTTGATCAGGGTGTAGATGGCGATCAGCAACAGCCGGCTGTCGAGCAGCTCGAACTGCTTGGCCAACAGGTAGATGGGTACCAGTACCCCGACCGCCGGCAGCATCTTGGTAGAGAGCATCCACAGGAGCAGGCGCTGGGTGTTCTTGGTCTCGTGGAAAGCCATGGAATAGGCCGCCGGCAGCGCCAGCAACAGACTCAGCAGGGTGGCGCCAAAGGAGATCACCACCGAATTCAGCGCGAAGTGGAAGTAGTCGCTGCGTGCCTGGATGGTCAGGTAGTTCTCCAGCGTGGGCATGAAGAAGAACTGCGGCGGCGTGGCGAAGGCGTCGATCTCGGTCTTGAAGCTGGTCAGCACCATCCAGAAGATCGGGAAGAACAGCACCAGTGCCACCAGCCAGGCGAGCAGGCCCAGCAGCAGGCTCTGCAGGCGCCGGGATTGCTTGAGCGTCAGCATGTCGGGGTCCTCACTGTTGGGTCAGGTTCTTGCCAAGCATCCGCACCAGGATGATGGCGGCGATGTTGGCGATGAGCACGGCGATCAGGCCGCCGGCGGAAGCCAGGCCAACGTCGAACTGCAGCAGGGCCTGGTTGTAGATCAGGTAGGCCAGGTTGGTGGAGGCGAAGCCCGGGCCGCCGCTGGTGGTGGTGTAGATCTCGGCGAACACCGACAGCAGGAAGATGGTCTCGATCATCACCACCACGGCGATCGGCCGGGCCAGGTGCGGCAGGGTCAGGTGCCAGAAGATGGCGACCGGACCGGCACCGTCGAGGCGGGCCGCTTCCTTCTGTTCCTGGTCCAGCGACTGCATGGCGGTCATCAGGATGAGAATGGCGAAGGGCAGCCACTGCCAGGAGACGATCAGGATGATCGACAGCAGCGGGTGAGTGGCCAGCCAGTCCACCGGGGTAGCCCCGAACAGCTTCCAGATCGCCGCGAGAATGCCGGAGACCGGATGGAAGATCAGGTTCTTCCAGATCAGGGCGCTGACCGTGGGCATGATGAAGAAGGGCGAGATCAGCAGGACCCGGACGATGCCGCGTCCGAAGAACTCGCTGGCCTCCAGCAGCGCCGAGATCAGCACGCCGAAGACCACGCTGATCAGCAGCACGCTGCCCACCAGCAGCAGGGTGTTGGTCATGCCGGGCCAGAAGCCGGCATCGGTGACGAAGTATTCGAAGTTCTCCAGTCCGACGAAGGCGTGCTCGCCCGGATAGAGCAGGTTGTAGCGGATCAGCGAGAACCAGATGGTCATGCCCAGGGGCACCAGCATCCACACCAGCAGCAGGGCCACCGAAGGACTGATCAGGAACCAGCCGGGACCGGCACGGCGGCGTTGACGACGTGCTGGAGCGGCGGGGGTATCGACGGCGGGCGTCTTGAGCGTGGAGGTCTGCATGGCGATGCTCCGCAAGGCAGGAGGCCGTGACGAATCCCTGGCGTCTCGCGACGCCAGCGACGGATCAGGCAGGAAAAGCCGCTAGGCCGAGGTCCGCTGAGTGCGGACCCCGGTATCCAGCGCTACTTGGGATAACCGGCGCGCTTCATTTCCCGGGCAGTGGACTGCTGGGCCGCCTGCAGGGCCTGCTGCACCGGCATCTGCCCAGTCAGGGCTGCAGCGAACAGCTTGCCGACCGAGGTGCCGATGGCCTGGAACTCGGGAATGGTCACGTACTGGATGCCGACATAGGGCACCGGCTTGGCCGAGGGATGGGCCGGGTCGGCGTGCTGCAGCATGTCCAGGGAGACCTTGGCGAAAGGCGCCGCTGCCAGGTAGGCCTCGCTGTAGGTGGACTTGCGGGTACCCGGTGGCACGTTGGCGATACCGTCCTTGTCCGCGACCAGCTTGCCGTAATCCTTGGAGGTGGCCCAGGTCACGAAGGTCTTGGCCGCGTCCTTGTGCTTGGAGGTGGCCGGGATACCCAGCGACCAGGCGTACAGCCAGGACGAACCCTTGTCGGTGACCTCGCGCGGCGAGGCGGCGAAGCCGACGCTGTCCGCTACCTTGCTCTGGCTCTTGTCCATGGTGAAGGAGCCGGCGACGCTGGCATCGACCCAGATGGCGCACTTGCCGCTGTTGAACAGCGCCAGGTTTTCGTTGAAGCCGTTACTGGACGCCCCGGGCGGGCCGTACTTCTTCATGTTATCGACATAGTAGTTGGCGGCCGCGGTCCACTCCGGACCGGTGAATTCCGGCTGCCACTTTTCATCGAACCAGCGAGCGCCAAAGGCGTTGGCCATGGTGGTGATCAGGGCCATGTTCTCACCCCAGCCAGCCTTGCCTCTCAGGCAGAGGCCATACTGGTCCTTGTCCGGCTTGTTCAGCTTGCCGGCGAATTCGGCGATCTGGGTCCAGGTCGGCTGCTCAGGCATGGTAAGGCCGGCCTGCTGGAACAGATCCTTGCGGTAATAGGTGATGGAGCTTTCGGCGTAGAAGGGTAGGGCATAGAGGGTGCCCTTGACCGACAGGCCTTCGCGAACCGACGGGAAGAGGTCTTCCAGGTCGTAGTTGGCGGGCAGATCCTTCATCGGCTCCAACCAGTTCTGGGCGCCCCAGAGACCGGTTTCGTACATGCCGATGGTGAGCACATCGAATTGACCACCCTGGGTGGCGATATCGGTGGTCAGGCGCTGACGCAGGACGTTTTCTTCGAGGACGACCCAGTTGAGCTTGATGTCGGGATGCTGTTTTTCGAAGGTCTTCGACAGCCGCTGCATGCGGATCATGTCGCTGTTGTTGACGGTGGCGATGGTGACCGTCTCGGCGGCTTGAAGAGATAGCGAGAACGCCATGCCCGCAGAGAGGGTGACAGCGGACAATAAAAGCGCTTTTGGTGTTGTTTTCATCTTGCACTCCGCGTTCTGTGCCACTGCAGCAGACGCTGTTCTTGTTGTTGTAACCCACCACGCAGCCCGCTATGACGGCCCTTGCAGCGGAAGCCACGGATGGATTACAGCCCGTTGCCGCCCGGGAAACAAATGCTGGAAGACACCAAAAGCTGTACTTTTTTGCATATCGATTCGAGGCGGTTCTTTACTCCGTTCCAGGCTTGCATGGTCTAGCTAGAGGCTTTCCGCTCGCACCTTGGTGATGCCGTCCTCGCGATAGAGCTGCAGGGTTCCCGGGGTGGATTCGATCACCCGCTCGTTTTCGAGGAGAAAGGAGTAGACAGGGGTCGTACTACCTGGCGCGCGCAGGTTGCGGTACTCGTAGACCACCAGGTGATCCAGCTGGGCGACCCGTTGCGGCGAGCCGAAGCTTTGCTTGAGCTGGTCCTGGGTGTGACCACCGAATAGCGACGGATCTGGCGGCGGAGAGACGGGCGCAGAACTGCATGCCGTCAGCGCGGCGAACAAGAGAAAGGACAGGCGTTTCATGACGGCTCCGCATGCAGGTCAAAAGGGCAGACGAATGAGTTGCCCGTAGAACCAGACGGACCTGGAAAACGGCTATTCATTCCCTTGCTGGGAATAAAAAGCATACGAAATAGAAACCGTCCGTCGGGCTCAATCGAATGGCCTAGAACACCCAGCGTTGCTCTCGGACCAGCGGCTGGCGTTCGTTCAACCAACGTGCGCTGTCGGCAGGTTGCCGGCTATCTCGCGTCCGCGCCTGGGTACCAGCAGGCAGGGCAGTGGCTGGGACGGACGAGCTTTCGAGAGTGAGATCTGCCAGCTTGAGCGGCGGCATGGCGGGGAGGGAGGCAGCCCCAGCATTGAGGGCGGCAAAGGTAGCGATGAAGCTGGCCAGAATACGACGTCCCATTCCTTGGGTCTCCTGGTAGATCCGAAGCGCGAATCTACCATTCCAACGCCGATTTGGTTCCCCATTAGTTAGACGTTAATGCGCAACTGTGATCACGTTCGCCATCGGAGTCGCCAGTGGTTCACGTCACTGGCGGCGCGCGGGAGATCGCTTCAGGTCACTGGTACCGCTTCACTGTGTTTGGCGGCCAGGTAGCTGAATAGCGGCGGACAATCCGACACCAGACTGACCAGCGTCCGGCCAGCCGACGTTTCCTGACGCAACAGGACCTTTTCGCCCCGGGCGTTGAGATAGAGGGTGTATTCGGGCGTACTGGATTGAGCCATGAAACCTTCGCCCATCAGCGCACTACCCAGCGCCATGCGCTGGGGCATGTCGCAGATACCTTGCCACTGGAACGCCCGGATACCGAGGTTTTCCAGGGTCTCGGCGAGCGTGCAGTGGATGACCAGGGGCGGGTGATCGAACAGCGGGAATTCGGTCGACAACAGTTCCAGATGTCGCTCCAGACCTTCGAAATGTTGCCTGGGGATCAGTCGCCGCAACTGTTGCAGCTGACCATTGCCGTGGAATGGCGAAGTGTGTGCGGTCATGGCGTCCTCCCGGTACATCGAGCGCTTGAATGTTCTGACGGCGGCCAGCGGATTTGGTGCGGTCCGCTTGCACATTTCGCCGTATCGATTGCCATTACCCGACAGCCTGCAACAGCGAGATGACATGCCAGTGACCATGGCTACTAGTCCTACCTTTGGCACTGTCCGCTGGCCTGCTGATATTGAGGCGGCGTCATCGCGCCTGGAACCGGTCATCCTGGCGCGAGACGGTGTGCGGAAGGCTCGATAGTATTCTTTTCCGCTGCCCGAGCTGGCACCCTGACGCCCTTACCTTGCCACAGGAAAATCCCATGACCAGCATCGATCCCGCCATCGCCGAACGCTACCGCGCCGTTCAGGACATCGCCCGGGAAGCGGCCCAGGTCGGGCTCGAGTTCTATCGCCAGCGTGATGCGCTGCAGGTGGATCACAAGGGCGATGACCTGCAGGATGTGGTCAGCATTGCCGACAAAACGCTGGAGGACCTCATCCGCCAGCGGCTGAGCGAGCGTTTCCCGGAGGATGGCCTGCTGGGTGAAGAGGGCGGCGCCACCGATCTGGCCGCGGCCTACCTCTGGGTCATCGACCCCATCGACGGCACCGCACCCTTTCTCAATGGGCTGCACAACTGGTGTGTGTCCATCGGCCTGATGCACCAGGGTGAACCGCTGCTCGGTGCCATCATGGACCCGAACCACGACGAACTCTTTCATGGCCTGCGCGGCCATGGTGCCTTCGTCAACGGCCAGCCGTTGCGCGTCCACTCGGCTACGGCGGTGCGTCAGGGGCTGACCGGCCTGGGTACGACGCACAGACGCGGCAAGGAGCATTTCCTGCCCTTCGTGACCGGGTTGCTGGCCGAAGGCGGGCAGTTCTTTCGCAATGGGTCCGGCGCGCTGATGACCGCCTATGTCGCGGCCGGTCGCCTGATTGGCTACTACGAAACCCTGATCCATGGCTGGGACTGCCTGGCGGGCCTGGTACTGATCCAGGAAGCCGGCGGCCGTCACAACGCCTTTCTGCGCAACGACGGTCTGGTCAATGGCAATCCGCTGCTGGTGGCCGCGCCCGGCGTCTATGACCAGCTCGCCGCGCTGGTGGGCCCGTCGCTGGATGGCTGAGCGAGGCCGTGTGTTTCCCATTCGCGCGCAGCCATGGCGCGGGTCACCCGGTGTCAGCGGTCTCCCTTGCGATAGAGGCTTGGCTTCCAGTAGTCCTTGAGCAGCAGATGCAGGGGGCCGCGCCAGCCGCGCTTGCGCAATTGCCAGGCGATCAGCACGTTCATGATGCCGTGCCCCAGCAGCAGTACTGAGCCGTGGCGTTCGGCCAGGTCGATCAGGCGGTCGGCCGCCTGGGCGGCCCGTACTGACGAGCGGCGGATGGATTCGGTGTGGGCGGCGAAGCCTAGGAACCAGGCCGACCTGAACAGCAGGCGCCAGGCCTTGACCGGGAGCCGCGGCGTATCCACTTCCAGATACGGCAGATGAGCTTCGGCGTAGACATCGTCGACCGGGCTTCCGGTTCGCCCCATCAGGTATTCAAGGGAGCGTACGCAGCGGCTCGAAGGGCTGCTGACCACGTAGCCCGCCGCTTGCGCCAGCCGCCGCGTCTCCTCGGGTTCCTGGCCTGCGGGTACCGGCGCCTTTTGGTAGCGCGCCACCCAGTCCTTCATGTCTCGCGGTGTGCAGTGGGCCTTGCTGGAAAGATCGGGTTTGCCGTGACGGACCAGAATGATGTGCATGAAGGATGACCTGGAAACGATGGTCACTAGACCGCTGCCGTGGTCGTTCGTCCCGCTACACCCTGAGCGATGAGTGATAGCCAAGTGCCACTTGCTCTGCTTGCGGTGCCGCCTGGCTTGTTTATCTGGTAGAAGGTGATTGAGTTCACGACTCTAGATTGCACTCCACTGCGTGCCTGGCGATTTGAACTGGCTCGCCAGCCTCTGATCGTACCCAGCTACCACACTAGGTCAACTCATCCACGGACCGGGAAATGATGAAAAAAATAATATTTGCCCTGGGCCTGCTTGGCTTGCAGCTGCTGGGATCTCCTTGGGCCGCGGCCGATGACAGCCATGTGGCCCTGATCAAGAGTGTCGCGGGCAGCGTCAAGGTACTGCGCCAGGCGACCATTCTGGAGGCCCAGGCCGGTACCACGCTGCAGGTGGCCGATCGGCTGCAGACGGGTCCGGAGTCCACCGCAGCCATCGTCTTTCTCGACGGTACCCTGCTGACCCTGGGCAGCGGTGCGGACGTGCAGTTGCGTGACTATCTGTTCGAACCCAAGAGCAGCCGCTACGGCTTTTCGGTCTATTTGAACAAGGGCTCGGCGATCTACTCGTCCGGCAAGATCGGCAAGGTCTCGCCTGGCTCGGTGAAGATCGAAACGCCGTCCGCCACCATCGGCGTGCGGGGCACCCGTTTTCTGGTGCAGGCGCAATGAGGGGCGGCCGCGCTTGCCTGACCTCCGGTCGCGCGCTTTCGAGCCTGCTGCTGTGCGCCCTGTTGTTCCTGGCTGGTTGCGCCAGTCCACCCCAGACCCGTGTGGTACTGATGCCCGATGAGGACGGCCATGTCGGCGCCGTTTCGGTCACCAGTTCTGCCGGCCGGCAGGCCATCGACCAGGGCTTTGCCGAGGTCACCGTGGCCCGGCCCGGTCAAGCGCCTACGGCTTCCCAGCCAGTGGATCAGCCGACCTTCACGCAGCAGAATCAGCAGATCCTGGCGGCCCAGCCTTCGCCACCCAAGACCTTCGTGCTCAACTTCCTTTCCGACAGCATGGAGCTCACTCCCCAATCCAAGGCGCTCCTGCCTCAGGTGCTGGAGACTGCGCGCGAACGCCTGCCGACCGAAATCTCGGTATTCGGCCATGCGGATGGTTCGGGTGCGCCGTCCTACAACCTCGATCTCTCGGCCCAGCGTGCGCGTAAGGTCGCCGGTCTGCTGCAACGGCTCGATCCCAAGCTGCGCGTCAATGTCGAGTTCTTTGGCGACACGGTTCCCCTGGTACCGGCGCGCGCCGGCAAATCCGAACCGCGCAACCGACGCGCCGAAATCCTGATTCTCTAGAGTCTGGCGCATGAAAGCTGTCACTACCGCGCTGCGGCGTCGAGCGCCCTGGATGTTCCTGGTCAGCCTGGGACTATCGCTGGCCTTCGGTCTGGGCGCCTTGCTGCAACTGGCGCCGCTGCAGTACCTCGATCGTATCCTCTACGATCAGCTCAGCCGGTTTTCGGCCGACGAGGAAGACGCCAAGGCCGTCCAGGTAGTCAGCATCGATGAGGCCAGCCTCGCCGCGCTGGGGCAGTGGCCCTGGCCACGCTACCGGGTAGCGGAGTTGCTCTCCCGCATCGCCGAGGCGCAGCCGGCCGCCATCGCCGTCGATGTGCTGTTCAGCGAGCCGGATCGGACATCGCTCAAGGCGCTGCAGCGGAGCTTCGAGAACGACTTCGGCGTGGAACTGAATTTCTCCGGGGTTCCGCCGGAATTGCAGGACAACGACGGCTATCTCGGCTATGTCATGGGCCAGACGGGCGCCGTCGGTGCGCGCTTCTTCTTTCTCGGCCTGCCGACGCCCCACCTGAGCGGCTTGCGCCCGGGTGTCGGCTTCACGGGCGCGCTGGACGCACTCAGGCTACCCGAGGCGAGTGGGGCCCTGAGCAGCGTCGCTCCCATCGCTGACCAGACGCGCTTCAGCGGCTTCATCAATAGCCAGCGGGACAGCGACGGTATCCTGCGGCGGGTGCCCCTGTTGCTGAGTCATCAAGGCATCGTGCATCCCAGTCTGGCGCTCGCGGCCAGCATGCGCGCCCTGGGGCTTACCCAGGGGGTGATCGAAGACGGACTCGCCGGCCCGACGCTGCGCCTGGGCGATCACCGGCTGCCGCTCGACCGCGAGGGTCGGGCGCTGTTGCGTCTACATGCCGGTGCCCAGCACTATCCGGAGGTCTCGGCACTGGCCGTGCTGCAAGGGGCGGTGGCGCCCGCCGCGCTCAAGGGCAAGGTGGTGTTCGTCGGCGTCACGGCTGCGGGTTTCAATGACCTGCATACCACGGCGCTGGGCAAGATCTTTTCCGGCGTAAGGCTGCAGGCGGCCCTGGCCCAGGATCTGCTGGACGAGGCCCTGGTGCGGGTTCCGCAATTCGCCGGTGTACTGCAGTTGCTGTTGTGTCTGGCGAGCGGCCTGCTGTTGTCCGTAGGCTTTTTCTTCAACCGCAGTCAGCGCCTGTTCCTGCTGCTGGCGGTGGCCTTGATCGTGGTTCCGCAACTGCTCAGTGCCTGGTTGTTCATGCGTCTTAGCATCTTCGTGCCCTTGGCGGCGCCCTTGCTGCTGGTGCTGGTGCTGTCAGGCCTGGCGCTGGTGACCCGCAGCATCCTGGCACGGCGTCATGAGGAGCGTTGGCGGCGGCAACTGGAACGTTCGCGTCAGATCACCATCGAGTCCATGGCGGCGGTGGCCGAGACCCGGGATCCTGAAACCGGGGCCCATATCAAGCGTACCCAGCACTATGTCCGCGCCATCGCCGAGCACATGCGGCGCACCGGTCAGGCACCAGAGCTGCTCACACCGGATTACATCCAGCTGCTGTTCCTGTCCGCACCCCTGCACGACATCGGCAAGGTCGGCGTGCCGGACGCCATCCTGCTCAAGCCCGGTCGTTTGACGCCGGAAGAAATGCAGGTGATGCAGCGGCATGCCGAATTCGGGCGCCAGATCATCCTCAACACTGCGAGCCACCTGGAGGAGGACAACTTCCTCGCCTTGGCCGCCGAGATCGCCAGCACCCATCATGAGAAATGGGATGGCAGTGGTTATCCCAATGGGCTGGCCGGCACCACCATCCCCTTGGCGGGGCGGATCATGGCGGTAGCGGATATCTACGACGCCCTGATCAGCCGCCGCTGCTACAAGGAGCCCTTCAGCCATGAAGAGTCGCTGCGGATGATGCGTGAGATGCGTGGCACCACCTTCGATCCCGAAGTGCTGGATGCCTTTCTGGCCATCGAACCGCAGATCCTGGCCATCGCCCAGCGCTTTCACGATGAAGGCGCCGGAGGTTCAAAGCGCCTGGTCTGGGGATAGGGCGCGACAAGGAGGCATGGCCCATGTCAGTCCGGAATGGATGGTGGGATCCAACTGCACCGTGATAGCCCTACCCGCCCTGTCGCGTCCTCCAATCTGGAGCAACGCGATCCTTCCGGATACCGGGCTCTGCTGACATTGGGCACCTGTTACACCTGACGAAACATTCTCTTGAAATTTCTTATCGGCAGGCGATGGAAGGCCAGGGGCTCGAAAGGGCTGTGCTTGAGCGGTTGCTCCATGAACGGCATGGATTCGCGTTCGCTTATGATATTAATTTGCATTTACAGATGCTTCCAGGTTGCATAGCCTGCGTCCCGCCGCGCAAGACGGCATTGGATACCGGTCCCTGGAAAGCCTCCAGCGAGTCCTTACGTGGGGTACGGACGGGTCGGTGTTTCCCTAGAGGACGACCAACGACATGCAGCTCTTCTCCCTCCGCCTTCTCGCGCTTTCCGTATCCCTGGGCGTGGCGACCCTCGCCCAGGCCGCCCCTGTGGCGCTGTCCCAGCCGGCGCAGCCGCTGGCCGATGCTTTGCAGAGCTTCGCGCGCGCCAGTGGTCTTCAGGTGAACTACGATGCCACGGCCCTGGTGGGCAAGCGTGCGCCGGCGCTGTCGGGGCGGATGGAGCCGGACGTGGCGCTGCAGCGCCTGCTGGCTGGCAGCGGCCTGGCCGCTTCGGTCACCGGCAAGGTCGCGACCGTCGCCCCGGTGGCCACCCAGGCGGCGACCGGCAGCGTGGCGCTGGAGGCCACCACCATCAGCGCGGACGATGGCTCCCTGACGGGCCGGACGACCACCGAAGGGACACGCTCCTACACCACCGGTGCCATGAGCACCTCCACCGGCCTGCCCCTGTCGATCCGGGAGACGCCCCAGTCGGTGAGCGTCATCACCCGGCAGCGCATGGAAGACCAAGGCATGACCGATCTCAATGATGTGGTCAGATACGCCCCGGGCGTAACGCTGCGCAAGTTCGGCGGCGACCGCCAGGAATTCCTCTCCCGCGGCTTCCGCATCGACAACGTCATGTACGACGGCCTGCCCACCACGGCCGGGACCTTCACCCTCGACAGTTTGTCCTCGGCCGATCTGTCCATCTACGACCGTGTCGAGGTGGTCCGCGGCGCCACCGGCCTGATGACCGGGGCCGGCGATCCTTCGGCCACCCTGAACCTGGTGCGCAAGCGTCCGACCGCCTTTCCCCAGGTCAGCGTCACCACCAGCGCCGGCAGCTGGGACCGTTACCGTACCGAGGTCGACGCCTCCAACAAGCTCAACGAAGCCGGCACCCTGCGCGGTCGCGCCGTGGCTGCCTATGAGGACGGCCACAGCTTCCAGGACGTGCGCGAGCGCAAGCGCCAGACCTTCTATGGCGTCCTCGAAGCGGATCTCAGCGACTCCACTACCTGGACCATCGGCGCGTCCAAGCAGCGTGAGGACAAGACCTCCGACTGGGGCAGCCTGCCCAGCGGCCCCAATGGCGAGGACCTGCACCTGTCGCGCTCTACTTTCCTGAGCGGTGATTGGGCCTACTGGGATCAGGACAACTACACCCTGTTCTCCGACATCACCCACACCTTCGACAACGGCTGGAAGGCCAAGCTGGCGGCGCAGCAGGTCTGGGCGAATTCCGATACCTACTCCAACTACCTGACGTCCACGGCCGCGGACTTTAGCTACAGTTCGGTGAGTGACTTTGGTACCGCTTCGGGCGCCTATCGCACCGATTCCGATCAGCTCAACCTTGATGCTTCGGTGAGCGGGCCCTTCCAGTTTCTGGGTCGCGAGCACGAACTGATGGCCGGGATCAGTCGGCGGCAGGATAAGTTCTATCAGCGTGGCGGCTATTCCGGTGCTACTCCGGTGGACATCTACAACTTCCGCCCCAGCAGCATCCCCAAGCCGGCCAAGGACAGCCTGACACCCTATGCCAGCAAGAACACCACCACCGAAGAGGCGGTGTATGCGGCAGCGCGCTTCAATCCGGTGGACCCGCTGCACGTCATCGTCGGGGGACGAGTCAGCTGGTATGACTTCGACAACCTTTACAGCGACAACGACTACAAGGCCACCCGCGAAGTCACGCCCTATGCCGGCATCATCTACGACCTAAACGACACCTATTCGGTCTATGCCAGCTATACCGAGATCTTCAAGCCACAAAGCGAGCAGAACTCCGGGGGTTCGGTTCTGGAGCCCATGACTGGCAAAAGCTACGAGATCGGTCTCAAGGGTGCTTATTTCGATGGCGCGCTGAATGCCTCCGTGGCGCTGTTCGACACCATCCAGGAGAATCGTGCCTACCTGCCAGCCAATCAGGCCACCTTCTGCCCTGGCTACCCCGCGCAGAGCTGTTACAGCGCTGCGGGCGAGGTCCGCAGTCGCGGTATCGACGCGGAAATCTCCGGCCAACTGACGCCAAACTGGCAGGCGTCTGCAGCCTATACCCTGGTACTTAGCCAATACACCAAGGATGTCACCTACGAGGATCGCCGCTTCGCGCCCGAGCAGCCCAAGCACCTGTTCAAGGCCGTCACCAGCTACCAACTCACGGGTAGCCTGAGCAACTGGCGTATCGGTGCCGATCTGCAAGCTCAGAGCGAGACCTTCGAGCGCGTTGGCACCGGCGAGGCCAAGCAGGATAGCTATGCCCTGGTGGGTCTGATGGCCGGCTACCGCTTCAACGAGCACTGGGATGGCCGGGTCAACTTCAACAACATCTTCGACGAGAAATACTGGCAGGGCATCCCGACGGGTACCGGAAGTGGCACCTATGGCGATCCCCGTAACGTCATGCTCAGCCTGAAGTGGACCCTCTGATCCCGCGACTCCGTTAGCAGGCTCACGCTTCGCCCTTGTCCAGTCCCCTGGACCTGGGCGAAGCTACGGACGTCTGCGAAGGAGTGCCGCCCATGTCCAGCTCTACCGTACACCTGGAACGCTATGCCGATCGTCACGCCGAGGGCCTGGCCGCCCTCTATGGCGATCCGGCCGTGGCGCGGCAGGTGCTGCAATTGCCCTATCAGAGCGCCGAGCAGTGGCGGCAGCGTCAGACTGCCGAGCGCGAGGGACGGGTCGCGCTGGTCGCCCTGCAGCAGGGGCGGGTGGTGGGCAGTGCTAGTCTCGAACAGCAGCAGCGCATTCGCCGCCAGCACTGTGGTGCCCTCGGCATGGGGGTGGCCCGGGATTGCCAGGGGCAGGGCATAGGCACTCAGCTGCTGACGGCCCTGCTCGATCTCGCCGACAACTGGATGAATCTGCAGCGCGTGGAGTTGACCGTTTTCAGCGACAACGCGCCTGCGCTGGCGTTGTATCGCAAGCTGGGTTTCGAAGAGGAAGGTCTCTTGCGCCGCTATGCGCTACGCGATGGGGTATTCGTCGACGTCTGCAGCATGGCGCGTTTCAAACCTGGCACCTAAGGGTGTATGAGGAAAACTTGAGTTCGCCACAAGAAACCTGAGTTTGTTTCATGCGCGCCTGGGTAGGACAATCTCTGCCTTGTCAGGTGGAGGTGTGCAATGGTCAGGATTCATTCCCAGGGTTTTTCGCAGATCGAGCAACACGGCGATGCGTCCTTGGCGACGATGGCGCTCCTCGATGACACCCGTCGCGCAGCCCTGTTCGTGCGTGGACGCCAGCAGCGTCAGCAGGCGTGGCGTGCCCAGCAGGCCGCGGGCAGCGAGCTACTCGCCGTGGGTGACTTTGGCTGGGCTGATCGAGTGCTGGCCCATTCCTATCTGGTAGGCGCAGCCTCGCCCGCTACCTCTCAGGCTGCAACGGAAGACGGCCGCTGGTTCGATGGCGAGCGTTGCTATCGAATTCCCGAGTTCACTCGCGAGCAATCCTTCGTCCTCAACTGGGAGTATCTGTTCGACGAGGTTGCCGAAGCCCGAGCGCTCGGGTTGGCGGTCAAGCCAGTGATCCTGGGTCCCTTGACCTATCTGTGGCTAGGCCGCTCTCTCGATTCTGCCTTCGAGCGTCTCGACCTGCTGGAGTCGCTACTGCCCGTCTATGGCCAGATCTTCGCGAGGCTGGCCGAACAGGGCGTGGAATGGATTCAGATCGACGAGCCTCTGCTTGGCCGGGAATTGCCACTGACCTGGCGCACGGCCTTCGAACGAGCCTACAACCTGCTGCAGCGCGAGCCATTGAAGAAGCTGCTTGCCGTATGTGATGGGGAGCTGACCGACAACCTTGGTCTGGCCGCGGGTCTCCCGGTGGATGGACTGCATGTCGACTGGCCGCGTACGACCCAGGCGCAACAAGGTCTGCTCGATCGCCTACCTGCCTACAAAACACTTTCGCTGGGGCTGACTGGCGATTCCGAACCTGGTGCGCAAGAGCGGCGGTTGCAGTTCGCGCGTCAGGCGGGCGAACGCCTGCAGGATCGTCTCTGGCTGTCGCCTGCCGTCGGTTCGAGTGAGGCCGACTCGGGTCGGGCAGCCGCAACGAACAGTGAGTTCGTGCGCCTGGTCAGGGCCGCCAGGGTCAAGCCGGCAACCAGCGCGGAAAGATCCTGGTCAGCGATAGAAGCGGCGCTGGCGAAGCTGGGCGCGGCTCAGTCGGGCCTGGCTTCATCCTGAGCGGATTGCTACGGCAGGGCTAGCGGTGAGCGGTCAGTAGCAGGCCGCCCGCGCCGGCGAAAAAGGCTCCGGTAGCTTGGTTGAGCCGGCGTACGCCGCGGGAGCCGCGGATGAAGCGGCGGATCTGCCGGCCAAACAGACCATAGATGAAGGCCGCGACCATTTCGGCGAACAGGTGGGTGCCGCCGAGGTAGATGAATTGCTGCGTCGTTGGCTGGTTGGGATTGATGAACTGCGGAAAGACCGCTGCGAACAGCAGGATCGCCTTGGGGTTGCTGATGCCGATGAGGAATTCTTGCAGCATCAGGCGATGCAGTGCGCGCGGTTGCGCCGTACTGGTCTCGGTCAGATCCAGGCCCTCGAAGGCCCGGCTGCGCCAGCTCTTCACGCCCAGGTAGAGCAGGTAGAGGGCGCCGACCCACTTGATGACGGTAAAGGCCATCTCCGAGGCCAGCAGCATGGCCCCCAGGCCTACCGCCGAGATCACCAGGAAGATCACGAAGGCCACGTCGCGACCAAGCGCCGCCAGGCCAGCCGTCACCGCGCCATGGCGGATACCGTTGCTCAGGGAGCAGAAGTTGTTGGGGCCAGGCGTCAGGGCGATGAGCAGGGCGACCGGAAAGAACAGCAGGGCATCGACGAGGTTCATGGCGGTCGCCTGAGACGCCGAGAAGGCGCGGAAGAGGAGGGCTGGTGGGCTATTTAAACCGTCTTTCCACGCCTTTCTCCACCAGAATCTTCGCCGAGATTTCCTCTACGGAAAAATGCGTGGTGTTGATGAAGGAGATGTTCTCGCGGCGGAACAGACTTTCTACCTCGCGCAGTTCGAATTCGCACTGGGCGAAGCTCGCATAGCGGCTGTTAGGGCGCCGCTCGTGCCTGATCGCCGCCAGCCGTTCCGCGTCGATGGTCAGCCCGAACAGCTTGTCGCGATAGGTCTTGAGCGAGGCGGGCAATTGCAGGCGCTCCATGTCTTCCTCGGTCAACGGATAGTTGGCCGCGCGGATGCCATATTGCAGTGCCATATAGAGGCAGGTCGGCGTCTTGCCGCAGCGCGAGACCCCCACCAGGATCAAATCGGCCTGCGCATAGTGGGTCGTACGGGCGCCGTCGTCGTTTTCGAGTGCGAAATTGACGGCCTCGATCCGCTCCATGTAGTGACTATTGTGCATGATCGAATGTGACTTCCCTACCGAATACGAAGATTCGGCGGAAAGTTCCCGTTCGAGTGGGGATAAAAAGGTGGAGAAGATGTCGATCATGAACCCGTTTGACTGGTCCAGAATGGCCCGGATGTCACGGTTGACGATGGTATCGAAGATGATGGGCCGCGCACCGTCCTGAACGGCGGCGGCATTGATCTGCTGTACCATCGCCCTGGCCTTGTCCAACGTATCCACGTAGGGGCGGGTGACCTTCCTGAAGGTGATGTCCCCGAACTGGGCCAGGAGGCTCTGACCGAGGGTTTCGGCGGTGATGCCGGTGCCATCGGAGATGAAAAAGGCGGTTCGTTGCATGGAAGGACGTCCTGGTGGCGTACGGGGCAGGGATCGCTGCACTGTAACCTACCGTCGTCCACTGTCCATGGGGCGAGCGCCGAGGCGTACTGCTTTCCCACAAAGACACAAGATGGAGAGAAGACCTTGGACGAGTATGTAATTTCACTGGAGCAGCTTGGCGTGCACGACGTCGAGCGCGTGGGCGGCAAGAACGCATCTCTCGGCGAGATGATCGCCAACCTGGCTGGCGCGGGCGTGTCCGTTCCAGGCGGGTTCGCCACCACGGCCCAGGCCTACCGCGATTTCCTCGAGCAGAGCGGCCTGAACGAGCGCATCCACGCCGCCCTCGATGCCCTGGATGTCGATGACGTCGTCGCCCTGGCCAAGACTGGCGCGCAGATTCGCCAGTGGGTCATGGACGCGCCTTTCCCGGAGCGTCTGGATGCGGAGATCCGCAAGGCCTTCGCCCGGATTTCCGAGGGCAATCCCAATCTGGCGGTCGCCGTACGCTCTTCGGCGACCGCCGAAGACCTGCCGGATGCCTCCTTCGCCGGCCAGCAGGAAACCTTCCTCAACATCCGCGGTGTCGACAACGTCATTCGCGCGGCCAAGGAAGTCTTCGCCTCGCTCTTCAATGACCGCGCCATCGCCTACCGCGTGCACCAGGGCTTCGACCACAAGCTGGTCGCCCTGTCCGCTGGCGTGCAGCGCATGGTGCGCTCCGAAACCGGCGCCGCCGGCGTACTCTTCACCCTGGATACCGAATCCGGCTTCCGCGATGCGGTCTTCGTCACCGCCGCCTATGGCCTGGGCGAGACCGTGGTGCAAGGCGCGGTGAACCCGGACGAATTCTATGTGCACAAGCCCACCCTGGAAGCCGGTCGCCCGGCCATCCTGAGACGCAACCTGGGCAGCAAGGCCATCAAGATGGTCTATGGCGATGAAGCCAAGGCCGGTCGCTCCGTGCGCACCGTTGACGTCGAGCCCGCGGATCGCGCGCGCTTCTCCATCACCGATGCCGAGGTCACGGAGCTGTCCAAGCAGGCGCTGATCATCGAGCGCCACTACGGTCGTCCCATGGACATCGAGTGGGCCAAGGACGGCGACGATGGCAAGCTCTATATCGTTCAGGCCCGCCCGGAAACGGTGAAGAGCCGGGCCAGCGCCACCGTCATGGAGCGCTACCTGCTCAAGGAAAAAGGCCAGGTGCTGGTCGAGGGCCGGTCCATCGGCCAGCGTATCGGCGCGGGCAAGGTCAAGATCATCCGCGACGTCAGCGAGATGGATCGTGTCCAGCCTGGCGACGTGCTGGTGTCCGACATGACCGATCCCGACTGGGAGCCGGTGATGAAGCGTGCCAGCGCCATCGTCACCAACCGTGGCGGCCGTACCTGCCACGCCGCCATCATCGCTCGCGAGCTGGGCATCCCGGCCGTGGTGGGCTGCGGCAATGCTACCAGCCTGCTCAAGGACGGTCAGACCGTCACCGTTTCCTGCGCCGAGGGTGATACCGGCCTGATCTACGAAGGCGAACTGGGCTTCGACATCCGCCAGAGCTCGGTGGAGGCCATGCCCGAGTTGCCGTTCAAGATCATGATGAACGTCGGCAACCCCGATCGAGCCTTTGATTTCGCCCAGCTGCCCAATGCTGGCGTGGGCCTGGCGCGCCTCGAATTCATCATCAACCGCATGATCGGTGTGCACCCCAAGGCGCTGCTCAACTACGACAGCCTGCCCTTCGAGGTAAAGGAGAGTGTCGACAAGCGCATCGCCGGCTATGGTGATCCGGTCGGCTTCTATGTCGAGAAGCTGGTGGAAGGGGTATCCACCCTGGCCGCGGCCTTCTGGCCGAAAAAGGTCATCGTGCGCCTGTCGGACTTCAAGTCCAACGAATACGCCAACCTCATCGGCGGCAAGCTCTACGAGCCCGAGGAAGAGAACCCCATGCTGGGCTTCCGCGGCGCCTCCCGCTACATCAGCGAAAACTTCCGCGATTGCTTCGAGCTGGAATGCCGCGCCATGAAGAAGGTGCGTGAGGAGATGGGCCTGACCAACGTCGAGCTCATGGTGCCCTTCGTGCGGACCCTGGACGAGGCGGCACGCGTGGTCGAACTGCTTGGCGAGAACGGCCTCAAGCGTGGCGAGAACGACCTGCGCGTGATCATGATGTGCGAGCTGCCCTCCAATGCCCTGCTGGCGGACGAGTTCCTCGAGCACTTCGATGGCTTCTCCATCGGTTCCAACGACCTGACCCAGCTGACCCTGGGGCTGGATCGCGACTCCGGGATCATCGCTCACCTGTTCGACGAGCGTAATCCGGCGGTGAAGAAGCTGCTGGCCAATGCCATTGCCGCGTGCAACCGAGCCGGCAAGTACATCGGCATCTGCGGTCAGGGTCCCTCGGATCACCCGGACCTGGCCAAGTGGCTGATGGAGCAGGGGATCGAGAGCGTCTCCCTCAACCCCGACTCCGTCCTCGACACCTGGTTCTTCCTCGCCGAAGGCAACGCCTGATGCGGGGATGGCCTCGCCCGTGAGGGCGGGGCCATCCAGGTCAGGGATTAATCCACCCCTTTCCCCGAGTGCTGCCCTGGCTATCAACGCAGGGCGGCGCTCACCGGATCGCCGATCCAGCCGGTCGCGATCCCTGCACGAGAAGGTAGATGCAGCAGTACGACAGTGATGTGGAACAGGGCCTCATCTATGGCTATCTCCTCGATGGCCGTGGTGGCGGACGACGACTGAGCCGGCGGGAGCTGGCGGAGGTCGAGCCGGGCCCCAGCGAGGTGCTGTGGCTGCACTGGGACCGCAGCGTCCCCGAGGCCCAGGCCTGGCTGCGCCAGTCCAGTGGCCTGAGCGAATTCGCGTGCGATCTGCTGCTCGAAGAGGCCACTCGGCCGCGACTGGTCACTCAGCCCGACGACAGCCTGCTGCTCTTCCTGCGTGGGGTGAATCTCAATCCCGGTGCGGTTCCCGAAGACATGGTCTCGTTGCGGGTATTCGTCGACAAACGCCGGGTGATCTCCCTGCGCATGAGGCCGATGAAGGCTGCCGCCGAAGTTCAGGAAGACCTGGAGGCCGGGATCGGTGCCCAGAGCGCCGAAGACCTGGTGCTCTATCTCGCCAGCTACATGACCAGTCGGGTCGATGACCTGGTGCGTGGCCTGTCCGACCAGCTCGATGGCCTCGAAGAACAGGTCGACCAGGACGAGAACAGCCTGCCCGATCATGCCCAGGTGCTCACCCTCAGGCGTCGCGCCACTGGGCTACGGCGCTATCTGGCGCCGCAGCGCGACATCTATGCGGACCTGGCACGTGGCAAGCCGGCCTGGTTCGTCGAGACGGCCAGTCAGGGCTACTGGAGTGAATTGCACAACAGCCTGGTGCGCAATCTCGAAGAACTCGAAGTCATGCGCGAGCGGGTCGCGCTGCTGCAGGACGCCGAGCAGCGGGCGACTACCGAAAGAACCAATCGCACCCTCTATCTGCTAGCCATCATCACCGGCTTCTTCCTGCCCATCAGCTTCATCACCGGCCTGCTCGGGATGAACATGGGCGGGCTGCCAGGCTCCTCGTCACCCTTTGGCTTCCTGATCGCCTGTCTGCTGATCACCGCAGTGGCTGTCTTCCAGGTCTGGCTGTTTCGCCGACTGCGCTGGCTGTGACCCGTCTGCACCTCGCTGCGTCAAGAGAAAACGACCAGCGAGGTGTCCATGCACGATCCTTTCGAAGCGTCCCTCAAGGCGCTCCTCAATACTCCGGCCGAGGCGCGGGACGAGGAGGGCGATGACCAGGCACGCCTGCATCGCGTCCTCAA
Source organism: Pseudomonas oryzihabitans (assembly GCF_001518815.1). NCBI lineage: Bacteria > Pseudomonadati > Pseudomonadota > Gammaproteobacteria > Pseudomonadales > Pseudomonadaceae > Pseudomonas > Pseudomonas oryzihabitans. Next base: position 1,551,057 of record NZ_CP013987.1, read on the forward strand.
GACCGCCAACCGTCAAGTCGGCGCAGGCGCGCTGTTCGATCTGATCGGACGGCACTGGGTGGCGGCCCTGCTGCTGGCGTTGGGCAACGGCGCCCCTCATCTGAAGCCGCGGTCGCGTCGTACCCGGCGTGCTGCCGAATCATCCCCGGAGATCTTGAAGTAGATGGAATTCGATATCTGGACCCAGAGTCTGCTGTCCGCCATGACCACCCTGTGGAGCAAGGTGGCCGGCTTCATTCCCAATGTCTTCGGCGCCCTGGTGGTGATCCTGGCCGGATTCGCCGTCGCCAAGATTCTCGACACGGTGCTGTCGAAGGTGCTCGCCAAGCTCGGCCTGGATCGCGTCCTCGCCGGCGCCGGGGTCACCAAGCAGCTGGCCAAGATCGGTATCCGCATGCCGGTCACCACCCTGATCGGCCGGATCGTCTACTGGTTCGTGCTGCTGGTCTTCCTGGTATCGGCTGCCGAATCCCTGGGGCTGCAGCGTGTCTCGTCGACGCTGGACGTCATGGCGCTCTACGTACCCAAGATCTTTGGCGCCGCCCTGGTACTTATCGTCGGGGTCCTGCTGGCGCAACTGGTCAGTGGCCTGGTCCACGGCGCGGCCGAGAGCGTCGGCCTGAACTATGCCGCGGGCCTGGGCCGACTCGCCCAGGGGCTGGTCATCATCATTTCGATCTCGGTCGCTGTCGGTCAGCTGGAGATCAAGACCGAGCTGCTGAACCTGGTCATCGCCATCGTGCTGACCGCCTTCGCCCTGGCCGCGGCCCTGGCATTGGGCCTGGGTAGCCGGGGGCTGGTATCGCAGATCCTGGCTGGCATCTATGTGCGTGAACTCTACGAAGTCGGCCAATGGGTGACCCTGGCGAACGTCGAGGGCGAGATCGAGGAAATCGGCACCGCAAAGACGCTCATCATGACCGAAGAGGGCGATATCGTTTCCGTTCCGAACCGTCTATTGCTGGAGGCTCAGGTGCGCAGCCGCTGACAGGCGCTGCGGAGATGGCTATCATGCCCGCCACTTTTTGGTAGCTATCTCCGTCTTGAACAAGCCTGCCCCTCATGCCTACGACCCGACCACGCTCAGCGATGAAGAGCTGGTCCAGCGCGCGCATGGTGAACTCTTCCACGTGACGCGAGCCTACGAGGAACTGATGCGCCGTTACCAGCGCACCCTGTTCAACGTCTGCGCCCGTTATCTGGGGAACGACCGGGACGCAGACGATGTCTGCCAGGAGATCATGCTGAAGGTGCTTTACGGTTTGAAGAATTTCGAGGGGAAATCGAAATTCAAGACCTGGCTGTACAGCATCACCTACAATGAGTGCATCACCCAGTACCGCAAGGAGCGCCGCAAGCGGCGTCTGGTGGAGGCATTAAGTCTGGATCCGATGGAAGAAGCATCGGAGGAGCGGGCGCCGAAGCTGGAAGAAAAGGGAGGGATGGATCGCTGGCTGGTTCATGTGGGTCAGGTCGATCGGGAGATCCTGGTGCTGCGCTTCGTCGCAGAGCTGGAGTTCCAGGAGATCGCCGACATCATGCACATGGGCCTCAGCGCCACCAAGATGCGATACAAGCGGGCACTCGACAAACTGCGTGACAAGTTCGCAGCTGAAGTTGAGGGCTGACTGGATGAGTCTGCCGTAAGTTTTTGAACTTCACGAAAACTTGTTGTCGAAGCCTCCGGAGATTGCCGGAATTAGTACCACTAAAATGGGGATACAAAGGATGAAACTGAAGAGCACCTTGGGCGTCGTAATCGGCTCCCTGCTGGCAAGCGCCTCGCTGAGCGCCCTGGCACAAGGTCAAGGCGCCGTCGAGACTGAGCTGTTCGGCAGCCGTCTGTTCACCGACAGCCAGCGCAACATGACCAACGCCGACCTGTACGGCGGTTCCGTTGGCTACTTCCTGACCGACGACGTTGAGCTGGCGTTGTCCTACGGTGAGTACCACAACGCCCGTGGCGACCACGACCTGGGCCACAAGAACATCAAGGGCAGCCTGGCCGCTCTGGACGCTTACTACCACTTCGGTCAGCCCGGTGTAGGCCTGCGTCCGTACGTGTCCGGTGGCTTCGCTCACCAGTCCATCAGCAACCGCGACGTCAACGAAGGTGGCCGTGATCATTCCACCTACGCCAACCTGGGCGCCGGCCTGAAGTACTACTTCACCGAGAACCTGTATGCCCGTACCGGCGTACAAGCTAACTACAACATCGACTACGGCGACACCGAGTGGAGCGCTGCTGTAGGTGTTGGTCTGAACTTCGGTGGTTCCACCAAGAAAGAAGTCGCTCCGGCTCCGGCTCCGGCCCCCGTTGCTGACGTCTGCACCGATTCCGACAACGATGGCGTTTGCGACAACGTCGACAAGTGCCCGAACACCCCGGCCAACGTCACCGTTGACGCCACCGGCTGCCCGGCTGCTGCTGAAACCGTTCGCGTCGAGCTGGACGTGAAATTCGATTTCGACAAGGCCGTGGTCAAGCCCAACAGCTACGCCGACATCAAGAACCTGGCTGATTTCATGCAGCAGTACCCGCAGACCTCGACCACTGTTGAAGGCCACACCGACTCCGTCGGCACTGACGCCTACAACCAGAAGCTGTCCGAGCGTCGTGCCAACGCCGTGCGTAACGTGCTGGTCAACCAGTACGGCGTGCAGGGTGGCCGCGTGAACGCTGTTGGTTACGGTGAGTCCCGCCCGGTTGCTGACAACGCTACCGAAGCCGGTCGCGCCGTCAACCGTCGCGTAGAAGCTGAAGTCGAAGCTCAGGCCAAGTAATTAGCCTGATCCAGACACAAAGAAGCCCGCCTTGTGCGGGCTTTTTTGTGTCTGTCGTTGAGGTCTTGAAGTTGTCAGGCAATAAAAAACCCCGCCGGGGCGGGGTTCTTCATCACGAATCGATCAGCCGCGATCGTCCGGAATGTCACGCTGGGTCACGCCGGTGTACAGCTGACGCGGCCGGCCGATCTTGTAGGGGCCGGACAGCATTTCCTGCCAGTGCGAGATCCAGCCGACGGTCCGCGCCATGGCGAAGATCACGGTGAACATGCTGGTCGGAATGCCGATTGCCTTGAGGATGATGCCGGAATAGAAGTCCACGTTCGGGTAGAGATTGCGCTCGACGAAGTAGGGGTCTTTGCGCGCCAGTTCTTCCAGGCGCATGGCCAGTTCCAGCTGCGGATCGTTGATGCCCAGCTCGGCCAGGACTTCGTCGCAGGTCTGCTTCATCACCGTAGCGCGCGGATCGAAGTTCTTGTACACGCGATGGCCGAAGCCCATCAGCTTGAACGGATCGTTCTTGTCCTTGGCCTTGGCGACGAACTTGTCGATGTTGGACACATCGCCAATCTCGTCCAGCATTTTCAGAACGGCTTCGTTCGCGCCACCATGTGCCGGACCCCAGAGGGCGGCGATGCCTGCGGCGATGCAGGCGAAAGGATTGGCGCCGGAGGAGCCGGCCAGGCGGACGGTGGAGGTGGAGGCGTTCTGCTCGTGATCCGCGTGCAGGATGAAGATGCGATCCATGGCGCGCGCCAGTACCGGGCTGATCGGCTTTTCCTCACATGGCGTATTGAACATCATGTGCAGGAAGTTTTCCGCATATCCCAGGTTGTTGCGGGGATACAGCATCGGTTGGCCCATGGAGTACTTGTGCACCATGGCAGCCAGGGTCGGCATCTTGGCGATCAGGCGCATCGCCGAAATTTCGCGGTGCTGCGGATCGGTGATGTCCAGGGAGTCATGGTAGAAGGCTGACAGGGCGCCAACCACGCCGCACATGATGGCCATGGGGTGCGCATCGCGACGGAAGCCGTTGAAGAAGTTCTTCAGTTGCTCGTGAACCATGGTGTGGTTCTTGATGGTATCGACGAACTGCACTTTCTCTTGCGCGTTCGGCAATTCACCCTTGAGCAGCAGGTAACAGGTCTCGAGGTAGTCGGATTTCTCCGCCAGTTGCTCGATGGGGTAGCCGCGGTGCAGCAGAATGCCTTTGTCACCATCGATATAGGTGATCTTGGATTCGCACGAGGCAGTGGACATGAAGCCCGGGTCAAAGGTGAACACACCAGTGGAGGTGAGGTTGCGAACATCGATCACGTCCGGGCCAAGGGTGCCGGACATAACGGGCAGGTCAACCGGATCCGCTCCCGAGATGATCAACTGCGCTTTCTTGTCAGCCATTAGGCCTCCTTATTTTGCTTTGAAATCATCAATAAACCCTCCACTCAGGGCCTCGCCCACTATAGAGGGATAAATTTGAAAGTCAATTTACGAAAATATCGACCTAGAGGGTGTTTCTGGCCAGATTGTGCGGCGAAAAGACATTAACACGCAGGCTTCTGAATATCAGCTGGCGACGTCGGGATCGGGTATCGGCGTTTGTCATGAGTAGGCTAACTGTCTATAATTCTCGCCCGACCGTACCGGGTCGGCGAGCTGATGCCGAGCGGTCGACGCTTCCCTACAGAAGCGTGTAGCAGATGTGGAATCTCCTATAACTAGCCCGACCGCAATTGGGCCCTCAGTGTGAAAGAAGCCGTGAATAGCAAACGACCTGTAAACCTAGATCTCAGGACCATCAAACTACCTATCACAGCTTATACCTCGATTCTTCACCGTATCTCTGGCGTCATCCTGTTCCTCGGCATCGCAGTCATGCTCTATGGGCTGCACCTGTCGCTGGGTAGCGAGGAAGGCTTCGGCCAGGTGAAAGCTTTTCTGGCCTATCCGCTGGTCAAGCTCGTGATTTGGGGTCTGCTGTCCGCGTTGCTCTACCATCTGGTCGCCGGCATTCGGCACTTGATCATGGATGGGGGCGCCGGTGAAACCCTGCAGGGCGGCAAGCTGGGTGCACAGCTAGTGCTGGTCATTTCCGCAGTTCTGATCATTCTGGCAGGGGTTTGGGTATGGTAACCAACGTCACCAATCTTTCGCGTTCCGGTCTCTACGACTGGATGGCTCAACGGGTCTCGGCAGTCGTCCTCGCGGTCTACTTCCTCTTTCTGATCGGCTTCCTGATCCTTCACCCAGGGCTCACCTTCGAGCAGTGGCACGGGCTGTTCTCCAACACCCTGATGCGTATCTTCAGCCTGCTGGCGCTGGTGTCCATCTGTGTGCATGCCTGGGTCGGTATGTGGACCATTTCCACTGACTACCTGACCACCATGGCCATCGGCAAAGGTGCTACCGCCGTGCGTTTCCTGTTCCAGGCGGTATGCGGGTTCGCGATGTTCGCGTTCTTCGTCTGGGGCGTGCAGATCTTCTGGGGTGTTTGATCAATGTCCACAATTCGTCATATTTCGTTTGATGCCATCATCGTAGGTGGCGGCGGCGCTGGTATGCGCGCTGCCCTGCAATTGGCCCAGTCCGGCCACAAGACCGCAGTCATCACCAAGGTTTTCCCGACCCGGTCCCACACCGTATCCGCCCAGGGTGGCATCACCTGCGCCATCGCCTCGTCCGATCCGAACGATGACTGGCGCTGGCACATGTACGACACCGTCAAGGGGTCAGACTATATCGGTGACCAGGACGCTATCGAGTACATGTGCTCCGTAGGCCCGGAAGCGGTCTTCGAGCTGGAACACATGGGTCTGCCGTTCTCCCGTACCGAGCAGGGCCGCATCTATCAGCGTCCCTTTGGTGGCCAGTCCAAGGACTACGGCAAGGGCGGCCAGGCGGCTCGTACCTGCGCCGCGGCCGACCGTACCGGTCATGCCCTGCTGCACACCCTCTATCAGGGCAACCTGAAGAACAACACGGTATTCCTGAACGAGTGGTACGCCGTGGACTTGGTGAAGAACCAGGACGGCGTCGTGGTCGGTGTCATTGCCATCGCCATCGAAACCGGCGAGACCGTCTACGTCAAAGCCAAGGCCACCGTGCTGGCCACCGGAGGTGCGGGTCGTATCTACGCCTCCACTACCAACGCCCTGATCAACACTGGCGACGGTGTCGGCATGGCGCTGCGTGCCGGCGTGCCGGTGCAGGATATCGAAATGTGGCAGTTCCACCCGACCGGCATCGCCGGCGCCGGGGTACTGGTCACCGAAGGTTGCCGCGGTGAGGGTGGTTACCTGATCAACAAGCACGGCGAGCGCTTCATGGAGCGCTATGCACCCAACGCCAAGGATCTGGCCGGTCGCGACGTGGTCGCCCGCTCCATGGTGAAGGAAGTGCTGGCCGGCAACGGTTGTGGTCCGGATGGCGACCATGTGCTGCTGAAGCTGGACCACCTGGGTGAAGACGTCCTGCACAGTCGTCTGCCCGGCATCTGCGAACTGTCCAAGACCTTCGCCCATGTTGACCCGGTCGTCGCACCGGTACCCGTTATCCCTACATGCCACTATATGATGGGTGGCATCGCCACCAACATCCATGGTCAGGCCATCACTCAAGACGCCAACGGCAACGACAGGATCATCGAAGGTCTGTTCGCAGTAGGCGAAGTGGCCTGCGTATCCGTGCACGGTGCGAACCGGCTGGGCGGCAACTCGCTGCTGGACCTGGTGGTCTTCGGTCGTGCAGCTGGTCTGCACCTGGAGAAGGCACTCAAGGAAGGTATCGAGCACCGCGGTGCCTCGGAAAGCGATCTGGAAGCCTCGTTGCAGCGCCTGTCCGGCGTCAACGAGCGCACCACTGGTGACGACGTCGCTACCCTGCGCAAGCAACTGCAGACCTGCATGCAGAACTACTTCGGGGTGTTCCGCACCGGCGAGTACATGCAGAAGGGCATCGCCGAGCTGGCCGACCTGCGCGAGCGCATCGCCAAGGTCAAGATCAACGACAAGAGCCAGGGCTTCAACACCGCCCGCATCGAAGCGCTCGAGCTGCAGAACCTGCTCGAAGTGGCCGAAGCAACCGCCATCGCCGCCGAAAATCGCAAGGAATCCCGTGGTGCTCACGCCCGTGAAGACTTCGAGGAGCGCGACGACGAGAACTGGCTGTGCCACACCCTCTATTTCCCCGGTGAAAAGCGGGTCAGTAAGCGTGACGTCAACTTCGCGCCGAAGACCGTACCGATGTTCGAACCCAAGGTTCGGACTTACTAAAGGTGACCACCATGTTGAAAGTCAGCGTATATCGTTACAACCCGGATCAGGACGGCCTGCCGTCCATGCAGGAGTTCCAGGTCGATACCGGTGGGAAGGATCTCATGGTGCTGGACGTCCTGGCTCTGATCAAAGAACAGGATGAAGGCTTCTCCTACCGTCGTTCCTGCCGCGAAGGCGTGTGCGGCTCCGACGGCATGAACATCAACGGCAAGAACGGCCTGGCGTGCATCACGCCGCTGTCGGCCGTGGTCAAGAACGACAAGCTGGTCGTGCGTCCGCTGCCCGGCCTGCCGGTCATTCGTGACCTGGTCGTCGACATGAGCATCTTCTACAAGCAATACGAGAAGGTGAAGCCGTTCCTGCAGAACGAGACCCCGGCACCGGCCATCGAACGCCTGCAGAGCCCGGAAGACCGTGAGAAGATCGACGGTCTGTACGAGTGCATCCTGTGCGCCTGCTGCTCGACGTCCTGCCCGTCCTTCTGGTGGAACCCCGACAAGTTCCTCGGCCCCGCTGCACTGCTGCAGGCCTATCGCTTCCTGGCCGACAGTCGTGACACCAAGACCGAAGAGCGCCTGGCGGCCATGGACGATCCGTTCAGCGTGTTCCGCTGCCGCTCGATCATGAACTGTGTGGCGGTCTGTCCCAAGGGGCTGAACCCGACCAAGGCCATCGGCCATGTGCGGGCGATGCTGCTGCAGAGCGGTACCTGATCCACGTCCCGCCCGGCCAGTTGTGCCGGGCGGGTTCGTTAACGACCTCGATAGCTTGATTCAACCAATGTCCATTCAGGGATACCCGGAACAGCATCCGGGCATTGGCGCAGCCGTAGAGAGACCAGGTCTCGCATCGAGACTGGTCATCGGCTGATGCTATCTCTGCCGAAGGGGTGAACTAGATGCACGAAAGTCAGATGCAGCAACTGTGGGACAGCGCTCACCTGTCCGGCGGTAATGCTGCTTATGTGGAAGAGCTCTATGAGCTGTTTCTGCACGATGCCAACGCTGTGCCGGAAGAGTGGCGCACCTACTTCCAGAAGCTGCCCGCTGTCACTGGCAATTCGCCGGACGTTGCGCACTCCGCGATCCGCGACCATTTCGTGCTGTTGGGCAAGAACCAGCGGCGAGCTCAACCGGTCTCGGCCGGTACCGTCAGTTCCGAACACGAGAAGAAGCAGGTCGAAGTCCTGCGGCTGATCCAGGCGTTCCGTCTGCAGGGCCATCAGGCTGCTCAGCTCGACCCGCTGGGTCTGTGGAAGCGTCAGCCACCTGCCGATCTGCTGCTCAACCACTATGGGTTGACCGACGCCGATCTGGATACCACCTTCCGCACCGGTGAATTGTTCATCGGCAAAGAGGAAGCAACTCTCCGCGAAATCAGGGATGCCCTGCAAGAGACATATTGCCGCACGGTCGGTGCAGAGTTCATGCACATCGTCGATTCCGAAGAGCGCCGCTGGTTCCTGCAGCGCCTGGAAAGCGTCCGTGGCCGCCCGCAATATTCCCCGGAAGTCCGCACCCACCTGCTGGAGCGTCTGACCGCCGCCGAGGGCCTGGAAAAGTACCTGGGCACCAAGTACCCGGGCACCAAGCGTTTCGGCCTGGAAGGTGGCGAGAGCCTGATTCCGCTGATCGACGAGATCATCCAGCGTTCCGGCTCCTATGGGGTCAAGGAACTGGTGATCGGCATGGCCCACCGTGGCCGTCTGAACGTGCTGGTCAACACCCTGGGCAAGAATCCCCGCGATCTGTTCGACGAATTCGAAGGCAAGAAGCTGGTCGAGCTGGGCTCCGGTGACGTCAAGTACCACCAGGGTTTCTCCTCCAACGTCATGACCCAGGGCGGCGAAGTCCACCTGGCGCTGGCGTTCAACCCCTCGCACCTGGAGATTGTCTCTCCGGTGGTGGAGGGTTCGGTGCGTGCCCGCCAGGATCGCCGCGGCGATCGCTCCGGCGACAAGGTCGTGCCCGTTGCCATCCACGGCGACGCCGCCTTCGCTGGCCAGGGCGTGGTCATGGAAACCTTCCAGATGTCGCAGACCCGGGCGTACAAGACCGGCGGCACCCTGCACCTCGTCATCAACAACCAGGTGGGTTTCACCACCAACCGCCAGGAAGATGCGCGCTCGACCGAGTACGCCACCGACGTCGCCAAGATGATCCAGGCGCCGATCTTCCATGTGAACGGCGACGATCCCGAAGCGGTGCTGTTCGTCACCCAGCTGGCGGTCGACTACCGCATGCAGTTCAAGCGTGACATCGTCATCGACCTGGTGTGCTACCGCCGTCGCGGCCACAACGAGGCCGACGAGCCGAGCGGCACCCAGCCGCTGATGTACCAGCAGATCGCCAAGCAGCGCACCACCCGCGATCTCTATGCGGATGCCCTGACCCAGGCCGGCGTCGTCACTGCCGAGCAGGTCCAGGCGCAGTTCGAAGCCTATCGGGGCGCCCTCGACGAGGGTCGTCACGTGGTGGCCAGCCTGGTCAAGGAACCCAATCGCGACCTGTTCGTCGACTGGAAACCCTACCTCGGCCATGCCTGGACCGCGCGTCACGACACCGGCTTCGATCTCAAGACCCTGCAGGAACTGGCCAACAAGCTGCTGCAGATTCCGGAAGGCGTCGTGGTCCAGCGTCAGGTAGGCAAGATCCTCGAAGATCGCCAGAAGATGACTGCCGGCGGCCTGCCCCTGAACTGGGGTTTCGCCGAGACCATGGCCTACGCCACCCTGCTGCACGAAGGCCATCCGATCCGCATCACCGGTCAGGACGTCGGCCGTGGCACCTTCTCGCACCGCCATGCGGTGCTGCACAACCAGAAGGACGCCGTGCCCTACGTGCCCCTGCAGCACCTGGCCGAAGACCAGCCGTCGTTCGAGATCTACGACTCCTTCCTGTCCGAGGAAGCGGTACTGGGCTTCGAATACGGCTACGCCACCACCACGCCCAACGCGCTGGTGGTCTGGGAAGCCCAGTTCGGTGACTTCGCCAACGGTGCCCAGGTCGTCATCGACCAGTTCATCACCAGCGGCGAGATCAAGTGGGGTCGTCTCTGCGGCCTGACCATGCTGCTGCCCCATGGCTACGAAGGCCAGGGTCCGGAGCACTCGTCGGCTCGTCTGGAGCGTTACCTGCAGCTGTGCGCCGAGCAGAACATCCAGGTCTGCGTACCGACCACGCCGGCACAGATCTACCACCTGCTGCGTCGTCAGGTGATCCGCCCGCTGCGCAAGCCGCTGGTAGTGCTCACGCCCAAGTCGCTGCTGCGCCACAAGCTGGCCATCTCGACCCTGGAAGACCTGGCCCATGGCTCCTTCCAGACCGTGATCAACGAACTGGATCAGATCGATGCCCAGCAGGTGAAGCGCCTGGTTCTGTGCAGCGGCAAGGTCTACTACGACCTGCTGGAAAAGCGCCGCAGCGAAAATCGCCAGGACATCGCCATCGTTCGCCTGGAGCAACTCTATCCGTTCCCGGAAGACGACCTGGCCGAGGTACTGGCTGGCTACCCGAACCTCGAGCGCGTGGTCTGGTGCCAGGAAGAGCCGATGAACCAGGGTGCTTGGTACTGCAGCCAGCATCACATGCGTCGCGCCGTGTCCGGTTACAAGCAGGGCCTGGGTCTGGAATACGCCGGTCGCGATGCGTCCGCTGCGCCGGCCTGCGGTTATGCCTCCATGCACGCCGAGCAGCAGGAAAAACTGCTGCACGATGCTTTCTCCGTTTGATTCGCCACGCGACTACTAAAGATCACTAAGGAAATTCATAGAATGGCTATCGAGATCAAAGCCCCTACCTTCCCGGAATCGGTCGCTGACGGCACCGTCGCTACCTGGCACAAGAAGCCGGGCGAAGCGGTCAAACGTGACGAACTGCTGGTCGACATCGAGACCGACAAGGTCGTGCTGGAAGTCGTGGCACCGGTCGATGGCGTCCTGGCCGAAGTCCTGAAGAACGAAGGCGACACCGTGCTGAGCGAAGAAGTCATCGCTCGCGTGGAAGAGGGCGCCACTGCCGCCGCCGCGCCGGCTGCCCAGCCGGCCGCCGCCAGTGCTCCGGCTGCCGCACCGGCTGCCGGTGGTGAAGAGGATCCGATCCTCGCTCCCGCCGCACGCAAGATCGCCGAAGAAAACGGCATCGACCCGGCTACCCTGGTCGGCACCGGCAAGGGTGGTCGCATCACCAAGGAAGACGCCGTCGCCGCTGTCGAGGCCAAGAAGTCCGGCGCCGCTGCTCCGGCTGCCAAGCCCGCTGCCGCCGCTGCTCCGGTGGTGACCGCTGCTGGCGATCGCACCGAGAAGCGTGTGCCCATGACCCGCCTGCGCGCCAAGGTCGCCGAGCGCCTGGTTGAAGCCCAGTCCAGCATGGCCATGCTGACGACCTTCAACGAGGTCAACATGAAGCCGATCATGGACCTGCGCTCCAAGTACAAGGACATGTTCGAGAAGAAGCACAATGGCGTACGCCTAGGCTTCATGTCCTTCTTCGTCAAGGCGGCCACCGAGGCGCTCAAGCGCCAGCCGGGCGTCAACGCCTCCATCGACGGCAACGACATCGTCTACCACGGCTATCAGGACATCGGCGTGGCCGTGTCCAGTGACCGTGGCCTGGTAGTGCCGGTGCTGCGCAACGCCGAGTTCATGAGCCTGGCGGAAGTGGAAGGCACCATCGCTGACTTCGGTAAGAAGGCCAAGGCCGGCAAGCTGACCCTGGAAGACATGCAGGGCGGCACCTTCACCATCTCCAACGGTGGTGTCTTCGGCTCGCTGCTGTCCACGCCCATCGTCAACCCGCCGCAGACCGCGATCCTGGGCATGCACAAGATCCAGGAACGCCCGATGGCGGTGAACGGCCAGGTGGTGATCCTGCCGATGATGTATCTTGCGCTGTCCTACGACCATCGCCTGATCGATGGCAAGGAAGCCGTGACCTTCCTGGTCACCATGAAGGACCTGCTGGAAGACCCGGCTCGTCTGCTGCTGGACATCTGATCCGGCTCTCGCGGTGCGGGGCAGGGGCCACGCACCGCTTCAAGTTTTCCTGCCTGAAGCTGCTCCAAGGGGATTAGTGTATGAGCGACAAATTCGACGTAGTGGTGATCGGCGCCGGCCCTGGTGGCTACGTGGCCGCCATCCGTGCCGCGCAGCTCGGTCTGAAGACGGCCTGTGTCGAGCGCTACAAGGGCAAGGAAGGCAAGGTCGCCCTGGGCGGTACCTGCCTGAACGTGGGTTGCATTCCTTCCAAGGCGCTGCTGGACAGCTCCTACAAGTACCACGAGGCCCACGAAGGCTTTAAGGTCCACGGGATCGATGCGCCCAACGTCACCATCGACGTGCCCACCATGATCGGCCGCAAGGACCAGATCGTGAAGAACCTCACCGGCGGCGTGGCCACCCTGTTCAAGGCCAACGGCGTAACCCTGCTGGAAGGCAACGGCAAGCTGCTGTCCGGCAAGAAGGTCGAAGTCACTGGCCTGGACGGCAACGTCCAGGTGGTCGAGGCCGAGAACGTCATCCTGGCGTCCGGCTCGCGCCCCATCGACATCCCGCCGGCTCCGGTGGACCAGAAGGTCATCGTCGATTCCACCGGCGCCCTGGAATTCCAGAGCGTGCCCAAGCGTCTGGGCGTGATCGGTGCCGGCGTCATCGGTCTGGAACTGGGTTCGGTCTGGGCTCGCCTGGGTGCCGAAGTCACCGTGCTGGAAGCCCTGGACAAGTTCTTGGTCGCCGCCGATGAGCAGGTGTCCAAGGAAGCCTACAAGATCCTCTCCAAGCAGGGTCTGAACATCCGCATGGGTGCTCGTGTGACCGGCTCCCAGGTCAACGGCGAAGAAGTCACCGTCAACTACACCGAAGCCGGTGAAGAGAAGCAGATCACCTTCGATCGCCTGATCGTTGCCGTGGGCCGTCGTCCGGTCACTACCGACCTGCTGGCGTCCGACAGCGGCGTGGAAAGCGACGAGCGTGGCTACATCTACGTCGATGACTACTGCGCCACCAGCGTTCCGGGCGTGTTCGCCATCGGTGACTGTGTACGCGGTCTGATGCTGGCCCACAAGGCCTCGGAAGAGGGCGTGATGGTCGCCGAGCGTATCGCCGGTCACAAGGCTCAGATGAACTACGATCTGGTGCCCTCGGTGATCTACACCCACCCGGAAATCGCGTGGGTCGGCAAGACCGAGCAGGCGCTGAAGGCCGAAGGCGTCGAAGTCAACGTTGGCACCTTCCCCTTCGCGGTCAGCGGTCGTGCCCTGGCGGCCAACGACACCGCCGGCTTCGTCAAGGTCGTGGCCGATGCCAAGACCGATCGCGTCCTGGGCGTCCATGTGGTCGGCCCGAGCGCGGCGGAACTGGTGCAGCAGGGCGCCATCGCCATGGAATTCGGCACCAGTGCCGAAGACCTGGGCATGATGGTGTTCTCGCACCCGACGCTGTCCGAGGCGCTGCACGAAGCAGCCCTGGCGGTGAATGGTCATGCGATCCACGCAGTGAATCGCAAGAAGCGGTAAGAGATTTACGGAACCACGGGGTCGCCGACCGCCGTGGAGCCTCCGGGCTCCACCGCAGGAAGGCACCTCGGACCCTTGCGAGGCAGGGGTCACAGGTGGCGCGGTGCCCGCGACCGTCCAGAGGACGGCTCGGAGAACGCACAGCGTCGAATGCGCAATACCCAACGAAGACGGTAGACAAGCATGAATCTCCACGAGTATCAGGGTAAGCAGCTGTTCGCTGAATACGGCCTGCCCGTTTCCAAAGGCTACGCTGTCGACACCCCCCAGGAGGCCTACGAGGCTTGCGGCCGTATCGGCGGCGACGAGTGGGTCGTCAAGGCCCAGGTACATGCCGGTGGCCGTGGTAAGGCTGGCGGTGTGAAGCTGGTCAAGAGCAAGGAAGAAGCCAAGGAATTCGCCGCCAAGTGGCTGGGCCAACGTCTGGTGACCTACCAGACCGACGCCAACGGTCAGCCGGTCAGCAAGATCCTGGTTGAATCCTGCACCGACATCGACAAGGAGCTCTATCTGGGCGCCGTCGTCGATCGCTCCAGCCGCCGCATCGTGTTCATGGCGTCCACCGAAGGTGGCGTGGACATCGAGAAGGTCGCTCACGACACTCCGGAGAAGATTCTCAAGGCCACCATCGATCCGCTGGTAGGCGCTCAGCCTTACCAGGGTCGCGACCTGGCTTTCCAGCTGGGCCTGAAAGGTGACCAGATCAAGCAGTTCACCCAGATCTTCGTCGGTCTGGCCAAGCTGTTCCAGGACTACGACCTGGCCCTGCTGGAAGTGAACCCGCTGGTGATCAAGAAGGACGGCAACCTGCACTGCCTGGATGCCAAGATCAACATCGACAGCAACGCCATCTACCGTCAGCCCAAGCTGCGCGCCTTCCACGACCCGTCGCAGGACGACGCCCGTGAAGCCCATGCGCAGAAGTGGGAACTGAACTACGTAGCCCTGGAAGGCAGCATCGGCTGCATGGTCAACGGTGCCGGTCTGGCCATGGGTACCATGGACATCGTCAACCTGCACGGCGGCAAGCCGGCCAACTTCCTGGACGTTGGCGGCGGTGCGACCAAAGAGCGCGTGACCGAAGCCTTCAAGATCATCCTGTCCGACAGCAACGTGAAAGCCGTTCTGGTGAACATCTTCGGCGGCATCGTGCGCTGCGACATGATCGCCGAAGGCATCATCGGTGCCGTGAAGGAAGTCGGTGTGAAGGTGCCGGTCGTGGTTCGCCTCGAAGGCAACAACGCCGAACTCGGTGCCAAGGTCCTGGCCGAAAGCGGCCTGAACATCATCGCGGCAACCAGCCTGACCGACGCTGCCCAGCAGGTCGTCAAGGCCGCGGAGGGTAAGTAATGAGCGTCCTGATCAATAAAGACACCAAGGTCATCTGCCAGGGCTTCACCGGCAGCCAGGGTACCTTCCACTCCGAACAGGCCATCGCCTACGGCACCCAGATGGTCGGCGGCGTGACCCCCGGCAAGGGCGGCTCCACCCACCTGGGCCTGCCGGTGTTCAACACCGTCAAGGAAGCCGTGGAAGCTACCGGCGCTGACGCCTCGGTGATCTACGTTCCGGCTCCCTTCTGCAAAGACTCCATCCTGGAAGCGGCCTTCGGCGGCATCAAGCTGATCGTCTGCATCACCGAGGGTATCCCCACCCTCGACATGCTGGATGCCAAGGTGAAGTGCGACGAACTGGGCGTACGCCTGATCGGCCCGAACTGCCCCGGCGTCATCACCCCCGGCGAGTGCAAGATCGGCATCATGCCCGGTCACATTCACCTGCCGGGCAAGGTCGGTATCGTGTCGCGTTCCGGCACCCTGACCTATGAAGCCGTGAAACAGACCACCGACGCCGGCTTCGGCCAGTCCACCTGCGTGGGCATCGGCGGCGACCCCATCCCGGGCTCGAACTTCATCGATATCCTGAAGCTGTTCCAGGAAGATCCGCAGACCGAAGCCATCGTCATGATCGGCGAGATCGGCGGTAGCGCTGAAGAAGAAGCCGCGGCCTACATCAAGGCCAACGTGACCAAGCCGGTGGTGTCCTACATCGCCGGTGTCACCGCACCGCCCGGCAAGCGCATGGGCCATGCTGGCGCCATCATCTCCGGCGGCAAGGGCACTGCGGACGAGAAGTTCGCTGCCCTGCAGGACGCTGGTGTGAAGACCGTGCGTTCCCTGGCTGACATCGGCAAGGCCCTGGCCGAGCTGACCGGTTGGGAAGTCAAGAAGGCCTGAGCCTGACTGACTGTAGAAAAGGCCGCCCTCGGGCGGCCTTTTTCATGGGCGCGTTCATGACGCCTCATCACCTGTCGGCTGCCTTTTCGCCGGTAATTCGTTAGGATGGCAACCTTCCGCTCCATCGGCCACCTCGTGGCCCTTCCAAGACCTGCTCCCAAGAGGGTGGGCTGCCTCGTTTTCCTCATTGCTGGTACTGCCTTCCATGAAAGCTTTGCAAAGCCGGGACGTCCTGGCCCTCGGATTCATGACGTTCGCGCTGTTCGTCGGCGCGGGCAACATCATCTTTCCCCCGATCGTCGGCCTGCAGGCTGGCGAGCACGTCTGGAGCGCCGCCCTGGGCTTTCTGCTGACCGCAGTCGGGCTGCCGGTGCTGACCCTGATCGCCCTGGCGCGCGTCGGTGGCGGCATGGATGCCCTGAGCAGGCCGCTGGGCCAGACGGCTGCCCGGGCGCTCGCCATCGTCTGCTACCTTTCGGTGGGGCCGCTGTTCGCCACCCCGCGCACTGCCACGGTCTCTTTCGAGGTAGGCGTCGGGCCCCTGCTGGGTAACGGACCGATCCCGCTGTTCCTCTACAGCCTGGCCTATTTCCTGGTGGTGCTGCTGGTCTCCCTCTATCCGGGGCGACTGCTCGACACCGTCGGCCGCTTTCTCGGTCCGCTGAAGATCCTCGCCCTGGCGGTGCTGGGCGGCGCGGCGCTGTTCTGGCCAGCGGGTGGTCCTGCCACGGCGGCGCCCGACTACGCCTCGCGGGCGCTGTCCCAAGGCTTCGTCAACGGCTATCTGACCATGGATACACTGGGCGCCCTGGTATTCGGCATCGTCATCGTCAACGCCATTCGTGCCCGGGGCGTGACCGCCCCCGAGCTGCTGACACGCTATACCATCATCGCCGGCCTGATCGCAGGGGTTGGCTTGGTGCTGGTCTATCTGAGCCTGTTCCAGCTCGGGGCCGGCAGCGGGGCGCTGGTACCCCATGCCAGCAATGGCGCCGAGGTGCTGCATGCCTATGTGCAGCACACCTTCGGCAGTGTCGGCAGCGACTTCCTCGCGGTGCTCATTACCTTGGCCTGCCTGGTCACGGCAGTGGGTCTGACCTGCGCCTGCGCGGAGTTCTTCAGTGAGTTCCTGCCCTTCAGCTATCGCAGCCTGGTGGTCCTGCTGGCAGCCTTCTCGCTGCTGGTGTCCAACCTCGGCCTGACCCAGCTGATCCAGATCTCGGTGCCCATTCTCACCGCCATCTATCCGCCCTGTATCGCCTTGGTGGTCCTGAGCTTCTTCACCGCTCGCTGGGCGGCGCCCGGTCGCATCGTCGGGCCGGTGCTGCTGGTGGCGCTGGCATTCGGCATTCTTGATGGCTTGCAGACCGCCCACCTGACGGTGCCCTATCTGGGGGATGCCGTGCAGTGGCTGCCACTGGCCGACTCGGGCCTGGGCTGGCTGTTGCCGGCCGTGGTGGTGGGCCTCGTTGCCCTGGTGCTGGAAAGTCTGCGTCGCGGAGGCCGGGCGACAGAGAACGAGGCCGAGCCAGATCCCTCGCGCTCCTGAATCAGTCGTCCACAAAAAAGCCCGCATCAGCGGGCTTTTTTCATAACCGATCAGCTTACGGCTTGGGCTGGGTAGCCGGCGCGTTGCCGTTGGCGGTACCAGTGGCCGGGCTGACCGAGGTGGCTTCGCCGTTGGTTTGCTCCTTGGCAGCCTCGTTGGCGGCTTCGTTGCGCTGCTCGGCAGCCTTGTTGCTCTGCTCGGCGGCTTTGTTCAGGTTTTCCTGAGCTTTCTGTTCGGTCTTGGCAGCATCCTGAGCCTTGTTTTCGGAAGGCTTGTCACAGGCGGCGAGGCCGAAGGCGGCAGTGAAGAGCAGGGCGATGGCGAAGGGCTTTTTCATGTGTTTTCTCCTTATGAACTACACGACAGCCGTTCGAGCGCACCGTTAAAAGTTAAGTTCCGCGTCTATCTCAGGCATCGCCCAAATTCCTACCTGTATCGCGAACCGGAACCGGAAAGGTTGAAATGTTGCGTGTCGCCCCCATCTCCGCCACATCGCCAGGCATCTGGCGCGTACCTATCGATAGCGGAGTTCGTAGCATGAGTGTGGAGACTCAAAAGGAAACCCTAGGCTTCCAGACCGAAGTGAAGCAGCTGCTTCACCTGATGATTCACTCGCTGTATTCCAACAAGGAAATCTTCCTGCGCGAATTGATTTCCAACGCCTCCGATGCGGCCGACAAGCTCAGATTCGAGGCCTTGTCCAAGCCCGATCTGCTCGAAGGCGGGGATACGCTTAAGATTCGCCTGAGCTTCGACAAGGAGGCCGGCACGGTCACCCTCGAAGACAATGGCATCGGCATGAGCCGTGAAGAGGTCATCGCCCACCTTGGCACCATCGCCAAGTCCGGCACTGCCGATTTCCTGAAAAACCTCAGCGGCGACCAGAAGAAGGATTCCAACCTCATCGGTCAATTCGGTGTGGGCTTCTATTCGGCCTTCATCGTTGCCGACCAGGTCGATGTCTATACCCGTCGTGCCGGCCAACCCGCCGCAGAAGGCGTGCACTGGTCGTCCAAGGGGGAAGGGGAGTTCGAGGTCGCGACCATCGACAAGCCCGAGCGCGGTACCCGTATCGTGCTGCACCTCAAGCC
Organism: Pseudomonas oryzihabitans; assembly: GCF_001518815.1. NCBI lineage: Bacteria > Pseudomonadati > Pseudomonadota > Gammaproteobacteria > Pseudomonadales > Pseudomonadaceae > Pseudomonas > Pseudomonas oryzihabitans. The sequence goes on from NZ_CP013987.1 coordinate 1,569,505, forward strand.
CGAGGAGCTGGAATTCGCCGATGGCTGGCGCCTGCGCAACGTGGTCAAGAAGTACTCCGATCACATCGGTCTGCCCATCGAGTTGCCCAGGGAACAGCAGGAGAGCGAGGAAGAACAGTCGGCCGAAGCCGAGTGGGAGACCGTCAACCGTGCCAGCGCGCTCTGGACCCGTCCGCGTACCGAACTCAAGGACGAGGACTACCAGGAGTTCTACAAGCACGTCGGCCATGACTTTGAGAGTCCCTTGACCTGGAGCCACAACAAGGTCGAGGGCAAGCTCGAATACACCTCGCTGCTGTATGTGCCGGCCCGTGCCCCCTTCGATCTCTACCAGCGCGAAGCGCCCAAGGGCCTCAAGCTCTATGTGCAGCGCGTCTTCATCATGGATCAGGCCGACCAGTTCCTGCCGCTGTACCTGAGATTCATCAAGGGTGTGGTGGACTCCAACGACCTGTCGCTGAACGTTTCCCGCGAGATCCTGCAGAAGGATCCGGTGATCGACTCCATGAAGTCGGCCCTGACCAAGCGGGTGCTGGACATGCTGGAGAAGCTGGCCAAGAGCGAGCCGGAAAAATACCAGTCGTTCTGGGGGCACTTCGGCCAGGTGCTCAAGGAAGGTCCGGCGGAAGACTTCGCCAACCGCGAGAAGATCGCCGGCCTGCTGCGCTTCGCCTCGACTCACAATGGCGACGACGCTCAGAACGTTTCCCTGGCCGACTACATTGGCCGCATGAAGGAAGGTCAGGACAAGATCTACTACCTGACTGGCGAGAGCCATGCCCAGATCAAGAACAGCCCGCACCTGGAAGTCTTCCGCAAGAAGGGTGTCGAGGTGCTGCTGCTGACCGATCGCATCGACGAGTGGCTGATGAGCTACCTCACCGAATTCGACGGCAAGCACTTCGTCGATGTCGCCCGTGGCGATCTGGACCTCGGCAAGCTGGACAGCGAAGAAGACAAGCAAGCCCAGGAAGAGGTGGCCAAGACCAAGGAAGGCCTGGTGGAGCGCCTCAAGCAGGCCCTGGATGCTCAGGTCAGTGAAGTCCGCGTCTCCCATCGCCTGACCGACTCGCCGGCGATCCTCGCCATCGGTGAGCAGGACCTGGGGCTGCAGATGCGCCGGATTCTGGAAGCCAGCGGCCAGAAGGCGCCTGATTCCAAGCCGATCTTCGAGATCAATCCGCAGCACCCGCTGATCGAGAAACTCGATGGCGAGCCCGACGAGGATCGTTTTGCCGACCTGTCGCACATCCTGTTCGATCAGGCTGCGCTGGCCGCGGGCGATAGCCTCAAGGATCCCGCCGCCTATGTCCGCCGGTTAAACAAATTGCTGGTGGAATTGTCCGCTTAAAGATAGAGAAGCCCGCCTCGGCGGGCTTCTTTCTATCCACCCTTTGGAGGACCCCATGGTCGATGTCACTGTAAAACCCGTTGCCTACGAAATCGATGGCCAGCCGTTCGAGAGCCAGCTGGTCTACGCCACCAGTGGTAATCCCACTCGACCTGGCGTGCTGTTCGCGCCGAACTGGATGGGGGTGTCCCACGGTGCCGTGGAGCAGGCCAAAGAACTCGCCGAGGTCGACGGTCTGGCCTACCTGGTGGTGGACTTCTATGGGCGTAACGTCCGGCCGCAAAATGCCGACGAGGCCCTGGCAGCCATGACGCCGATCCGTGGCGATCGCGCCCTGCTGCGCCAGCGCATGCAGGCGGCCTATGCGGCGCTGGTTGCCCAGGCGGAGACAGCGGCGGTGGACGTCCATCAGATCGCGGCCATCGGCTTCTGCTTCGGTGGCTGCGCTGCTTTGGAGCTGGCGCGCGATGGTGCCCCGCTGAGCGCGGTGGTGACCTTCCACGCCAATCTCGATACGCCTACATCGGCCGATGCGGCTCGTATCACCGGCCCGGTGCTGGTGTTGCACGGTGCCTCGGATCCGATGGTGCCAGACGAGCAGCTCACCGGTTTCCGCCAGGAAATGGATGCCGCCCAGGTAGATTGGCAGTTGCTGAGCTATGGCGGCGCGGTGCATTCCTTCACCGATCCCGAAGCCAACAATCCGGGCAAGCAGCAGTACCACCCGGTGGTCGCCAAGCGTGCCTTCCTGGCGATGCACAACCTGTTCGCGGAAGTCTTCGCCCAAGGCTGAGTGCTTGCCAACACCTGCCGGCGCCCTGACCGGGCCCGGCAGGATCAGCCGCGGATGACTTCGTCGGTGAAGTCCAGCGGTGTCCGGCAGCGCCGGCACAGATAGCGTCGCCCCTTGCGCACCAGCGCGTGACGCTGGGCAGTGAACTCGAAACGACCATCCGGGCAACTGCAGCGATACAGATAGAGCGTTCGGGCTCGCTGTGGCAGCTCATAGGTATGGCAGCGATCCGGCGGCAGCCCATAGACGCCACGCATGATCAGCTGCCATTCCTCGCCGTGAGGCCTGATGCCACCGCCAAACAGTTGATGCGCCACCAGATGCGCCACCTCATGGGCGACAGTCTGTTCGAGAAAATGGCCCCGGTTTTCCTGATAGAGCTGCCCGTTGAATCTCAGCCGATTCTCGGTGAGATGAGCGACGCCGGCCCGCTGGCCACGCAGGGCCAGGCTGACTTCGGGGCGGGGAAAGCGGCGTTTGAAAAAGGCCTCGGCCTGCCGATAGCAGTCTTCGACCCGGTCTTTGAGTTGTTCAGGCATGGGCAACCTCTGGAGCGCCGGGCAATTATGCCGAAGCTCGTGCCTGTGCCCTAGCGTCCGCGGTCGGCTGGTGGCCGTAGTGCCGCCGCAGGGTATCCATGGCCGCATTGATGGCCTGCAGCCGGCCGGTGCTGCCGCCGTGATCGGGGTGATGACGGCTGGCGAGCTGGCGATAGCGGCGGCGGATCTGGCCATAGTCGGCCGAGCGATCCAGGCCCAGCAGGCGCAGGGCTTCCAGCAGCTCCGATTCGCCGTTGACCAGCGCCCAGAAGTGATTGAGCAGATTCGCCACGTCTTCGGGCGTGGTGGTCTCCAGCTGGGTGAGATCCAGGTAATAGGCACGCAAGGGGTCGGCCACGACCAGTCCGGCGCGGGCGCGCAGATAGGGGCGCAGCTCGATGCGCAGGGCGCTGATGATGAGTTCGGCGCGTTGCTCCGCACGCAATTGGTCGCGCAACTGGTAGAGGGCGTTGAAGACGCGAAAGTGCAGGCGGAAGAGTTGATAGTTGTCGGTTACCGGACGGGGTGGGATCAGCGGCGAGCCTGCCCGGCGCAGGGCCTGCAGCAATTCGTACTCCGACAGGCTGGTCTGGGCCCTGAGCAATTCCTGGTGCAGCGCCTTCATGAGCTCCTGGGTATCGCTCATGGCTGCCGGTCGCTCCGGACTGACGTTCGGGGTAGGGCGCCGGCCGCTTTGCGCGTAAAATGCCGGCCTTTCGTTTTTTCCTTTCGCGGATTCATCCATGGGCACCCTTTCGGTCAACCAGAACAAGCTGCAGAAACGCCTGCGCCGTCTTACCGGCGAAGCCATCGCCGACTACAACATGATCGAGGACGGCGACAAGGTCATGGTCTGCCTGTCCGGCGGCAAGGACAGCTACACCCTGCTCGACATGCTGCTCTATCTACAGAAGGTCGCCCCGATTCGTTTCGAGATCGTGGCGGTCAACCTCGACCAGAAACAGCCGGGCTTTCCTGAACACGTTTTACCTCAGTATCTGGCGGAGCTGGGGGTCGAGTACCACGTTCTGGAACGTGATACCTATTCCGTGGTGAAGGAAAAGATCCCCGAGGGCAAGACCACTTGCTCGCTGTGCTCGCGCCTGCGGCGGGGCATTCTCTACACCTTCGCCGATGAGATCGGCGCGACGAAGATGGCGCTCGGCCATCATCGCGATGACATGGTAGAAACCTTCTTTCTCAATTTGTTCCATGGCGGCACCCTCAAGGCCATGCCCCCCAAGCTGCGCGCCGACGACGGGCGCAACGTGGTGATTCGCCCGCTGGCCTATTGCAACGAGAAGGACATCGAGGCCTACGCCGTCCTGCGCGAATTCCCCATCATTCCCTGCAACCTCTGCGGCTCCCAGGAAAACCTGCAGCGCAAGGTGGTCAAGGAGATGCTGCTGGAGTGGGAGCGCAAGACGCCGGGACGTACCGAGATCATGTTCCGCGCCCTGCAGAACGTCGTGCCGTCGCAACTGGCCGATCGCGAGTTGTTCGATTTCGCCAGTCTCAAGATCGATGACAGCGCGACGCCGCGCTTCGTCCAGGTGATGAATCTCTGATGCGGGATTACACCTGGCTGCTCGAATACGCGCTCAACCGCTGCGGTTCCCGCGCGGCCCTGGAGGCGCGGCTGCCGCAACCGGTGGACGCCGCGACCCTGAGGTCCGTGGGCGATGACCGCTATCTGTCGCTGTTGACCCGCCGCATCTTTCGCGCCGGGCTCAAGCACAGCCTGGTGGATGCCAAGTGGCCCGCCTTCGAGGAGGTGTTCTTCGGCTTCGATCCGGAGAAGGTGGTGCTCATGGGCGGTGAGCGTCTGGAGCGGCTGATGCAGGATGCGCGGCTGATCCGCCACCTGGGCAAGCTGCGCAGCGTGCCGATCAACGCCCAGATGGTGCTCGATTTTCAGCGTAGCCATGGCAGCTTCGGTCAACTGCTGGCCGAGTGGCCAGGCCAGGACATCGTCGGTCTGTGGGAGCTGCTGACCAAGCGGGGCAACCAGCTGGGTGGTCTGTCGGCACAGCGTTTCCTGCGCATGGCCGGCAAGGACACCTTCCTGGCGACCGACGACGTGGTGACGGCGCTCAAGGCGCAGAACATCCTCGACAAGGCACCCACCGCCAAGCGTGACCGCCAGAAGATGCAAGAGGCCTTCAATCTCTGGCAGGAACAGAGCGGACGGCCGCTCTGCCAGCTGTCGGTGATGCTGGCTCTGACGGTGAATCATTGAGTGATGCCCTGGCGCGCGCTCAAGGCCTGCTCGAAAGGGCCGAGCGGGTGCTGTTCATTACCGGGGCAGGGCTGTCCGCCGATTCCGGACTGCCGACCTATCGCGGTCTGGGTGGCCTGTACAACGGCCTCACCGATGAGGGCGTCCCCATCGAGGCGGCGCTGTCGGGCAGCATGTTGCGGCAGCGTCCCGACGTCTGCTGGCGCTATCTTGCCCAGCTCGGACGAGCCTGCGCCGCGGCCGTGCCCAATGCGGCGCACCAGGCGATCGCCAGCTTCGGTCGGCGTTGTCCCGGCAGCTGGGTGCTGACCCAGAACATCGATGGCTTTCATCGGCAATCGGGGTTTCCGCTGGCGCGGCTGATCGAGATCCATGGGCAGCTGGAGCCGCTGGCCTGCATGAGCTGTGGGCAGGCGGTGGCGGATGCCCAGGCCTGCCTCGCAGGTCCGTTGCCACCGCGTTGCCTTGGCTGCGGTGGCATCCTGCGGCCACCGGTGGTGCTGTTCGAGGAGGCTCTGCCGGTCACCGAGCTGCAACGTCTGCAGGCTGCAGTGGCGGAGGGTTTCGATCTGGTGATCGCCGTCGGCACCACGGCTGCCTTTGGTTATATCCAGGCACCGATTGGCCAGACCCTGGCGCAGGGTGGCGATCTCATTGAGATCAACCCGGACCGTTCGTCGTTGAGCGGTCTGGCGACCATTCAGCTCAAAAAAAGGGCCGTAGACGTCCTTCCTCGGCTTTTGAGTCACATCAGCGGCTAAAAAAACTTGCTATCTGTGATCCAGGTCGGCAAGGTGGCGAAACTTTGAAAAAACGTCACGGTCGTGCCCATGCCAAGGAACCGCCTCGCACCCCTCGTGCCTCTGTCTTTTGTCTGTCTGCTCGCCGCCTGCGCAAGTGCACCGCAAAGCCCCGACGCCGCGGTCGCCCAGGATCAGTCCAGCTCCTCCCACACCTTCCAGATTGCCTCGCTGCATAGCCTGAGCAGTGCTGCCAACGGCTCGACGGCCGTGGAGAGCGAGGCAGGTCCGCAGCGTCCGGTCTTCCCTCATACCCGCTCACCGCAGCAGCTCGACTGGGATCACGAAGTGGGCCCGCGTCAGGCGCTACCCAATCTGGCAGACCAGATCCTCGACCGCGCGACCCAGCTGGTAGGGACGCCCTATCGCCGTGGCGGCAGCAGCTTGACTGGTTTCGATTGCAGCGGCTTCGTCAATTACGTGTTCCGCGAGCGGGCCGGCATGAACCTGCCGCGCTCGACCCGCGAGATCATCGATCTCGAAGTGCCGGTGGTGAGCAAGAACGATCTGGAACCCGGCGATCTGTTGCTGTTCAATAGCAACGGCCGTGGTCGGGTCAGTCACACCGGTATCTACATGGGCGAAGGCAAGTTTATCCATTCCTCCAGTCGCCGGAGCGGCGGGGTGCGAGTGGACAGCCTGGACGACCAGTACTGGAAGGTGAGTTTCCTGGAAGGCAAGCGCGTATTGCGCTGAAGCGTATCGCCGCGATTGTCGCCGGTGCGCTTCGAGGACCCACCGGTGCTGCGTGGCAGGCCGGCGGCGATCAATGGATAACTAAGGATGTTCCCAATGCCGCATGCGGCTCGCCTCGGATTGTATTGCGCCTTCGTGCTGCTGGCCGCCTGTGCCGGCAGACCGCCCCAGGCACCCGCACCGGTAGCCCCGGTCGCCTCTCGTCCCATGCTGGAAAGCCAGGCCCAGGCGGCTAACGATGTGCTCTTTCGCGCTATCGGGCTGGTGGGCACGCCCTATCGCTATGGTGGTAATACACCGGCTGGCGGTTTCGACTGCAGTGGCCTGATTGGCTATGTCTATCGCGACGCGGCCGGCGTCACCCTGCCACGCTCGACCCGGGAAATGATTACCCTGGGTTCGCCCAATGTGGCACGCAATGCCCTGCAGCCTGGCGACTTGATCTTCTTCGCCACCGCGGGCGGTCGCCAGGTGAGCCATGCCGGCATCTATGTCGGGGAAGGGCGCTTCGTGCATGCGCCGCGCACCGGCGGTACCGTACGCCTGGACAGTCTGGCCAAGCCCTATTGGCAGAAAAGCTACCTGCAAGCCAAGCGGGTCCTGTTCACGCCGAGTCTCGCCGGCGGCTATTGAACCCCGCTTCGCCTGGGCCGCTCGAATAGGCATCCAGCCCGTGCGGAGCCCATCATGCCCCAGCCGATACGTCTGCCGCCCCAGCCGGCTCGTTGCGAGCTGTGCGGTCGGGCGGCACCGCTCACCCGTCACCATCTGATTCCTCGTTCGCTGCACGACAAGGGCTACGTGCGCAAGAAATTCGACCGCGTCAGCCGGATCACCGCCACCCTCTGGGTCTGCCGACCCTGCCACAACCATATCCACCAGACCTTCGACGAGAAGACCTTGGCACTGGAATACAACAGTCGCGAGCTGCTCCTCAGCGATGCGCGCATTCGCCAATTCGTCGACTGGCTGGCAGCCAAGCCCGATGGCTTCGTGCCCAAGCGCTAGATAATACCACCCCTATAGATTGGAGCGTTTTGGAGTTCTCCTTGCTGTCCTGAGTGGCGCAAAACGCAAGTGATCAACGGCGAGGGGAGGGTGAAAGGCCTGGGTCGCGGTTTGTTGAGGGAGGGACGACTACCGCCGGAAATGTAAAGGCCGCCGAGGGCGCCCTGGTCAAAACTGTTGGCTGTCTCTCAGCTCCGGGGTTGCGTGGCACGGTAGCGCGCCGCTGCGATTAGGATGAGGCAAAAGCCACGGCGAAATCGGCCAGTCCGGTTCGACCTCACGAGGAGCGTCGATGAGATCCTTCGCCCTGCCAAGCCTGGCGGGGATCCTGCTTTTGTCTTCCGCTGCTTTGACCCAGGCGGATGAGGCGACCCTGACGCGGGGCGAATATCTGACTCGCCTGGGTAACTGCCAGGGCTGCCATACCCGCCCGGATGGCGCACCCTTCGCCGGCGGTGTCGCCTTCGATACGCCCTTCGGCCGCCTCTATTCGAGCAACATCACCCCGGATCGCCAGCAGGGGCTGGGCGACTGGACGGCGGATCAGTTCCGCCGCGCGCTGCACGACGGCCTCGGCCGTGAAGGCGAGCAGCTCTATCCCGCCTTTCCCTATACCGCCTTTACTCGCCTGAGCGACGAAGACGTCGCTGCTATCTTCGCCTTCCTGCGGATCCAGCGGCCGGTGCCCTATGCGCCGCCAGCCAATGCCCTGCGATTCCCCTATGACCAGCGTGCGCTGATCCGTGGCTGGAAGTGGCTGAACTTCACCCCAGGCCCGCTCCCCGCAGTGGCCGATGCCCGGCTGGCGCGGGGCGCCTACCTGGCCGAGGCCGTGGGGCACTGCCAGGAATGCCATACCCCGCGAACCTGGAGCCAGGGGCTCGATAGCGGTCGGGCCTATGCCGGGGCGACCCAGCAGGGCTGGACGGCCTGGAATCTCACCCCGGACCCTCGCGGTCTCGGCGGCTGGAGCGATGCCAAGCTCGCCAGTTATCTGCGTGAAGGGCATCAGCGTGGGGAGGCCGTGGCGGCGGGGCCCATGGCCGAGGTGGTGAGCGGCGGTACCCGCCATCTGGACGACGCCGATCTCGCTGCCCTGATCGCCTATCTGCGGACCTTGCCTGCCCAGCCAGGAGCGGTCCCCGCGCGCGCCGAGGTGCAGCCGCCCGGGGAAGGCGGACCTCTCACGGCGGGCGAGGCGGAAAGCGCAGCCCTGTTGCAGTCGGCCTGCGCCAGTTGCCATGCGCCGGATGATCGCGGTCCGGCTGGACCCTATCCGCGTTCCTTCAGCAACTATTCGGCGGTACGCGATCCGGCCGGGACCAACCTCGTACGCGTGCTGCTCGACGGGCTCGATCGTCAGGGCCGCACTGAGCATGCCTTCATGCCAGCCTATCGCGATCTGCTCAGCGACCAGCAGCTCGCCGACCTGGCCACTTACATCGGCCGCCGTTTCGGTGGCCATGCCGCCGCTATCCGTCCCGCGGATGTGGCGGCCGCGCGCGAAGGAGAGAAATAACAGTGGCGGCCATCGAGCTCAAGGTCAACGGCGAGACACGGCAGCTCGACGTCGATCCACGCATGCCTCTGCTGGACGCCCTGCGCGACGAGCTGGGTCTGAAGGGACCGAAATTCGGCTGTGGCCTGGGTGAATGCGGTGCCTGCACCGTGCTGGCGGATGGCAAGCCCGTCCGCGCCTGTCTGCTACCCGCGACGTCCTTCGTTGGTCGTGATCTGCTGACGCTGGAGGGCTTGGGTACCCCTGAGGCGCCCCATGCGTTGCAGCGGGCCTTTATCGAAGAACAGGCAGCCCAGTGCGGCTATTGCATCCCGGGCATGGTGATGACCGCCCAGGCGCTGCTGGAACGAGTGCCCGATCCGAGCGATGCGCAGATCCGCCAGGCGCTGGCGGCCAACCTCTGTGGCTGCGGCACCCACTACCGCATCCTGCGCGCGGTCAAGCGGGCGGCGGTGCTCTTGCGTGACAAGCAGGCCCCGGCATGACGCTGTCGCGACGCGCCTTTCTCGGCGGCGGCGCGGTGCTGCTGCTGGGCTTCAGCCTGCAGCGACCGGTCGCTGCCCAGGTGCTGCCCGCACCCGCCGATAGTGCCGCCCTGGCCAAGACCCTCGATCAGCGGCAATTGGATGCCTGGCTGGCGGTGGATGCCCAGGGCCAGGTCACTGTCTACAGCGGCAAGGTGGAGCTGGGGACCGGGGTCAGTACGGCGCTGCGCCAGATCGTGGCCGAGGAGCTCTGTGTGGCCTTCACCGCCACCCGGTTGATCCAGGGGGATACCCGGCTGACCCCGGATCAGGGCATCACCGCGGGCAGCAAGAGCCTGCAGGTAGGTGGTGCCCAGTTGCGCAAGGCCGCTGCCAGTGCGCGGCAATTCCTGTTCCTCGAAGGATCGCGGCGGCTAGGTCTGGATCTGGCGGTGGTGGATACGGTGGATGGCCGTGTGGTGTATCGCGGTGATCCCACTGGACGCTATGTCAGCTATGGCGAGCTGGTCGGCGGGCGGCCTCTGGGTCGGCTGGTCAACCAGGCCGTACGGACCCGGGCCATCAAGGATTACCGCCTGGTCGGTACTTCGGTGCCGCGCGAGGACATTCCCGCCAAGCTGTTCGGGAGCTTCGATTACGTCCATGACTTGCGCCTGCCCGGCATGCTGCACGGTTGCGTGGTGCGACCGCCCTGCACCGGCTCGGCGCGGCTGGCGGGGGTGAGCATTCGCGGCATTGATGCCAGTGCGCTGCCTGCCGGTGCTCAACTGGTGTACGAGGGCGCCTTCGTCGCGGTCTTGGCGGCGCAGCCATGGCTGGCGCGACAGGGGGCTGCGGCACTGCGGGTGGACTGGAGTCTGGTGCCGGACATGCCGCTGCCGGGCGAGCTCTATGCGCACCTGGAAGCCAAGGCCGGCCCGCCCGAGGTGCAGCAGGAGGCGGGTGATGTCGAGCAGGAGCTGGCGAACGCTGCGCAGCGGCTCGATGCCGAGTACCGCTGGCCCTATCAGAATCATGATTCCATCGGCCCCTCCTGCGCGGTGGCCGAGGTCCGCGCGGATGGTGCCACGGTCTGGAGTGGCACCCAGGGTGTCTATCAGCTACGAGCGGCCTTGGCGGATCTGCTAGGACTGCCGGAGGAAAGCATCTATGTGATCTATCAGCAGGCCTCCGGCTGCTATGGCCACAACGGCGCCGATGATGCGGCTGCCGATGCGGCGCTGCTGTCCAAGCTGAGCGGCCGACCGGTGCGGGTGCAATGGAGTCGCGCTGACGAGCACGGCTGGAATCCCAAGGGGCCAGCCATGCTGATGCGCCTGGCCGGTGGTCTGAGCACTGCGGGCGACCTGCTCGCCTGGCGCTTCGCCAACTGGACACCTACCCACCTGACCCGGCCCAATGACCAGACTGGCAGGACGGCGCTGCTCGCCGGACAGCTGGCCTACAACCTGCCGCTCAAGGGCGGGCGGGGCGGTGGCAACCGTAACGCCCCGCTGGATTACGACGTGATCAATGTCCAGGTATCCACGCACTGGCTGGAAGCCAGCGATTCGCCGCTGCGACCGTCGGCCTTGCGTGCCCTCGGGGCGGTCGGCAATACCTTCGCCAATGAATCCTTCATGGATGAGTTGGCCTTGGGGGCCGGGGTCGATCCGCTGGAATTCCGCCTGCGCTATCTGCAGGATCCAAGGGCGCGGGCGGTGCTACAGGCCGCTAGCGCCAAGGCCGGGTGGCAACCGCCGGTCCTGCAGGAAAAGGCTTGGGACGGTGCCCCCGCGAAAGGTCAGGGTCTGGCCTTCCTGCGCTACGAAAACGAGAACGCCTATGTGGCCGCGGTGGTCGAGGTGGCGGTGAGCGAGGCCACGGGTATCCGGGTCACTCGGGTGGTGGTGGCCCATGATTGCGGTCTGATCGTCAACCCGGACGGCTTGCGCAATCAACTGGAGGGCTGCGTGGTGCAAGGCATCGCCCGGACCCTCAAGCAGGCGGTGCGCTTTGATCACCAGGGGGTGACGAGCCTGGAGTGGAGCGCCTATCCGCCGCTGACCTTCGATGAGTTGCCCGAGCTGGAACTGGAGCTGATCGATCGGCCAGAGGAGCCGGCGGTGGGTGCCGGGGAGGCCACCACTGCCGCCATCCCCGCAGCCATCGCCAATGCCGTCGCCGCGGCGACCGGTCTGCGCCTGCGCGAGGTGCCCTTGAACCGCGAGCGCCTGCGCGCCGCGCTGGCCGCTCGCGGTTAGGCGCGTTTCAGGCGCTGCTTGAAAAACAGCACGCCACCGGCGCCCAGCAGGGCCACTACCGCGGCGCCGATCCACAGGGGCTCGTTGCCGGCAAAGCTGAATTGGTGGGCGCCCTTGGCGGCCAGGTAACCCGGGCTCATCATCAAGGGCGCCCAGACGATGGCGGACAGCACGTTGGCCGACTGAAAGCGCAGCTGGTTCATGGCCATCATCCCGGCCACCAGGGGCACGGTGTTGCGGATCATGGTCAGGAAGCGGCCGCCGAACACCGCGAAGAAGCCGTAGCGGCGGAAGAACAGCCGGGTCTTGGCTACCTGCTTGCGATAGCGGCGGAAGGGCGGCCGGTGGACGATGCTGGGCCCGAGCCAACGGCCGATGATGTAGGAGCAGATGTCGCCAAGGATCGCGCCAACGATGGCGGCCAGCACCAGCGGTACTGGCGAGAGGACCCCTGAGCCAGCCAGGCCGCCGACCACCAGCATCAGTGCCGTAGCCGGAATGAAGACGCCCAGCAGCACCAGGGATTCGCCAAAGGCGAGCAGGCCGACGATCAGCGGCGCCCAGGCCTGATGGGTTTCGATGAAGCCAAGCAGCGATTGCGTGAGAGATTCCATGAGGGCCACTCTTGCCGGAAAGTCCTAAGACTACGCGGCGTCCTGAGTCTGCCAGCCGTTTCAACAGCTTGAATCAATTTCCGTTGCCGGAAGTGCGCAGGAGCGCGCATTGGCGCCCCGGCTGCCGACCTCAGGTCTCCGCCAGGGCGTCCTGAGCGGCCTGCCAGCGCAGGTCGTGGCGTTCACCCACGACGAAGCGATCGCCCTGGAAATCCCAGCGCTCCACCTCGACGGTCTTGTCGGCGCCTTCACCGACCAGCAGGCGATTGAAGGAATTGGGCGAGGTACCGCGCACCCGAGAGGAGAGGGCGGTGCCGGCCTGGACGATCCAGACCTCGCGGGGCAAGGTTGGGTATTGCCGGCTCAGCGGCAGCACATAGGGCAGGTGGATGTGGCCACCCATCACCAGGTCCAGACCGGCATCGGCCCAGGTGGCGAGGGCATGATCGGCGTTATGCTGCAGGTTGCTGAGGTCGCTGAGTTCGAGGGCGCCAAAGGGCTGATGGGCGATGACGATGCGCAGCTTGTCCGGTCCGGCGCGGCGCAGGCGCTCGGCCACGCGCTCGATCTGCGCGGTGCTCACCGCACCGTCCTTGTGGCGCTGCGGAGCGGTGGTGTTGAGGCCCACCAGCAGCAGCTCGTCGTTCTCGAAACTGGGCTCCAGATCCCCACCGAAATGGCGGCGATAGTTGCCATAGGGCGTCAGGAAACGGGCGAAGACGTTGTACAGCGGCAGGTCGTGGTTGCCCGGGATCACCAGGGTGCGTGGGATGCCGTAGCTTTCCAGGCGTTCGACGAATACCTTGGCGGCGGCGAATTGCTCGCGCCGGGCGCGCTGGGTGATGTCCCCCGAGAGGATGAGGACATCGGCGCCGTGTTCGCGGACATGGGCTTCCAGGGCCGCGACCACGGCAGGTTGCTCGGTGCCGAAGTGAGTATCGGAGATTTGCAGAAGGGTCGTCATGAGGACCTGGTTTCCAACGGATTCCCCTTTACGACCGCAACGGGCGCCAAGCTATCCAGCAATGCTGTCTAAAGGCTAGTCCAAGGCCTGCCAGCCACGCGCAGCAGCCTTGAACCCTCTTTTAGACTTCGCCGTCGTGGTGCCAGGCGTCATGCAGGTCGGAGGCGTTGGCTTCGCCGACTTCGGCGCGGGCCTTGAGCCAGTCCAGCAGGGCGGTACGGTCTTCCTCGGTGGGCGAGGTGTAGCGCTTGTTGGCCATGATGGTGCCTTCGACCCAGGCGTTGTCGAAACCGCCGATGTAGTCCAGCTTGCGCTCTTCGACGTAGTCGATGAAGTCACCCAGGAAGGTGTCCAGATCGTCTTCGCTGAGTTCGTTCTTGAAGCTCACCTTGATTTCGAAGGCCAGCTCCTGGAACTCGCCCAGGTACTGCTTCTTGCGCAGGCGACGCTTCATGCGGCTCAAACGGGGATCTTGGTTGGTATCGGTCATGGCGAAGGCCTGGATATCGATGAAAGGGCAGGCATTATCCCTGGCGTTGGTCGGTAATGCCAATGGTGACCGCCGGGAGGGGCGGTTAGCATGACGGTTTTGGCTGCGACCAGAGCGCGCAGGGGTGGAAGGATGACGGGCAAGACGAGAAGCCGCTCCGGTAGCGTGACCATTCGCGACGTGGCCAGCCTGGCCGGCGTCGCACCGATCACCGTCTCGCGGGTGGTGAACGCGCCCGCAAGCGTCAAGGCGGCCACTCGTGAACGGGTACTGGCCGCCATAGCAGCAAGCGGCTACATGCCCAACCTGGTGGCTGGGGCCTTGGCCACCAATCGCAGTCGATTGGTGGCGGTGCTGGTGCCCATGCTGACCAATCCGCTGTTCGCCGACAGCTACCAGGCGGTGGCCGAGCGACTGGCTCAGGCCGGGTATCAGGTGTTGCTGGGCGTCACTGGCCACGATCCCGAGCATGAAGAGGCGCTGCTGGCGACCATTCTCAGCCGACGGCCGGATGGCCTGATCCTGACCGGCGTTGATCACACGCCGGCCAGTCGTGCCCGGCTAAAGGCGGCAGGCGTGCCGGTGGTGGAGACCTGGGATCTCAGCGCGGAGCCCATCGATCAGGGGGTGGGGTTTGACCATGAGGCAGTGGGCGCGCTGCTGGCCGAGCGGGCTAACGCTGGTGGTTATGCCCAGGTCGCCCAGGTGGCGGTGGACGACCCCCGTGGTACCCGGCGACGTCTGTCCCTGAGTCGGGCCCTGGCCACCCTCGGCATCGCCGAGACGGCGCCGGCGCTATTCACCGGCCTGCCCAGCCTGGAGCAGGGGCGCCAGGCCCTGTGCCAGCTGCTCGCCCAAACCAAGGTGCGGCCGCTGCTGGTGGTCTGCACCTCCGACACCCTGGCCCATGGCGTGCTGACCGAGGCCCTGGCACAGGGGCTGGCGGTGCCCGGCGACGTGGCGGTGATCGGTTTCGGCGACATGGCCTTCGCGGCCCATACCCTGCCTGCCTTGACCACGATACGGGTGGATGCCACGGCCTTGGGGCACACGGCAGCGGAATTGTTGTTGGCCCGTCTGGCGGGTAGTGATGGAGAGCCACAGCAGCGCGACCTGGGTGTCGATTGGATCGAGCGAGGTAGCACCTAAGGACAGATGGCGGTTGTCAGACGACTTGCTGGGCGCTAGGGTGATTGAAATGGTAGCGGTACCATTTTCGCTCAGCAGGGGAGGAGCCGGATGAAGATCGTGATGATTGGTGAAGCCGCCACGCACCAGGAGGCGCTTGCCAGGGACCTGGCCGGCCCGGCCACCTTTATTACCTTGCCGCGGGAAGCCCACGAATCAGCCGCCTGGGACGAGCGAATCGAGGGCGCCGATGTCTTGGTCGCCATGCGTCTGCAGCGTTCAACGCAGGCACCGAGGGTACGGCTGCTGCAGGTACCTGGCGCTGGCCTCGATGGCATCGATTTCGGGGTGCTGGCAGCGGACTGTCGCGTCTGCAACGTCTTCGAGCACGAGATTCCCATGGCCGAATACGCCCTGGCCTGCCTGCTGGATCATGAGGTGCGCCTGGGTGAGGCCCAGGCGGCCTTCGCCAGCGAGCGCTGGACCCATGCCTATCTGGGGCGCCAGCCGCGTGGTGAGTTGCAGGGCAGGACCCTGGCGATCCTGGGTTTTGGCAGGATCGGCCAGGCGGTGGCGCAGCGGGCGCGGGCCTTCGGCATGCGCATCCTGGCCATCACCCGTAGTGCCCGCGACGGCCGGGTGCCCGCCGGGGCCGATACTGCACTTGCGCCCGAGGCGCTGAACGAAGCCCTGGGCCTGGCCGATTACGTAGTGCTGGCCTGTCCGCTGGACGAGACCACCCGGGGCTGTTTCGGCGCTGCCCAGTTCGCCGCCATGCGGCCGGAGGCCGTGCTGCTGAACCTGGCACGGGCGGCGGTGGTGGAAGAAGACGCCCTCTATCAGGCGCTCGCCGACCGGCGCATCGCCAAGGCGTACCTGGACGTCTGGTACCGCTACCCCAGTGGCGAAGGCGATCTCGTGGCACCCGCACGGCATCGCTTCGAAGAACTGCCCAATGCCGTCTGCACGCCGCATGTCTCGGGTTGGACCCACGGGCTGTTCGCGCGCCGCTATGCCTTCATCGCCGCCAACATCGAACGCCTGCGTCGGGGCGAAACGCTGCTCAATCAGGTCCGCGGACCTCGCTAGAGGAGGCGCCATGCGCATCACTCGCATCGAAACCACCAGGCTCACGCAACTGCCCAATCTGCTCTGGGTGGAGATCCACACCGACAGTGGCCTGGTCGGTTTGGGTGAGACCTTTCGCGGCGCCGAAGCGGTGGAGGCGCAGATCCACTCGCTTTGCGCGCCACTGCTGTTGGGTCGCGATCCCCTGCAGATCGAAGCCCACAGTCGGGCGCTGCTGCGTGGCTATCTCGGCTTCAACGGCAGCGGCGTGGAAACCCGAGCGGCTTCGGCGCTGGACATCGCCCTCTGGGACCTGTTCGGCCAGGCTATGGGTGTGCCGATCCATCAGCTGCTGGGTGGCCAGGTCCACGAGCGGATGCGCGCCTACAACACCTGCGCCAGTCCCAACTTCAATACCGGTGGTGAGCAGCGCCGGCTGATCGCCAAGGGTGAGGCCCGTGTGGCCGGTCGCTACGACGATCAGGTGGCGGCAGTGGAAAACCCGGGCGAACTGGCCCAGAGCCTGATGGACGAAGGGTTTGCCGCCATGAAGATCTGGCCCTTCGATGCCTTCGCCCTGGCCAGTGGCGGCCAGTTTCTGTCCAGCACCGACTTGCGCCAGGGTCTGGAGCCCTTTGCGCGCATCAGGGAGGCGGTCGGCGATGGCATCGAGGTAATGTGCGAATTCCATTCCTTGTGGAATCCGACCTGCGCCCTGCAGATCGCCCGAGCACTCAAGGACTACAACATCTTCTGGGCGGAAGATCCGATCAAGATGGATCACGTTCAGGGGTTAGCGGATTTCCGGCGACTGGCGGGCATTCCGGTCTGCGGCAGCGAGACCCTAGCGATGCGCGGTGCCTTCCGCGATCTGCTGGCGGCCGATGCGCTGGACTATGTGATGGTGGACCTGTCCTGGTGCGGTGGGTTGAGCGAGGCACGCAAGATCGCCACCTTGGCCGAGGCCTATCAGAAGCCCATCGCCCCGCACGATTGCACCGGACCGGTGGTGCTGATGGCCTCGCTGCATCTGGGGTTGGCCTCAGCCAATGCCATCTTTCAGGAAGTGGTGCGAGCCTATCTGGCGGGCTTCTATCGTGAGCTGGTCACCGAGCTGCCGGTACTGGAGCAGGGCTGGCTGCTACCGCCAACCGCACCGGGCCTAGGCACCGCCCTGCATCCGGCGCTGCGTCAGCGGCCGGACCGGATCGGGCGGGTATCAACGCGGTAAGGGGCTCAGGCGGCCATGGCTGCGCAGGCATCGGCGCAGGCTTCACAGGCCTGGGCGCAAGCCTGGCAGTGGTCGGCCTTGTGCTTGCCGCATTCGGCGGCGCAGGCGCGGCAGGTCGCCACGCAGAGGGCACAGGCTTCGGCCAGGCGATCGCTGCCGCGCTGCATGAAGGTGGCGGCCAGGCGGCAGGCGTCGGCGCAGTCACGATCTAGGCGCACGCAATCGCGCATCATGTCCAGATTGGCTTCACCCAGACAGGCGCTGGCGCAGGTTTCGCACGCGGCCGCGCAGTCGAGGCAGGCCTTGATGCAGGCGGCGAGGGAGGATTCGGTCATAGGTATCTCCTGGCAGTGGGGTGCTAAGGGTGGACCCGGCCGCCGGGCGCCGAGTTCGGCCCGCGCGATCGATTGACGCTCTCTCGGGTAGTCCGTACCCTGCGCCCTTGCACGTGGTGCCCCGTTTGAGTCGGGGTGAAACAGGGAAGCCGGTCGAGCCGGCGCTGCCCCCGCAACGGTAGTTGAGTAGCAGCTGCGCGAGACCCACTGGCCCCGGCCGGGAAGGGGCGCAGCGGGTGCCCGAGGGTATCGACTCACCAGCCCGGAGACCGGCCACGCTTGCGTTCATCTCGGCGATGCGGAGGGCGTCGTGCGGCGTCGCCACCTGCCTTGCGCGGGCGGCGTCTCTGCCCGTTTCTCCGTCGCGCCCGCACCCGGAGAACCGCCATGACCGACACCCCTGATTCGAACAGCCCCGAGCGTGACGAGCGCCATCGCGCGCGCATGGTGCGCAAGAAGGCGGTGATCGACGCCCGGATCGCCGACGCCCAGGACGAACGCGGCCTGCTGCTGGTGCACACCGGCATCGGCAAGGGCAAGAGCAGCTCCGCCTTCGGCATGGCGGCACGCGCCCTCGGCCACGGCATGCAGGTCGGCGTGGTGCAATTCATCAAGGGCCGCCGCGACACCGGCGAGCAACTCTTCTTCAGGCGCTTCCCCGACGAGGTGCGTTACCACGTCATGGGCGAGGGTTTCACCTGGGACACCCAGGATCGTGCCCGCGACCTGCAGTCGGCGGCCGCGGCCTGGGCGGTGGCAGTGGAGCTCTTGCGCGATCCGGCCATCGGCCTGGTGCTGCTGGACGAACTCAACATCGCCTTCAAGCATGGCTATCTGGAGGTCGACCAGGTGCTGGCCGATCTCGCCGGGCGTCCGGCGCACCAGCATGTGGTGGTGACTGGCCGCGGCGCGCCGCCGGCCCTGATCGAAGCCGCCGACACCGTGACCGACATGAGTCTGGTCAAGCATGCCTTCCAGGCCGGCGTCCGCGCCCAGCAGGGCATCGAATGGTAGGCGAACCGCGGCACTGCCCGGCGCTGCTGATCGCCGCCCCGGCCTCCGGTCAGGGCAAGACCAGCGTCACCGCCGCCCTGGCCCGGTTGCATGCACGCCAGGGGCGGCGGGTGCGGGTGTTCAAGTGCGGCCCGGATTTTCTCGATCCGATGATCCTCGCCCGTGCCAGTGGCGCCCCGGTCTACCAGCTCGATCTGTGGATGATCGGCGAGGCCGAGAGTCGGCGCCTGTTGTGGGAAGCGGCGGCGGAGGCGGACCTCATCCTCATCGAAGGCGTCATGGGGCTGTTCGACGGGCAGCCGTCGGCGGCGGACCTGGCCGAGCGCTTCGGCGTACCGGTACTGGGGGTGATCGACGCCGCGGGCCTGGCGCAGACCTTTGGTGCCCTGGCCTATGGCCTGGCCCACTATCGGCCGAGCCTGCCGTTCGCCGGTGTGCTGGCCAATCGCAGTGGCAGCCCGCGGCAGACGCAGCTGATCCGCGGCAGCCTGCCGGCGGGCATGACCTTCTTTGGCAGCCTGCCAAGAGATGCCGGCATCGAGCTGCCCAGTCGCCACCTGGGGCTGATCCAGGCCGACGAGGTCACCGACCTGGATCGCCGTTTGGACATGGCGGCCGATGCCCTGGCCGCCAGCTCCGACATCGAATTGCCGCCGCCAGTGGCCTTCGCCGCGCCGGAGCCGACGCCGGTCGAACCGCTGCTGGCCGGGGTGCGCATTGGCGTGGCCCGCGATGCGGCCCTGGCGTTTCTCTACCAGGCCAACCTGGACTTGCTGCGCGCCCTGGGCGCCGAGCTGCAATTCTTTTCCGTGCTTGCCGACTCGACTCTGCCGGAGGTGGACAGCCTCTATCTACCGGGCGGCTATCCCGAGCTGCACCTGCAGGCGCTGTCCAACAACCTTGGCATGCGCGCCGCCATTCGCGCCCACCACGCCGCCGGCAAGCCGATCCTTGCCGAGTGCGGTGGCATGCTCTATCTGCTCCAGGAGCTGACCGACAAGGCCGGTGAGTCCGCCGCCATGCTCGGTCTCCTGCCGGGCAGCGCGCGGATGCAGGCCCGGCTGACCGCCCTGGCCCTGCAGTCGGTGGAGTTCGCGCAGGGCACCTTGCGCGGCCACACCTATCATCATTCCGCGTTGGAGTCGCCCGAGGCACCCTGGGCGCGGGGTCTGTGCCCCAATGGTAAGGCGGTGGCCGAGGCGGTCTATCGAGACGGTCGCCTCACCGCCAGCTATATTCACTTCTACATGCCGTCGGCACCCGCCGCGGCCGCCGCGATGTTCAAGCCGTGACCACGACACCCTATACCCCTGCCGAACAAGCCGCCGTCTACCGAGCCATCGCCGAGCGCCGCGACATGCGCCATTTCTGCGGTGGCGAGGTGCCTCCCGAACAACTGGCCCGCCTGCTGGGTGCCGCCCACCAGGCCCCCAGCGTCGGGCTGATGCAGCCCTGGCGCTTTCTGCGCATCAGCGATCCGGTCTTGCGCCAGCGCCTGCACGAGCTGGTGGAGGAAGAGCGCTGCGCCACCGCCGAAGCCCTCGGCGAGCGCAGCGATGACTTCATGAAGCTCAAGGTGCAGGGCATTCTCGACTGCGCCGAGGTGCTGGTCGCTGCCCTGATGGACGGGCGCGAAGCCCATATCTTCGGCCGCCGTACCCTGCCGGAGATGGACCTGGCCTCGCTCTCCTGCGCCATCCAGAATCTCTGGCTGGCCGCGCGTTGCGAAGGCCTGGGCATGGGTTGGGTCTCGCTGTTCGACCCGGAAGCGGTGCGCACCCTGCTGGAGATGCCCGAGGGGTCCCAGCCAGCGGCCATCCTCTGCCTGGGGCCGGTGGAAGCCTTCTATCCGCGACCCATGCTGGAGGAGGAGGGCTGGCGTCAGGGCCGCCCGCTGGAAGAACTGGTCTTCGAGAATCGTTGGGGCCAGAAGCCATGATGCTGGCCTTCGCGGTCGTCGGCGGCATGCTGCTCGACCTGCTGCTCGGCGAACCCCGTCGGGGCCATCCCCTGGTGCTGTTCGGCCGCTACGCCGACAGCCTCGAAGCGCGCTTCAACCCCGGTGGCCGTGGCTGGCGCAGTCATGGGGTGATGGCCTGGAGCCTGGCCGTGCTGCCCTGGGTGCTGCTCACCGCCTTGCTCTGCCAGATCGGCTGGCTGGCCTGGATCATCCAGCCTCTGGCGCTGTATCTGGCGGTGGGCCTACGTAGCCTGGGCGAGCACGCCGAGCCGGTGGCACGTGCCCTGCAGCGCAACAACCTGCCCGAAGCACGGCGCCGGGTCGGCTACCTCGTCAGTCGGGAGACAGACGAGCTGGACGAAACCGCTGTGGCCCGCGCCGCCACCGAATCCGTGCTGGAGAATGGCAGCGACGCCGTCTTCGCCGCGTTGTTCTGGTTCGCCCTGCTCGGTGCCCCGGGCGTGGTGCTCTATCGCCTGGCCAATACCCTGGACGCCATGTGGGGCTATCGCACCCCACGCCTGGAGCGCTTCGGCTGGGCCGCGGCGCGCCTGGACGATGTCCTCAACTATATTCCCGCGCGTCTGGTCGCCCTGACCTATGCCGGTCTTGGCCGCTTCTGGAGCGCCATCGAAAGCTGGCGCTCCCAGGCGCCGCTGTGGGACAGCCCCAACGCCGGCCCGGTGATGGCCGCCGGCGCCGGTGCCCTGGGGGTGAGCCTGGGCGGCGCCGCCCGCTACCACGGCGAATGGCACGAGCGTCCGTTGTTGGGTCGCGGTCCGGCCCCTACCTTCCTGGCCATCACCCGTGCCCTCCAGCTGGTACGACGCGGCGCCTGGCTGTGGACCTTGCTGATCGCCCTGGGAGGACTGCTGCTTGCTTGAGCACGGCGGTCGACTGCGGCGCGCGGCGCGCACCTATGATATCCCCCTGGCCGACTGGCTGGACCTGTCTACCGGACTGGCTCCTTGGCCCTGGCCATTGCCCGAGATTCCCGCCAGTGCCTGGGCGCGCCTGCCCGAGCCCGATGACGGCCTGGTGGACGCCGCCTGCAGCTACTATCGTGCGTCCGCGCTGTTGCCGGTGGCTGGTTCCCAGGCTGCCATCCAGGCGCTGCCCGTCCTGCGCGCGCCTTCGCGAGTCGGGGTGCTGGCGCCCTGTTATGCCGAGCATGCCCTGGCCTGGCGTCGCGCCGGCCACGAGGTGCTGGCGTGGAGCGAGGAGCAGATCGCGACCGGGCTCGACCAAGTGGACGTACTGGTGGTGGTCAACCCCAACAACCCTACTGGGCAGCGCCTCTCACCTGCGCGGCTGCTGGACTGGCATGCCCGCCTCGAAAGGCGGGGCGGCTGGCTGGTGGTGGACGAGGCCTTCATGGACCCGACGCCAGGTGCGAGTCTCGCGCCCTTCAGCGATCTGCCCGGGCTGATCGTGCTGCGCTCCTTTGGCAAGTTCTTCGGGTTGGCCGGCATGCGCCTGGGCTTTGTGCTCGCCGCGCCGGACTTGCTTTCGCCGCTCGATGAGCATCTCGGTCCCTGGACGGTCAACGGGCCCAGTCGTCATCTTGCGCGGCAGCTGCTGGTCGACCAGGCGGCTCATGAGCGCCAGCGTGAGGCGCTTCGGCAAGCCGGCGAGCGCCTGGCGGCGGTGCTCGCCGGGCACGCCCTCGACCCTAGCGGTGGCTGCGCCCTGTTTCAGCTGCTGCAGCGCCCAGATGCCACGGCCCTGCACGAGCACCTGGCGCGCCAGGCCATCTTTACCCGCTTGTTCCCCGACCTTGGCGCCCTGAGATTCGGCCTGCCAGGCGACGAGTCCGGCTGGCAGCGCCTGGACCAGGGGCTGGCCAACTACCGGAGTCCCCTATGAGTACGCTGATGGTGCAGGGCACCACGTCCGACGCCGGTAAGAGCACCCTGGTGGCCGCCCTGTGCCGCTGGCTCTATCGCCAGGGTGTAGGCGTAGTACCCTTCAAACCGCAGAACATGGCGCTCAACAGCGCGGTGACCGCTGACGGTGGCGAGATCGGCCGGGCCCAGGCGGTCCAGGCCCAGGCCTGTGGTCTGGCGCCCCATACCGACATGAATCCCGTGCTGCTCAAGCCCAATACCGACGTCGGCGCCCAGGTGATCATCCATGGCCGCGCCGTCACCAGCATGGACGCCAAGGCCTATCACGCCTACAAGCCCGTGGCCCGCGAAGCGGTACTGGCCTCTCATGCCCGGCTGGCCGAGCGCTTCGAGGTGGTGCTGGTGGAAGGCGCCGGCTCACCGGCCGAGATCAACCTGCGCCAGGGTGACATCGCCAACATGGGCTTCGCCGAGGCGGTGGACTGCCCGGTGCTGCTGGTGGCGGACATCGATCGCGGCGGTGTCTTCGCCCATCTGGTCGGCACCCTGGACCTGCTCGAACCCAGCGAGCAGGCACGCGTCGCTGGCTTCATCATCAACCGCTTCCGCGGCGACCTGGCCCTGCTGCAACCTGGGCTGGACTGGCTCGAAGCCCGCACCGGCAAACCGGTGCTTGGCGTGCTGCCCTATCTGCATGACCTGCACCTGGAAGCCGAGGATCGCCTGGCCACCGGCCAGGTCGCCAAGCAGGGACCCCGCTTGCGGGTGGCGGTGCCGGTGATGCCACGGCTGAGCAATCACACCGATTTCGATCCCCTGCGCCTGCATCCCCAGGTGGAACTGCTGTTCGTTCGGCAGGGCGAGGCCCTGCCCGCGGCGGATCTGATCATCCTGGGCGGCTCCAAGAGCGTGCGCAGCGATCTGACGTTCCTGCGTGCCCAGGGCTGGGACACGGCCATTGCCCGTCACCTGCGCTATGGCGGGCGTGTGCTGGGCATCTGCGGCGGCTTCCAGATGCTGGGCGAGCGAGTCGCCGATCCGCTAGGCCTGGAGGGTGCCCCGGGTGACAGCCTGGGCCTTGCACTCCTGGCCATGACCACCGAACTGGCCGCGGAGAAGCAGCTGCGCAACGTGCGCGGCTGGCTGTGCGACGGCGACGCCGAGGTCGCCGGCTATGAGATTCATGCCGGCGTCAGCCGGGGAGCGGCGCTGGAGCATCCGGTGCTGCGCTTCGAGGATGGTCGCGTCGATGGCAGTCTCAGCGCAGACGGCCAGGTGCTGGGTACCTACCTGCACGGCCTGTTCGAGTCGCCCGCTGCCAGTGTCGCGCTGTTGCGCTGGGCGGGTCTGGCCGAGCCGCAGCAGCTGGACTACCACGCCCTGCGCGAACGCGATCTGGAGCGCCTGGCCGACCTCGTCGAACACCATTTGGACACCGGGCGCCTGCGCGCCCTCTGCGAGCTCTAGATGCGCGAACTCATTCTTGGCGGCGCTCGCTCCGGCAAGAGCGCCCTGGCCGAGCGCCTGGCTGCCGACTGCGGACTGGCAGTCACCTATATCGCTACCGCCGGGGGCAGCGATGCCGAACTGGCGCGCCGCATCGAACGCCACGCGGCGCGCCGGCCCGCACACTGGGCGCTGGTGGAAGAGCCCCTGGCGCTGAGCGAACGCCTGCAGGCGCTGGCCGCGCCAGAGCAGTGTCTGCTGGTGGACTGCCTGACCCTCTGGCTGACCAACCTGCTGCTGCTCGACGATCCACAGCGCCTGGAGCAGGCCTGCGCGCAACTGCTCGACGTCATGCCCCAGCTGCCTGGCCGGCTTATCTTTGTCAGTAACGAGACCGGTCTGGGTATCGTCCCCCTGGGCGAGCTGACACGGCGTTATGTCGATGCCGCTGGCGAACTGCACCAGGCCCTGGCCACCCGCTGCGATCGCGTGGTGCTGAGCGTGGCCGGTCTCCCCCTGACCCTCAAAGGAACCCCGTTATGAGCATGCCCTGGTGGCAAGGACCCTGCCGCCAACCCGATACCGCTGCCGCCGAAGCCGCGCGCCAGCGGCAGATGGTCTTGACCAAGCCGAGCGGCTCGCTTGGCGATCTGGAGGTGCTGGCCATCCAGCTGGCGGCCCTGCAGGGCACGCCGCGCCCTCTGCTGCAGCGCACCGCCATCGCCGTCTTCGCCGGTGACCACGGGGTCGTGGAGGAGGGCGTCTCGGTCTATCCGCAGTCCGTCACCGCCGAGATGGTGCGCAACTTCGTGCGCGGTGGCGCCGCCATCAGCGTGCTCGCCCGGCAACTCGACGCCGCCTTGGAAGTCATCAACCTGGGCACCGTCACGCCCTTGGAAGCCCTGCCCGGGGTGATTGATCTACCCTTGGGACGCGGCACCGCCAATTTCACCCTGACGCCAGCCATGACCCATGACCAGTGCCAGGCGGCGCTGCAGGCCGGACGCGACGCCGTGTTGCGGGCCTGTGCCGGCGGCGCCGACCTCTTCATTGGCGGCGAGATGGGCATCGGCAACACCACCGCCGCCAGCGCCCTGGCCAGCGTGCTCCTGGACACCTCGCCGCTGGCCCTCGCCGGGCCCGGTACCGGGCTGGACGCCGATGGCGTGGCGCGCAAGGTGGCAGTCATCCAGCGTGCGTTGTTGCGTCATGGCGATGCCTTGCAGGATCCCTACGAACTGCTGCGCCGGCTGGGCGGTTTCGAGTTGGCCGCCTTGACCGGCGCCTATCTGGCCTGCGCCCAGCAGGGCCTGCCGACCCTGGTGGATGGCTTCATCTGCTCGGTCGCCGCGCTCTGTGCCCAACACCTGCAGCCCGATACCCGCGACTGGCTGCTGTTCGCCCATTGCGGCGCCGAGCCCGGCCATGCCGCCGTACTGCTGGCCCTGGGTGGCGAGCCGCTGCTGGACCTGGGCCTGCGCCTGGGCGAGGGCAGCGGTGCGGCCCTGGCGGTCCCGCTGCTGCAGCTGTCCTGTCGTCTGCACAGCGAGATGGCCACCTTCGCCGAAGCCAGCGTTTCCAGCCGCGCCCATGACTGATTGCTGGCTGCTGCGCCATGGCGCCACCGAGGGTCCCGAAGGCTTTCGCGGCCGCCTCGATCCGCCGCTGTCGGAACAGGGTTGGACGCAACTGCGCGCCGCCGTCGCCGCGCAGCCGCCTTTCCCCCTGATCCTGAGTTCGCCGCAGCAGCGCTGCGCACGCTTCGCCGAATGGCTGGCAGCGGAGCAGGGTGCCGAGCTGCTGCTGGAGCCCGATCTGCGCGAACTGGATTTCGGCGCCTGGGAAGGCCGCAGTGCGGCCGAGCTGATGCGGGACCAGGCCGAGGCCCTGGGGCTGTTCTGGGCCGATCCCTATGCCTATACCCCGCCCGAGGGCGAGCCCGTGGCCGCCTTCGCCGAGCGGGTGCTGGGGGCGGTGGCGCGCTGGCGTCCGCGACTGCAGGCGCAACGCAGCCTGATCGTCACCCACGGCGGCGTCATCCGCCTGCTGTTGGCGCGCCAGCGCGGTTTCCCGCCCAAGGATCTACTGCAGGTCGAGGCACCCTACGCGACCCTGCAGTCGCTGGCACTGGAGCAAGACTGATGCCGCTGTCCTGGTTGATCGCCGTGCAGTTCCTCACCCGCCTGCCGGTCCGGCTACCGGGCATGCCCGCACCCGAGGCCATCGGCCGTTCGGTGCTCTGGTATCCGGCAGTCGGCCTGCTAATCGGCGCTGTGCTGAGTCTGATCGCCTGGCTGGGCGCCGGGGGCGGCGTCTTCCTCCAGGCAGCGCTGGTGCTGGCCGCCTGGGTGATGGTGACGGGCGGGCTGCATCTGGATGGCCTGGCCGACACCTTCGATGCCTGGGTCGGTGGCTATGGCGACCGCGAGCGGACGCTGGCCATCATGAAGGATCCGGCCTGCGGCCCCATGGGCGTGCTGGCGCTGCTGCTGACCCTGCTGCTCAAATGGAGCGCCCTGGTCGTGCTCTTGCCGGACTCGCTGGCGTGCCTGTGGCTGGCGCCTCTGGCCGGTCGCCTGGCGCTGCCTTGGTTGCTGTTGACCACGGCCTATGTGCGTCCGGGCGGGTTGGGCGACATGCTCAGTCGCCATCTGCCACGGAAGCTGCTCAACAGGGTGCTGCTGCTTGGCGCTGCGGGTCTGGCCTTGCTGCCCCAGGGCTTCATGGCGCTGCTGGTGACCGCTGGCATCGCCTTGCTGGCGCGCCGGGCGCTGCGTCAGCGCCTGGGCGGTACCACCGGCGACACGGCAGGCGCGCTTCTCGAAATCACTGAAACCGGGGTGCTGGTGGCACTGGCGCTAACGTTGCGCTGAAAAATGTGCCCAAGCGTGAGACAGCCTGGGTTTTGCGACCTCCGTCCTTGAACGGCCCGGGTTAAACCATTATGAAGTGCCGTGGTATCTCGCCCAGCGAAGCCACCTCGGCACGTGCGGATCCAAGGGGGAGTCGTCGTCAGCTGGACAAGGAGCTCCCATGCCTGATGCGTCTCAACGCACCGCCTCGCCCCAGGAGATCGCTCCGGCCTCACGGCTCCGTCTCAAGCCGCGTAGTCTGTTCGCCACCTTCTTTCTGGCGTTCATCCTGGTCGATGCCCTAGGCACCTTGCTGTTCACCCTGCACAGCTATCGTCAGGCCCGGGATGCCAGCAGCCAGAGCATCGATTATCGGCTGATGAGCGCCGCCCTGGCACTGCCTGAAATCCTGGGCGAAGACTATCTGGCACAGCTGCAGGACCCGGCCAAGGCGGATTCCGCACGCTACCGACGCACCTTGATCAACCTGGATCGCTATGCCCGCAAGGCCGGGCTGGCGTCGCTCTATGCCTTCGTCAAGGAAGGTTCGAATTTTCGCTTCATCATGGATTCGGCCAACGAGGAAGAAATCCGCGTTGGCTACTTTGGCGACTATCGCCAGCTCTACGATCAGGCACCGCCGGAACTCGGAGCCGTGTTTGCCGATCATCAACCTCGTTTCGCGGAATACCAGGATAATTTTGGCAGTTTCCGTTCTCTGTTCCTGGCCATTCCCGGGCAGGACGGGCAAGCAGTCGTCATAGGGGCGGACATGTTCATGGAAGGAATAGCAGCAGCGGAGCAGTCGGCTCTACTGGATTCGCTGCTGATAGGCGCAATCATCTTTGCCCTGGGGGCTCTGGTCAGTCGGATACTGGCCGGTGCGCTCAATCGCTATCTTGCCCGCCTCGGGCAGGCCACCGAGCGCATCGCCGACGGCGACTATCAATTGGGCCTCAAGGAAGGGCGCGATCCGGTCGGCCGGCTGGGGCGCGCCATGAACCAGATGGGCGCTGCCCTGGCCGCGCGCGAGCGACGCATCAGCCAGCTGGCCTTTCGCGACATGCTTACCCGCCTGCCCAACCAGGTGCGGCTGGTCCTGGAGATTCGCCAGCGTATCGAGCGCGCCGCGGCCGGGCGTTTCGCCGTTTTGCTGCTGGACGTGGCGAACTTCCGCAACATCAACGAACTGCTCGGCCAGGAGGGCGGCGACAAGATCCTGCGTCATCTGGCGCGCCGGCTAAGGGTCGCGGCGCCGGAAGAAAACGGCGTAGCGCGGATCGGTGCCGACACCTTCGTGTTGCTGCTGCCCTGGTTCGATGGCGCTTCGGCGGAGGCAGCGCTGCTGTCGCTGCGCAACCTGGTGGAGAAACCCTTCGTCAGTGGCAATCAGCGAATATCCCTGCGTATCACCTTCGGCATCGCCTGCTACCCGGAACACGGCACCAGCGCCGAAGCTTTGCTGGCCAACGCCGAGACCGCCCTGCAGGATGCGCGCCGGCGGCAGCTGCCCTTCGCCTTCCATGATCCGGACCAGGAGCGTCAGCGTCAGCTCGGCATTGCCATGCTCGATGCCCTGGACCTCGCCGTGGATCACGATCAGTTGCGGCTCTATCTGCAACCCAAGATCGCGCTGCCGGATGGCCGGGTCGAGGGCGCCGAAGTCCTGATCCGCTGGCAACATCCGGAGTTGGGCCTGCTCAAGCCGGACGCCTTCGTCGGTATCGCCGAACAGAGCCGCAAGATCTGCGACATCACGCTCTGGGTGCTGGAACGTTGCATGCGTCTGCAGCGCGAGCGGCAGCTGGGTGCCCTCAAACTCAACGTCAATCTGTCGCTGCTGGATCTCGAGCACCCGGCCTTCATCGCCCGCATCGGCCGGCTGCTGGACGAGACGGGTGCCGTAGCCGCCGGCTTCTGCCTGGAGATCACCGAGTCCCGGGCCATGAGCAATCCGGTACAGGTGCTCGACTGCCTGCGCCAGCTCAAGGCGATGGGCTTCGAACTGTCGCTGGACGATTTCGGTGCCGGTCATTCCTCGCTGGCCTGCCTGAGCAGCTTTCCCATCGACGAGCTGAAGATCGACCGGCAGTTCATCGAGCACTGCCAGTTGCCGGGTGATCAGGAGGTGATTCGCCTGCTGGTCCAGCTTGGACAGCTACGCGGCCTGCGCGTGGTGGCGGAAGGGGTGGAAACCCACCAGGCGCTGCAGGTGCTCACCGAGCTGGGTTGCGACCAGATCCAGGGCCAGTTGGTAGCTGGGGCTCTGTCACTGGAGGACTTCCAGCATTGGTACGCCGAGCAGGAGCAAGGTTACTGGGAGCTCAGGGCGTAGACGAAAGGCAAAGCCCTTCACCGAGCGGGGCGGCTGACGCGCGATCAATATCCCGGAAAGCACGAAGCCGCCTCGCGGCGGCTTCGGTAGCGGATCCTAGGGCTTAGAAGCGGTAGGTCAGCTGGGCACCCAGGCCATGGGCGCTGTTGTCGTATTTGGCGCTGTAGCCGGCCTTGGTGGCGGTGGCGGGGCGATTTATCGACACATCGTCTTCCCAGAGATAGGCATAGGCCACATCGATGGTCATGTCCTTGGTCGGGGACCAGCCTGCGCCCACCGAGAAGGTCTTGCGATCACCCACCGGGATGCGCACGTTGCGGTCGCCGTTGTCCGCCGGGGTGGGGTCGATGGCCATGCCGGCACGTAGCACCCACTGGGGATTCAGCTGATAGGCCGCGCCCACGGCGTAGGACCAGGTGTCCTTCCATTTGAGCTCTTCCGACACGGTCGCCAGGGGCGAACCTAGTCCCTGCAGATTGGGCGTACCCTCGTTCTCCACGTCGATCGACTTGAGGCGACTCCAGCGGGTCCAGGTGGCGCCAGCGTACATCGTCCAGTCGTTGTTCAGACGATAGGTGAAGGAGGCATCGCTGCTCTCTGGCAGGGTGATATTGAGGCTGGCGTCATATTTGCCATTGAGGCGGCTGACCAGGGCGTTGGTGATGGGGCTGGCCTGGCTGTTGGCGCCAGTTACCTCGGTGTTGCCCTTGAGCTTGTAGGTGACCTTGGAGTGGTAGGTCAGGCCGAAGGTCAGGTCATCGGTCAGGTCCGCCAGCAGGCCGACGTTGAAGCCGTAGGCGGTGTCATCGCCATCGATCTTGACCTGGCCATCCTGAGTGCTGCCGAAGTTGACGTTGCTGTTGAGCTTGCCTTCGATGCGGTTGATAGTCGGGCCGAAGCCGACGGACACCTTGTCGGTGATCTTGTAGCTGACGGTCGGCTGGATGGTGATGACCTCCACCTTGCTCGCCTGGCCCTGGTAGCGGCCCTGGAAGGCATGCTCATAGTTGCTGATCAGCGCATAGGGGACGTAGACACCCAGGCCGAAGTGCAGGCGGTCATCCACCGGGGTCACGAAATAGCCGAAGGGCACCACCGAATTGGGCACCATGTCGCCGTCGTTGCTGCCCTGAACTGGCTGGCCAGTGGCATAGCGGCCGCTGGCGTCCTTGATGTCGATCTTGGCGTGAATGTAGGCGCCACCCAGGGAGACCTCGCGGCCCAGGCGTGACATGCCGGCCGGGTTGCCATAGATGGTGGAGGCGTCCTGCGCGGAGGAGGAGCGTCCGGCGAAGGAGGTACCCATCCCGCTAACACTTTGTTCGTTGATAGCCAGACCGTTCGCCAGGGCATAGCCGGAAGCGCTCGAAACGGCCAATGCAAGCAGGGTCAGTTTTATTGTTTTCATGCTCTTGCAGCTCCATTGAAAGGCGAGAAGCGCTACCCCCGCGGATTCCCAAGTCCGAGTGAGTACCTGCGCACACTCTGCTTTTAGCAGGCCTCGCCCGTGAATACAAAAAAAACTATTCGGTCACGTTTGGTTCGGGGTGGTCATCAGGCGTTCATCCGACGAACCCGCCTGGAAAGCCGCTGAATGCCCTGTTCCCCAGCGATGGACATACCGCCGACGGGCACCGAAGAACACGCTCGGGTGGCTTATACTGTCGGCTCATCTGTTCGGAGTGCGCCCTTGACTTCTGCCCCTCACTGGATCCGCAACGATGCGGCGCTGGCCACCCTCTGTCAGCGGTGCCAGACCTTGCCCTTCATCGCCCTCGATACCGAATTCATGCGGGTCGACACCTTCTATCCCAAGGCCGGCCTGATTCAGATAGGCGACGGCGAACAGGCCTATCTGGTCGATCCGCTGTGCATTGGCGACTGGACCCCTTTCTCAGCCTTGCTGGAAGACGCTTCCGTCGTGAAGGTGCTGCACGCTTGCAGCGAAGACCTGGAAGTGTTGCTGCGTTTGACCGGCAGCCTGCCGCAGCCGCTGTACGACACCCAACTGGCGGCTGCCTATCTGGGTCTGGCCCATTCCATGGGTTATTCGCGGCTGGTCGCCGAAGTGCTCAAGATCGACATACCCAAGGACGAGACGCGCTCGGACTGGCTGCAACGTCCCCTGACCCCGCTGCAGGAGCGCTACGCGGCAGCCGACGTGACCTACCTGGCCGACATCTACCGGCAGCTGGATGCACGGCTGGACGACCAGCGGCGCGCCTGGCTGCTGGAAGACGGCGCCGAGCTGGTGGCCAATCTGCGGCGTATCAGCGATCCCTGGGAAGCCTACCGCGACGTCAAGCTGGCCTGGCGCCTGTCGCGCCAGCAGCTGGCGGTGCTGCGGGTGCTCTGCCACTGGCGTGAGGTGACCGCCCGAGAGCGCGACCAGCCGCGCAACCATGTCCTGCGTGAACGCTCGCTCTGGCCGCTGGCGCGTTTCCAGCCCGACGACAAGCAGGCGCTGGCGCGCATCGACGACATGCACCCGCGCACCGTGCGCCAGGATGGCGATACCTTGCTGGCGCTGATCGACGAAGGCGTGGCTACCCCGGCCGACCAATGGCCGGCGCTGCAGTCCGAGCCCTTGCCCCACGAGGCATCGCCGCTGCTCAAGGCCCTGCGCGCCATCGGCGAACGCGATGCCGAGGCCCTGGGCATGGCACCGGAACTCATGCTGCGCAAGAAGGTGCTCGAAGCCCTGCTGCGTACCGGCTGGCCCGATGGCGACTACCAACTCCCGGAGAATCTCCGCGGCTGGCGTCGCGAGCGCTTTGGCCAGGCCCTTCTCGATCACCTGCAGGCGCAGCGCACCGCGCCCCTGGAAGACACCCCATGAAGCTGTTGTGCTCTATCTACCGAAGCCCGCGCAAGCCGGAAATGTACCTCTATGTCGACAAGCTCAAGGGTCTGACCCGCGTCCCCGAGGGCCTGCTCACCGCCTTTGGCCCCCCAGCGCTGGCCTTCGAGTTCGTGCTGACCCCGGAGCGCACGCTGGCGCGGGAAGACGTCGCCAAGGTTCTCGAGAACATCGCCAAGCAGGGCTATCACCTGCAGATGCCACCGCCGGAGTTGGAGCGCGACGACTACATCGAGCACCTACCCGAAGAACTGCTGCGTCTCAACGATCCGCTATGACCGCCGTCCTGCTGCTGGAAGACGAGCCTTCAGCCTATGTGCAGGCCTGGCGCCAATTGGCGCCGGACCTGGAACTGCAGGTGCCGGCGGACCCGGCCGAGGCTTTTCGTCTGGCGGCAGCAGGGGACTACTGGTTCGGCCAGCCGGATCGCGCAGCAGCGCTGCTGCGCGAGGGCGCCAAACCGACTTGGCTGCAATCCACCTGGGCCGGCTATGCGCCGCTGCTGGCAGCGGATCTGCCTTGCGACTATCGCTTCAGTCGCGCCGTGGGGTTGTTCGGCCAGAGCATTGGCGAATACGTCCTGACCTATCTGCTGCAGCATGAGCGTCAGGTCATTGCACGCCAGCTCAGCCAGCGTGAGCAACGCTGGGATACCCGCACGCCGGGCACCTTGGCCGGGCGGCGCTTGCTGCTGGTAGGAGCCGGTGACATCGGGCAGGACATGGCGCGGTTGTTCGCCCCCTTCGGCATGACGATCACCGGCGTGGCACGCAGCCCCCGCGCCGTGCCCGGCTTTGCCCAGGTCGTGACGCTGGCGGAGCTGCGCCAGGCGGCGAGGGAGGCAGACTTCGTGGTCAACCTGCTGCCGGACAGCACCAGCACTCGCGACATCTACGATGCGGCCTTCTTCGCCGCCTTGCCCGCAGGCGCCCTGTTCATCAATGCCGGACGCGGCACCAGCGTGGTGGATGCCGCTCTGATCGCCGCGCTGCAAGGCGGTCACCTGGCCGGAGCGGTGCTGGACGTGTTCCGCCAGGAGCCGCTGCCGCAGGACCATCCCTTCTGGCAGGCACCGAACCTGCAACTCACCGCTCATGTCGCCGGGCCCACGGCGCCGGCAGCGGCCATCCGGCTATTGCTGGACAATCTCCAGCGCCTGCAACAGGGGCAGCCCCTGCGCGGCGCTGTCGATCTCGCCCTTCAACCGAAGGTATAGGGGCCGGCCACTGCCAGCTCCTCGACCTTCAGTCGCGGGCTGGGTAGCTCACGGGCCTGCAGTTGTTCCGACAGGCTGGCCTTGTCGCCCAGTTTGCCGATGGCCACCGCCAGCTCGACCTTGAACGGCGCCGGTACCCGCAACTCACGCTGGATGCCTTCGCGATCAATCCCAGCCATGCCGTGCACGTGCCAACCGGCATTGGTCGCCTGCAGCGCCAGGTAGGCCCAGGCGGCGCCGGCGTCGAAGCTGTGGCTGGGGAAGGGCACTTCCTCGCCACTGCTAGCGCGCAGCAGGGTGGTCTTCGACAGGATGATCACCAGGGCCGAGGCATGCTGCGCCCAGGAGCGGTTGAACTCGCTGATCAGCGACAGGAACAGCTCCCAGTGGGCGTCGTCGCGCCGCGCATAGAGGAAGCGCCAAGGCTGGGCATTGAAGGCCGAAGGTGCCCAGCGCGCGGCTTCGATGAAGCCGAGCAGGGTCTCTTCCTCGATGGCTGTGGGTTCGAAGGCGCGGGGCGACCAGCGCTGCACGAACTGCGGGTCGACGGGGTACTGTGGCGTACGGCTGCTGCTGGTCATGGGCTCATCACACGTGGGAAAGAAGATCCGGCACGGTAATCCGACCCGATGGAGCCGACAAGGGCGCGAACGGTGCTTGGCGCCTGGGGCGTGCGGCACTAGACTGCGCGGCCTTTCCTTTGCCCGACAATCCGCCATGGCCGCCATCACCCAGCCGTTCTGGAAGCGCAAGACCCTCGATCAGCTCGATGCCCAGGAATGGGAATCGCTGTGCGACGGCTGTGGCCTGTGCTGTCTGCAGAAACTGGAAGATGAAGACGACGGCGCCGTCTATTACACGCGTATCGCCTGCAAGCTGCTGGATCTCAAGACCTGCCAGTGCAGTCGCTATGCCGAGCGTACCCGCTTCGTGCCCGACTGCATCCAGCTCACTCCGGCCCAGGCCGACCAATTCGCCTGGCTACCACCGAGCTGTGGCTATCGCCTGGTGGCCGAAGGCAAGGACCTGCCCGAATGGCATCCGCTGGTCTGCGACGATCCCGAGGCCGTGCACAAGGCCGGCATCTCCCAATCCGGCCGCATGCTTAGCGAGACCCAGGTCGCCGAAGACGACTGGGAAGACTACCTGATCTTCCGCGCCGGCTAGCCCAGCGGCGACTCCATGTGCGAGGTGCGCTCGATAGCCCCGTAGCGATCGCCGACCGCATGGGCCCGCTCCAGTAGCACCTTGAGTTCCGCCAGATCCTGAGCGATGCGGGTACCTGGGTCGCGGCGTAGCAGGCGGGCGAACAGGTGGCCCAGGCGACCGGCTGGCGGTTCGTAGGCCATGACGGCCGTCACCTCGGTGCCACCGGGCACATCTTCGAAGCTGACCCAACCCAGGTTGTTCAGGCCGGCATATCCGCAGGAGCGCCAGCCAATCAGCCGGCCCGGGACGTCGTCGGTGACTTCGGCGTCCCACTCGAAGCGGCCCATGGGTGCCTTGACCACCCAGTGCGAATAACGGTCGTTGAGCACGTCCACGCGCTCGATATGACGCATGAAAATCGGCAGGTTGGAGAAGTCGCGCCAGAACTGATAGAGCTCATCGCGCGGCCGGGCGATCACCACCCGCCGAGTCTGGGAGGCAGCCGAACGCCATGCCAGCGAGCGACGAACGTCACGTTCGAAACGAACCTTGGTCAGGGTGCGCCGAATCGAGCAATGGCCGCGCAGGCCACGATTCAGCAGCCAGGCACCGGTGGCGCCCGTGAGCAAGCCAAGCAGGCCGCCACGCGCCAGGCCGCGACTGAGCAGCAGGCCACCGCCGGCCACGGAGGCCAGGCGTTCCACGCCTTTTATGGCGGCGGCGTCGCGAGGCGGAGGAGCGAGAGGGGGAGTGGGGGCATCTAGGTGCATGGCAGATTCTCCTTTAGCTGTGGAAAAGACCTGCCCAGAGCCCCCGCCGTTCCCTAGCCGGTCAGGCCCAGTACCCGGAATACGAAGGCGTATTCCAGGGCCACGTCGCGCAAGGCCTGGTAACGGCCACTCATGCCCCCGTGGCCGGCGCCGAATTCGGTCTTGAGCAGCAGTAGCGGCGCCTGGTCGGTGCGCAGTTCGCGCAGCCGCGCCACCCACTTGGCGGCTTCCCAATATTGCACCCGGGTGTCGTGATAACCCGCCACCGCCAGAATGGCTGGATAGGCCTGGGCCTTCACGTTTTCATAGGGGGCATAGCTGGCAATGCGGTCGCGCACCTCCGGTTCGTTCGGATCGCCCCATTCGTCGTATTCGGTTACGGTCAGCGGTAGATCCGGCTTGAGCATGGTGTTGAGTACATCGACGAAGGGCACCTCGGCGATGGCGCCAGCGTAGAGTTCGGGACGCTGGTTGAGTACCGCGCCGATCAGCAGGCCGCCCGCGCTGCCGCCGCTGATGACCACCTGTTGCGGCGTCGTCAGGCCCTGATCGAGCAGATGCTCGGTGCAGGCGATGAAATCGTCGAAGGTGTTCTGCTTGTGTTCCAGCTTGCCGCTGCGATACCAGGCCTCGCCCAGCTCGCCACCACCGCGGACATGGGCGATGGCGAAGCGCACGCCGCGATCCAGCAGACTCAGGCGCGCGTGGGAGAACCAGGGGTCGAGGCTGTGGCCATAGGCGCCATAGCCATAGAGGTACAACGGGGCGCTCTGTGGCAGATCGCGACGACCGACCAGGCTGATGGGGATGCGCGTGCCATTGGCGGCGGTGGCCCAAAGGCGGCGGCTTTCATAGGCATCGGCGTCGAAGGGGCCTTCCACCGGGACCTGCTTGAGTACCCGCTGGGCGCCGCTGGCGAGATCCAGCTCGCGGACTTCCGCCGGGCGATTGAGCGCCTCGTAGCGCAGGCGCATGACCGGGCTGTTGAATTCCAGCACGTCCATGGCATCGAGGCTGTAGACCTCGTCCGGCAGGTCGACCCGATAGGGCGCCTGGCCGTAGGGACGAACTTCCAGAATCGGCAATCCTGCCGTACGCAGGCTCAGCACCAGCGCCTGGGCGCCGAGGCTGGCATCCTCCAGCATCACCTCAGGGTCGTGGGGCACGAGCAGTTGCCAATGCGACCGCGTCGGGCTCTCTTCGGCGGCCTGATAGAGCGCGAAGTTGATGCCGTCCTGGTTGCTGCGCACATACCAGCCGTCGACGCCATGATCAGGGAAATACTCATGGCCTTCTTCGCGCGGTGCCAGGCAGACGAAGGCTTCATCCGGCCGATCCGCGTCCAGTACCCAGGCCTCGCTGGTGGTCTTGCTGTGGGACAGCAGCAACAGCTTGCGTTCCGAGCTCGAGCGATAGCAGCCCAGGAAGAAGCGGCCGTCGGTCTCGTGGAAGACCAGTTGCGGTTCGGCATCGCCCAGGTGGTAGCGATAGAGCTTGTGGGGGCGATGGGATTCATCGCGCTCGCCAAAGAACAGGGTGCGGCTGTCATTGGCCCAGGTCAGGCTGCCATCGCATTCCTCGAAGGGCAGTTCGGTCACCGCGCCGGTGGCCAGCTCCCTCACATAGAGTCGATAGGTCTCATCGCCGACCTGGTCCAGACTGTAGGCGAGTCGGGTCTGGTCCGGGCTGATGGTGAAGCGGCCGACGGAGAGAAAGCCGCCGTCGGCGATGGCATTGCCGTCGAACAGCAATTCCTCGGTCGCGGGATCAGGCGTCAGGTCGCCATCGGCCGGGCGGCGGCAGCGATAGTTGCGACCGTATTCGTCACCGGCCTGGGTACGCTGATAGTAGAGATAGTCGCTGCGGGGGACGGGTAGGGACAGATCCGTCTCGCGAATGCGCGCGCGGATCTCCTCGAACAGCTGCTCGCGCAGGGCGGCCTCGGGTGCCAGCTGGGCTTCCAGGTAGGCGTTCTCGGCCTCCAGGTGAGCCAGCACCTCGGGGGCGTCACGGCTTTCCAGCCAGACGTAGGGGTCGTCGCCAGGGGCGCGGCGGGCGGTGGGGGCTTGGGTCATGCGAGCTCCTTGGGCGCCGCGCAAAGACACGCGGGCGGGGCAAAACCGCTATCATAGGCTTCTCCTTTCCGCTATCGCCATGGATCGCAATGACCGAGCAAGAGTACCTGATCGCCTGGGCCGTCTACGGCATCGCCGCGCTGCTGTTGTTGGTGGTGTCTTTCAAGGCCACCGGCTGGCTCTGGCGCTGGCTGCGTGAACCCCTGCGCCTGGTGGTGGCGGTGCTGCTGGTGACGCCCGCCATGGTGGATGCCGAGCATGGTCTCTACGCGCCAGCGATCGCGGTGACGGTGCTGGATCTGGTGTTCAAGGTCGGCAACAGCGCCTGGTCGGCGGTCGCCAACCTGGCCGCCGCTGGCACCATCGGTGTGGTGCTCTACCTGATCTTCGTCCTGTGCCGCTGGCTCTACCGCCGCTCGCATCCGCGCTCCGCCCCGGTCGCTGCGGAAGCGCCGGCGGATGGTCCTCAGCCCGAATCGCCGGCGGCCCTGCGCGACCCGGCAGCGCCGGCTGAGCGCCGCGAACCCCGAGGCCGCAGCGAGCGCGTGGAACCGCGTCTGTAATCCAGGCTTGCGCACTCGGCGTCACCCCTGCAGCATGACCGCGAAGGGCAGCGGCTGCAGTCGCCGTTGAACCAGGCAGCCACCCGGAGGGACGGACATGTGCGAATTGCTGGGCATGAGTGCCAACGTGCCCACGGATCTGGTCTTCAGTCTCCAGGGTCTGATGCAGCGTGGCGGCCGTACCGGCCCGCACCGGGACGGCTGGGGCGTCGCCTTCTATGAGGGGAGGGGCCTGCACCTGTTCAAGGATGCCCTGCCGGGTGCCGATTCCGAGGTGGCCAAGCTGGTCCAGGGCTATCCGATCAAGAGCCATACGGTGATCGGCCATATCCGTCACGCCAACGTGGGCGCGGTCAATCTGGCCAATACCCACCCCTTCGTGCGCGAGCTGGGCGGGCGCTACTGGAGCTTCGCCCACAATGGCCAGCTGCAGGATTTCCATCCCGAGCCGCGCTTCTATCGCCCGGTGGGCGATACCGACAGTGAAGCGGCCTTTTGCAGCCTGCTGGATCAGGTCCGCGAGCGCTTTCCCGAACCGGTGCCGGTCGAGATGCTGCTGCCGCAGCTGGTGAATGCCTGCGACGGCTTTCGCAAGAAGGGTGTCTTCAACTGTCTGCTCAGCGACGGCGACTGGCTGTTCAGCTTCTGCACCACCAAGCTGGCCCATATCACCCGCCGCGCCCCCTTCGGTCCGGCCCAGTTGCGTGATGCGGAAGTCCACATCGACTTCAAGGCCGAAACCACGCCGGATGATGTCGTCACCATCATGGCCACCGAACCCCTGACCTGCGATGAGGTCTGGACCCTGCACCAGCCAGGGGAATGGCATCTCTGGTGGAATGGCGAGATCGTCACCCAAGGCCGCGTTTGAACAGGAAGCCTCCCCGCGATGCTGCGTAGTTATATTCGTCTGCTGTTGTTCACCCTGGCCTTGCTGGTGGGGGTGCAGATTCCCGGCTTCATGCTCGATTACGAGCAGCGCGTGGACGCCCATCGCCTGGAGTCCGATCAGGCCCTGGGCGGCTTCCGGCGGACCGCGCAACAATATTTCGAGGGCAGTCTCGACGGCTTGCTGGCCCACTATCAGACCAGTGAGGATCCGGTTTTTCGCAGCGATGCCGACAGCCTCGCCGTCCTGATGCGGCGCAATGCGCTCTTCAACGAAGAATGGCAGGCGCTGCAAGGCCCCTGGTACCAGCGAGCCTGGCATATCCTGGTTCGACCCAATCCGGAGCTGCGTGACGAAACCCTGCGGCAGTACCGTTATCAGGTAGTGCTCACGCCTGAGGCCATCGGCTGGGGGGTAGGGCTGGGCCTGGTGCTGGCCGTGACGGTGGAAACCCTGGCGCTTTGGCTTTCGATCCTGCTCTATCCGCGGCGTCCGGCGCGGCGTCTTGCCTAGGTCTAAAAAAATATTTCACGTTTTCAGGTGTTTAGCGGAAAAAAGGGCTTGACGCTCATCTCCCGCGCTGTAGAATGCGCACCCACAGCAGGCACGTAGCTCAGTTGGTTAGAGCACCACCTTGACATGGTGGGGGTCGTTGGTTCGAATCCAATCGTGCCTACCAAACAAAACCCGCACTGCTGGCGGGTAAGAAAAAAGGCGATCCGAAAGGGTCGCCTTTTTTCGTTTGGGTATGGGTTGGGGGAAGCGCCAGCGGTCAGCGCTTCAGGTCCGTCCTGGTGACTGGGGCTCGATGA
Organism: Pseudomonas oryzihabitans; assembly: GCF_001518815.1. Taxonomy (NCBI): domain Bacteria; kingdom Pseudomonadati; phylum Pseudomonadota; class Gammaproteobacteria; order Pseudomonadales; family Pseudomonadaceae; genus Pseudomonas; species Pseudomonas oryzihabitans. The sequence goes on from NZ_CP013987.1 coordinate 1,608,796, forward strand.
CCAGTTCGCCGTATCCGCCCTGATTCTGGCGAATCACATCCGGATCGGCATGGCGCCTGAGTGATCGGCGTGTTCCGCCGGAGAAGGGTCATGAGCCAGGCGCCTGTTGCCCGGGCCACGGGGACGGTGGGGCAGTGACCGGCGCCAGGCCAATAGCGCGGCTCGGCCATTCTGCCGTCGCCTGCTATCCAGGAGTGGCCGCCAGGTCCTCGCGGCAAGCCGCTGGCGATTCTTCATGACCTGAGTCATTCCAGCGGCGTGCTGCTGGGCCAGGGTCTTTGCCCGCCCAGGAATGCGAAGCGCTAGGCGTCTTGCTGCCGGGCGGTCATTGGCCACGTGAGGGCAACGAACGCCATCCCGCCACCCACCAGCAGCAGCGCTGCACTCAGGCTCCAGTGCTGCGCGACGAAGCCGATCGTGGCCGGACCGATGAGAATACCGGCGTAGCCGATGGTGGTGATCGCTGCAATGGCGTGGCTTGCGGGCATCCGGGTCTGCCTTCCGGCGGCACTGAAAAGCACGGGGACGATGTTGGAAGCCCCAAGGCCAACCAGCAGAAAGCCGGCGAAGGCAAAGGGCTGGGTGGGTGCCAGGACTGCCATCAGGAAGCCTGCCGCGGCGAGTAGACCGCCGCCTACGACCACTTTCAGGCCGCCTAGCGTCTTCACGATCCAGTCGCCGGTCAGGCGGCCAATGGTCATTGCCAGCGCGAATACCGTGTAACCGAAGCCGGCCTGTGCCGGGTCGACGCCATGCGCATCGATCAGGAACAGGGCGCTCCAGTCCAGGATCGCGCCTTCACCGAGAAAAATCAGAAAACAGAGCAAGCCGATGAAGGCGACGATCCCGCGCGGCAGCGTGAACAGCGGGGTATGCCCGGCCTCGTGATTGCCGTAGGGCAGCAGCCCCTTGATTGAAGCCGCGAGTAGAACGATCAGCAGCGCGCTGAACACCAGGGTCGCAACCAGCGGTTGCGTTCCAGCCCCCAGCAGAACGCTCATGCCGCCGGCGCCGACAATCCCGCCGACACTGAACAGTCCGTGGAAGCCGGACATCATGTTGCGACCGCTGTCCTTTTCGACCATCACGGCCTGAATGTTGATCGCGACGTCCAGAGCGCCAACGCTTGCCCCGAACAAGGCCAGGGCTATGGCCATGCCGAAAATCGAATTGGCGAGGGCAAGCAGAGGCAGCACCAGGGCGAGTGCCACCGAGCTGGTCGCGATCACCGCGCGGCACCCAAAGCGGCTGGCGAGGATGCCGACGATAGGCATCGCGACAATGGAGCCTAGGCCCAGGCAAAGCAGCAGAAGGCCAAGCGTTGAGTCATCGGCGCCGATCCTCGCCTTGGCAACGGGCACCAAGGGTGCCCACGCGGCCATGGCAGAGCCCGCAATGAGGAAGCCCGCTCGGGTCGCCCATTGTTCGATCACTCCCGAAGGTTGTTGGGCGGCGAGTTGCACGTGTTGCATTGGAGAAACTCCAGAAAAAGGTGGCAGTAGAGGTGATAACACTTCATACCAGTGTTAGCTGATCATGCATCATTAAGCAAGAATGCGCACAATCGTGCATGTTGTGGCTCTATGCGCAGAGCTGGACGGCCATGCCTGATTCGAGCGGGCTGGCGTCGAGGCATAGGCAGGGCCTGGTAGCTCTGCCTAGGGGGGGAGGGGAGGTGAAGGCCTGTGCGAATCTGTGGGCGGAGCGGAGCTTCAGTATGTCGACAGGCTCAGGTGCAGTAGCAAACCGACGGCTTCTCCTGCAGCGACAGCCTATGTCTGGGCACCGTCAGGTTTTGGGCGTCGGCGGTTGAGGACAGGGCTCTCTGAGGCGTTTTTTGCAGAAGGGGTATGGTTGGGTCCAGTCAGGCCTGGCAAAAAAATCCGCATCGGTGGTGGGTAATGGAAAAGGGCGATCTCAGAGGTCGCCCTTTTGTGTTTGCCCATGCTGCACGCTGTGATCGATGCGGGCTTGCTGGGCATCGGGTCGTTTAACGAGGCGACCTTACGATCGCCCCGTTTGCCCAGGTCGGGCCATCAGCTGCTTGGGGTAACGGTCTCGGTGAAGGAGCCGGCCGGTTGCAGTCCGTGCTTGTTCGCCGTGAAGTCCATGGCCGTCGACGCGTAGCGCACCTCATCCTGAGCTTGCTTGAGCGTCAGGTTGGCTTCATAGAACTTATCACTGGCCAACTGCTTGGCCGCCTGATCGACGTCGGTGGTCGTCTGCTTGAGTGGTGCCAAGGCGATGGTGGTGTCGATATCCACGCCGGCCAGTCGCAGAGTTTCCGCAGCGCCCTTGGCGTCCCCGTGTTTGAGTTTGCTATTGGCGTCGGTGACTGCCTTCACTTTCTGTGGGTTGGCCATATAACTGTCTTGCACCATGGTATCACCCCATATCGGTAGCCAGGACGTTACGGTGGTGCTGGTATCGGCTTTGCCCTGATTGTCCTTGACCTTCAAGTCACTTGCGGCTTTTTTGAGTGCAGTATTATCCGACTGCGCAAGTTTGAGTGCCTGCTGGGCATCCTTGACATGGGCCACAGCTTTCGTGGTGTGACCTTGAAACAGTTCCACGCGCGCAGCGGAGATGTCGGTGAAGGCTCTTTGGCCCTGGGTGGACAGGGCCTGAAAGCTGCCCAATTCGCTCGGCGAGGGCGCTTGAGTGGCGGCGAAGGCCGCAGACGAGCAGGCGGCTACGATGGCGACGACCAGCATGCTTTTTGCCAGTTTATTCTTGACGTTCATTTGCTGCCTCCAGCGGATATGCAATTGAAGTAAGGCTATCGCTCAGGTACCAGAACCAAGTTCTGTAGTGCCTGGAATCGATATTCCGCCGAATCGCTTAACATTGGATTAATAGCCGCGGCGTGCTTCTTGAATGAGGGCTGAACGACGTCGCACTACAAGGCTTTAAACTATTTGAGCGGGCGTGAGCGCTTTTTGCGCGCGCTTAATCAAAGCCATGTTTGATGGAAGAATGACATTCATTCGGAGCGTAGGAAATTTCGGTCTTCAAGTGGCTCTTTTATAGAGCGCCTGACCGGTGGTGTCCTGGTCAAGCTGTGACCTCTTGCCTCGGTCGTGGCGGTCCGGCTTTTCACGTAGACTGGCTGACGATTTTTCTTGGGCCGCCAGACGATTCGCCAGAGGCGAGAAGGGGGCCGGTGCAGCGAGGAGCAGGTGATGACTCAAGGTGGTGAAGGGCGGCAGATCGGCAAGGGTGGCTGTCTCGGGTTGATCCTGCTGTCGATCCTGTTCGCGGTCGTGGTCTTCGGCTCCATCATCTACGTCTATCGCCACAATGCGACGCCGGTCAGCCGCGCCAACGAGCAGCAGGCCATCGACCAGTGCCTGGCGCGGGCCAATGCGCCGGAAACCTCGCCGGCCGATCGCCAGGCGCTGATGGAAAACTGCCAGGAAATGCAGAAGCAGTTCCTCAAGAAGTACCCCGACGCGGCCCGTTAAGCAGACGACAGTCCCTGGCGAGGTTGCGCCAGGTCTCGGTTTCTGAAAGGATTTCCGTCCCAAACTTTCCAGTGATCCTTTCGCGTCGCCCGGAATGCCTTGCGGCCCTGCCACTGTGCGGCGGGATTTCCAGCGGTGCGGCTGCTTACTGGCCAATCCCACCATGTGGCCCTTGGTATGGGTCACCACTGAGTTGAGGAGGCGCCATGCCTGTCATTACTCTCCCCGACGGTAGCCAACGTCCATTCGACAAGCCCGTCACCGTAGCCGAAGTCGCCCAGTCCATTGGTGCCGGTCTTGCCAAGGCCACCATCGCCGGTCGCGTCGATGGCCAATTGCGCGATGCCAGCGATCTCATCGAGCAGGATGCCAACCTGCAGATCATCACCGCCAAGGACGAGGACGGCCTGGAGATCATCCGCCATTCCTGCGCCCACCTGGTGGGTCATGCGGTCAAGCAGCTGTTCCCGACCGCCAGGATGGTCATTGGCCCGGTGATCGACGAAGGCTTCTACTACGACATCGCCTTCGAGCGCCCCTTCACCCTCGACGACCTGTCGGCCATCGAGACGCGGATGCGCGAGCTGATCGACAAGGACTACGACGTCATCAAGAAGATGACGCCGCGCGCCGAGGTCATCGAGGTGTTCAAGGCCCGGGGTGAGGAGTACAAGCTGCGCCTGATCGACGACATGCCCGAGGAGCAGGCCATGGGCCTGTACTACCACGAGGAATACGTCGACATGTGCCGTGGCCCGCACGTGCCCAACACCCGCTTCCTCAAGGCCTTCAAGCTGACCAAGCTGTCCGGCGCCTACTGGCGTGGCGACGCCAAGAACGAGCAGCTGCAGCGTATCTATGGCACTGCCTGGGCCGACAAGAAGCAGCTGGCGGCCTATATCCAGCGCATCGAGGAAGCCGAGAAGCGCGACCATCGTCGTATCGGCAAGCAGCTCGACCTCTTCCACCTGCAGGAAGAAGCACCCGGCATGGTGTTCTGGCACGCCAATGGCTGGACCGTCTACCAGGTACTCGAGCAGTACATGCGCAAGGTTCAGCGCGAGCACGGGTATCAGGAGATCAAGACGCCCCAGGTGGTTGATCGCGTTCTGTGGGAGCGCTCGGGTCACTGGTCCAACTACGCCGAAGGCATGTTCACTACGGCCTCGGAAAGTCGTGACTTTGCGATCAAGCCGATGAATTGCCCCTGCCACGTGCAGGTGTTCAATCAGGGGCTGAAGTCCTACCGCGACTTGCCGCTGCGCCTGGCCGAGTTCGGTGCCTGCCACCGCAATGAGCCGTCCGGTGCCTTGCACGGCATCATGCGCGTGCGGGGCTTCACCCAGGATGACGCCCACATCTTCTGTACCGAGGAGCAGGTCAAGCAGGAAGCCGACAACTTCATCAAGTTGACCCTGCAGGTCTATGCCGACTTCGGTTTCACCGACGTGATCATGAAGCTCTCCACCCGGCCGGCCAAGCGCGTCGGTTCCGAAGAGCTGTGGGATCGCGCCGAGAAGGCCCTGGCCGATGCACTGGATGCCTCGGGTCTGGACTGGGAATATCAGCCCGGCGAGGGCGCCTTCTACGGACCGAAGATCGAGTTCACCCTCAAGGATTGCCTGGGCCGTCAATGGCAGTGTGGTACTCTGCAGTACGATCCGAACCTGCCGGAGCGCCTCGACGCCAGCTACATCTCCGAGGACAACAGCCGTCAGCGTCCGGTGATGCTGCACCGCGCCATCCTCGGTTCCTTCGAGCGTTTCATCGGCATGCTCATCGAGCACTATGCCGGTCTGTTCCCGGCGTGGCTCGCCCCGACCCAGGCGGTGGTGCTCAATATCACCGACAAACAGGCCGATTTTGCCCAGCAGGTCGTCGGCGAATTGAACGCTGAGGGCTTCCGGGCCAAAGCCGACTTGAGAAACGAGAAGATCGGCTTTAAAATCCGCGAGCATACTTTGCTCAAGGTTCCCTATCTCCTCGTCATTGGAGACCGGGAGGTTGAGACACGATCCGTTGCCGTGCGTACCCGCGAAGGCGTCGACCTGGGCTCCATGCCCGTTGAGCGTTTCCGCGAGCTGCTCACGCAAGCGGTTTCCCGGCGTGGCCGGCAAGATTCGGAGTAATCACTATCAAGCAGCGTGACATGAGACAAGACAAGCGAGCAGCCCCCCGGGCACCGATCAACGAAAATATCACCGCCCGGGAAGTTCGCCTTATTGGCGCCGATGGACAGCAAGTAGGCATCGTCTCCATTCAGGAGGCCCTGCAGGCTGCCGAAGAAGCCAAGCTGGATCTGGTGGAAATCACCGCCGACGCCCTCCCTCCGGTCTGCCGGATCATGGACTACGGCAAGCACGTCTTCGAGAAGAAGAAGCAAGTCGCGGCGGCGAAGAAGAACCAGAAGCAGGCTCAGGTCAAAGAAATCAAGTTTCGTCCAGGGACGGAAGAAGGGGATTACCAGGTAAAACTACGCAACCTGGTACGTTTCCTAACCGAGGGGGACAAGGCCAAGATCTCGTTGAGATTTCGCGGCCGGGAGATGGCCCACCAGGAGCTGGGCATGGAGCTGTTGAAGCGGGTCGAAGCTGACCTCGTCGAACACGGCACCGTTGAGCAGCATCCTAAGATGGAAGGACGCCAACTCATCATGGTCATCGCCCCCAAGAAGAAAAAGTAACCACCAGGGCACTGGCAGGCCTTGCGGTTATGCGTAATCACTCAATGCGGAGTATCCGAACATGCCAAAGATGAAAACCAAAAGCGGCGCTGCGAAGCGCTTCAAGAAGACTGCTGGCGGCATCAAGCACAAGCACGCCTTCAAGAGCCACATCCTGACCAAGATGACCACCAAGCGTAAGCGTCAGCTGCGCGGTACGTCGCTGATGCATGCATCCGACGTCCAAAAGGTCGAGCGCATGCTGCGCCTTCGTTAATCCTGGTCAAGAATTTAGAGGAAGTTACTCATGGCTCGTGTTAAGCGTGGCGTTATCGCTCGTCGCCGTCACAAGAAAATCCTGAAGCTCGCAAAAGGCTACTACGGTGCCCGTTCGCGCGTCTTCCGCGTCGCTAAGCAAGCGGTAATCAAGGCAGGCCAATACGCCTACCGTGACCGCCGTCAGAAGAAGCGTCAGTTCCGCGCTCTGTGGATCGCTCGTATCAACGCTGGTGCTCGTATCAACGGTCTGTCCTACAGCCGTCTGATCGCCGGCCTGAAGAAAGCGGCCATCGAGATCGACCGTAAGGTACTGGCCGATCTGGCCGTGAACGAAAAAGCGGCGTTTGCTGCGATTGTCGAGAAAGCTAAAGCTTCGCTGGCTTAAGCCCCCCGGCAATCTCGCGCCTCTGGCGCGAAGCAACGTTATCAATAGGGGAAGAGCCTCATAGCTCTTCCCCTATTTTGTATCTGGAGTCCCTAGATGGAAAACCTGGATGCGCTGGTCTCCCAAGCCCTGGAGGCCGTGCGGCTCACCGAAGACACCAATGCCCTGGAACAGCTCCGGGTCAACTACCTGGGCAAGAAGGGTGAACTGACCCAGATCATGAAGACCCTGGGCCACCTCACGGCGGAGGAGCGTCCCCAGGCTGGCGCCCTGATCAACGCCGCCAAGGAACGTGTCCAGGACGCAATCAACAGCCGCAAGGCGACGCTGGAGCAGGCCGCCCTGGCCGCTCGCCTCGCTGCGGAACGCATCGACGTGACCCTGCCCGGTCGTGGTCAGGCCTCTGGCGGCCTGCATCCGGTCACCCGTACCCTGGAACGTATCGAGCGCCTATTCGCCAACATCGGCTATGGCGTTGCCACCGGTCCCGAGATCGAAGACGACTACCATAACTTCGAGGCGCTCAACATCCCTGGCCACCACCCGGCGCGGGCGATGCACGATACCTTCTACTTCAACGCCAACATGCTGCTGCGCACCCACACCTCGCCGGTGCAGATCCGCACCATGGAGAGCCAGCAGCCGCCGATTCGCATCATCTGCCCAGGTCGCGTGTACCGTTGCGATAGCGATCAGACCCACTCGCCGATGTTCCATCAGGTCGAAGGCCTGGTGATCGATGAAGAGGTCAGCTTCGCCGACCTCAAGAGCACCCTGGTGACCTTCCTGCGCGAATTCTTCGAGGAAGAGCTGGAAGTCCGCTTCCGTCCCTCCTACTTCCCCTTCACCGAGCCGTCTGCCGAGGTCGACATTCGCCGCCCGAGCCGCGATGGCGAACCGGCTTCGCGCTGGCTCGAGGTGCTGGGCTGCGGCATGGTCCACCCCAATGTCCTGCGCATGGCCGGTATCGATCCGGAGAAGTACCAGGGCTTCGCCTTTGGCATGGGCGCCGAGCGCCTGGCCATGCTGCGCTACGGGGTCAACGACCTGCGCCTCTTCTTCGACAACGATCTGCGCTTCCTGGCGCAATTCCGCTAGCTGCCAGACGGGAGTCCTATGAAATTCAGTGAACAATGGCTGCGTAGCTGGGTGAACCCTGCGGCTACGCACGAGGATCTGGTTGCCCGGCTGTCCATGGCCGGCCTGGAAGTGGACGGCGTCGAAGCGGCGGCCGGTCGCTTCCAGGGCGTCATCGTCGGCGAGGTGGTTTCCGTCGAGCGCCATCCCGATGCCGACAAGCTCAACGTCTGCCAGGTCAGCAACGGTCAGGAATCCTTCCAGGTGGTCTGCGGCGCGCCCAATGTGCGCGCGGGCCTCAAGGTGCCTTTCGCCACCGTTGGCGCCACGCTGCCCGGTGACTTCACCATCAAGAAGGCCAAGCTGCGCGGCGTGGAATCCCACGGCATGCTCTGCTCGGCCGGCGAACTGCAGATCAGCGATGACAACAGCGGCCTGTTGGAGCTGCCCGCCGGTGCGCCGGTGGGCGAGAGCATCCGCAGCTACCTGCAGCTGGACGACGCCATCATCGACGTCGACCTGACGCCCAACCGTGGTGACTGTCTGTCCATTGCCGGTCTGGCGCGGGAAGTAGGGGCCCTCTACAACGCCCAAGTCGAGCCGCTGCAGGTCGAGGCCGTAGCGCCTACGCACCAGGAGACCCGTCCGGTCGAGGTGCTGGCTCCCCACGCCTGCCCGCGTTACCTGGGTCGTGTGGTCAAGAATGTCGACCTGTCCCGTCCCACGCCGGACTGGATGGTCGAGCGCCTGCGCCGCAGCGGCGTGCGCAGCATCGACGCCGCCGTCGACGTCACCAACTACGTGATGCTCGAATTGGGTCAGCCCATGCATGCCTTCGATCTGGACCAGATCAAGGGCGGCATCCGCGTGCGCCTGGCCGATGCCGGCGAGCGTCTGGTGCTGCTGGACGGCCAGGACATCGAACTGCGCAACGACACCCTAGTGATCGCTGACTATGAACGCGCCCTGGCCATTGCCGGCGTCATGGGGGGCGAGCACAGTGGCGTCGCTGCCGGTACCCGTGACCTGTTCCTGGAAAGCGCCTTCTTCGACACCATCGCTGTGGCCGGCAAGGCCCGCTCCTATGGCCTGCACACCGATTCCTCCCACCGCTTCGAGCGGGGCGTGGACTTCGAGCTGGCGCGCAAGGCCATGGAGCGGGCGACCCGTCTGCTGCTGGACATCGGCGGCGGCGAACCGGGTCCGGTCATCGAGGCGGTCAGTGCCGAGCACCTGCCTCAGGTCGAACCGATCCTGCTGCGCGCTGAGCGCATCGAGCGTGTCCTGGGTCTGACCCTGGATGACGCCCAGGTCGAGCGTCTGCTCAGTGGTCTGGGTCTGGCCGTTGCCCGCCTGGAAGCCGGTCGCTGGCAGGTAGGTGTGCCCAGCCACCGTTTCGACATCAGCATCGAAGTGGACCTGATCGAAGAACTGGCGCGTCTCTATGGCTACAACCAGCTGCCGATCCGCTTCCCCCAGGCACGTCTGGCGCCGCAACCCCTGCCTGAGAGCAAGGGCGAGCTGAGCCAGTTGCGTCGCCTGCTGGTGGCCCGCGGTTACCAGGAAGCCATCACCTACAGCTTCATCGACGAAAAGACTTTCCGTCTGTTCGCCCCTGAGGCCCAGCCGGTGATGTTGGCCAACCCCATCTCCACCGACATGGCCGCCATGCGCTCGTCGCTGTGGCCGGGTCTGGTCAAAGCCGTGCAGTACAACCTCAACCGCCAGCAGGACCGTGTCCGGCTGTTCGAGTCGGGGCTGAGATTCGTCGGTGAGCTGGAAGGCCTGGTCCAGGAAAACGTCCTGGCCGGCGCCGTCTGTGGTTCGCGTCTGCCGGAGAGCTGGTCATCCGGGCGTGAGGCGGTGGACTTCTTCGACGTCAAGGCCGATGTCGAGGCGCTGCTGGCCCAGTCGGGTGCAGGTACTGACTTCCGCTTTGTGGCAGGTGAGCATCCGGCGTTGCACCCGGGGCAGACCGCGCTGATCGAAAGGGCAGGGCAGCCGGTCGGCTACCTGGGCGCCCTGCATCCGGAAGTGGCGCGTGAGTTGGACGTGGATCGTCCGGTGTTCCTCTTCGAGCTGGCGCTGGATGCTCTGACCACCGGCAGCCTGCCGCGCTTTGGCGAGCTGTCGCGCTTCCCGGAAGTGCGGCGTGACCTGGCGCTGGTGGTGGACGAAACCGTAGCCGCAGGAGACCTCCTGGCCGACATCCGCGAAAACGCCGGAGAAGGCCTCAAGGAACTGCGTCTGTTCGACGTCTACCAAGGCAAAGGCATTGATCCACATAGAAAAAGCGTCGCCATCGGCTTGACCTTGCTACATCCATCGCGCACATTAACCGATGAAGAAGTCAACGAAACGACGCAGAAAATCCTCGTTTCTCTGGAAAGAAGGTTCAACGCCACCTTAAGGAAATAGCGCATGGGGGCCCTGACGAAAGCTGAGATGGCCGAACGTCTGTTTGAAGAGCTCGGTCTGAACAAACGTGAAGCCAAGGAATTGGTCGAACTGTTCTTCGAAGAAATTCGTCATGCGCTCGAAAGCAACGAGCAGGTCAAGTTGTCCGGTTTCGGCAACTTCGACCTGCGCGACAAGCGCCAGCGCCCCGGACGCAATCCCAAGACAGGGGAGGAGATACCCATCACGGCTCGCCGTGTGGTGACCTTCCGCCCCGGGCAGAAACTGAAAGCCAGGGTCGAGGCCTATGCTGGAACCAAGTCATAACGACGAGCTGCCGGTCATACCGGGCAAGCGCTACTTCACCATCGGTGAGGTGAGCGACCTTTGCCTGGTCAAACCGCACGTGCTGCGCTACTGGGAGCAGGAATTTCCCCAGCTGAACCCGGTGAAGCGCCGCGGCAACCGGCGCTATTACCAGCGCCACGACGTGTTGATGATCCGCCAGATTCGCTCTCTGCTGTACAACGAAGGCTTCACCATCGGCGGGGCGCGCCAGCGCCTCACCCAGGGCGACGAGACCCGCGACGAGGGTTCGCAGTACCACCAGCTCATCCGCCAGATGATCAGCGAACTCGAAGAAGTCCTCGTCGTACTGAAGAAGTGAAAAAAAGCTTCCATTAATCAAAGCGTTGCAGTAAGATGCACGCCGTTCCCTAGAGGAACATAGTCGGGGCGTAGCGCAGCCTGGTAGCGCACTTGCATGGGGTGCAAGGGGTCGAGTGTTCGAATCACTCCGTCCCGACCAAATTAACGATGAGGCTCAAGCACTTAGTGGCTTGGGCCTTTTTCGTTTCTGGAGCTAAATCAAAATCAGCTGGCGATTCGCTTGGGTAGGGTTCCTGGTAGCTTTCGACCGGGTTGCTGCAAGAGGATTGCTGGTTATAGGCATACCTACCTTACTGAGTCTTCCACCCCGCCTGCTCACTGGTAACGACGTATAGAGACATCCAGCTCAGTAGAGCTCGGCATTACCTGCGCAGCTGTTCTCGTTATCGCCTGTGGCGGCTTATTCGATCTTGAGCGCCCTGTTCGAGATGCGCTCCTTCGATCATTGCCTAAAGCGTAATCCAACCTGCTTCCGGGCCAGCCGCTGCTTTGGACTAGCTAATAAAAATAGGAAGGCCCAGCGTTAATACTGGGCCTCCTAATGTCATTCAGCGTCCTTAGCGGCATCTGCTCCAGCAGAGGTGAGCTTTATCGGTAGCACCAAAGAGCGATCGCCTTGAGCGTCGACGTGGACGTTGCCCTTATGAATCAGCCCATGCTCTTGCAGGTCCTGAAGAACGTCCATGACGGCATCTTCACCGTGATGGTTATCGAGAATTTCACTACCCAGGCCCGCTGGATGCGAGTGATACAGGCGGCGCAAGATTTCAGCTTTGAGTTCTGCATTGATAGCCATGTGGTCTCCTCGTATGTGTGCAAGGGTTATGACAATCGTTGAGCTGACCAGTGCCTGCGAAGGAGAGGCCGGACATCTTCTGGAGCATCTATGCTACGCAGCTTAGGTCGTTGCAGTGCTTCGATGTTCGAAACAGGAGTGTCAGCCCTCTTCGCCTCGACTAAAAAATCCAGACGCTCGAAACCAACTAGGTTTTGATGCGTAAATTTTGTGCCTTTGTAGTCGAGCTCTGCCCCATAAGAGCGTGCTGCTGTAGAGCCTAAGCGTCTAGCCGTTGAGGGCTCAGCTATCTGGGCTGAGCGGGAAGGCAGTGGAAGCTGTCATCCCTCAGTCTGCACGTCGCACTCAAGCATGCGGCAGGTCTTTCGCATTGGGTTAACCGAATGAATAGCCCATCGCCTGCTGACCATCCTTGAAGAATCGAGACGAGTTTCGTTAAAACAACCCTATTGCTCTCGGTGATGATCCTGCTTGCAACAAAAGTTAGCTGGAGAAGCTTTCCTCGGGCGGGAAGAAGGGCGTGGAAATGAACTCTTAGTGTGGGAAGTGAGTTGCATAATGCTTCTTCAGCGCCTGAATGAAGTCCGTCGCCAGCGGCGTCTGGCCCGATCCCGCAGGCGCGACGACGTACACAGGAAACAACAGCTCCGGCTCGAAGCGGTGGATGGTGATGCCCTTGTGCAGAAAATCCTGGGCAACGTTCGGACTCATGAGGGCGGCGCCCATGCCGGCGGCGACCATCTCGCAGGTGATGGAGCTGTATTGGCCTTCCACGGCGAGTTTGCGTTCGACACCGGCCTGTTCGAAGACCCTGTCCATCTGCTCGCGGGTGCCATCGCCATGGCAGAGAGAGACGAAGTTCTCGCCGTGGAGATCCTGCGCCCTGATGACTTCCTTTGAAGCCAGTCGATGGCCTGGCGGCAGGACGCAGACGGCGCGGAGCCGGGTGATAAGCAGCGTTTCCAGAGGGCCGGCGTCGCTGGGCTGGACCACCACGCCCAAATCGCAGAATTGGGATTGCACCCACTGCACCACAGTGGGCGAGGCGTTCATGTGCAGGGAGACGGTCAGCTCAGGGCGGGTCGCGACGAAGTCCTTGATGACGTGGGGGATGAGCGTGAGGCCAGTCGAGGGCACTGCCGCGATACGCAGGCGGCCGGTGCCTAGGTTGCGGATGTTCTTGGCCGACTGGCGCAGGCTATCCAACCCTACATAGGCCCGCTCCACTTCCTGGAAGAAGGCACTGCCTTCCTTCGTGGGTATCAGCCGTACACCCGCGCGCTCGAACAGTTTGAGTCCGGTGCTCAGTTCCAGCTGTGCGATCAGTCGGCTGACGTTTGGCTGCGAAGTGTGCAGGGCTTCGGCGGCCGCGGTCATGGAGCCTAGACGCATCACGCTGCGGAAGGCCTCGATCTGTCTGAGATTCAATAGGGTTCTCCATATCAAATATGAATACTTAACCTGTACCTTCGTATTTGACCCTATGGGTTCAGGCTGACAATACTCGGTCACAAGCCAAATGGCCCCATAAAAAGAAAGCGTTTCCGAATGGCGGTTACCGCGATGTCCTCGGAGGCGGATGCCTGGATCTTCCGGTCGTGTCCTCACGACGTTCTCGATCTGCCGCAACGCAAAAAAGGGAGCATTGCCCGTGACCAGTCCGTATCTCGTCCGTATCTCATCCATCTCCTGTCGTCAGGGGCTGTCCGCGCTGCTGTTGGCCGCAGCGGCCGCTGGCATGGCGTTTCCGGCCCACGCCGAAACGACGCTGTACGTCGCCGGCGTCGGCGGTTCAACCGAGCAGATGTACAAGACCCGCGTCATTCCCGCCTTCGAGAAGGCGCATGGGGTCAAGGTCGTGTATGTGTCGGGCAACTCGACTGAAACGCTGGCCAAGTTGCAGGCCCAGAAGGGGCGGCAGCAGATCAACGTCGCCATGATGGACGATGGCCCCATGTACCAGGCGCTGCAGCTGGGGTTTTGCGAAAAGCTCACGGATGCGCCTGTCTACCAGGACCTGTATCCCTTGGCGCGGCTGAGCCCTGAGGCTACGGCAGTAGGTATGGTCGCCACCGGGATCGGCTACAACGAAGAGGCCTTCAAGAAGCGCGGATGGGCAGCCCCGACGTCCTGGACCGATCTGGAAGATCCCAAGTATCGGCAGCTGCTGGGCATGCCGCCAATCACCAATACCTACGGCCTGCATTCGTTGATCGAAATGGCGCGGCTGAATGGCGGCGGCGAGAAAGACATCGATCCGGGTTTCGCGGTGTTCGAGAAGAAGATCGCGCCGAACGTGCTGGCCTGGGTCAGTGCCCCGGGCGAGATGGACGGGATGATGCAGAACGGTGATGTGGTCATGGCGGTGTACGGCAGTGGCCGTGCAGTGGCGCTGCAGAACACCGGCTTTCCGCTCAAATTCATCTACCCGAAGGAGGGCGCTGTAGCCCTCCAGGTCGCCGCCTGCTCCGTCACGCCCAATGCGCAGTCCGAACTCTCCCAGCAGTTCATTCAGTACGTGCTGTCGCCGGAAATCCAGAAGATCCAGTCCGAAAGCAACGGCTTCGCGCCGGTCAATCGCACCGTGAAGCTGCCGCCAGAACTGGCTTCCCGTATGCCTTACGGACAGGAAAAGGTCGACAGCCTGCTCAAGGTCGATTGGGACACCATCAACCAGAAGCGTTCCGAATGGACGACGCGCTGGAACAGGACCATCGAGCGATAGTGGCGTACCGGCCAGACGGCGATGAAATGACAGCGGGATTGCGAGTGGAGAGGAGGTTGGCTTCGGGCTATCCCTCCGCACGTTGTAGCAGCAGGCCCTCACGTCCATTTCGCCATCGTCCGGTTCCATCTCGCTCAATGATCGAGTGGCTGGTTTTTCCCTAGCAATCGGTCGCTCCCACCTCCCTTGGACGAACAGCGATCACGCCTTCGTGATCGCCGGAGGCATGCCCATGGCTTTCCTGATCCTCGACGGCCTCGTCAAAACCTATGGTGATTTCACCGCTATCGCTGGACTCGACTTGGCAGTGGAGAAAGGCGAATTTCTTTCCCTACTCGGCCCTTCGGGGTGCGGCAAGACCACGACGCTGCAAAGCGTTGCGGGTTTCGTGCAGCCTACGGCCGGACGCATCGTGCTGGACGGGCGAGACATCACCCATGTCCGGCCGGAAAAGCGCGGGTTGGGGATGGTGTTCCAGAGCTATGCCCTGTTCCCCCACATGACCGTGGCCGAAAACGTCAGCTTCGGTCTGGAGATGCGCGGCGTGGCGCGTAGCGACAGGGCGGAGCGGGTAAAGTCAGCGCTCGATATGGTTCGGCTGCAGGGCCTGGGCGAACGCTATCCCAAGGCCCTGTCCGGCGGGCAGCGTCAGCGGGTGGCCATCGCGCGTGCCCTGGCGATCCGCCCGGACCTGTTGTTGCTGGACGAGCCGATGTCGAACCTCGACGCCAAGTTGCGCGAGGACATGCACATCGAATTGCGTGCCATCCAGCGCGACCTGGGTATCACCACCATCCTGGTCACCCACGACCAGGTTGAAGCGATGACCATGAGCGATCGCATCGCGGTGATGCACGGCGGGCGCATCGTGCAGATCGGTTCGCCCTTCGAGACCTACGAGCGGCCCCAGTCGCCTTTCGCCTCGAGCTTCCTGGGCAAGACCAACGCCTTCCCCGGTGCCGTCCACACTCGTAAGCCACGCTGCTACGAGGTCAAGGTCGACGGCCTGATGCTGCATGTCCCTCATGAGGGGCATCAGTTCGACGGCGATGTAAACGTCTACCTGCGTCCGGAAAAGATCCGCCTTACCGATCCTGCCGAAGCGCGCTTGTGCGGCAAGGTGCGCATGCGGGTGTTCCTCGGCAACCTCTGGCTGATCGGTGTCGAGAGCCCCCTGGGACCGGTCAACCTGACGCAGCCGAACCTCGGCGCGCCGCCGCCGCTGGAAGGGGAGGAGGTGGGCCTGACCTGGCTGGATGATGACCTGCGCCTGCTCGGCCGGGAGGTGTCCCATGGCCACCTATGATGCCGAACGGGTCGGCAGCGCGCCCTGGCTGCTGACCGGCCCTGCGCTTCTAGTATTCCTGACCCTGCTGGCGGCGCCGCTGGTGCTCACGGCCATGCTGTCGTTGAACCTGTTCAGCGACACTAAGGGGGTGATTCCCGTGTACTCGCTCGCCAACTACCTGGAGGTGTTCGGCGACGACTATTTCCACGAGATCTTCTTGCGTACGGGTGGGATGGCGCTCGCCGTCACCGTCTGCTCGGTCCTGATCGGCGTACCGGAGACGCTCATCATCGCTCGCATGCGGGCACCCTGGAGGTCACTGTTCCTGCTGGTGGTGCTCGGACCACTGCTCATCTCGGTCGTGGTGCGCACCCTGGGGTGGGCCATCCTGCTGGGCAACAACGGGCTGATCAACCAGGCGTTGCAGGCGCTGGGCGTCATCGATTTTCCGATCCGCATGATGTTCACCCAGTTCGGGGTCGTGCTGGCGCTGACCCATGTGCTGGTGCCCTTCATGGTGATCGCCGTCTGGGCCAGCCTGCAAAAGCTCGATCTGCAGGTGGAGCAGGCCGGCCTGTCGCTGGGCGCTTCGCGGATGACGACCTTCAGGCGGGTGGTGCTGCCGCAGATCGTGCCGGGAATCCTCTCGGGCTCGATCATCGTCTTCGCCCTGGCGGCCTCGGCCTTCGCCACCCCCGCGATCATCGGCGGACGTCGCCTCAAGGTGGTGGCGACGGCGGCCTACGACGAATTCCTGGGTTCGCTGAACTGGCCGCTGGGCGCCGCCATCGCGGTGCTGCTGCTGATCGCCAACCTGGTGATCGTGGTGGGTTGCAGCCGGTTGGCCGAGCGCCGTTTCAAACACGTCTTCGAGTGATCGCCATGTACCGGAACGGTTTCTTCTCCCTTGCCTTTCATGCGCTTTTCATCGCCTTCATCGTCGCGCCACTGGTGGTGGTGATGGCGGTGTCCTTTACCGGCGAAGGCTTCATTTCATTGCCTTCCGGTGGCCTGTCGCTGCGCTGGTTTGAGGCGCTGTGGGCCAACCAGGAAATGGTCGATGCCTTCTGGCTGTCGCTCAAGTTGGGCCTGGTGTCGGCGACGGTCGCGACCTTGCTCGCGGTCCCCGCGGCGCTGGCGATCAGTCGCTACGACTTTCCCGGACGCGGGGCGATCACGGGCTTCCTGATGTCGCCGCTGATGATTCCCTCGGTGGTGCTGGGGATCGCCTTCCTGCGCTTCTTTTCCCTTGCCCAGGTGGGCGGCTCGCTGTGGGCGCTGAGCATCACCCACGTCATCGTCGTGCTGCCCTATGCCTTGCGGCTGACGCTGGCGTCCACTATCGGCCTGGAGCGCGATGCGGAACATGCCGCGCTATCCCTGGGCGCCAGTCGGTTGCAGACCTTCTGGCGGGTGATCCTGCCGCGGATCCGCACTGGCGTGGTCGGCGGCTGGCTGCTCGCCTTCATCCAGAGCTTCGACGAACTGACCATGACGGTCTTCGTCGCCACACCCGGCACCACGACCTTGCCGGTCGCCATGTACAACCAGATTTCCCAGACCATCGATCCCCTGATCACGGCGGCCTCCACGGTGCTGATCCTGGGCACCCTGGCGGTGATGCTGCTGCTGGATCGGCTCGTCGGCCTGGATCGGGTGCTGATCGGAGAGAAGCAATGAACGACAGCAGCGTATCCCCCTCGGCAGAGGTCATCGTGGTTGGCGGTGGGCTGGTCGGCATGGCGGTCGCCTATGGCCTGGCGAAGGCCGGTACCAGGACGCTGGTGCTCGACCAGGGCGATGACGCCTTCCGCGCCTCCCGGGGCAACTTCGGTCTGGTCTGGGTGCAGGGCAAGGGCTTCGATCGCCTCGAATATTCCCGCTGGACGCGCTCCTCGGCGCTGGCCTGGGCCGGGCTGGCCGAGGACCTGCTGAAGGAGACGGACGTCGATGTCCGCCTGAAGCAGCCCGGCGGCTTTCACATGTGCTTTTCCGATCAGGAGCTGGCGGAGCGCCAGGTGCGGCTGGCAGGTATGCAAGCCGGTCTAGGTGACTATCCCTTCGAAATGCTGGATCAGGCGGATCTGCGGGCACGCCTGCCCGGCATCGGCCCAAAGGTCGTCGGGGCGAGCTATACGCCCATGGATGGCCACGTGAATCCGCTCAAGCTGCTGCGGGCCTTGCATGCGGGAGCGCAGTACCACGGGGCGACCGTACTGGGGCGGATGCCGGTCGAGCGGATCGATTCCGCGCCTGGCGAATTCACGGTGGTCACCCCCGGTCAGCGCTTCACCGCGCCGCGCCTGGTGCTGGCGGCGGGCCTGGGCAATCGGCCGCTGGGGGAGCAGGTCGGACTGCATGCCCCGGTCGCGCCAAATCGTGGGCAGGTGCTGGTCAGTGAGCGGGTTCGGCCCTTTCTCGACTACCCGACGATCAATGTGCGCCAGACGGACGAGGGCAGTGTGCAACTTGGCGATTCCATGGAGGAGGTCGGCTTCAACGACCTTACCACCACCGACGTGCTCGCCAGGATCGCCCAGCGTGGGGTCAACACCTTCCCACTGCTGGCTGACGTGCGCCTGGTGCGGGCCTGGGGCGCCCTGCGCGTCATGAGCCCGGATGGCTATCCGATCTACCAGGAGTCCGCGTCGCACCCCGGTGCCTTCGTCGTCACCTGCCACAGCGGCGTGACCCTGGCCGCGGCGCACGCGACCCGGATCGCGCCCTGGGTTCGGGGCGGCGAACAGCCGGAAGAGCTGGCGGTGTTCGCCGGCGAACGTTTTCTCACGGGGGAGGTGTTTTCCCATGCCCACTGATTCCTTGTTTCGCCGCGTGGACGCCGAAGGCGGCCGTCTCATCACCCTGACCTTCGACGACCAGGCCTTCCAGGTGCCGAGTGGTATCACGGTTGCCGCCGCCTTGCTGCTGGCCGGCATACGGCAATTCCGCACCTCCCCGGTGGGCGGTGAAGCCCGTGCGCCCTATTGCATGATGGGCGTGTGCTTCGAATGCCTGGTCGAGATCGATGGGGTGCCGAGTCGCCAGAGTTGCCTGATCGAGGCAACCGACGGCATGCGCATCCGTTCGCAGCAGGGCGCCAGGGAGCTGCCCTTCACCGCCGCCGAATCCGTGGTGATGGAGGTACAGCCATGAATCTCGAACCTATAGACGTCGTCGTCATCGGCGCGGGTCCTGCCGGCATGGCCGGGGCGCGAACCCTGGCGGACCTGGGCCTTTCCGTCGTGCTGCTGGACGAGCAGGCCGCGGTGGGCGGACAGATCTATAGAGGCATCGGCAACGCCACGCCGGCGCGGCGCGAGCTGCTCGGTGAGGATTATGCGGCAGGCGCCCGCCTGGCGGACGCGATGAAGGGTGCGAACGTGCGCCACGAAACGGGGGCTTCCGTCTGGCAGATCACCCGCGAGCGCCAGGTGCATTACCTCAAGGACGGACGGGTACGTTCCTTCGCCGCCAGGGCCGTGCTGCTGGCGACCGGCGCCATGGAGCGGCCCTTTCCCATTCCCGGCTGGACCTTGCCCGGTGTAATGACCGCTGGGGCCGCGCAGATCCTGCTCAAGACCGCCGGCATCGGTCCGCAGGGACCAGTGGTGCTGGCCGGGTGCGGACCGCTGCTCTACCTGCTTGGCTGGCAATACCTGAGGGCAGGCATACCCATCGCGGCCCTGGTGGACACCAGTCGCCGTGAGGACTACTGGAATGCGCGCAGGCACCTACTGGCGGCATTGCGGGCCTGGCCCTACCTGCGCAAGGGTGTCTCGCTGTTGCGCGCCCTGCGCAAGGGCGAGGTCCCGCACTACACCGGCGCCGAGCAGCTACAGGTCGAGGGGGAAGGGCAGGCCCAGGCGCTCAGCTTCGTCGTCGACGGGAAGGCACAACGGGTGTTGGCCAACACCGTGCTGCTGCACCAGGGCGTGGTGCCGAACATCCAGTTCACCCAGGCGCTCAGGGCCCAGCATCGCTGGGATGATGCGCAGCTGTGCTTCGTCCCGGAAACCGATGGCTGGGGCGCGCTCGATGTGCCCTTCATCGCGGTGGCCGGCGATGGCGCAGGGATTGGCGGTGCCCAGGCGGCCGCGTTGCAAGGGCAGCTCGCGGCGCTGGGGCTGGCGCGTAATCTGGGCCAGATCACCCCGGCCCAGCGCGATGCCCAGGCCGCGCCCCTGCGCGCCGAGCTGGAGCGCAACCTGCGTATCCGCCCCTTCCTCGATGCCCTGTATCGCCCGCGCGAGGAGAACCGCATTCCCGCCCGGGACGACGTCACCATCTGCCGCTGCGAAGAGGTCACGGCAGGCGATGTCCGCCGCTTCGTCGAGCTGGGCTGCAGTGGGCCCAATCAGGCGAAATCCTTCGGTCGCTGTGGCATGGGTCCCTGCCAAGGACGCATGTGCGGCTTGACCGTTACCGAGATCATCGCCAAGTCGCGGGGGCTCACGCCCGACGAGGTGGGCTACTACCGCATTCGCCCACCGATCAAGCCCATTACCCTGGGAGAGCTGGCCAGTGGCTGACAGGACGGCGGACGTGATCGTCATCGGCGCCGGGCTGCATGGATTGAGCACGGCCTGGCAGCTCGCGCAGCGCGGCGTGCGGGTAATCGTGCTCGAAGCCGACTACGCCGGGCGGCATGCCTCCGGTGTGAACGCCGGTGGAGTGCGGACGCTCGGCCGGCACCTGGCCGAAATCCCGCTGGCGCTGGCGTCTCGGGCTCTCTGGCACAACCTGCCGGAGCTGTTGGGAACCGATGCTAGTTTTGTCGCGAGCGGTCAGCTGAAACTGGCCGAAAATGATGATGAGCTCCAGCAATGTCGGGCACGCGTCGCCGAACTTCAGGCCCATGGCTTCACCCATGAGGTGCTCATCGATCGGCAGGAGGTTTTGGAGCTCCTCCCGACGGTGGCGCCCCATGTGGTGGGCGGCATCTGGGTGGCGGACGATGGCTACGCAACCCCTTACCGTGTAGTGACCGCGGTCCGGCAAGCGGCGGAGCGCCTGGGGATGGTGCTGCATGAACAGACGCCTGCGCTGTCCATCACCCAGCGAGGCACCCGTTGGCAGGTAGAGACGCGCCAAGGGCGGTTCGAGGCGGACCAGTTGGTGGTAACGGCAGGTGCCTGGGCGGGACGGTTGGCGGCCGAGGTGGGCGAGCCGGTACCCACCTATCCGCAAGGGCTGATGCTGATGGTGACCCATCGGGTGGCGCCCTTCTGCAGGCAGGTACTCGGCGCCACCGGCCGCGCCCTGTCCTTCAAGCAGTTTGACAACGGCACGGTGGTCATTGGCGGCAAGCTGATCGGTGCCCTGGACTTCGAGGCGCGCCATGGCGAAGTCGATATCACCCGTCTCGTGACCAGCGCCCAGACAGTGACGGATCTTTTTCCGCACCTCAGGCATCTGGGCATCAACCGCACCTGGTCCGGTATCGAAGCCTTCACCGAGGACGACCTGCCCGTCATCTCGAACAGCAGTCGCGCCAGTGGACTGACCTATTCGTTCGGTTACTGCGGCAGCGGTTTCCAGATGAGTCTCGGTACCGGCCAGCGCGTCGCGCAGCTGGTGCTGGGCGAGTCGTCACCCATCGATCTCGCAGCCTTTGCCATTGATCGCTTCCACAGAGATTCCTCAACCCCCAGGCTAGTAAAGGAGCCTATATGCAACCCATTACCCGTATCGAAACCAACCAGCGTATGAGCCGGGTCGTCCAGTACAAGGGCGGCATCACCTTCGTCGGCGGCCAGACGGCCAATGATCGAACCCAGGACATCAAGGGGCAGACCGCGCAGGTCCTGCAGAAGATCGACGACTACCTGGCCAAGGTCGGCCTGGACAAGACGCGCATCCTCAGCGCCCAGGTATGGCTGTCGGACATCCAGGCCAACTTCGCCGGCATGAACGAGGTGTGGGACGCCTGGGCACCCGAAGGGCAGGCACCTGCACGGGCCACGGTGGAGTCCAGGCTAGCGGCACCGGAGTTGCTGGTCGAGATCGCTATCGTCGCGGCGGCGGAGTGAGGACAGGCGCAGTGGCTCGCGTTCGATGGGACGCTGCGTCTATCTCGAACCTTTAGCAGAGCCCCTTTGTGGGGTATGGCTGACCTGGCTACAGACCTGCGAAGACCGCTGGGGCAGGTGCGCGATGTAAGACGTTTGTCGGGCAAAGGGGAGGCCCAAGGCTGGCGGGGTTGCCAGACCAGGCCCCGCCGCCGCGTCTACTCGACGGTAGTCGCTTGAGCGCTGGTGTACCGGGAACCTGAGAGTGCCCGGCGGAGAGAATGACCCTCTCGTCCGGTAACCCCTGAGCGCTGGTGCAGGCAACTCGCCTGGCATCGCCGCACGAAGATCCGCATCGGCATGGTTCATAGGCGTTTCCAGACCATGGAGCCTACGTCACCGGCTTACCCGGCTTGCCGCCGTTATTCGCGCTGAGCCTGCAGGAACACCGCGAACAGTTCCGATTGCGACTTGATGCCCAGCTTGCTGTAGACGTGCTTGCGGTGCACTTTCACGGTCTCGGCCGAGATGGCCAGTTTGCGCGCCACCTCCTTGCTGGAATAACCGCTGAGCACCAGGCGCGCGACTTCCAGCTCGCGGCCGGTCAGCGCCGTTTCGACCTGGCGTGCCATCCGTTCGAGGCGCTCCTGCCAGGGGGGAGCGGCTGTCGGCCCACTTGGCTCTGGCTCGTAGCCCAGGCGCTGGCGCGCCAGTGCCATGACCCAGGGCGCTACCAGGGTGAGCAGGGCAATCTGCTCAGGTCGGAAGCGTTGCCGTGAACCCAGTGAGAGACACAGGGTACGAGCCTCGGGGAGGACCACATTGAACTGGATCTCGTCAGCGACCACGTTGAGGCTGAAGTAGCGCTGGTAGTAGTCCGTTTGTTCAAAACAGTCCGGGGCGATTTCGCTCAGCCGCACCAGACCTTCACGCGGGCTCTCCCGACTGGCGATGTAGAAGGGATCGAGTAGGTAAAGGCCGTGCAGGTAGTCCTGAAAGAGCCGGTCGGGTGCACCGTCGTCGCCGGGACTTTCGGCCAGCACCTGCGGGCGCCCCTCGCTGAAGATCAGTGCCACCCAACTGTCATGGTGTACGTACTGCTCCAGCGCGCGGGCCATGGCACGCCAGAAATGCGGGCGATCGAGCGCTTCGATGAGTTCGGCCACGGTGTGATGGAAGGCGATGTCGTGCAAGGTCATGGTCATCTGTCTACCCCTATGGGGTTACCCCGCGTGCGTAATTCCGCCTGTGTGACTCCGCCGCCATACTCGACTCCGGACGGTGGGGTGTCCGCATTCTGTGTTTGCCCCCCACGTGATGCAACAACAAGAACGGAGCCCCCGTCATGCAAGTTGAACTCGCTCAGCTCACCGGTCGTGATGGTGATACGGCCCACAATCTCGCCCAGGCCCTGCAAGCCATCGCAGCGTGCAGGGCGGGCACTCGCCTGTTGGTGTTCCCGGAGACCTACCTGACGGGTTTTCCGACGCCGGAAAACGTCGCGGCCCTGGCTGAGCCTTTGAATGGCCCGAGCCTGACCGCCATCGGCAAGGCAGCGGCTGCGCGTGGGCTGGCTATTGCCATCGGTTTTGCCGAGGACGACGACGGCACGTTCTATAACACCACCGTGTTGATGGACGGGCAGGACATCGTGCTGGCCTACCGCAAGACGCACCTGTGGGCGTCGGATCGCGGCGTGTTCGCGCCGGGCGATCGCTACGGCACCGCGCTGCTCGACGGCGTGCGGGTTGGCCTGCTGGTGTGTTTCGACATCGAATTTCCCGAGAGCGCCCGTGCCCTGGGTGAGCTCGGCGCTGAGCTGCTGATCGTCACCAACGGCAACATGGATCCCTACGGGCCGACGCACCGAACCGCGATCATGGCACGGGCGATGGAAAACCAGGCCTATGCGGTCATGGCCAACCGCGTCGGCGCAGGGGACGACGGCCTGGTCTTCGCCGGCGGCAGCGCGGCGGTCGACCCCAACGGCAGCCTGCTGCTGGAAGCCGGTCGCGAGCCGTGCGCACAGACCATCGATCTGGACTTTCATCGCCTGGCCGAGGCCCGCCGTGATTACCGCTACCTGGAAGAGCGGCGCATAGCGCTGCCAGGTACGCGCATCGACCATGCCAATGGTGTGCGTGAGTTACTGATCCCCTGACCTTCTGAAGGGCGCCACAGACGCGCCCGTTGCGGCCTTGCCGCGCGCTTTTGCCGACTTCGGTCCTGCCATAACAACGTATAAAATGGGAGTAACCAGTAATGGCTCGTCTGCAACGATCCCTGTCTCTGGGAGCGGTGGTGCTGTTCGGCATCGCCTACATGACGCCGATCATCGTCCTCGGCACCTTCGGCATCCTGGCCGAGATTACCCATGGCGCGGTATCAGCGGCCTACCTGGCCGCTGCGGTGGCGATGTTCTTCACCGCACTGAGCTATGCGCGCATGGCCAAGCTGTTTCCGGTAGCCGGATCGGCCTATAGCTATGTACGCCACAGCATCAGCGATCATCTCGGGTTCATCGCCGGTTGGGCGGTGTTGCTCGACTATCTGTTCCTGCCGATGGCGATCTGGCTGATCGGTGCGGCCTACCTTCATTCGGCGTTCCCGCAACTGCCGCAGGCGCTTTGGGTGCTCACTTTCATCCTGGTCACCAGCGTGATCAACGTAGTAGGCCTACACCTGGCCAAGGGCATCAACAGCATCCTGATGCTGGTGCAGTTTCTGGTCCTGCTGGCCTTCGTGGCGCTGTGCGTGCATTACGTGGTGGGCGACGCCAGCAAGCCGCTGTTGTCGCTGCAGCCGTTCCTGGGCGAGGGTATGAACCTGTCCCTGGTGATGGCGGGCGCGGCGGTAGCCTGCTACTCCTTCCTGGGCTTCGATGCGGTCAGCACCCTGACCGAGGAAACCCGCGACCCCCAGCGCACCATTCCCAGGGCAATCCTGCTGATCACCCTGATCGGTGGACTGATCTTCGTGATCACCGCCTATTTCGTGCAACTGGCACATCCCTCCACCCTATTCGAGAGCAGCGATGCGGCGGCCTATGAGATCGCCCGCAATATCGGCGGTGATCTGTTTGTGTCGGTCTTCCTGATCGGATTGATCGTCGGTCAGTTCACCTCGGGCTTGTCGGCGCAGGCGAGCGCCTCGCGCCTGATGTTCGCCATGGGCCGCGACGGCGTCCTTCCCCGTGCGCTACTGGGCACCCTGAGTCCGCGGTTCGGTACGCCGGTGGGCGCTATCCTGGTCTGCGCGGTGGTAGCGCTGCTGGCACTCAAGCTTGACGTCGCCACGTCGACCTCATTCATCAACTTCGGCGCCTTTCTGGCGTTCAGCCTGGTGAACCTTTCGGTGATCGTTCACTTCGCGCGCCAGCCCCAGCAGCGTGGTCCCGTCCAACTGGTACTCTACCTGCTGTGTCCGCTTCTCGGCCTTCTGGCGACGCTGTGGCTGATGATCAGCCTAGACCGCCTGGCAATCATGCTCGGCTGTAGCTGGCTGATGCTCGGTGGCCTCTATCTGGCTTGGTTGACGGGCGGTTTTCATCGCCGGCCGCCGGCGCTCAGCTTTGAAGCTGAGCAGGGGTAAGTAGCTGGATCGTTGCAGCTCGAGGCCAGCAGCGCGAGCAGGTCGTCGACGGACCGCTCGTATGTCCTTGTCGACGGTTTCACCCGATACCGGACCATCACCGTATCAACTGCGGGCGCCTTTAGGCGCTCCGCCCAAGCGCTTGCTCGGACCTGGCAATCGGCTTTTGAAGATGACGACGCGGCGTATGGTATGCATCCAGACCGCGCTGGTATGGGTGTAGAGCGTATGCACCGCGAGCGTCAATGTTTTCTCCTGACCCCTCTGCTCACGGGTCCTGCGTAAATCAACATCAGCGCGTTAGCACTCAGGACACCACCTCCACGCGGACCAGACTCTGCTGACTAAGCGGGGCCAGGAACTCGGTCGCCGTGGCATCGGTAATCAGCGTCCAGTCCGTCTTGAGCGGCGTCCTGTGCTGCTGGCGATGGTCGAGTCGGCAAGCACGAACACTTCGGTTTGCTGCTGGATCATCAGTCCCGCGAAATATGCCGGCCCACAATGGTCGGACATCTCTAGCAGCACCCGTCGATCAATTTTCCCATCCCGGTAGCCAAGTCTTCGCGCTTGGCGCGCTTGGCATTCGAGTGATGCCAAGCAGGTCTACATCGGTCTCCCTGCCTGCCGCGCGTGCTGTGTGCGACGCAGGCCATTCGCTGATCGCTACTGGCGTCCATCCTGCTCAAATCGATCAATATCCTGTTTGGTTTGCGCATTCCTTTTATCTCTCGTATGCTGATTTTGCGCGAAGTAGTCATTAATTTGATCATTTCGCTCAGTATGCTTCACATCCGCCCCACCCCCATCACTGCGGCACCTATAAAAATAAGGAGCTCTCTCGTGGCCCAGATTCCAATCAAGCGCAGTATCGAGCGTGTACCCGGTGGCATGATGATCGTGCCGTTGTTGATCGGCTCGCTCGTCGCTACCTTCCTGCCGGACATGCCGAAGTTCTTCGGTTCGTTCACCAACGCGTTGTTCACCGGGTCGCTGCCGATCCTGGCAGTGTTTTATGTGTGCATGGGCGCAAGCATCGATATCAAGGCAACGCCTTACCTGCTCAAGAAGGGCGGGGTGCTGTTTGGCACCAAGGTCGGGACTGCGATTGTAATTGGCGTGATCATGGGCCAGTTCCTGGGCGAGCAGCCGATCAGTTCAGGGGTGTTTGCCGGGCTCTCCACTCTGGCTGTGGTAGCAGCGATGAACGATACCAACGGCGGTCTGTACATGGCGCTGATGGGGCAGTACGGGCGCTCCGAAGATGTGGGGGCCTATTCGGTGATGTCGCTGGAGTCGGGCCCGTTCCTAACCATGGTCACCCTGGGCGTTGCCGGGCTAGCGGCCTTTCCTTGGCCGACGCTGGTGGGCGCGATCCTGCCGCTGCTGCTCGGTATGCTGCTGGGCAATCTCGACCGTGAAATGCGCGAGTTCCTGGCCAAGGCCGTACCAGTGATGATCCCCTTCTTCGCCTTGGCACTGGGGGCGAGCCTGGACCTGCACAAGGTGTGGCAGGCCGGCTTACTGGGCATCGGCCTGGGCGTGGCGGTGGTGGTGCTCACGGGTATCCCTCTGTACTTCGCGGACCGCGCGTCGGGAGGTACTGGCGTTGCAGGGGTGGCGGCGGCGAATACCGCAGGCAATGCGGCGGCGGTGCCTGCGCTGGTAGCGGCGGCCAACCCGATCTATACCGAGGCGGCCAATTCCGCCACCTTGTTGGTGGCTGCCTGTGTAGTAGTGACCGCCGTGCTGTCACCGATTCTCACCGCGTCGGTCGCCAAACGTTATCAGACGCGTCACGGTGCGGCAGCGGAGGGCGCGAACGTGAGTGACAGTTCGGACACACGGCGGGAGGTCATTCGATGAAGTTATTGATTATCGCTGATGATCTTTCAGGTGCGGCGGATTGTGCCATTGCCTTCGCGGGCGCCGGTCAGAGCACGGTCGTGGCCTTGGATCCGTCCCACGATACAGGGGATGCGACAGTGGTGGCCATCGATACCGACACTCGTCGGCTCCTACCAGCACAAGCAGGTGAACGCACTCTCAAAGCGTGGCAGACCCTGCGCCGACCAGGGCAGCGCCTGTACAAGAAGATCGACTCCACCCTGCGTGGTAACTGGGCGGCGGAAGTTGCCGCCTTGAAGCTGGACGCGGGTCTGGCAATCATTGCGCCCGCTTTTCCGGCCACAGGGCGAACCACACTGGAAGGCAAGGTGTGGGTCAACGGTCACTCGCTCGAGAGCACGGACACCTGGCAACTCGAGCATGCTGGCCGTTGCGCGGATATCTCCACGCTGCTCGAGGAAGTCGGCCTTCGCGTGGCCAGGCTGCCGCTGGAGACGCTGCGCGGTGACGCGGCGGCGCTGGTCCGCGTTATCGCGGGCACGGCGGGCGGGCTGGCCGATGCGCTGATTGTTGACGCTGAGAGCAGCGAGGATCTGCGTATCCTGGCTCGGGTAACGGCCCAGTTGTCGGAACCGCTGTTCTGGGTGGGGTCGGGCGGCCTGGCTCGGGAAATGGCTGCGTTACCTGAATTGCTTGGTACGCCATCGCCGATGCCTACCACTACGCGGGAAAAGTATGCGCCTACGTTGGTGCTGGTGGGCAGCCTGTCCAGCGTGTCCGAACGCCAGTGCGCGATGCTTAAGGATCGCGCTGGCGTTACCGAGTTGACGGTGCCGCCGACGGTATTGCGCCAAGGCCCTTCACACGCGGACTGGGCCGAGTGGGAAGCTCGTATCGGCCAGATGCTGGGTGGTGGCAACGACTTGCTGGTCCGTATTGGCCGTGATGAGACCTTCAACCCTGCCGAGGGCGCGCAGCTTTCTACTTCGCTCGCGCAGCTCGTGAAGCAGCAGTTTGTCTATGTCGGCGGCCTGGTCGCAACGGGCGGCGAAACCGCGCGGGCCATGTTGGGGGCTGTCGGCATTGGCAGCCTCCAGCTGCTCTGTGAAATCGAAGCAGGTGTCGCGTTCGGGCACCCAATTTCCACCCGCGACGGGCACCGTCCCGGTGTGGTGACCAAGGCCGGTGCGTTCGGTACGGATCACGCGCTGTACGCCGCCTGGCTACATATGCACAACGCTCTCGAGCCCGCGCATGACGCTGCGGGTCCTATCTTAAATCCTGCGCTACAAGGTACCCATCATGAGTAATTATCTACCCGTCATCGGCATCACCATGGGCGATGCGACCGGGGTAGGCCCGGAAATCATCGTCAAGAGCCTCGCCCACGAGGTGGTGTATCAGCAGTGCCGCCCACTGGTGATCGGCGATGCGCAGCGCTTGGAGCAGGCCAACGAGATCGTCAAGGGCAGCGCCAAGGTGCGTCGCATCCAGGATGCCGGCGAAGCGCGCTACGAGCCGGGCATCATCGACTGTATCGACTTGGCACTGATCCCTGCGGACCTGCCCTTCGGACAGTTGTCGCCCATCGCAGGTGACGCCGCCTATCAATACATTGCCAGGGCGGTGCAGATGGCCGAAGCCGGCCAGATCGACGCCATCTGTACCGCCCCGCTAAACAAAGAGGCGCTGCATGCCGGCGGCCACAAGTATCCGGGGCACACCGAAATGCTTGCCCACCTGACTCAGGTTGACGAAGTGTCGATGATGCTGGTGGCGCCTCAGCTGCGGGTAATCCACGTCACTACGCACATGGGCATCATCGACGCAATTCGCAAGATCGAGCCTGGTCTGGTCCAGCGCACCATCGAACGCGGCAATGCCACCCTGATCAAGGCGGGCATCAGCCGGCCGCGCATCGGGGTGTGTGGTATCAACCCGCACGCGGGTGAAAACGGCCTGTTCGGCTACGGCGAGGAGGAGGAAAAGATCATCCCGGCCATAAAGCTGCTGCAGACGCAGGGCCTGGACGTGACCGGCCCGCTGCCGGCCGACACGCTGTTCTTCCGCGCCGGCCGTGGGGATTTTGACCTGGTGGTGGCCATGTATCACGACCAGGGGCATGGCCCGGTCAAGGTCCTGGGTCTGGAAGCAGGAGTGAACGTTACCGTAGGCCTGGACGTGATCCGCACCTCGGTGGACCACGGCACGGCCTTCGACATTGCCGGCAAGGGCATCGCTGACGAACGTAGCCTGCTTGAAGCACTGCGCCAGGGTACTGAGCTGGCCACGCGTCGAGGATGAGGGCTTGCGTCACCCTTGTGTAAGATTGTCGGCCCTTTCGTCACAAGGCCGTCTATGAAAGCCGCCGACCGTCATCGCGCCATCCTCGAGCTGGTGCGCGCCCGAGACACCCACGTCGAGCAACTCAGCGCAGCTCTCGGCGTGTCGGAAGCCACCGTGCGCCGGGACCTGGCTATGCTCGCCAAGCAACGGCATCTGGTGCGCACCCACGGCGGCGCGACTGCGCTGCTCGGCATGCACGAGCCGGAAGCTTCGCTGGAAGAGCGCAAGGCCAGCCAGCGGGATCAGAAAGACGCCATCGCCAGGGCCGCGGCCAGGCACGTGGAAGACGGTGACACGCTATTGCTAGACGGCGGCACCACCTGCGCGGCGCTGGCGTTGCACCTGTGTGCGCGGCAGAACCTGCACGTGGTCACCAACAATCTGCTCGCGGTGACACCCCTGGCCAACGCACCGGGCGTTCGCCTGACCCTGATCGGCGGCGATCTACGCGGCTCGAGCATGAGCACCCTCGGTCCGCTGGCGGAGCTGACCCTCAGCCGCTTGAGCGTGGACAAGGCGTTCCTAGGAGCGGACGGTGTGGTGGCCGAATTTGGCCTCTGCGAGGCCAGCGACCAACAGGCCTACCTGAAGGAGTGCATCATCAAACGCGCCGCCCAAGTGTTCGTTCTCGCCGACGCCGACAAACTCGGTCGAGCCCGCCAGCAACATTGGACACCTCTTGAACGGGAATGGACGCTTATCACCGATTCCCAAGCGCAAGAGACGCAGTTGGAACCCTTCAGGGCAGTGGCGCAGATCAGGGTCGAGACGGCTACTGTCGACTGACGCGGTTCTGGGAGCCGGGCGCTCGATGCAAATCGACAGGTAAAAGGCCGTGTTCGCTTTCGGCATACGATCGACAAGCGTCTAATACCGGGCGCGGCAAAACATGCGCTCTGCCGTGAATACCTGCTGCCGGTCTGAGAACGCCGCCGTTGCATTCGCGTCGGGTGTTGTCGGGCAGTGCCACAGACAGTTTTTTGCCGTGCCGTAGTCGGTCGTCAATTTGTTCCAAAGCGCTTTGCCGTGCAGGTGCACTCAGAAATGTTTTCGCGATCAAGCGCGCAGCAAGCTCGTTGAGATTATGTCGATGGCCATCCCGGGTAGGGATACCCAGAGATAGGCGGCATCACCCACCGTCAAAACCTGGCCGATCCGGTGCACCATTGTCACCGAGACTTTC
This sequence comes from Pseudomonas oryzihabitans, assembly GCF_001518815.1. Classification (NCBI taxonomy): domain Bacteria; kingdom Pseudomonadati; phylum Pseudomonadota; class Gammaproteobacteria; order Pseudomonadales; family Pseudomonadaceae; genus Pseudomonas; species Pseudomonas oryzihabitans. The sequence continues at coordinate 1,639,511 of NZ_CP013987.1, forward strand.
GGACTCTTCTCTCTAAAGAGCAAAGCCACCCAGCTGACGTGGTGTACGTACTGCTTAACCGAGAGCACTGCCGGGACAAAGCGGTATAACCGCGGCCTGATGGTTCTGCCCAATGCAGAGCGGGAGCGCAAGCAGTCGCAAGTCTCATTGCGTGAGCGCGATGCAACTGTTTGTGCCTAGGCACCTGTTTTTGATCGGACCACGAGACAATGCGGCGTTGTACATACAGTTATCTACTTGATCAAACTGACAAAATTGTCATCCTGTAGTACCCCTTCCTGACCGAGCGATCAGGATAATTTGGCGGGGTCATCTCCTGGACCTCGAATCATGTCGCGCTTTCTTTCTTGCCTAACCGTCGCGCTGCTGGGCGCTACCTTGCTCGGTCAGGTGCAGGCAGCCCTGCCGCAGCACCCCGATCTCGACTTGGACGCCGCACATCGACTGGCGCAAGCCGCACCCTGCAGCGCCGCGCTCGCGGTGCTCGACCGCAGCGGCCAACTGATCCTCCTGCAGCGCGATACCCGCGTCGGGCCGCATAACGCCGAGGCGGCTCGCCGCAAGGCCTTCACCGCCCTGTCCACGCGCACCTCGTCCCAGGCGCTGGCCGAGCGCGCCCGGCAGAACCCGGACGCTGCCAATCTCGTCACCTTGCCCGAATTGCTGCTGTTGGGCGGCGGCATCCCCCTCTATGAGGGCGACCAGTTGGTCGGCGCCCTGGGCATCGCCGGTGCCGGCGGTGGCGGGGCGGACGAGCGTTGTGCGCTGACGGCTGCTGAACACCTCAATCTCAAACCCCATCCTTGAAGGAGATCTTCATGAAGACGTTCGTTCTGTTGTCTGGCCTGGCTCTGTCCGGCCTTGCCGTCGCCGCCCCCAATCCCTTGAGCGTCCATGTGCTCAACCTGGAAGACGGCAAGCCGTCGGCGGGGGTGCACGTAACCCTGGAGCGCCAGGTGGGGCAGGGCTGGCAGCCGCTGGCGGAAGAGGTCACCAACGACCAGGGTCGGGTGCCGGCGCTGTTCCCCAAGGAGCGGAGCTTCGAGAAGGGTGAATACCGCGTGGTCTTCAAGACCGGGGACTACTATCGCCAGCAGGGTCGTAGTGCCTTCTTCCCGGAAATCCCCGTGGTATTCGACGTCACCCAACCGGAGCAGCACTACCATATCCCACTGCTGCTGAGTCCCTACGGCTTCAGTACCTATCGAGGTTCCTAGATCAGTTGAGGGGCGAGGTGCCTTGCCAGAGCTACCGCTGGGATAGGTGAGGGCTAGCCAGTCACGTGATGGAATGGCATCCCCCCTGGTCAGCTTGCCGAGCTCCGCTTAGATGGGCACAACCTCTCGGCTGGCCGGGGGGACGACTCCTGCTGGTCGATCCCTTCGTGGTGTCTTGGACGAAAGGTGATGGCTTCTCCGGCGCTTCTACGAAGGCAGCACTGACCCGAGATCGCCCTGCGGTCTGGACGAGCATCTGCACAACCGTATCTTGCCCGGCCTCAAGGTCATGCAGGACGTCATGACCGCCGACGGCCGGCAGGTCTTCAACCTGTCTCGCTGCAGCCGCATTCCTGCGCAACTCATCCCGCGCGCCGATCTGGCGTCCGTGGAGGCGGCCTGGCTGGGGCAGCGGACCCGTCAAGCCGGTTGACGACGAAGCTTCAGTATTCCTGCCGCGTCGGGCGGAAGAGGATTTCGTTGATATCCACGTCGTCCGGTTGGCTCAAGGCGTAGATGACTGCCCGGGCAAAGGCGTCGGCGGGAATGGCGAGCTCATAGAGCTTGCGAACGTTCTCGGCAACGTCTGCTTCGGTGATGGTGTTGGGCAACTCGGTGGCCACCGCGCCGGGCGAGAGGATGGTGGTGCGCAGGCCATAGGGCTTGACCTCCTGGCGCAAGCCTTCGGAGATGATCCGTACGGCATGCTTGGTGGCCGAATAGACGGTGCTGCCGGCGCGGACCTTATGGCCGGCAACCGAGGCGACGTTGATGATGTGGCCGCTCTTCTGCGTTTGCATGGTCGGCAGTACCGCGGCGATGCCATAGAGCACGCCCTTGATGTTGACGTCGATCATCTGGTCCCAGTCTTCCAGACGCCGCCGGTCCAGTGGCGAATGCGGCATCAGCCCGGCGTTGTTGAGCATGACGTCGACACGACCATGGTGCTCCAACGCCAGATCGACCAGGGCCTGGACCTGCTCGGCCCGGGTCACGTTGGTGGCCTTGACCTCGACCTGGGCGCCCGTGGCCCGCAGATCGGTTGCCAGAGCTTCCAGACGTTCAAGTCGGCGCGCGCCCAGCACCAGGTGCGCGCCGTGTTGGGCCAGCATGCGCGCGGTGGCCTCACCCAGGCCGCTGCTGGCCCCCGTAATGACGACGACCTTGTCTCGGATGTTGTCGCTCATGGAAAGCTGCTCCTGAAGGCTGTTGAGAGTCATCAGACTTCATACCTTGCTCAAGGTGCATGGGCTGATGCGGCCGTTCTCCACTGGGCTTCGCTTACGCAGGTCTACGGCAAGCCCTCAGGCACCACGACATTCTGTCGAAATTTCAGAGCGGCCAGTCCGCAGTCAGCGCCAACCGAGGGTAAGACCCCAGACCCCCACATAGCGCATGGCCTTGGCCAGGGTCACCACCAGCAGAAAGCGCCACAGCGGTTCGCGCATCACCCCGGCCACCAGGGTGAGGGGATCGCCGATCACGGGCGTCCAACTGAGCAGCAGCGACCACCAGCCCCAGCGCTGATAGGCCGCCTGGATGCGGGCGAGCCGTTGCGGCGACACCGGAAACCAGCGGCGTTGGCGAAAGCGTTCGAGGTGGGTGCCCAGCCACCAGTTCAGCGTCGAACCCGCGACATTGCCCAGCGTCGCGGCCAGCAGCAGGAGCGCCGTGGCATAGCGCTCGGTGAGCAGCAGCCCGGCCAGGGCCGCTTCCGACTGCAGGGGCAGCAGGGTGGCCGCGCCAAAGGCGAGGGTGGCCAGGCCTAGGTAGACGCTCAGGGCTTCCAGAATGAAGCTCCCGCAAGGAAAGCCATTAAGGGTCTGTCTCGGGTCGGGACGAAGCCGCCGAGCATAGCGCGAGTAGCAGCGCTATGCCGCCTCACGACCCTGAGCCCCGGTGTTCAATCCAGCCTGGCGATCCAGTCCGCGACCGAATCGCCGCTGCTCATGTCCGGCTGCACCAGGCCATCGATCATGAAGGTCGGCGAGACATGGATGCCGTTCTGCCGGGCGTACTTGCAGTGCCACTTGATGGCGTGCTGCAGGTCCGGCTTGGCGAAGGCGTCGGCCAGGGCCAGGCCGCTGTAACGCTCCAGGCGCGCGATGATGTCGTTGGGTGTGGCCTCACGGTTGGGCCCGGTGGCGTGATCCTTGAACTCGAACTCCTCGCGGTGGGCGGCTACCGCCGCCAAGACCGCCTTTGCACTCTCCTTGCCACCTTCCAGGGTAGCGGCGGCCAGGACGCAGCGCACCACCACCCCGGAGAACAGGTGCCAGGGCTGGGATTGCAGGCGGATCTTCAGGGTGATCCGCTCAGGACCGGCCTGGGCCAGCAGGTCGTCGAGCTTGTTGAAGGCCTTGACCGAGAAGGGACAGGTAGGCTCGAGAAAGACTTCGAAGGTGCGGGGGCCATGACCCCAGCTGAGCGTGTCTGCGTACATCATGAAACTCCAACCGAATTGAGCGAAGCGATCAGGTTGTGACCGCGCGCTGTCCCGGGCGTTTTCCCAGGATTCAGGACGGCGCGGGACGCCTCAGGGAATCAGCCGTCGCCTGCGCATGTCCTCCAGATGCGCGAGCAAGACCTCGTCGGACCTCAGGATCATCTGCCCAAAACCCGCTTGCCGCGCCTTGGTCACGTCGAAGATGGCGTCCTTCTCGACATGGAAGATGAAATCGCCAAAGGCGCCGGGTGCGATTCGTTCGGGATCGGCCCCGGCCAGTCCTTCGCGTTGTGCCAGTGCCTGCCAGACCGGCTTCAGCGCGGTCAGGCGCTGGGCCAGGGAGATAGGTTGCGGCTCGCCCACGTCCAGACCGAACCAGTCGGCCAGCTTCGGCCAGACGTGACTCCAGCGGAAGACGTCGCCATTGGTGAGGTTGTAGGCGCCGTCGCGCTCTTCTTCCGCTGCCCAGACCGCCGCCTCGCCCAATAGCGGCGCGGCGGTGACGTTGACCAGGGCGCCGCGGTAGGCCTGCTCCGTTCCGGGAAATTGCATGGCCGTGCCGGTCTCGCGACAGAGCGCGCCATAGAGGCCGATGAGGTTGCCCAGATTCATGGCCGATCCCAGCGAATGGCCGATGACGATGTCGGGCCTCAGCGCCGTCCAGCGGATGCCTTCGGCTTCCAGGCGGCGAGCGAAGTCTTCATGGCGGAAGTAGAGGTTGGGCGGGAAGTGACGACTGTCGTCCTCGCGGGCCGGCGTCTTGTAGACCCCCAGGTGAGCGCCGTAGATCTTGCCGCCCTGGACGAAGGTGATGCGCTCCAGGGGTGCTCCGGCGCTACGCACCGCGCCCACCAGATTCTCCAGCATGGCGGCGTTTTCGTCCGCCTCCACGCCTGGATCGGGGTTCGGCTTGAGGGCGCTGTAGAAGAGATGGGTCACGCCGGCCAGGTCGGCCTTGGCCGCTGCCAGGCTATCCCGGTCCAGCAGGTCGGCGGTCAGATGGGGAAAGCGGCTTGGGCCCTGTTTCGAGCGGCCAACGGTGGTGATGGACCAGCCGGCCTTGGCGAAGGCCTCCAGCACGGCCTGGCCGATGATGCCGCTGGCGCCGGCGATGAGCAGCTGTCTTCCGGTCATGGGGTCTCCCGATAAGGTCTGGTGAAAGATGAAGAAAAGACCCTGGTGCCTGATGCTTTGTCCCCGTGGCGGGCCGGACGGTAGGCGGGCGAAAACCAGTGTCCTGCTCGCGCAGGCACGGCTACTGTGGCAATAACGCCTGCGGCTTTGGAGAACCTCCCTTGATCAGCCCATCCGGCACAGCTGCCATTCTCGACTCCCTGCTCGGCGAACTCGTCGCCGCCCTCGAACTGCCTGCCTCCCTGGCGTCAGCCCTGCAGGTTCAGGGTAGCGGCAGTCTCGCCTCCTGCTTTCCGGTCAGCGACCTGGCCACGGCGGTGATCGGTGTCGCCGGATTGGCCACCGCCGACCTGCTGGCCGAGAGAGGACCCGCGGTCCCGGTAGAGGTGGATCGTCATCTCGCCGCGGCCTGGTTCAAGACAACCTTGCGCCCCCTGGGCTGGGAATTGCCGGGCGTCTGGGACCCGGTCACCGGTGACTACCGCACCCGTGACGGCTGGCTGCGGTTGCACGCCAACGCGCCGCATCACCGGGAGCGCGCCCTGGCCGTGCTGGGTTGCACCAACAGCCATGACGCCGTCGCGCGGGCCATGGCCGATTGGCCTGGCGAAGCCCTGGAAACGGCCATCGTCGCAGCGGGTGGCTGCGCGGCCAAGCTCCGCACCCAGGCCGATTGGCAGGCGCATCAGCAGGGGCAAGCTGTCCGCGCCGACCCCCTGATCGCTCAGGAATGGACGGCTGCCGATACAGCGCTGGATTGGCAGCCGGATCCGCAGCGTCCCTTGCAGGGCATTCGGGTCCTCGACCTGACCCGGATCCTCGCCGGGCCCATCGCCACGCGATTGCTGGCTGGACTGGGCGCCGAGGTGCTACGGATCGATCCGCCCGGCTGGGACGAGCCGGCCCAGGCGCCCGAAGTCACCCTCGGCAAGCGCTGCGCACGGCTGGATCTCGGGCGACCTGCCGATCGCCAGCGCTTCGCGGCGCTGCTGGCCGAGGCGGACATCCTGGTTCACGGCTATCGCGCCGATGCGCTGGAACGGCTGGGTTACGGAGGGGCGCAGCGACGCGCGCTCAATCCCGGCCTGATCGATGTGTCCCTCTGCGCCTATGGCTGGAGCGGTCCCTGGGCGCTACGGCGGGGCTTCGACAGCCTGGTGCAGATGTCTTGTGGCATCGCGGCGGCCGGCAGTGAGTGGCGGCAGGCGGAGCAGCCGGTGCCCCTGCCGGTCCAGGCGCTCGATCATGCCACTGGCTATCTGATGGCCGCCGCGGCAATTCGGGGACTGGCGCGGCGTCAGCGGGAGGGGCGCGCGTTGACGGCGCGCCTGTCACTGGCGCGCACCGCCTGGCTGCTGACCGAGCGACCGGGCGCGTGCGGCGGTCCCGCTTACCACGGGCCGGAGGAAGGGGATTACCGCAAGGAACAGGAACCTACCGCCTGGGGATCGGCGTTGCGCTTGCGAGCGCCGCTCCGGATTGGCGGGGTCGAGCTGCAGTGGCGGCGCCCCGCGACGCGGCTCGGATCCGCCACGGCGGACTGGAGCCGCTAGGGGGCAGCAGACACCTGATGCACCCTCCGGTGGGATCAGTCCAGGTCGCTGGCCGAATGCCGCTCGGCCACTTGCTCGCCGGCCTCACCCCAGGTGCGATTGACCCGGCGACCACGCTGCACCGCCGGCCGGGCGGCGATGGCCTGCGCCCAGCGCTGGACGTGGGTGTAGTCCTGTACGGCAAGGAATTCCGCGGCGTTGTACAACTGGCCCAGCACCAGGTTGCCGTACCAGCTCCAGATGGCGATGTCGGCGATGCCGTATTCCTCGCCAGCCACATAGCTGCGCTCGGCCAGCAGACGGTCGAGCACATCGAGTTGGCGCTTGGCTTCCATGGCGTAGCGGTTGATGGGGTATTCGAGCTTTTCCGGCGCATAGGCATAGAAATGCCCGAAGCCACCGCCCAGGAAGGGCGCGGAGCCCATCTGCCAGAACAGCCAGTTCAGCGTCTCGGTGCGACCGGCGTGATCCTTCGGGATGAAAGCGCCAAAGCTGTCGGCGAGATACAGCAGGATGGCGCCGGATTCGAAGACGCGCAGCGGCTCGGCACCCCGACGATCCACCAGGGCCGGGATCTTGGAGTTGGGATTGATCTCCACGAAGCCGCTGGAAAACTGATCGCCCTCGCTGATACGGATCAGCCAGGCGTCGTACTCGGCGTCGGTATGCCCGAGCGCCAGCAGTTCTTCCAGCAGGATCGTCACCTTCATCCCATTGGGCGTGCCCAGGGAATACAGCTGGAAGGGGTGCTCGCCGACCGGCAGTTCCTGGTCATGGGTCGGGCCGGCAATGGGACGGTTGATGCTGGCGAAGTTGCCGCCGGAGGTGGTGGGGGTCCAGACGCGTGGGGGAGTGTAGGGATCGGTCATGGTGGCACTGTCCTCTGTCTGCACGGATTGGTAGTTCGATCATAACCGAACTTTGCACTTGGTCTGTCAATGGTCTCAAGCGGGCAACAGACCAAGTCCAGCAGCGCAGGCAGACACGGTAGATCAGCGATCCATGCAGACGCCGCCTGCCAGCGTATGGCAGGCGATCAGGCGTTCTGTTCGGTCAGTCGCTGCACGGTAAGGCTACGGTACTGGCGCGGGGTCATGCCCTTGAGCTGGTGGAAGCGGCGGTTGAAGTTGGAGATGTTGTTGAAGCCCGCCTCGAAGCAGATGTCGGTGACCGGCATGCGGCTGTGGGAGAGCATCTCGCAGGCCTTGCTGATGCGCAGGCTGTTGACGAATTCGACGAAGGTACGACCGGTGGCCTGGCGGAAGAAGCGCGAAAAATAGGTCGGCGTCATGCCCAGGTGCTCGGCTACTTCTTCCTGGGTGAAGTCGCGCTGGTAGTGATCGAAGATGAAGTTAAGGGCACGGTTGGTGCGATCCACCGCCTGTTCGCTGGCAGTGGCCGGCTCGACGCTGCCGGAGAGCAGCTGATAGCGCTCCGAGGTGGCCAGCGCCTCCATCAGCACCAGGAAATGACCGAGGCGGGTCGCACCGCCACTGTCGGCGATCTGTTGCAGTAACACCTCGGCACGGGCGATCAACTGCGAATCGTGGAATTCGATACCGTAGCGCGCCCGCTCCAGCAGGGGGGCCAGACCGCTCAACTCGGGAAACACTGCCGTGGCGTTGTCCACCGTCTCGTTGGTGAAGTTGACCAGCATGTCGCGCTTGGCCACCACCTCGCCCTCGGCGATTCGGCTGATCCAGTTGTGTGGCAGGTGGGGGCCGGTCAGAAACAGGCTGCCCGGATAGAAGTTGCCGATGTAGTCGCCGATGAAGGCCGTGCCTGAACTGGCCACGATCAGGTGCAGCTCGTATTCCTTGTGGAAATGCCAGCGCACCAGCGGACAGGGAAAGCCATGCTCCCGGTAGATCACCGAGTGACCGCTCAGGTCCTCCATCAACTCGTAGGAGGGATTGCTCTTGCGCAGGGACTGACTCATGGGGCGACCCATCGCTCACGTTGGTCCTGATCCTGGCCCTGTTCGCCGCGTGGCGCAACCCCGTCTCAGGCGGGCCGCAGCACCACTGCGGCGCGCAGCTTGCCGCGGCCGAAGCGACTCATCTTGTCGAACTCGGCGTGGGAGACGGGAATGTGCTGACAGTCCAGCTCCCGCCGGTGCTGACTGTGGTCGACATCGGGATCGTGCAGATAGACGAAGTCCTCGTCGCAGTCGGTGACCAGCACCCAGTGTGGCCCCTTGGCCTTGGTCAGCCGGAAGGAGCTGATCAGCACCAGGGGAAAGGCGCCTTCGGCGACCCAGCCAGCCACGTCCAGGCGGGTACGGTAGAGACGCTCGATGGGCGACTGCTTGACCTCGGCGCTGAAGTCTTCATGCACCAGGCGCATGACTTCCTTCTTCTCTTCGCTGCGGACCCCGTCGAGAAACAGTGGGCCCCGGGTGTTGACCTGCAAGGTCACGCGGAAGCCGCGTCGCTGGGCGGCCAGGGCCAGGCCATGGGGGCCGCAACCACCATGGCCCGCGGTCATGTAGATGGTCGTGGCTTCACGCCACAGCCGCAGTTCCTCGCGCCGCTCCAATGGCCGGCCCGGCTGCAGCGCGCCCATGGCCATCAGCAGGCAGGACGGGCCACAGGTGAAGTCGGTGGTCTGGCGATAGAAGGGTACCGGGCGCGCCTGCCCTTCGCGTGGCTGGCGGATACGCTTTTCGAAGCGCAGCGCCTGGCTGTGGTCTTCGTAGTAGTCCTCCACCGTGTCGAAGGGCAGATAGCCATTGCGCTCATAAAGGGCGATGGCGGCGGCGTTGTCCGGTCGTACTTCCAGGCGCAGATAGGCGCAGTCGCGCTCCACCGCCTCGTCTTCGGCGGCGTCGAGCAGGCGCTGACCCAGACGATGGCCACGGGCCGCCGGATCGACGGCGATGGAGTAGAGACGCGCCAGCGAGGTGTTCTGGTGAAACAGCACCAGAGCGTAGCCGGCCACCTGGCGGTCGTTTTCCGCCAGGATGAGCACGGCGTTCGCCCGGGTGAGCATCCAGTGGAAATTGCGCCGGGAAAGGCGGTCATAGCTGAAGCAGCGGGCTTCCAGATCGACCAGTGCCGCCAGATCGTCCAGCCCGGCGGGCCTGAGCATGAAACTCATCGCGAAGGATTCTCCTGGAGCAGAGCGGGCAGCCTGGCATGGTTAAGCAACGGTTAATAGCGCCCGCGTTACAACAGTTGGAGTGGTCTGGCGGCATCCGGGTTTCCGCCGCCACCACGCCCCGCATCGAGGAGGTCCAGTGAGCAAGCTGTATATCGTCGTGGAACGCAAGGAAGACTGGTCGTCCTACTATCCCAGCGAAGACGTCATCACCGCCCAGGAATACCTGGAGCAGTCCAACGAACAGGACAATGGCAAGCGGGTCCAGGTCATCAACCTCTGCCGCAGCCAGAAGTACCTCGGCCACGGCTACTACTGCTCGCTCCTCGCCGAAGCCCGCGGGCACAAGGTCATCCCCTCCGTGCGCACCATCAGCGAGTTGGCGCGCAAGTCGCTCTATGGCCTGGCCCTGGAGGACCTGGACAAGCTACTGACCAAGGCGCTGGCCGGCCATCCCTATGGCAGCGCCGATGGCTTCACCCTCACGCTCTATTTTGGCAATACCGACATCGCCCCCTTGCAGGATTTGGCGCGCCAGGTCTTCGAGGCCTTTCCCTGTCCGCTGCTGCTGGTGGAATTTCGCCGCGACCGCGCCGGTTGGCACATCGGCGGACTCAAGCTGGGCAGCATCCACAAGCTGCACGAACAGCAGGAAGATCACTTCGCCAACGCCCTCGACGGCTTCAGTCGCCGCGTCTGGCTAAAGCCCGGCCGCCGCGAGAAGTACCGATTCGACCTCGCCATCCTGCATGACCCCAAGGAAGCCTTTCCGCCTTCCGATGCCAAGGCGCTGAAGAACTTCGTGCGCGTCGGCAAGCACCTGGGCATGGACGTGGAGCTGATCGAAAAGAAGGACTATGCACGACTGGGTGAATTCGACGCCCTGTTCATTCGCGAGACCACCGCCATCGATCACCATACCTATCGCTTCGCCAAGAAAGCCGAAAGCGAGGGCCTGGTCGTGATGGACGATCCGCGCTCGATCCTCAGATGCACCAACAAGGTCTATCTGGCCGACCTCCTGCGCGCTCACAAGCTGGACATGCCCGCCACCGAGATCCTCTACAAGGACAACCCCGGCCAGCTCGAAGGGCTCGGCGAGCGCCTGGGCTTTCCGCTGGTGCTGAAAATCCCCGATGGCTCCTTTTCCCGGGGTGTCATCAAGGTCGAGGACCCGGCGCAGCTGCGCAAGGCCAGTGCCGAATTGTTCGAGCGCTCGGTGCTACTGCTGGCCCAGGAATTCTTTTACACCGAATACGACTGGCGCATCGGCGTGCTCAACCAGGAGCCGATCTTTGCCTGCCAGTACTTCATGTCCAAGGGCCACTGGCAGATCTACGACCACAGCGCCAGCGCCACCGAGGTCAGCGGCGATTTCCGTACCCTGGCGGTGCAGGACGCGCCCCACGCCGTGGTCGAACTGGCGGTACGCACTGCCAACCTGATTGGCGACGGTCTCTATGGCGTGGACCTGAAACAGGCGGGCGACAAGCTGGCGGTGATCGAGGTGAACGACAACCCCAACATCGATTGTGGGGTGGAGGATCTGGTGCTCAAAGACGATCTCTACGCCCTGGTGCTGGAGGAGTTCATCCGGCGGCTGGAATCGCAACGCGGCGGACAGCCCTGGTAACGCGCCAGGGTCGCGGAAAGGTAGGTTGGGTTGAGCGTAGCGAAGCCCAACAGTCCAGGCCGACTCCGCCATGTTGGGCTTCGACGGTAGAACCGCCTCAGCCCAACCTACGGAAACGGGCTCAGGCGCCGTGGCACTTCTTGAATTTCTTCTCGCTGCCGCACGGGCAGGGATCGTTGCGACCCACTTCCTTCAGCGGATTGCGCACCGGCTCCTGGGCCGGGCCATGATTGCAGTGCGGGCCGTGCACATGGTGGGCATGGCCGTGATCGTGGTCATGGTCGTGATTGCAATCGGGACCGTGGACGTGCTGGTTCATCTCATAACTCCGGGATGTAGGCGCCAGGCACGAACTGCCCCTGGCGAGAAAAATGGACACTGCGGCCGAACAGCCAGCCGGTCTTTACCCGGCCGCGCAGGCGGTAGTTGATCGGCTCGTTGGGGTTCTCCAGCATGCGACCGACGTCCTTCACGTAGCGCCACAGGTTGGTCTGTACCGGTACGGAGAAGCTGCGCCGACCATTGGCTGGCACCGACGAGTGCAGGTTGGTGACGCCCTGGGACAGCAGCAGGTCGTTCAGGTAGACCGTATAGGCCAGGCTGCGTACGGGCAGGGTGCTGTCGTTGGGGTTCTGGACGCGGAAGTGCAGCACGAAGTCTTGGCTCCAGAGCCGGGCGCGGATCAGCTCGACACCGGTCAGCTCGACCTGGGGTTCTTCGTAGTTGTGCCCGATGTAGGTACAACCGCCAAGGCTGCTCAGCAAGACGCCGAGCAGGGTGATGAACAAGGCCTGGCGAAGCATGCGGCACTCCCGTTTTCTGCGCAGTTTAACAAGCACCGATTGCTGCACAAGTCGGGGCCGCTTGGCACAGGCTAACAAAAAAACGGCGGGGCCAGTCGACCACGCAGACTGGACCGGCCCGACGTGACGTTGCATCCTGCATCCCTTGCCGTGACCGAGGAGGTCGTCATGTCCGCCGTTCTCTATGAAATCGCCTTCCACGGCGAGCTGATCGCCGGCGCCGATGCGCAGCAGACCCGGCAGAATCTGATGCGACTGTTTCAGGCGGATGAACAGCGCATCGCCGTGCTTTTCTCCGGTCGCCGCATGATCATCAAGAATCGCCTGGATGCGGCGACGGCCGAGCGCTATCGCGCCACCCTGGCCCAGGCCGGGGCGCTGGTCGAGGTCGCGCCCATGGCCGAGCCGGTCGAGCCGGCGGCGGCGCCAACCGAGACCCGGGCAGAGCCAGCACCGGCACCTGTACCCCTGTCCTCGCCATCCTCTGCCGAGCGTGGGTCACTGTCAGTCGCGCCCCGGGATGCGGTGATGGCTGCCTTCGTCGATGTCCAGGCGCCGGATTTCGGGCTGGCGCCGGTGGGCGCCGATCTCCAGGATCACAACGCGCCGGTGGCACCCCCGCAGGTTGACCTCTCGCACCTGAGTCTGGCCCCGGTGGGTAGCGATCTGGCTCCAGCATCCGCAGCGCTGCCCGTGGCGGTTCCGGACACGGATCACCTCACGCTTGCCCGGGAAGAGCCCTAGTCGGTCTACAGGAAACCGGCACAGCACTTCTTGAACTTGGCTCCACTGCCGCACAGGCAGGCATCATTGCGCCCCGGCAGGGGACGCACGGTCGGGTCGAGAAAGTACCAGCGGCCCTCGCGCTGGACGAAGCCCGAGCGCTCTTCATGACGATGGGCCCCGCGCCCATCGTCCCAACGTGCGACGAAGCTGACCCGGGCATGCTGCGCATCGCCTGGCTCGGGGCGATGCTCCAGCACCTGCAAACCCTGCCAGCGACTGCCCAGGCTCCAGGCCGCCAGGGCCTCCCGGTCCAGCTGTTGCTGCTGCGCGGGCGCCGTGGTGGAAACCAGGTAGTCGATCAGCCCCAGCACGTAGGCGCTGTAGCGCGAGCGCATCAGCCGTTCGGCATCGGGCGCCGGAAGGCCTTCATGGAACGGACCGCAACAGTCGCCGAGCGGGCGGTCCGAGCCACAGGGGCAGGGGGCCATGGATTGCATCTCACCACCAGTACTTGCCGAAATTCTGCGGATTGGCCCAGAACCGGGCATTGAGCCAGTCCGGGACCTGCTTGTAGTCGTGCAGATCATAGCTGAACAGGGTGACCACCTGGCCTTCGCGGGCGAAGCGTTCGCTGGCCTGCAGGGCGAGGGCGTAGAAATCCGTCGCCTGCCAGTCGCTGGCGGCCAGGTCCACCAGCACGGCCAGCCGCGAGGTGTTGAAATTGCGCAGGCCGCCGAGCAATTCGCGGCCTTGGCGCAATGGCAGGTGTTCGAGGCAGTCGGCAACGATCACCAGATCGTAGCGTTCGGCCAGCAGCGTAGGGTCCTCGTGCGGTGCCGAGGCGTGCAGCAGCTGGCACTGAGGGTGGGCGTCCACATAGGCTTGCAGCGCCGGCAGGGGTTCGCGTGCCACGCACAGCAGGCGCGTGGGTCTATGGTGCTCGAGCAAGCTTGCCAGAGCCTCTTGCGGGGTACGGGACGAGAATATCTTTGCCATTAAGGGAACCCTAATCAAATCGCGATTGACTAAGCAACCAGCGTTGTCAAGATGTGTACGCCACCATTAGTCTGACAGCGCAATACAACGAAAGACGAGCCTAACTCGCGGCACTAGGTCTATAGGAGACCCTTCATGAGCAAGAGCATCGCAAGGACAGCTTTACCCCTCATCCTGGCAAGCACCGTGCTGGCCGGTTGCGCGGGCGGCGTACAGAAATCCGATTGGCCGGTGTGCGCTGCGGTAGGCGCGCTGGTCGGCGGCGCGGCAGGTGCTACTCAGAGCGGTAACGTCGCCGGCATGGCGGCCCTGGGTATCGGCACCACCGCTGGCGCCTATTGCTGGGTGCATGGCAAGGGTAACGAGCAGGTCGCTCGCATGGAGCCCGCTCCGGCTCCGGCGCCCGCGCCGGCCCCCGCGCCGGCACCGCTGCCCAAGCAGGAAGTGATCACCGCGCGTGACCTGCACTTCGCCTTCGACTCCGCTGAAGTCAGTCCGCAGGACCGTGCCCAGCTCGATGGTATCGCCGGCCGTCTGCGTGGCGAAGCCGCCAGCACCCGTCTGTCGATCACCGGTCACACCGACAGCAAGGGTACCGATGCCTACAACCAGCGTCTGTCCGAGCGTCGTGCCAAGTCGGTCAGCAACTACCTGATCCAGGCCGGTGTGCCGGCGGCCAGCGTCGTGTCCGTGAAGGGCATGGGCGAGCGTCAGCCGATCGCGACCAACGAGACCGCTGAAGGCCGTGCCACCAACCGTCGCGTCGAAATCCAGATCGACCGCGAGTGATGCAGGGGCGGCGGACCTCGGTCCGCCGCCTTTACTTTTTCCGGCGATAGGCGTTATGGTCCGATCCATCTCGTCCTCCTGCTGGAATCCATGAAAACCCTGTCCCTTACCGGCAAAGTTCTTCTTCTGCTGTTCTGGCTCGCCGCAGCTGCCGCCCTCGCTCTGCCTCTCGCTCGTCCCTTCCCCGAATTGCTCGCGCTGGTCGCCCTGGCCCTGCTGCTGCTGCACCTGGGTGAAGTCTTCGCCAGCCGTCGTGCCTTGCGTCTGCGTCGCCACCCCTGGCTCGACCGCGTGAGCCTGTTGATCTTTGGCGCCTTTCATCGCCTGCCCCCACAGCTGCCGAGCGCCTGATCGGCCTGCGACCACAACGTTGGGCGCATCCTGACGACAGGCGCGTTATCATAGCGCCCAAGATCCATTACTGTAGATGCATACAGCGCTCGTCCGCCGGACGTGGCGCTGCTTTGCCATCGCCCGGAACCAGGCATGCTCAGCACCGAACTCAAGACCCAGATCCAGGGCGCCTACACGCGTTTCCTCGAAGCCAAGTCGCTCAAGCCACGCTATGGCCAGCGCCTGATGATCGCGGAAACCGCCAAGGGCCTGGGCGCCATCACCCAGGACGGGGAGGGCCACCGCGAAGGTGAGCCGGCCGTGGTGGCGGTGGAGGCGGGCACGGGTACCGGCAAGACCGTGGCCTATGCCCTGGCCGCCATCCCCGCGGCCAAGGCTGCCGGCAAGCGTCTGGTGATCGCCACGGCGACGGTGGCGTTGCAGGAGCAGATCGTGCACAAGGACCTGCCGGACATCCTGCGCAACAGCGGGCTGTCCTTCAGCTTCGCCCTGGCAAAGGGCCGCGGGCGCTATCTTTGCCTGTCCAAGCTGGACATGCTGCTGCAGGAAGGGCAGGCACAGAACGCCACGGCCCAGCTCTTCGCCGAGGACGGCTTCAAGATCGATGTGGACGAGTCGTCCAACGAGCTGTTCGGCAAGATGATCGAGCGCCTGGCCGGCAATCGCTGGGATGGTGACCGCGACAGTTGGCCGGAAGCCATCGAAGACGTGCAGTGGTCGCGCATCACCACCGACCACAGCCAGTGCACCAATCGCCACTGCCCGAATTTCCAGCAGTGCGCCTTCTACCGGGCGCGTGAGGGCATGACCAAGGTCGATGTCATCGTCACCAACCATGACCTGGTGCTGGCCGACCTGGCGCTGGGTGGCGGCGCCATCCTGCCCGATCCGCGCGACACCCTCTATGTGTTCGACGAAGGCCACCACCTGCCGGACAAGGCCATCGGTCACTTCGCCCATTTCACCCGGCTGAGATCTACCGCCGAGTGGCTGGAGCAGATCGCCAAGAATCTCACCAAGCTCCTCGCCCAACACCCGTTGCCGGGCGATCTCGGTCGCCTGGTCGAGCAGGTGCCGGAGCTGGCGCGGGAGATCAAGACCCAGCAGCAGTTCATGTTCACCGCCTGTGAGGCCCTGGCCGATTTCCGCGCCGGCGAGGACATGGAAGGCCGGGAACGGCCGCGCCACCGCTTCGTCGGCGGGGTCATTCCCGAAGACCTGCGGGAAATGGGCATCGAGCTCAAGAAAGGCTTCGCCAAGCTCACCGATCTGTTCACCCGCCTGACCGAGATGCTCAAGCAGGCCATGGATGGCGAATCCAGCATTGGCCTCGCCAGCTACCAGGCCGAGGAGTGGTATCCGCTGTTTGGCAGCCTGCTGGCCCGCGCCCAGGGCAACTGGGAGCTGTGGACGGCCTTCACCTGCGAAGACCCGGAAGACAGCCCGCCCATGGCGCGCTGGATGACCCTGGCCGAAACGGGATCGCTCTACGACATCGAGGTCAACGCCAGTCCCATCCTGGCTGCCGAGATGCTGCGTCGCCATCTATGGAACGTGGCCTTCGGCGCCCTGGTGACCTCCGCGACCCTGACCGCGCTCGGCACCTTCGACCGCTTCCGCATGAGATCCGGCCTGCCGCGCTCGGCGGCCACCGCCGTGGTCCCCAGCCCGTTCCGCCACGCCGAAGCCGGGGTGCTGCGGGTGCCGGATCTGAAGGCGGATCCGCGCAATGCCGCCGAGCACACCGCCGCCATCGTCCGCGAATTGCCGGCCATGCTGGAGGGCGCTCGTGGCGCCCTGGTGCTGTTTTCCTCTCGGCGGCAGATGCAGGACGTCTTCGACGGCCTGGAGCGGGACTGGCGCAAGCGGGTACTGATCCAGGGCAACCTGTCCAAGCAGGAGACCCTCAACAAGCACAAGAAGCGCGTCGATGACGGCGAGGCTAGCGTGCTGTTCGGTCTGGCCAGCTTTGCGGAAGGGGTCGACCTGCCCGGTGCCTACTGCGAGCACGTGGTCATCGCCAAGATTCCGTTCGCCGTGCCGGACGATCCGGTGGAAGCCGCCCTGGCCGAGTGGATCGAGGCGCGCGGCGGCAATCCGTTCATGGAGATCGCCGTGCCCGACGCCTCCCTGCGCCTGATCCAGGCCTGCGGCCGGTTGCTGCGTACCGAGCAGGACAGCGGCACCATCTCGCTGCTGGATCGCCGCCTGGTGACCCAGCGCTACGGCAAGGCCATCCTCAATGCGCTACCGCCGTTTCGGCGGGAGATTCAGTAATTGGCGGCCTTGGTTACGCCAATTCGTAGGTTGGGCTGAGACGGTTCCATCGTCGAAGCCCAACAGATCCGGCGCCGAGGCAACAGCTATTGGGCTTCGCCGCGCTCAACCCGACCTACCGCGACCTTGGGCAGTGGCCGTATCAGCGGACCGTCTGACCACGGCGCCAGAGCATCACCAGTAAGGAAGACCCATGACCGTCCACGGCTATCACGACCTGAGATTCGAATCCGTCCGCGAGGCCTTCGCCGAGTTGCTGGCCGCCGGCCAGACCCGCGGCGCGGCGCTGTGCGTCCAGGTCGGCGGTGAAACGGTGCTGGATCTCTGGGGCGGGATGGCGGACAAGGACGGCCAGACGCCGTGGCACACCGACACCCTGCTCAATCTGTTCTCCTGCACCAAGGCCTTCACCACGGTGGCGGCGTTGCAGTTGGTCGAGGAGGGCAAGCTGGCCCTCGATGCCCCGGTCGCCGAACGCTGGCCGGCATTCGCTGCGGCCGGCAAGGCCGACATCACCCTGCGGCAATTGCTCAGCCACCGCTCCGGCGTCTCCGCCTTGCGCGAACGCCTGGCGGGTGACGCCCTGTACGACTGGGACACCATGACCGCCGCGGTCGCCGCCGAGGCACCCTGGTGGACGCCCGGCACCGCCCATGGCTATGCCCCCATCACCTTTGGCTGGCTGCTGGGTGAACTGATCCGTCGCGCCGACGGCCGTGGCCCGGGCGAGGCCATCGTGGCCCGGACCGCCGAGCGCCTGGGTCTGGATTTCCACATCGGTCTGCCGGCGAGCGAAGACGAGCGCGTCGCCCATATCGTACGCGGCAAGGGGGTGCTGGGTGATGCCGCCGCGCAGCGCCTGCTCAAGACCACCATGAGCGATCCGGGCGCCTTGCCGACCCTGGCCTTCGGCAATCCATCCGGCGTGCTCACCAGCACCAACAAGGCCGAGTGGCGCCGCTTCGAGCAGCCGGCCGCCAACGGCCATGGCCATGCACGCAGCCTGGCGGGCTTCTATGCCGGTCTGCTGGCCGGCGATCTGCTGGAGTGGGAAACCCTGAGCGAGGCCCTGCGCGAGCACAGTCAGGGCGAAGATCGGACCCTGCTCACGCCGACCCGCTTCGGCCTGGGCTTCATGCTCGATCAACCGGACCAGGCCAACGCCACCTATGGCCTTGGGCCTCAGGCCTTCGGCCATCCGGGGGCGGGCGGCTCGACCGGCTTCGCCGACCCGGAGCGCGAGGTGGCCTTCGGTTTCGTCACCAACACCCTGGGGCCCTATGTGTTGATGGACCCGCGCGCCCAGGCCCTGGCGCGCGCGGTGGGGGAGTGCCTCTGACGCCGTCTCGACAGGCGGCTAGCGGGCGATGGCCGCCTCGATATCGCGGAATTCAATCACCCGGACGTAGGGCGCGATTTCGCCACTGATGGAAAAGTGCGCGCCGATCACCGTGACCTCGACGCCCTCGTTTTCCACCAGGTACTGGACGACCTCATGGAAGTCGCCATCGCCGGCCACCAGGTAGAGCTTTTTCCAGCCGCGTTTCGCATGGGAGCGCATCAGGTTGAACGCAAGGCCGACATCGACCCCCTTCTGGCTCTTGGTCGTGTACTGCTCGCCCGTTACCGGATGCAGGATCGGCCCGCCACCCACGGACGCAGGCCATTCGTGAGCCTTGGTTTGCAGCCAGTAGAGCTTGACCCTCAGGCCGGCGCCCTTGGGCGGGGCGGAGCTCAGGAACTTGTTGAAGCCGGTCTGGGCGATGGTGGGTGGGTCGCTATCGCAGTTGAAGTAGTAGGCGTCACCTATGGGTTCGCCCGCATCCTGCTCGATGAAAAGACGTAGTTTTAGATAGTCGAATTTGGCGCCGGATACAGAGCCGTTCCAGGCGCTCAGTGCATAGGCGCCGTCGACGAACCACGCCACGCCCGTTCGAGTTGTAGTTGGCATCGTATTGCTGGGACCAGGCCTGTTACCGTTGATGGGCGCACACCCGCACGCGGGATGCGCGGCGCCTATTGTGGGCTTAATTCCCTGTTTGCGCCTCAGGTAACGACAAGAGAATCCAAACGCCGTGATCTAGAGCGATCGCTCGGGCGGGAAAGCGGCCCTGGACGCTGGGGGGCGAGCGGATTTACGTCGCCCTGGCTTCACGACCGTCGTTGGCGTGCGCGGCATCGACGATCAAGGCGTTCTGCAACAGACGGATTCGCGGTGCCACATGGTAGGCGCCGTCATCGTTATGGCGCAGGTAGAGGCGTTGGCAGCCAAGACACCGCCATACCGTGCTCTGGTTGTAGGGATAGAACCGGGGAGCGATGGGCGCGTCATTCGACCAGTAGTGGGTGGCGCCTGGGTGATATTCCTCGATGATCGACTCCTCGGGCGCATGACGCGCCAGGGTGCCGATCTGCGCGAAGTCCGTTTCCCGGTAGCCCACCGGCCAGGCAGTCCACCCCGCCAGATCCCGCTGCAGGCAGCGGCAGTCCTGCTTGATGGCTGCGGCCCTTACGGCCAGGTCCCTGAGCGTCGCGACATCGATGAATCCGTCCATGAGCAAGCCTCCTGCTGGCCTGGCAGCCCTGCCGCGAAGCGGACCTTCGCCGACGATTGATCCCGCCATCATCACCCTGGCGTTCAGGGAACTCAATCAGCGCTATCGAAAAGGGGGCGTTGGCTCTCTTCGTACGTGCTGACGAGACGAAGCGCCACGCGGATTTCCCCTGGGTCGCGGTCCCGACTACAGTTGTCTGACTAATCCAACAACACCAACAAGGAATGCCCGATGTCCGCTCCGTTCTTCCGCACCACCCTCGCCGCCGTTCTTACCTGCTGTATCGCCTTGCCTGCCAGCGCCGCCCTCGACGAACGCATCCAGTCCGCGGCAGAGCAGGCCAAGGCACCGGCCCTCACCTTGCTGGAGCGACTGGTAAACATCGATTCGGGCTCCGGGTATGAGCCCGGGCTGACCGAAGTCGGCACCCTCTTGACCACCGAGCTGAAAAAGCTCGGCGCCGCCGTGCAACAGGTGCCCAACACCGCGCCGGACAAGAGCCAGCATCTGGTGGCGACCTTCAAGGGTACCGGCAAGGCCAAGATCCTCTTGCTGGCGCACATGGATACCGTATTCAAGGAAGGCACGGCCAAGGCCCGGCCATACCGTACCGACGAAAAGCGTGCCTATGGCCCGGGTGTGTCCGATGACAAGGGCGGCATCGTGGTCGCCCTGGCGGCCCTGGACATCCTCAAGAGCCTCGACTTCAAGGACTATGGGCAGATCACCCTGCTGCTGGATGCCAGCGAGGAAACCGGCTCTCAGGCCGCCACCGACCTGATTGCCAAGACCGCCAAGCAGCATGACGTGACGCTGAACCTGGAGCCGGGGCGTCCGGGCGACGGCCTGGTGATATGGCGCAAGGGCAGCGCCACCGCCGTGGTGGAGGTCAAGGGCAGGTCGTCCCACGCGGGGGTCGCCCCGGAATTGGGACGCAACGCCGCCACCGAGGTGGCGCACCAGGTATTGCAGCTGGGCAACCTGGGCGACGCGGAGAAGAAGACCTCCGTCAACTTCACCGTGATCAATGCCGGTGAGCGCATCAACGTGATTCCTGACCACGCCATCGCCAAGGCTGACGTGCGCGCTGCCTTGCCGGAGGAATTCGACCGGGTCGAGCGGGACCTGGCACGGATCGCCGCCACCAAGCAGGTCGCCGACACTGAGGTGACCACCCGCCTGGAGCGCGGCCTGCCGCCGATGCCTCAGACTCCGGCGAGCGACAAGCTCCTGGCCATGGCCCGGGGCATCTACGGCGAGCTGGGTCGTACCCTGGCCGTCGAAGGCAGCGGCGGCGCGGCGGATGCCAGCATCGCGGCGGGCGTCGGGGTTCCCACCCTGGACGGTTTCGGCATCGTCGGTGGCAAGCTGCATACCCCCGAGGAGTATGTCGAGCTGGACAGCGTCACGCCGCGCATCTATCTGCTCACGCGGATGCTGGTGGAACTGTCGAAGGCGCAGTGACGGCGCCTCAGGCAATTGCCTCCCGCAAGACCGGTGCCTGTGGCACCGGTTTCCCCATCTCTGTAACAAGACAGCGGTTGCCGCCAGGGATCGTGCGGTAGCCCTTCGCACCTGCCGTCGAATTCCTGATCTCGTGCAGAAATCAGCTCAGCCGTGAGCGACTGTGGACGACCTGCGTCTGGCAGTCGGCGGTCGTGACGTACGTGGGATGGCCAGCCGAGGGCAAGGCGCCGGTAGCCGATGGAGGCCTGGCAATCCTGCCATTGGTCGGCATACAGGTAAATTTCGTGACTCCACCGCTTTGCCCCGCGTAGGTTTGCGGCCACAATCTCGAAACTACTTTAAGTTCACTCGCGCCGCCGGCTCTGGCCGGGGCGTTGGATTCACTCTGTCCTCCGGCTTGCCGATGGGAAACTTTGCATGAAGCTGATCAAATCCACCACCCTCATTCTCTGCATGGGCGTGTCCGCCTGCAGTTCCTTCCAGGGCCAGGGCGACCAGGCCGCCGCGCCTGCCAAGCCGGGCAATGCCCAGGCCAGCACTGCCGCCAGTGGCGCGCACTGGTGGTGGCCCTTCGGCGGCAGTGAAAAGCCCGCCGAGCCGGTGAAGCCGGTCGCCAAGGCCGCCGAGCCCAAGGCCGAGGTCAAGGTTGCGGCCAAGGCGCCGGCGTCCAAGCCGGAGCAGGCCGCTGCGGGAGAGAAGGGTGGTCACTGGTGGTGGCCCTTCGGTAGCGAAGACGCCAAGCCGATGGCCAAGGCCGAGGCCCTCAAGCCAGTACCCGTCAAGGTCAGCAAGGCCTGGCTGGACGATCACGAGCAGAAGCTGCGCGTCGCCGTGGCCGGCAGCAACGTCAAGATCGAACGTCGTGACGATGCCCTGGTGCTGGTGGCTCCGGTCGACAGCTCCTTCAACCCGGATCGCGCGGAGATGCTGCTGCCGGTGATGCTCGGCCCGCTGTCCCGCTCGGCCAAGTCGGTGAGCGTTGACCAAGATAGCGCCGTCATCGTACTCGGCTTCAGCGACAGCACTGGCACTGCCGCGCTCAACGACAAGATCAGCCTGCAGCGGGCCCAGGCCGTGGCAGCGATCTTCCGTCTCAGCGGCTACACCGGCAATCGCCTCATCGTGCGTGGCCTGGCTGCGGCCCACCCGCGTGCCGACAACACCACCGCCGCCGGCCGCGCCGTCAATCGCCGGGTCGAGGTGCTCATCCAGCCGCGCGCGACCGTGCTGGCCAGCCTGCAGTCCCTGGCTACCCGCTAGGTCGGCAAAGCTTGTCCTGAAGCAGGCGAGCGGGGCGGGACTTGGTTAAGCTAGGTCGATACCGACCCAGCAGGAGACCTCCATGTCACCGTCCCTCGCCGATATGCGTCGCGACTACACCCGCGACGGCCTGACCGAAGCCCAGGCACCCGCTGATCCCTATGCCCTCTTCGGGCAGTGGTTCGAAGAGGCGGTGCGTACCGAGCAGCCGCCCGTCGAAGCCAATGCCTGCTGGCTCGCCACCGTCGATGGCGAAGGGCAACCCCATTGCCGCGTGTTGCTGCTCAAGGGCGTCGATGCCCAGGGCTTCGTCTTCTATACCAACTACGACAGCGCCAAGGGCCAGCAACTGGCGGCTCAGCCGCGGGCGGCCATGACCTTCTTCTGGCCGGCGCTGGAGCGTCAGGTGCGGATCGAGGGGCTGGTGGAGCAGGTCTCCGCCGAGGAGTCCGATGCCTACTACCGGGTCCGCCCGCTGGGCAGTCGCCTCGGCGCCTGGGCTTCGCCGCAGAGCCAGGTCATCGCCAATCGCTATGAGCTGGAGCAGCGCTTGACCGAGGTGCAGCAGCGGTTCGTCGACAGTGAACCCAGTCGCCCGCCGTTCTGGGGTGGTTATCGCCTCAAGCCGCAGCGCATCGAATTCTGGCAGGGGCGCTCCAGTCGCCTGCACGATCGCCTGGACTACCAGCGCACCGAAGACGGGTGGCAGCGCCAGCGACTGGCACCGTAGGACGGTAGCCTCGCGAACGGGCAGCAAGCGGATACGCGACGCCGCGGTACCAGCGGTACCAGCGGTACTCAGGGATTCCGAGCATTGCCCAGGCCTGCCGGGATGGACGCGCAGCCGTTTTGCTGGTCATTCTTAAGGCGTTCGCAAGGTACCGTCGTTACAGTCGCCGGAAACCTCCCCGGATGCCCTGGGTCAAGGATAATAGCGATCCGTATCCTGAGGTCCGCCCACTGCGGCCCCCTGTCTTTAATCTGCCTTTGGAGTTGCCTCATGAACAGAGTCCTACAACTCGCCGCTTCCCTGACCGCCGTCGCCCTGCTGGCAGGCTGCGCATCCGATCAGTCCGGCGACGTCTATTCGCGCGATGAGGCCAGGCAGGTACAGACCGTCCGCACCGGTACCATCACCGCGCTGCGCCCGGTCACCATCGAAGGCACCAAGTCGCCCATCGGTGCCGGTGCTGGCGCCGTGGTAGGCGGCATTGGCGGCAGTGCCATCGGCGGCGGTCGTGGCAGTTTCGTGACCGCCATCATCGGTGCGGTCGCCGGCGGCCTGCTGGGCTCGGCCACCGAAGAGGGCTTCACCAAGGCCAATGGCGTCGAGATCACCGTGAAGGAAGACGACGGCGGCTCGCGTGCCTATGTGCAAGCGGTCAACAAGGGCGAGATCTTCCGCGTCGGCGAGCGGGTGCGCATCCTGACCGTGAACGGCACCAGCCGCGTCGCGCCCAACTGATCGGCCTGACGTACCTTCGGGTACGTCCATGCCCTTCCAGAGCGGGTGTCCGAATCGCTAGACTGCGAATCGGACACCCGTTTGCGTTTTCGCCCGTAAATAGTTGTCGCCTGGGCGCAATGCCGCGCCCGGAGGTCGTCCTACAATCCCCCTCAGTCACCGCCGTGATCGGCAGGAGAAACCCCGATGTCCGCTTCTCAACCCAACGTGCAACGCGCCGCCTTCGATGAGGTGATGGTCCCGACCTACGCCCCTGCCGCGTTCATTCCGGTGCGAGGAGAGGGCTCCCGCGTCTGGGACCAGGCCGATCGCGAGTACGTGGATTTCGCCGGCGGCATCGCCGTCAGCGCCCTGGGCCATGGCCATCCAGCGCTGATCAACGCCCTGACCGAGCAGGCCGGCAAGCTCTGGCACGTCTCCAATATCTACACCAACGAGCCCGCCCTGCGTCTGGCGCGCAAGCTGGTGGATCACACCTTCGCCGACCGGGTGTTCTTCGCCAACTCCGGCGCGGAAGCCAACGAGGCGGCCTGCAAGCTGGCCCGTCGCTATGGCCATGACGTCAGCGGCGGCAGCCGCTACGAGATCGTCGCCGCCACTAATAGCTTCCACGGCCGTACCCTGTTCACCGTAAGCGTCGGTGGCCAGCCCAAGTATTCCGATGGTTTCGGTCCCAAGATCGAAGGCATCCGCCATGTGCCCTTCAACGACCTGGCCGCCCTCGAAGCCGTGGTGTCGGACAAGACCTGCGCCGTCATCCTCGAACCCATCCAGGGCGAGGGCGGCGTGCTGCCGGCCGACCAGGCCTACCTCGAAGGCGCCCGCCGCCTGTGCGACGCCCAGGGCGCGCTGTTGATCTTCGACGAGGTGCAGAGCGGCGTTGGTCGTAGCGGTCATCTCTACGCCTACCAGCACTACGGCGTGGTGCCGGACATCCTCACCACCGCCAAGAGCATCGGCGGTGGCTTCCCGCTGGCGGCCATGCTGACCACCGACAAGGTCGCCCAGCATTTCAGCGCGGGCGTGCATGGCAGCACCTACGGCGGCAATCCGCTGGGCTGCGCCGTCGGCGCCGCGCTGCTGGACATCGTCGCCACGCCGGAAACCCTGGCTGGCGTAGCCGCTCGCCATCAGCGCTTTGTCGCCGGCCTGGAGCAGCTCAACGCCCGCTATAGCCTGTTCGAGCAGGTTCGCGGCCTGGGTCTCCTGATCGGCGCGGTGCTCAACGACAGCTGGAAGGGGCGTGCCAAGGACATCGTCACCGCCGCCAACGAGGAAGGCCTGATGATCCTCCAGGCCGGCCCGGACGTGCTGCGCATGGCGCCAAGCCTGATCATCCCCGAGGCGGACATCGACGAAGGCCTGGCCCGCCTGGATCGCGCCCTGGCGCGCCTCACCCAAGGCTAATCTCCGGACGCGGGACGCGTACCGCTGGCATCCAGGGATGGATCCGTACACAAGGAGTTCTCATGCTGGTAATGCGCCCTGCGCGCGCGGCGGATCTGCCCCTGGTCCAGCGGCTCGCCGCGGATAGCCCGGTTGGCGTCACCTCGCTGCCCGACAACCCCGAACGGTTGCGCGACAAGATCCGCACCTCGGAGTCGTCGCTGGCGGCCGAGGTGGGCTTTCATGGCGAGGAGAGCTATTTCTTCGTGCTCGAAGACACCACCAGCGGCGAGCTGCTGGGCTGTTCGGCCATCGTCGCCTCGGCGGGCTTCTCCGAACCCTTCTACAGCTTTCGCAACGAGACCTTCATCCATGCCTCGCGCGAGCTGAAGATCCACAACAAGGTGCATGTGCTGTCGCTCTGTCACGACCTGACCGGCAACAGCGTGCTGAGCAGCTTCTACGTCCAGCGCCCGCTGCTCGACACCCCCCACGCCGAACTCAACTCCCGTGCCCGGCTGCTGTTCATGGCCGCCCACCCGGCGCGTTTCGCCGAGACGGTGGTGGTGGAGATCGTCGGCCTGGCGGACGATGACGGCGAATCGCCGTTCTGGAACGGGGTAGGGCGCAACTTCTTCGACCTGGACTACACCACCGCCGAGCGGCTGTCCGGGCAGAGGAGCCGCACCTTTCTCGCCGAGTTGATGCCGACCTATCCGCTCTATGTGCCCCTGCTGCCCGACAGTGCTCAGGAAGCCATGGGCCAGGTGCACCCGCGCGCGCAGATTACCTTCGACATCCTCAGTCGCGAAGGCTTCGAGACCGACAACTACATCGACATTTTCGATGGCGGCCCGACCTTGCACGCCCGCACCACGGCCATCCGGTCCATCGCCGAGAGCCGTCTCGCACCGGTGAGCGAGGGCGCAGTGGCGCCCGAGGACGCGCCCTGGTTCCTGATCGCCAACGATGGCCTGGAGAATTTCCGGGCGCTGGCCACGCCACTGCGCTGGGCTCCCGGTGAGTCCGTCGTCCTTTCCCCCGAGCAGATCGCCACCCTGGAGATCGCCGAAGGCGACCGGGTTCGTCTGGTAGCGCTGTAGCCGACCCTAGCGTCTTTGGAGGTCCGATGATCGTCCGTCCCGTTACCCGTGCCGATGTGCCCGCGCTGCTGCAACTGGCGCAAGCGGCCGGTGCCGGTCTCACCACGCTGCCCGCCAGCGAAGAACGCCTGGCGCAGCGGGTGGAAAACGCCGAACGCAGTTTCCTGCAGCAGGCGCAGCCTGCCGATGCCGACTATCTCTTCGCCTTGGAAGACGAGGGTGAGGTCATCGGCATCGCCGGGATCGCCGCCGCCCTGGGGCTGCGCGAACCCTGGTACAACTACCGGGTCGGCCTGACGGTGAGCGCCTCGCGTGAACTGGACATCCACCGGCAGATTCCCACGCTGTTCCTGGCCAACGACATGACCGGCAGCTCCGAGCTCTGCTCGCTGTTCCTGCGCGCCGATCGCCGTGGTGGGGCCGCCGGGCGGCTGCTGTCCAAGTCGCGCTTCCTGTTCATCGCCGAATTCCGCGAGCTGTTCGCCGAGCGCATCATCGCCGAATTGCGCGGCATGTCCGACGGTAACGGCCAGTCGCCGTTCTGGGAGGGCCTGGGCCGGCATTTCTTCAAGATGGAATTCTCCCAGGCGGACTATCTCACCGGCATCGGCAACCGCGGCTTCATCGCCGAACTCATGCCGCGCTTTCCGCTGTACACCTGCTTCCTGTCGCAAGAGGCGCGTCAGGTGATCGGGCGGGTGCACCCGGACACCGAGGCGGCTCGTCGGCTGCTGGAGGCCGAGGGCTTCAACTACCAGGGCTACGTCGACATCTTCGACGCTGGCCCGACCCTGGAGGCGGAAACCGCCAAGGTGCGGGCGATCCGTGACAGCCAGCGCCTGGTGCTGGCGGTGGGTACGCCTGGCGATGACGCTGAGGTCTATCTGATCCACAACCGCAAATGTCAGGACTGCCGCATCACCAGCGCCCGTGCTCGCCTGGCGGCCGGCACCCTGGTGGTCGACCTGGCCACCGCCCGCGAGCTGCGGCTGATGGCCGGCGCCCAGGTGCGCGCCGTGCGCCTGATGCCTTGAGGAGACGTCATGGATAGCCTCTATATCGCTGGTCAGTGGCGCCCCGGGCGGGGCGAGGTATTCAGCTCCGTCGATCCCTATGACGGCATCCCGCTCTGGCAGGGCGCGGCGGCGGACGCGGACGACGTCGATCAGGCCATTGCCGCCGCGCGCGAGGCCTTTCCGACCTGGGAAAGCCGCGGGCCGGCCGCTCGTCTGGCCATCCTGCAGGCCTTTGCCCAGGTGCTGCAGGCTCGCCGTGCAACCCTGGGGCGCGCCCTGGCCGAGGAGACCGGCAAACCCCTGTGGGAAGCCGATACCGAGATCGGCAGCATGATCGCCAAGGTGGCCATCTCCGCCCAGGCGGAAGCCGCGCGCAGCGGCGAACGTGCGGCGACGGTAGCCGATGCACGCAGCGTGACGCGCCATCGTCCCCATGGCGTCCTGGGGGTCTTCGGCCCCTACAACTTTCCCGGCCATCTGCCCAATGGGCATATCGTGCCGGCGCTGCTGGCCGGCAATACGCTGGTGTTCAAGCCTAGCGAGCTGACGCCGCGCTTCGCTGCCCTGACCCTGGATTGCTGGATCGCCGCCCGGCTGCCAGCGGGCGTGCTCAACCTGATTCAAGGGGGGCGTGCCACGGGTGAGGCCCTGGCCGCGCATCCCGGTCTGGACGGTATCCTCTTCACCGGTTCCAGCGCCACGGGCGCGGCCCTGCACCGCCTCAATGCGGACCGTCCGCAGCGGCTGCTGGCCCTGGAGATGGGCGGCAACAATCCGCTGGTGGTGGCGCCGGTGGCCGATCTGGACGCCGCCGTGGTGACCATCGTTCAGTCGGCCTTCCTTTCCGCCGGGCAGCGCTGCACCTGTGCCCGTCGCCTGCTCGTGCCCCAGGGTGACTGGGGCGATGCGCTGCTGGCGCGTCTGGCAAGCGTCAGCGCGGGTCTCAGTACCGGCCGCTTCGACGCCGATCCGGCGCCTTTCATGGGCACCGTCATCTCCCTCGCCGCTGCCCAGACCCTGCTGCGGACTCAGGCCCAGCGCCTGGCGCAGGGTGGCCGCGCGCTGCTGGAGATGCGTCAGCCGGATGCGACGCGCGCGCTGCTTACCCCGGGCATCCTCGATGTCTCGGGGATCCCTGAATTGCCCGACGAGGAAGTCTTCGGTCCGCTGCTGCAGGTCCAGCGCTATACGGACTTCGACCATGCCCTGGCGCTGGCCAACGCCACCCGCTTCGGCCTCGCGGCCGGGTTGCTGGCCGACGATCCGGCCACCTACGAACGGTTCTGGCAGGGCGTGCGCGCCGGCATCGTCAACTGGAATCGTCCGCTTACCGGGGCGGCCAGCGCGGCGCCCTTCGGCGGCGTCGGCGCCTCCGGCAATCATCGTCCCAGCGCCTACTACGCCGCGGATTACTGTGCCTTCCCGGTCGCCTCGCTGGAGAGCGACGCCCTGAGCCTGCCTGCCCAATTGCCCCCAGGATTACACCTATGATTCACCTCGCTCTCGCTGCTCGGGAGGTCAATTTCGACGGCCTGGTCGGTCCGACCCACAACTATGCGGGCCTGTCCTATGGCAACGTGGCCTCCCAGGCCAGCAAGCAGCAGTGTTCGAATCCGCGCGAGGCGGCACGTCAGGGCCTGGCCAAGATGCAGGCGCTGATGGAGCTGGGTTTCGAGCAGGGGGTCCTCGCGCCCCACGAGCGGCCCGACATCGCCTCGCTGCGCCGTCTAGGCTTCGCCGGCAGCGATGCCCAGGTGCTGGAAAGCGCCGCGCGCGAAGCTTTGCCGCTGCTGCTGTCCGCCAGCTCCGCCTCGGCCATGTGGACCGCCAACGCCGCCACCGTCAGCCCCAGCGCCGACACCCATGATGGCCGGGTGCATTTCACCCCGGCCAACCTGGCCTGCAAATTTCACCGCAGCCTCGAACCGACCACCACGGCGCGCATCCTCCAGGCGATGTTTCGCGATCCTGCGCATTTCCAGCACCATGCGCCGCTGCCCTCGGTGGCCCAGTTCGGCGACGAGGGCGCGGCCAACCACACCCGCTTCAGCCACGACCACGGCGCCCCGGGCGTGGAGTTCTTCGTCTTTGGCCGTAGCGCCTTCGATCCGCGCTATCCCGAGCCCCATCGCTATCCAGCTCGCCAGACCCTGGAAGCCTCCCAGGCCATCGCCCGGCTGCACGGGCTGAGCGAGGAGGGCGTGGTGTTCGCCCAACAGAATCCGGCGGTGGTGGACCAGGGCGTCTTCCACAACGACGTCATCTCGGTGGGCAACGCCCAGGTGCTGTTCCATCACGAAGACGCCTTTCTCGACAGCGACCGCGTGCTGGACGAACTGCAAGGCAAGCTCGCCAGGCGCGGCGGCCAGCTGCAGCGCCTCTGCGTGCGCCGCAGTGAGATCAGCGTCGGCGACGCCGTGCGTTCCTACCTGTTCAACAGCCAGTTGCTGGATCGGCCGGGGCAGGGCGCGCTGCTGGTGGTACCCGACGAATGCCGGCAGAATCCGGCGGTGTGGGACTACCTGCAGGCCCAGGTCAATAGCGCGGGGCCCCTGGGCGAGGTCAAGGTGTTCGATCTCAAGCAAAGCATGCAGAACGGCGGTGGACCCGCCTGTCTGCGGTTGCGGGTGGCCCTCAAGCCCGACGAGCTGGCGGCAGTGAATCCAGGGGTGCGCTTCACGCCGACGCTGCACACCCAACTACTCGACTGGGTGGATCGCCACTACCGCGACCGCCTGGCACCCGCGGATCTCGCCGATCCTCAACTGCTGGACGAGGTCCGCACTGCCCTCGACGAGCTGACCCAGTTGCTGGGCCTCGGCTCGGTCTATCCCTTTCAATTGCCCTGACGCCCGGAGTTTCCATGAGCGACCGTCTCGACCTGATCCTCGAACCTACCGCCGACGAGCAGCAGACGCTGCAAGTCCAGCGCCTGGCCATCCGCCTGGCCGGCCGCGACCTCTGGCTGGAAGCCGACGGCAGCGGCGGTCTCAACATCTTCGCCGACTCCCAGGACGACGAAGAACAGACCCCGGTCCTGGTGCTGCGGCCCCAGGCCCTCAATGCCCTGGGGCTGTCCATCGCCCTGGAAACCTTCGCCGACGAAGGCGATGAGAATCATGTGCATGACGCCGATTGCGGTTGCGGCCACGATCATTGAGTATCTAGCTCCGACACGTCGCTCAGCGGAGTAGAGCATGGCTGCATCTGAACGTTATCGGTTGGCGCTTGGCCGCCTGCTGGACCTGACCCTGGCCGGCCGCGAGCCGACCGAGAAGATTCAACTGACTGCCGACGGCACCCGTCTCCACTGGCTGACCGAAGGCGTGCTGGAAGTCACTCCGCCGGTGGCGCGCGACAACCACCTGGACCTGCTGCTCTCGGCGGGTATCCATGGCAACGAGACGGCGCCCATGGAGCTGCTCGACGAGTTGCTCGGCGGCATCGCCAGCGGAGCCCTGCGTCCTGCCTGCCGAATGCTGTTCATGTTCGGCAATCCCGATGCTATGCGCCGCGGCACCCGCTATGTCGAGCAGGATCTGAATCGCTTGTTCAACGGTCGCCATGCCCAGGCCGAAGGCTCCGAGGCCCAACGTGCCAACGATCTCGAGCGCCTGTCCGCGCAGTTCTTCAGCAAGCCTGATCGGGCCCGACTGCACTACGACCTGCACACCGCGCTGCGCGCCTCGGCGCTGCCGCGCTTCGCCCTCTATCCCTGGAGTGCCGGGCGCGAGCATTCGGAAGCCGAGTTGCAGCGCCTGGAAGCCGCCGGCATCGAAGCCGTGCTGCTCTATGACAAACCCGGTATCACCTTCAGCGCCTACACCTACGCCGAATGCCAGGCCGAAGCCCTGACCCTGGAGCTGGGCCAGGCCCGTCCCTTCGGCGAGAACAGCGAACTCGACCTGAGCCGCCTGCGGCTGCTGCTCGAAGCCCTGATCGAAGGCCGTGAAGCCGAACTGCCGCCGCCGGATTCCTCGCTGCTGAGATTCCGGGTCGCGCGCCAGGTGTACAAGTCCAGTCCGCGCTTCCAGCTGCACCTGGCAGACGACGTGGCCAACTTCTCGCCGCTGCGCCAGGGTTCGCTGCTGGCCGAGGATGGCAGCGAGCGCTGGATCGTCGACGAGGCCGAGGCGCGCATCATCTTCCCCAACCCCAAGGTCGCCGTCGGCCTGCGGGCCGGGCTCATCGTGGTCCCGGCATAAGGAGCGGCCTGCATGATCGATCTGCGCAGCGATACCGTCACCCAGCCCACGCCGGCCATGCGCCAGGCGATGCTGGACGCCGAACTCGGCGATGACGTCTATGGCGAAGACCCGACTGTCACCCGGCTGGAGCAGCGTCTGGCGGGCGATCTCGGCCTGGAGGCCGGACTCTTCGTGCCCAGCGGCACCATGAGCAATCTGCTCGGCCTGCTGGCGCACTGCGAGCGGGGCGACGAATACCTCGTCGGCCAGCAGGCGCATACCTACAAGTACGAAGGCGGGGGCGCCGCGGTGCTCGGCTCCATCCAGCCGCAGCCCATCGAGATGGCCGCCGACGGCAGCCTGGACCTCGACCTGGTGCGCAGCTACATCAAGGCCGATGACTTCCACTTCGCCCGCACGCGATTGCTGGCGCTGGAAAACACCATGCATGGCAAGGTCCTGCCGCTGGCCTATCTGGCGGCGGCACGCGCCTTTACCCGGGAGCACGGTTTGTCCCTGCACCTGGACGGCGCGCGGCTGTACAACGCTGCGGTCAAGCTGGGCGTACCGGTGCGCGAGATCAGCCAGCATTTCGATTCGGTGTCGATCTGCCTGTCCAAGGGCCTCGGTGCGCCGGTGGGTTCGGTGCTCTGCGGCGATGCTGCCCTGATCGCCAAGGCGCGTCGCTGGCGCAAGGTGGTCGGTGGCGGTATGCGCCAGGCCGGCATGCTGGCTGCGGCGGGGCTGCATGCCCTCGATCACCAGGTCGAGCGTCTGGCCGAAGACCACGCCCATGCCGCCCAGCTCGGCACTGCCCTGGCCGAACT
This sequence comes from Pseudomonas oryzihabitans, assembly GCF_001518815.1. NCBI lineage: Bacteria > Pseudomonadati > Pseudomonadota > Gammaproteobacteria > Pseudomonadales > Pseudomonadaceae > Pseudomonas > Pseudomonas oryzihabitans. Next base: position 1,671,804 of record NZ_CP013987.1, read on the forward strand.
CGGCTACCAGGTGGAGCCGGTGCAGACCAACATGGTCTACCTCGCCATGGGTAACGAAGCAACCGCCCTGCAGGCCTTCCTCGCCGCACGCGGCATCCGCATCAGTCCGGCTCCACGCCTGCGGCTGGTCACCCATCTGGACGTCAGCGCCGCCGATATCGAGGCGGCCGTCGCCGCTTTCGCCGCCTACCGCCGCCGCTAAGTCTTCCGACGACGTTTTTCCTGCGCAACCGGGGCGACACCGGGGCGCAGGCGTCGATATACTCCCAGGCATGCGTGTCCGTTTTCCGCACGTGCCGCGTCTGCGGCGCCCGCTCCGTTCGTCTCGTCTGCGATCCAGTCGGATGCCCGTCACGCGCGTCGAAAAGCCCATTGTCTGGAATGAATATGAAAAGCGCCGAAATCCGTGAAGCCTTCCTCCGCTTCTTCGAAGAGAAGGGGCACACCCGGGTCGCCTCCAGTTCGCTGATCCCTGCGAACGATCCGACCCTGCTGTTCACCAACGCCGGGATGAACCAGTTCAAGGACTGCTTCCTCGGCATGGAAAAGCGCAGCTACACCCGCGCCGCCACCAGCCAGAAGTGCGTGCGCGCGGGCGGCAAGCACAACGACCTGGAGAACGTCGGCTACACGGCGCGTCACCACACCTTCTTCGAGATGCTGGGCAACTTCAGCTTCGGCGACTACTTCAAGCGCGACGCCATCACCTTCGCCTGGGAATTCCTCACCTCGCCGCAGTGGCTGGGTCTGCCTCGGGAAAAGCTCTGGGTCACCGTCTACGCCACCGATGACGAGGCCTACGACATCTGGACCAAGGAAGTCGGGGTGCCCGCGGCGCAGATGGTGCGCATCGGCGACAACAAGGGCGCTCCCTATGCGTCGGACAACTTCTGGACCATGGGCGACACCGGTCCCTGCGGTCCCTGCACCGAGATCTTCTTCGACCATGGCCCCGAGATCTGGGGCGGCCCGCCCGGTTCGCCGGAAGAAGACGGTGATCGCTACATCGAGATCTGGAACAACGTCTTCATGCAGTTCAATCGCACCGCCGACGGCGTCCTGCATCCGCTACCGGCGCCCAGCGTCGACACCGGCATGGGCCTGGAGCGAGTAAGCGCCGTGCTGCAGCACGTGCATTCGAACTACGAGATCGACCTGTTCCAGAATCTGCTGGCGGCTTCGGCCGAGGCCATCGGCTGCGCCAACGACGAGGCCCCGTCGCTCAAGGTGGTGGCTGACCACATCCGCTCCTGCAGCTTCCTCATTGCCGACGGCGTGCTGCCGTCCAATGAAGGCCGCGGCTACGTGCTGCGTCGCATCATTCGCCGCGCCTGCCGCCACGGCAACAAGCTGGGCGCCAAGGGCACCTTCTTCCACAAGATCGTCGTCGCCCTGGTGGCCGAGATGGGGCAGGCCTATCCCGAACTGGTCCAGCAGCAGGCGCACATCGAGCGCGTGCTGCGCACCGAGGAAGAACAGTTCGCCAAGACCCTGGAGCAGGGCCTGAAGATCCTCGAGCAGGATCTGGCGCAGCTTCAAGGCGACACCATCCCCGGCGACGTGGTGTTCAAGCTCTATGACACCTACGGCTTCCCCGTGGACCTGACCAACGACATCGCCCGCGAGCGCAACCTGAACCTCGACGAGGCCGGCTTCGAACGCGAGATGGAGGCCCAGCGCGAGCGGGCTCGTTCCGCCAGCGCCTTTGGCGTGGACTACAACAGCCTGGTCAAGGTCGAGGGCGAAACCCGCTTCCTGGGCTATGACACCACCAGCGCCTCGGGCACCATCGTCGCCCTCTACCGTGCCGGTCAGCCGGTCGACAGCCTGGCCGAAGGCGAGGAGGGCGTGGTCATCCTCGACCAGACGCCGTTCTACGGTGAATCCGGTGGCCAGGTCGGTGATACCGGTACCCTGGAAAGCGCCGGCGTCGGCTTTGCCGTACGCGACACCACCAAGACCCAGGGTGCCTTCCTGCACCATGGCGTGGTGACCAAGGGTAGCCTCAACGTCGGCACCGCGCTCATGGCCCAGGTCGACACCAGCCGCCGCCAGGGCATCGCCCTGAACCACTCCGGTACCCACCTGCTGCACGCCGCACTGCGCCAGGTGCTGGGCGATCACGTCCACCAGAAGGGCTCCCTGGTCAACGACCAGCGCCTGAGATTCGACTTCAGCCACTTCGAGGCCATCAAGCCCGAGGAGCTCAAGCGCATCGAGACCATCGTCAACGAAGAGATCCGCAAGAACAGCGCTGTGACCACCGAGGTCATGGCCATCGACGAGGCCAAGGCCCGCGGCGCCATGGCGCTGTTCGGCGAAAAATATGGCGATGTGGTGCGCGTGGTCGGCATGGGCGGTGAATTCTCCGTCGAGCTGTGTGGTGGTACCCACGTCGCCCAGACCGGCGACATCGGCCTGCTCAAGCTGGTCAGCGAAGGCGGCGTGGCCTCCGGCGTGCGCCGCGTGGAAGCCATCACCGGTACCGCGGCCCTGGCCTATCTCAACGGCGCCGAGGAACAGCTGCGCGAAGCCGCCAGCCTGCTCAAGGGCAGCCGCGACAACGTGCTGGACAAGCTGGCCGCGCTGGTCGAACGCAATCGCCAGCTGGAGAAGGAAATCGAGCAGCTCAAGGCCAAGGCCGCCAGTGCTTCGGCCGGCGACCTGGTAGACCAGGCGGTGGCGGTCAAGGGCGCCAAGGTCCTGACCGCACGCCTGGATGGCCTCGACGGCAAGGCGCTGCTGGCGCTGGTCGATCAGCTCAAGAACAAGCTGGGCAGCGGCATGATCCTGCTGGGCGGCGAAGCCGACGGCAAGGTGGTGCTGGTCGCCGGCGTCACCGCTGACTTGACCGCCAAGCTCAAGGCCGGCGAGCTGATGAAGCGCGCCGCGGCCGTGGTCGGGGGCAAGGGTGGTGGTCGTCCGGACATGGCCCAGGGCGGCGGCACCGATGCCAGCCAGCTGGATGCGGCCCTGGCCTGTGCCGGTCAGTACGCCGAGGAAAGTCTCTAAGAGCGCTACGGGTCGCCGGGGAGGGCGGCCCGCTTCCTCCCTCAACAACATGAATCAGATTTTTCTGCGGACGGGCAGCAAGCAATGGCATTGATCGTACAGAAATTCGGCGGTACCTCGGTGGGTACGGTGGAGCGTATCGAGCAGGTCGCCGACAAGGTGAAACGCTTCCACGAAGCAGGTGA